>CAVXZM010000018.1:0-33051 GCA_963766315.1 uncultured beta proteobacterium
ACCGGCACGTTCGTGGTCCAGGTCGGCAAGCGCAAGTTCGCCCGCGTCACGTTGCGTTGATCAGGCCCGGGCACCGACGTGCAGGTCAAGACGTTACTGCGCCTGTCGGTCGCGACCGCGTTCGCGGCGATCGTCATGAAGACGATCGCCTGGTGGATCACGGGTTCGGTCGGCCTGCTCTCCGACGCGATGGAGTCGCTGGTCAACGTCGCGTCGGCACTGTTCGCGCTGGCGATGGTGACGATCGCGGCGCGCCCGGCCGACGAGGACCATCCGTTCGGCCACACCAAGGCCGAGTACTTCTCGAGCGCATTCGAGGGACTGATGATCGCCGCCGCGGCGATCGCGATCGTCTGGGCCGCGGTGGCGCGCTTCCAGCACCTGCAGCCGCTCGAGGGCGTCGGCATCGGGCTGACCCTGACCGTCGCCAGCTCGGTCCTCAACGGCCTGCTCGCCTGGAAGATGATGGCTGCATCGCGGCTGCATCGTTCGGTCGCCCTCGAGGCCGATGCGCGCCACCTGTACGCCGACGTCTGGACGTCGGCTGGCGTCGTCGTCGGCGTGATCATGGTCCAGCTGACCGGCTGGCTCTGGCTCGATCCGGCGATCGCGGTCGGCGTTGCCGCCAACATCATCCGCGAGGGTGCTCGCGTCGTCTGGGGCTCGGTCGACGGCCTAATGGACAAGGCGGTCGAGCCCGAGGTGCAGGCGAGTATCGAGCGCACGCTCGCGCGCTTCGCCGACGGCTCGGTCCGCTTCGACGACATGGTGACGCGCCGCGCCGGCAGCCGGCGCTTCCTCGACATGCACATGCACGTTCCCGCGAGCTGGACGCTCGGCCGCGCGGCGGCGCTGCGCGGCGAGGTCGAACAGGCGCTGATGGACGACGTCGCCGGCCTGCGCGCGTCGATCCAGCTGCTGCCGTCGAACGTCGAGGCGCAGTTCAACGCCGTCGGCCAGATGCCGTGATCGCGCTGGTGCAGCGCGTCGCCGCGGCGCGAGTCGAGATCGCCAACAACGTCGTTGGGTCGATCGGCCGCGGGTCGCTGCTCTTTGTCTGCGCCGAGCCCGAAGATTCCGAGCCGATTGCCGACAAGCTCGTCGCCAAGGTGCTCGGCCTGCGCATCTTCACGGACGCCGCGGGCAAGATGAACCTCGACCTCGCCACGGTCGGTGGCGGCCTGCTCGTCGTCAGCCAGTTCACGCTCGCTGCCGATACGTCGCGCGGCAACCGGCCGGGCTTTTCCGCATCCGCCGGGCCGGAGCTCGGCCGCCGCCTCTACGAGCGCGTGGTCGCGACCGCGCGCCGCCTCCATGCGCCGGTCGCCAGCGGCGAGTTCGGCGCCGACATGCAGGTGAGCCTCGTCAACGACGGCCCGGTCACGATCCCGATCACGTTGCGCGCCTGAGGCGTTTCGGCCGGCGCCGCGGCGTCAATCGGCGTATTGCCCCGCCGCCTTGATGATCGGGCCCCACTTGGCAATCTCGGCCTCGACGAACTTCTTGTGTTCGGCGCCGCCAAGACGAGCATCGGTGATGACGACCGCGCCCAGGCCCTCCTCGCGCTTGATGCACTCGGGGTCCTTCAGCGCCACGCGCAAGGCCGCGTTGAGCTTGTCGGTCACCGCCTTGGGCGTTCCCTTGGGCGCGTAGAGGCCGTGCCAGACCGAGACGTTGAAGCCCTTGACGCCGGCCTCGTCGAGCGTCGGCACGTTCTTCAGCGCCGGCGTCGTCAGCCGGCGCGAGGTCGTCACGGCGTAGGCCTTGACCTTGCCGCTCTCGATCTGCGTGCTGGTGTTGGTGGTCTGGTCGCACATGAGGTCGACCTGGCCGCCGATCAGGTCGGTCATCGCCGGTCCGGTGCCCTTGTACGGCACCGTCGTCATCTCGACCTGGATCGAGCTCTGGAACAGCAGGCCGCACAGATGCGATGCCGCACCGAGGCCGGCGTTGGCGAGATTGATCTTGCCCTTGTTGGCGTCGATCCACCTGGCGAGCTCGGCGTAATTGTTCGCCGGCAGCGTTGACCGGCCGATCAGCGTCATCGGCACCTCGTTGATCATGCCGAGGTATTCGAAGTCGTCGAGCGTCTTGTACGGCAGCGTGCGATAAAGGCTCGGCGCGGTGCTGAGGCCGATGTGGTGGAGCAGCAGCGTGTAGCCGTCGTTACTCGACTTGGCGACCTTGTTGCTGGCGATCGTGCCGCCGGCGCCAGCTGCGTTCTCGATGATGATGCTCTGGCCGCCGAGGGGTTTCCGCATCGCCTCGGCGAGATCGCGCGCGACCTTGTCGGTCGGGCCGCGGGCCGCGAACGGAACCACGATCGTGATCGGCTTCTCGGGATACTCGGCCCAGGCGGCAGCGCTCGTCACGAGGGCGAAAAGGGCGAGCGCGCTGCGCAGTTGCTTCATGGGGGTTCGGGTCGTCGGCGGTGCGCCGATTGTCCGGCGGGGGGTCGTGCGCGCCAGCGTGGAAACCACTGACGCCGCGAGCGCGACATCAGCCAGGACGACGCAGGTCCTCGATCACCTTGCCGTCGTTGGGCAGGCTGCCGGTGGCGACGAAGGTAACCGCGCCGCGCAGCTTGGTCACGTCGCGGATCGTCTGCGCGACGCGCTCGTCGAGGCCGTCCAGCGCGCCGCTCGTTTCGGCGCGCAGCGTCATCCGGTCCTCCGCCATTTCGCCCTCGACGATCAAGCGTGCGCGCTCGATCTGCGGATGACGGCGCACGATCTCTGCCACCTGCGACGGGTGGACGAACATGCCGCGCACCTTGGTCGACTGATCGGCCCGGCCGAGCCAGCCGCGGATGCGTTGGTTGGTGCGCCCGGTCGGGCACGGGCCGGCGAGAACCGCCGTGAGATCGCCGGTCGCGAAACGGATCAGAGGGTAGTCGGGGTTGAGCGTCGTGACGACCAGCTCGCCGACCTCGCCGTCGTCGACCGGATCGCCCGTGCCCGGACGAACGATCTCGACCAGCACGCCTTCGTCGACGACCAGCCCCGCGCGCGCGCTCGTTTCGTACGCGACGAGGCCCAGGTCGGCGGTACCGTAGGTCTGGTAGGCGGCGATGCCGCGCTTGCCCAGCCAGTCGCACAGCGCGGCTGGCACCGCCTCACCGCTCAACGCCGCCTTGGCGAGCGCCGGCAATGCGAGGCCGATCTCGTCGGCCTTCTCGAGCAGCACGCGCAGAAAGCTCGGCGTTCCCGCATAAGCCGTCGGCGCGAGCGCGGCCATCGCCTGCAACTGCAGTTCGGTCTGGCCGGTACCGCCGGGAAAGACGGTACAGCCGATTTCGTGGGCGCCGCTTTCCATCATCGCGCCGGCGGGCGTGAGGTGATAGCTGAAGCTGTTGTGGACCAGGTCGCCGGCGCGAAAGCCGGCGGCGAAGAGCGCTCGTGCCATGCGCCAGTAGTCGGCGCGCGCGCCTTCGGGTTCGTGGATCGGCCCGGGCGAGGCGAACACGCGCAGGGCGCGCCGCGCCGCGGGCCGAGCCGCGCCCCAGCCGATCGTCGCGAAGCCGCCGAACGGATCGTTCGGCCCCGAGCGCTGCTGGATCTCGAGCAGGTCGCGCTTGCGCAGCACCGGCAGCGCGGCGAGCGCGGCGCGCGAGGTGACGGTCGCGCCGTCGAAGTCGCGCAGCCGCTCGGCGAGCGCTGGGGCGCGCGCACGGGCGTGGCCGATCTGCGCCGCGACGGCGGGCCAGAGCGCGGCCTCGCGCTCGTCGGCGGAGCGCGTCTCGAGCGCGTCGAAGTGGTCGGCGCCGGCGCTGCCGGACGCCGCCACGACGCGGGCTGCATGACTAGTCATCGTCGAGCCGGCGCGCGCGCAGCCGGGCCTCGTCGACGAGCTTTCGCTGCTCGGCCGGCGTCGCCAGCGGGAAGCGGTCGAAGCCCGAGCCGCCGGGCTTCTTCAGGTCGGCGTGGAGCACGCCGCCCTCGTCGTGGAAGTGGATGAAGGCGTCGCGGCGCGCGTAGAACGTGCCGGGCTGGGTTTCCTTCACGCCCTTGATCTCGCGCAGCTGGCGCAGCACGGGCTGAAGGCTGCGCAGGGCTTCGGCGTCGGCGCGGGCCATGGCGGTCTCTCCTTGCTTCAGGCAAGCCAGCGCTTGCGGCGCTTGTAGCTCTTGACGGCGCGATAGCTCTTGCGTTCGCCGGCCGAGCCCGAGCCGCCGGTTCCGAGGTAGAACTCGCGCACGTCCTCGTTCTCGCGCAGCATCGCAGCCGGGCCGTCCATGACGATGCGGCCGCTTTCGAGGATGTAGCCGTAGTCGGCATAGCGCAGCGCCATGCTCGTGTTCTGTTCGGCGAGAAGGAAGGTCACGCCTTCGTGGGCGTTCAGGTCGCGGACGATCCCGAACACCTCCTCGACCACCTGCGGCGCCAGTCCCATCGAGGGCTCGTCGAGCAGCACCATCTTCGGCACCGCCATCAGGGCGCGGCCGATCGCGCACATCTGCTGCTCGCCGCCCGAGGTGTATGCCGCCTGCGAGGTGCGGCGCTCCTTCAGGCGCGGGAAATAGCGATAGACCTTGTCGAGTGTCGCCGCGATCGCGCCCGCACCATCGCGCCGGCTGTAGGCGCCGGTGAGCAGGTTTTCCTCGATCGTCAGATGGGCAAAGCAGCGCCGACCTTCCATCACCTGGATGACGCCGCGCTCGACCATCGCCGAGGTGCTGAGCTTTTCGATCCGCTCGCCGCGCAGCTCGATCGAGCCCTTTGTCACCGCGCCGCGCTCGCCGGCGAGCAGGTTGCTCACCGCTCGCAAGGTCGTCGTCTTGCCGGCGCCGTTGCCGCCCATCAGCGCGACGATCTTGCCTTCGGGCACCTGCAACGACACGCCCTTCAGAACCAATATCACGTGGTTGTAAATCACCTCGATGCCATTGACATCGAGAAGGATCGATTGAGCTGCGCTCATTTGATCCCCCTTCGGAACCGCAGGATCGCTCCCGCCCCGCTTCGCGCCCCTCCCTCCGAGAGGGCGGGGCGTGCCCCTTCGGGGCAGCCTTGTCCGGCTCATATCGTCAGGTCTGGCAGTCGGCGGCGGTGCGACGGGTGATCTTCTTTTCGGAGATGTACTTGTCGGCGGCCGGTCTTGACCATCGGCTTGATGATCTGGTCATCGGACTGCATGAAGTCGGAAGACATCGACCACTTGGAGCCGTCCCAGGTCTGGATGCGCGCCCACGTCGAGCCCATGTGGTCGGCGCACGAGTCGAGATCGGCCGCAGCACGCCGGCGAAGCCGAGCGCGTCGAGCCGCTTCTGGTCGAGCGCCAGGTTCTCGAGGCCCCAGCGCACCTGCTCGGCGGTCATGACCTTGCCCTTGCCGAAGCGCTCCTGGGCGCGGCGCACGCCCTCGACGGCGATCATCTGGATCAGGACGCCGCGGGTATAGAGGACCGAGCCGACCTCTTCGCGCGGCCCGGTGCCCTGGCCTTTGTCGTGAACGTACTTGAGGATGTCCTGGATCACCTTCGGCGATTGGCCCGAGGGATTGAGGGCGAGCGCGTTGTACCCCTTCGCACCCTCGCCGACGTCCTTCACGTCGGGCTCGGCGCCGGCCCACCAGACGCCGTACATCTTCTCGCGCGGATAGCCGGTCGCCTGCGCTTCCTTGAGCGCTGTCGAGTTCATGATCCCCCAGCCCCAGAGGAAGACGTAGTCGGGCTTGCTCTGGCGGACCTGCAGCCAGGCGGCTTTCTGCTCGACGCCGGGAGCGGCGACGGGGATGAGCTGCAGGTCGAAGCCGTTCAGCTTGGCGCGCTCCTGCAGCAGCGGGATCGGCTCCTTGCCGAACGGCGAGTCGTGGTAGACGAGGGCGATCTTCTTGCCCTTGAGACCGCCATCCTTCTTCATCAGGTACTGGACGAGGATGTCGGCGCCGGTCCAGTAGCTGCCCATGATCGGAAAGTTCCAAGCGAACGAGAAACCATCCTGCGCCGCCGACAGGCCGTAGCCGACGGTTAGCAGCGGAATCTTGTCGCCGGGCGCCTTGTCGGTGAGCGCGAAGGTGATGCCGGTCGATTGCGGCTCGAACAGCGTCACGCCGGGTCGGCTCTTCAGCCGCTCGTAGCACTCGACGCCACGATCGGTGGCGTAGCCGGTCTCGCATTCCTCGAAGGTCAGCTTGACGCCGTTCACGCCGCCGTCGCGGGCGTTGATCATCTTGATGTAGTCCTGCTTGCCGTTGGCCCAGGGCGTTCCGTTCGGCGCGTATGCGCCGCTGCGATAGACGAGCAGCGGGAAGAACTGCTCCTTGGCCTGCGCGACCACGGCGGTCGACGCGACCAGCCCGGTCGCCGCCAGCGCGGCACCGAGCAACAGGCGGTTGAAAGACTTCAGGATCATGGTTGTCTCCACAGGTGAAACGAGCACGCACGAGCGCGTGAATGGAAAGAAGCCATCTCAACGTGAAACGGGGTGGCTTTCAATCGGTACTTTTCAGGGCGATCAATGGGGGAACGGCCAGAGGCGCAGCTTCTCCTTGCCGGTCGACCACAGCCGCGCGAGGCCGTGCGGCTCGACGATCAGGAAGAAGACGATCAGCGCGCCGAAGATCATGAATTCCAGGTGCGACGCGTCGCGACCGAGATCGGGATCCCGAGCCAGCTCGGCGCCGAGTTCAGGAACAGCGGCAGAAGGACGATGAACGCGGCGCCGAAGAAGCTGCCCATGATCGAGCCGAGGCCACCGATGATCACCATGAAGAGCAGCTGGAACGAGCGGTCGATCGAAAACGCAGCCGGCTCCCACGAGCCGAGGTAGACGAAGCCCCAGAGCGCGCCGGCGACGCCGACGATGAACGAGCTGACCGCGAACGCAGTGAGCTTGGCGTAGACCGGGCGGATGCCGATCACCTCTGCGGCGACGTCCATGTCGCGGATCGCCATCCATTCGCGGCCGAGGTGGCCGCGCACCAGGTTCTTGGCGAGCAGCGCGAAGACGCAGACGATGCTCAGGCAGAACAGGTACTGGCTGCGCGGGCGACTCGATCGCGATGCCGAGCGGTCGACAGGCTGGCGACACTGACCGAGCCCGAGCTCGAGTTGTTGGTGAAGAACGGAACGCGCAGGAACGCCCAGTCGGCGAAGAACTGCGCCGCCAGCGTCGCCACCGCCAGGTACAGCCCTTTGATGCGCAGCGACGGGATGCCGAACAGGACGCCGACGATGGTCGACGTCAGGCCGCCGAGGAGCAGCGCGACGAGGAGCGGCATGCCGTCGATCCGGACCATGAAGTTGTACGCCGCGTAGGCGCCGACCGCCATGAACGCGCCGGTGCCGAGCGAGATCTGACCGCAGTAGCCGACCAGGATGTTCAGGCCGAGCGCGGCGAGCGAGAGGATCAGGAACGGGACCAGGATGGCGCGAAAGCAGTGTACTCGTCGGCGGCGAGGGAACGCCGACGAAGGCGACGAGCAGCAGCGCGCCGATGGCGATCCGGTCCTGCAGGATCGGGAAGATCTGCTGGTCGCGAGCGATAGCTCGTCTTGAACTGGCCGTTCTCGCGGTACAGCATCAGGCCTCCCGCCGGGCCGCCCCAGGGGAGGCCTGCGCCCCCTTGGGGGGCAGCGAACGATGTGAGCGTGGGGGCTTCATTCCTAGACGCGGTCGATGATCTTCTCGCCGAACAAGCCTTGCGGCCGGACGAGCAGGAAGGCGAGCGCGAGCACGTAGGCGAACCAGATCTCGATCCCGCCGCCGAGGTGCGGACCGAGGTAGATCTCGGAGAGTTTCTCGCCGACGCCGATGATCAGCCCGCCGATGATCGCGCCCGGGATCGACGTCAGCCCGCCGAGAATGACCACGGGCAGCGCCTTCAGCGCGACCAGCGAGAGCGAGAACTGGACACCGAGCTTGGAGCCCCAGATGACGCCGGCGACGAGCGCGACGATGCCGGCGACCGACCAGACGATGACCCAGATACGGTCGAGCGGGATGCCGATCGACTGCGCCGCCTGGTGGTCGTCGGCGACGGCGCGCAGCGCCCGCCCGGTGGCGGTCTTCTGGAAGAAGAGCGCGAGCAGCGCGACCAGCACGGCAGCGATCACGGCCGCATAGAGGTCTTCCTTGTTGATGAGCAGGCCGCCCTGGAACGTCTTCTCGAAGATGAAGACGGGATCCTTCGGCATGCCGATGTCGATCTTGTAGATGTCGTTGCCGAACAGCGCCTGGCCGGCGCCCTCGAGGAAGTAGGTGATGCCGAGCGTCGCCATCAAAAGCGTGATGCCTTCCTGGTTGACGAGCTTGCCGAGCACGAGCTTCTGGATCAGCCAGGCGAGCGCGATCATCACCAGGACCGCCAGCAAGAAGGCGATCGTGTTGTCGATGAATTTGTTGTTGAGGCCGGTGAGCTTCGGGATCCATTCGGCGAAGCGCGCCATCGCCAGCGCCGCGAACAGCACCATCGCGCCCTGCGCGAAGTTGAAGACCCCCGACGCCTTGTAGATCAGCACGAAGCCGAGCGCGATCAGCGAATAGAGCATGCCGACCATCAGGCCGCCGAACAGGGTTTCGAGGAACGGGCCCATCAGTGCACCGTTCCCAGGTAGGCGCTGATCACCTCGGGATTGGCGCGCACTTCGTCCGGGCTGCCGTCGCCGATCTTTTTGCCGTAGTCGAGGACGACGACGCGATCCGAGATGTCCATGACGACGCCCATGTCGTGCTCGATCAGAACGATCGTCGTCCCGAACTCGTCGTTGACGTCGAGGATGAAGCGGCTCATGTCCTGCTTTTCCTCGACATTCATTCCGGCCATCGGCTCGTCGAGCAGCAGCACCTGCGGCTCCATCGCCAGCGCCCGGCCGAGGTCAACGCGCTTCTGCAGGCCGTACGGCATCTTGCCGACCGGCGTCTTGCGGTACGCCTGGATCTCGAGGAAGTCGATGATCCCTTCGACGACGCGGCGATGCGCCGTTTCCTCGCGCTCGGCGGCGCCCCATCGCAGCGCCTGCTGGAAGAGGTTGGTCTTCATCTTCAGGTTGCGCCCGGTCATGATGTTGTCGAGCACGCTCATGCCCTTGAACAACGCCAGGTTCTGGAACGTTCGCGCCACGCCCATCTCGGCGACCTGGCGCGAGTTCATGTGTCGGAAGGTCTTGCCGCGCAGGCTGATCGAGCCTTGCTGCGGCTGGTAGACGCCGTTGATGCAGTTGAGGAGCGAGCTCTTGCCGGCGCCGTTCGGGCCGATGATGGCGCGGATCTCGTGCTCGCGGACGTCAAAGGTGATGTCGGAGAGCGCTCTCACGCCGCCGAAGCGAAGGCTGATGTCGCGCACGTCGAGGATGACGTCGCCGCCGTCGCGCCCGGCCATCACGCGGCCCGGCTCATGACGGGAAGCGTCGCCACGTCGACGATCTTCAGGGTTGCCGCGACCTTGCCGCTGCGGCCGTCCTCGAACTTCACCTCGGTCTCGACATACTGCTCGCTCTTGCCGCCGTAGAGCGCGTCGACCAGGAGCTGGTAGCGCTCGCCGATGAAGCCGCGCCGAACCTTTCTGGTTCGCGTCAGCTCGCCGTCGTCGGCGTCGAGCTCCTTGTGCAGGACGAGGAAGCGGCTGATCTGGCTGCCCGCCAGGCGCGCGTCGAGGGCGAGGTCGGCGTTGACCTTGTCGACGCACTGGCGCACCAGCTCCAGCACCGCTGGCTTTTGCGCCAGGTCGGCATAGCTGCCGTACGGCAGGTTCCTCTTCTCGGCCCAGTTGCCGACTGCTTCGATGTCGATGTTGATGAAGGCGCAGACCTTGTCGCGCTGGTCGCCGAACGCGACCGCTTCCTTGATGTAGGGAAAGAACTTGAGCTTGTTCTCGACGTACTTCGGCGCGAACAGGGCGCCGTCGTTGGCGCCGCCGACGATCCTGCCGACGTCCTTGGCGCGGTCGATGATCTTCAGGTGCCCTTCGGCGTCCATGAAGCCGGCATCGCCGGTACGGTACCAGCCGTCGGCGCCGAGCACCGCGGCGGTCGCCGCCGCGTCCTTGTAGTAGCCCTTCAGGAGGCCGGGCGAGCGCACCAGCACCTCGCCCGCTTCGCTCACCTTGATCTCCACGCCCTCGATCGGCACGCCGACGGTGTCGGCGCGCACCTGGTGATCGGGCTGCAGGCAGACGAAGACGGCGGTCTCGGTCGAGCCGTAGAGCTGCTTCAGGTTGATGCCGATCGAGCGATAGAACGTGAACAGGTCGGGGCCGATCGCCTCGCCCGCGGTGTAGGCGACGCGGACGCGCGAGAAGCCGAGCGTGTTGCGCAGCGGCGCATAGACGACGAGATTGCCGATCGCCCAGCCGAGGCGATCGGCGAGCGAGAGCGGCCGGCGATCCATTCGCGCCGGGCCGACGCGGCGTGCCAGCGCCATGAAGCGGTCGAACAGCCAGCGCTTCGGCCACGCCGCGTCCTCCATCCGGATCATCACGCTGGTGAGGAGCCCCTCGAAGACGCGCGGCGGCGCGAAGTAGTAGGTCGGGCCGATCTCCCTCAGGTCGAGCATCACCGTGCTCGCCGACTCGGGGCAGTTGACGACGTAGCCGCAGGCGAGCCACTGCGCGTACGAGAAGATGTTCTGGCCGACCCAGGCCGGCGGCAGATAGGCGAGCACCTCGTCGTTCTCGGTCAGCTTGTCGAAGCGCGCGCCGGCGCGGGCGCGGTCGATCAGGGTGTCGTGGCTGTGGACGACGCCCTTGGCGTTGCCGGTCGTTCCCGAGGTGAAGAACATCGCCGCGACGTCGTGCGGACCGACCTTCGCCACCTCGGCGGCGAAGAAGCCCGGATGCGCAGCGACGTACGCGCGTCCGGCGGCGACCAGCGCGTCGAGTGGCGCCAGGCCGGGCTCGCTGTAGTGGCGCAGGCCGCGCGCGTCGTCGAACCAGATGTGCGCCAGTTGCGGGCACTGGGCGCGAACCTCGATCAGCTTGTCGACCTGTTCCTGGTCCTCGACCACGGCGAAGGCGACGTCGGCGTTGGCGATCGGCCAGACGAACTCGGCCGCGCCCGCATCCTGATAGAGCGGCACCGGGATCGCGCCGAGCGACTGCGCGGCGAGCATCGAGGCATAGAGGCGCGGCCGGTTCTCGCCGATCACGACCAAGTGCTGGCCGCGCTTCAGGCCCGCTTCGGCGAGCCCGCCGGCGAGCGCCTGCACCAGCTCGGCGAGGGCGCTCCAGCTGAGCGTCTGCCAGATGCCGAACTCCTTCTCGCGCAGCGCCGGCGCGTTCGGGCGCGCGGCGGCGTGGTCGAGCAGGAGGCGCGGGAAGGTCGTCTGCACAGGTGCGAAGAGCGCGGCAAGGCGTCGCGTCGGCCGAAGCGGTGGGGCGACTTTAGGAAAATTTTGACGCCATGTCGTCGTTCCGACGACAAACTACGGGACAACACCCTCGGGTGTATCCCTCTCCGAGCGTGCCTCAGCCCTTGATGTAGACCGTGCCGGTGAAGCTCGAGATCGGCGTCTCGCTGCCGTCCGCTTCCGGGCGGACGACATCGATCCGGTAGACGCCGATGCGCCGGCTGCGCTGCACCTCGACCGCGCGCGCCACCAGCGTGTCGCCGGCGGCGACCGCGGCCTGGAAGGTGATGTGCGCGTCGATGCCGGCGGCGATCGGGCCGTGCGAGTTCGACGCCAGGCCGAATGCGGAATCGGCGAGCGCGAAGATCGCGCCGCCGTGACAGCCGCCGTTGAAATTGAGGTGCTGCGCGGCGACCGTCAGCGTCACTTCGGCGCGCCCCGCGCCGCCGGCGCGAAAGGCGATGCCGAGCGTTTGGCAGAGGCCGTCTTGCGCGACCAAGCCGGCGATCCGCTGGTTCCAGGCGTCGCGGTCGGGCGTCGGCGCCGCGAGGGTCACCGCGGCGGCGGGTGCTGCCAGGCGCGCGCGCCGGCTGACGCCGAGCGCAGTCGCGGTGCGCGTCGAGCGCCGCGAGCACCTCGTCGATGCCGGTGCGCGCGAGGGCGCTGACAACGATGACGCGTGGCGCCCACTCGCCTTCGGCCACCCGCCGACGCAGCGTCAGCATCTCGCGCATTTCGCGCGCCGTCTGGGCGGCGAGCGGCAGGTCGCCCTTGCTGACCGCGAGGACGTCGGCGATCTCGAGCGTGCCGGCCTTGATCGCCTGCACGTCGTCGCCCAGGCCCGGCGGGCAAACGACGACGCGCGTGTCGGCGAGGGCGACGATGCGCGTCTCCGACTGGCCGGTGCCGACGGTCTCGACGACGACGCGGTCGAAGCCGCAGGCGTCGAAGGCATCGACCGCGGCGCGCGCCGCACGCGACAGGCCGCCGAGCTCGCCGCGTGCCGAGAACGAGCGGATGAAGACGTTCGGATGCGCTGCGTTCGCGCCCATGCGGATGCGGTCGCCGAGGACGGCGCCGCCGCTGATCGGGCTCGAAGGGTCGATCGCGATCACGGCGACCCGGTGCCCCCGCGCCAGCCAGGCGCCGAGCAGGGCGTCGACCAGCGTCGACTTGCCGCTGCCGGGAACGCCGGTGACGCCGACGACCCAGGCGCGGCCGGCTCGCTCGGCCATGCGCGCGGCAGCGTCGCGCGCGCCGGGGCCGTCGTCGTCGATCAGCGTCAGCAGGCGCGCCAGGGCACCGCGCTCGCCCGCGAGCGCGCGATCGGCGAGCCTCGCCGCGGTGGAAGAGGAAGCCACGCGTCAGACGACGATGAGCGGCTGGCCGAAGCCGAGATCGCGGCGCAGCCGGGTGCAGATCTCCTCGTTGGTGAGGCCGGCACGGGCGCCGTCGACGACCGCGCCGAAGACGTTGCCGTCGCTGCTTTGCGCGGCGCGCGTGAGGCCGTCGAGCGCCTGCGTGACGGCAGCTTGCGAGCGCGCCGCCTTGGCCGCCTTGAATTCGTCGAGATGGCGTTGCATCGCCGCGGCATCGGGCCGCTCGACCGGTGGCCGGTGCGCGAAGTCGTCGTCGGCCTGGTACTTGTTGACGCCGACGATGACCTGCTCGCCGGCCTCGACGCGGCGCTGGAAGCGCATCGCCGAGGCGCCGATCATCCGCTGCACGAGGCCGGCCTCGACCGCCTGGTACATGCCGCCGACGTCGTCGATCGTCTTCATGATGGCGACGATCTTCGCCTCCATCTGGTCCGTGAGCGACTCGACGTAGAACGAGCCGCCGAGCGGATCGATCACGTCGGAGAGGTGCGCTTCTTCGCGCAGGATGTTCTGGGTCGCGACGGCGATGCGCGCGGCCGCCTCGCTCGGCACCTGAAAGACCTCGTCGTACGAGTCGGTGTGCAGCGACTGCAGGCCGCCGAAGATGCCGGCCATCGCCTGCGCCGTGACGCGGGCGATGTTGTTGAGCGGCTGCTGGCGCGTCAGGTCGACGCCCGAGGTCTGGGCGTGGAACTTGAAGCGCCCGGCCTTCTCGTCCTTGGCGCCGAGGCGATCGCGTGCGATCCGCGCCCAGATCCGCCGCCCGGCGCGGAACTTGGCGATCTCCTCGAAGAAGCTGAGCGAGATGTCGAAGAAGAAGGTGAAGCGCGGCAGGAACTCGTCGGGGTCCATGCCGCGGCCGATGCAGTCCTCGGCGTTCTGCACCGCGCTCGAGAGCGTGAACGCCATCGCCTCGGCAGGCGTCGCGCCGGCCTGCTGCATGTGCTGGCCGACCACCGACATCGGGTTCCAGCGCGGCGCGAACTGCCGGCACCAGGCGATGTGGTCGAGCAGCACGCGCCGCGCGCCCGGCAGCGAGAGCCGGTAGAACATGTGGTTGGCGACGTAGTGCGAGAGGTAGTCGCTCTGGTTCGAGGTGCCGGTGATCTTCTTCCAGTCGATGCCGCGCCGCTCGGCGGCAACGAGCATGAAGGCGAGCAGGGTGAACGGCGACGGGTCGTTCATCGCGCACGAGATCTCGCCGACGTCGACGCCGGCGAGGCAGCGGTCCATGTGGTCGGCGTTGTTGACGACCACGCCGCAGGTGCCCAGAAGCTCGGGCTCGACCGAGTCCATGTCGTAGCCGCGATAGACCGAGTTGCACGGGATCAGCGAGACGGCGGTCGCGCCGCGCTCGAGCAGGCCGAGCAGGCGCTGGTTGTAGTCGGCCGGCGTGCCGAGGCCGACCAGCTGCCGCTGGGTCCAGGTGCGGCCGCGGTGCATGGTCGCGTAGATGCCGCGCGTGTAGTCGGGCTGGCCCGGGTAGCCGAGCGGCTCGTCGCCGGCCGCCGGCCGATCGGCGTTGGTGTAGAGCGGCTGGATCGCGATCCCGGAGACGTTGGCGATCTCGCGCTCGTCGGCGACGCCCGCCGCGAACTCGCGCTGCCAGCGCTCGTGCGCCGACTCCGTGCCGGCAAGGAGATGCGGATCGACCGGCTTGTTCATGGCGGGTTCTCCGCGTCGGCGCTGGCCTCGGCGCGCCGCGCCTCGCGCGCGTATTCGCGCATTCGCGTCGTGATGTCGTCCATCGTGCTGCCGGGATGAAACACCTGGCGCACGCCCGCTTCGAGCAGCAGCTTCTCCTCGTTGTCGGGGACGATGCCGCCGACAACGACGCGGACCTTGCCGAGACCCGCCTGGCGCAGCGCCGCCATCAATTTTGGAACGATCAGGTGGTCGGTGGCGAGCGACGAGATGCCGACGACGTCGACGTCTTCTTCCAGCGCGAGCTTGACGACGGCGGCAATGCTTTGCCACGGCGGCGTGTAGATCACCTCCATGCCGGCGTCGCGGCAGGCGGCGGCGACGATGCGGCTGCCGCGGTCGTGGCCGTCGAGGCCGATCTTGGTGACCAGCACGCGCGGCCGAAAGTCGTGGTCGTTCATCCGATCTCCTTGGCCGCCAGGCTCGCCTTCAGCAGGCCGACGAAGCGGCGCGCGATCTTCTCGGGCGTCTGGCCGCGGCCGGCGCGGTACCAGGTCTGGCTCCAGTTGAGCGCGCCGACCAGCATCAGGCGCAGCATCGAGCGGTCGGTCGGGCGGGCGAGCGGCAGCGCCGCGACCAGGCGCGCGAAGCGCTTCTCGTACGAATCGCGCAAGGCGATCAGTTCGGCTGCGGCGGCGGGCGCGTCGCTCGGCCGGACCCGGATCACGACCTGCGAGTAGTCGGTCTGGTCGAGCAGTGACGTGAGGTGGGCGACGCACGCGGCCTCGAGGCGCTGCCACGGGTCGTCGAGCGCCGCGACGGCGGCATCGACCGCGGCGCCGATGCGCTCGACGCCTTCCTTGTAGACGGCGGCAAGCAGCGCCTCCTTGGTCGCGAAATGGCAGTAGAGCGAGCCGGGCAGCATCCCGACGGGCTCGACGATCTCGCGCACCGACGCGGCCGCGAAGCCACGCTGGGCGAAGGCACGCGCCGCCTCGTCGAGCAGGCGCGGCAGGCGGCTCGACGCGCGCTTCGCCGTCCCGTCGGGTCGGGCGCGCTCGGCGACAGCGGCTTCGGAGGCAGGAGAGCGCACGCCGCTATTTGACAGACAAACGATTGTTTGGTCAAGGGTCGGCCGATTCGACGCCGTGCGACGGCGCCGACAATCGCGCCATGTCGACGCGTTCCGCGGCCGCCCAGCTTCGCGAGCGCGCCCGCGCCCCCGATGCGCTCGAGCGCGCCGACATTCCGTGGCTGCATGCGCTCGAGGCGAACGAGCAGGAGCGCGCGCTCGCCGACCTGAAGGTGGTGCAGGTCGAGTCGGGCGAGCTGCTGTGCCGGGTCGGCCGGCCCGTGACCTTCTGGTTCGGCGTCATCGACGGCTTGCTGAAGACGAGCAGCGAAACCGCGATGGGGATCCCGATCACGTTCACCGGCCTGCCGCCGGGAGGCTGGTTCGGCGAAGGCACGGTGATCAAGCGCGAGGCCTATCGCTACAACATCGAGGCGCTCCGGCCGAGCACGGTCGCCGGGCTGACCGTCGACACCTTCCACTGGCTGCTCGATCGCAGCATTCCCTTCAATCGCTTCATCCTGCAGCAGCTCAACGAGCGGCTCGGCCAGTTCATGGCGGCGCGCGAGATCGATCGCCTGAACGATCCCGACGCGCGCGTCGCGCGCAGCCTTGCGGCGCTTTTCCATCCAGTGCTCTATCCGGGAGTCGGCACGCTGCTGCGCATCACCCAGCAGGAGCTCGGCTACCTCGTCGGCCTGTCGCGCCAACGTGTCAACGAGGCGCTGCGTGCCTTGCAGGCGCGCGGCCTGATCCGGGTCGTGTACGGTGGCGTCAAGGTCACCGACCTCGAGGGCTTGCGCGCGGTTCGCTAGGTCTAGCGCCGACGCGGGTTGCTGATGCCCGAGGCGACGTGGCCCGAGGGCACGTGCGCCGCGGCGTTCTCGATGTGGCCGGTCTGGTCGTCGAAGAAGAAGTCGGGCTCGAACTCGCGCAGGAACTCGCCCTTCTGCAGGCCGCCGAGGAACATCGCCTCGTCGATCTCGACGTTCCACTCCATCAGCGTACGGATCGCGCGCTCGTGCGCCGGTGCGCTGCGCGCGGTGACGAGCGCCGTGCGGATGCGCATGCCGCTCGCCGGTTCGTGCTGCAGTCGCTGCAGCGCCTGCAGCAGCGGCTTGAATGGCCCGGCGGCGAGCGGCGTCGTCGCCTGCTCGCGCTCGTGTGCCTGGAAGGCGTCGAGGCCGCTCTTCTGGAACACGCGCTCGGCTTCGTCGGAGAAGAGGACGGCGTCGCCGTCGAAGGCGATCCGGACTTCCTCGGGATGGGCGTCGGAGGCGCGCGCCGAATGGGGATAGACGCGCGCCGCCGGAACGCCGGCCTCGAGCGCCGAGCGCACGTCGGCCTCGTTGGCGGAGAGAAAGAGGTTGGCGGCGAGCGGCTTGAGGTAGCGCCAGGGCGTTCCGCCGCGCGTGAACACGCCGCGCTGCACCGGCATGCCGTAGGCCTGCGCCGAGCGGAACACGCGCATCCCGGAGACCGGATCGTTGCGCGACAGGATCACGACCTCGACCCGCTGCGTCGTCGCGTCGTTGAAGGCGAGCAGCTTTTTCACCAGCGAGAAGGCGACTCCGGGCTTGGCCGCCGAATCCAGCCGCTCGAGCTGCAGCGCCATGTAGGCGCGGTCGTCGTTGGCTTCGAAGTGCTCGTTCTCTTCCTCGAAGTCGAACAGCGCGCGCGACGAGATCGCGACGACGAGTTGACCGGCGAGAGAAGCAGACATCGCCTGATCTTACGAGCCGGCCTGCGGAACGCATGCCGCGGCATGCCAATGTGAAGCCAAGTAAAGCCAAGGCCGACGACCCAGTTTTTTTAAAAACCTTGACATCGGTCAAGAACGACGCAGCGCGCCGAGGTGGACAAATGAGCCGGATCGCGGCCGGCCCGCACAGGCCGTCGCGGTCGCTCGACAAGAGCTTCCGGCGCTCCGCCCGACCTCGGGCGTGCGGCGGGATCGACAACCAGAGGAGATACGCGCCATGAAGTACTCGATGGCGACGACAGCGCTGTCGCTTGCGGCGCTGGCCGCCAGCTTTTCGCTCTCGGCCTGCGGCGGCGGCGATTCGGCCCCGGCTGCAACCCCGGTGGTGACCGCGGCTTCGGCGCCAGGGCCGACCGGCATCCTTGCGATCACCATCAACTCCGCGACGGATCCGGCCGCCCCGAGCCAGAACCCGACCTTCGGCGGCACGACGTTCGGACCGGTCGGCGCGTACCAGAAGATCATCGGCACGGCGACCGGCAAGCTCGATCCCGGCGATCCGCACAACGCCGTGATCACCGACCTGCAGCTCGCGCCGCGCGATGCCCAGGGGCTGGTCAGCTACTCGATGGACTTCTACATCCTGACGCCCGTCGACCCCAGCAAGGGCAACCACAAAGTGTTCTTCGAGCCGCCGAACCGCGGCGCCAAGCAGTTCGCACGCTTCAACGGATCGTCCGGCGGGAACAACCCGACCACGGCCGCCGACGCCGGCACGGCCTTCCTGATGAACCAGGGCTACACGATGGTCTGGGCCGGTTGGGAGCCGACCGCGTCGCGCACCAACTTCTCGATGGGAGTGACGGCGCCGGTGGCGGTGAATGCCGACGGCTCGTCGATCACCGGCCCCGACTACGAGTACATCGAGTTCGACAACGGCACGACGACCTCGTACACCACGGCGTACAACACGAGCACCACCGACACGACCAAGGCGACGCTGACCGTCAAGGATCATCTGACCGACCCTGCCGTCGCCGTGCCCGCGACCGGCTGGACCTGGACCAGCCCCAACACGATCGCGCTTCTGCCGGCCGGAACCGCGTTCAAGCAAAGCTCCATCTACGAGCTGACCTTCACGGCCAAGGATCCGGTCGTTGGCGGCGTTGGCTTCGCGGCGTTCCGCGACTTCGCTTCCTTCCTGCGCAACGCCGCCGCCGACGGCGCCGGCACGCCCAATCCACTCGCGAACGCGGCCATCAACCGCTACGTCGTCTGGACGCTGTCGCAGCCAGCGCGTTTCATGAACGACTTCATCTGGCTCGGCTTCAATCAGGACACCGCGGGCAAGCAGGTGTTCGACGGCGTGTTCAACTGGGTCGGCGCCGGCGACGGCATCGGCATGAACTACCGTTTCGAGCAATCGGGACGCACCGAGCGCAACCGCCAGAACCACCTCTATCCGGAGGCGCCGTTCCCGTTCTCGTACTCGACGCTGACCGACCCGCTTACCGGCAAGACCGACGGGCGCAATTCGCGCTGCAGCCCGACCAACACGTGTCCGAAGGTGATGAACATCATCTCGGCCAACGAGTACTGGGTGAAGGCCGGATCGCTCGTCCACACCGATCTCGCCGGCAACGACATTGCCGATCCGCCGAACGTGCGCAACTACCTGCTCTCGAGCACTCAGCACGCGAGTCCGGCCGCCGCGAACTTTCTCGGCGTCTGCCAGCAGTTCGGCAATGCGGTCGACCAGAATCCGGCGCTGCGGGCGCTCTGGGTCGCGCTCGACCAGTGGATCGACGGACTCGCGCCGCCGCCGAGCGCCGTGCCGGAGCGTGCCAACGGAACCGCGGTGTTCGCGGCGACGACCGCGAACAGCCCACTCGGCATCGGCACGGTCGCGCAAGCCTCGCTCGGCTGGCCGACGATCCCAGGCGTCACCTACACGGGTCTGGTCACGGTCCGCAACCTATTCGACTTCGGCCCGCAGTTCGACCAGGGCATCCTGACCGTCAATCCGCCGGTCGCGACGGGCAAGGTCTACCCGTCGTTCGTCTCCAAGGTCGACTCCGACGGCAACGAGATCGCGGGCATCCGGCTGCCCGGCGTTGCGGCGCCCGTCGCGACGACGGCGGGCTGGAACCTGCGCAGCGCCGCGTTCGGTCTGAACGACGGCTGCGAATCGACCGGCTCGCTGATCCCGTTCGCGCCTGACGTCACGACGCGCACGGCCATCGGCGACCCGCGACCGTCGCTTGCCGAGCGCTACGGCACCCACGCTGGCTACGTCGCCGCCGTCACGACTGTCGTCAATGACCTGATGGCGGAGCGCCTGCTCCTGCCCGCCGACGCGCAGGCTTACATCACCGCCGCGCGCCAACCCGTCAACGTCGTGGCCAATCCGATCTACGGCACCTACACTGGTAAAAGGGACGCCAACGGCGTCCTCCCCTCCCTCTCGGACGGAGGGGAGCGCAGCGGGGCAGGAGCAATCCTGTCCGCCCGCTGAAATTCATAAGCGAGGCACTCGTCATTTCACGAAGTGTTCAGCTGGATGATCGGCAGCAAGACCGCGAGGACGATCAGCATCACCACGCCGCCCATCGCGACGATCAGCATCGGCTCGAGGATCGTCGCCATCTGCAGCGCACGCCGCTGCACCTCGCCGGTCAGCTGCTTGGCGGCGCGGTCGAGCATCTGCGGCAGCTGGCCGGTCTGCTCGCCGAGGCGAGCGAACATCGACAGGATGCCGGGGAAGCGCTTCTTGGCCGCGAGCGCCGAGGCGAGCGGCGCGCCTTCGCGCACCTGGACCAGCGCATCCATCGCATCGGCGCGCATGGCGCGGTTGGAGAGCGTCTCGGCCGCGGCCTGGAGCGCTTTCAAGATCGGCACGCCGGCGCCGGCGAGCATCGCCAGCGTGCCGGCGAAGCGGGCGGCGTTGTAGCCGCGCGAGAGCCGGCCGATCAGCGGCAGGCCGAGCCAGCCGGCGTCGAAGCGCTCGCGAAACGGCTCATTGCGCAGCATCAGCGAGAGCACGACACCGCCGACGATCAGGATCAGCAGCACGAGCCAGCCGTAGCTGCGCAGGAAGTCGCTGAACGCCATCATGCCGATGGTGAGAAGCGGCAGCGAGCGCTTGGTGCTGGTGAACACGGTCGCGACCTGCGGCACGACGTAGGTGACGAGGAAGACGACGATGACCACGGCGATGAGCGAGACGATCGCCGGATAGAGCGTCGCGCCGACGAGCCGGCCCTTCAGCTCCTGGCGCGCCTCGAGGTCGTCGGCGAGGCGCTCGAGCACCGCGCCGAGCGCGCCGCTCTGTTCGCCGGCGGCGACGACGCCGCGATAGACGTCGTCGAACTCGCGCGGCGCGCTCGCCAGCGCGCGCGCGAACGGCGCGCCGGCGTTGACCTCGCTCCGGAGGTGCGCGACGAGCTCGCGCTGACGCGTGTCCTCGGCCTCGTCGGTGAGCGCGGTCAGCGCGCGCTCGAGCGGCAGGCCCGAGCCGACCAGGCCGGCGAGCTGGCGCGTCCAGACCGCCAGGCCGGTGGCGTTGAAGACCTTCCTCGTGAAGCTGAAGCCGAGCGGCGTCGTTCCGGCGGAGACGACCTGGGTCACCGCCAGCGGCACCAATGCCTGGGCGCGCAGCTGCGAGCGCGCGGCGCGCGTGTTGTCGGCCTCGAGCAGCCCGCTCTGCGCCTTGCCGGCGGCGTCGAGCGCTTCGAATCGGTAGGCGGGCAAGAGAGTCGGCTGGGCTTAGTCGCGCGTGACGCGAACGACTTCTTCGGCCGAGGTGACGCCTTCGGCGACGAGGCGCTCGCCGTCCTCGCGCATCGAGTGCAATCCGCCCGACTGCGCCGCGGCCATGATCTGCGGCTCGGTGGCGCGGCCATGGATCAGGGCGCGGATGCTGTCGTCGACGTCCATCAGTTCGTAGACGCCGGTGCGGCCCTTGTAGCCGGTCATCGCGCACTGGGCGCAGCCGACCGGGCGCCAGTGGCCGCGCGCATCGACGGTGCGGCAGGCAAGGCAGAGCTTTCGCACCAGCCGCTGCGCCAGCACGCCGATCAGGCTCGACGAGAGCAGGAACGGCTCGACGCCCATGTCGATCATCCGCGTCACCGTGCTCGGCGCGTCGTTGGTGTGGACCGTCGCCAGTACCAGGTGGCCGGTCAGCGAGGCCTGGATCGCGATCTGCGCCGTCTCGTAGTCGCGGATCTCGCCGATCATGATCACGTCGGGGTCCTGGCGCAGGATCGCGCGCAGCGCCTTGGCGAAGGTGAGGTCGATCTTGGCGTTGACCTGCGTCTGGCCGATGCCGTGCAGCTCGTACTCGACCGGATCCTCGACCGTCAGGATGTTGGTGCCGGCGGTGTCGACCCGGCCGAGCGAGGCGTAGAGCGTCGTCGTCTTGCCCGAGCCGGTCGGGCCGGTGACGAGGATGATGCCGTGCGGCTGCTTGATCAGGCGGTCGAACTTCTTCAGCACCTCGCCGCTCATGCCCAGGCCTTCGAGCGTGAACTTCGACTCGGCCTTGTCGAGCAGGCGCAGCACGGCGCGCTCGCCGTGCGCCGAGGGCAGCGTCGAGACGCGGACGTCGACGGCGCGGCCGCCGATGCGCAGCGAGATTCGGCCGTCCTGTGGCAACCTGCGCTCGGCAATGTCGAGCTCGGCCATGATCTTCAGGCGCGAGATCAACGCCGCATGCAGCGCGCGGTTCGGCTGCACCACCTCGCGCAGCGTGCCGTCGACGCGAAAGCGCACCGAGCTCGAGCGCTCGTACGGCTCGATGTGGATATCGCTCGCGCCGTCCTTCGCGGCCTGCGTCAGCAGCGCATTGAGCATGCGGATGATCGGCGCGTCGTTGCTCGCCTCGAGCAGGTCTTCGATGGCCGGCAGCTCCTGCATCATGCGCGACAGGTCGACGGCGCTCTCGACCTCGCCGATCACGACCGCGGCGCTCGACTCGCCGCCGGCATAGGCCGCGGCGATGCGGCCGACGAGCGTGCTCGCCGCCTCGCGCTCGAAGCTGTCGACGTCGTACAGGCGCAGCACTTCCGAGAGCGCCGGCAGGCCGATCGTCTCGGGCGCCCAGAGGATGAGCCGACTGCCGTCGTCCTCGAGCAGCAGGGTGTGCGCCTTGGCGTAGGCGTAGGGAAGGGGATGGCGAGCGCCCATGGCGAGCTCAGCCGGGCGCTGACGCGGATCCGGCCGGAGGCGCGGGAACCGGCGCCGGTGGCGGCGCGGCCGGCGCCGGCACGATGACCGGCGGTGGTAATGGCGCCGGCGCTTCGGGCTCCGCGGGCTTCGGCTTGAGCAGCCGGCCCGACTCGGTGCCGGGCGAGGTCTGCGGCGCCGAGATCGGCGTGTTGCTGTTCGCCAGGCCCGGGAGCGGCGCAATCACAGGCGTCTCGTTCACCGGCAGGACGATGTTGCGGTTCGGCGTCATCTCCGACTGGAACGAGCGGATCAGTTCGTATCGCTCCGACGAGAGCCGGTTCGTGCTGTCGGCGTCGCGCATGACGCTCGGACGCAGGAAGACCATCAGGTTGGTCCGCGTCTTCGAGCGGCTCTGGCTGCGAAACAGCGAACCGATGTAGGGGATGTCGCCGAGCAGCGGCACCTTCGAGGTGTCGTCGATGTAGCGGTCCTCGATCAGGCCGCCTAGGACCAGGATCTGCCCGTCCTCGACGACGACGTTCGATTCGATCGAGCGCTTGTTGGTGGTCGGCCCGGCGTTGGCCGTTCCGGTCGCCTGGGCGATGATGCTCGACGATTCCTGGAAGATCGACATCCGGATCGAGCCGTCTTCGCTGATCTGCGGCTTGATGCGCAGGGTGATGCCGACGTCCTTGCGCTCGATCGTCTGGAACGGGCTGCTGATCGCGGTGCCGCCGGTGTTGGTGAACTGGCCGGTCAGGAACGGCACGTTGCTGCCGACGATGATCTTGGCTTCCTCGTTGTCGAGCGTCACCAGGTTCGGCGTCGAGGTGATGTTGGTGTTGGCCTGCGACTGCAGGAACTGGGCGATCGCCGAGAGCCCGAAGACGCCGCCGTAGTTGCGCACCAGGCCGATGTTGAAGCCGCTCGACAGGTTCGCGGCGGCGGCGAGGGCCGCCGCCCCGCCGCCGGCGATGCCTACCGCCAGGGGGATGATGTTGTTGGTCGCGACGTTGCCGGCGGTGGTCGAGAAGTTGGTGCCGCCGATGACCGAGTTGGTGTCGTTCTTGCCGCCGATCAGGCCCTGCCACTGGAAGCCGAAGGCGGCCTCGTTGGTGCCGGTGACCTCGACGATCATGCTCTCGATGTAGACCTGCGCGCGCCGGCCGTCGAGCTGGTCGATCATCGAGCGCACTTGTCGATAGAGCGGCTCGGGGGCGGTGATGATGAGCGAGTTCGTCGCCGGATCGGCCTGGATGAAGCCGCCGGTCGAAGGCGCTGCCGAGGGCGTGATCGGCGCCGTCGCGGCGCTCGACGTGTTCTGCGTTCCGCTCTGGTTGAGCGACTGCGCATTGAGCGGCTGCGCCGCCGCGCTGGCACCGCCGCCGCCGCCACCCCCACCGCCGCCCCGCCACCACCGCCGCCACCGCCACTGCCGAACGCGGCGCGGATCACTGTCGCCAGCTTGGTCGCGTCGGCGTTTCTCAGATGGACGACCCAGATGTTGCCGACCGCCGCGGAGCCTTGCATCTGCACGTCGAGCTTGGCGATCAGCTGGCGGATGCTTGCCATGCTTCGCCGGGTTCGGGCTGCGCACGATCAGCGAATTGCTGCGCGAGTCGACCAGGATCGAGGGCGCGGCCAGCGTCGCCGCGCCGCCGGGGGCCGCGCCGGCGATCTGCTGGCCGCCTTCGGTCAGGCGCTGGATCAGCGGCGCGATGTCGGCGGCGACCGCATAGCGCAGCGAGATCACCTCGACGTCGCCGCTCGCCGGCACGTCCATCGCGGCGATGATCTTGCCGATGCGCTGCAGGTTGTCGGCGTAGTCGGTGATGACCAAGCGTGTTGTTGCCGGGGTTGGCGTTGATCGTGTTGTTCGGGCTGATCAGGGGCCTCAGCACCGGCACCAGGTTGTTGGCGTTCTCGTGGTTGAGGCGAAAGATCTGCGTCAGCACCTGATCGCCGCGGCGCGCGCCCTCGCCGATCGAAACCGTCCCGGCCTGCAGCTTGGCGTCCGCTTCGGGGACGATCTTGTACAGGCCGTTGACCTCGACCACGGTGAAGCCGAGCCCGCGCAGCGCCGCCAGGAAGTTGAAGTAGGCATCGCGCGGCGCGAGCGGCTCTTCGCTGTAGAGCGTGATCGTCCCGCGCACGCGCGGATCGACGACGAACTGCTGGCGCAGGATGGCCGACATCGCCCGGGCCACGCCCTCGATGTCGGCGTTGACGAAGTTGAGCGTCACCGGCTCGCCGCGAAAGCGCGCCGCGTTGGGCGGGTTTTGCGCGAGCGCGACCATCGGCGTCGAGCCGAGCAGCATGATCGCCGCCGACGCCGTGGCGCCGGCCTTGCGCAGCCAGGTCGCGCGCGGGGCGCAGGGCTTGGTCATTCTCATCCGATCGAAATGATCGATCGCGCGCCGTCGCGTCGACCGATGATGTTGAGCAGGTTCGACAGCGCCGCCTCGTCGGCGGCGTTGGAGCGGGCTTCACCGCGGAATCTGAGGCCGCCCGGTCCCCAGGTGCCGTTGCCCGAGAGCTGGAGCGCGCCGTCCTGGGTCGTGAGCGAAAGCAGGGTCGCGCTCGTCGCGCCGCCGCCGGTCAGCGAGACCCGGTAGCTGCCGAGCATGTCGAGCGTGGTCAGGCGCGACGATACCGCGTCGAGCGCGAGGTCGGCCTTGCCGTCGAGGAGCCAGCGACCCTCGACCGATTCGATCGAGACGCCGGGCGAGACGAGGCGGACGGTGCCGCCGAGCTGAAGCGTGTTCCAGGGCGTGCCGAGGCCGCCGAGCCAGGCGCTCGGCCATTGCGCGATCCAGCCCGCCTTGGGCGCGAGCGTGGCGCGAACGCGGCCGAGGCCGGGCCGGATCTGGACCAGCACGGTGCCGTTGAGGCAGCAGTCTTGGCGCGCCGCGAGCTCGACGCCGTACCAGCGCGGCGCCAATGTCCATTCGAGTCGGCCGGGAAGGAAGGTCGCGTCGCGGCTGTCGGGGCCGCCGGTCAGCACCGGAACCGCGCTGCCGGACCAGACGGTGCCGCGCGCATCGGCGAGGACGAGTCGTTGTCCGCTCCACGAAGCGACCGCCGATGCGAGCCACGACGCCGGTGCGAAGGCGATGAAGGCGACGACGATGCCGAACAGCGCGCCGGCGACGGCCCAGCGCACCGCCGCGCCGCGCGCCTCGACCCAAGCCTTCTCGGCCAGCGTCGACTCGCTCCAGCCGGTCGATGCGACCGTCGGCGACCAGAGCTGCCGATCGCGCTTCTTGCCGAATCACGAGGTGCCCGCCAGCGTGAGCGAGATCGAGCCGCTGTAGCCGCCGGCGGCCTTCAGCAGCTGGGCCTCGACCGGCCGCGCGCGCGCAGCGCGACGCGCCTCGCCGAGCCAGGTGCTCAGGCTCTCGAACGGGATCGCGGTGAAGGTGAGCGTCGCCCGGTCGCCCTGCAGCGCCAGCTTGGCCTTGGTGCCGAGCCGCTCGCTCGCGGCGCGCAGCGCCTCGGTCGCCTGCGCCGGCGGCACCGGCGAGGCCGAGCGCAGCGCCTCGCTCTCGAGCGCGGCGAGCTGCATCTGCTGCAGCTGCAGGTCGAGCTGATCGAGCTCGGTGGGTGCCGCGCGCAGGGTGCGCAGCGCCGGTTGCACCGCGATCAGCCAGACGATGAGCGCGGCGACGGCGAGCGCCATCGCCACGATCAGCTGGCGCTCGCGCGGCGCGCGCGCCTGCCAGAACCGGCCCGCCTGCTGGCGCATCGTGCCGGGCGGTCGGGTCGCGGGGTTGTCGCTGCTCATGCCGCTGCTCCAGTGCGCGCCTGCGCGTCAGCACCAGCCGACCTTCGCTCGCGTCGACCCGAAACCCCGAGGGCTGAATCGCAGAACGGAACTGCTCGATCTGGGAATCGCTCCAGCCGCTCGCCTGGAGCGTGAGCTTGCCTGGCTCGAAGCGGATGTTGTCGACCGGTGGACGCTCGCCCGGCCAGGCCGCGGCGGCCGCCTGCAGCATCGGCTCGAGGTCGCTCTCGCCGGCCTTGCCCGCGAGGGTGCGCAGCGACTGCGTCTCGCGCAGCATCACCGCCGCTGCGTCGCGCTGGACGTCGCCGGCGCCGACGCGCGGGAAGGTCTTCTTGACCAGCGCCTGGATCGCGCTCTTGCGCGCGTCGATCGCGTTCTGCTGATGCCAGGCCCAGAGATTGAGGCCGACGATCTGCGCCAACAGCAACAGGGCAATGCCGATCCGCACCGGCCGCCAGGCCGGGCTCATCGCCTGGCGCAGCCAGTCGCCGAGCGCGCGTGCGCCGCGGGTGCGCCGTGCGAGGTCGAACTGGCGCAGGTTCCAGAGACTCCGGCCGGCCTGCAGCAGCCGCTGCTCGGTCGGCATGACGTTGACCGGCGCGCCGAGCCAGCGCTCGGCCGCGCTCGCGGCCAGCGGCGCCGCCGACCAGCGGGTGGCGACCGGTGCCGGTGAAGGGACGATCGCGCGGGCGAGCCCGCCGTCGAGGCGGACCGTGGCGACGCCATCGACGCTGGACCAGGTGAGCTCGACGCTTTCGAGCGTGCCGACGCCCGACCCGGCCGGGGCGCGGAAGTGGCCGGAGGGTGGATCGTCGGGCCAGGCCATCGGCACGACCCGATCGACGAAGACGCCGCCTTTCTGCAGGCCCGCGAGCTCGTCCTGCAGCCACGCCTTGTCGACCGCCGCGACCCAGGTCGGCTGGCCGGCGACGGCGAGCGGCGCGACCGCGAGGTGGACCGTCTCCGCGTCTTCGAGCAGGGCTTCCTCGAGCACGCCGATGAGCGCCGAGCGCAGGCGCGAAGGCGGCGCCTTCGGCAAGGTGATGCGATGCCAGCTGACGTCGGCCTCCTGGACCACGGCGATCACGATCGAGCCGCCCGGGAGCAGCGCCGCCGCGGCCTGGCCCTGGGCGTCGACCTCGATGCCGTCGTTGCTCGTGACGTAGATGTACTCGCGCCGACGCGACGGCGCGGCCGCTTCTTCCGCTGGCGACGCCGGCGCGCAGGCGCCGGTGCTCGGGAAGTTGGAGGACGATGGTCGACATGGCGAGGGCGGCGAAGGCTAGCGCGATTTTAGGGACCGCGACCAGGCGAGCCCGTTGGCAATCAAGGACTTGCGCGACATCTCGAAACGAAATTCCCGCACTGGTTCTCGTTTTGCCGGAACTTCACGAGCCGCCGAGCTCGCGGCTGGCGACGCGCTCGCGCTGCAGGACCTTGACGTCGAGGTTGGGGAAGCGCTGCACGAGCGAACGCTGTTCGAGCACCACGTCGCCGAGGCGGAGGCGACCGCGCACCTCGAAGAAGTCGGACTTGAAGCCGACATGCGCCGCGGCGCTGGCCGATATCGACAGGCGCCAGTGCCTGCAAGTCGCTGGTCGACTTGAGAGGCACGCGCTGACGCGACTGGACGATGCGCTCGGCGGTCGCCAGGTCCAAGCCGGTCGCGGCCCCGAGAACTTCGCGCGTCGCGGTGTTGGCGTTGACCTGTGATTTCGTGGCCGTTGAGACTCTCGGGAAGGATGGCGACATAGGGCTCGAGCGCGCGCACCGACTCGGGATCGACACCGAACCAGGTCAGCTGGCGCGTCATGACCGGATAGAGCGGAGGATCGGCCGGCGGTGCGATCGCGCCGCTCGCCGAAGAGGCCGCCGGTGATACCGGCGTCGCGGCCTGCAGGCCGCTCGCGATGCGGGTCGCCACATCGATCGACACCCCGACCGTTTCGCACAGGCGACTCAGGATGAGCATCTCTTCCGGGTCGATGCTGCGGTTGAGATTGACCAGGTTGCGCAGGTTGTAGCGCGCCTGCACGTCGCTGATCGAGCCTGAGAGAAATGCATCGGGTGCGTCGTCGGTGTTGTCCTTGTCGGCGGCGAGAAAAGTCGACAGGCGCGCCTCGGCCAGCGGCACCGCCCACGGTTCGCCGAGATGGTCGATGCCGTTCGGTCCGCCGCTGCGCGCGTCCTCGCGCAGGATCAGGCGCGCCCAGTCGAGCGCGCCGGCGAGGATCCACGCCGACTGCGCCCGCGACCGCTCGGCGGCTTCGACCTGGACCGCGCGCCATTGCTGCCAGACCATCGAGCCGGCGAGGGTGGCGACCAGGGCGACGATCATCATCGCGGTAAGCAGGGCCGCACCGGTTTGCTCGGTGCGCAGACGGTCGGCGTGGCCTTGCTCATCGCTTCGCGGTGCAGGGTGGCTCCCTCCCGGCTTCGCTGCCCGCCCTCCGAGAGGGAGGGGCCGGGCCCGTTGGGGCCGCTCTGGTTTTCGCGGGTGATCATGGCGCGATCAGGATGTCGCGGGTGAGACTGCCCGTCAGGCCGCTGTCGGGGGCGAAGTCGAAGACAACGCGCACGCCGCTCGGCAGGAGGGTGCGTGGCGCCGCCGCCGATGCGGCCGAAGGCGCCGTCGGCAGGACGTCGCCGGTCGACTGGCAGTTCGCCCAGGCGTTGCCCTGGAAGAAGTAGACGTGCCACTGGTCGAGGCCGACCATCGCACGCAGTTGGCCGGTTTCGTTGCCCTGGAACTGCTGCGTGCGCAGCCAGCTGTCCTGCAGGCTGCGCGTCGTCGTCACCGCCGGGCTGGCCCAGCGCTGCCAGACCGAGCCGCCGCGCTCCTCGGGCCGGAGCGACCAGACGACGACCTGCAAGCCATCGTCGGTACGGCGCGTCAGGCGCACGTTCTGGCCGTCGCAGGCAAGTGGCGGCACGGCGCTCGTCTCCTGCAACGCGGCCAGGTCCTGTTCCCACTGCGCGATCACCGTTTCCATGCGCAGCGTCCGTTCGAGCCGGACCTGGTTCGACTCGCGCGCGCGGACGATGCCGTCGACACCCTGCCACGCCATCAGCGACATGATCGCCATGATGACCAGTGCGACCAGGACCTCAATCAGCGTGAAGCCGCGATCGCGGCGCGCCGGCGCGCCCATCACTGTCGCCCGATGACAGTCGACAGCAGCAGGATCTGCCGTCCGGCCTGATCGAGCAGCACCGCATCGACGCGGCGAAAGTTCGGGTTCGGCGTCGGCCGCACGACGAGCTTGCCGGCATAGGTGCGACCGAGCTGATCGCAGCTGAAGTCGCCATCGCCGATGTCGGGGTATTGATGCGCCAGCTTGATCGCGGTCAGACGGTTGTCGGCGCACCACTGCGCCGCGGTGACGTCGGCAAGACGTGCCGTGTTGTCGGTGAGCGAGCCGGCCGCGCGTATGCCGGCACCGAGCGTCACGGCAACGATCGTCAGCGCGACCAGGACCTCGATCAGGGTGAAGCCGCGCGCGGCCGGTCGGCTCACGGCGAGGGCATGCCGCCCTCGGCAACGGCGAACGGGCCGATGCCGTCGGTGCTGAGGACGAGGCGCTGGTTGTCGAGGCGAAGGAGGATGCGCTGCTCGCCGATCAGCGGCTCGGGGCCAAGCACGATCGCGCGCGCGCCGATCACCTGCGCCGCCGTGCTCGCGTCGAGCCAGCGGGTCGGCAGCTGATCGGTCGCGGGCAGACCGACGAAGCGAAAACCGCTGCCATCGGGCTGCTCGGAAAGCGGCTCCCAGCGTGCCGCAAGTCCCGATGCGCGCGCCTCGGCGCGTGCCGATTCGAGCAACGCGACCAGGCGCGCCGCTTCCTGCTCGAGCCTGGCCGCCGCCGGGTCGCGCAGCGCCAGGCTGGCGACCGCGGTGGCGATCGCGATCAGCGCCACCACGAGCAACAGCTCGATCAGCGTGAACCCGCGCGAGTCTCGAAAGAGCGGCCCCATCGGGGCTGGCCTCTCCCTCTCGGAGGGAGGAGAGCGAAGCGGGGCGGGAGCAATCCTGTTTCCGCCCGGGCGGGAAGGCTTCGCCTTTCTGCCCGGGCGGCGAGGCGCAGCCTCACTGCCAGGAGCCGATATCCGCATTCTTGCCTTCGCCGCCGACGACCCCGTCGGCACCGAAGCTGTAGACGTCGATCTCGCCCTTCAGGCCTGGGTTGGCGTACTGGTACGGCGCCTTCCAAGGATCGTTCGGCAGCTTGTCGAGGTAGGGTCGCCAGTTCGATGGAATCGGCCCCGCCGTCGGCTTGACGACGAGCGCCTGCAGGCCTTGCTCGCTGGTCGGGTAGCGCAGGTTGTCGAGCTTGTATAGCTTGAGCGCCTGCATCAGGTTGTTGACGTCGGTGCGGGCGGCGGTGACGCGCGCGTCATCGGCGCGGTCGAGCATGTTGGGAACGATCAGTGCCGCGAGGACACCGATGATGACCAGCACCACCATCAACTCGATCAGCGTGAAGCCACGGCTGCGAATACGTTTCATCGACTTCGTCTCGTGCAGTTCTACCGCTCGGAGGCCAGGGGGAGCAAAGCGTTCCATGATAATCGCCGCATGTTCGCTCGCCTGTCAGCGTTCGTGATCTGGTCGCTCGTTGCCGCGACGGCGGTGTTCTGGGTCCTGCGCCTGGCCGCGAGTCCAGCGCCGGTGCCGCCCTATGCCGTCGCGGTCAGCAAGTCGATCGTGGTGCGGGGCGACTTGGCGCGTCTTTTCGGCGCGCCACCGCGGGTCGCGGTGGTGGCCGGCGCGGCACCGGAAGCGCCGTCCCGCTACAAGCTGCTGGGGGTGATGGCGCCGCGCTCGAAGGCGGCACAGGCCGAAGAGGGCCGCGGCGTCGCACTGATCGCCGTCGACGGCAAGCCGGCGAAGGCTTACGCGATCGGCGCCCGGCTTGACGGCGATCTGGTGCTGCAGTCCGTCGGCCTGCGCACCGCGGCAATCGGCACGGCGCAAGGACGCGCAGCGTCCTGCTCGAGCTGCCGGCGCTGCCCGTGCCCAATTCCGGCGTCCTGCCGCCGCTTGCCGGCAGCGGCGGCCCGGTGCCGTCGGCGGTCCCGCCGCGGCCGCCACCGCCGCCTCAGCCGAGCCCGCCGCAGCCGCCGAGCATGGTCGACCGTATGCCGCCGATCGCCCAACCGCCACCGGGCGGCCTCGCCATTCCTACCGAGGTGCCACCGAAGCGCAGCGAGTGCCGATGCCGGGCGCCGCCAACACGCGCTAGCAGCGCGGCCTCTCAGCCGAGGAAAAGCCGGTAGGCCGGATTGGCGGTCTCGTCGGCGCAGGAGTAGGCCAGGCCATCGAGGAAGGCGCGAAAGCGCGCCTCGTCGGCCGGCGGCACCTGGATCCCGACCAGGATCCGACCGTAGTCGGCGCCCTGGTTGCGGTAGTGGAACAGGCTGATATTCCAGGTGGCCGGCATGCTCGAGAGAAAGCGCATCAGCGCGCCTGGGCGTTCGGGAAAGACGAAGCGATAGAGCCGCTCGTCGTGCGCTAGCGGGCTGCGCCCGCCGACCATGTGGCGCACGTGCTCCTTGGCGAGCTCGTCGCCCGTGAGGTCGAGGGTCGCAAAGCCATGGGCTTCGAACTCGCGCGCGAGCAGCGCCGACTCGGCCCGGTCGACCGTCGCGACGCCGACGAACACGTGCGCGACCGCGGCGTCGGCGATGCGGTAGTTGAACTCGGTCACCGCGCGCGGCCCGATCAGCTCGCAGAAGCGCCGGAAGCTGCCGCGCTCTTCGGGAATGGTCACCGCGAACAGCGCCTCGCGCTCCTCGCCGACCTCGGCGCGCTCGGCGACGAAGCGCAGGCGATCGAAGTTCATGTTCGCGCCGCAAGTGATCGCGACGTAGGTCTGGCCGCGCGTGCCGCGCACATGCACGTACTGCTTGATCGCGGCGACGCCGAGCGCGCCGGCGGGCTCGAGGATGCTGCGCGTGTCCTCGAACACGTCTTTGATCGCGGCACAGGCGGCGTCGGTGTCGACGACGATCCACTCGTCGACGAGCTCGCGTGCCAGGCGAAAGGTCTCGGCGCCGACGCGCTTGACGGCCGTGCCGTCGGAGAACAGGCCGACGTCGGCGAGCTCGATCCGCTTGCCCGCCTCGATCGAGCGCAGCATCGCATCGGAGTCGTTCATCTGCACGCCGATGATGCGGATCTCGGGCCGCACCGCCTTGACGTAAGCGGCGATGCCCGAGATCAGGCCGCCGCCGCCGACGGCGACAAAGACAGCGTCGATCGGACCCTGGTGCTGGCGCAGGATCTCCATCGCGACCGTGCCCTGGCCGGCGATGACGTCGGGGTCGTCGAAAGGATGGACGAAGGTCAGGCCGCGCTCGGCTTCGAGCTCGAGCGCTCGCGCGTGGGCGTCGGAATAGCTATCGCCGAAGAGACGACCTCGCCGCCGAGGGCGCGCACGGCATCGATCTTGAGCGACGGCGTCGTCGTTGGCATGACGATCAGTGCCTGCAGCCGAGCCTGCGCGCCGCGAGGGCGACGCCTTGCGCGTGGTTGCCGGCCGAAGCGCAGATACGCCGTGCGCCAGCGCGTCGACCGACAGCTGCGCCATCCTGTTGTAGGCGCCGCGCAGCTTGAAGCTGAACACCGGCTGGGTGTCCTCCCGCTTGAAATAGACGTCGTTGCCGAGCGGGCCGAGAGTGCCGGGGCGGCGTCGAGCGCGGATTCGATCGCCACGTCGTAGACCCGCGCGGTCAGGATTTTCTGCAGGTACGCGGCGAGCGTGAGCGGCGCTTCGGCGCATCCTTGCGGGCAGAAGTCGCCATGTCTGTCGGGGTCTTGGGAGGCGACGAATGTGGCAGCGCATCATACGCGGCGCCCTCGCCCGGGCTCGTGCGGTGACGCGTTCGACGGGGCCAGAAAAAAGCCCAAGGCTTTGGGCCTTGGGCTGAATCCACCAATGAAGGAGGTGGAGGAGACAACTGGCTCTAGGCGACTGAGAATCGCAACCGGCGAGCTCGCCTGCCTCGGTTGGAAACC
>CAVXZM010000019.1:0-61897 GCA_963766315.1 uncultured beta proteobacterium
CGCCGGCAGCGCGACCGCCGCCAGGATGCCGATGATCGCAACCACGATCATCAACTCGATCAGGGTGAAACCCTGTTGGATGGAACGCTTCATGGAGAACTCCGATTTGGAAGTAGGGGTGGAAAGACCCCTAGTTCATTGCAGGGGACGTGCCATGCCGCACTGACCTGAAACCGTGAACTCCACCCGACCACGTGACACAAACGGTCACCAAATCCGGCGAACTCCTTCCGGATCGGGTCAATGCTGACGCATTCGGTCACGCCTCCGGCGCCCGGCGGGCCGTCCGCGCGGCTCAGGCGTAGGCCCGCTTGGGCTCGTCGATCGAGCCGCATCACGTCGCCGATCTCGAGGGCGCGGATCTTGTGCGGCGAGCCGAGCTTGCCGATCTCGGCCATCACCGCCGCGCGCTCGCCCGGCTTGATGTGGGTGATGTGGACGTCGACGCTGCCGGCCAGGTGCTGCAGCTCGTGGCCGAGCGCTGCCGGGCAGAGGTGCCGGCTGATGCGGGCGAGCTGGCGCTCGTCGTCGCTGAACGCGGTCTCGATGACGAGGTGGGCGACCTTCATCTGCGCCAGCCGCTCCCAGAGCGCCGGATTCGGGCCGGTGTCGCCGGTATAGACCCACCAGCCGGCGGTGCCGCCGTCGACGCGCGAAGCCGACGGCCGGGACGGTGTGCGCGGCGTCGAGCACCTCGACCCGCTTGCCGTTTAGCTCGAGCACGTCGCCGACGGCGATCGGCACAGCGCCAGCATCGGCTGCTCGGCACTCGGCAGGCGCGTGAAGTCGGGCCAGATGACGCCGTTGAAGATATGGGTGCGCAGCGCGGCCAGCGTTTCCGGCAGCGCGTGCACCTGGATCGGCGGCCGGTTCTTGCGCTCGCGCATCACGCTGTCGGCGAGCAGGCCGATCGAGAGGATGTGGTCGAGGTGCGAATGGCTGATCAGGATGTGCTGGACCCGCGCCAGCGCGTCGAGCGGCATGTCGCCGACGCCGGTGCCGGCGTCGATCAGCACGTCGTCGTCGAGCAAAAAGGAGGTGGTCCTGCAGCCGGCTGCGATGGAGCCTGAACAACCGAGTACCTGAACGATCATGAGCTGCCGGAGGGGAGGGCGCCGTTGCAGCTCGGCGGCAGCGGACGTTCGTGTCGAAAGACAGGGTGAAGGATGTTCAGCCGGGGCGGCTTCGGGCACAAGCGACCGATGCCGCATTTGCGACCGCGACGTCGCGCATCATGCCCGGCCGGACGAAAAGCGTGACATCCGTCACGGCCGTCACCCTCAAGCCAGTCAGGCGGCCTGCACGAACTGCATCTGCGTGCCCGCCAGCTCGATGACGTCGCCGTTCTTCAGGCTCACCGTCTCGCCGACCAGCGGCGCGCTGTTGACGGTCGGACGCGCCGAGCCCTCGACGTGGGCCAGGACGTAGCCGGTCGGCCGCTTGGTGATCGAGGCGACCTGGACGCCGGGCTTACCGACCGTGGTGACGACCTTGGTCAGCACGACCTCGCGCCCGGCGGCGGCGCCGTTCATGACCCGGATCGTCGCCGGGGCGACGCTGCCGCTGGCGCCGGCGAGGCCGCCGAAGCCGGAGGCCCGGCCAGTGCGCGGCGCCATCGCGCCCGGCTTCATGATCATCGTCTTTTCATAGTCGGTGCCGTCGTCGACCATGAACTTGATCTTGTACTTGCCGACCTCGACGGTGTCGTTGTGCGGCGAGCAGCTGCTTCTTGACGGCCTTGCCGTTGATGTAGGTGCCGTTGGTGCTGTTCAGGTCTTCGATGAAGACGTCGGCGCCGACCATCTGCAGCACGGCGTGCTCGCCGCTGACGGCGAGGTTGTCGATCACGATGTCGTTGTACGGGCGGCGTCCGAGCGTGGTCTTGTCCTTCGTGATCTGGACTTCCTTGATCACGACACCATCGAGCGATACGACCAGTTTGCCCATTGCTTCAGACCTCGAGTCTCTTATCTGTCTCTTATCTTCTTGTGCGCGGCGCCCGACTGAAGCAAGGGGCCGGCAGCCCGGCAAGCTCAGCGGCGAAACGGCCACCACGATCGCGCGGCACCCGCCGGGTCCGCGCACCCGCACGAGTACCACGGAGATATTATCCTTTCCGCCCGCCTCGTTGGCCGCGTCGATCAGAGCGCTGGCTGCTTCCGGCAGTAATTCGCGACTCTGCAACAGCTGGCTGATCGTCTCGTCGTCGACCATGTCCGAGAGGCCGTCGGAGCACAGCGCGTAGACGTCGCCCGGCATCACGTCGTGCAGGTGGGTCTCGAGCAGGACCGTGTCCTCGACGCCGACCGCGCGCGTGACCAGGTTCTTGTTGGCCGAGAACGCCGCCTGCTCGGCGGTGATCAGGCCGGCGTCGATCTGCTCCTGCAGCAGCGAATGGTCGTGCGTGATCTGCACCAGGCGCCCGCCGCGCTGGCGGTAGCAGCGCGAATCGCCGACGTGGCCGAGCAACAGCCGGTTGTCGCGGAAGACGCCGACGACCAGCGTCGTGCCCATGCCGGCGTACTGCGGGTTCGAGTTGGCGGCGTTGAAGATCGCCCGGTTGGCGTTGTCGACGCAGATGTCCATGGCGCGGCGCACGTCGGAGTCGGTCGCCGACTCGGACGCCTCGGCGAGCCAGCGCCCGAGCTCGGTCTTGATGAACGCGGTGCACATGCCGCTCGCCACTTCGCCGGCGTTGTAGCCGCCCATGCCGTCGGCCAGGACCACCAGCGACGTCGGCCTCGTCGACGACGGCGGAGTCTTCGTTGTTGTTGCGCGCCCGGCCGGTATCCGTGGCGCAATGGAACTCAAGCGTCATCATCGGCACGGCGATAGGCAGGCGATCGTTCAACGTCGACGAATTGTGCCTCGGTTCGAACCGTGCCCGGCACCTGCCTCTGGCGGTGATGCAGCCAGCGCCCGACGCCGACGACGACGACCGCGCCGATGGCGCCGAACAGGAGCTGCGGGCGCGGCACGTCTCGCCGAAACCAGTCGTCCAGCGCCGGATCGGTCGCCAGCATCTGGCCGGCGAGAAACCCCAGCAGGCCGGCGCCGAGGGTGATGATGATCGGCAAGCGCTCCATCACCTTCATCAGCAGCGTGCTGCCGGCAATGATCAGCGGGATCGACGTCGCCAGGCCGATGACGAGCAGCGTCACCCGGTATTTGACAGGCGCGCGGTCGGCGGCGCCGGCAACGGCGATGACGTTGTCGATGCTCATCACCAGGTCGGCGACCAGGATCGTGCGGATCGCCGCGCCGAGCGTGCCCTCGGCCCTGATCTCGCCCTCGTCCTCGTTTTCGACCAGCAGCTGGATGCCGATCCAGAGCAGCGCGATCGCGCCGATGAGCTTCAGGTAGGGCAGCTGCAGCATCTGCACGGCAACGATCGTCAGGACGATCCGCAGGCACGATCGCCGCAGCGCTGCCCCAGAAGATCGCCTGCCTCTGCTGGTGCGGCGGCAGGGAGCGCGCCGCCATGGCGATCACCACCGCGTTGTCGCCCGAGAGCAGGATATTGGCGACGATGATCGCTCCGAGCGCGCCCCAGACGGCGCCCGACGTCAGTGCTTCCATGGCCTGTGCGGCGCAATTCGCCGCTCAGACCAGCGCCTTCATCAGGCGACCCATCTCGGACGGATTGCGCGTCACCGTGAAGCCGCACTCCTCCATCACCGCGAGCTTGGCATCGGCCGTGTCGGCGCCGCCCGAGATCAGCGCGCCGGCGTGGCCCATGCGCTTGCCCGGTGGCGCGGTGACGCCGGCGATGAAGCCGACGATCGGCTTGGTCATGTTGGCCTTGCACCAGCGCGCCGCGTCGGCCTCGTCGGAGCCGCCGATCTCGCCGATCATGACGACGGCGTCGGTGCCCGGGTCGTCGTTGAAGAGCTTCATGACGTCGATGTGCTTCAGGCCGTTGATCGGGTCGCCGCCGATGCCGACCGCGCTCGACTGGCCGAGGCCGACGTCGGTGAGCTGCGCGACCGCCTCGTAGGTCAGCGTTCCCGAGCGGCTGACGACGCCGATCCGGCCCTTGCGATGGATGTGGCCCGGCATGATGCCGATCTTGATCTCGTCGGGCGTGATCAGCCCCGGGCAGTTCGGCCCGAGGAGCAGCGTCTTCTTGCCGCCCGCGGCCTCGCGCGCGCGCATCCGGCTCCTCACCTCGAGCATGTCGCGCACCGGGATGCCTTCGGTGATGCAGATCGCCAGGTCGAGCTCGGCCTCGACCGCTTCCCAGATCGCCGCCGCGGCGCCGGCCGGCGGCACGTAGATCACGCTCACGGTCGCGCCGGTGTTCTTGGCCGCTTCCTTGACGGTCGCGAAGATCGGGATGCCCTCGAAGTCCTCGCCCGCCTTCTTCGGATTGACGCCGGCGACGAAGCACGCCTTGCCGTTGGCGTATTCGCGGCACATGCGGGTGTGGAACTGGCCGGTCTTGCCGGTGATGCCCTGCGTGATGACGCGCGTGTTCTTGTCGATCAGGATGCTCACTTCAAGGCCTCCATGACCTTCTGCGCGGCCTCGGCCATCGAGTCGGCGCTGATGATCGGCAGGCCCGAGTCGGCGAGCATCTTCTTGCCGAGCTGCTCGTTGGTTCCCTTCATGCGCACGACCAGCGGCACGTTCAGGTTGGTCGCCTTGCAGGCGGCGATCACGCCTTCGGCGATCGTGTCGCAGCGCATGATGCCGCCGAAGATGTTGACCAGGATCGCCTTCACCTTCGGGTTCGAGAGCATGATCTTGAACGCCTCGGTGACCTTCTCGGCCGAGGCGCCGCCGCCGACGTCGAGGAAGTTCGCCGGCGCGCCGCCGAAGAGCTTGATCGTGTCCATCGTCGCCATCGCCAGGCCGGCGCCGTTGACCAGGCAGCCGATGTTGCCGTCGAGCTGGATGTAGGCGAGGTCGAACTTGCTCGCCTCGATCTCGGCCGGGTCTTCCTCGTCGAGGTCGCGGTAGGCGGCGATCTCGGGATGGCGGTAGATCGCGTTCGGAGTCGAAGTTGAACTTGGCGTCGAGCGCCTTGATCCGCTGCGGCCCGCCGTTCTTGCCGCCCTCGAGGATCAGCGGATTGATCTCGGCGAGCGACGCGTCGGTCTCCATGTAGCAGGTATAAAGCTTCTTGAAGACGTCGATCGCCTGCGCCTCGGCCTCCTTCGGGATGCCGATGCCGGCGGCGAGCTCGCGCGCGGCCTCGTCCTTCATGCCCTCGATCGGGTCGATGAAGACACGGATGATCTTCTCCGGCGTGTCGTGCGGCGACCTGCTCGATGTCCATGCCGCCTTCGCTCGAGCCCATCATCGCCACCTTCTGCGTGGCGCGGTCGGTGAGCACGGCGACGTAGTACTCCTTCTTGATGTCGGCGCCTTCTTCGATCAGCAGGCGCCGCACCTTCTGGCCCTGCGGGCCGGTCTGGTGGGTGACGAGCTGCATGCCGAGGATCTCGCCCGGCGAGCTGCGCGACCTCGGCTTCCGAGCGCGCCAGCTTGACGCCGCCGCCCTTGCCGCGGCCGCCGGCGTGGATCTGCGCCTTGACGACCCAGACCGCACCGCCGAGCTTTTGCGCCGCCTCGGTCGCTTCGCGGACGCTGAACGCGGGATAGCCGCGCGGCACGGGGATGCCGAAGCGGGCCAGGATTTCCTTGCCCTGATATTCGTGAATCTTCATCGCGGGTCGGCGCTGCGGTGCCGGAAAGTAGGTGCGTTCAGCCCGGCGCACGCCCGGGAAATCGCCGAGAAATGTAGCACGCGACTTCGCCCCGGCGAGCCGGGCGCGGCAAAGCAATCGGCCGCGCAAGGCCGCGCTGCGTGCGCCGAAAACGCGGTCCTCAGGCCGGCTCGCGCGGCGCGCTCGCGCCGGCTTCGCTCCCGCGAGCGACGCAACTCGCGCATCAGGCGCTGCACGAGCTCGGGCGAAAAGCCGCGCCCGAGCAGGAAGCGCGACTGGCTGGCGCGCTCGGCGAGCATCGCGCGGCGCGGCGGCAAAGCGCCGCGCCCGAACCGCCATCGCGCGCGCCCATTCGGACTCGTCGAGATCGCGCGCCAGCTCCCCCGGCAAGGCGAGCGCGTGCTGCGCCAGCTCGCTCTTGATGCGCAGGTTGCCGAAGCGAGCCTGGCGCGCATGGACGCGCGACTCGAACGAAGCGATCGTCGGACAGGAAGCGATTCGCCTCGAGCCAGTCGAGCAGCGTCTCGATCTCGTCGCCGGCGTCGGCCGAGCGCGCATCGTCGTCGCCGTCGTCGGGCGCGGCCTGCGCGCGCATGGCGCAGCAGCTTTCGGCGCAGCTCGAGCCGGCTCTGGTCGCGCTGCGCGAGCAGCTGCAGGGCGCGCGACTTGAGCGAGCGCGGCTGCCTTTGCAAGGCTCAGTCCTTGACGACCTTCAGCTTGGCCGGCGCCTCTTCGGTCATCGCGCCCGGCAGAAGCGGAATGCCGACCGCGGCGCGCACCTTGTTCTCGATCTCGACCGCGAGGTCGGGGTTCTCCTTCAGGAACTCGCGCGCGTTGTCCTTGCCCTGGCCGATCTTCTCGCCGTTGTAGGCGTACCAGGAGCCGCTCTTCTCGAGCACCTTGGCCTCGACGCCCATGTCGATCACCTCGCCTTCGCGGCTGATGCCCTGGCCGTAGAGGATGTCGAACTCGGCGGTCTTGAACGGCGGCGAGACCTTGTTCTTGACGACCTTGACCTTGGTCTCGTTGCCGATCACCTCCTCGCCCTTCTTGATCGAGCCGATGCGGCGGATGTCGAGCCGGACCGAGGCGTAGAACTTGAGCGCGTTGCCGCCGGTGGTGGTCTCGGGCGAGCCGAACATGACGCCGATCTTCATCCGGATCTGGTTGATGAAGATGACCATCGTGTTGGTGCGATTGATCGAGCCGGTGAGCTTTCGCAGCGCCTGGCTCATCAGCCGCGCCTGCAGGCCGGGCAGCGAATCGCCCATCTCGCCCTCGATCTCGGCCTTGGGCGTGAGCGCCGCGACCGAGTCGATCACGACCAGGTCGACCGAGCCCGAGCGGACCAGCGCGTCGACGATCTCGAGCGCCTGCTCGCCGGTGTCGGGCTGGGTGATCAAGCAGCTCCTGCAGGTTGACGCCGAGCTTTTGCGCGTACTGCACGTCGAGCGCGTGCTCGGCGTCGATGAAGGCGCAGGTGCCGCCGAGCTTTTGCATCTCGGCGATGACCTGGAGCGTGAGCGTGGTCTTGCCCGACGACTCCGGGCCGTAGATCTCGACCACCCGGCCGCGCGGCAGGCCGCCGACGCCGAGGGCGATGTCGAGGCCGAGCGAGCCGGTCGAGACGACCTCGATGTCGTCGATCACCTCGCCGACGCCGAGCCGCATGATCGCGCCCTTGCCGTGCTGCTTCTCGATCTGCGCCAGAGCGGCCGCAGGGCCTTGGCTTTTTCGGTGTTGAGGGCTTTGACGGGCATGTCCATGAACGGTCTCCTGAGGGTGCGGCGATTATCTGCAAAGGCTGGATGTTTGTACAGTAGCAGGCGCGTCCGTACAACGCTTCCCTCGCAGGGGCGGAACGACCGCCCCCCGGCAGGTGGAGCGGCCCAGGATCGGGCCGGTCGGCGGCCGATCTAGGCGGCGGGCAGCTGCGCCGGCCGGCGGTCGAGCACCGCCTCGGGTTCCTCGGCCTCGGCGGCGGTCTCGCCGTCGAGAACGCGGCGCATGCGCTCGCTGTCGAGGTCGCCGGTCCACTTGGCGACGACGACGGTGGCGACGCCGTTGCCGACCAGGTTGGTGAGCGCGCGCGCCTCCGACATGAAGCGGTCGATGCCGAGGATCAGCGCCAGCCCGGCGACCGGCACGTGGCCGACCGCCGAGAGCGTCGCCGCCAGGACGATGAAGCCGCTGCCGGTGACGCCGGCGGCGCCTTTCGACGTCAGCAGCAGCACGCCGAGCAGCGTCAGCTCCTGGCCGAAGGTCATCGGCGTGTTGGTCGCCTGGGCGATGAAGACCGCCGCCATCGTCAGGTAGATCGAGGTGCCGTCGAGGTTGAACGAGTAGCCGGTCGGGATCACCAGGCCGACGACCGACTTCTTCGCGCCGAGGTTCTCGAGCTTGGCCATCATCCGCGGCAGCACCGACTCGGAGCTCGACGTGCCGAGCACGATCAGCAGCTCCTCCTTGATGTACTTGATGAACTTCCAGATCGAAAAGCCGTGGAAGCGGGCGATCAGGCCGAGGACGACGAAGATGAAGAACAGGCACGTCGCATAGAACGTCGCCATCAGCTTGCCGAGCGAGAACAGCGAATCGATGCCGTACTTGCCGATCGTGAACGCCATCGCGCCGAACGCGCCGATCGGCGCCAGCCTTCATGATGATGCCGACGATGCCGAACAGCACGTGCGACGACTTCTCGATGAAGTCGAAGACCAGCGTGCCGCGGCCGCCGAACCTGTGCAGCGCGAAGCCGAACAGCACCGCGAACAGCAGCACCTGCAGGATCTCGCCCTTGGCGAACGCGTCGACGACGGTGTTCGGGATGATCGCCAGCAGGAACTCGACCGTTCCCTGCATCTTGCCCGGGCCCGGTGTAGGCCGCGACCTGCTTGGTATCGAGCGTCGCCGGGTCGATGTTCATGCCGGCGCCCGGCTGGACGATGTTGATGATGATGAGCCCGACGATCAGGGCGATCGAGCTGACGATCTCGAAGTAGAGCAGCGCCAGGCCGCCGGTCTTGCCGACCTTCTTCATGTCCTCCATGCCGGCGATGCCGACGACGACGGTGCAGAAGATGATCGGCGCGATGATCATCTTGATGAGCTTGATGAAGCCGTCGCCGAGCGGCTTCATCGCCTCGCCGGCCTGCGGCCAGAAGTGGCCGAGGATGACGCCGATGATGATCGCCGTGACGACCTGCGCGTAGAGCGACTTGTAGAGCGGCCGCGGGGTCGGGTTCTTGTCCAATCGCCTGTCTCCTCGTCGGTCGGCGCCGGCGTGTCCCGGACTCTAGCGCCGCCGCGCGGGCGTGTCAGGCGAGCTTCAGGTCTGCACCAGGCGGCGGCTCTTGGCGATCGACATCAGGATGCCCAGGCCGAGGCCGAGCGTGACCATCGCCGTTCCGCCGTAGCTGATGAAGGGCAGCGGCACGCCGACCACCGGCAGGATGCCGCTCACCATGCCCATGTTGACGAAGGCGTAGGTGAAAAAGCTGAGCGTGATGGCGCCCGCGAGCAGCCGGGTGAACACGGTCGGCGCCTCGGCGGCGATCATCAGGCCGCGAAAGATCAGGAACACGAAGCCGAGCACGAGCGTGCAGCAGCCGACCAGGCCGAACTCCTCCGAGAACGCGGCGAAGATGAAGTCGGTCGTGCGCTCGGGAATGAACTCGAGGTGCGTCTGGGTGCCCTTCATGAAGCCCTTGCCGGTGGTGCCGCCCGAGCCGATCGCGATCTCGCCCTGGATGATGTGAAAGCCCTTGCCGAGCGGATCGGTGGTCGGGTCGAGCAGGGTGCAGACGCGGTTCTTCTGGTAGTCGCGCAGCATCGGCCACTTCACGTCGGGCTGGCAGATCTGGTCCTCCGAGACGACCACGGCGGTGATCGCCGCGGCGGCGAGCATGGCCACCGGAACGATCAGCTTCCACGACAGGCCGGCGAAGAAGATCACGTAGAGGCCCGCCGAAAGGACCAGGATCGCGGTGCCGAGGTCGGGCTGCTTGACGATGAAGCCGACCGGAACCAGCAGCAGCACGCCGGCGATCAGGAAGTCGAGCCAGCGCAGCTGGCCTTCGCGCCGCTGGAACCACCAGGCGAGCATCAGCGGCATGGCGATCTTCAGGATCTCGCTCGGCTGGATCGTCACGCCGACGTTGAGCCAGCGCGTCGCGCCCTTCTTGGTGACGCCGAGGCCCGGCAGCGCGGTGGCAAGGAGCAGGACCAGGCCGATCACGTAGAGCGGGATCGCCAAGCGCATCAGCTGCTGCGGCGCGATCTGCGCCGCGAGAAAGAGGACGATGAAGGCGAGCACCATGTTGCGGCCGTGATCGACGAAGCGCGTGCCGTGGTCGAAGCCGGCCGAATACATCGTCACCAGGCCGGCGCTGGCGAGGAGGGCGACGGCGACGACCAGCAGGCCGTCGAAGCCCGTGAAGATCGGCAGCGTCCGTTGCCAGAGCGACCGGTTCTCGAAGACGGCGCTCACGGCGTCTCCGGCCGCAAGGCGACCTGCTCGCGCGTGGCGGGGCGCTCCGGAGCGCGGCGGGCGGCGCCGACGCGGCGGCGGCCGCGCGGATCGGCGCGCGCCGTCGCCGCGCCGTCGACGGTCGCGCCCGGCAGCGGCACCGACTCGATCGGCCGCGGCGGGCCGACCGGCACGGTCGACTGGCCGAGCTGCGTCGCCGCGATGTCGGCCTCGCTCGGGTACTGGCCGGCGAGCAGGTAGTCGAAGATGCGGCGCGCGATCGGCGCCGCCGCGCCGGCGCCGAAGCCGGCGTTCTCGACCACCATGGCGAGCGCGACGCGCGGCTCCTCGAGCGGCGCGAACGCGGCATAGAGGGCGTGGTCGCGATGGCGCTCGTCGGTCTTGGCGGCGTTGTACTTCTCGTTCGCCTTGATCTCGATCACCTGCGCGGTCCCGGTCTTGCCGCCCGACTTGTACGGCGCGTTCACGAACGAGCGCGCCGACGTGCCTTCCTGGGTCACGCCGTAGAGCGCGTTGTGGATGAAGGCGACGTGCTCCGGCTTCCAGTCGAGCTTGGGCAAGGGCGGGAACGCGAGCTCGCGCGCGGCGCGGGTGTCGTAGTTCTCGACCGCGCGCACCAGGTGCGGCGTGAAGCGCTGGCCGCCGGCGGCGACGGTCGCCTCGGCCTGCGCCAGCTGCAGCATCGTGAACGCGTTGTAGCCCTGGCCGATGCCGAGCGAGATCGTCTCGCCGGCGTACCACTTCTGCGCTTCCTTCCTCTTGTAGGCGGTGCGCTTCCACTCGGTCGACGGCAGCGTGCCCTTCAGCTCGCCCTGCAGGTCGATGCCGGTGACTCGGCCGAAGCCGAGCGGCGCCATGAAGTCGTGCATGGCGTCGACGCCGAGGTCGTTGGCGAGCGTGTAGTAGTAGGTGTCGCACGACTGGACGATCGACTTGTACATGTCGACCGTGCCGTGGCCGCCTTCCTTGTCGTCGCGGAAGCGGTGGTTGCCGAAGTTGTAGAAGCCCGGGTCGAAGATCGTCTGCTGCGGCGTCCGCTTGCCGAGCGTGAGCGCCGCCAGCGCCAGAAACGGCTTGTAGGTCGAGCCGGGCGGATAGGTGCCGCGCATGGCCCGGTTCAACAGCGGCTTGTCGGGCGACTCGTTGAGCGCCTTCCAGTTCTCGACGTCGATGCCCTCGACGAACAGGTTGGGATCGAAGTTGGGCTTGCTGACGAAGGCGAGGATCTCGCCGTTTCTCGGATCGATCGCGACCAGCGCGCCGCGCCGGTCGCCGAACAGCTCCTCGACCATTGCCTGCAGCCGGATGTCGATCGACAGCACGACCGCGTTGCCGGGCGTCGCCGGGTTGCTCTTCAGGCGCCGCACGGCGTGGCCGCCGGCGCTCATCTCGACCTCCTCGAAGCCGGTCGCGCCGTGCAGCTCGCTTTCGTAGCTCTGCTCGACGCCGAGCTTGCCGATGTACTCGGTGCCGCGGTAGTTGGCGAGGTCGTCGTCGTTCCAGTCGTCCTCCATCTGCTTCTTCTCGGTCGGATTGATCCGGCCGATGTAGCCGATCAGGTGGCTGCCGACCTCGCCCAGCGGATAGCTGCGGAAGAGCCGCGCCTTGATCTCGACGCCGTCGAAGCGGAACTTCTGCGCCGTGAAGCGGGCGACCTCCTCGTCGTTGAGGCGGGTCCGGATCGGCAGCGATTCGACGCTGCGACTTTCCTCGAGCAGGCGCTTGAAGCGCTTCCGGTCGCGCGGCTGGATCTCGACGATCGCCGAGAGCTCGTCGATCGTCGCGTCGAGGTCGGCGACCTTCGCCGGCGCGATCTCGAGCGTGTAGGCCGAGTAGTTGTTGGCCAGGACGACGCCGTTGCGGTCGAGGATCAGGCCGCGGTTGGGCGTGATCGGCACGACCGCGATGCGGTTGTTCTCGGCCTGGGTCGAGAGCTCCTCGTGCTTGCTGATCTGCAGGAACGACAGCCGTGCGATCAGCAGGCCGAAGGCGAACAGGACGAACAGCGCCGCCGCGGCCAGGCGCAGGTGAAAGCGCGAGATCTCGCGCTCGGTGTTGCGCAGCTCAGTCATGGCCGCCGGGGTCTCATAGCGGCCGATTTTCGTCCGGGTCGGGGGCGCGGCGCTGCGGGGCCAGCAGCAGCCAGGTGGCGACGGGCCACAAAAGTGCCTGAAATACCGGAGCCAGTATCAATTCCCAGCCGGGAAACATGCCGCCCGCGATCAGGTGGACGACCAGCGAGACCGCCTGCGCGGCGAGAAAGAGCGGCAGGATCTGGACCGCCTGCGACGGCACCGTGAACCAGAGCAGGCGCCGGTGGATCGTCACCGCGAAGTAGCTGAGGAGCGTGTAGGCCAGGGCATGCTGGCCGAGCACCGCGCCGCTGTGCACGTCCATCAGCAGGCCGAAGGCGAAGGCGACGCCGACGCCGACGCGGCGCGACTGGTGCACGTTCCAGAAGACGAGCACCAGCGCCAGGAAGTCGGGCATCGCCGGCACCCGGCCGAGCGGCACGATGTTGAGCAGGAAGGCGATCGCCAGCGTGGTCCAGACGAAGAGCGGGTTGACCGGCATCAGCAGCGGGTCGTTGCGGCGCGGCATGATCATTTGCGCGTCCCCTTCTTGCCGGCCGCCTTGCTCGCCGCGGCCGCTTCCGACGCGGCGGCCTGCGGTCGCGGCGGCAGGCGCTCGCCGGTCGGCTCGAGCACGAGGATGTGGCGCACGCCGTCGGCCAGCGCCGCCGGGGCGAGGACGATGCGGGCGAAGCCGCTAGTCGATCTTGCGGTCGACCTTGGCCACCTTGGCGACCTTCAGGCCGGGCGGATAGACGCCGTCGACGCCCGAGGTCGTGAGCAGGTCGCCGACCTGGACGTCGGCGTTGCCGGCCATGAAGCGCATCTCGAGCAGGCCCGGGCCGCCGGTCGTTCCGCCGAAGGCGGCGCTGCGCACCTGGGTGCGGCTGTTCAGCACCGGAATCGCCGCGTCGCGGTCGGTGAGCAGCGTCACCTCGGCCGACTGCAGGTAGACGCGCGTCACCTGGCCGAGCACGCCGGCCTCGTTGATCACCGGCGAGCCGAGCTTGACGTCGTGGGTGACGCCGCGGTCGATGATCACCTTGCGCGAGTACGGATCGGCCGCCTCGTACAGGATCTCGGCCGCCTGCGAGCGCACGGCGAGCGTCGGCCGCAGCTCGAGCAGGGCGCGCAGGCGGGCGTTCTCGAGCGCCAGCTGGTCGGTGCGCTGGGCGCGCTCCGACTGGCGCGCCAGCTCGCTCCGTGCCGCCTCCTCGGCGGCGATCGCGCGCGCCAGGCCGCCGAGATAGTCGCGCCCGCCGCCGAGCGCGTCGACCGGCATCAGCAGCGCCCGCTGCAGCGGGTAGAGCATCGTCGCGACGGTCGCGCGGATCGGCTGGGTGATGGCTGAAGCGCGCATCGGCGACCATCAGGAACACCGCCAGCGCCGAGCAGAACGACAGCTTGGTCAGCGACGACGGGCCCTGGCGAAAAAAGGGCGGCGGCGTGCGATCGAGGGTGCCGAGCGCCATGTCGCGGCCCGCTGCGCTGACGCGGGCTAGCTGGTCGGAGCGAACCGGCCGGGCGCCGGGCCGCCCCAAGCCCGGCCGCGCCCCCTCGGGGGGCAGGGAGCGAAGCGACCGCGGGGGCTTCAGCTCACTCTGAGGTGAAGATCGAGCCCAGGCGCTCCATGCGCTCGAGCGCCATGCCGCAGCCGCGGACGACGCAGGTGAGCGGGTCTTCGGCGACCAGCACCGGCAGGCCGGTCTCCTCGGCGAGCAGCCGGTCGAGGTCGCGCAGCAGCGCGCCGCCGCCGGTCAGCATCATGCCGCGCTCGGCGATGTCGGCGCCGAGCTCGGGCGGCGTCTGCTCGAGCGCGTTCTTGACGCTCGAGACGATCTGGTTCAGCGGATCGGTGAGCGCTTCCAGGATCTCGTTCGACGAGATCGTGAACGAGCGCGGCACGCCTTCGGAGAGGTTGCGGCCCTTGACCTCGATCTCCTTGACCTCGGAGCCGGGGAAGGCCGAGCCGATGGTCTTCTTGATCATCTCGGCCGTCGGCTCGCCGATCAGCATGCCGTAGTTGCGGCGGATGTAGTTGATGATCGCCTCGTCGAACTTGTCGCCGCCGACGCGCACCGAGCCCTTGTAGACCATGCCGCCGAGCGAGATCACGCCGACCTCGGTGGTGCCGCCGCCGATGTCGACGACCATCGAGCCGCTCGCCTCGGTCACCGGCAGGCCGGCGCCGATCGCCGCCGCCATGGGCTCCTCGATCAGGTAGACGTCGCTCGCGCCGGCGCCGAGCGCCGACTCGCGGATCGCGCGTCGCTCGACCTGGGTCGAGCCGCAGGGCACGCAGATGATGATCCGCGGGCTGGGTCGCAGGACCGAGCGCGGATGGACCATCTTGATGAACTGCTTGAGCATCTGCTCCGTGACGGTGAAGTCGGCGATGACGCCGTCCTTCATCGGCCGGATGGCCTCGATGTTGCCCGGCACCTTGCCGAGCATCGCCTTGGCTTCTGCGCCGACGGCCTGGATGGTCTTCTTGCCGTTGGGGCCGCCTTCGTGGCGGATGGCGACGACGGAAGGCTCGTCGAGAACGATTCCCTTGCCGCGAACGTAGATCAGCGTGTTCGCGGTGCCGAGATCGATGGCGAGATCCGTCGAAAAATAGCGACGAAAGGATCCGAACATGGGTGGGTGAGGGGCGTCCCGAAAGGGCTTCTAAAGGGGAAGGAATCGGACCACGCCGAGCCCTTCGCAGCAGCGACGAGGGCTGTGAATTAACCGGGGATAATAACCCAAGGCTTTCGCGGCTCGACGCTGACTCGAGGGCCTTTCACCCGCTGTTGCACCGCCCGTTGTTCGTCACTTTTTCTCGATGGCCCTGACCCTCTCCGACGTGCGCCGCATCGCCGACCTGGCGCGCCTCGACCTCGGCGACGACGAGAAGGCCAAGATGCTCGAGCAGCTGAACAGCTTCTTTCGCATCGTCGAGCAGATGAGCGCGGTCGAGACGAGCGGCGTCGAGCCGCTCTACACGCCGCTCGCGGCGGTGCAGGAAGCGCACCTTCGGCTGCGCGAGGACGTCGTCACCGAAGTCGTCGACCGCGCGGCCAACCAGCAGAGCGCGCCGGCGATCAGCGACGGCCTCTATCTCGTGCCGAAGGTGATCGAGTGAGCGGCGCGCCCCACGAGCTCGGGGTCGCGGGCCTCGGCCGTGCCCTCGCCACGCGCGAGCTGTCGAGCGTCGAGGTCACCGAGCACCTGCTCGCCCGCTTCGCACGCCACGAGCACCTCGGCACGGCGCTGGCGATCGACGCCGCGCCCGCGCTGGCGCAGGCACGCGCCGCCGATCAGCGGCCGCGCCGCCGGCGATGCCGGGCCGCTGGTCGGCATTCCGATCGCCCACAAGGACATCTTCGTCACCCGCGAGCATCCGACGACCGCCGGCTCGCGCATGCTCGCCGGCTACCGGAGTCCGTTCGACGCGACCGTCGTCGCCCGCCTCGCCGAGGCCGGCACCGTGACCCTCGGCAAGCTCAACTGCGACGAGTTCGCGATGGGCTCGAGCACCGAGAACTCGGCCTTCCACCTCACCCGAAACCCGTGGGACGAAACGCCGCGTGCCCGGCGGCTCGTCGGGCGGCTCGGCCGCGGCGGTCGCGGCGCGCCTGCTGCCGGCCGCCACCGGCACCGACACCGGCGGCTCGATCCGCCAGCCGGCGAGCTTTTGCGGCATCACCGGCATCAAGCCGACCTACGGCGTGTGCTCGCGCTACGGCATGATCGCCTTCGCCTCGAGCCTCGACCAGGCCGGCGTGCTGGCGCAGAGCGCCGAGGACTGCGCCCTGCTGCTCGGCGCGATGAGCGGCTTCGACGCGCTCGACTCGACCAGCGCCGAGCGCCCGCCGCAGGACTTTCACGCCGCGCTCGGCCGACGCCGCGAAGGCGCTTCCGCGGCCAGGCCGCTGCACGGCCTGCGCGTCGGCGTGCCGAAGGAATTCTTCCCGGCCGCGCTGGCGAGCGACGTCGAGACGACGCTGCGCGCCGCGCTGGCCGAGCTGGCGCGCCTCGGCGCAACGCTCGTCGACGTGCAGCTGCCGCGCACCGAGCTCTCGATCCCGGTCTACTACCTGATCGCGCCGGCCGAGGCGTCGTCGAACCTGTCGCGCTTCGACGGCGTCCGCTACGGCCACCGGTCCGCGCACCACGCCGACCTGCCAGGAGCTCTATCGCGCCAGCCGCAGCGAAGGCTTCGGCGCCGAGGTCAAGCGCCGGATCATGATCGGCACCTACGTGCTCTCGCACGGCTACTACGACGCCTACTACCTGCAGGCGCAAAAGCTCAGGCGCATGATCGCCGACGACTTCCGCACCTGCTTCGAGCGCTGCGACGTCATCGCCGGCCCGGTCGCGCCGACGGTGGCCTGGCCGCTCGGCGCGCAAAGCGACGACCCGGTCGCCAACTACCTGGCCGACATCTTCACCCTGCCGGCGAGCCTGGCCGGGCTGCCCGGGCATGAGCGTTCCGGCCGGCTTCGGCGCCGGCACGATGCCGGTCGGCCTGCAGCTGATCGGCAACTACTTCGCCGAAGGCACGCTGCTGCACGCCGCGCACGCCTTCCAGCAGGCGACCGACTGGCACGCGCGCACGCCGCCCGCGCGAAGCTTCGCCGATGAGTAGCGAGGGCGTTCGCGCCGCGGCGCTGGTGCGTGGCTTCGAGGTCGTGATCGGCATCGAGACCCATGCCCAGCTCTCGACCCGCTCGAAGATCTTCAGCGGCGCTTCGACCGCGTTCGGCGCCGCGCCGAACAGCCAGGCGTCGGCGGTCGACCTCGCCCTGCCCGGCACCTTGCCGGTCGCCAACCGCGGCGCGGTCGAGCGGGCGATCCGCTTCGGCCTGGCGGTCGGTGCCCGGATCGCGCCGGTCTCGATCTTCGCGCGCAAGAACTACTTCTATCCCGACCTGCCCAAGGGCTACCAGATCAGCCAGTACGAGACGCCGGTGGTGCAGGGCGGCGCGGTCGAGTTCTTCGTCGGCGACGCGCTCCATCGGGTCCAGCTGACGCGCGCGCACCTCGAGGAAGACGCCGGCAAGTCGATCCACGGCGTCGGCGGCGGCGAGGCCCAGGGCCCCGGCGACTTCCATGGCGGCTGGTCGGGAATCGACCTGAACCGCGCCGGAACGCCGCTGCTCGAGATCGTCACCGAGCCCGACATGCGCTCGAGCGTCGAGGCGGTCGAGTACGCGCGCGCGCTGCACACGCTCGTCGTCTGGCTCGGCATCTGCGACGGCAACATGCAGGAAGGGAGCTTTCGCTGCGACGCCAACGTCTCGGTGCGCCGGCCGGGCGCGCCGTTCGGCACGCGGCGCGAGATCAAGAACCTGAACAGCTTTCGCTTCATGCAGCAGGCGATCGACTACGAGGTGCAGTGGCAGATCGACCTGATCGAAGACGGCGGCACGGTGCAGCAGGCGACCGTCCTGTTCGACGCCGAGCACGGCGAGACGCGGGCGATGCGCAGCAAGGAAGACGCGCACGACTACCGCTACTTCCCCGACCCGGACCTGCCGCCGCTGGCGATCGACGCCGCGTGGGTCGCGCGCGTTCGCGCGGCGATGCCCGAGCTGCCGCGCGAGCGCGCGGCGCGCTTCCAGCGCGACTTCGGGCTCGGCCCCTACGACGCGGCGATGATGACGCAGAGCCAGTCGATCGCGGCCTACTTCGAGGCGACCGCCGGCGCGAGCAAGGAGCCCAAGCTCGCCGCCAACTGGATCATGGGCGAGGTCTCGCGCCGGATGAACGCGGGCGCGCTGAGCGAGATTCCGCTGGCGCCGGAAGCGCTCGCCGCGCTGATCGCGCGGATCAGCGACCGGACGATCTCCAACGCCGCCGCGCGCCAGGTGTTCGATGCGCTCTGGGCCGGCGAAGGCAGTGACGTCGACGCGCTGATCGAGGCCAAGGGGCTGCGCCAGATGAAGGATGCCGGCGCGCTCGAGAAGATCGTCGACGAGGTGATCGCCGCCAACGCGAAGTCGGTCGAGGAATTCCGCGCCGGCAAGGAGAAGGCGTTCAACGCCCTGGTCGGCCAGGCGATGAAGGCGAGCCGCGGCAAGGCCGATCCGAGCGAGGTCGGCACGCTGCTGCGCAAGAAGCTCGGCTGAGCTCGCCCGCGGGCGATTACTGGGCCGACGTCTTCAGCGCTGTCGGCGCCGGCGCCGGCGGGAGCAGCGCCTGCGGCCCCGGCACCGGGCCGAGCGAGCCGGGCTGGGCACCGGCCCAGAGCTTCTTCAGACGCTTAAGCTCGACGTCATAGAGACTGTTGATCCGCGCGACCTCGGACTCCTGGTTCTGCGCCAGCGATTTCTGCGCCTCGAGCGAGGCTTCGTTCGCGTCGAGCTTCTGCTTGAGGCCACTCGGCAGCGGCTTGTTGACCCGGTCGTTGACGTAGAACTGCTTCTCGTCTTCCAGCTTCTTGCGCTCGACCATCAGCAGGGCGATGCGCGCCTCGGAGTTCTTGGCCGAGACCCGGAGGTCGTCGAGCGCCTTCATGCGCGCCTTGGCGTGCTCGGCCTCGTTGGGAAAACGCTGCATCAGATTGCGGTCGCGTCGGATGGCATCGTTCCTGGCGACCCGCTCCACCTCCTCCTTGAGCTTCTGGGTCGCGATCGCCTCAGTCTCGTCGGCGGTCGGCGTCGGCGGGATGATTTGATTCAGCGAACCGTCCGGGTTGAGCCGGCGCTGCTCCTTGTTGATGCACTCCGGGATCGGCCGGTCGGACGTGACCTTCTTGCCGTTCAGCTCGCACTGGTAGATGTAGGTTCGGCGCCATCGGCGGCGGCGCCAAACGAGGCGGCCGCCATCAGCACGGCGAGCGCGGCGGGCCGCGCGGCGCGGGCGCACCGCCTCAATTCAGATGCCATAGCGACGCCGATAGGCGGCGATCGCGTCGGCATGGGCAGCAAGGGTGGCATCGGCGTGCGAGGTCAGGAAGGCAAGCAGATCGGCGACGGTGGCGACCGGGATCACGGGAATGGCGTACTCGCGCTCGAAATCTTCAACGGCTGAACGGTCGGAAAGGTTGTCTCCCGCGCCGCCGCGCTCCATCCGATCGAGAGCGATCAGGACCGCCACCGGCTCGGCTTGCTCACGGCGAAGCAATTCCACCGATTCGCGCTTGGAAGCACCATCGGTGATCACATCATCGACGATGACGGTACGGCCTCGCAATGGTGCACCGACGACGACGCCGCCCTCGCCGTGATCTTTTGCTTCCTTCCTGTTGTAAGCAAAGGGCACCGCCCGGCCGCGCCGGCCGAATTCCATCGCCACCGCGGCGGCGAGGGTGATGCCTTTGTAGGCCGGGCCGAACAGCATGTCGAACGCCAGGCCCGAGGCGGCGAGACGCCGCGCATAGAATTCGCCCAGGCGCAGCAGCTTGGCGCCATCGTCGAACAGGCCCGAGTTGAAGAAGTACGGCGACAGCCGCCCCGCCTTGGTCTTGAATTCGCCGAACCTGAGCACGCCCGACTCGACCGCGAACTGCACGAACTCGTGCGCGATGGTGCTGTCGGAGGCGGGCGCGGTCATGCGGGAATGTGCGTGTTTCGCCTCGTCTCGCTGAACCTGAACGGCATCCGCTCCGCGGCCGCCAAGGGCTTCGAGGCCTGGGCCGAAGGCGTCGGCGCCGATTGTATGGGCGTGCAGGAGATCAAGGCCCAGGCCGACACGATCAAGGGCCGCTTCGACAAGATCGCCGGCATGAAGGGGCGCTTCCACTTCGCCGAGAAGAAGGGCTACAGCGGCGTCGGCCTGTACAGCCGGAAGCGCCCGAGTGCCGTCCGGCTCGGCTTCGGCGACGCCGAGTTCGACGCCGAGGGCCGCTACGTCGAGTCGCGCTTCGATCGTGCCTCACGACGCGGCCTGCCGCGGCTCAGCATCGTCAGCTGCTACTTCCCGAGCGGCTCGTCGGGCCCGCACCGGCAGGCCGCCAAGTTCCGCTTCCTCGACCTGATGGCGCCGTACCTGCATGCGCTGGCGAGCGAGCGCGAGGTGATCCTGGTCGGCGACATCAACATCGCGCACAAGGAGATCGACCTCAAGAACTGGAAGGGCAACCGCAAGAACAGCGGCTTCCTGCCGGAGGAGCGCGCCTGGATGACGCGCCTGTTCGAGGAGCTCGGCTTCGTCGACGTCTTTCGCACCCTCAACCCGCACCCCGAGCAGTACACCTGGTGGAGCAACCGCGGCCAGGCGCGCGCCAAGAACGTCGGCTGGCGTCTCGACTACCACCTGGCGACGCCGGCGCTGGCGTCGCTGGCGACCCGCGAGCACATCTATCTCGAGCAGCGCTTCAGCGATCATGCGCCGCTCGTCATCGACTACGACTTCACGCTCTAGCGCCACGCAGCAACCACATGACATCCAAGGAGCCGAGATGACCCTCGAAGCGATCGAGATCGAAACCGGGCCGGTGCCGCGCGCGGCGATGATCATCCTGCACGGCCTGGGCGCCGACGGCAACGACTTCGTGCCGGTCGCACGCGAGCTCGATCTGTCTGCCGTCAGGCCCGGTGCGCTTCGTCTTTCCGCACTCGCCGTCGCGGCCGGTGACGATCAACGGCGGCTACGTGATGCCGGCCTGGTACGACATCCTCGGCCTCGACTCGCACGCCCAGCGGGAGGACGAGGCCGGGCTGCGCGCCTCGCAGGCGCTGGTCGAAGGGCTGATCGCCAAGGAGAAAGCGCGCGGCGTCGCGGCCGGACGGATCGTCGTCGCCGGCTTCAGCCAGGGCTGCGCGATGGCGCTCATGACCGGCCTGCGCCACGACGAGCGGCTCGCCGGTCTGGTCGGCCTCTCGGGCTACCTGCCACTGGCGGCCAAGACCGAGGCCGAGCGCCATGCCGCCAACCGCGGCACGCCGGTCTTCCTCGCCCACGGCACGGTCGACCCGGTGATCCCGATCGCGCGCGCGCGCCAGTCGCGTGACGCGCTGGCGGCGCTGGGCCACCCGGTCGAGTGGCACGAGTACGCGATGGCGCATTCGGTGTCGCCGGCGGAGATCGCCGACCTGAACCGTTGGCTGCTGGGCATCCTCGCCGCCTGAGGCGGCGAGGGGCTCAGTGCCGCAGCGTCAAGCCGCCGCGAACGGCGAGCTTGATCGCGGAGGCCGCGGCTTCCGGCGTGTAGGCCGGCCTGGCGTGCGCCATGGCCGACGGCAGCATCGACGGCATCGCCGCGCTCATGGCGACCGCCTCCATCGCGGCCGAAGCCGCCGCTGCCACCATGATCAGCACGACGAACAAGCCGTCGTCGCGGTACGAACGAAACTTGGACTTGCGCATGACATTCCCCGAGTGGCGTCGCCGGCATCATGCCGAGCGACGGTTGCCACTCTAGAAATCGCACGCGCGCCGCTCAGCGCCGCATTCACGCAGCGGCGGAGACTTATTCACGGTCGCCGTTGGCACGGCTTCGATCACCAGGCCGCGGGAGGCTTCCTGAGAACCACGATCCGGCCCTCGTCGACGGCGATGTAGCCACCCGTCGTCAGGTCCTTCATGATCCGGCTCACCATCTCGCGCGAGGCACCGACGCGATCGGCGATGTCCTGCTGCGTCAAGCGCTCGCGCAGCCGCCGCTCGACCCCCGCACCGGGATCGGAAAGCTCAACCAGCAGGCGGATGACGCGGGCGTAGACATCCTCGAGCGCCAGGCTCTTCACGCTCTCGGTCGCGTGCCGGACGCGCCGGATCAGCTTTCGGATCAGGTGCGGAGCGAAGTCGGGATGGGCGGCGATGAACTCGCGCAGGCTTGCGCCGCTGACGACCGAGCAGGTCGTCGGCTCGAGCGTCATGACCGAGGCGCTGCGCATGCCGCCGTCGAGTGCCAGCTCGCCGACGTACTCGCCGGCACCGTGGACCGTGATCACGACTTCCTTGCCGTCGGCGTTGGTCGAGTAGACCTTGACCCGGCCGCTCAGGATGATGAACAGCGAATCGGCAGCGTCGCCCTCGTTGATGAGGACGGCCTGCGTCGGGTACGACCTGACACCGCCGCGCCGAGCGATCTCGCGCAGCAGGCCTTCATCGAGGACGTCGGGAGTGACAGCCGGCGCACGCATCCCTAGATTGTGGGTGTGGCGGTGTGAATTTTCCACATCGTCGCCACGCCATCTTCACCTCACACGAGGCGTATGCCTTCCTAACCTCTCGACATCGCGAGCTTCGACTCGCTCTGCTTTGAAAGGCCCGCCATGTTCGACACCGCCTTTGTCCAGCGCCCCGCCCTCCGCGCCGTCCCGTCGCTGCCGCAGATGCCGTCGGCCGGTGCAGGTCGCCAGGCCAACGTCGCCGACGACGGCGCCGCGCCGACCATCCGTCACTGGCTGGCCGCCGCGCTCGACGAGCTCGACTACGGCATCGTCCTGCTGTTCGACGACATGCGCATCGTCCACGTCAACGAAGCGGCCCTGGCCGAGCTCGACGATTGCCATCCGCTGCAGCTCATCGGCGGCGAGCTGCACGCCCGCTTTGCGCGCGACGTTGCGCCGCTGCACGAAGCCGTGACGGCGGCCAGCACGCGTGGCATTCGCAAGCTGCTGACCATCGGCAAGGATGGCCAGCGCGGCAGCGTCTCGGTCATCCCGCTGGAAGCCGCCAATGCGGGCCCGCGCGCCGTCCTGGTCGTGCTCGGCAAGCGCGAAGTCTGCGAATCGCTATCGGTGCAGGGATTCGCGCGCAGCTACGGCCTCACCGGCGCCGAGACGCGAGTCCTGATGGCGCTGTGCGACGGCACACCGCCGGCACAGACGGCACAGCTGCTCGGCGTCGCGGTGTCGACGATCCGCAGCCAGATCGGCAGCCTGCGCCAGAAGACCGGTGCCGAGAGCATCCGAGCGCTGGTCCGGCAGGTCGCGGTGCTGCCGCCGGTCAAAGGCGCGCTGCGCAAGAACGGCGCGATGCGCAGCCATGGCTGGCTGCCGTCGCTGATGCACTCGGCGAGCTGAGGCGCTCGCGGCGAGGATCCCGCCGGCGCGTCGGCGAAAGCTACTCGCGTCGCGCGGGCGCGCGTAGCGGCGGCGGCGCGAAGCGCTGCTCCGGCTTCGGCGCCTTCGCATACAGGCCTTCGACCTTGGGCAGGTTCGCCCGGATGTCGCTGATCCGGGACGGTCCCGATGGATGCGTGCTGAGCAACTCGACCGGTGCGTGCTGGCTCGCTTCGGCCATCTTCTGCCAGAGCGTGATGCCGGCGCGCGGGTCGTAGCCCGAGCGTGCGGCCAGTTCGAGGCCGACCAGGTCGGCCTCGGTCTCGTCGGAGCGGCTGAACTCGAGCGTCAGCAGCTGACGGCCCATGTCGGCGAGCAGCCGGCCGCCGCTGCCCAGTCCGAGGACCGCCGCGCCGATCTCGAGCGCGCCCTGGGTCGCCATGCTCTTGCCCATCTGCTCGCGCGCATGCTCGCGCAGCGCATGGGTCATCTCGTGGCCCATCACCATCGCAACCTCGTCGTCGCTCAGCTGCAGACGCTCGAGGATGCCGTAGAAGAACGCGATCTTGCCGCCCGGCATGCAGAAGGCGTTGATCTGGTTGCTGCCGATCAGGTTGACCTCCCAGTGCCATTGGCGCGCGCGCGGATTCCATTCGTAGCTGAACGGAATGATCCGTTCGGCGATATAGCGCAGGCGGCGCAGCTGCGGATGGTCGGGCGGCGCGAGGCTGCGGCGCTCGCCGGTCTGGCGCAGCAGCGACAGGTATTGCTGTTGCGCGGCGCTCTCGATCTGCTCGGCGGAAACGAGCTTGGCGAGCGTCGACGGCGGCCCGACCTCGACGCCCTCGCGCGCCAGCGCCGGGCCGGCCAGAAGCGCCGCCGCGCCGGCACCGGCGAGGCGAATGAAACGGCGCCGGCCGGGCCGGGCGCAGGCCGCGCCGCGGGCGTCGACGGCGCGTCGGGGCAATCGCAAGTCAGTCACGGTCCGGCATCGGCAGCGATCGGATCGCGCTCGAGCATGTCGATCGGCCGGCGCAGCACGAGCAGCAGGGCCAACGCCGGAAGCGCGACGACGATCGAGGCGAGAAAGAACGCCGGCCAGCCGATCGACTGGGCGAGCACGCCGGCGAGCGGCCCGACCCAGACCCGACCGATCGACGCGAACGCGCTGAGCAAGGCGAACTGGGTCGCACTGAAGCGCCGGTTGCACAGACTCATCAGGAAGGCGACGAACGCCGTCGTGCCCATGCCGCTGGTGATGTTCTCGCTGGCGATCGCCATCAGCAGGCCGCCGTCGACCGGCGTCGCCTGGGCGAGCTTGACGAAGCCCCAGTCGAACGCCGGAATGACGAGCCCGGGCAGCGCGTCACGGCCGTGCAGCGCCAGCCACCAGAAGCCGAGGTTGCCGAGCATCTGCAGGATGCCGAACAGCATCAGCGAGCGCCACAGGCCGAGCCGGATCATGAGTGCGCCGCCGACCAGCGCACCGGCGATGGTCAGCCACAGGCCGATCACCTTGTTGACGACGCCGACCTCGGCGGTGCTGTAGTGCATCGCCTGGAGCAGGAACGGCGTCAGCAGCGACCCGGCGAAGGCGTCGCCGAGCTTGTAGAGGACGATGAAGGCGAGGAACGGAACCGCGCCGGCCTGCGCGAAGTAGCTGGCGAGGCTGCCGAGGAAGGTCTCGAAGCGCGCCCGCCGTGCCGCCCACGCGACCAGCGGCAGCGTCACGCCGATGCCGGCGAAAAGCGCGACCAGATCGGCCCAGCGCTCGGCCAGCGATGGCGCGATCGAGCTGCCGGAGAGGAGCGGCACGACCAGCGCGCGCGCCCACGGCGAGAAGGCGTAGCGCGTCGCGACGAAGCCGGCTGCGACCGCCGCGACGACGGCGAGAAAGCCGAGCAGGTCGTTGCGCGCCACGCTCACTGGCTTTTCGGCGTAGACCAGGCGCGGCGCGAGCAGCGCCGAGAACACCGCCGCGCCGACCATGAAGAGCGCCATCGCGCGATAGACCTCGGGCCAGGTCCAGCCGCCGCCTTGGCGCGGGTCGACCCATATGAAGGCGATGCCGCCCGAGAGGATCATCGCCAGGCGATAGCCGAGGACGGTAAGCGACGAGCCCATGCCGCGCTCGGCCGGTGGCAGCACGTCGGTGCGGTAGGCATCGACGACGACGTCCTGCGATGCCGAAAGCCATGCGACCAGGCCGGCTAGGAGCGCGAACGCGCCGAGCGCCGATGCCGGCGGCGTCGCTGCCATCCAGAACAGCGCCGCAGCGAGCGCGAGCTGGGTCAGGACGAGCCAGCCACGGCGCCGGCCGAGCCAGGGCGGCTCGAAGCGATCCATCAGCGGCGCCCAGAGGAACTTGAACGTGTACGGCAGGCCGACCAGGCTCAGGAAGCCGATGGTCGCGATGTCGATGCCGTCGGCGGTGAGCCAGGCCTGCATTGCCTGGCCGGTGAGGGCGAGCGGCAGGCCCGAGGCGAAGCCGAGCACCGTGACCGCGACCAGCCGATGCAGCGCCGTCCAGTCGAGGCGCGCGGTCGAATCGCGCGCGGGCGGTGGCGTCATGCGGTCATTCTAGGGAGCGCCGACAATGGCCCATGGCCCGAATTGCCCGCGCCGCGCCGCCCGCCTTCGGCGCCGACGACTTCCGCGCCGCGCTCGCGATGTTCGCGACCGGCGTGACGATCGTCACCGTGCGCACGCCCGCGGGCGAGCCGCTCGGCCTGACCGCGAACTCGTTCAACTCGGTCTCGCTCGAGCCGCCGCTCGTCCTCTGGAGCCTGTCGCGCCAGGCCGGCTCGATGGCCGCGTTCGAGCGCGGCTCGCACTACGCGATCAACATTCTCGCCGCCGACCAGCACGCGCTCGCGGTGCGCTTCGCCAGCAGGGACGTCGATCGCTTCGACGGCGTCGCCTGTCGCGTCGGCGCGAGCGGCGTGCCGCTGCTCGACGGCGCGGCGGCGGTGTTCGAGTGCTTCAACCGCAGCCGCTACGAAGAGGGCGACCACGTCATCTTCGTCGGCGAGGTCGAGCGCTGCACCTGGCGCGCCGGCGCCCATCCGCTGATCTTCCACGGCGGGCGCTACTTCACCGAGTTGCCGCTCTAGCGTCTGGCGATGCGCCCGCCAAGGCTCGCCGTCGCGGCCGCGGCCGCGCTCGTTCTCGCCGCCGCGCCGGCGCAACCGCGAGCGGACGACGAGCGCCTGCTCAATCCGTTCGGCGATCCGTTCGTCCAGGCGACCGACGGCCGCGCCTGTCCGGCGCCGCTCGGCCCGGCCTACAGCGAAGCCGAGCGCCGGGTCGAGACTCATTCGCGCGCCGAGCGCGGCACGACCTGCTGGCTCGCGGGCCTGTGCGCCGAGCCGAACGCGTACCGCTACGACGCCGCAAACGCCGCGGCCGCGGTCCGCGCGCTTGCGCGGCGACGCGGCGCTCGTCGACAGCGCCATCTGGGTCACGGCGCAGCGCCGCTTCATCTACCTCGAAGGCTGCGTCGCCGACCGCGACGAGGCGTTGCGCGCCGAGGCCGTCGTGAAGGCGTTGCCGGAGGTAGAGCGTGTCATCCCGGCGCTCTCGCTGCCGGGCGAACGAACGCCCTATGCGGTCGCCGGCTCGGCCAGCCGGCCGAAGTAAGCCTCGGGTTCAGGTGAGCGCCTTGGCGCGCGTCGACGTCGACCGCGTCATCCCGGCGCTCGCGCTGCCGGGCGAGCGCACGCCCTATGCCGTCGCCGGGTCGGCAAGCCGGCCGAGATAGGCGCGCACGCGCGCGTCGGTAACCAGCGCCGGCCACGACGGCGCGTGCGTGAGGCGACCGCGGTCGACGAAGATGAAGCGATCGCAGCTCTCGCGCAGGATGTCGAGGTGATACGGCTCGTTCGGATGCAGGCATAGGAAGACCAGCCGGTCGCGCCCGCGCAGGGCGCGGAAGAAGTCGAGCATGAAGCCGATGTAGCCGTCCTGCGGATTGAACTGCGGCTCGTCGAACAGATGCACCAGCGGCTCGCTGCGCGTCGCGTGCGCCATCAGCGCCTCGGGGCGACGACGTTGAAAGGAGCGCACCTGGTACGACTGATGGTAGTGCAGCGCCAGCCGCGCTCGCTCGCCGTAGCGGACGCGATGGATGTCCTGGCCATCGACCAGCACGCGGCCCGAGCTCGGCGGGTTGCTGCCGGTGATCAGCTCGAAGAGGGTCGTCTTGCCCGAGCCGTTCGGCCCCATGACGCCGACGACCCCGGGCGCGTCCACGCGAAAGTCGGCGGCGAGCGAGAAGGTCACCTCGGGACGCAGCAAGCCGCGCCGGTATTGGCGCGTCAGCCTTTCGACCTGGAGCAGGGGCGCCGCCATCACACGCCCAGCAGCTCGGCGCGCTGCGCGCTGTCGTCGCGCAGGGCCGCGGCCGGCCCGTGGTGGACGACGCGGCCGCGCTCGAGCACGTAGACGCGGTCGGCGACGGCAAGCGCGCTGGCGACGTTCTGCTCGACGACAAGGACGGCGATGCCTTCCTGCTTCAGCCGGCCGATCGTCTGCATCACGTCCTGCACCACCTTCGGCGCCAGCCCCTGGCTCGGCTCGTCGAACATCACCAGCCCGGGCGCGCCGACCAGGGCACGCGAGATCGCGACCATCTGCATCTCGCCGCCCGAGAGGTTCTCGCACTCGCGCGGCATCAGGTACGTGAGGGCGCTGAAGATCTCGCAGCACTCGCTGTCGCGCCAGGCGCGAAAGGCGGTCTTCTTGCGCGCGATCGCCAGGTTGCGGGCGACTGTGAGGGTCGGAAAGACACGCCGGTCGTCGGGCACCCAGCCGAGGCCGAGGCGGGCGATCGCGTGCGTCGCCATGCGCGTCATGTCGCGGCCGTTGAAGCGGACGCTGCCGTGGCGCGCCGGCGTCAGCCCGAGCACCGAGCGGAGCAGCGTCGTCTTGCCGGCGCCGTTGGCGCCGAGCAGCGCCACGACCTCGCCGCGGCCGACAGCGAGCGAGACGTCGAACAGCACCTGCGTGTCGCCGTAGAAGGTATCGACGTGGTCGAGCGCCAGCATCATGCGGCGCCCAGGCTGGAGCGGCGGACCCAGGCGTTTTCGCGCAGCTCGTCGGGCGTGCCGCGGGCGATCACCTGGCCCCAGTGCAGCACCGCGACGGTGTCGGCGAGGCGGAACAGGAAGCGCATGTCGTGCTCGATGATGACGATCGTGAGCGCGCGCTTGAGCTCGCTGACGAGCTCGGCGAGACGCGCCGTGCCGTCGGCGCCGAGGCCGGCGGTCGGCTCGTCGAGGAACAGCAGGCGCGGCGCCGCGGCGAGGGCGACGCCGATCTCGAGCGCGCGCCGCTCGCCGTACGAGAGGCTCTTCGCCGGAGTCCGCTCGTGACCTGCGAGGCCGACGCGTGCCAGCACCGCGGCCGCCTGGTCCTCGGCCGCCGAATCGGCGCGCAGGTCGCGCCAGGCATCGAAGCCGCGCCGGCGCACGCGCGGCAGGGCGATCAGGACGTTGTCGAGCGCGCTGTCGGCGTCGAACAGATTCATGACCTGGAACGAGCGCGAGATGCCCTTGGCCGCGACCCGGCGCGGCGCCAGGCCGGTGATGTCCTCGCCGGCGAAGGTGACCGTGCCGCGGTCGGGCGCGTGGCGGCCGGTGAGGACGTTGAAGCAGGTCGTCTTGCCGGCTCCGTTCGGACCCATGATCCCCGAGAGCCGCCCTTCGTCGAACGTCAAGGACAGGTCCTGCAGGACGGTCTGGTCGCCGAAGCGCTTGTGCAGATGTGCCGCTTCAAAGAGGGCCATGAAGTGCCCCTTCGGCGAGCGGCCGGCTCGTTCCCGGGAGCGGCGCCGGCGCAGACGTTGCGCGCGCAGCCGTCACCGAGCGCGTGGCCGCGGCGCGGCGCCAGGCCTGCCAGATCCCGGCGATCCCTTCCGGCTGCCACAGCACCATGACGACGAAGAGCAGGCCGTACCAGAGCAGCCAGGTCTCGGTCGCGGCGCCGAGCACGTCGCGGGCGAGGATGAAGAAGAGCGCGCCGATGGCCGGCCCCCAGAAGCTCACGAGGCCGCCGCCGATCAGGACCATCATGACGACGAAGCCCGAGGAGTGCAGGCTCATCACGTTGGGATACGCCGACTGCTGCGCCAGCGCGAACATCGCGCCGGCGAGGCCCGCGAACGCCGAGGCAATGGTGAAGCTCAGCCACTTGTAGAGCCAGACGGGGTAGCCGACGAAGGCGGCGCGAACCTCGTTCTGGCGGATCGCCGAGAGCACCCGGCCGAACGGCGAATGGACCAGCCGCCAGAGGACGACGAGCGCGAGCGCGAAGAGCGCCAGGCAGAAATAGAACAGCGCGAGGTTGCCGCGCAGGTCGACGGTCGCGACGCCGAGCGGCAGCAGCGGGCGGGCAATGTTCTGCAGGCCGTCCTCGCCGCCGGTGACGCTGTGCCACTTCACCGAGACGAACCAGAACACCTGGCCGAAGGCGATCGTCAGCAAGGCGAAGTAGATGCCGCGCTTGTGGGCGACGCAGGCGCCGACGAGCGCGGCGAGCACGGCGGCGATGGGGATCGCACCGGCGAGGTCGAACCAGAGGTTGGCGAGGACGCGCTGCTGCAGCAGGCCGAAGGCGTAGGCGCCGGCGCCGAAGAAGGCGCCGTGGCCGAACGACGGCAGGCCGGTGGTGCCGAGCATCAGGTTGTAGCCGAGCGCGAACAGCATCCAGACCATGACCTCGAGCGCGAGGTACTGATAGAGGCCGACGCGCGCCAGCCAGAGCGGCGTCGTCGCCATGAGGAGGAACAGCAGGAGCATCGGCAGGGGCAGGAAGCCGGCGCGCGGCGGAGCGGTGGACATAGGGGAAGCGTGCTGGACAGAAAGAAATGTACGTTCTAGGATTTGACTCAACAAGAACTTTTGTTCTTTCTGCTGGTTTGTTCCTAGTGCCGATCGCCACACCTGCCGCGCCGTCCATGAGCCCACGCGCCACCACCTACGAAGAGCTGAAGGAAGCGATCGCAGCGGCCTACCCGCAGCTGTCGCCGCAGCTGCAGCGGCTGTCGCGCTTCGCGCTCGAGAAGCCGCACGACCTCGCCCTCGGCACGGTCGCCGCCGTGGCGCGCGCCAACGCGGTCCAGCCCTCGTCGATGATCCGGTTCGCCAACGCGCTCGGCTTCGACGGCTTCTCGCAGATGCAGCAGCTGTTCCAGAGCCATCTGGTGGAGCGCTCGACGCCGTATCGCGAGCGGATCGCGCAGATGCGCAAGGGCAAGGGCACCGGAGCGGCGCCTCAGGCAACGGCGGCGTCCTGCCGCAGTTCGTCGCCGAGTCGATCGCCGAGCTGCAGCGGCTCGAAGAGCACGTCGACGCCGAACGCCTGAGCGCCGCGGTGCGCATCCTCGCCGGCGCGCCGCAGATCCACGTGCTGGCGCAGCGCCGCGCCTTTCCGGTCGCGTGCTATCTCGCCTACGCGCTCAACCAGCTCGAGCTGCCGGCGCATCTGCTCCACGGCCTCGGCGGCATGCTCGGCGAATTCGCGCACACGATCCGCGCCGGCGACGTGCTGCTGGTGGCGAGCTTTCGCAACTACACGCCGGCGGTGGTCGAGACGGCGTTGGCGTGTCGCGCGCGCGGCGTCTCGGTGATCGCGATCACCGACAGCGCACTCTCGCCGCTGAAGCCGGCGGCCGACGTCTGCTTCGAGCTCGGCGACGACTCGAGCCGGCCGTTTCGCTCGCTGGTCGCGCCGCTTTGCCTGGCGCAGGCGCTCGTCGTCAGCACGGGTCACCAGCTCGCCGCCGCCGCGACGCGGCGCGACCGCAAGGCGCCGCGTCGGCAGAACGGCCACGGCGGCACGCCATGAGCGAGCGCCCGGCAACGCCCTCGGCGAGCGAGCTTACGGCGCGTCCGTTCGACGTGATCTGCATGGGGCGGCGGCGGTCGACCTCTACGGCGAGCAGATCGGCGGCCGGCTCGAGGACATGCGCTCGTTCGCCAAGTACCTCGGCGGCTCGCCGGCCAACACCGCCGTCGGCGTCGCCCGACTCGGCCTGAGGCCGGCGATGCTGACGCGCGTCGGCGACGAGCACCTGGGCCGCTTCGTGCGCGAGCGCCTCGCCGCCGAGGGCGTCGACGTCGGCGCACGTCGACGACCGATCCGAAGCGCCTGACGGCGCTCGTCTTCCTCGGCATCCGCGACCGCGAGCACCTTTCCGCTGCGTCTTCTACCGCGACCACTGCGCCGACATGGGCGCTGGCCGCGAGCGACGTCGATGCCGGCTTCATCGCCTCGGCGCGCGCGCTGCTGCTCTCGGGCACGCACCTCTCGCAGCCGGGGACGCTCGCGGCCTGCGAGCGCGCGATCGACGCTGCGCCCGAAACGCCGGCGCGCGGATCGTCCTCGACATCGACTACCGGCCGGTGCTCTGGGGCCTGACCGCGCCCCGGCCTCGGCGAGCAGCGCTACGTCGAGTCGGCGCTGGTCAGCCGCGGAGCTGCAGCGGATCGTGCCGAGCTGCGAGCTCATCGTCGGCACCGAGGAGGAGATCCGCATCGCCGGCGGCAGCGCCGACACGGCACGTCGCGCTGCGCCGCTGTGCGCGCGCTCACCGGCGCCGTGCTGGTGCTCAAGCGCGGGCCGATGGGCTGCCTCGTTTTCCCGGCGGAAGTCGCCGACGACCTCGGCAACGGCATCGCCGGGCCGGGCTTTCCGGTCGAGGTCTTCAACGTCCTCGGCGCCGGCGACGCCTTCATGGCCGGCTTCCTGCGCGGCTGGCTGCGCGACGAGCCGCTCGAGCGCTGCTCGCGCCTACGCCAACGCCTGCGGCGCGCTCGTCGTCTCGCGTCACGGCTGCGCGCCGGCGATGCCGAGCTGGATCGAGCTGCAGCACTTCCTCGCCCACGGCTCGAGCGAGCGCGCGGTGCGCCACGACGCGGGACCTCGAGCACCTGCATCGCGCCATCGACGCGGCTGCGCCGGTGGCCGGAGCTGGCGGTGCTCGCCTTCGACCACCGCGTCGCAGTTCGAGGAGCTCGCCCATGGCGCCACGAGTGGCGCCGCGCTCGGGAGCGCAGCCGACGGCGCCGAAGCAGCACGCATCCACGAGCGCATCGCCCGCTTCAAGCAGCTGCTCGCCGAAGGCGGCCAGCGCGGCGCGGCCGGCGCAGCCGGGCTTCGGCGTGATCGTCGACGATCGCTACGGCGAGGAGATCCTGCCCGGCGCTGACCGGCGGCGCCGGCTGGATCGCGCGGCCGGTCGAGCTGCCCGGCTCGCGGCCGCTGCGCTTCGAGGTCGGCGCCGACATCGCGCTGCGTCTGCGCGCCTGGCCGAGCGAGCACGTCGCCAAGTGCCTGGTCAGCTATCACCCGGACGACGGCCGGCGCTGCGTGACGACGCAGCTGCAGTCGCTGCAGGCGCTGCAGGCGGCATGCGTCGCCACCGACCGCGAGCTGCTGATCGAGGTGATCCCGCCGCGCGAGCCGACGCACGGCGGCCGAGACGCTCCGCCGCGCGCTGGCGCAGATCTACGCCGCCGGCGTGCGCCCCGACTGGTGGAAGCTGCCGCCGCCGGAGAGCGCCGCCGAGTGGCAGGACATCAGTGCCTGCGTCGCGCGAAAGCGATCCGTATCTGCCGCGGCGTTCTCCTGCTCGGCCTGGCGGCGAGCGAGGACGCGCTGGCGAAGAGCTTCGCGCTCGCCGCGCCGCACCCGATCTGCAAGGGCTTCGCCGTCGGCCGCTCGATCTTCGCCGAGGCCGCCGCGGCCTGGTTCGCGGGCCGCAGCGGCGACGAGGCGGTGATCGACGACATCGCCGGCCGCTACGCGCCGATTGATCGAGCTCTGGCGCAGCGCCCGCGCCGCCGCGGCGACCCTGCGGCGTGTCGACGCCGCACTTCCCACGCACTGAAGGACAGCATGACACCCACGATCGGATTCATCGGCATCGGCATGATGGGCCACGGCATGGCGAAGAACCTGCTGGCCAAGGGCTACTCGCTGACGCTGAAGGCGAACCGCCATCGCGAGCGCCTCGCCGAACTGCTCGCCGCCGGCGCGCGCGAGGCCGCGAGCAACGCCGAGGTCGCGCGCAGCTCCGACATCGTCTTCATCTGCGTCGCCAGCTCGCCGCAGATCGAGGACATCGTCTGGGGCAGCGGCGGTCTCGCCGAAGGAGCGCGCTCCGGTCTGATCGTCGTCGACACCTCGACCGCCGAGCCGTCGTCGAGCGCGCGCATCCGCGTCGACCTGGCGACGCACGGCACCCGCTTCATCGACGCGCCGCTGGCGCGCACGCCGAAGGAGGCCGAAGAAGGCTCGCCTCAACACCATGGTCGGCGCCGAGCCGGCCGATTTCGAGTCGTCAAGCCGGTGCTGCAGGCGTTCTGCGAGAACGTCTTCCACGTCGGCCCGCCGGGCAGCGGCCACGTCCTGAAGCTGGTCAACAACATGCTGGCGATGACGACGGCCGCGGCGATTGCCGGAAGCGCGTCGCGGTCGCGGCCAAGAGCGGCCTGCCGCTCGCGCAAGCTGCTACGAGGTCATCTCGGCCGGCGGCGTCAACTCCGGGATCTTCCAGATGATGTTCGGCCAGATGCTGCTCGGCGCGACCTCGACGGCCTGAAGTTCGCGATCGCCAACGGCCAAGAAGGACCTGCGCTACTACACCCATCTCGCCGAAGCGCTCGGCGGTGCCGAGCTTCATCGGCGAGGCCGCGCACCAGAGCTTCGTCCAGGCCGCCAACCTCGGCCACGGCGACAAGTTCATCGCCTCGCTGTTCGAGGCCCAGGAGCAGACCGCCCAGGTCGGCATCACCCACCAACGGAGACAAGCATGAATGACCGCCGCAAGCTGCTGAAGACTTCGGCCCTGGCCCTCGCCGGCGTGGGCCTGTACGGCGTCGCGCCTTTCTACGGCCCGTGGAAGACCAACCGCGCCTGGGCGCAGAGCGCGCAGAAGAAGCCGCTCGTCATCGGCCTGACCATGGACGCGAGCGGCCAGTACGCGGCGTCGGGCGCCGAGGAGCGGCTCGGCGCGATGATGGCGATCAAGGAGTTCAACGCCAAGGGCGGCGTCCTCGGCCGGCAGATCGAGGCGATCCACATGGACACCGAGACGACGCCGGCGACCGGAACGCGCGTCGCCGAGCGGATGATCAACCGCAACGAGCGCCGCGTTCCTGATCGGCGCGATGCACTCCGGCGTCGCCAACGCGATCTCGCAGGTGGCGCAGAAGTACGGCTGCGTCTTCCTCAACACCAACTCGAGCTCGCCGACCGAGTCGGGCAAGGATTGCCACAAGGTGAAGTTCGTCTGGGACGGCAGCGGCACCAACTTCTCGCACGCGATCGTCAAGAACGCGATGAAGGTCAACGGCAAGAACTGGCTGCTCCTGACCAACGACTACGTCTGGGGCCACGAGACCTCGAAGGCGACGCGCGCGGTCATCGAGGCCAACGGCGGCAAGGTGGTCGAAGAGCTGCTAGTGCCGCAGAACACGCGCGACTTCGCCTCCTACCTGCTGAAGATCCAGCAGATCAAGCCCGATGTCGTCGCCACCGCGGTCGGCGGCGACGACATCAAGGCGCTGCGCCAGCAGGTGGTGCAGTCGAAGATGAACATGAAGCCGGCCTGGATCAACAACCAGCAGGACTGGCCCGATGTCTACGGCCTCGGCCCCGAAGCGATCTTCGGCGTGTTCGGCACCAACTGGTACTGGAAGCTCGACCTTCCCGGCGTCAAGGAATTCGTCGCCGCCTACCAGAAGCAGTTCCCCGGGCTGGCGATCCAGACGCCGGGCAACGTCTACTACAACGGCTACATGGCGACGCGCGAGCTGCTGCGCGCGGTCGAGCGCGCCGGCACGACCAACAACCTCGCCGTCATCAAGGAGCTCGAGAACCTGAAGGTCTCGGCGCGCGACCGCATGCAGCACTACGACGCCTACATGAACCCGGTCACGCACCACCTGCAGCAGACGATCTACATGGCGAGCTACAACGACCAGCCGGCGGAAAAGGACGACATCTTCAAGATCCTGGCGCAGGTGCCGCCGCAGGAGGTCGAGGACAAGGCGTCGATCACGACCTGCAAGCTCGAGGCGGCGACGCCGAGCTACGAACAGTGATGCGGCGCGCGCGCGTCCGCTCGACGATCCGCGGCTAGCGACCCGGCGCCATGACCTGGCTCGTGCAGCTTCTGCCGCACCTCGTCAACGGGGTGGCGCTCGGCCTCCTGTTCGCGCTGCTCGCGCTCGGCTTCATGTTGATCATCGGCGTGATGGAGACGATCAACCTGGCGCACGGCTCGCTGTTCGCGCTCGGCATGTACGCCGCGGTGTTCCTGATCACGCCCAGGCTCGGCTGGTTTCCGGAGACGCAGGCGGCCTACCTGGCGCTGCCGCTCGGCACGCGCTACGCGATCGCGCTGCTGTTCGCGCCGGTGCTGGTCGGCGTCTTCGGCATGCTGCTCGAGCTCTGCCTGCGCCGCACCTACGGCCGCGACCCGCTCTACGGCCTGCTGCTGACGTTCGGCGCTGCACTTGTCATCGAAGAGCTGATCCGCGTCGTCTGGGGCTCGACCGAGCGCCAGCTGCCGCTGCCGGAGAGCCTGACCGGCGCCGTCCTGGTCGGTGATCTTCTCTACGCGCGTTATCGCTTCTTCGCCGCCGGCTTCGCCTGCCTGATGATCGGCCTGCTCTGGTTCTTTCTCGAGAAGACGCCGTACGGCTCGATCGTCAAGGCCGGCGCGCACGACAGCGAGATGGTGCGCGCGCTCGGCATCAATCTGGCGCGCCTGCGCCTGTTCGTGTTCGCCCTCGGCGTCGGCCTGGCGGCGCTGGCCGGCGTCGTGATGGCGCCGATCTGGGGGGTGCGGCCGCAAGTCGGCGTCGACGCGGTCGTGCCCGCGTTCCTGATCATCGTCCTCGGCGGCGTCGGCAGCCTCTGGGGCGCGGTCGCCTCGGGCCTGCTCGTCGGCCTCGCCGTCGGCCTGACCGGCGCCTACGCATCGGAATGGTCGCTGCTCTCGATGTACCTGCTTTTCATCGCCGTCGTCACCTTCCGCTCGCGCGGCCTGTTCGGCAAGAAGAGCATCCTCGACACATGAACAACGGCTCTCTGCACGGAAAGGTCGCGCTCGTCACCGGCGCCGGCGGCACCATGGGCCGGGCGGCGGTGCGGGCGCTGCTCGACGACGGCTGCCGCGTGGCGTTGGTCGACATCGCCGGCGCAGCGATGGCGCCGCTCGCGCGCGAGTTCGGCGAGCGCGTCGCCACCGTCGCCTGCGACATCAGCGACGCCGCCGCGGTCGCGGCGGCGCACGCGCAGGTCGTCGCCGCGCTCGGCCCGGTCGACGTCCTCGTCAACAACGCCGGCATCCTCTCCAACAACAAGCTCGAGGCGACCAGCGTCGCCGAGTGGCATCGCGTCCTCGGCGCGAATCTCGACGGCGCGCTGTTCTGGGCCCAGGCGGTCGTGCCGGCGATGAAGGCGCGCCGCTGGGGCCGCATCATCAACACCAGCTCGCTCGCCGCCAAGACCGGCGGCCTCACCGCCGGCACCGCCTACTCGGTCTCGAAGGGCGCGCTCTCGGCGCTGACCTTCTCGCTGGCGCGCGAGCTCGCCGCGCACGGCGTCACCGCCAACGCGATCGCGCCCGCGTACGTGCGAACGCCGATGGTCACCGAGCAGCTAAGCGAGGCGCAGCGCGCCGCGTTGCTGGCGCAGATCCCGGTCGGCCGCTTCTGCGAGCCCGAGGAGTTCGGCCACGTCGTGCGCTTCCTGGCGTCGCCGCTCTCGGGCTTCATCACCGGCGAGATCATCGATCTCAACGGCGGCCTGCTGATGGATTGACGCGATGGCCGAATCCGCCCGCGCCGCGCCCGACTACGCCCGCCTGCTCGCCGGCCAAGCGAGCCTGCGCGGCCGCGCCGCGTTCGTTCCCGGCGGCTACGGCGGCATCGGCGCGGCGATCGCGTGGGGGCTCGCGCTCGCCGGCGCGCGCGTCGCCGTCGCCGGACGCAGCACCGACAAGGCCGAGGCGCTCGCGGCAGCGCTGCGCGCCGCCGGCCACGACGCGATCGGCGTCGCCATGGACGCGCACGAGACGGCCTCAATCCGCGCCGCCATCGACGCCAGCGCGCGTCGCTTCGACGGCCTCGACCTGCTCGTCAACTGCGTCGGCATCCAGCGCGAGGAGCGCCATGCCGCGGTCAGCGAGGCCGCGTTCGACGAGGTCGTGCAGGTCAACCTGAAGGCGGCGATGTTCATGAGCCAGGCCGCGGCGCGACACCAGATCGCCGCGGCCCAAGCCGGGCGCGGCGGCGGCCGCCAAGTGCACCTGCTGTCGGTGCGCGCGCAGCTCGGCATGCGCGACCGCGGCTACTCCGCCTACTGCGCGACCAAGGGCGCGCTGGTGATGCTCATCAAGCAGCACGCGGTCGAGCTCTCGGCGCACGGCATCACCGTCAACGGCGTCGCGCCGACGGTCGTTCGCGGCGACATGGGCGCGCACTGGCTCGCCGATCCGGCGACGCGCGGACCGCTGCTCGCGCGCATTCCGCTCGGCCGCGTCGCCGAGCCCGAAGACGTCGTCGGCGCGGTGCTTTTCTTCTGCAGCCCGGCGGCGGCGTTCGTGACCGGTCAGGTGCTCTACATCGACGGCGGCCTGAGCGCCACTCAATAGCCGGCGGCAGGCGCAGCGGCGCGGCGCACCGCGAAGGCGCGGAACCAGGCGACGCTCTCGGCGTTGGTCATCGCGTCGAGCTTGAACACCTGCTCGGCGGGCGCGCCGAGGAGCAGCTTCTTCACCGGCAGCTCCATCTTCTTGCCCGAGAGCGTTCGCGGCAGTGTGTTCACCTGGAAGATCTCGTTGGGAACGTGACGCGGCGAGAGCGCCGCCCTGATCACGTCCTTGAGGCGGCGATCGAGCGCGGCATCGAGCGTTACGCCCTCGCGCAGGACGACGAAGAGCGGCATGTAGCTCTCGCGGCCGAGGTACTCGAGGTCGACCACCAGGCTGTCGAGCACTTCCGGCAACGCCTCGACCGCGCGATACAGCTCGGCGGTGCCCATGCGGATGCCATGGCGGTTGATCGTCGCGTCGCTGCGGCCGTAGATGATCGCGCCGCCGCGCGGCGTGATGCGCAGCCAGTCGCCGTGGCGCCAGATGCCCGGGTACATGTCGAAGTAGCTGTCATGCAGGCGCTGGCCGCTCGGGCCGGGCGGCTCGTCGTTCCAGAAGTAGAGCGGCATCGACGGCATCGGCTTGGTGCAGACGAGCTCGCCGACCTCGTCGACGAGCGATCGTGCGCGCCCTTCGGCGTCGGGCTCCGACCAGGCCTCGACCGCAGCGCCGAGACAACGGCACTGCATCTCGCCCTCGACCAACGGCAGCGTCCGCAGACCGGCCGAGAAAGCTGCCGGCGAAGTCGGTGCCGCCCGCGATCGACGTCAGCCAGACCGCGCCGGCATCGCCCTTCGGCAGCGTGGTCGCGAACCCAGCGCGTAGCTTTCGATCGCCAGCGGCGAGCCGGTCGAGCCGAGCGAGCGCAGACGCGACAGGTCGCCGGCGCGGGCGGGCTCGACGCCGGCCTTCTCGCAGCTGGCGTAGAAGGCCGCGCCGGCGCCGAAGAAGGTCGACGCCGGTATCGGCGACGAAGCGCCAGAGCGTCGTCCAGTCGACCTCGCGCGCAGTGCCGGCGAGGCCGCTGCGCGGCCCGGCGGGGCTGCCGTCGTAGAGGCAGATCGTCGTGCCGCCGAGCAGCGCCGACACCTGCAGGTTCCACATGATCCAGCCGGTCGAGCTGTACCAGTGGAAGCGGTCGCCATCGCCGATGCTCGGGCCGAAGTCGTTGTGGAAGGTGCCGAGCTTGAGCGTCTCCAGCATGATGCCGCCGTGGCCGTGGACGATCGCCTTCGGCAGGCCGGTCGTGCCGCTCGAGTAAACGATCCAGAGCGGATGGTCGAAGGGCAGCGGCCGCGGCGCGAAGCGAGCCGCTGCCGGCGACGAGCGCGTCGAAGTCGTGGACGCGGCGCGGCGCGCGACCAGCGGCAGCGATGCATCGCGGCCGCATCGAGGCCGCGCCAGACGACGACGTCTGCGACGCTCGGCAACTCATCGACGCACGCCGCGCAGCAGCGCCATGCGGTCGTGGGCGACGCCGCCGTAGCGATAGCCGTCACATGCGACCAGCACCTTGGGCGCGATCTGGCGAAAGCGATCGAGGACGGCGAGCGGACCCATGTCGGGCGACGCACACCGACCAGATCGCCCCGAGGCTGGCGCAGGCGAGAAAGGCGACCGCCGTCTGCGGAGCGTTAGGCATGAACGCCGCGACGCGATCGCCCGGCACGACGCCCATCGCCTCGAAGCGCGGCAGCGAGGGCGGCGACCCGGCGGCGCAGCTCGGGCCAGGCGATCTCCTCGGTCCGGCCGGCGAGCTGCATCGCCTCGTCGCGGAAGACGATCGCCGGGTGGCCGGCGGCGTGCGCGGCGTCGGCGTGCCGGAACACGTGCTGCGCGTAGTTGACCTGCGCGCCCGGGAAACCAGACGCGCGCCCGGCATCTTCTCGGCGACGAAGCACCGTCGTGTGCGGCATCGGCGAAGCGATGCTGAAGTAGTCCCAGACCGATTGCCAGAAAGCCGGCAGATCGGTGCACGACCAGCGCCAGAGGCGGTCGTAGCCGGCGACGTGGTCGCGATCGAAGGCGAGGCCGCGCGTCGTCGCGCAGCCAGCGCGTATAGCGCAGGATGTGCGGCTCGGGCAGCGTCATCGCCATCGTACCTCAGGCGAGTGACTTGGCGCGCATCGCTCGCCGTCGACCTCGATGTAGTGCCAGCTCTGATTGCGGAAGAACGGCTGTCGATAGCCGGCGATCCACGGACGCGAGAAGTCGTTGTAGATGCGGTGCACGTGGATGCGGTACGGCATGTAGGCGACGACCAGCTCGCTCGCCTTTCGGAAGAGAGCGAGGCGCTCCGGTCCGTCGGGGAGGTCGAGCATGCGGCGGTAGATCGCATCGAATGCCGGCAGCTTGAAGCGCGCCAGGTTGCCCTGGCCGCTCGATTCGCCGTACATGTATTCGAAGAGCGCGTTGGCCGTCGGGCTCGGTCGCCGTGCTGCCGAGGAACCACATCTGCAGCGTGCCGGCGCGCGCCTGCTTCATGTGCTCGGCCCATTGCGCGGTCTCGAAGTTCATCCGGATGCCGATCGCCGCCGTGCTCCTTTGCCAGTTCTCGTTGTACTGGCGATAGATCTGTTCGGTCTCGCTCGCCATCGTCAGCACGAGCGGCGAGCCGTCGGGCTGCTCGCGCCAGCCATCGCCGTCGCGGTCGACGTAGCCGTAGATGTCGAGCAGCGCCTTGGCGCGCGCGACGTCGTAGCGGCTGTTGTCGCTGCGCAGGGCCGGGTCGAAGCCGTAGGTTCCCGGCGCCATCGGCGCCTGCGCCGGGATCGCCTGGCCGCGCCGGATGAGCCTGACCTCGTAGTCGATGTCGTAGGCCAGGTGGATCGCGCGGCGCAAGGCAACCTTCGCCGGCGCGTAGCCGCCGACGACGGGATCTTCCATGTTGAAGTACGACATGGCGACGTCCGGATTCAGGTAGCGCTGCAGGCGGATGCCCTGCCTGGCGAGGTTGGGCGCCAGCTTTCCGTTCGGCGCGGCGAGCGGCGACAGCTCGGGTGGGACGCGCGCGAAGTCGGCCTCGCCGTTGAGAAAGCTCAGCCAGCGCGGCTGGTTCTCCTGGACGATGGCGATCTCGACGCCGTCGTTGAGCGGCAGACGCCTGCCGTTGAAGCGCTTCGCCCACGCCTGCCCCTCGGCGTCGTCGGGGCCCGGCTCGCTCTGGTAGCGCGCGTCGCGATAGTCCGGATTCTGCTCCAGGAGGATTCGCGAGCTGTGGCGCCACGCCCTGAGACGGTAGGGGCCGGTGCCCACCGGGTGCGCCATGATGTCGCCGCCGATAGGCCTCGACGACCTCGCGCGCCAGCGCCGAATACGCGCTCTCGGCGAGCGTCGTCGCGAAGCGCGGGCGCGGCTTGGCGAGCCTGAACTGGAGCGTGTAGCGGTCGAGCGCGCGCACGCCCTCGGCGACGCTGTCGTAGTCGAACGGCGCGCTTGTCGCGCAGCGCGCGCGCCCGCAGCTCCTCGAGCCCGAGGATGCCGTCCTCGCCGAGCGCGCTGTACGCCGGGCTCTTCAGCGCCGGGTCGTAGATGCGCTTGAACGCGTACACGTAGTCGCCGGCGACGAGCTCGCGCGGCTGGCCTTTGAAGGCGGCGTCGGCGGCGAAGCGGATGCCGCGCTGCAGGCGCACGGTCCAGACCTTGAAGTCGGCCGACGCCTCGGGCATCGCTTCGGCCGTCAGCGGCACCAGTCGAACCGGGATCGCCAGCGGGTCGTAGCCGAGCAGCGTGCTCGAAGATGTGGGCGATGACGCGGAACGAATACAGGTCGCTCACCTGGGCCGGATCGAATCCGGTCTCGGCCGACTCGAACAGGATGCGCAGCACGCTGGAATCGAGCGCCACGTCGCTGCTGTCCGACGCCGGCGCCGCGCCCGCGGTGGCGATGAGGCCGGCGCTGCCGAGGGCGAAGCGGCGCCGATCGATGCCGCGGCTCATTCCGTCACCTTCGCGCCAGTATCGTCACGGCTCACGCCTTGTGCGCCGAGTGGTCGATATCGACGAACTGCCACCAGTCGTTCCAGAACACCGTTCGGCGATAGCCGACGAGGTGCCCCTGGGCCATGTCGAGCGAGACGCGGTTGAGCGTGAACTTGTACGGCATGTAGGCGATGGCCAATCGCTCGGCCTGGCGAAACGCGTCGAGGCGCTCGGGACCGTCGGGCAAGATCTCGAGCTTGTCGTAGAGCGCGTCGAGCTCGGGCAGGCGCACCCGCGCCATGTTCTGGCCGCCGATCTGGCGGCTGTCGTAGCGCTGATAGCCGCCGCCAGAGTCGGGCCCCGCTGCCGACAGACCCAGGGACCAGACCTGGTAGTTGCCGGCGCGCGCCGACTTCAGGTTCTCTGGCCATTGCGCAACGAGCGACTCGACGCGGATGCCGAGCGTCTTCATGTTCTTCGTCAGCACCTCGGCGATCTTGCGGTCGCGCTGCTGCGACTGGGTCGAGACGCGCAGCACGAGCGGCGAGCCGTCGGGGCGTTCGCGCCAGCCGTCGCCGTCGCGATCGGCGAAGCCGTACAGGTCGAGCAGCGCATTCGCGCGGGCCGGGTTGTACTCGCTGCACTCGGTCTTGAGCTTCGGGTCGTAGGCGCTGGTGTTGGGAAGGGTCGGCCCCTGCGCCAGGGTGCCCAGGCCGTTGTAGGCGTAGTTGATGATCGTCTGGCTGTCCAGGCCGAGGCCGAAGGCGCGGCGCAGCGCGACCTGTGCCGGCGTGTAGCCGCCGACAACCGGGTCGTCCATGTTGAACAGGAAGAAGTTGCCCGCCGACTCGACGACCGGATAGCCGCGGATGCCTTGCTTGGCCAGGTTCGGCGCCACCTTGCCGTTCGGCATCGCCTGCGGCGCGAACTGGTAGCCGACCCGGTACGCGAGGTCGGACTCGCCGCTGACGAACGACAGCCAGCGCGGCTGCTCCTCTTCGATGATCGAGATCTCGACCCGGTCGACCATCGGCAGCCGGCGCCCCTTGAAGCGAGCGAGCAAGGCCTGGCCCTCGACATCGTCGGCGGCAGGCTCGGCGTCGTAGAACATCTCGCGGAATTGGGGATTGCGCTCGAAGACGATCAGCGAGCTGCGCCGCCATTGCGCGAGCTTGAACGGCCCGGTGCCGACCGGGTGCGCTTCGGCCTCGCTGCCGTAGTGCTCGATCACCTCGCGCGCCACCGCGCCGTACAGGTCGCCGCCGGCCAGCGTCTCGAGGAAGCGCGGCCTCGGCTCCTTGAGCGTGAAGCGGATCGTGTAGCGATCGAGCACGCGAACGCCTTCGATCTCCTTCTCGTAGTCGAACGGCTTCTTCTCGTCGAGCGCGCGCTGGCGCAGCTCGGCCAGGCCGACATAGCCATCGGTCTCCATCCCGGACCAGACCGGGCTCTTGTTGGCGGGGTCGGCGAAGCGCTTCCAGGCGTAGACGTAGTCCTGGGCGACGAGCTCGCGCGGCTTGCCCTTGAAGGCCGGATCGTCGGCGAAGTAGATGCCCGGGCGCACGCGCGCGGTCCAGACGCGGTAGTCGTCGGAGTGCCGAGGCATCGCCTCGGCGGTGAGCGGCTTGAGCTTGGACGGCCGCGCGAGATGGTCGTAGGTATAGAGGCCCTCGAACATGTGCGGCGTCAGGATGCGCGAATAGAGGTCGTTGACCTTGACCGGATCGAGGCTCGTCTCGGCGACCTCGAAGGCGTAGCGCAGCACCTTCAGCCCGGCAGGCGCGACGCCGGGGGTCTCGGCCGCCACCGCCCGGCCGAGGCCCAGGCTCGGCAGCGTCACCGCCAGGCCGGCGGCGGCGAGCGACTGTGCGGCCCGGCGCCGGGTGTAGCGGCGCGGATCGGTTTTCGACATGGCGTGTCTCTTGTCTCTGGCGCTATCGGGTGCGGCGCGCCTTCTCGTCATTGTCGATGTCGACGAACTTCCAGAACTCGCGCAGGAAGACGTTGCGGTGAAAGCCGATCACCCAAGGCTGCGCGAGATCGGTCCAGACGCGGTGGACGTGTACCTTGTAGGGCATGTAGGCGATCAGGAGTTCCTTCGCCCGCGTCATGACCGCGAAGCGCTCGGGACCGTCGGGCATGGTCTTCTGCAGTTCGTAGAGGCGGTCGTATTCGGGCAGTTCGAATCGCGCCAGGTTGCCCTGGCCCACGCTCTTGCTGTAGCCGAGGACGAGGAAGTCGGAGCCGTCGGGGCCGCCGGATTCGCCCACGCCCCACATCTGCAGCTTGCCGGCGCGCGAGGCCTTCAGGTTCTCGGGCCACTGGGCGTTGCGAAAGACCATCCGGATGCCGATCGCATCCATGTTCTTCTTCCACTGCGTGACGAGCTGGCGGTTGAAGCCGTCGGGCTGGGTGGCGTATTCGATCTGCAGCGGCGAGCCGTCGGGCTGCTCGCGCCAGCCGTCGCCGTCGCGGTCGACGTAGCCGTAGAGGTCGAGCAGCGCCTTTGCCCGCGCCGGGTCGAACTCGCTCATCTCGCTCTTGAACGATCGCGTCGTAGCCGGAGACGCCCGGCGGCAGCAGCGACTGTCCCGGGATCGCCTGGCCGCGGCGGACGAGGCGGATCTCCTGCTCGACGTCGACCGCGAGCGCGATGGCGCGCCGCAAGGCGACCCGCGACGGGCTGTAGCCGCCGACCACCGGGTCGGTCATGCCGAAATAGGAAAGCGATGCATCGGCGCGCGGATAGCGCACGGCGTAGATGCCGCGCTTGGCCAGGTTGGGCGCGAGCTTGTTGTTCGGAATCGCGACGTAGGTGAAGTCCTCGGGCACCTGCTCGGTCAAGTCCATCTCGCCGTTCAGGAACGAGAGCCAGCGCGGCTGCGCCTCCTCGATGATGCTGACCTCGACACGGTCGACCATGGGCAGCTTTCGTCCCTTGAGCCGCGCCACCGCCGCCTGGGCGAGCGGATCGTCGGCCGGCGCTTCCTCGTCGTAGTACTGGTCGCGATAGGTCGGGTTCTTGTCGAGGACGATGAGCGAGCTGCGGTTCCAGCGCGCGAGCCGGAACGGGCCGGTGCCGACCGGGTGCTCCATGATCCGGTCGACGTTGGCCTCGACCACCTCGCGCGCGACCGCGCCGACGACCGAGGCGTCGCTCAGGTGATCGGCGAAGCGCGGGTTCGGCGCGCCGAGCTTGAACTGCAGCGTGTAGCGGTCGATGGCGCGCATCCCGGCCACGTCGCGGTCGTAGTCGAAGGGCTTGCCGGCGAGCGCTTGCTGGCGCAGCGCGTCGAGCCCGAGGATCTGGTCCTCCTCGATCGTCGACAGGTGCGGGCTCTTCCAGCGCGGGTCGAAGATCCGCTTGATCGAGTAGACGTAGTCGGCCGCGACCAGCTCGCGCGGCTTGCCGCCGAAGGCCGGGTCGTCGGTGAAGTAGATGCCGGGCTTGATCCGGACCGTGAAGGTCTTGAAATCGTCGCTGACCTCGGGCATCGCCGCCGCGGTCGAAGGCCTGAGGCGCACCGGTCGCGCCAGAAACTCGTACTGGTACGGTGCCTCGAAGATGTTGGCCGCGATCGTGCGCGAGTAGAGGTCGATGATCTGCGCCGGATCGAAGCCCGTTTCGGCGATGCGCAAGGCATAGCGCAGCACCTTCGGCGCGGCCGCGGCCGAAGGCGCTGGCGACTGCCCGCCGGCGGTCGCGGCGACAAGGGCGAGCACGGTGGCCACGGCGATGCGGCGCATGGCGGGAAGTCTCTCACGACCACCCCGTAGACTCGCGTCCTCGTCGCCCTTCGGCGGCCCTCGCTTTTCCCAGCCCGCCCGCGCGCATGACGGCCTACCTGATCCGACGCATCTGGCAGATGGTCCCGACGATGTTCGGCGTCGTCCTGCTCGTCTTCCTGCTCTTCAAGGGCTTCGGCGGCGACCCGGCCGAAATCCTCGCCGGCCAGAACGCCACCCAGGCCCAGGTCGACGCGATCCGCCAGCAGCTCGGCCTGAACGAGCCGCTCTGGACCCAGTTCGGGATCTTCCTGAAGGAGATCGTCACCTTCGACTGGGGGCGCAGCTGGGCCACCAACGAATCGGTCGCGCACCTGTTCGCGACGCGCCTGCCGGCGACCCTGACGGTGATGGTGCCGATCCTGATCCTCGACTCGCTGCTCGCGATCCCGTTCGCGCTCGGCGTCGCCTATGTGCGCGGCTCGCTCACCGATCGCAGCATCATGGTCGCGACGACGGTCGCGCTCTCGATCTCGTTCCTGGTCTACGTCATCGTCGGCCAGTACGTGTTCGCGTTCCAGCTCGGGCTGTTCCCGGTGCAGGGCTGGAGCGATCACCTCTCGACCAACCTGGCGCGCTACGCGCCGCTGCCGGTGATGCTCGCCGTCGCGGTCTCGCTCGCGCCGCAGACGCGCCTCTACCGCACCTTCTTCCTCGACGAGATCGGCCACGACTACGTGCGCACCGCGCGCGCCAAGGGACTGACCGAGAAGACGATCATGCTCAAGCACGTGATGCGGAACGCGCTGATCCCGATCCTCACCAACATCGCCGTCGGCCTGCCCGGCATCTTCGTCGGCTCGTTCCTGATCGAGGTGTTCTTCTCGATCCCGGGCCTCGGCCGCGAGGTGCTGCTCGCCGTCAACCGCAGCGACTATCCGGTGATCCAGGCGTTCGCGATCTACATCGCGGCGATCACGATGGTCGTCAACCTCGCCACCGACGTGCTCTACAAGATCGTCGATCCGCGCGTGGTGCTGAAATGAGCGCGGTCATCGACCTGGCGCACGTCGACACGCGCACGCAGGCGAAGGCGATCGGCGAGCGTCTGGCGCGCCGCCGCCAAGCGCTTCGCCAGCGACCGCGTCGGCATGGTCTCGCTCGCCATCGTCGCGCTGTTCCTGCTCCTCGTCTCTGCCGCCGCCATCGGCCTGGTCGGCAAGAACTGGCAGGTCGAGACCGGGGTGCCGAACGCGCCGCCGACCTTCGTCGGTCCCGCAGCGCCGAACGAGACCCTGGCGATCGCGGCGCCGACCGGCCCGAATGCCGACATCTCGGCCGTCGATCCGCTCGCGCCGCGCTATCAGGAGTGGGCCGAGGCCGCGAAGAAGTACCAGACGACGGCGCGCGACGCGGGCCGACGACGCTGCCCTTCGGCGGCGACCGCCTCGGCCGCGACGTCCTTGCCAAAGCCATCAAGGGCGCGCAGATCTCGATCCTCGTCGGCGTCGCCGCGGCCCTGCTCGCGACCGCGATCGGCACCGTGCTCGGCGCGCTCTCGGGTTTCTTCGGCGGCAAGGTCGGCGACTTTCTCGAGTGGGTCTACAACGTCTTCACGGCGATCCCCGGAATCCTGCTGATCTTCGCCTTCGCCGCCGTCTTCGGCCGCGGCATCGGCTCGGTCGTGCTGATCCTCGGCCTCGCCGGCTGGACCGGCATCTACCGCCTGATCCGCGCCGAGTTCATCAAGCACTCGGTGCGTGACTACGTCCGCTCGGCCGAGGCGATCGGCGCAGGCAACGTCTCGCGCATGTTCCGCCACATCCTGCCCAACGTCAGTCACGTCGTGCTGGTGCAGCTCTCGATCCACGTCGTCCTGCTTCATCAAGTCGGAGGTGATCCTCTCGTACCTCGGGCTCGGCGTCGGCGTCGATCAGGTGTCGTGGGGCACGATGCTCGCCGAGGCACAGAGCGAGCTGATCCTCGGCTACTGGTGGCAGCTGGCGGCGGCGACGATCCTGATGGCGGTCTTCGTCACCGCGTTCTCGCTCATGACCGATGCCCTGCGCGACGCGCTCGACCCGAAGCTGAGGGGGCTGGAATGAGCGCCTCGTCCGGCGTCGCCGCCCCGCTTCTGCTCGGCATCCGCGACCTGCACGTCTCGTTTCGCCTCGGCAGCGAAGGCGGCGTCGTGCAGCGCGTCGAGGCCGTCAAGGGCGTGAGCTTCGACGTGCCCGAGAACACCACCATCGCCCTCGTCGGCGAGTCCGGATCGGGCAAGAGCGTCACGGCGATGTCGATCCTGAACCTGCTGCCCGACAACGCCGAGCGCACCGGCACGGTCACGTTCCAGGGCCGCGACATGCTTGCCGCGTCGCGCCCGGAGCTGCAGGGCCTGCGCGGGCGCGAGATCGCGTGCGTGTTCCAGGATCCGATGAGCTCGCTCAACCCGGTCTTCACCGTCGGCCAGCAGGTCAGCGAGCCGCTCGTCAAGCACCTCGGCATGGGCCGGCGCGCAGGCGATGGCGCGCGCCGAGGCGCTGCTCGGCGAGGTCGGCATGCCCGAGCCGAGACGGCGCCTCGGCGCCTACCCGCACCAGCTCTCCGGCGGCCAGCAGCAGCGCGTGATGATCGCGATGGCCCTGGCCTGCGAGCCCAAGCTGCTGATCGCCGACGAGCCGACGACCGCGCTCGACGTCACCATCCAGCGCCAGATCCTCGAGCTGCTCGCCGGCCTCAAGGAGCGGCACCGGATGAGCATGCTGTTCATCAGCCACGACCTCGGCGTGGTCGGCGAGATCGCCGATCACGTCGTCGTCATGCGCCACGGCAAGGTGCGGGAGCAGGGGCCGCGTGGCGCAGCATCTTCGCGGCGCCGCAGGACGCCTACACGCAGGCGCTGCTCGCCTGCCGGCCGACGCTGGGGCAGACGGCGCCGCGCCTGCGCGTCGTCGACGATCACATCGCCGGTCGGCACGTCGGCCGCACTCGCCAAGGCCAAGGATCCCGCGGCACGCGTGATCCTCGAGGCCGGCGCGCTGACCAAGAGCTTCTGGATCGCGAACGGCGTGTTCGGCCGCAGGGAGTTCCGCGCCGTCAAGGGCGCCAGCTTTCGCCTGCGCGCCGGCCACACGCTCGGCGTCGTCGGCGAATCGGGCTCGGGCAAGACGACGCTCGGCCTGACCCTGCTGCGCCTGCACGAGGCCAGCGGTGGGCCGGTCGGCGGCAAGGTGATCTTCGACGGCCAGGACCTGCTCGCGATCGCGAAGTCCGAGCTGCTGCCGATCCGAAAGCGGATCCAGGTCGTGTTCCAGAACCCGTACGCCTCGCTCAACCCGCGCTTCACGATCGGCCAGACGCTGGTCGAGCCGATGACGATCCACGGCATCGGCAAGGACAACGCCGAGCGCGAGCGCAGCGCGCCCGCGCCCTGCTCGCCAAGGTCGGCCTCGACGAGGCGACGATGCACAAGTACCCGCACGAGTTCTCGGGCGGCCAGCGCCAGCGCGTCGCGATCGCGCGCTGCCTGACGCTCGACCCGGAGGTGCTGGTGCTCGACGAGGCGGTGAGCGCGCTCGACGTCTCGGTGCAGGCGCAGGTGCTGAACCTGCTGAAGGACCTGCAGGACGAGCTCGGCCTGGCCTACATCTTCATCAGCCACGACCTCGCGGTCGTCCGCTTCATGGCCGACGAGGTGATCGTGATGAAGGACGGCGAGGTGGTCGAGCAGGCCGACGTCGAGCAGATCCTCGAGCAGCCGCAGCAGGACTACACGCGGCGCCTGCTCGACGCGATCCCGCGCGGCTACGTCGCGGCCGCCTAGACCGCGCGCCGGGCGCGGCGCGGGCCCGCGCCGGCGCGTCGCAGCTCGAGCGCGAGCAGGACCGCGACCGAGGCGGCGAAGGTGCCGACGCCGCGAGTTGTCGACGAACAGTGCCGCGGCCTGCTGCAGTGCCTCGGGGCTGACCTGCTCGACGAAGCGCGCCAGCTCGGCGATCTGGTCCCTCGAGAACCGGGCGACGTCGGCCATCGCCACGCTCAGGCTGCCGCCGCGGCTCGACGCCAGGACGACGGTGAAGGCGCCGGCCGACACCGCCGCCAGCCCGAGCGGGCTGAGCGGTCGCACCAGGCAGGCGACGAGCCGCGTCCGGATGGCGAGGCTGGACGAGCTGTAGAGACGAGCGAGCAGGCGCGCGACGCGGCCCGGCGCCGGCGGGAGCTGCGTGCGCTCGGGAGCGGATCGACAGCGTCATCGAATTCATCGGACATGGCGGCTTCCTCGGTTTCCTTCGCCGCGATGGAGTGATCCGACGCGGCGCGAGTTCGCGATCTTTACCTCGACTCGAAGACATGTTGGCGACAATGCCCGGCGGCGTAACACCTGCTTGCGAGTGCGACGCGGACCGGTCGTATCGCCCCGCGCTCCTGACGCTGCGCGCGATGCCGCGCCGGTCGCTCCGGCGCGCTGTACGTGCGCTGCATCACGTCGCCGGCGTGGCATGAACGTTGCGCTCGACTCACGCACGCGCGGGCTCTGCTACGAGATGTTGCCAGCGCTGAAACCCACGATCCGAAAAGCCCCTCATGACGTCGAGCCTGCGACCGTTCTGCCCGAGCCACCACGCTCGCGGCGACCGTGCGGGCCGCGCTGTCACGGCGGCGCCTCGTCGCTCCTTCGCCCGGGCTTCGGCGCCGCGACGCAGCGCGCGGCGAGCGCTGCGGGCGGGCGACGCGAGCGCCTCGAGAGCGGCGACGCCGAGATCGTCGAGCACATCGTCGGCTGGCCCGCTCGCATTCGAGCGCGCCGAGTCGCTCAGCTGCTGATCGAAGGAGCGCCGCCATGTTGAACAGCCGTTTCGTCAGCGCGCCGTTGATCTCGCGATCGAGCGGCTTTCGCAGCAGCCAGCCGGCGCCGCTCGCCGCGGTGCCGCAGCGACCGCTCGTGCTTGCGCGTGCGCCGCACATGCCGCAGCAGATGAACCTGTTCGGCCCGCCCGGGAGGGCGCCGCTGACGACCTAGTTTCGGCCGCGTGCCGGACGCGAGCCAGTGACCACCACTTGCGCGCGCCTGGTGCCGGAGGGACGAAGCCCGCACTTCGCCGTCCGGCCAGCGTCCAGGAGGAGCGGGCATGCGGGGCTCTTCGAGAGCGGGCCCCCATCCTGATGTCCCGCTCCTCCTTCTTTGTCCGAGCGCGGCACGCGGGCGCTTCGGGCAAGCCCTCTTCCTGAGCTGCGGAGGTCGCGAACACACTGGCCGCGACCGTCCGCGTCCGGACGCAGGGCCGCCGTCCATCATGTCGCTTCGTCGTCGTTCGATCGTCTGCCTCGGCGCCGCCGGCGTCGCCGCGCCGCACTGGCTGCGCGCGCAGGGCGCCTGGCCGACCAGGCCGGTCCGCATCATCGTGCCGTTCGCCGCCGGCGGCACCACCGACATCCTCGCCCGCGCCCTCGCGCCCGAATTGGGCAAGGCGTTCGGCCAGACCTTCATCATCGAGAACAAGGCCGGCGCTGGCGGAAACCTCGGCGCCGACCTGGTCGCCAAGGCGCCGCCCGACGGCTACACGCTGCTGATGGGAACCGTCGGCACGCAGTCGATCAATCCCGTCGCTCTATCCGAAGATGCCGTACGACGCGGTCAAGGACTTCGCGCCGATCACGCTCGTCGCCGGCGTGCCGAACGTCATGGTGATGAATCCGGCCAAGGCGCAGGCAGCGGGCATCAGCGACGTCAAGACCTTCATCGCCTACGCGCGCGCCCATCCCGGCAAGCTCAACATGGCGTCGAGCGGCAACGGCACCTCGATCCATCTTGCCGGCGAGCTGTTCAAGTCGATGACCGGCACCTACATGGTCCACTTCCCGTACCGCGGCTCGGGGCCCGCGCTGCTCGACCTGATCGGCGGCACGATGGACCTGATGTTCGACAACCTGCCCTCGGCGCTGCCGCAGATCAAGTCCGGCAAGCTGGTCGCCCTCGCGGTGACGAGCAGCACGCGCAGCGCCGCCCTGCCCGACGTGCCGACGGTCGCCGAGGCCGGGCCGGTCAAGGGCTTCGAGGCGAGCTCGTGGTTCGGCCTGCTGGCGCCGGCCGGCACGCCGGCCGACATCGTCAACCGGCTGCAGCAGGAATCGGCCAAGGCACTGGCGACGCCGGCGCTGAAGGAGCGCCTCCTCGGGCAGGGCGCGATCCCCGGCGGCATGGCGCCGGCCGAGTTCGGCCGCTTCATCGACGCCGAGACGAAGAAGTGGAGCGCGGTGGTGAAGGCCTCGGGCGCGAAAGTCGATTAGCGACGGCCGGCCGCCTCCGGCGGCAGCGAACGAAGAGAGCGCGCGGCTCTCGTTCCTAGTCGGTCTTCGCGCGCTCGATCGCCATCTCGATCTGCTCCTGGACCTTGCGCGCGCCGCGCTGCGCGAGCAGCGGGTCGAGGTCGGCCTGCGGCGCGACCTTGCGCGCGACATCGTCGAGCGTGTCGGGGTCGGTCATCAGCGAGTTCGCCAGCGCCGAGATCGCGCAGATCGCGCGCCGCGGCACGTGCATCGGCAGCTCGAGCGTGCTGTTGACGATGACGTGATAGCGGACGCTGTCGACCGCCTGCGCGTTCAGTCCCCAGCTCTCGCAGAGCGCCGCGCCCAGCGTGTCGTGGCTGACGCCGAACTGCGCGTGCTCGAGCATCAGCAGCTCCTCGTCGTTCTTGGCCGTGGCGAGCATCGGCTTGTAGCGGCGGTGGCGTGGCGAAACATCACCGCCTTGCCGCACTCCTCGAACAGGCCGGCCGAGTGCGAGGCCCACGAGTCGACGCCGACCGCGGCAGCGATGCGCCCCATCAGCAGCCCGCGAACGCGTGCCCGGTCCCAGAGCGACCCGAGCTCGGGCGCGTCGGGAAAGACGGCGCGCAGTCCCATCTCGAAGGTGACGGAAGCGACCTCGCGCGTGCCGAGGTAGGTGACCGCCTGCTGCACGCTCTGGACCCGGCCGCGCAGGCCGTACATCGCCGAGTTGACGGCCTTGAGCACCGCGGCGGCGAGCGCCATGTCGGTGCTGATGAGCTGGCTCGCGGCGATGAAGTCGACCTGTTCCTCGGCCAGCAGCAGCGACAACTGGAGCAACGTCTCCGGCTGGGCCGGAATGTCGACGTCGAGGAGGCGCTGTGCTTTTTTGTCTTGCATGGCAGGCGCGGCCGGCGGCGGTCGCAGGAGCAACCCGCATGGTAACGAGCCCGCGCCCGCCAACCCGGCCCGATCGCGACCCTCGGCGCGGCACAATTCTCGCCAGCGGCCGCTGCATCGGCCCGCCGGAGTCAGCGTATGCGCCGGACCTCTTCGCTTCTCATCAGCCTCGGCCTCCTCGCTGGCATGGCGGGCGCCGCCGGCCAGCAGCCCGACACCGCGGCGCTCCTCGCCAGCCAGATCGAGGCGCTCAAGGCCTTCGCGATGCTCGACGGCGTCTGGCGTGGCCCGGCGACAGTGACCGAACCGGGCGGCAAGCGCGTCACGTTCGTGCAGACCGAGCGCATCGGCCCCTTCCTTGGCGGCTCGATCAAAGCGATCGAGGGCCGCGGCTATGACGATGACGGAGGCGTGCGCTTCAACGCCTTCGGCATCGTTTCCTATGATTCGGCCACGCGCAGCCTACTCGCTGCATTCGCATGCCCAGGGCCGCGTCGGTGATTTCGCGTTCATGCCGACGGGCGACGGCTACCGCTGGGAGATCCCCCTTCCGTCGGGCAATCTGCGCTACGTTGCCACTGTCCGTGACGGCGAACTGCATGAGGTCGGCGATCTGACCCTCGATGGACGCGAGCCGGTGCGCGTTTTCGAGATGCGCCTGAAGCGGATCGGCGACACCGACTGGCCGGCGGGGGGTGCGGTGAGCCCCAAATAGCAGCATTCTCCAGCCATGAAAAAGGGGCGCCGGTCGGGCGCCCCTCGTGTTTTGCTTCGGCCGTCGGCCTGCTATCTGTCTATCTCAGCGCTGGCGCTGTTGTCTCCTCGCTGCGTCTTGCGCGGCACCAGCAAGGTGCTCGTCGAGGCAGGGAATCTAGCGCGCGCCCCGAACCAAGGCACGAGGGCTTTCCCGGTGCATCGCGGCTCAGCTGCGCCCGTCGGCCGGCGCCGTGACGGCCGCGGCCGGCAACGTCAGGACGACGCGCGTGCCGCGGCCGAGCGTGCTCTCGACCGCGACGTCGCCGCCGTGCAGCTCGGCGATGCGCTTGACGATCGCCAGGCCAAGGCCGCGACCGCCGTCGGCCGTCGCCGGCGCGACCGTCGGTCGGCTCTGGTAGAAGCGATCGAAGAGCTGCGGCAGGTCGGCCGCCGGAATTCCCGGACCATCGTCGGCGACGCTCACCGCGACGCCGGCGCCGGTCCGCTCGGCCGCCAGCGTGACGGTGCTGCCGCGTGGGCAGAACTTGAGCGCGTTGTCGAGCAGGTTGGCGATCGCGCGCTCGAACAGCTCGACGTCGATCTGCGCGTAAGGCGCGGTCGCTCCCGGGCGCGCGCTGTCCGGCGCCGGCAAAGTACGCAGGGTCACGCCTTGGCGCGCAGCGCGCTCGGCGAAGCGGAGCGCGATGTCGTCGAGCAACTCGCCGGCATCGACCGCTTCACTGCGCAGGTGAACTCGGGCTCGTCGAGCTTGGCCAGGTCGCCGAGCGACTGCACCATGCGCGCCGCATTGCGGGTGTTGCGCAGCGCGATCTCGACCAGGCGCCGGTCCTCGGCGCGCTCGGCGCTTTCGGCCCAGCGGCCGTCGAGCGTCTCAAGGCAGGCGACGGTCGCGGTCAGCGGCGAGCGCAGGTCGTGCGAGAGATTGCTGACGCCTTCGCGCCGGAAATGGTCGGTGCGGCGGAGCGCGTTCCATTGGCGCCGGCAGATGTCGAGCAGCATCTCGAAGGCGCTCGTCAGCTGGCCGAACTCGTCTCGGGTCGGCGCCGGCAAGGGGCTGCCGGGGGCGACCGCGAGGCCTTCGGCAAGGCCGCGCTGCGACAGCGTCGCGACGGCGCGCGTCAGGCGCCGCAGCGGCTCGGTGACGGTGGCGATGATCAGCGCCGCGAGCAGCGTCGTCAGCGCGACCACCGCGATCACGGCGCCGAGCGCCGGGCGGGCGAAGCTGCTGCGCAGCACGTCCCAGCGGTCCGCGGGAAGCTGCTGCGTGTGCAGCACGAGGTAGAGATAGCCGGCCTCGCGCGAGCCGCCCTGCTCGAGCGCGCGCCGCACCGGCTTGGCGACGACGACGGCGCCGGCGTCCATGCGCTCGGGGTCGTCGCCCATCACGTACGAGGCGTCCTTCTGCTCGATCGATTCGCGCACCGGCGCGAGCGCGACGCGGGTGCCCGGCTTGAGCGGCGTCGGCCCCGTCTTCGCCAGCACCGTGCCGTCGGCGTCGAGCAGGTAGAGCTCGGTGTCGGGCTCGAACAGGACGAGCGCGCGCAGCCAGGCCTGGAACGCGGCCGCGTCCTTCTCGTGCATGTCGAAGATGTTGTCGTACATGCTGACGACGCGCGAGAGAAAGCCCATGCCGCGCCGGTACGCGGTCTCGTTCTCGAACCGCTGGAAGGCGAAGACGACGGTGGCGATGACGAGCAGCGCGGTCAGCAGCCCGGTCGCGAAGATCGTCAGCGCGAGCTTGAGTCGAACGCTCATCAGCCGGGCTGATCACGCATCTTGTAGCCGGCGCCGCGCACGGTGAGGATCAGCTCGGGCCGCATCGGATCGCGCTCGAGCTTGGCGCGCAGGCGATTGATGTGGGTCGTCACCGTGTGCTCGTAGCCGTCGTGGGTGTAGCCCCAGACGGCGTTGAGCAGCTGGCCGCGCGAGAACACGTGGCCGGGATGCGAGGCGAAGTGCAGCAGCAGGTCGAACTCGAGCGCGGTGAAGTCGATCGGCTGGCCGCGGTAGCGCACCTGGCGCTTGGCCGGCAGGATCTCGAGCTCGCCGTTCCTCAGCGCGCGCGGCTCGGCAGCGCCCGCCGCCTGGGCGGCGCGCAGCAGGTCGGCGCGGCGCAGCAAGGCCTTGACGCGCGCCAGCAGCTCGGCGAGCGAGAACGGCTTGGTCAGGTAGTCGTCGGCGCCGAGCTCGAGGCCGAGGACGCGGTCGAGCTCGGTCGACTTCGCGGTCAGCATCAGGATCGGCGTCGAGCGGCCGCGCGCGCGCAGCGCCTTGGTCACCTCGAGGCCGTCGAGCCCCGGCATCATCAGGTCGAGGACGAGCAGGTCGCTCGCGTGCTCGGCCTGGCTCGCCAGCGCGGCCGGGCCGTCGCCGACGGCGCTCACGTCGTAACCGGCGCTGCGCAGGTTCATCACCAGCAGCTCGCGGATGTCGGTCTGGTCCTCGGCGACCAGGATCGAGGCGGGAGGCATGCCGGGATTGTCTCGTGCTGCGCGCATCCCTTACAGCGATGTGATCGTCCCGTGATCTTTCGCGAGGGTGGCGCGAGACGGCGCGGCAAAAGTAGCGGCATCGAAGTCGCCGGAGCCTGTGCCGCATGAATGCCACCCTCACCCCGAGTCTGTCCCCGTCACTGTCGCGTGCTGCCGCGCTTCGCGCCGACGCGCGCCCCGCGTCCCCCGGCACGGTCGCGATCTCGCTCGCCGAGCTGGTTTCGCATCGGCCCTACCTGCTGCGCTTCGCGCTGCAGGAAGCTGCGCGACCACGCGCTCGCCGAGGACGCGGTCCACGACGTCCTCGAGGCCGTCCTCTCGGGACGCGCCGTCTTCGGCGGCCGGGCGCAGCTGCGCTCCTGGCTGACGGCGGTGCTGAAGAACAAGATCGTCGACGTCCTGCGCCGCACCAGCCACCACGACACGCTCGACGACGACAGCGCCGAGAGCACCGGCCACGCGGTCGCGTGCCCGCAGCCGCGCCCCGACGAGATCGCCGAGCAGCGCCAGGAGCTCGCGCGCGTGCTCGCCGGGATCGACCGGCTGCCGCCGACGCTGCGCGATGCGTTGCGCCTGCGCGTCGTCGAGGACCGCTCGACCGAATCGGTCTGCGCCGAGCTCGGCATCAGTGAAGAGAACCTGTTCGTTCGCGTCCACCGGGCGAGAAAGCAGCTGCTGTCCTGACCGCGGTCGCGGTCGGCGCGGCGATCAGATCATCGCGGCGGGATCGATGTCATCGGCCGAGAACCGGGTGAGCCGGCGCGGCAGCAGGTGCACCTTGGATCCGGTCGCGAGGCCGAGCCGATCGCGCAGCGCCTGCCACTCGGACGCGCGCCATCTCGACGTCGACGTACGACTGGTCGTCGTCGCGCCGGAACTCGAGGCGCGTGTTCGGGCCGACCGTGAGCGCCTGCACGAGCGTCGCGACGATCGAGCCCGGAACCGCCGCGTCGACGATGGCGAGCTCGTGCGGACGCACGAAGGCGACGTCGCCGGCCTGGCCCGCGGGCTGGCCGAGACGGCCGTGGAAAAGGTTGACGTCGCCGAGGAACTGGAGCACGAACGGCGTCGCCGGATGGTCGTAGACCTCGTCCGGCGGCCCGTCCTGCTCGATCCTGCCGTGGTTCATGACGACGATCCGATCGGCAACCTCCATCGCCTCTTCCTGGTCGTGGGTGACGAAGACGCTGGTCACGTTCATCTCGTCGTGCAGCCGGCGCAGCCAGCGGCGCAACTCCTTTCGCACCCGCGCGTCGAGCGCGCCGAACGGCTCGTCGAGAAGCAGCACCTTGGGCTCGACCGCGAGCGCGCGCGCCAGGGCGATGCGCTGGCGCTGGCCGCCCGAGAGCTGGTGCGGGAAGCGGTCGGCGATCCAGTCGAGCTGGACCAGCTTCAGGAGCTCCATGACCTTGGCCCGGATCTGCGCTTCGCCGGGCCGGCTCGCGCGCGGCCGCACGCGCAGGCCGAAGGCGACGTTCTCGAAGATCGTCATGTGGCCGAACAGGGCGTAGTGCTGGAAGACGAAGCCGACGCGGCGCTCGCGGACGTCGGCGTGGGTCGCGTCTTCGCCGTGGAACAGGACCGTTCCCGAGTCGGGGACTTCGAGGCCGGCGATGATGCGCAGCAGCGTCGTCTTGCCCGAGCCCGACGGGCCAAGCAGCGCGACCAGCTCGCCCGACGGGATGTCGAGGTTCAGGTTGTCGCAGACGACGGTCGCGCCGAAGCGCTTGTTGAGAGCCGCGGACCTCGATGCTCACTGGCTACGCGTCGCCGCCATCGCGGCTCGCCGATCGGCTCGCGCTCGCGCCGAGGTTGCGCTCGACGAAGTACTTGAGCGCGAGCGTCACCAGCGCCAGCCCGGCGAGCAGCGACGCGACCGCGAACGCGGCGGCGAACTGGTACTCGTTGTAGAGGATCTCGATGTGCAGCGGCATGGTGTTGGTCTGGCCGCGGATATGACCGGAGACGACGCTGACCGCGCCGAACTCGCCCATCGCCCGCGCATTGCAGAGGATGACGCCGTAGAGCAGCGCCCACTTGACGTTCGGCAGCGTGATGCGGCGAAAGATCTGCCAGCCGCCGGCGCCGAGAACGCGCGCCGCCTCCTCCTGCTCGGTGCCTTGCGCCTGCATCAGCGGGATCAGCTCGCGGGCGATGAACGGAAAGGTGATGAAGATCGTCGCGATGACGATTCCGGGCAGGGCGAAGATGATCTTCAGGTCGTGGTCGCGCAGCCAGCCGCCGAACCAGCCCTGCAGGCCGAAGACGAGAACGAAGATCAGGCCGGCGATCACCGGGCTGACCGAGAACGGCAGGTCGATGAAGGTGAGCAGCAGGTTCTTGCCGCGAAAGTCGAACTTGGCGATCGCCCAGGCGGCGGCGACGCCGAAGACGAGGTTGAGCGGCACCGAGATCGCGGCGGCGATCAGCGTCAGCCTGATCGCCGAGACCGCATCGGGCTCGGCGAGCGCGGCGAGGTAGACGGCGACGCCCTTCTTCAGCGCCTCGACGAAGACCGCGACGAGCGGAACGAACAGGAACACGGCGAGGAACGCGAGCGCGACCGCGATCAGGACGCGCCGCACCCACGCCGGCTCGTGCGTCGCGTCGCTGACGCGCCGTGGCGCCACGTCGCCGCCGTGCTCACGGCTACCTGCCAGTCCATGAAGGCCGCTCATCGGCCCTGCCTCGCGCGCGTCCACGCCTGCAGGCCGTTGATCGCGAGCAGCATCAGGAAGGCAGCGACCAGCATGACGACCGCGATCGCGGTCGCGCCGGGAACGTCGAACTGCTCGAGCTTGGTGATGATCAGCAGCGGCGTGATCTCGGAGACGAACGGCAGGTTGCCGGCGATGAAGATCACCGAGCCGTACTCGCCGAGCGCGCGCGCGAAGGCGAGCGCGAAGCCGGTGAGCAGCGCCGGCGTCAGCACCGGCAGGATGACGCGCGTGAAGGTCTGGCGCCGGGTCGCGCCGAGGATCGCCGCCGCCTCCTCGACCTCCTGGTGCAGGTCCTCGAGCACCGGCTGGAGCGTGCGCACGACGAACGGCAGGCCGATGAAGGTGAGCGCGACCCAGACGCCGACCGGCGTGAAGCTGACCTTGAACGGCAGCCAGCGGCCGATCCAGCCGTTGCCCGAATAGAGCGCGGTCAGGGCGATGCCGGCGACCGCGGTCGGCAGCGCGAACGGCAGGTCGACGAGCGCGTCGACCAGGCGGCGCGCCGGGAAAGTCGTAGCGCACCAGCACCCAGCAGACGAGCAGGCCGAACGACCGCATTGACCAGCGCCGCCGCGAACGAGGCGCCGAAGGTGAGCCGGTACGAGGCGACGACGCGCGGCGCGGTGACGGCGTCCCAGAACGCCGGCCAGCTCATCGTGAAGGTCTTGAGGAACGCCGCCGAGAGCGGCACCAGGACGATGAACGAGAGATAGAGCAGCGTGAAGCCGAGCGCGAGGTCGAACCCGGGCAGGACGCTGTGACGCTTCAGCAGCGCGCGTGACAGCAACATGCCGCGGCGGCGTCGCGTCCCGTCTACTTCTTCGCCGCGAGGATCTGGTCGTAGATCCGCGCCGTCGTCGAAGTGCTCCTTCTGCGCCTTGGTCCAGCCGCCGAAGTACTCGTCGATGGTGAAGGTCGGACCTTCGGGAAGTCCTTGCCGTACTTGGCGAGCAGCGCGGCCGAGCGCGGCCTGAGCTGGTGCTTGGCGGCGATCTCCTGCGCCTCGTCGCCGTACAGGAACTTGAGGTAGGCCTCGGCCTGCTTGCGCGTTCCCTTCTTGTCGACCACCTTGTCGATCAGCGCGACCGGGTTCTCGGCCAGGATCGTCGACTTCGGATAGACGACCTCGAAGCCGTCGCCGAACTCGGCCTTGATCAGGTTGACCTCGCTCTCGAAGGTGCACAGGGCGTCGCCGATGCCGCGCTGCGCGAACGTCGTCGTCGCGGCGCGGCCGCCGCCGTCGAACACCGGCACGTTGGCGAAGATCTTCTGCACCAGCTCCCTCGCCTGCGCCGGCGTGCCGCCGGCCTTCAGCGCCGAGCCCCAGGCGGCGACGTAGGTGTAGCGGCCGTTGCCGGTGATCTTCGGGTTCGGGATGACGACGCTCGTGCCCGGCCTGGCGAGGTCGGGCCAGTCGTGGATGCCCTTCGGGTTGCCCTTGCTGACCAGGATCACGGTGACCGAGGTCGTCGGCGCCGAGTTGTTCGGCAGCCGCTTGGCCCAGTCTTCGGGAATCAGCTTGGCCGCGGGCGATGGCGTCGATGTCGCTCGCCTGGTTCATGGTCACGACGTCGGCCTCGAGGCCGTCGATCACCGAGCGCGCCTGCTTGCTCGAGCCGCCGTGCGACTGGTTGACCGTCACGTCCTCGCCGCTTTGCTGCTTCCAGGCGCGCTGGAACGCCGGATTGATGTCCTTGTAGAGCTCGCGCGCGACGTCGTAGCTGACGTTGAGCAGCGTCGGCCCGGCGGCGAACGCGGCCGGCGCGGAGCGAGCGCGGCGAGGCTCGGCGCCGAGAGCGGCGAGCGCGAAGCGGCGCGAGCGAAGGGTCGTGGCGGTGGGCATGGCGGAGCGGCGAGCGAGGACGCGGCGGAGCCCGAGATGTTAGGTCAGCGTACGGCCCGCCAACGATCCGCCTGGTTGCAAGCTTATGCGTCCGCGACGCCCGCGTCGCGGCTCGCGCACGAGCGCCGGACGCGCTCGGCCAGCGCCTCGTCGCCGGCCTGGCGTCAGCGCGCCGTCGAGTGCCTCGCGGACCAGCCGCTCGGCCGTCTGCGCCTGCGGCGTCACCGGGCCGAAGAAGCGCAGCGCCGCGGCATCGGCGATCAGCAGCGTCGGGAAATTCTCGATGTCGGGATCGCCGAGCGCGTCGGCGTCGTCCTCGACGTCGATCCAGGCGAACTCGGCATCGGCCGCGAACTGCGCCGCCAGCGCCGCGAAGGTGGCGCGGTAGTCGCGGCACGAGCCGCACCACTCGGCGCACAGGCACGCGACCAGCGGTCGCACGATCGTCTCGCCGCTCGGCCTAGCCGGCGACGTGCAGCATGTCGTGGATCTCGTGCTCGTGCGTCGGCGGGCCGTCGAGGTTCACGGTCTGCCAGCCGTTGTCGTACTCGACGATGCGAAAGCGCCGCATCGGCATCATCCCGTGCGACGTCGGGAAGAGCGCGAACACGTCGTCGCCGCGCTGCAGGGCGGCGACGACCTCGGCGACGTCGGCGATCTGCGGCTCGGTGTGCCACTCGTTGGTCTCGGTGTTGACCGGTCCCCACTCGACGCCGGTGACGCGCCCGTCGGCATCGAGGCGGACCTTGGCTACGGCGTGGACTTTCATCGCAAACTCTCCGACAACACGGCGATGGAAACAGTATGCCCGGCGCCGCTTCACGCGCCGGCGAGCAGCCATTCGGCGGCGCGCTCGGCGATCATCAGCGTCGGCGCGTTGGTGTTGCCGCTGGTGATCGTCGGCATGACGCTGGCGTCGACGACGCGCAGGCCCTCGACGCCGTGCACGCGCAGGTGCGCGTCGACGACCGCCATCGGATCGGCGGCCGGCCCCATCTTGGCCGTGCCGACCGGATGGAAGATCGTCGTGCCGATGTCGCCGGCGAGCTTGGCCAGGTCGGCGTCGCTCTCGAACTGCGGCCCGGGCTTGAGCTCGCGCGGCTTGAACCGGGCCAGCGCCGGCTGGGCGACGATCCGCCGCGTCACGCGCAGGCTTTCGGCGGCGACCTGGCGGTCGTCTTCGGTCGCCAGGTAGTCGGGCGCGATGCGCGGCGCGTCGCCGGATCGGCCGAGCGGATGCGGACGCTGGCCGCGGCTCGTCGGATTGAGGTTGCACACGCTCGCGGTGAAGGCGTTGAACGCATGCAGCGGCTCGCCGAAGGCGTCGAGCGACAGCGGCTGGACGTGGTATTCGAGGTTGGCGATGCGCAAGGCCGGGCTGGCTGCGCGTGAACGCGCCGAGCTGCGACGGCGCCATGCTCATCGGCCCGCTGCGCTTCCACGCGTAGTGCAGGCCGATCATCGCCTTGCCCC
>CAVXZM010000020.1:0-433637 GCA_963766315.1 uncultured beta proteobacterium
ACACGTTGGGCAGCACGTCGAGCGCGGCCAGGCGCTCGGCGCAGTCGGGAAAAGCGTGCTCGGCCACGGCCTTCAGCGACGACGCGAGCGGCGCGTGGGCAATGATGAGCAGACCGGGCATGGCGGCGGATTATGGGAGCGAGCGAGCGAATGAGCTCAGGGCAGGCGGATCGAGCCGAAGAACGTTTCGAGTGTCTCGCCGTCGGCCGGATCGTCGTCGCCGAGGACCGTTGCCTGGTAGAGCCTAAGACCCTTAACGAAGAAAGCCGCATGCGCGACGACACGCCGGCCATCGCCGCGGCGGCCGACGATGCGCAGCAGCGTGCTTTCAGCATTCGGCGTCGCCCCGGCGATCGCCGGCAGCGCTCGCTCGGCTGTGGCGGCGCCGCCGAGATTGGCCGAGGTCTGGACGCGCAGAGCCGCAAGCAGCGGCGTCACCTGCGCCGGCTCGGCGCCGTCGGCAACCGTCAGCGAGAACGTCGCACCGCCGGCGCTGCACGAATGCAGCTGCAACTGCAGCGTCGCGTCGGCGATCCGCACGCTTCGATCGTGGCGGGCCGGGCGGCACGGAAACAGCAAGGTCGCGCCGCTGCCCTCGGGATGCGATTCGCGCCAGTCGAGCGCCGGCGCGCAGGCCGAGAGCAGGAGAACGACCGCCAGCAGCGGCCAGGCGCGGGAATGCGACGCCGTTGCTGTTCTTCGCGTTGCCGCATCCGCCGATTATCCCGGCCAGGCTCGCCCACAATGAAGCATGAGCGACGCCGGCCGACACCCGCAGCCGCCGCGCCGATGGCACTGGCAGGCGTGCGGGTGCTCGATCTGTCGCGCGTCCTGGCCGGCCCGTGGTGCACGCAGACGCTGGCCGACCTCGGTGCCGACGTCATCAAGGTGGAGCGGCCGGCGCGGTCGGGCCAGCCGGGCGGCGACGACACCCGCGGCTGGGGCCCGCCCTTCCTCAAGGACAGCGCGGGCGCGGAGACCGCGGAAGCGGCGTACTACCTCGGCACCAATCGCAACAAGCGCTCGCTGACCATCGACATCGCCACGCCGGAAGGCGCGGAGCTGGTGCGCACTCTCGCGGAACGCTGCGACGTGCTTGTCGAGAACTTCAAGGTCGGCGACATGGCGCGGCACGGCCTCGACGCCGCGACCCTGCTCGGGCGCAACCCGCGGCTGGTCTACTGCTCGATCACCGGCTTCGGCCAGACCGGGCCGTACCGCGAGCGTGCCGGCTACGACTACGCGATCCAGGGCATGGGCGGGCTGATGAGCGTCACCGGCCCTTCGCGGGCCGAGATCGCCGACGACGCCTCCGGCGGCGGCCCGCAGAAGGTCGGCGTCGCGGTCGCGGATCTCTTCACCGGCATGTATGCCGTGACCGCGATCCTCGCCGCCCTGCGCCACCGCGACCTGACCGGCCAGGGCCAGGCGATCGACATGGCGCTGCTCGACACGCAGGTGGCGATGCTCGCCAACCTCGGCGCCGGCTATCTCGCCACCGGCGTCGCGCCGCAGCGGGCCGGCAACGCGCACCAGAACATCGTCCCGTACCAGGTGTTCGAGGTCCGCGACGGCCACCTCATCCTGGCGGTCGGCAACGATGCCCAGTTCGCGCGCTTTTGCGCCGTCGCCGGTTGCAGCGAGCTCGCTGCCGACCCGCGCTTCGCGCGCAACGCCGGACGCGTCCGCGATCGCGCCGTGCTCGTACCGCTGCTTGCCGCACGGCTGAAGCTGAAGCCGCGCGCCGAGTGGCTGAGCGCGCTGGAAGCGGCCAAGGTGCCGTGCGGCCCGATCAACGACCTGGCCGACGTCTTCGCCGATCCGCAGGTTCGCGAGCGGGCGATGACGGTCGAGCTGCCGCACCCGCTCGCGGGGTCGGTCCGGCTCGTCGCCAGCCCGATCAAGCTCTCGGCGACGCCGGTGCGATATCGGCGCGCGCCGCCGCTGCTGGGCGCGGACAACGACGACGTGCTGGGCGAGTTCGGGTTCGACCCCGAGGCGATCGCGGCACTGCGCGCGGCCGGCGCGATCTGAGCGTCATGCCGGTGAAACTTGAGTCACGCCAACGCTGAATCAGTGAACAAGTTGTCACATTTGGCGACTTTGTCGCTCTCGTCTGGCCAGTCGGCGGGCCAGGCTCTGGCGCCGGCTGGGGGCGGCGTCGACACTCTGGGCTGGCCTGCGACGCCAGGGAGGCGCCGCCACGGCGAGCTCATGTCGAGCGCTGGTGCGACAGCCAGCGCCTCGCGAGCGACGCTCGCCGGGCGCGTCAGCAGGCCTGTCTTTTCGAGAAATGAACCGCCATGTCCAACGGCACACCGTCTGTCGCCGCAGTGTCGAGCATCGCCGCCAATGACGACGACCAGCGCTGGCAGGAGCTGGTGTCGCAGGTCGGCGTCGAGATCGCCGAGCCGCTGACCGCTGCGCTCGAGCGCATCAATATCCTCACCGCCACCGGCAAGATCGACCGTGCCGGCCTGCGCGCCCTGCGCGACGAGGTCGAGCAAGCGCGCCAGGCCGGCATGATCGGCCAGCAGCTGACCCGTTTCGCGTCGGGCCGCGTGCGCCAGTCGCACGAGGTGCTGCAGCTCGAGGAGGTGCTCAAGAGCGTGCTCGCGCTGCGCACGCGCGAGACGCAGGCGCGCGGCATCGCCTTGAAGCATCACCTGAAGTCGGCGCGGGTCATCGTCGACGGCTCGCTCCTCTTCAGCCTGCTCAACGCGACGCTCGACTGGGCGCTGGCGAACGCCCACGCGCACATCGACTTCACGGTCGACTTCAAGACCTGGCCGGTCTATGCGCGGCTGACCTGCCGCTTCGCCAACCGGCCCGCGGACCAGGTCGACGAGACGGTGACCGCGACGCACCCGCCGCGGCTCGACTCGCTCACCTGGCGCCTGATCGAGCAGACCGCGTGGACGATGGGCCTGGTCGTCGAGCGCAAGGACGTCGCCGGCGTGACCACGCTGGTGCTCGAGTTTCCGAAGACCGCCGGCGAGGAAATGGCCGGCCTCTCGGCGACCGAGATCGACGACGCGTCGTCGCAGTCGGGCAACTCGAAGGCGCTTGCCGGCAGCCACGTCCTGGTGATCGCGTCGCGGCGCGAGGTGCGCGTCCTGATCCGCGATGCGATCAAGAACATGAGCATGCTGGTCGACTTCGTCGGCTCGGTCGAAGAGGCGGCCAGCTTTTGCCGCGAAGGACTGCCGCACGCGATCATCATCGACTCGATCCAGAAGGGCAGTCGCTTCACCCACTTCCGCGACGAGATCCTCGACGAGGTGCCCGACTTCGTCTTCATCGAGATCCTCGAGCAGGGCTCGACCTTCGAAATGTCGGGAACCAACGGCGCGCAGATGGCGCGGATCGGCCGCGACGTCGTCGCGAGCTCGCTGCCGGCGGCGCTGATGTTCGAGCTGTCGCGCGGCCTGTGAGGCGCCGGCGCTGGCCTGGCCGGAAGACCCTTGGCCAGTCAGCGCGCGCGCATGCCGATCGCGGCGGCGCCGACGATCAGGAGCGCCGCGACGGCGATCCAGACCGTGAGCGGGCGCCCGCTGGTGAGCGCGAGCAGCAAGCGTCGAGGCGAGCGGCGTCAGATAGCTGAGGATGCCGATCCGGCGCGGATCGCCGCGCTTGAGCGCCGCGTCCCAGAGAAAGAACGCGGCGCCGAGCGGGCCGAGTCCGGTGAGCGCGATCAGCACCAGGTCGCGACCGGACAGGGCAACGGCCGGCTCGAGGACCGCATGACAGGCCAGCGCGAGGACGCCCGAGACGAGGCCGAACAGGCCCACCGCCGCGGTCGGAAAATGGGCGACGCGACGCGTCAACAGCGAATAGCTCGCCCAGATGAAGGCCGATCCGGCAGCGGCGAGGTAGCCCCAGGCGAAGCCTCCGGCGAGGCCGCGACCGCCGACGATCGCCAGCGCCGCGCCGACGAAGCCGACCAGCGCCGCGCCGACGTGCACCGGCCGCAGCGCGAGCCCGGGCAGGAACACCGGCGCCAGCACGACGATGAGCAGCGGCCACAGATAGTTGACGAGGTTGGCCTCGAGCGGCGGCGCGTGGCGCAAGGCGACGAAGAGCAGGAAGTGGAAGCCGAACAGGCCGTAGACGCCGAGGGCGAGCGTCGACCAGGGCACGCGCCATTGGCGCGCGAGCGGCCAGGCCGGCACGCTGCCGACGATCAGCGCCAGGCCGGTGAGCAGGAACGGCGGCACGTGCGCGAGCGCGACGCCGAGCGAGGCGAGCGTCGCCCAGAGTGCGATCGCGCCGAGCGCGAAGAGTGTTCCGCTCATCGCGATCGTGCTGCGGCCGATCGCGGCCGGCGCGCGCTCAGTGCCAGAAGCGCCACACGAGCCAGGCCGCCAGCGCGAACACCGCGACGCGTGTCGGCATGCCGATCCGGCCGACGAGCGGCGACCAATCGATCTCACCGCGGCCACGACGCGCATCGGCTTCCGCCTGCATGCCGGCCGCCCAATCGCGCCGGCGTGGCAGGTCGGCCGCGAGTTCGTCGAGCCGACGCTTGACGACTTCAGGCGCCGGGTGCTCGGCCGCCGCGCGCAGCGCCGGCGCCAGCGCCTGAACGCTGGCAGTCGCCTCGGCCAGGCTGGTGATCGCGAGCGTGGCGCCGCACTGCGCGCAACTGATCGTCTCGCCCGGTGGCAAGGCGGCGCCGCAGGCCGCGCATTGCAGCGCCGACTGGCGCGCCTGCATCCGATAGACGGCGGGCGACTCGATCGTGTCGAGCGGATCGAGCGCATGGGCCAGGCGGGCGACATCGAGCAGACTCGGAATCGAATGGCAGTAGCGGCAGCGCTCGTCGTCCTTGGCGATCTCGCCGCCGCAGTTGACGCAGTCGATCCGGCCCCGGTCGCGCAGCAGCTTGGCGCGGTCGATTCGCGACATCGCTCGAAGCAGGCCCTTTTCCTCGAGGAACTGGGCAAACGACTGGTACGCGCCGTGCCGGCGCAGGCACTGCAGCTGCGACGAATGGCCCCAGCGCGACTGGTTGTGGACGAGCGCGACCTTGCCGTCGCAGCGCGGACAGCGCGCGTCGGCGCGCAGCAGCTCGTGCGGCAGCTCGTGCGAGCTCGCCATCGCGCCGATCAGCTCGAGCAGCGCCGGGCCGCCGCTCAGCTGCGCCGTCTCGATGTCGTCGAACCAGACCAGGTCGCAGTGGCGGCAGAGGTCGAGGTTGACCTCCTGGCCGTAGTGGCCCGCTGAGCGCCAGCCGCTGCATCGGCTGGCGGCAATTGCCGCAGACGAGCAGCGGCTCCGCGGTCGCGGCGACCGCGCTCACCCGCTGCTAGGCGCCGATGCCCGCCGCATGCGCCTGCTGGTCGGCGTGATAGCTCGAGCGCACCAGCGCGCCGACCGCGGCGTGGCTGAAGCCCATCGCCTGCGCTTCGCGCTCGTACATCCGGAAGGTGTCGGGATGGACGTAGCGGCGCACCGGCAGGTGGTGGTTGCTGGGCGCGAGGTACTGGCCGATCGTCAGCATGTCGATCGAATGGGCGCGCATGTCGCGCATCACCTGCAGGATCTCGTCGTCGGTCTCGCCCAGCCCGACCATGATCCCGCTCTTGGTCGGCACGCCGGGCGCGAATTCCTTGAAGCGCTTCAGCAGGTTGAGCGAGAACGCGTAGTCGGAGCCCGGGCGCGCTTCCTTGTAGAGGCGCGGCGCGGTCTCGAGGTTGTGGTTCATCACGTCGGGCGGCGCCGCCTTCAGGATCTCGAGCGCGCGGTCCATCCGGCCGCGGAAGTCGGGCGTGAGGATCTCGATCCGCGTCGCCGGCGAGAGCTCGCGGATCTTCTCGATGCAGGCGACGAAATGGCCGGCGCCGCCGTCGCGCAGGTCGTCGCGGTCGACGCTGGTGATGACGACGTATTTCAGCTTCAGCGCCGCGATCGTCTTGGCGAGGTTGAGCGGCTCGTCGGCGTCGAGCGGGTCCGGCCGGCCGTGGCCGACGTCGCAGAACGGGCAGCGCCGGGTGCACTTGTCGCCCATGATCATGAACGTCGCCGTGCCGTTGCCGAAGCACTCGCCGATGTTCGGGCACGACGCTTCCTCGCACACCGTGTGCAGCTTGTGCTCGCGCAGGATCTGCTTGATCTCGTAGAAGCGCGAGCTCGGCGATCCGGCCTTGACGCGGATCCAGTCGGGCTTCTTCAGCGCCTCGCCGACCGGAACGATCCGGATCGGGATGCGCGACGTCTTGGCCTCGGCCTTCTGCTTGATCGTCGCGTCGTAGCCGGGCGAAGGAGTCATCACGGGCTCAGGTAGGCGGCGAGCTTGGCGCCGAGGGTCGTGGCCACGTCGTCCCACGCAGCGTGAACGCCGATTGTAGAAAGATCGACCGTCTTCAGCCCGGCATGACCGCACGGGTTGATTCGCTCGAAGGGCGCAGGTCCATCGCGACGTTGAGGGCGACGCCGTGATACGTGCGGTGGCGGCTGACCTTGACGCCGATCGCGGCGATCTTGCCGAGCCCCGCGAACGGGTCGATGCCGGGTCCGCGACATGCGCGGCGTGGCCGAACGGATCGGCGAGCCGGACATAGATCCCGGGCTCGCCGCGCACGCGGTGGCCGGTGACGGCGTCGCGCTCGAGCGTCTTCAGCAGCGCCTGCTCGAGCCGGTAGACGTATTCCTTGACGTAGATGCCGAGCCGGCGCAGGTCGACCAGCGGATAGGCGACGACCTGGCCCGGGCCCGTGGTACGTGACCTGGCCGCCGCGGTCGGTTCGCACCACCGGAATGGCGCCGGCATCGAGCACGTGCTCGGCCTTGCCGGCAACGCCCTGCGTGAAGACGGGCGGGTGCTCGCAGAGCCAGACCTCGTCGGCGGTCTCGGCAGTGCGCGCCGCGGTGAAGGCGCGCATCGCCTCGAGCGCCAGGTCGTAGGCGACGGGGCCGAGCCGCTTGACGATCATCGCCGCGCCGTCGCCAGGCCGTCGCTCAGAGGACGACCTTGACCATCGGATGCGTCGACAGCGTCCGGTACAGCTCGTCGAGCTGCTCGCGGCTGGTGGCGTTGACGGTGATCGTCACGCCCAGGTACTTGGCGCCGCTGCTCGGCCTGAGCTCGATCGACGCGGCGTCGAAGTCGGGGTCGAAGCGGCGCGCGATCGCGGTCACGGCGTGGACGAAGCCGTCGACGTTGGCCCCCATCACCTTGATCGGGAAGCGCGACGGATATTCGATCAGCGATTGCTCGGCGGGAATGTCTTGCATCAGATTGGTATCCATCGCAGCCATGTGGTGGCGGCGTGCACGGATGCAACCGCGCTGCCGCCGCGCCAGGCTCAGCTCAGATCGTCTGCGTCAGCTTGGCGCGCTGGTAGGCCTCGTAGAGCCGCGCGTAGACCGGCCCGGGCTTGCCGCGCAGGGCGCCGTGGCCGACGCCTTCGCCGTCGAGCGTCGTCACCGGCAGGATTTCCTTGGTCGCCGAGCTGAGCAGGATCTCGTCGGCGGCGGTCACGTCGGCCTCGGCGATCGGCCGCAGGTTGTAGGCGATGCCGCACTCCTCGCACAGCTCCTTGATCAGCTCGTAGCGGATGCCTTCGAGCACGTGCTCGCTCTTCGGCGCGCCGAGCACCGCGCCTTCGTGGACGATCCAGACGTTCGACGCCGACGCCTCGGTCAGGTAGCCGCCGCGGAACATGATCGTCTCGACCGCGTCGCGGTCGGCCGACATCTGCCGCGCCAGCACGTTGCCGAGCAGCGAGGTGCTCTTGATGTCGCCGCGCTCCCAGCGGAAGTCGCGCGCGCTGACGCAGGCGACGCCGTGGTGGCGCTGCTCGCCCGAGGCCGGCTTCATCGCGTTGGCCATCATGAACACGGTCGGCTCGACGCCGACCGGCATCACGTGGTCGCGCAGCGCGACGCCGCGCGTCACTTGGATGTAGACCAGCTGGTCGGTCGCGCCGCCGCGCTCGGCGAGCGCGGCGATGAGCTTCCTGCAGCGCTCGAGCCATTGGTCGCGACTGTGCGGATTGGCGATGCGCAGCTTGGCGAGGCTGCGGCCGAGGCGCGCCAGGTGCTCGTCGAAGCGGAACAGCTTCTTGCCGTAGACCGGCACGACCTCGTAGATGCCGTCGCCGAAGACGAAACCGCGGTCGAGCACCGACACCTTGGCCTCGTTCAGCGGCTGGTATTCGCCGTTCAGGTAGCAGAGCGTGTCGGGGAGCTGGGTATGCATGACGGCATTGTCGCGCGGAGCGTAGCGAAGGGTTTTCTGTTGAGGACGCTAAAAGGCGAGCGCTCGACACGGATCACCGAGCGCCTCTCCGGGTCCGATCGGCGAGCACGTCGGTGCAAGACTCGGGTGTCGGGTGGCCGGCGCAGCGAAGTATTGGGAGGAGAGCCGCAGCTTCAGCCGCGGATCGGGGGACATGAGCGGAGCCGGCCACCCGGCGCCCGAGGCACGTGCGAGGTCCGGCGCCCGGCGTCCGGTGCGCCGCGAAAGCGATCACTTGACCCAGAGCCGGATCGCGTCCCAGGCGCGGCCGAGGATGCCGCTCTGCTCGACCGGCTCCATCACCACCAGCGGCACCTCGCCCACCACCGAGCCCGCCGCGGTCGAGACGACGATCTTGCCGACGCGCTGACCCTTGGCGAGCGGCGCGACCAGCGGATCGCTGCGCTCGATCTTGGTCTGGAGCTTGCCGCCCTCGCCCTTGGGCACGCTGACGTACACCGCGCTGCCGGCGCCTAGCTTGGCGACGTTGGTCGTTCCCTTCCAGACCTGCGGCGTGACGATCGCCTTGCCGTCGTCGAACAGGCGCACCGTGTCGAACGCCTGGAAGCCCCAGTTGAGGAGGCGCTGGCTTTCGCTCGCGCGCGCCTCCATCGAGGTCGTGTTGAGGACGACGGTCATGATCCGGCGCTTGCCGACGCCGCCGGTCGGGCCGAGGTTCGGGAACTCGCGCTGCGCCGTCGCCAGCAGGCAGTAGCCGGCGGCCTCGGTGTAGCCGGTCTTCATGCCGTCGACCGTCGGGTCGCGCCTGAGCAGGAGGTTGCGGTTCGGCTGGGCGATGTTGTTGTACTTGTAGTCCTTGATCGAGTAGTACGGAAAGTACTCCGGGAAGTCGCTGATGATGTGCGCCGCGATCACCCCCATGTCGCGCGCCGTGCTGTGGTGGCCGGGCTCGGTCAGGCCGGTGACGTTCTTGAACGCCGTGTTCTTCAGGCCCCAGGCCTGCGCCTGCCGGTTCATCATGCCGACGAACACGTCGACGCTGCCGGCCGCGCCTTCGGCCAGCGCCACCGCGGCGTCGTTGCCGCTTTGCACGATCAGGCCGCGCAGCAGCTCGTCGACCTTGGGCGTCATCGTCGTGTCGATGAACATCAGCGAGCCGCCGCCCTTGCTCTCGCTCCAGGCGAGCTTCGAGACCGGCAGGGTCTGCTCGAGCGTCAGCTTCTTGTCGCGCAGCACCTGGAAGACGACGTAGGCGGTCATCAGCTTGGTCAGCGACGCCGGGTCGGCTTGCGCGTCGGCCTGGCGTTCGGCCAACGTCTGGTTGGTCGTGAGATCGAGAACGATGTAGCTCTTGGCCGCCACCTCGGGAGGTTGCGGTGCCTGGGCGAAGGCGGCGCAGGCGACGCCGAGAAAGAGTGCGGCGAAGGCGCGCGACGAGAGACGGGACAAAGGCATGGGCGAGGATCGGAAAGAGAAGGACGAGTAAGCGAGGCGCGGCGGTCAGACCGCGGCGAGATCGTGCAGTTCACGCACGATCGTCTTTTTCAGCAGCGCCAGCTGGCCATGGAAGAAATGGCCGACGCCGGGAAAGACGATCACCGGCAGATGCTGCGGCCGCGCCCAGGCGAGGGTCGCGGCGAGCGGCACGACGTCGTCGACCTCGCCGTGGATGACGAGCGTGTCGGCGGGAACGTTGGCGACCTGCTGCTTCTCGGTCGACGGGCCGATCAGCACCAGCCGGCGCGGCTTGGAATCGGGATGGAGATGCTGCGCCGCCTCGACGGCGACGAAGCCGCCGAACGAGAAGCCGGCGAGGAGAAACGGCAGGGCGGCGAACTCGGCCTGGTCGCGCCATGCGCTCAGCACGGCGAGCGCGTCGTCGACCTCGCCGCGGCCTTCGTCCCACGCGCCCTCGGACGCGCCGATGCCGCGGAAGTTGAAGCGCACGCTGGCCCAGCCGAGGTCGAGGCAGGCGCGCGCGACCGTCTGCACGACCTTGTTGTCGAGCGTGCCGCCGAATTGCGGATGCGGATGGCAGACGACCGCGAGGCCGCGCGGCGGCGCCGCCGGCCGGTCGACGGCGCACTCGATGGCGCCGGCCGGCCCGGCGATCTGCGTCCGAACCGTTCGCGGATTCATGGCGACACGACCGCGCCGGCTAGCGGCCGATGTCGGGCGGCAGCAGCAGGCGCGTCACGACCTCGCCGCCGATCAGATGGGCGTCGACGATCTCGTCGATGTCGCTCGTGTCGACGTAGGTGTACCAGACGCCCTCGGGATAGACCACCGCGACCGGTCCGCCGGCGCAGCGGTCCATGCAGCCGGCCTTGTTGACGCGCACGTCGCCCGGCCCGGACAGCCCGGCCTTCTTGATCCGCGTCTTGCAGCGATCGAAGCCCTCCTGGGCGCCGTCGTGGGCGCATGACTTCTCGCCCTTCTCGCGGTCGTTGAGGCAGAAGAAGATGTGGCGCTTGTAGTACGGATCCGGCATTCGGGAACGGGGCGGGGCGAGTGCAGGCGAAGGGCGAAGCCTACACGCCCGGACCAAACCCTCGCCGTCAGAGGCTCTCCGCCGGATCGAAGTCGAGCTCGACCTTGGCGCCGTTGGGGTCGTAGGTGAAGAGCTGCCAGATCCCCGACTCCTTCTGCCGGCGCAGGTCGTACTTGACGCCGGCGGCGTCGAAGCGCGCCTTCACCGCTTTCACGTCGCTGGCCGAAAACGCCATGTGGTCGATCACGCCGGCGCGCTGGGTCGGCGGCTTGCGGTCGAAGTAGAGGTGCAGCAGCGCCTGCGTGCCGTCGCCATAGAGCCAGGCGCCGTCGAAGCCGAGGTCGGGCCGCTAGCCTTCGCGCAAGCCGAGCAGGCCGACGTAGAAATCGAGCGTCTTCTGCCGGTCCTCGGCGATGGCGGTGAAGTGGTTCATGCCGACGATCATCGCGGCCTCCTCGTGGTGTGCGTTCGCTCGATTCTCACGCGACCAGGACCAGCGCGCCGATCGTCCGGCGCGACTCGAGCCGGGCGTGCGCCTCGTCGGCGGCGCCGAGCGAATGGCGCTCGATCGGCGGCGCCTTGAGCGTGCCGTCGCCGAGCGCGGCCCAGACCCGGCCGGCGCGCTCCGCGAGGCTGGCGTTGCGTCGCGACGTAGTCGAACACCGCCGGGCGCGAGAAGGTGATCGACTTCTGTCACCAGCTGGTCGGTCGCGATCGGCTGCAGCGCGCCGCTCGCCTGGCCGAGGCTGATCCAGTGGCCGCGCCGTGCCAGCGCGGCGAAGTTCTCGTCGCGCGCGGCGTCGCCGATGCCGTCGACGATCACGTCGGCGCCGCCGAACTGCGTCTGCACCGCGTCGGCGAAGCGATGCTCGCGCGTGACGATCGGATGGGCGCAGCCGTAGTCGCGGGCGACGCGCGCCTTCTCCTCGCTCGAGACGGTGCCGATCACGGTCGCGCCGAGGCGCCGCGCCCAAGAGCAGACGAGCAGGCCGACGCCGCCGGCCGCGGCGTGCACGAGCAGCCGCGTGCCGGGGCCGACGCGGCCGAGATCGCGCAGCAGGAGGTCGGCGGTGATGCCCTTGAGCAGCGTCGCCGCGGCGAGGTCGTCGTCGATCGCGGCCGGCAGGCGGACGACCCACGCGGCGGGCACGGTGCGGACGTTGCAATAGGCGCCGGGCGACGTGGCCGAGGTAGGCGACGCGGTCGCCGGGCAGGACGCCGCTGACGCCGGCGCCGACGTCGACCACCGTTCCCACCGCCTCCATGCCCGGCACGCCGGGAAGCGGCAGCAGCGCCGGGATCCAGCCCTTGCGCAGGTAGACGTCGAGGTAGTTGACGCCGATCGCGCGCTGGCGGATCCGCACTTCGCCGGGACCGGGCGCGGCAGCCTCGCCGTCGCCGGGCTGCAGCACCTCCGGACCGCCGTAGCGATGGACGACGGCGCGGCGCGCCGGCAGCGGCAGCGCGACCGGCATCGCCGCCGCCGCCGGACGCGCGCAGGTCGCCGCCCTGGCGCAGATGGCGGCGCAGGTTCTCGAAGCCGGCCTCGTAGACGTCCCTCGCGACCATCTCGCGCAGCTCGCGCTCGCGGCCCGGCGGCGTCGCGAACGTCGACTCCCAGTGCCAGAAGGTGCGGTTGCCGTCGGTCACGGGCTTCAGCGTCACGGTCGCGACGTAGCGCTGCAGCGGCACCGTCGCCTCGACGATGCAGTAGGTGCTCTTGTGGTCGCTGTCGGAGAGCGTCAGCAGCTGCTCGCGGATGCGGTTGCCGTCCTTGAGCGTGAAGCTGCGCACGCAGCCGACCTGGTCGCTGCGCTCGTTGCCCTCGATGCGGCTCTCGGCGACGACGTCGTGCCACTGGTCGTGGCTGTTGAAGTCGCGCAGCACGGCCCAGACGCGCTCGATCGGCGCATCGATCACGGTCGAGCGGACGACGTGCTGGAGCACGCCGCTATCGCCGGCCGAAGTGGCGCTTCAGGCGTCGAAGCCGCCCTGGAAGACGCCGTCGCCGATCGTCTCGACGAGCTCGCGCTCGCGCTCCTCGGCGCACTCGAACTCGGCGCTCCACTCGGCGAAGCAGCGCGCGCCGTCGGTGACCGGCGTGAGCTTGAGCGTCGCGACGTAGTTGGCGACGCCCATCGGGCTCTCGAGGATCTCGTAGACGCACGAGTAGTCGTAGTCGGAGAGCGCGAGCAGCCGCTCGCGGATCATGCCGCCGTCGCGCGTATGGAAGTGGCGGATGCAGCCGACCCGGTCGCTCGACTCGCCGTTCTCGATCCGGCTGTCGGCGATGCCCGGATGCCACTGCGGCATGCCGTTGAAGTCGCGGATGCGCGACCAGACGGTGTCGGCGCTGGCGTCGATGACGCTCGACGTGTAGACGCGGATCACCGGCTAGTCCTTCTTCGACGCGGGTCCGGGCGGCAGCGCGACCTGCGCGCCGCTCACGCCGCCGACCAGGCGCTGGATGTCGCCGCCCTCGATGCCGATCTCGCGCAGCAGCTGGTCGACCAGCGGCGCCTGGGCGCGAAAGCGCAGCGCCGAGTTCACCAGGCCGTCGGAGAAGCTGCCGCCGTGGCCGGCGTCGCCGTTCATGCCGCTGCCCGAGCCGCCGCCGAGGCCGTCGACGTGCAGGATCTTGATGCCCTCGATCCGCTCCATCGGCCGCACCGACTCGCGGATGATGCCCTCGGCCTTCTCGACCAGGCGCATGCGCAGCGCCGACATGCGCGCTTCCGGCGAGAGCATGTTGTGCGCGTCGTTCATCATCCGAAGCGCCTCGGCCTCGATCTCGGCGCGCACGCGCATCGCCATCGACTTGATCTTGTCGGCGTCGGCGTCGGCCTCGGCCTGGGCGCGCACCGCGGCGCCGCGATCGGCGCTCGCGTCCTTCTCGGCGCGCGCCGCGCTCGTCAGCCGCAACGCGTCGCGCTCGGCGACCTGGCGCGAGCCGATCAGCTCGATCGCCTTCTTGCGCTCGGCCATCTCGACCTCGCGCGCGGTGAAGACCTTCTCCTCGGCGGTTACCGCGTCGGCGCGCGCCGTATCGGCCGCCGCTTGCGCGACGCTTTGCGCTTCGCTCTCCCTGGCGACCGCGATCGCCCGCTTCTGCTCGGCGAGCTCGAGCGTCATGCGCCGGTCGATCTCGGCCGCCTGGATCGTCCGCTCCTTGCCGATCCGCTCCTGCTCGATCGTCTGCTCCGAGCGGATCCGCGCCGCGTCGATCGTCTGCTTGGCGGCGATCTGCGCGCTCTCGCCCTGCTCCTCGCGCTGCGCCCGCTCGGTCATCAGCTCGGCCCGCTGACGCGCGCGCGCGATCTCGACCTCGCGCTGCTGACTCGAGGCGCGCGTACTCGCCCTCGCGGTCGATTTCGAGCGAGAGCTTCTCGGCCTCGAGATTCTTGTTGCGGATCGCGATCAACGTGTCCTGCTCGACGTCGTTCCTCTGCTTCTTGCGCTGCTCGATCGTCTCGGTGAGGCGGGTCAGGCCCTCGGCGTCGAAGGCGTTGCTCGGGTTGAAGTACTCCATGCCGGTCTGGTCGAGCTGGGTCAAGCGACACCGACTCGAGCTCGAGGCCGTTCTTGGTCAGGTCCTCGGCGACCGTCTCGCGCACCCGCTTGACGTAGGCGCCGCGCTTCTCGTGCAGCTCCTCCATCGTCATCTCGGCCGCCGCCGTGCGCAGCGCGTCGACGAACTTGCCCTCGACCAGCTCCTTCAGCTGCTCGGGCTCCATCGTCCGCTGGCCGAGCGTCTGCGCCGCCGCGGCGACGGCGTCGGGCCGCGCCGCGACGCGGACGTAGAACTCGGCGATCAGGTCGACGCGCATCCGGTCGCGCGTGATCAGCGCCTTGTCGCGGCCGCGCGTGACTTCCAGGCGCAGCGTGTTCATGTTGACCGGGATCACGTCGTGGACGATCGGCAGCACGAACGCGCCGCCGTCGAGCACGACCTTCTGGCCGCCGAGCCCGGTGCGAACGAACGAGCGTTCCTTCGAGCTGCGCAGGTAGAGCCAGTGGAGCAGCCAGACCGCGATCGCGACGACGATCGCGACGACGATCGAGGCCGAGGATGAAGCTGCCGAATTGGGAGCCGGTCATGGTCTGTCTCCTGAGATCTGGGTGAAGCGCCGCGTCGTCTCGGTCAGCGCGGTCTCGACGGGCAGCCGCTCCATCGAGCTGGCGCCGTAGAAGCCGTGGCACGACGGGCAGTGCGTGAGGATGTAGGCGGCATCGTCGGGCGTCGCGATCGGGCCGCCGTGGCAGAGCACGATCACGTCGCCGCGCACGGCCTTGGCGGCCGCGGCGCGCGCCTCGATCAGCGGCACGCAGTCGGCGAGCGTCAATGCGGTCTGCGCGCCGATCGCGCCGCCGGTCGTGAGGCCGAGGTGGCAGACGACGATGTCGGCGCCGGCCTTGGCCATCGCCGCGCGCCTCGGCTTCGTTGAACACGTACGGCGTCGTCAGCAGGTCGAGCTCATGCGCGCGTGCGATCAGCTCGACCTCGAGGCCGAAGCCCATGCCGGTCTCTTCGAGGTTGGCGCGAAAGCGTGCCGTCGATGAGGCCGACGGTCGGGAAGTTCTGCACCCCGGAGAAGCCGAGCGCGATCAGGCGCTGCAGGAACTCGTCGGCGATCATGAACGGGTCGGTGCCGTTGACGCCGGCGAGCACCGGCGTGTCTTTCACGACCGGCAGCACCTCGTGCGCCATCTCGCAGACGATCTCATTGGCGTTGCCGTAGGCGAGCAGGCCGGCGAGCGAGCCGCGTCCGGCCATGCGGTAGCGGCCCGAGTTGTAGATGACGATCAGGTCGATGCCGCCGGCCTCCTCGCACTTCGCCGACAGGCCCGTTCCCGCGCCGCCGCCGATCAGCGGCCGGCCGGCGGCGATCTTGGCGCGGAAGCGCTCGAGCAGCGTCTGTCTAGCGATGCGGGGCATACGAGCGGGCGAGCGATGGCGGCTTGCGTGCGCGACGCGACCTCGCGCCAGGCGGCGACGAGCGCGTCGATGAAGGCTTCGTCGTTGATGTGGTTCGGCAGGCGAACGAGCTTGCTGCTCGGCGCCGGCGCGAAAGCGCTCCTCGATCGCGGCAAACAGGGCGCGGTCGGCATCGGGATCGTGAAACGGCTGGCCCGGCTTGTCGATCGCCGAGACGCCGCCTTCGGGAATGAGGAAGCGCACCGGGCCGGTCATCGCGTTGAGCTTGTCGGCGATGAAGGCGCCGATCGCGCGGCACTCGTCGGCGGTCGTTCGCATCAGCGTCACGGTCGGGTTGTGGCGATAGAGCCTGCGGCGCGCAAGCGCTCGGGCACCGTGTCCCAGGCGCCGAAGTTCACCATGTCGAGCGCGCCGCACGAGCCGACGTACGGCAGCGGATGGCGCGCGAAGACGTCGAGCCGCGTCGGCCCGGCCGAGAGCACGCCGCCGCCGATCTCGTCGGCGATCTCGGTCGTCGAGACGTCGATCACGCCGGCGATGAGGCCCGAGTCGGCGAGCTTTTCCATCGACTGGCCGCCGACGCCGGTGGCGTGGAAGACGAGGCAGTCGTACTCGGCCTCGAGCCGCTTGACGACGCCTTGCACGCACGCGGTCGTGACGCCGAACATCGTCAGGCCGAGCGCCGGCTTGTTCGTCGCCGAGATCGCCGGCGGGTGGGCGATCATTCCGGCGAGCGCATGCGCCGCGTTGGCGAGCACGACCTCGCTGATGCGATGGATGCCCTGCACGTCGGTGACCGAATACATCATGCAGATGTCGCTCGGGCCAACGTAGGGCCGCGTGTCGCCGCTCGCCATCGTCGAGACCATGACCTTGGGGACGCCGATCGGCAGCGCGCGCATGCCGCTGGTCGCGAGCGAGGTGCCGCCCGAGCCGCCGGCGCCGATCAGGCCGCCGAGGTCGCTGCGCGTGCGCACGAAGCGGGCGAAGGCGAGCGCCATCGCCGTGACCGCGCTGCCGCGGTCGCCGCTGAAGACCGCCGCCTCGCCGTCGGGATGGTGGCGCGCGACCTCGCGCGGATGGACCGCCGCGGTCGACGGCTTGCCCGAGGTCGCGAGGTCGACGGTGACGACGCGCAGGCCGAGCTTTTCGAGGCACTGGCGCAGGAAGTAGAGCTCGCGTCCCTTGGTGTCGAAGGTGCCGACGACGTAGGCGGCGCGGCCGCTGCTCGCGGCGACCGGGAAGTCGAAGACCTGCGCCGAGCTCGCCGAGGCCGTCGCCGTCGCGGCGCTGTTCGTCGCTGTCGGCGGCGCCGTCGCCGCCGCGCCGCGCGGCGACGTCGGCGACCTGTCGGCGGTGCCGCCGGCGTTCCAGCGGTTGAAGCCGCGCACCGTGCGCGGCGCGATGTCGTCGAGCGACGGCGCGCCGTCGCCGTGCGCGCGGCGGACCGTGAAGACCTGCGTCGGCGCTGGCTTCCAGTGCCGTTGGCGTCGCAGCTTCGGCCTCGTCGTCGCCCCCGCCCGAGCGCAGGCCAAGCAACCGCTCCTGCAATTCGCGGTCGGCGCCGAGCTCGGCCGCTTCCATCTCGCGCGCGATCCGGCCATTGACCATCACGGCGACGCGGTCGGCGACATCGATCGCGACGCCGAGGTTCTGCTCGATCAGCAGCACCGCGATCTCGCTCTCGGCAGCGAGGTCGCGCAACGCCTCGACGACCTGCTCGACGATCATCGGCGCGAGGCCTTCGGTCGGCTCGTCCATCACCAGCAGCTTCGGCTCGAGCAGCAGGGCGCGGCCGATCGCCAGCATCTGCGCCTCGCCGCCCGAAAGCTGCGCGCCGCCGTGGTCCTTGCGCTCGGCGAGGCGCGGGAACATGGCGTAGATGCGCTCGACGTCGCGCCTGCTTCGGCGCCACCAGGCGCAAGGTCTCGTCGACGCTGAGCGAAGGCCAGACGCGCCGACCCTGCGGCACGTAGGCGATGCCGCGCTGCGTGATCCGGTGCGGCGCCAGGCCGAGGATCTCGGCGCCGAACAGCTTGACGCTGCCGCTCGCCGGAACCAATCCGGTGATTGCGTTGCAGAGCGTCGTCTTGCCCATGCCGTTGCGGCCGACGATCGCCAGCACGCCGCGCTCGAGCACCAGGCTCACGTTCTGCAGCACGTGGGCGCGGCCGTGGTGGACGTCGAGGCCATCGATCGCGAGCACTGGCGCGTTCGCCTTGACCGCGGCCCTCCGGTCGGGCCCGGCCATCAGTGTTTGCCTCCCATGTAGATCGCCTGCACCTGGGCGTCGTTCTCGATCTCGTCGGGCGTGCCGGTCTTGAGCACGCGGCCGTTGTGCATCACGGTCACGCGCGTCGCGACGCGCATCGCTATCTCGAGGTCGTGCTCGATCAAGAGATAGCTCATGTGCGGCGGCAGCGACGCGAGCAGCGCGACCAGCTCGCGCCGCTCGGCGGGCGAGAGGCCCGCGGCCGGCTCGTCGAACAGGATCAGGCGCGGCGCGCCCGCGAGCGCCATGCCGATCTCGAGCTGGCGCTGCTGGCCGTGCGCCAGGTCGGCGACGCGCGTCTCGGCGATGTGCGAAAGGCGCGCGCGCTCGAGCAGGTCGTTGGTCGCGATCGTCGACGCATGGCTCGGCCCGGCGCGCCAGAAGCTGAAGCGGCCGTTGGCGACGCCGCGCACGGACAGGTACAGGTTGTCGCGCACCGTCAGGTCGCGAAAGAGGAGCGAAGACTGGTATGTGCGGCGCAGGCCCTTCCGGATGCGCTCGTGTGGCGGCAGTGCCGTGATGTCTTCGCCGAAGAAGCGGATCCGCCCAGAAGTGGGCGGAAAGTCGCCGGTGATGGCGTTGAAGAGGGTGGTTTTGCCGGCGCCGTTGGAGCCGAGGATCGCCGCCTTCTCGCCCGCCGCCACCGAGAGCGAGACGTCGTCGACGGCGCGCAGCGCGCCGAAGACGCGCGTCACGCCGGCGAGCACCAGCGCATCGCCCGAGAGCAGCGAGCTGCCCTGGTGGACGATGCGCCGGGGCGCGCCCGCGCGCCGCTCTCGCGGCCGCGCGGACGAAGCGACGTGATCGAGGCCATCGATCAGTCTTTCTTCCTACTTGCGGCAGTCGGGAACGTCGCGCGACCCGAGGCCCATCTTCTTGAAGTCGGCCTCCGGCAGGCCGAGCGTCTGCGAGATATTCGGCACCGTCCTCACGACCTTGTTGTAGAACGAGCCGTCCGGTGCCTTCGTCACTTCGGTGATGTAGGTCGTGCCGACGCCGTTGCGGTTGCCGTCGATCTTCACCTCGCCGGCCGGTCCCTTGAAGTTAGTCTTCTGCAGCGCCGCGCGGTAGGCCTTCTGGCCGTTAGAGAGATCGCCCTTGACGGCATCGAGCGCCTCGAGCGTGGCCCGGGTGTTGATGTAGTACAGGTAGGCGAACAGCGACGGGCTCGGGAAGCCGTCCTTGAACTGCGCTTTGTAGTCGGCGACGAACTTCTTCCACTCGGGCGTATCGATCGAATCGGCCATCGGCCCGGCCGAGGCCGTGCCGAGCAGCGACTCGCGGCGCTTGCCCTTGTAGTTGAGGACAGTCTGGTCGACCGTGATCGAGCCGCCGATCATCGGCTTGTTGCCGCCTGCCTGCTCGTACTGATTGAGGAAGTTGACGGCGTCGGAGCCGCCCAGGACGACGAACACGGCGTCGATGTCTTTCGGGATCTTGGCGACCACCGAGGCGTAGTCCTTGGTGCCGAGCGGCACCCAGGCCTTGTCGACGACCTTGCCGCCCTTGGCGCAGTAGCTCGCCATGAAGCCCTGCACCTGCGAGTACGGGAAGCCGTAGTCCTCGGCGACCAGGAAGACCTTCTGGTAGCCCTTGGAAAGAGCGTGCTCGCCGAGGCCGACCAGCCACTGCGCGCCTTCGGTGTTGAAGCGGTAGAAGTTCGGCGCCGGATCGGAGAGCGTCGTCGCCTGCGCGCCCGACGAGCCGTTGATGAAGGTGATGTCGGGCTTGGTCTTGGCATAGTTCTTGACCGCGATGCCCTCGTCGCCGGAGAGCGGGCCGATCATGATCTGGCACCTTGTCCTGCTCCACTGCCTTTCTCGTCATCGCGACCGCCTTGTCGGGGGTCGCATCGGACGAGACCTTGACGAACTCGATCTTCTTGCCGCCGGCGATGCCGTTCTTTTCCTTCAGCGCCATCTCGGCGCCGCGGTAGCCGTCCTGGCCCGGAACGGCGAACGGCCCTTCGAGGTTGGCGAGCAGGCCGATCTTCAGCGTCTCCTGGGCCCAGGCCGAGCCCAGCAGGCGGTCAGGCGCGGCCGCGCCGACGATCGAACGAAGCCACACTCTTCTCTTCGTTGCTTTCACGGTTGTCTCCTTTTTTGCGGGGAAGTCTGGGCCTGCACCAGGCGTCGAGCGAAGCTTCGCCCAGAGCCCGAGCAGACCATCGGGGGAAAACAGGACGATGGCGAGGAAGACGCCGCCGATCACGAGGTTGAAGCGCTCGCGGACGAACAGGTCGATCGCGAAGTTCTGCAGCAGCACGTAGACGATCGCGCCGATGAAGGCGCCGACGGGATGGCGCATGCCGCCGAGCACGGCGATGATCAGGATCGCGATCATCTGGCCCATGTTGACGGTGCCGGGCGAGATGCGGCCGTTGTACCAGACCATCAGCACGCCGCCGACCGCGGCGAGCAGGCCCGCGACCGCGTAGGCCGCGACCCGGTGCGCGGTGACGTGAAAGCCGAGCGACGCCATCCGGCGCGGGTTGTCGCGAATGCCCTGCAAGGCGACGCCGAACGGCGCGCGCACGAGATGGCGCACCAGGAGATAGCCGGCCAAGCGCGCACGCCAGGGCGACGAAGTAGAACGGCACCGGCTCGCTCAAGTCGATGCCGAAGAGCTCCGGCGCGACGATCTTGCTGAAGCCGCCGAAGCCGTTGAAGATGGTGTAGTTCTGCTGCGCCAGATAGAAGAAGGCGACGCCGATCGCGAGCGTGATCATGATCGTGTAGATGCCTTCGGTGCGCACCGAAAGCCAGCCGACGGCGGCGGCGAACACGGTTGCCGCGACCAGGGCGAAGGCGACCGCCAACCACCACGGCCAGCCGAGGCTGATCGCCGGAAAGCTGCTCGTGCCGAAGATGGCGATGGCGTAGCCGGCGACGCCGGCGACCGTCATCTGCGCCAGCGAGACCATGCCGCCGTAGCCGCCGAGGAAGGTGAGGGAGAGCGCGATCAGGCCGAGCGCGAGCGACTGCGCGCCGATCTGGTAGGTGAAGAACGGCGAGGCGACGAACGGATAGAGCACGACCGCGGCAAGAACGAGGAGATGGCGCGGCCGGATGCGCGCGCCGAGGCGGGCAAGCCAGCTCGAAGGCGGCGTCGCTGCGACGTCTGCGCGCGACGAGGTCGCCTGGCGCGGCAAGAGCGCGGGGCGCGCGGCCCGCTCGGCGCCGCCGCGGTCGCCGCCGAGTTCATCGCCCGGCGCCACTGCGACGCGCTCATGCGCCTCCCCCATGATCCCGCGCGGCCGGAACGCGAGCGCGACGACCATGATCACGAAGGTGAAGACGACGCTGTAGGTCGGCGCGTAGGCGAGGCCGAACTGCTCGGCCAGGCCGATCAGGAGCGCACCGATCGACGCGCCGACGACGCTGCCCATGCCGCCGACGATGACGACGACGAGCGAGGCGAGCAGGTAGCGCGTGTCCTCGCCGGGCGAGATCGAGAGCGCCGTGCCGCCAACGACGCCGGCGAGACCGGCGAGGCCGGCGCCGATCGCGAACGTCACCGCGAACACCAGTTGCACGTTGACCCCGGAGGCGGCGAGCATGCCGCGGTCGTCGACGCCGGCGCGGATCATCATGCCGACGCGCGTCTTGGCGAGAAAGGTCCACAGGCCGATGCCGATGACGATCGCCGCGAGCAGCACGAAGATCCGGTAGGTCGGAAACTTCTCGACCACCGGCAGCACGGTCGAGCCGTAGATCAACGCCGGCGGATCGAAGGTGTAGATCTCGCCGCCGAAGGCCCAGAGCATCAGGTCGGCGAAGACGATCGACAGGCCGATCGTGACCAGCGTCTGGCGCAGATCCTGCCCTTCCATGAAGCGGAAGATGAACACCTGCATCAGCAGGCCGAGGACCGCCGCCGAGAGGAACCCGGCAGCGACCGCGAGCAGCCACGAGCCGGTGTTCTCGCCGACGATCCAGCCGACGTAGGCGCCGAGCAGGTAGAGCGAGCCGTGCGCCAGGTTGACGTTGCGCATCAGCCCGAACACCAGCGTGAAGCCGCTGGCGACCAGAAAGTAGAGCGAGGCCAGCGTCAGGCCGTTGAGCAGCGTCTTGAAATAGAGCGGCGGGTTGTCGACGATCGCCCAGACCGAAAAGACCGCGATCGGCCCTGCGAACAGCAGCCAGAGCGCGATCTTCCTGCGATCGGTCACGCCGCGTGCTCCCAGCGCCGCTGCGCCGCGATCTCGGGCGACTTGGCGAACACGCCGTCCTTCATCACCGCGAGGATCCGCTTCGGGTCGCGCAGGATCGACAAGTTCGCAAGCGGGTCACCGTCGACCAGCAGCAGGTCGGCGAGGTAGCCGTCCTTGACGACGCCGAGCTCGTCGGGCTTCATCATGATCTGGCCGCCGTAGAGCGTCGCCGAGCGGATCGCCTCCATCGGCGTGAAGCCGAGGTACTTGACGAAGAACTCGAGGTCGCGCGCGTTCTGGCAGTGCGGCGTCATCGCGAAGCCGTAGTCGCCGCCGGGCAGGATGCGGATGCCGCGCTTGTGCATCGCACTGAGCGACTCCTGGGCCGCGTCCCACTCGTGCTGGTAGCCCATGGCCACCGCCTTGGCGTGGGTGATGCCCCAGGGCTCGGCCTCGTAGAGCATCGCCAGGATGATCGCGATGCCGGGCGCGACGAAGACCCGGTCCTTCGCCGCTTCGAGCATGTCGAGCGACTCGCTGTCGCTGTAGCTGGCGTGGTAGATGACGTCGATGCCGTGGCGCAGCGACTGCTTGACCGACGCCGCCGAGCGCGCGTGCGAGGTGCCGCGCTTGCCGCGCACGCGCACTTCGTCCATCGCCGCGGCGACCTCGGCGTCGCTCATCCAGGTGGTCTCGGCCGGCGAGTCCGGGGTGAAGTTGTCGCCCGAGAGATTGAGCTTGATCGAGTCGACGCCGTACTTGAGGAACATGCGCACCGCTTTCCTCATCTCGTCGGCCGAGTTGACGTTGACGCCGAAGCTGAACTCCGGAAACGGCAGGTGCGGCAGGGTCTCGTCGCCGAGGCCGCCGGGGACCGTGATCTCCTGGCTGGCGGCGAGGTAGCGCGGCCCCGGGATCTGGCCCGAGTTGATCGCGTTGCGGGTGACGACGTCGAGCCGCGGCTTGGCGCAGGCGGCGCCGACGCACGAGGTCCAGCCGGCTTCGAGGTACTGCTTCGCGATCTTGGCGCACCAGAGCACGTGCTCCTCGAGCGGCATGGTCTGGATGCCGGCGAGCGTCGCCGCGTCGTTCCACGAGAAGTGCGTGTGCGCCTCGCACATGCCGGGCATGAGGGTCGCGCCGGCGCCGTCGATGACGGTCGCGCCGCTCGGCGAGAGCGCCGCGCTCGAGCGGCCGACGGTGCGGATCCGGTTGCCCTGGACCAGCACGCTGCCGGCGTACGGCATCGCGCCGGTGCCGTCGAGGATGCGGACGTTGGTGAAGAGGGTGCTGTCTTTCTATCGTCTCCATGGCGTTCTCCTCAGGCGGCCCAGCGGGTCGCGTGCGCGCCTGACGCAGCGGCGGCGCGCGGTGGAACTCGCCGCCCTTCATCACCGACAGGATGCGGGCCTTGTCCTGCAGGATCGTGATGTCGGCGAGCGGGTCGCCGTCGATCAGCAGCATGTCGGCGAGGCAGCCTTCGCGGATGTAGCCGATCTCCTTGCCGCGCTTCATCATCGGCCCGCCCCAGGCCGTGGCCGAGAGCAGCGCCTCCATCGTGCTCATGCCGACGACCTTGACGAAGTACTCGAGGTCCTTGGCGTTGGTGCCGTGCGGCGTCCAGGCGAAGCCGTAGTCGCCGCCGGGCAGGATGCGGACGCTGCGCTTGCGCAGGGCCTTCATCGTCTCGACCGCGGCTTCGAGCTCGCGGTGGTAGCCCATCTTCTTCGTCACCTCGGGCGTCAGGCCCCACTCGCTGGCGTGGTGGCAGGTGTTGATCAGCCAGGCGAGGCCGGGCGCGATGAAGTGCTCCATCTTGTGCTGCTCGAGCAGGTCGAGCGTCTCCTCGTCGGTGAAGCTGGCGTGGTAGATCACCTCGATGCCGTGGCGGACGCAGTGCTTGATCGAGTCGCACGAGCGGGCGTGCGCGGCGACCCGCTTGCCCCAGGCCTTGGCCTCCTCGACGCAGGTGGCGATCTCGTCGTCGGTGAACTGGCAGCGGTCGCTCGGCATGCCGGTGATCGATTCGCCCGAGAGGTTGATCTTGAGGCAGTCGACGCCGTACTTGACGAACATGCGCACGCAGCGGCGCATCTCCTCGGCACCGCTGACGATCGCGCCGAAGCGAAGTCGGACTGCGGCAGGTGCGGCTGGGTCGTGTCGCCGAGGCCGCCGGGGACCGTGATCTCCTGGCTCGCGGCGAGGTAGCGCGGGCCGAGGATCGTGCCGTCGTTGATCGCGTTGCGGATGACGACGTCGAGGCGCGGCTTGGCGGCGGCGGCGCCGACGCAGCTGGTCCAGCCCATGTCGAGATAGCGCTTGGCGACCTCGGCGCACCAGAGGATGTGCTCCTCGGGCGGCATGCGCTGGATCGCGTCGAGCGACGGCTGGTCATTCCACGAGAAATGGGTGTGCGCCTCGACCATGCCCGGCATCAGGAAGGCGCCGGCGCCGTCGACGACGCGGGCGCCGCCGACCGGCGCGGCGCGAATGCCCTGGCCGCTGCGCACGACGCGCGCGATCCGGTCGCCCTGGACCAGCACCTCGCCCATGAACGGCGCTTCGCCGCCGCCGTCGAAGATGCGGACGTTGGTGTAGTGGATGTCGGCCATGTCGGTCTCCTTGGCAGCGTCTTCTCGTCTGTTCAGCGCTGCGCGGCGAGGAAGTCGCGCAGCTCGCGCGCGCACTCCTCGGGCCGCTCGATCGGCGTCCAGTGGCCGCAGCGCGGCAGGACGACGACGCGCGTGCTCTTCGCCGGATGCAGCTTCTCGGCCATCGCGCGCACCTGCTGCGGCGGCGCGACGCCGTCCTCGTCGCCGGTGACGAGCAGCACCGGCACCTCGATCCGCTCGACCGCGGCCGCTTGCGCCTCGGCAAGGGCCTCGCAGCTGCGCGCATAGCCCTCGGGGTCCTGGCGCATCAGGCTCTCGCGCACGAAGGCGACCGCGAGCGGCGAGCGCTGGCGCGTGTCGGCCGAGATCGCCGCGTTGACGAGGCCGAGCGCGATCTCGTGCATGCCGGCCGCGCCCTCGCCGCGCGCCTTCGCGGCGCGGGCGCGGATCGCCGTTCGCGCCGCTTCGGGCGGCGCGATCAGGGGGCCGAACAAGGCGAGGCTGCGCACCAGCTTCGGCGCCGTCACCGCGAGTGCTGGCAGACGATCGTGCCGAGCGAGTGGCCGATCCAGTGCGCCCGCGTCACGTTCAGCCGCGAGCAGACCGAGAGCAGCGTCTCGACGAAGCGCTCGATCGTGAGCGGCCCCTCGACCCGGTGCGAGCGCGCGCTGCCCGGCATGTCGACGCGGATGACGCGATGGCGCGCCAGCGCCGGCATGAGCGGCGTGAAGGTGTTCGTGCTGCCGCCGAGGCCGTGGACGCAGACGACGGCGTCGCCTTCGCCTTCTTCCTCGACGACGGTGCGATCGAAGATGTGCAGCGTCATGGCGAGCCTCGAACAACGGTTCTCGATCGCGCCGATGCCGTCGATCTCGATCCTCACGACGTCGCCGGCGCCGAGCCAGCGCGGCGGCGAAAAGCCCATGCCGACGCCCGACGGCGTGCCGGTCGCGATCACGTCGCCGGGGTAGAGCGTGATGCCGCGCGAGCAGGTCTCGATCAGCGTCGGGATGTCGAAGATCATGTCCTGGTGTCGCCGTCCTGGCGCAGCTCGCCGTTGACCCAGCCGCGCACGCGCGTGGCGCGGCCGTCGAGCTCGTCGGCGCTGGTGATCCACGGGCCCATCGGGCAGAAGGTGTCGAAGCTCTTGCCGAGGTCCCACTGCTGGTGGCGCACCTGGACGTCGCGCGCGCTGACGTCGTTGACGACCGTGTAGCCGAAGACGTGGTCCATCGCCCGCGAGCGCGCGATGTCGCGGCCGCCCTTGCCGATGACGACGGCGAGCTCGCTCTCGTAGTCGATCTGGCTCGTGATCGCCGCGCCGGGCAGGCGCACCACGTCGTGCGGGCCGATGACGCAGTCGGCGAGCTTGGTGAAGACGATCGGCCAGGCGTCCTCGGCCGGCAGGCTGGCGCGAAAGACGCTGCCGGCGAGCTCGGCGGCATGCGCCCGGTAGTTGCGGCCGACGCAGAAGATGCTGCGCAGCGGCTTCGGCAGCGGCGCGCGCAACTCGATCGCCTCGACCGGCAAGCGCGCACCCGAGGGCGACGGCAGCGATTCGCCGTGCGCCAGCGCCTCGATCAGCGGCAGCGCGCCGCGCGCCGCGTCGGCGACGGCAAGCGGGCGTCGCCTCGCGGCCGTCCGGCGAGATCGTGCCGACCTGGGCCCGGCCGCCCCAGCTCCAGCTGGCGATCCGCATTGCGCTTGTCTCGGTTGCATCGGGCGGTCGCTTCGGGAAAGTCCCGGGTGCCGCGAGATCGATGGTTCAGTTTGGGACTTGCGTCTCAAATCGTGATCGTCGCATCATAGAGTTCGGCCCGAGAACCCCACAAGCGCATCGGCGCTTCCGCCGCTCCGGACAAACCCGCATGGTGCGCCTCAAGCATAAGCTCAGCGAACCGCCGCGCCGCCCGAGCGCGGCGTCAAGGCCGCGACCTTCCGGCTGCTGCTCGACACCGCGATGGCGCTGATCCAGCAGGACGGGCACATCCCTTCGCTCGCCGAGGTGGCGGCCCGCTCGAAGGTCTCGCGGGCGACGACGTATCGCTATTTTCCGAGCCGCAGCGCGCTCGTCACGGCGGTCGTCGATTCCTCGCTCGGACCGGTGCGCGCGTTCGCCTCGAGCGAGGCCGACGGCCGGGCGCGCGTGCGCGAGTTGTTCGCGCAGACGTTCCCGCGCTTCAAGGAATTCGAGCCGCAGATGCGCGCCGCGGCGCAGCTCGCGCTCGAGCAGTGGGCGCTCGAGCGCGCCGGCTTGCTCGAGGAGGAGCCGTACCGGCGCGGCCATCGCATCCGCATCCTCGAGCACGCGCTCGCGCCGCTCGCGCCGACGCTGCCGGCCGCCGTTCGCGACCGGCTGCACCGCGCGCTCTCGGTCGTCTACGGCATCGAGCCGTACATGATCCTGAAGGACATCTGGGGCCTGCCCGACCGCGAGGTCGAGCGGATCGCGCTGTGGATGGCCGATGCCCTGATCGATGCCGCGCAGCGCGATGCCGCGAAGGCACGGACCAAGCGGCCGCGAACATGAGTCGCCCGACTGGTTCGACGCGCAGTACAACAACCGCGCCCGCATCCCCGAGCACCCGGCGATCCTGCGCCAATGGGACGAGCGCTCGCACCACGCGCGCGCCAGCCTCGCGTGCGCGCTCGACCTCGCTTACGGCAGCGACGCGAGCGAGCGCCTCGACGTCTTCATCCCGAAGGCGACGGGCGCGCCGGTGCTGGTCTACATCCACGGCGGCTACTGGCGCGCGCTCGACAAGCGCGACCAGTCGTTCGTCGCGCCGCCCTTCGTCGCCGCCGGCGCAATGGTGTGCTGCCGAACTACGCGCTTTGTCCGGCGGTGACGATCGAGCACATCGTCCTGCAGCTCGTGCAGTCGCTCGCCTGGGTCTGGCGCCACGCCGCCGAGCACGGTGGCGACCCGACGCGGATCGTCGTCGCCGGCCATTCGGCGGGCGGCCACCTCGCGGCGATGATGCTGGCGTGCGATTGGCGCGGCGGTCGCGCCCGACCTGCCCGCCGATCTCGTGCAAGAGCGCGCTCGCCGTCTCCGGCGTGTTCGAGCTCGAGCCGCTGCGTCACGCGCCGTTCCTCGCGCCCGACCTGAGGCTCGACGACGCGACGGCGCGCAAGCTCAGCCCGGCCGCAATGCCGGCGCCGCACGGCCGCCTGGTCGCCGTCGTCGGTGGCGACGAGAGCGAGGAGTTCCTGCGCCAGAACGCGCTGATCGCCGAAGCGTGGGGAGGGCGCGCGGTGCCGGTCTGCGAGCAGGTGCCCGGGCGCCATCACATGAACGTGCTGCACGAGCTCGCCGATCCGGCTCGCGCACGCACCGCCTGGCGCTGCAGTTGCTCGGGCTGGCCTAAGCTTGCGCAAGCCGGGCGTGGCCGCGCACGGGCCTCGAGCGCCGGGTGGCCGGCTCCGCTCATGTCCCTCGATCCGGGTCAAGCGCTCACCTTCAGCTCTGAGGACCCGCTAACGGCCGCGGCTCGCGCGCCGCGAGCCGTGCCAGCAGATAGCTCATCGCGGCGTACGGCCAGAGCCAGCCGACCCATTGCGCCGCGCCGTGGAAGCGGATGAAGCGGCCCTGCTCCCAGCCTTGAAGACTCTGCGCGAAGTAGGTGTCGGCGGGCGCCTGCGCGACCAGCATGACCAGCGCCGTGAGCGCGATCAGGCCGAAGCCGGCGGCGACCCGGCGCGGCACGAGGCTCAGCAGCAGCGCCGCGCCGATGGCGACGCCGAGCGCCTGCAGCGCCTGCTCGGTGGTCCAGGCGAAGGCATGCGTCGGGCCGAAGTTGAGCGCGGTCGAGAGCGTCGTCGTCGCCGCGCCGAGCAGCGCCGCGCCGAAGACGAGCAGTGAGCGGCGCCAGCCCGGCAGCGCGATCGTGAATGCGACCAGGCACGGCGCGAGCAGGCCGAGGACGGTGATCGCGAGCTCGGCGGCGGCCGAGAGCGCCGGTCCGTTGGCTGCCGGCGCTTGCGCGCGCAACCGCCCAGCCCTCGGTCCACGCCGCCGCCGGCGTTCCCTGCAGCAGCTCGACGACGAGTGGCTGGATCCGGCCGAGGACGTGGCCGAGGCCGAACGGCACCGCCGTCGGAAAGAGCAGGCCGATCGGCCAGAGGACGAGCAGCGCCAGGCCGCCGGCACTGCGCGCGACGAACCAGCGATCGCGCAGTTTCTGCCAGCGGGCGATGCCGCCGCGCCAGTGCAGCGCCGCGCCGATGGCGACGCCGAGCGCGGTGCCGAGCGCGTTCAGGGCAAGGTCGACGTTCGACGAGACGCGATGCGGCAGGTAGTTCTGCAGCACCTCCATGGTGAGCGAGAGCAGCGTGCCGATCGCCACCGCGATCGCCGCGGCGCCGCCTGCCGGTCGGCCGCCGCGCACCAGGGCGACGAAGAGCAGGAAGCCGAGCGGCAGGTAGCCGAGCAGGTTCGCGACCAGGTCGAACGTCGTCCACCAGCGCGGCCAGCCGAGAATCAGAAAGTCGAGCGGGCCGACGCCGGGAACGCGCCAGCCGACGAACGGATACAGGCTGGCGTAGACGATGAGCCCGACGTACAGCCATGACAGCGGGACGGCCGAGCTGCGGTGCCGCGATCATCTAGAACGGCTTGACGACGACGAGGACGACGATCGCGGTGAAGAGAAGGACGGCCGATTCGTTGAAGACCCGAAACCAGCGCTCGCTCTTCTGGTTTGCGAACTCCTCGAACTTGCGCAACAGCGAGCGGCATGCGTGGTGGTAGCCGATCGCGACGACGACGAGGACGATCTTGGCATGCAGCCAGTAGTTGTGCGGTCCCTTGCCGACACCGTAGACCGAGCCAGAGCACGAGGCCGAGCGCCGATCGCGCCGACCATCAAGAGGCTCGAGAAGCGGTAGAGCTTGCGCGCCATCATCAGCAGCCGCTCGCGCTCGGCGTGGCTGTCGGCGGGAACGCTCGCGAGGTTGAGGAACAGCCGCGGCAGATAGAACAGGCCGGCGAACCAGCTGCTCACGAAGACGATGTGGAGCGCCTTGACCCAGAGGAACGATGAAGCCATCCGATCGATTATCGGCGGCGCCTCGAGCGGCGCGAGGGCACGCCTAGAATCGCGCCCGTGCTGACGCCGCCGCCCTTCCCCGCGAGTCGCCCGCGGCGCCTGCGCCGCGAAGCCTGGAGCCGCGAACTCGTGCGCGAGTCGCGCGTCCATGCGAGCGACCTGATCCTGCCGGTGTTCGTGCTCGACGGCCAAGGCATCGCCCAGGACGTCGCCTCGATGCCCGGCGTCCAGCGCGTCACGCTCGACCGCCTCTATCCGATCGCCGAGGAATGCGTCGCCCTCGGCATCCCGGTGCTCGCGCTCTTTCCGGTGCTCGAGCCGTCGCTGAAGAGCGACGACGGCCGCGAGGCGCTCAACGCCAAGGGCCTGGTGCCGCGCGTCGTGCGCGAGCTGAAAAAGCGCTTCCCCGAGCTCGGCGTCATGACCGACGTCGCCCTCGATCCCTTCACCAGCCACGGCCAGGACGGCCTGCTCGACGGCCACCGGCTACATCGTCAACGACGCGACGGTGGCGGTGCTCGCGAAGCAGGCGCTGGTGCAGGCCGAGGCCGGCGTCGACATCGTCGCGCCGAGCGACATGATGGACGGCCGCATCGGCGCGATCCGCAGCGCGCTCGAAGGCGCCGGCCACATCCACACCCGGATCATGGCCTACAGCGCCAAGTACGCGAGCGCCTTCTACGGCCCGTTCCGCGACGCCGTCGGCTCGGCCGCCAACCTCGGCAAGGGCAACAAGAAGGTCTATCAGATGGACCCGGGCAACAGCGACGAAGCCCTGCGCGAAGTCGCGCTCGACATCGCCGAGGGCGCCGACATGGTGATGGTCAAGCCGGGGCTGCCGTATCTCGACATCGTGCGCCGGGTCAAGGACGAGTTCCGCATGCCGACCTTCGCCTACCAGGTGAGCGGCGAGTACGCGATGCTGAAGGCGGCGGCGCAGAACGGCTGGCTCGACCACGACGCGACCATGATGGAAGTGCTCGGCGCGTTCAAGCGCGCCGGCGCCGACGGCGTCCTCACCTACTTCGCGCTCGAAGCGGCGCGGCTGCTCAAGAAGCCATAGGGCGCGGTCGCCATGCCGCAGCCGGTCCGCGCCTTCCACATCGTCGGCGACCAGTTCACCGAGCTCGAGGCGCCGCCCGAGGCGCTGCCGGCGACCGGCTATCTCTGGGTCGCGACGGCGCGGCCGGCGCTCGAGGCGGCGCTCGGCGACGTCCAGGCGCGGCTGCAGGCGTGGACCGGCGCGCAGCTGTTCGACCTGCACGTCCTCGACCTGCTCAACACGCAGGTGCCGTCGAGCTTCGACTACACCTCGGCGTACGACATCCTCGTCTTCCGCCGCCTCGCGGCGAGCGCGGTCGCGGCGATCGACGACGATGGGGCGCCGACCGAGAGCCGGCAGAACGCGATCGATCTGATCGACACCAGCCCGGTCGGCTTCGTCGTCTTCGACCGCGTCCTCGCTCACCGTCCACCCGACCGACTGCCAGGTGCGCGAGTTCTTCGCCAACCGGCTGCAGAACCAGACCTCGTCGACCGCCGAGGGCCGTGCCAGCGCGCGCATGCCGACCAGCCCGGCCGACCTGATGCTGCGCATGGTCAACTTCATGGTCGACAGCTACCTCGAGCTGCGCCGGGTGCTCACCAAGCAGCTCGACGATCTGCAGGAGCAGCTCTTCGGCGAGCGCGGCGGCAGTGCCGGCTGGCGTCTCCTGCTCAATTCGCGCAACGCCCTGCACCTGCTCGAGGACACCTGCGAGGACCAGCGCGCGGCGATCACCGAGTGGGTCGACGCGCTCGACGAGTGGCCCGCGCCCGAGCGACGAGGCGCAGCGGCGCGAGCGCGAGCAGCTGCGGGTGCGCTCGCGCGACGTGCTCGAGCACATCGAGCGCGTGATCTCGCACGTGCGCCGGCTCGAGGCGTCGTCGGAGACGGCGGTGCAGATGCACTTCGCCGAGCAGAGCAACCGCACCAACAACATCATGCGGGCGCTGACCGTGCTGACGGCGATCTTCCTGCCGCTCAACCTCGTCACCGGCTTCTTCGGCATGAACTTCGTCGGCCTGCCGCTGATCCACAGCCCGACCGGCTTCTGGACCGTCTTCCTGCTGATGCTCGCGCTCGGCGTCGGCATGAGCATCTTCTTCTGGCGCAAGCGCTACCTGGGGCGCCACTGAATCCAACCGCCGCCAGCCCGTTCGCCCTCAGCGGCCGGCAATTCGCGCTGCTCGCCTTCCTGACCATCGCCTGGGGCCTCAACTGGCCGGTGATGAAGAGCGGCGTCTCGGGCTATCCGCCGCTCGCCTTTCGCGCCCTCTCGATGTGGTTCGGCCTGCCCGTCCTCTGGGCAGTGCTGAAGGCGTTGCGCGTGTCGTTCCGGATCGAGCGCCGCGACTGGCGCGAGCTCGTCAGCCTGACCGTCACCAACATGCTGGTCTGGCACGTGCTCGCGATCCTCGCCGTGCAGGCGCTCTCGTCGGGGCGGGCGGCGATCCTCGGCTACACGATGCCGATCTTCTCGGCGCTCTGGGGCGTCGCCGTCTTCGGCGAGCGGCTGAAGCCGCGCCATGTCGCCGGCATCGTCTGCGCCGCGCTCGGCGTCTCGCTCCTGCTCTGGCACGAGTTCCAGACGCTCGCCGGCCGGCCGCTCGCCGCCATCGGCATGCTGGTCGCTGCCGCGGTCTGGGCGCTCGGCACGCAGCAGATGCGACGCACGACGATCGTCGCGCCGACGCTCGCGATCGTCTTCTGGATGACGCTCCTGACGACGCTGGCGATGACCGTCGCGACCACGCTGTTCGAGCGCGATCGCTGGAGCATGCCGGCGCCATCGACGACTGGTCGCGATCGCCTACAACGCGGTCCTGATCTTCGGCCTGGCGCAGCCGGTCTGGCTGATCATGGCGAGGAACCTGCCGCCGATCGCCTCGAGCATGTCGGTGATGCTGATCCCGGTGCTCGGCACGCTCTCCGGCGCATGGTGGCTGGGCGAGGCACTGCACTGGCAGGACGGCGCGGCGATCGTCCTGGTCGTGATCGCGATCGCCTCGGTGATGTGGCCGACGCGCGCTCAGCGCGCGTAGGGGTCGGCGAAGCCGAGGCCGGCGAGGATCGCGCTCTCGCGCGCCTCCATCCGCCTCGCGTCTGCCGCGCGCTCGTGGTCGAAGCCCTGCGCGTGGAGCGTGCCGTGGACGAGCAGGTGCGCGTAGTGGGCCGCGAGCGCGATCCCCTGCTCGCTCGCCTCGCGCTCGACCACCGGCGCGCACAGCACGAGGTCGGCGCTCAGCACCGGCTCGCTGGCGTACGGGAAGGTGAGCACGTTGGTCGCGTGATCGAGCTTGCGAAACTCGCGGTTGAGGCGCCGGCCTTCGTCGTCGTCGACGACCCGGACCGTGATCTCGGCCGGCCCGGCGAGCGCGGCGCGGATCCAGCGCGCGACGGCGGCGCGCGACAGCGTGGCGCGATGGCGGCCGTCGGCGAGCTGCAGCGACAGGCCGAGCGCCGGCCGCGCCTTCGCGACGGGCGCGTCAGCCGCGCTCTTCGCCGGCCGCGTCATACGCCTCGACGATGCGCGCGACCAGCGGATGGCGAACCACGTCGGCCGAGGTGAAGCGCGTCGTCGCGATGCCCTTGACGGCGCGCAGCACGCGCTCGGCGTCGATCAGCCCCGAGGTCGTTCCCTTGGGCAGGTCGATCTGGCTGGTGTCGCCGGTGACCACCGCCTTGGCGCCGAAGCCGATCCGGGTCAGGAACATCTTCATCTGCTCGGGCGTCGTGTTCTGCGCCTCGTCGAGGATGACGAAGGCGTGGTTGAGCGTGCGGCCGCGCATGAAGGCGAGCGGCGCGACCTCGAGCGTTCCCTTCTCGAACGCCTTGCCGACGCGCTCGAGCCCCATCAGCTCGTAGAGCGCGTCGTAGAGCGGGCGCAGGTACGGGTCGACCTTCTGCGCCAGGTCGCCGGGCAGGAAGCCGAGCCGCTCGCCGGCCTCGACCGCCGGGCGCGTCAGGATGATCCGCTGGACCGCGTTGCGCTCGAGCGCATCGACGGCGCAGGCCACGGCGAGATAGGTCTTGCCGGTGCCGGCCGGGCCGATGCCGAAGGTGATGTCGTGGCCGAGGATGTTCTTCAGGTACTGCACCTGGTTCGGCGTGCGGCCAACCAGGTCGGCGCGGCGCGTGCGCAGGCGCAGGTCGACCTCGGCGACTTCCTTGCCGTCGGCCGCCAACGCCGCGTCTTTTGCCGGCTCGTCGCTCATGCTCTCGAGGATCGCCAGCTCGATCTCCTCAGCGCCGATCGGCCGCCCGGCACGGCCGTAAAGCTGCTGCAGGAGCCCGACCGCTCGCTCGGCGTGGCCTTTCGTACCTTCGACCCGGAACGACTCGTTGCGGCGCTGGATCTTGACGTCGAACGCGGCCGCGATCGTCCGCAGGTGCTCGTCGAAGCTGCCGGCGAGGTTGGCGAGCCGGTTGTTGTCGGGCGGAATGAAGGCGTGGCGAAGGATCACAGGCGACGGCGCAGGGCGGCGGGAGGCGATTGTCGCCCCAAGGCGTCGCCGTGACCCAGGCTCAGGCGCGCCGCTGACGCCTCATCACCACCATCGCCGCCAGCCCCGAGGCGAGCAGCAGCAGCGGCATCGGCTCCGGCACCGCCAGGACCTCGGCAGCGAGGCGCTCGCCGACGATCTGATGGGAGCGATCGGACGGATGGACGATGTAGTAGTAGAAGTACTTGCTCGGATCGGTACACGCCGGCTCCTGCATGCCGGTCTGAAGGTTGAAGCACTGGTCGGTGGTATTCGTGATTCCGTATTGCCCGGGATTTCGCAGGATGTCGTCGTAGTAGGTGCCCCAGTTGCTGAGCGCGATCGTCGCGTCGGGATAGAGCGCCTGCAATTGCGGAACGATTTGGCGATAGAGCGGGTTCAGGTTCTGCGCGCTGTCGGCGAACGCCGGCACGAGCGACGGCAGCAGGGCGATCTCGAAGAAGCGCGCGCCCAGGCCGTAAAGCGTAGCGACCTGCTGGAAGGTCGCGTCGGCGATCGGCCCGGTCGGGCTGGTGTGATCGTTCAGCCCGCCGCTAAGGAAGAAGAGCGTGCTGCTCGGACCGAACGTCAGCGCACCCGCTTGGACGTAGGCCTGGAACTCGGCCACCTGTTGGGTGAGGCTGCGCGGCTGCGATGCCGGTGGAGTGGGCCCTTGCGCGACCCGCGCGCCGCTTTCGGCGAAGTTGACGCCGCGGGTCCCCGGCGTCGCCTCCTTCGAGGTGACGAGCGGGATGCCGAAGGCGCTCGCCAGATAGCCGCCCGCCGTCGAGCCGTTGGTCAGCGGGAAGAAAGCGCCGGTGTCGGTGTAGCTGTCGCCGAAAAGGAAGAGATCGTTAATCTCGATTGCCTGCGCGCCGCCCGTCATCGCAATCCCGACCGCTGCAGTCACGGCGGCAAGCGCCGCCTTCAAGGTTCGTGCCTTCATGTCGCCTCCATCTCCTGTTCGCCACGCCTCATCCCGGGACGCGACGCGTTGCGCGTGGCAATCCGGATGCCGACGCGATAATCGAGCGCATGATCGGCCGACTCACCGGGACCCTCGCGGCCAAGACACCGCCGCAGGTGCTCCTCGATGTCGGCGGCGTCGGCTACGAGGTCGACGTGCCGATGAGCAGCTTCTACAACCTGCCCGGTCTCGGCGAGCGCGTCACGCTGCTGACCCATTTCGTCGTCCGCGAGGACGCGCAGGTCCTGTTCGGCTTCCTCACGCACGAGGAACGCACGACCTTTCGCTTGCTGGTCAAGATCTCGGGTGTCGGGCCGCGCACGGCGCTTTCGATCCTCTCGGGCCTGTCGGTCGACGAGCTCGCGCGCGCCGTCGGCCTGCAGGACAGCGGTCGGCTGATCAAGGTCCCGGGGATCGGCAAGAAGACCGCCGAGCGGCTGCTGCTCGAGCTCAAGGGCAAGCTCGGCGACGCCGTCGCGGCACCGGCGAGCGTCGCCTCGACCGCGCAGGCCGACATCCTGCAGGCGCTCGTCGCGCTCGGCTACAGCGACCGCGAGGCGGCGGCGACGCTGAAGACGCTGCCCGGCGACGTCGAGGTCGCGGCCGGAATCAAGCTCGCCCTGCGCGCCCTCGCGAAGTGACGCGGCGCCGCGACAGCGGCACGCAAGTGCTCGATCTCAATGCATGTGGTCTTCGCCGCCGCCGTGGGCGCGCGGCGTCTGCACCACGACCTTGACCTCGACCGTTCCGGCATGCTCGAACTGGAGCGTCATCGGAAAGGTCGCGCCCTCCTTGAGCGGCTCCTTCAAGCCGACCAGCATCAGGTGCATTCCCATCCCCGGCCGCATCTGCAGCTTCGCCTTCGGCGCCAGGGCGATGCCGTCGATCTCGCGCATCCGCATCACGCCTTGGGAATCGACGGCCATGGTGTGGATCTCCACCCGCGCGGCCATCGGCGTGCTGGCGCGAACCAGCTTGTCGGCGCTCGTTCCGGTGTTCTCGAGCGTCGCCAGATAGGCGGCGCCGGTCGTCGTGCCGGCGAGCGACGGCGTCGCGAACGGATGGACGATCGCGATGTCGCCGACGTTCGCGCCGTGCGCAAAGGCGGCGGCCGGCGACAACAGCACGGCCAGCGCCGCGGCGCCACCGAGGCAACGTGCGAGCAGGGAGCGACGGGAAGGATTCATGATGGATTCCTGATCGAGAGGGCCGCGTTCGCGTCACAGATCGAAGCGAAGCTCGGCGTGAAAGGTCCGCTTCGGGTAGGGATGGAACGCCCAGTAGCGGTCGTTGTTGACGTTGTCGATCCCGGCCGAGACCAGCCACGAACGGCTCAGGCGGTACTGGGCACGGAGATCGACGACGAAGAATTCGCTGAAGCCGGTGTAGGCGTAGCCGTTGCTGTCGGAGTTGTCGAGCTGGCCGTATTGTTGGCCGGAATAGCGCACGCCGAGGCTGGTCGACCAGCGATCGTCGGGCGTCGTAGGTCGCCAGCAGCGCGGCGCGCCAGCGCGGCACGCGCGGCTGCTGCTTGCCGACGCTGGCCGGGAACTTGTCGTTGGCGACGATCGTCGAGTCGGCATAGGTGACGCTGGCACTGAGGTCGAGGCCCTTGGCGAGCACGTCGTAGCCCTGCCCCGCCAGCTCGACGCCGGCGGTGCGGATGCGATCGACGTTCTGCACCGTCGCGACGGTGCCGCCGGCGCTGGTGTCGACCTGCGAGTAGAGCGCATCGTCGGTGCGCTCGAAGAAGAGCGTCGCTCGCGCCGAGCCGGCGCGGCCGAATTCACGCTGGGCGCTGAGCTCGGTCGTCCATGACTTCTCGGGCTTCAGGTTCGGGTCGTTGTTGACGATCTCGGTCGCCGAGAGCGACCCCTGGAACAGCTCGCTCACGGTCGGCATGCGCACGGCGCGGCCGACCGATGCCTGCAGCAGCCACGGCTCGCTCGCCTGCCACGAAAGCGCGGCCTTGGGCGAGAGATACGACTCTTGGCGCGGCGCGAACGCGCGGGTCGTGGTCGCGTCGAGATCGACCCGTCGCTCGCCTGCCAGCGCTCGAGGCGCGCGCCGAGCACGGTCTTCCAGGCCGGAGCGAAGCGCCACGCGTCCTGCGCCCAGAGGCTGGCGAGCGAGGTCCGGCCGCTGAAGGCCGAGACCTGCGCCGCGGCATCGCCGCCTTGCCAGTCGGGCGTGTCCGAGACGAGCGTCTGCAGTTTGAACGCGTCGCGCGCGACGCCGAACTCGGCGATGTGCTCGCCACCCACGCCCTGCGGCCGCCAGATGCCCTTCAGCGCCAGCGTGTTCCAGCCGGTGCCGTGCTGATCGCTGATGCGACCGGCCGCGGCGTCGCCGGCGTTCGGCAACTGGGTGCGGACGATGTCGCGCAGGTAGTCGTAGCGGCTCGCTGCCGCTTCCCAGTCCCAGGTGCCGAGGGTGTGGCTCTTGACACCGAGACCCTGGATCAGGTGCGCCATCGCCGTCTGCGAGCGCGCGAAATCGGTCGGCAGGACGCTGTAGCTGTGACCGTCGATCGCCACCGTCTGCGGTGTCGCGCCGCTCGTCACGCTGTTGCCGGCGCCGTCGCGCAGGTACGAGTCGACGGCGCGGTCGGCGTCGTTGTGCCAGTAACCGAGCGTGTACGAGGCGCGCACGGTCGGCGCGAGGTCGTAGGCGAGCTTGAGCTTGGCGTGGTCCTGGACGGTGTGCGTCTGGGTCGTCGTGCCGAGCACGTAGCCCGGCACCTCCTTCGGATTGCGATCGAGGATCGCGCCGGTAACCGGCGTCGCCGTCGGGCTGGTCGCGGTCGTCAGGTTCTTGACCACGAAGCTGACCGGCTGCGCGTCGCTGACGAGATGGTTGACGTTGATCCACCAGGCGAAGGCGCCGCTGCGGCTGCCGATCGAGGCGCTGCCTTCGCCGCCGGGGAAACGCTCGTCAGTCGAGTAGAGATGAAAGCTCTGCGTGAAGCCCTGCAGCTTGGCGTGCGCCTCGAGCTCGTTCGGCATGCGCGTCACGAAGTCGACGATGGCACCGGCCGAGTTGCCCGAATAGGCGGCCGAGAACGGGCCGTAGAGGACGTCGACGCGCTCGATCTCCTCCGGCGTCACCAGCGCCCAGCGGGGCGTGAACGCGGCGCCGTTGCCAAGCAGGTTGGAAAGCAGGATGCCGTCGGCGTAGACCAGCGAGCGCGCGCTGTTGCCGGAGCCCGAAGCGCGCGTCGCCAGCACGGCGTGGTCGTAGTCGCCGATGTAGCGCTTCCTCACCGAGAGGCTCGGAAGGTACTTGAGCGCATCCTCGGCGTCGGTGGCGTTGATGGTCCGTTCGTCCTGCTTGCCGGTGATGCTCTCGATCGTCGTCGAGATTTCGGTCGGAAGCGTCGCCGGCCGCGCCGCGGTGACGGTGACGCGCTCGAGCGTCACGTCGGCGAGCAGCGTCGTGTCGAGCGGCGGTGTCGCGTCGTCTGCAGCGGCGCGCGCGGCGCCCGCGAGAGCGAGCGCTGCGGCGAGTGGGCGCGCGTTCGTTCGCCACCAGCGCTGGCGGCGTGCCGTGGTCGACATGTCCTTCTCCCGAGCCGGTGCGCGCGCGTCGGCGCGCGCGCGGCGGTCGTGCATAGCCGCGCGGTGCGGTCACCAGCGACGGCAACCGTCAGCGCGGCCGAGACGGCGAGCTCAGGAGAAAGCGGGCGGGCCGTGCCCGAGGAGCGCGGCCCAGCGCGCTGCGGCGTCGACGACGACGCCAGCGGCGCGTGGCAGGACGACGCGCGTTGCGCCGTCGGCAACGAGACCGGCGAGGATCGGCGCATCGCTCGCGGCGATGGCGACGAAGCCGGTGAGGACGCAGTGGTCGCCGCTCTGCGCACCATGGCGATGGCCCGGCGCCGGGTCGTCGTGCGCCGGCGAGCTCGCGGCGGGGGGCGCACCGCCATGCGCGTGGCCATGTGCATCGCCATGGACAGTCGCCCGTGGACGTGCGCCATCGGCGCCGCCGCCTGCGCCACCGTCGCGCCAGAACCCTGGCCGCCGATGGACGCGTCGTAGCAACGCCGTAGACGTCGCAGATCTCCGCCACCGGCTTGCCCTGCAGCCCGGCCGCGACCGCGGCGAGCATCGGCACGGCGCTCTTCAGCGCCAGCGCGGCGGCGAGGGCCCAGAGCGTCAGGCGCGAGACGAAGCGGGAGCGTATGCGGCACGGGCGCGATTGTCGGCGAGGCGAGGCGCTGGTTCGATAATGCGCCATGAGCATCCAGACCGACGAGTTCGCCGCCGGCCCGCCCTTGGCAGGCAGAGCAAGCTTGGACGCTCGGGTCGTGAGCGGCGTTCCCGTCTCGCCAGGCGAAGAGGCGATCGAGCGGGCACTGCGGCCGAAGGGACTCGCCGAGTACGTCGGCCAGGCGAAGGCGCGCGAGCAGCTCGAGATCTTCATCGGCGCGGCCAAGCGGCGCGGCGAGGCGATGGACCACGTGCTGCTGTTCGGCCCGCCCGGCCTCGGCAAGACGACGCTGTCGCACATCATCGCCAGCGAGCTCGGCGTCAACCTGCGCTCGACCTCGGGACCGGTGCTGGAAAAGCCCAAGGACCTGGCGGCGATCCTGACCAACCTCGAGAAGAACGACGTCCTCTTCATCGACGAGATCCATCGCCTCTCGCCGGTGGTCGAGGAGATCCTCTATCCGGCGCTCGAGGACTACCAGATCGACATCATGATCGGCGAGGGCCCGGCCGCGCGCTCGATCAAGCTCGAGCTGCAGCCGTTCACGCTGATCGGCGCGACGACGCGCGCCGGCATGCTCACCAACCCGCTGCGCGACCGCTTCGGCATCGTCGCCCGGCTCGAGTTCTACAGCGCCGAGGAGCTGGCGCAGATCGTCCGCCGCTCGGCCCGCCTGCTCGACGTGCCGCTCGACGGCGAAGGCGGCTTCGAGATCGCGCGCCGCTCGCGCGGCACGCCGCGCGTCGCCAACCGGCTGCTGCGCCGGGTGCGCGACTTCGCCGACATGAAGGGCGACGGCACGATCACCAAGCCGCTCGCCGACAAGGCGCTGGCGATGCTCGACGTCGACCTGCACGGGCTCGACGTGATGGACCGAAAGCTGCTCGAGGCGGTGATCCACCGCTTCGACGGCGGCCCGGTCGGCCTCGACAACGTCGCCGCCGCGATCGGCGAGGAGCGCGACACGATCGAGGACGTGATCGAGCCGTTCCTGATCCAGCAGGGCTTCCTGCAGCGAACGCCGCGCGGCCGGGTCGCGACCCTGGCGGCGTATCGCCACCTCGGCGTCACACCGCCCAAGGCCACGGGCGGCCTGTTCGCCGAAGGAAGTCCGTGATCGCACGCAACAAGCGCGTCCTTTCCCGCCTGCCATCGCTCTTTCTCGTCGCCGCGGCCCTCGCCGGCGCGAACGCGAACGCCCTTTCGCCGACCTTTCGGGTCGAGATGCACGCGCTGCCGACGCTGACGCTGACCCAGGCGCAGGTCTTCGCCGGAACGCCGGACGGTGCCGCGCCGGCGACGATCGCCGCCGAGCTGCGCATGCCCTTCGTCTCTGCCGCACGCATGCCGGCGGTGGTGATGCTGCACGGCGATGCGGGCGCGGTCTCGAACCAAATCGCCTGGAGCGACGAGCTCAATGCGCTCGGCATCGCCGTCTTCATGGTCGACAGCTTCAGCGGCCGCGGCGCCGTCGCCAGCGGCGCGAGCTTCGCGACCATGCCCGAATCGGTCACGAGCACGTCGCGGGTGATCGACGCAGAGCGCGCGCTGGCGTTCCTGGCGCGGCATCCGCGCATCGACCCGGGGCGGATCGCGGTGATGGGTTTCTCGTCGGGCGGCCGAACCGCGCTCGTCGCCGCGCAAACGCGCTTCGCCTCGGCCTTCGGCGCTGCCGGCGTCGGCTTCGCCGCGTACATCGCGCTCTACCCGGACTGCAATCTGCGCTACCTCGGCGATACCACGTCGGAGCCAGGGCCGCAGCGCATCTTCATCGGCGACGCCGACGTGCTCACCGCGGCCGACGCCTGCGTTCGCCTCGTCGACCGCCTGCGCCGCGCCGGCCAGGACGCCGCCGTCACCACCTACCCCGGTGCGCACCACGCCTTCGACGCCGTCGCCACCACGACCCTGATTCGGCTGCCCGAAGTGCTCACCGCCGCGCGCTGCAATTTCGAGGAAGTGGCCGGCGGGAAGATCGTCAATGTCGAGACCGGCCACGAGCTCGACGACCAGGACCGCTGCATCGGCAAAGGACTGATCGCCGGCTACGACGCGGCCGCCGATGCCGCGACCAAGGCTGCCGTCAAGGCGCTGCTGATCGAGCGCTTCGGTCTGAAGCCCTAGCGTCGTCGGCCGGAGCGCCGCGGATCAGATCAGGTCTTCGTTGGCGAGCCGGTGGTAGCGGACCGCGCACAGCGCGTGGAACCGCTTGGCGACCTCGAGGATGCGCTGCACCGGGCCGTCATCGGGCGCGTAGACGATCAGCCAGCCGGCGCCCTGCTCGGCAAGGGCCAGGTAGCGGTGCATCAAGTTGATCTCGTAGCCGAAGCCGGCCGCCTCGCTGGCGGTCTGGACGCGCTCGCGCAGCCGCGGCGTGGCTTCCTCGGCGCGGTAGACGAGGATGTCTTCCGCGGCGAAGCCGGCGGCTTTCAGCGCGGCGACGGCCTCGGCCGTCACGGCGTCGTCGTTGAAGGCGAGGATGACATGGCCGACCGGATTGAGGATGCCGGTGCTGTTGCGGATGTCTTCCTTGGTCAAGCGCTTCGCGGTCATGTCGACGACTCCTGGATGGACCTTCCCGAGGCCGCGCGACGGCGCCGGGAAACTCCGGTCATTGTCGCTTGCGCCGCTTCTGCCACGCCAGCAGCTCGCCGACGAAGCCGCGCCGGAAGGCGACGACGCAGACGACGAAGATCACGCCGATGATGACCGTGACCCACTCGCCGACACGGTCGGCGAGCAGGTTCTGCAGGCCGATGATCGTGAACGCGCCGAGCACCGGGCCGGCGAACGTTCCCATGCCGCCGAGCAGCGTCATCAGCACGACCTCGCCCGAGAGCGACCAGTGCGCGTCGGAGAGCGTGGCGAAGCCGAGCACCAGCGTCTTGAGCGAGCCGCCGAGGCCGGCCAGCGCCGTCGACAGGACGAAGGCGAGCAGCTTGTAGCGGTCGACGTCGTAGCCGAGCGAGATCGCGCGCGGCTCGTTCTCGCGGATCGCCTTCAGCACCTGGCCGTAGGGCGAGTGGACGATGCGGCGAATCGACCAGGAAGACGACGACGAAGACGGCCAGGACGACGAAGTACATGACGACGTCGTCGGGAACCGGCAGCAGGCCGAACAGCTTGCCGTGCGGCTCGCCGGCGAGCGGCACGACGCCGAGCAGCTTGCCGCGCGGCACGCCCTGCAGGCCGTCTTCGCCGCCGGTGACCGAGCGCCACTGCAGGAAGACGAAGTACGTCATCTCGGCCAGCGCCAGCGTCGTCATCGCGAAGTAGATGCCCTGGCGGCGGATGGCGATGAAGCCGACGACGAGGCCGAGCAGCGCCGACAGGGCGACGCCGGCGAGCACGCCGAGCTCGGGCGGCCAGCCCTCGGAGCGGACCAGCCAGCCGGTGGTGTAGGCGGCGGTGGCGAAGTAGGCGGCATGGCCGAACGAGAGCAGCCCGGTGTAGCCGAGCAGCAGGTTGAAGGCGCAGGCGAAGATCGCGTAGCAGAGCGCGGTCATCACGAACACCGGATAGAGGCCGATGAACGGCGCCGCGATCAGCAGCGCCAGCCCGGCGACGGCGCCGACATGGGCCAGGCGCGAGACGTCGGCGACGGCGCCGGTGGCAGGAAGAGGCAGGGCCTTGGCGTCGCTCATCAAGCCTCCTTGCCGAACAGGCCCGCGGGTCGAACCATCAGCACGATCGCCATGATGACGAAGACGACGATGCTCGACGCCTCGGGATAGAAGACCTTGGTCAGCCCTTCGACCAGGCCGAGGCCGAGCCCGGTCAGGATCGAGCCGAGGATCGAGCCCATGCCGCCGATCACGACCACGGCGAAGACGACGATGATCAGGCTCGAGCCCATCAGCGGCGTCACCTGGATCACCGGCGCGGCGAGCACGCCGGCGAGCGCCGCCAGGCCGGCGCCGCCGGCGTAGGTGAGCGTCACCATCAGCGGCACGTTGATGCCGAACGCCTGCACCAGCGCCGGGTTCTCGGTGCCGGCGCGCAAGCGTCGCGCCGAGGCTCGTGCGCTCGATCAGGAACCAGGTGCCGAGGCAGACCGCCAGCGAGGCGACGACGACCCAGGCGCGGTAGTTGGGCAAGACCATGAAGCCGAGGTCGGTCGAGCCCGAGAGCAGCTCGGGCTTGTCGTACGACTGGCCCGAGACGCCGAAGGTATAGCGCAGCGCGCCCTCGGCGATCAGCGCCAGGCCGAAGGTGAGCAGCAGGCCGTAGATCGGGTCGATCTTGTAGAGGTGGCGCAGGAACAGCCGCTCGATGACGACGCCGAGCGCGCCGATGACGATCGGCGCGACGATCAGCGCGGCCCAGTAGTTGATGCCGAGCTTGTCCATGCCGACGTAGGCGACGTACGCGCCCAGCATGTAGAGCGCGCCGTGGGCGAAGTTGACGATGCCGAGCAGGCCGAAGATGACCGCCAGGCCGAGGCTCAGCATCGCGTAGAACGAGCCGTTGACGAGGCCGAGCGTGAGCTGACTCAGGAAGACCTGCATCGTCGTTGCTCCGCTCGTCCTCGCTTCTGTCGCTTCGTCTACTTCCAGACCGCGCACTTCGACTCGGCCTTGGTCGTCCACGCTTCCTCGCCCTTGAAGGTCTGGGCGATGTTGTAGTAGTCCCAGGGCTCGGTCGACTTGTCCGGCGACTTGACCTGCATCAGGTACATGTCGTGGATCATGCTGCCGTCGTCGCGGATCCAGCCGCCCTTGACGTAGATGTCGTTGATCTTGGTCTTCTTCATCTGCGCCAGGACCTTGTCCGGGTCGTCCGTGCCGGTCGCCTTGACGGCCGTCAGGTACTGCAGCGTCGCCGAGTAGTCGGCCGCCTGCAGCGACGACGGCATGCGCTTGAACTTGTCGAAGAACTTGCGGCTCCAGGCGCGCGACTCGGCGTCGCGGTTCCAGTACCAGCTGTCGGTCAGGTACATGCCCTGCGTCGCCTTCAGGCCGAGCGAGTGGACGTCGTTGATGAACATCAGCAGGCCCGCGAGCTTCATCGTCTTGGTGATGCCGAACTCGTTCGCCGCCTTGACCGAGTTGATCGTGTCGCCGCCGGCGTTGGCCAGGCCGAGGATCTGCGCCTTGCTCTGCTGCGCCTGGAGCAGGAACGACGAGAAGTCGCTGGCATTGAGCGGCGCGCGGACCGAGCCGACGACCGTGCCGCCGGCGGCCTTGACGACTGTCGTCGCGTCGTTCTGCAGCTGCGTGCCGAAGGCGTAGTCGGCGGTCAGGAAGAACCAGCTCTTGCCGCCGGCCTTGACGACCGCGTTGCCGGTGCCCTTGGCGAGCGCCGTCGTGTCGTAGGCGTAGTGCACGGTGTACGGCGAGCACTGCTCGTTGGTGAGCGCCGAGGTCGCGGCGCCGACCGAGATGAAGAGCTTCTTCTTCTCCTGCGCGACCTTGGCCATCGCCAGGCCGGTGCCCGAGTTGGTGCCGCCGACGAGCATGTCGACGCCCTGGGTGTCGAACCATTCGCGCGCCTTGGCGGCGGCGACGTCGGGCTTGTTCTGGTGGTCGGCGACGAGGATCTCGATCTTCTTGCCCGCGACCGCGCCGCCCATGTCGGCGATCGCCATCCTGATCGCCTCGGCGCCGGCCGGGCCGTCGATGTCGGCATAGAGGCCCGACAGATCGCTGATGAAGCCGATCTTGATCGTGTCGCCCGAGATCTGCGCTTGCGCCGCGTGCCGGACAGGGTCGCGAGCGCGAGCGCGCAGGCGGATACGAGCTTGGTGAGTTTCATCGTGTCTCCGTGAAGAAGTGAAGAAGGAAAGGAATCGGCAGAGCGATCAGACGCCCAGGTACTCGTGCAGGCGCTCCATGCGCGCCGGCAACTCGGACTGGGTGAACTGCTGGATGACCTGGCCATGCTCCATGACCAGGAAGCGATCGGCGAGCGGCGCGGCGAAGCGGAAGTTCTGCTCGACCATGACGATCGTGTAGCCCTGCTCGCGCAGCGACTTGACGACCTCGCCGAGCTTTTGCACGATCACCGGCGCCAGGCCCTCGGAGATCTCGTCGAGCAGCAGCAGGCGCGCGCCGGTGCGCAGGATGCGGGCGACGGCGAGCATCTGCTGCTCGCCGCCCGAGAGGCGCGTGCCCTGGCTCGACGCGCGCTCCTTCAGGTTCGGAAACATCGCGTAGATCTGCTCGACGCTCATGCCGCCCTTGGCCGAGCGGCGGCGGCAGCATCAGGTTCTCCTCGGCCGAGAGCGACGAGAAGATGCCGCGCTCTTCCGGGCAATAGCCGATGCCGAGCCGGGCGATGCGATGCGTCGCCAGGCCGACGGTCTCGGTGCCGCGCACCTTGATCGAGCCGGTGCGCGAGCCGATCAGTCCCATGATCGCGCGCAGCGTGCTCGTCCGGCCGGCGCCGTTCCTGCCGAGCAGGGTCACGACCTCGCCTTCGTCGACGTGGAAGTCGACGCCGTGCAGCACGTGCGACTCGCCGTACCAGCCCTGCACGCCCGCGACTTCGAGAAAGCGCGTCGGCCATCAGTGCGCTCCGGCCAGCTCGGCGTGGGCGGTGCCCATGTAGGCCTCGATCACCGCCGGGTTCTTCGCCACCTCGGCGTACGGGCCCTTCGGCGAGGGTCGCGCCGCGCGCCAGCACGGTGATCGTGTCGGCGATCGAGGCGACGACGCTCATGTTGTGCTCGACCATCAGCACGGTGCGGCTGGCCGCGACCTTCTTGATCAGCTGCCGGATCCGGTCGACGTCCTCGAGGCCCATGCCCTGCGTCGGCTCGTCGAGCAGCATCAGCGTCGGCTCCATCGCCAGCGTGGTCGCGATCTCGAGCGCGCGCTTCCTGCCGTAGCTGAGCTCGACCGCGGGCAAGGCGGCGTACGGCTCGAGGTCGACGTCGCGCAGCAGCGCCAGCGCGCGCGCGTCGAGCGAATGCAGCGACGACTCGGGCTTCCAGAAATGAAACGAGGTGCCGAGCTTTCGCTGCAGGGCGACGCGGACGTTCTCCAGCACCGACAGGTGCGCGAACACGGCCGAGATCTGGAACGAGCGGACGATGCCGCGGCGCGCGATCGCCGCCGGCTTCTCGCTCGTGATGTCGTCGCCGGCGAACAGGATCCGGCCCGAGGTCGGCGTCAGGAACTTGGTCAGCAGGTTGAAGCAGGTCGTCTTGCCGGCGCCGTTCGGGCCGATCAGCGCGTGGATCGTGCCGCGGCGAACGCGCAGGTTGACCTTGTCGACGGCGACGAAGCCCTTGAACTCCTTGGTGAGCTCCTGCGTCTCGAGGATCAGGTCCGGCTCGCTCATCGCGGGGCCGCCTCGCCGCCGAGGCGCGTGCGTCAGCCGGCTGCGCGACGTCGAGCACGGCGTCGCGATGGCGCGCGCCGCGGTCGCTGCCGAGCTGGACCTTGTTGATGCAGACGGCGATGCCGGCGACCGCCGCGCCGGAGGCGTCGAACACCGGTGCGCCGAACGAATAGACGCCTTCGCGCACCGCCTCGTCGTCGACGCTGTAGCCGCGCTTCTTGGTCAGCGCCAGCTCCTTCTGCAGCGACTCGAGATCGCGCGGCCCCTTGCTCGTCAGGCGCGTCGAGAGCTGGCCGGAGAAGCGTCGCCGCACCTCCTCGGGCGGCAGTTGCGCCAGCATCGCCTTGCCGCTGCCCGAGAGATAGGCCGGCAGGCGCATGCCGACGTTGAACGCCAGGCCGAGCGGGCGGGCGCTGTTGCGCACGCGCGACGTAGAGCGCCTCGGTTCCCGAGAGCACCGAGAGCACGACGGTTTCTTCCGGCGCCGAGCGGCCGGTGCTCCAGAGGGCGTTGAACTCCTGGGCGACGTCGGTGCCGGCGACGAAGGCTTCGGCCAGCCCCATGACCCGCGGGCCGATCAGGAACGAGCCGTCGGCCTGGCGGCGCAGGTAGCCGAACGAGACCAGCGTCGTGCACAGGCCGTGGACGCTGCTCTTGGGCAGCGCCAGCTCGCTCGCCAGCCGCGCCAGGGTCATCGGCTCGCGGCCGCGCGCCAGCCGTTCGAGCAACGTCAGCGCGCGCGCGACCGCCGGAACGAGCGGAGCGACCCGGGCGTGTTCCGGGGCGAACGACGGCAACGCGTATCGGGCGGCGAACGACATGGGCAAGAGGTGCGGAGTGGGCGGGCGCCGAGGCATTCATCGGGCTGAACCGCCTTCAGCAAGCAGGACGCGCAGTCTAGGCAAGCGCGATCGTCCTGCGGCTGCCCGGGAGGTCGGAACCCGGGTAATTCCTCTGAGCATTTGCCCGCATGCGATGGCACGACTCATCGGGCCGCAATGTGAATACGTCACACGCCGGCAGCGCGTTCCTCACTCGGACAAACGGCTCCATCTGACGAGACTGGCGGCCGGTCGAAGCTGAATGGTTCACCTCGATCGCCTCTCCGGAGCCCGTCATGAAGTCCATCTTCGACGACCTCGCCACCCTGCTGGTCAGCCTGACGCTGTCGCTGGCCGCCGTGTCGCTGTTCATCGTCGTCTTCGCCGGCGCGGCCTGAGCGCGCCGCCCGGACTCACGCCCAGCGCGGACCGACGTCGCGATGAAGACGATCGCCTCGGGCAACGGCCAGGGCTCAGCGCGCCGCCGGCAGCTTGCGCAGGATCACGTAGCGGCCGTCGCGCACCGCGACGTAGTCGCCGGTCGTCAGGTCCTTCATCACCCGGTTGACCATCTCGCGCGACGAACCGACGCGGTCGGCGATGTCCTGCTGGGTCAGCTTCTCGCGCACGATCCGTTCCGCGCCGACCGGCTCGGAGAGCTCCATCAGGAGCCGCACCATGCGCCCGTAGACGTCCTGCAGCGCCAGGCTCTTCACCTGCTCGGTCAGGCGGCGCACCATGCGCGTCAGCTTTTGCGACAGGTGCAGCGCGAAGTCGGGATGGGCGGCGAGGAAGCTCTGCAGCTGCGCGCCCTGGACGACGCAGCACGTCGTCGGCTCGACCGTCTTGACCGAGGCCGAGCGCGGGCCGCCGTCGAGGCTGAGCTCGCCGACGTATTCGCCCGGCCCGTGCTCGGTCAGGATGACGTCGCGCCCCTCCGCCGAGCTGGCATAGGCGCGCAGCCGTCCGTCGAGGACGATGTAGAGCGAAGCCCCGGGGTCGCCTTCGTTGAGCAGGATCGTGTTGGCGCGAAACGAGCGGCTGCTGCCGTGCGCGGCCACGCGCCTCGAGCAGCGAGGGCGGCAGGCGATCGTCGATCACGGCGCCCGCTTCCTCGGGGCATTTAGCGGCCCCAGACGCGCGCAGGAGTCCATCCGTGAATTATGGGCGGCGTCGCCCAGCGACGCAGCGGCGCGAGTGCGGTCGGTCACAGGCGCGAAGCGGCGTCTTCACTGGCTGGCGCTACAGGCGCGTTCGAGACTGGCCGCGTGCCGTCGCGAACGGGTCGCGCGGCGCGGAGCCTCGCAAGGAGATCGCCGTGAACCACTTCTTCACCGAGATTGGCCGTCGCTGCGACAACATCCGCTCGTACGACGACATCGCCAGCGGCATCGCCGGCATCGCCTTCTGCATCTTCTGCGCGGCGATCTTCAGCGCCGTCTTCGTCGGCTCGATCTGATCAGCTGACGCAGCCGCGCGCCTCGATCGGCCACACCGTCTCGACGACGCCGCCGGCAAGGCCGCCGCGAACGCCGACGTAGCGGTCGTGCAGATTGACGGTCGGATCGCAGTGGCCCGGTACGAGCCACACCGTCGCGCCGAGCTCGGGCAGCTCGGCTCGCCCCAGGCCGACCCGGGGGCGGACGATGCCGTGCTCGTCGCCGCCGTTGAGGAAGTCGAGCTCGCGCTGCCAGACGCGCGGCAGGCCGGAATCGACAGCATGCGACTTGTGGCCGGCGTCGACGACGGCGTGCGCCGCGCCGCGACTCATGACCTGGCTCTTGACGAAGAGCGCGTGCTCGAAGCGCGGCGCGCCCGGGGTCGGCGCGTTGTCGGCGTAGTCGCGGTCCATGAAGAGGTAGCTGCCGGCCTGCAGCTCGCCCCAGACGCCGCTCGCGACGTCGTACGCAAACGTCCCCGTGCCCGCCCCGGTGACCAGCGGACAGGCGATGCCGAGCGCGCCGATGCTCGCCTGCGCCGCGCGCGCGAGCGCTGCGGCATGGTGCGCCGCCGCCTCGCGCTCGGCCGCGTCCGCGCAGATGCTGGGCCGCGCCGTGATACGCCTGCACGCCGGCGAAGCGCAAGCCGCCCTCGGGCGGCGCGTGGGCGACGACGCGCTGCGCCAGCTGCCCGGCCGCGGCCGCGGGCGCGCCGCAGCGGCCGTGGCCGACATCGACCTCGACCATCACCTCGATCGTGCTGCCCGCTGCCGCGACCGCCGCCGCCAGCCGCTCGACCCCTTCGACCGAATCGATCGCGATCGCCAGCCGCACCCGCCGCGCCAGCGCCGCGACACGCGCCAGCTTGGCCGGATCGACGACCTCGTTCGAGATGTAGATGTCGCCGACGCCGGCGGCGGCGAGCGCCTCGGCTTCGCTCGTCTTCTGGACGCACACGCCGACCGCGCCGGCTGCCATCTGCAGCCGCGCGATCGCGGCGCACTTGTGCATCTTGGCGTGCGGCCTGAGGCGAACGCCGTGGTCATGCGCGAATGCCGCCATCGCGGCGAGGTTTCGCTCCATCGCATCGAGGTCGATCACGAGCGCCGGCGTATCGATCGCGGCGACATGGTCGCCGGGACGCGGCGACGGGCTCACGACGTGAGCCGCGGCACGGTGGCACAGTCGCCCTCGCTGCGCGAGGCCGTCGAGATGCGCGGTATCGCTCCAGCCGACCAGGGTGAAGCGCTCGCCGGTGTAGAGCAGGCGGTTGATCGCGGTATTGCCGAGCGCCCACGAGCGCGGCGCGCCGAGGGCAATTCCCGAGGCGGCGCGATAGAGGCAGTCGAGCACTCCGCCGTGGCTGACGACGAGCGTCGTGCGGCCGTGCGCCGCCGCCGCGATTCGCATCATCGCGGTGACGGCGCGGTCGTTGAACGCGATCAGGCTTTCGCCGCCGTCGGGGCCGAACGCCGGCTCGTGGCGGCGCCAGCGCGCCGCCTCGTCAGGCCAGCGCGCGTCGATCTCGGCGTAGGTATGACCTTCGAAGATGCCGAAGCTGCGCTCGCGCAGGCCGGCATCGGTCACGATCGGCAGTCCGAGCACGGCGGCGATCGCGGCGGCGGTGTCGTAGGCGCGCGCCAGATCGCTGGCGACGATCGCCTCGATGCCCTCGCCGGCGAGCGCCTCGGCGACGCGCGCCGCCTGCTCGCGGCCGCGCTCGCTGAGGGCGGTGTCCAGCTGGCCCTGCATCCGCATCTCGGCATTCCAGACCGTCTCGCCGTGGCGCACGGCGACGATTCGTGCCGCCTCGCCCGCTGCCGCGCCTGCCTCGCGAGTCACGACCGGAGCAGCCGGCGATTGAGCGTGTAGGTGCCCGAGTGCATCGCCTCGGCGAGGACGTGGCCGTCGATCGCCCGGCGCAACTCGGCGCCGCCGAAGTGACCCTCGACCGGCGTGCGCGCGACGTCGAGCGCGTAGAGGGTGAAGACGTAGTGGTGGATGAGCGAATCGTTCCAGGGCGGGAACGGGCCGTCGTAGCCGAAATAGTCACCGGCGAGCTCGGCGTTGCCGGCGAACCAGCCGGTGTAGTCGTTGAGGCCTTGGCGCGCGCCGTCGAAGCCGGGCAGCGACAGCGCCGGGCCGGGCTTGCCGCGCGCCGTGAAGCCGCTGCTGAAGGCGCCTTCGGCGATCGCCGTCGTCGTCACCGGCACGTCGGCCAGGAGCCAATGGAAGAAGTCGACCCGCGCCAGGTCGGCCGGGATCTCGCGGCCAGTCTGGTTGACGTCGTCGCCGCGGCTCGGCACATCGAAGTCGTGGCAGATCAGGACCAGCGACCTGGTCGCGCCAGGCAAGTCGCTCCACGCAAGGTGCGGGCTGAGGTTGTCGGAAAAGCCGACGCCGTTCGCGCCGTCAAGCGCGGCCGCAGGCGTAGCGCGACGGGATCGCCTCGCCGTTGGGCCAGCTGTCGCTCCAGAGTTTCAAGACCTGCTCCTCGTGATGGCGCCTGCCGGCGCGCCCGGACTCTAGACGCCCCAGACGATGTCGGCATGCTCGGCGAGCGAACGCCGCATCATCTCGAGCAACGGCCAGGCGCGCTGGCCAACGCCGACGGGGACGTCCCCGGCCGCTGCTTCGTCGTCGTCGCGGCCGCCGGCGCGCGTGCGCGTACGCTGGCGCTCGGCGTCGGCGATGGCGATCGCCTGCTCGAGGGCGGCGATCGCGGCCGGAATCGCGGCGTTCTCGATGATCCCCTGCGGCGCCGGCTCGCGGCCGATGATGCGCAGGAGCTGGTCGCCGACCGGCGCCATCATCAGCAGGTCGCCGTCGGCCTTCGAAGTGAATCGGTACATCGTGAACGGAGGGCTCTCAGCGTTGCGGGTACATGTAGCCGCGGTTGAACGGATAGTCCGATTGTGCCCCGCGCATCGGCCCGTCCGCCGGATCGCCGGTGCGCCGCGCGCACAGCATCTGGTGCAACGAGAGCCAGGCGCGCTCGAAGCACATCGCGCTTCCCGCCAGATAGAGGCGATAGGCGCGCAGCACGGTATCGGTGGTCAGCGTCCGCGCCGTGCCGAGCTGGGCCTCGAGCGCGTCGCTCCAGGCCCAGAGCGTCTTCGCGTAGTGCGGCCGCAGGCTCTCGACGTCGACCGCCTCCAGGCCGGCGTCGCTGGTCTTCTCGAGGACGCGCGAGACATGCTCGAGCTCGCCGCCGGGGAAGATGTATTTCTCGATGAAGTCGCCGAGGCCCGAGCCGAGCTGGTGGTTGTGCGTGCCGCCGGCAGTGATGCCGTGGTTGAGGAGCAGGCCGCCGGGCTTGAGCAGGCGCCGGATCTTGGCGAAGTACTCCGCAAGCTGGGCCCGGCCGACGTGCTCGAACATGCCGATCGAGGCGATCCTGTCGTAGGGCTCGCTCTCGTCGAGATGGCGGTAGTCGAGCAGGTCCATGCGCACCCGGCCGGCCAGGCCGCGCTCGGCGATCAGCTTGTTGACGTGGGCGTGCTGGTTCTTGCTCAGCGTGATGCCCTGGGCGCGCACGCCGTAGTGCTCGGCCGCGAACATCAGCAGGCCTCCCCAGCCGGCGCCGATGTCGAGGAAGCGGTCGCCCTCCTTCATCATCAGCTTGGTGCAGATGTGCTCGAGCTTGGCCTCCTGCGCCGCCGCGAGCGACATCGCCGCGTCGCGGAAGTAGGCGCACGAATAGACCCGGCGCGGATCGAGCCAGAGGGCGTAGAAGTCGTCGGAGACGTCGTAGTGGAACTGGATCTGCCGGGCATCGGCCTCGGGCTGGTGGCGCAGGCGCGAGCGCGCCATCAGCTTGGCCTGGCGCACCCAGCCGAGCGGCGCCGGCGGTGCGCCGACGGACTGGGTCGGATCGCCCGGCATCAGCTCGGCGGCCGCGGCCATCAGCTCGCGCATGCCGCCGTCGAGGTCGAGCTTGCCCTCGACGTAGTCCTGGCCGACCTTGCCGACCTCGCCGGTGATCAGGTGGGTCAGCGGCGAAAGGTCGTTCAGGCGCAGGGTGACGGCGGCGTCCTTGCGGCCGATGCGGCGGCCTCCGGGCAGGATGACGGCGATGGGAAGACTCAATGACCCGAGGCGCTGCTCGAGGGCACCGGCAATCGCGGACATGGCGGCGTTTCCGAAGTTGGCGTCGTACGCCCGACTTTAGCGAGGTCGCGGCGGCGCTGCCTGACCGGCAGGCAGGCTGTCGCGAAGCAACCGGCGCGCCCGGCGCCGTGCCGTCCGTCAGGAAGCGCCGGCGGCGACGACCCGGTACGAGAAGACGCGGCCGATCGGCCGGCCGCGGCTCAGCTGCGGCAGCGTGACGCGCTCGAGGACCGCGCCCGAGCGCAGGCTCAGCGTGTCGGTCGCGCGCAGCATCGTCTCGGCGTCGATCTCGGCCAGGCGCCGCATGTAGACGCCGGGATCGACGACCCGCTGGCGCATCCAGTCGAAGATCTCGTCGTCGGCGCGCAGCAGCAGCATCTCGTCGGGCAGCTCCCACATCGCCGCGAAGCGCCGGTTGAAGTTGCTGATGTGGCCGGCCAGGTCGACGACGAGGACGCCGTCGGCGACCGACTCGAGCGTCGCCGCCAGCTCGGCGGTGCTGATCGCCGCGGCCTGCTCGACCCGCATCTGCTCGCTGCGGTCGACCAGGGCGACGACGTAGAGCGCGTTGCCCGGCGCCGGCTCGATCTTGCTCACCCGGCGCACGACCGGGACCGCCTGGCCGCGGGCATGCGTGATGTACGAATCGGAGAGGATGTTGGCGCAGCCGCCGTTGTCGGCGACGCGCTGCCAGAAGCTCTCGTCCTCGGGCGTCGGCGCCGTCGCTAGCATGTCGCGCCCGACCAGCTCCGACGGATGCAGGCCGAGCAGGCGCCCGGCGGCGCCGTTGGCGGCGACGATGCGCAGGCCCTCGGGCTCGACCAGGCAGACCGCCTCGAGCATCGCCTCGATCAGCACCGGCCAGGTCCGGCGCGCCGCCTCTGCGACGCTGAACGGATCTACCGGAAGCGGGTTGTTCACTCGTCGTCGCGCCGGTTGCGACGGCTCGAAGAAATAGCTGACGCGCGCGCTCGGCGACAGGTAGCCGAGCGCCGTCGGCGGCAGCTGGCCGTGTCGGACGCTTCTCCGGATGCCGAGGCCCGACGCCGTCTCGAGGTCGAGCACGAGCGCTTCCTCGCGCGGCGTCGCCGCGTCGTGGACCAGCACGTTGGGCTTGAGCGGGCGCGACGAGTTGACCGCGACCACCAGCGCGTAGCGATCGTCGGTGAGCTGCACCGTCGAGCCCGGCGGATAGACGCCCATCATCTTGATGAACGCGCCGAGGATCGAGGTGTCGTACTTGCTGCGCCCCTGCGCGAACAGCAGCGAGAGCGACTCGTGCGGCGTCATCGCCCGCGCCAGCAGGTGCGGATTGCACAGGTTGTCGTAGCGGTTGACGAGGGCGACGATGCGCGCCGCCATCGTCATCCGGTCGCTGTTGAGCTTGTGCCGGAAAGCCGCTGCCGTCGGCATGCTCGTGGTGCTGCGCGATCACCGCCATCGCGCCGGCGCTGAGGCCCATGCGGCGCGCCTGCACCAGGCCCATCTCGACGTGCTCCTCGTAGACGCGCGCCTCGTTGGGCGAGAAGTTGTCCTCGCGGTGGCGCAGCCGCGCCGGCAGCTCGAGCTTGCCGACGTCGTGCAGCATCGCGCCGACGCCGAGGTCCTGCATCTCCTCGTCGCTGAAGCCGAAGCAGCGGCCCATCAGGAGCGAGATGACGCCGACGTTCATGGCGTGCATCGACGCCTTGTCGCCGGCGCCCTCGACGATCATGCGGATGCACAGGTCCTGCTCGCCGACCATCTTGTCGGTGATCGCACGCGCCAGCGACTCGGCCTGGGCGCGCGCCTCGTGCGGCTTGCCCGGCACCAGGTCGATCGTCTGGCGGCAGGCGCGCGCCGCCTCGGCGTACTGGCGCTCGCAGCGCTCGCGCGCCTCGCGCTGGCGGGCGAGCTTTCGCTGCCGCTCGGCACGGGCGCGGCTCGCCGCGTGGACCGCGGCCGAGGTCGCGTCGTCGGCCGGCACCGCATACGACGGCACCGTGTCGGCGGCGTCGATGTCGCCGAGGTTGGAATCGTTGGCGGCATCGACCGGCGGCGCGCCGAGCGAGCCCGACCCGGATTGCGTCTCCTCGTCGTCCTGCGGGCCGAGGTCGCTCTGCCGCGGGTTCCAGCGCACCGTGCGCAGGCCGAGCGAGCGGATCGTCGCCACCTGCGCCGCGCTGGTGATGCGAAAGCTGCTGAGCGGGAACGGGTGCTTCATCCAGCCGATGTCGAGGTGAACGAACATGCCGACGCGCAGCGCCTGGACGTCGATCAGATCGGTGGGACTGGCTGTTTTCATGGGCTCGCGGCCGCGCTGGCTCGGCACACGCGGATAGCGGAGTTATCGGCGCCGCACCGGGGAGCTTGAGAGGGCGCGCCATTCGTGCCGGATCGCACGGATCGGGGCGCGTACCCGAGGCGCCGAAACGGCGCCTCAGCAGACCTCGAAGAAAGCGCATCACGACCGTCGCCGGCCGGCGCACGCCGACGCCGACGAAGACGCGCTCGCCGATCCAGGCGAGCGCCGGCGCGGCGCACTCGAAGCGCGGCAGGCAGCGGAAGTAGACCTCGGCCGGGTCGACCGGCTCGCCGCGGACGAGCCGCGCCATCACTTCCGGCGCCGCCGTGCGGACGGCGTCGTTGTGGACGTAGATGCGATCGCCGGCGTCGGTCTCGAGGACGTAGCGCGCCTCGAGCCGGGCCATCGTCGCGCTCGTGATGAGCTGGAAGTCGGCGCCACCGGGCACGACCCGCGCGGTGAAGCCGCGCCCGACGCAGCGGCCGCCGACGATCGGGATGACGCGGCGAACGCCGGCCGCGACCCGGCCGATCTCGATCGGCGCGCCGACCTCGACCTCGAGGTCGGCGAAGGGCGCGAGCACCGGCGCGGCGAGCGGATCGAGCGGGCGCGTTCGGCGGCATGTCCCGAGCGTAGCGCCTTCGCTTCGCGGCGTGGGGCGGCGCAGCCCCTAAACTGGCCGCGACGCGCAACCGAACAGGGGTCCCGGCATGTCGTACGAGTACGGATCGGAATCGAAGCTGCTCGAGCTGCCCAATCCGTACCAGCTGCAGAACCGCCTGCTCTGGCTCTGCGCCGTGCTGCTCGTCGGCGCCGGCGTCGTCAGCCTGCTCTGGGCGAAGAACGCGATGGAAGCGAGCGCGCTGCGCCTGGTCGCGGCGCCGCTCGTCGCCGGCCTGGTCCTGGTTGGCGCCGGCCTCGTCGCCGCGGCGACGGCGGCGACGCGGCTGCGCTTTTTCTTCGGCCGCGGCCGGCCGGCGTCGCTCGCGCCCGAGATCCCGGCCGGCGTCAGCGGCAGCTCGCCGGCGGGCAACGCGATCAAGGAGATCCTGCGCCAGGGCGGGCTCACCTATCCCGAGCCGCAGGGCGCGGTCGAGGGCCTGCTCTACCACTGGGCGCCGACCTTGATCACCGCGCCGCGCGAGGTCCAGCTGCTGGCGCGCCGCTACATGTTCAACCTGGCGGCGATCGCGGCGACGCTGATCAGCTTCCTGTTCTCGTGGTTCGTCTTCGGCAACGCCGTGACGCGGCCGTGGATCGCAATCCTCTATTTCGTCTTCGGCGCGATCTTCCTGATCCGGCCGGTGCTGGCGCAGCACAAGGCGCGCGTGACGACGCTTTCGCTGGTCGGCCTGGTCGCGGCCGCGATCCTCGCCCCGGTGGCGATCGGCCTGGTCGCGGCCAGGCTGCCGCCGCTCGGCGCGTTCTCGCTCGATACCCAGACCTTCGTCATGCTCGGCACCGCGCTCGTCGCCTGCGCACTGGCGATGGTCGCGGTGCTGGCGCAGGTCGACGCCGCGCCGCAGACGCGCGCCAGCGTCGAGCAGGAGCGGCTGTCGATGAACGCGCCGCCGTCGACGCTGATGGACGAGCTCGACCGGATCATGCAGACGGCGTGGACCGAGCGCATCCCGAACCGCCGCTACGCCCGCATCGAGCCGGTCACGACCGCGGCGACGCCGGCCGGCAACTTCGCCGGCGAGCTGTTCGAGGAGAGCCAGCCGCTGCCGATCTCGGGCACCAAGGCGCCGACCGTCACCGCCGCGCTCGCCGCGCCGCGCCACCGCGCCCTGCTCCTGCTCGACCTCTACGCGACCGTGCTGGTGCTCGCGGCGATCGGCATGTCGCTCGTCTTCGTGCGCAACTTCGACGTCGCCGCGCCGTGGCAGCAGAACCGCTTCTCGCTCGTCGGCACGTCGGCCATCCTGGCCCTCGTCGCCGCGTTCTGCTTCCAGGCGTCGGCGCGGCTCTGGGGCCGCTTCAACTTCGAGTCGATCCTGATCTGGGTCGAGATGGTCGGCAGCTGGCAGACCTCGCGCATCGGCACCGGCAACAACTTCTCGAGCCGGATGAACACCGAGAACAACGTCGTTCGCACCGAGGCGATGACGCTGCGCGTCTGGCGGGCGCGGATCGAGTCGGTCGTGTTCGGCAAGGACGACGCGCGCCAGGTGACGGCGATGTTCTCGACCGAGCAGGAAGCCAAGGCACTGACGGCGCAGCTGATGCAGTTCGCGCGCAGCCAGAGCGTGCTGGTCGCGCCGTTCAGCGGCGAGGACGAGAAGCGCATCGCCGCGCTCAACGCCGGCGAGCGGGCGATGGACGCGGGCGCGCCTGCGGCCGTGTCGGCGGCGCAGCTGCGGCGCGACCTGTACGTCGCGGAGAAGCACGCCTCGCTCGGATCGAGCGCGGCCGGGAGCGGCGGGGAGCCGACGCCGACGTCGCACAAGCGCTTCTGCTCGGCCTGCGGCACCGAAGCGCCGCCGGGCGCGAAGTTCTGCGCCAACTGCGCGGCGCCGCTGCCGCAGGTCGCATGAACGTCATCGGGCGGAGGTCGGCATGAGAACCCAGGTCGCCATCGTCGGCGCCGGCCCCGCCGGCCTGCTGCTCGCGGCGCTGCTCGCCAAGGCCGGAATCGAGGCCATCGTCGTCGAGCAGCGCTCGGGCGACTACGTCCTCGGCCGGATCCGCGCCGGCGTGCTCGAGCAGGTGACCGCCGACCTGCTCGACGCCGCCGGCGCCGGCGCGCGCATGCACGCCGAAGGCCTGCCGCACGGCGGCATCGAGCTCTGCTTCGGCGGCGCGCGCCACCGCATCGACCTCGCCGGCCTGACCGGCGGCAAGCAGGTGATGGTCTACGGCCAGACCGAGGTCACGCGCGACCTGATGCAGCTGCGCGAGGAGCAGGGCCTGATCACGGTCTACGAGGCCGAGGGCGTGAGCCTGCATGGCTTCGACGGCTCGCGGCCGAGTGTCCGCTTCAAGCAGGATGGCCGACCGTACGAGATCGAATGCGATTTCATCGCCGGCTGCGACGGCTATCACGGCATCAGCCGGCAAAGCGTGCCGCACAGCGCGCTGCGCAAATACGAGCGCGTCTATCCGTTCGGCTGGCTCGGCGTCCTCTCCGAGACGCCGCCGGTCTCGCACGAGCTGATCTACTCGAACCACGAGCGCGGCTTCGCCCTGTGCAGCATGCGCTCGGCGACGCGCAGCCGCTACTACGTCCAGTGCGCGCTCGACGACAAGGTCGAGGACTGGAGCGACGACGCGTTCTGGGCCGAGCTGCGCTCGCGCCTCGATCCGAAGGCCGCCGCCGATCTCGTCACCGGGCCGTCGATCGAGAAGAGCATCGCGCCGTTGCGCAGCTTCGTCGCCGAGCCGATGCGCTTCGGCCGCCTGTTCCTCGCCGGCGACGCCGCGCACATCGTTCCGCCGACCGGCGCCAAGGGCCTGAACCTCGCGGCCGGCGACGTCGGCCTGCTGGCGCGCGCGCTCGCCGAGCATTACGCCGACAAGAGCGACGCCGGCATCGACGCCTATTCGGCGCGGTGCCTGCGCCGCGTCTGGCGCGCCGAGCGCTTCTCGTGGTGGTTCACCTCGCTGATGCACAAGTTTCCCGAGACCGGCGCGTTCGGCCAGAAGATGCAGGCGGCCGAGCTCGACTACCTCGTCCACTCCGAAGCGGCATCGACGGCGCTGGCGGAGAATTACGTCGGCCTGCCGCTCTGAGCGGCCGGGCTCGAACGAGGAGCAGCCATGTCGACGATGCCGAGACGTTCTTTCCTCGCCACCACGGGCGCTGCGGCGCTGGTCGCCTTCTTGCCCGCGTGGGCCGCGGCGCAGGCGTCTCAGCCGCCGCGCAACCGCGCCGTGTTCCAGGTCACCGACAACGATCCGGCGCGCTGGAACATGATCCTCAACAACATGGCCAATCTGCAGGGAAGGCGTCGGCGGCGAAGAGATCGAGATCGAGCTCGTCGCCTTCGGCCCGGGCCTGCTGATGCTCAAGGCCGACTCGAGCGTCAAGCAGCGTGTCGCCGAGGCGCTGAAGAGCGGCGCCACGATCAACGCCTGCCAGAACACGATGCGCGGCATGAAGCTGGTCCCGGCCGACATGCTGCCCGACATCGGCTACGTTCCCGCCGGGGTCGTCGAGGTGATGCGCAAGCAGCAGCAGGGCTGGGCCTACATCCGCTCCTGATATGCGCGTCTAGGCGCGCGCCACCGCGAGCCAGCGGTCGAGCATCTCGCGGTCGCGCGAGCAACTGCTCGCTCGGCGCGGCATGGACGACCTGACCGCGGTCGAGGACGATCGCCTGGTGCGTGATCGGCAGGATCTGCCTCGGGTTCTGCTCGACGATGATCGCCGAGAGCCCTTCGTCCCGGACCAGCCGCTCGATCGAGCGCAGCAGCTCCTGGACGATGATCGGCGCCAGCCCCTCGAGCGGCTCGTCAAGCAGCAGCAGCTTCGGATTGAGGACCAGCGCCCGCGCCACCGCGAGCATCTGCTGCTCGCCGCCCGAGAGCTGGTTGCCCATGTTGGCCTTGCGCTCGGCCAGGCGCGGGAACATCGCGTAGACGCGCTCCGGCGTCCACGGCCCGGGCCGCGCGACCGCGGTCAGGTTCTCGTCGACGCTGAGCGACTTGAAGATGTTCCGCTCCTGCGGCACCCAGCCGATGCCGGCGGCGGCGCGCGCATGCGGCGCCAGCGCGGTGATGTCGCGGCCGGCGAGCGCGATCGTTCCGCCGTGGCGCCGCGTCACGCCGATCAGCGTGTTGAGCAGCGTCGTCTTGCCGGTGCCGTTCCTGCCGAGGAGCGCGAGCGACTGGCCGGCCTCGAGCGCGAAGTCGACGCCCTGCACGACGACCGCCTCGCCGTAGCCCGAGCTCAGGCCCGTGACGCGCAGCAGCTCAGCCATGCGCGGCGTCCTCGCCGAGATAGACCGCCTTGACGCGCGGATCCTGCGCCACCGTCTGCGACGTCGCCCTCGGCGAAGACGGCGCCGTTGACGAGCACGGTGACGGTCCGGGCGAAGTTGAAGACCAGGTCCATGTCGTGCTCGATCAGCAGGATCGAGACGTCGGCCGGCAGCGCGTTGATGGTCTCGAAGATCTCCTGGCGCTCGCCTTCGGGAACGCCGGCGACCGGCTCGTCGAGCAGCAGCACGCGCGGCTGGCACGCCAGCGCGAGCGCGATCTCGAGCAGGCGGCGCTTGCCGTAGGCGAGCGAGTGCACCGGCTGGTCCATCACGTCGGCGAGGCGAAAGCGGCCGAGCAGCTGCTCGCATTCGGCGGCGACGCCGGCGTCGCTGCCGAGCGATCGCCACCAGCGCGTGCTCGACTTGCGATGCACCGAGACCGCGAGCGCGAGCGACGACAGCGGCGTCAGCGTGTTGAACAGCTGGTTGATCTGGAACGTGCGGACGACGCCGCGGCGCACGCGCAGGTGCGAGGCGAGCTTCGTGATGTCCTGGCCGTCGAGCGTGATCGTCCCCGAGGTCGGCTCGAGCACGCCGGTGAGGAGGTTGATCAGCGTCGTCTTGCCGGCGCCGTTCGGGCCGATCAGCGCATGGCGCGCGCCGCGCTGCGACATCGAGCGTGACGTCGTTGGTCGCGGCCAGGCCGCCGAAGCGCTTGACCAGCGAGCGCGTCGCGAGCACCGTCGTCATGGCCGCGCGCCCTTGCCGAACCACGTCCAGGGCCGGATGAAGCGCTCGCGCCCGACCAGCACCAGCACCACCAGGAACAGGCCGAGCCAGAAGTTCCAGTACTGCGGCGTCCAGGCCGAGATGATGTCGTGCAGCAGCTTGAAGGCGATCGCGCCGAAGATGCCGCCGTAGAGATAGCCGGTGCCGCCGATGACGAGAACCAGCATCACCTCGGCGCTGCGGTGGAAGTCGAACAGGTCGAGCGAGGCGAAGCCGCTGGTCTGGGCGAGCAGCGCGCCGGCGGCGCCGGCGACGCCGCCGGCGACGGTGTAGACCGCCACCAGGCGCAGCGGCACCGACAGGCCGATGCTGGCGGCGCGCAGGCGGTTGTCGCGCAGCGCCTGCAGCGACACGCCGAACGGCGAGTGGACGAGCCGGCGCGCGACCAGCAGGACGAGGATCAGGACGACCAGCGTGTAGGCGTAGGCGACGCGGCCGCTGAGGTCGAACTCGAAGCCGGGAAGCGACGTGAACGGGACCGTCACCGGGCCGATGACGACGCCGGTCAGGCCGTCGGCGCCGCCGGTCAGCCAGTCGAGCTTGTTGGCGAGCTCGTACAGGATCGAGGCGACGCCGAGCGTCACCATCAAGCGCGTCAGGTCGGTGCCGCGCAGGATCAGCACGCTCGTCACCAGGCCGAGCAGCGCGCTCGCGCCGATGGCGACGAACAGGCCGACGATCGGGTCGGGCAGGACCTCCTTGGCGAACAGCGCCGCCGCATACGCGCCGAAGCCGAAGAACGCGGCGTGGCCGAGCGAGACGATGCCGGCGTAGCCGAGGATCAGGTCGAGCGAGACCGCGAACAGGGCCAGGATGGCGATGTCCTTGAGCAGCAAGCGCCTGGCCCGGCAGCAGCAGCCACGAGAGCGGCAGCGCCGCGAGCAGCGCCAGCTCCCACCAGCGCCAGCGCGCGTAGGCGGCGAGCGAGCGCGCCGCCGGCGTGAGCGCCGTTGCCGGCGCGGTGTGCCGTCGGTGCTCATCGCGCTCCCATCCGCGCGAACAAGCCCTGCGGCCGCCAGAGCAGGATCGCGACCATCAGGCTGTAGACGATGAAGGCGCCGAGCTTGGGAACGTAGTACTTGCCGGCGACGTCGGCGATGCCGAGCAGCAGCGCGGCGAGCAGCGGGCCGGTGATCGTCGTCGTGCCGCCGACCGAGACGACGATCAGGAAATAGATCATGAACTTGAGCGGAAAGGTCGGGTCGAGGCCGAGCACTTCGGCGCCGAGCGCGCCGCCGAGGCCCGGCGAGCCCGGAGCCGACGGCGAAGGTGAGCAGGAAGATGCGGTTGACGTCGAGGCCGAGGCCACCGGCGACGCGCGGGTCGTCGACCGCGGCGCGCAGGCGGCTGCCGAAGCGCGTGCGCGAGAGCACCCACTGCAGCGCGATCGTCAGGATCGCGCAGGTGGCGATGATGAAGAGCCGGTACTTGCCGATGCCGACCGCGGCGAAGGGCAGGCGTCCCTGCAGCCACTCGGGCAGGTGGATGTTCTGCTGCATCGAGCCGACGACGTAGTCGACCGCGGTCACGGCCATGAACACGAGGCCGATCGAGAACAGCACCTGGTCGAGGTGCGGACGCGAATACATCGGCCGATAGAGGGTTCGCTCGAGCACGGCGCCGAGCAGCGCCGTGCCGAGGAAGGCGAGCGGCAGGCAGACGAGAAACGGCACGCCGGCCCGGTTCATCAGGAGCACGGTGATGTAGCCGCCGGCCATCGCGAACGCGCCGTGGGCGAGGTTGATGAAGTTCATCAGCCCGAGCGTCACCGCGAGACCGACCGCGAGGATGAACAGCAGCATGCCGTAGGCAATGCCGTCGAAGAGCAGGGTCAGCATGGTGCGCGTGCCGGCCGATCGCGGCCGTCGCGGGATTCTGCGTTATCGCCGGCGCCGGCCGGCACTGGCAATCCCGCTGACGCCGCGCGACACCCGCCGCGCACTCGGCGCGCGGGTCAGGAGTTGCGATGCAGGAAGAGCGGCGCGGTGAGCCAGGCGAGGAGCGCCATCAGCAGCACCATGGCGCCGCGACGCGGCCGCGGCGCGACTGCGGGCGGCGGCGCGACGGCGGGCAGCGGGGCGGCAGCGTCAGGCGCGGCGCCTTCGACGCGGGCGAGCGACCCGCGGCGCGACAGTGCGCTCGAGGCTCGACTCGCCGGCCGACGGAAGCCGCTGCACGCTGGCATTGGAGCGCAAGACCGGCCGGCGCACGGTCCGCAGCACCGGCTCGAGCCAGGCGACGATCGGCTTCCACTGCGCGACGTCGGCCTCGCTCTGGGCAGCGGGAAGATCGAACACCGTCAGGCCGTGCTCGACGCAGCGGACGTAGACCTGGGCCTCGCGCAGGGCGCCGATGAACGGCAGCTTCAGGCCGCGCGCCCAGGCCTCGAGCACCTCGGCCGAGCGCGTCCGGGAATCGAGGCGCATGCCGATCGCGGCGACCTTGCAGCGGCCGCCGGCGACGCGCGGCAGCGTCATCAGCTCCGCGTAGCAGTCGGCGGCCGACTCGCGGTCGAAGGCCGAGTTGCAGACCGGCATCAGGATCACGTCGGCGAAGGCGGCGACGCGCGCCAGGTCGAAGCCGCGCAGGCCGCCCGGCGTGTCGAGGACGACGTGACGCACGCCGGGAGGCGGACGCAGCACGCGCTTGGGATCGACGGCCCAGCCGACGATCGGTGCGCTGCGCGGCAGCCGGTGCAGGGTGCGCGAGCGCAGCCACGACTGCGTCGATTGCTGGCGGTCGACGTCGCCGAGCATCATCGGAACGCCCGCATTCGCGAAGTAGCCGGCAAGATGCGTGGCGAGCGTGCTTTTGCCGCTTCCCCCCTTGCGATTGACGACGGCGATGACGGGCATGACGAATCGACTGCAACGGCCACCCGCTCGTTCGGGCCGGGCCAGAATGTACCGGGAGCGCGTGGACGCGCAAAGGGAGGAGTTGTTTTCCGGATTGAAGCAGCCCGGTCCGGCGGGCGATCGCTCGAGAAGACCGGCCAACACCTCGTACTCAAGTCATTGGGCAGAACGACCATGAGCCAGCGCCCCGGATTGTTCGCGGCCGAAGACGGCGTGGTGCGCTGCGCCTGGTGTCGCAGCAGCCAGCTCTACCGGAGCTATCACGACCACGAATGGGGCTTTCCGGTCAGCGACGATCGGCGCCTGTTCGAAAAGCTCTGCCTCGAAGGCTTCCAGGCCGGCCTCAGCTGGCTCACGATCCTCAACAAGCGCGACGCCTTCCGGCGCGCGTTCGCGAACTTCGAGGCCGAGCGCGTCGCCCGCTTCGGTGCGCGCGACGTGACCCGGCTGCTCGGCGACGCCGGCATCGTCCGCCACCGCGGCAAGATCGAGTCGACGATCAACAACGCCAGGCGCGTGCTCGCGCTGCGCGACGAATGCGGATCGCTCGCCGCCTACGCCTGGCGCTTCGAGCCGGCAGCGCGCTCGCGGCCGAAACGCATGACGCTCGCGGCGTTGCTCAAGCTCGGGCCCTCGGCCGAGGCGGTGGCGATGTCGAAGGATCTGAAGCGGCGCGGCTGGAGCTTCGTCGGCCCGACCACCGTCTACGCCTTCATGCAGGCGATGGGCCTGGTCAACGATCACCTCGAAGGCTGCCATTCGCGCACGGCAGCGGCCGCGGCGGTTCGGCCGACGAAGCGCTAACCTCGCGAGCCGACACCGCAGGAGCCGACGATGAGCAACGAAACCGAGGCCGCCGAAGACCCGAGCTCGCATGCACGGGTCGACGTCAGCGACCCCGCGGCCGTCGCCCGCTGGACGGCGGCGCTCGGCACCACCGACGAGGCCTTGCTCAAGGCGATCCAGGTCGTTGGACCACGCGTCGACAAGATCAAGGACTATCTCGGCGCCGGCGGCAACGCCAGCGACCAGGTCGACGCCTGAACGCGCGGGTTACTGCGCCGGCAAGGCCCTGTTGCCGTTCATCGGACGACGCTGGCGCTTCCCACACATCCTGTTACATTGAATCGAATGCTGCCGCCGAGCAGCGCCAAAGGAGACCGAGATGAGCGCATCCCGAGAAGAGCGGAGCTACCAGGAATCACGAATCGAAGACGAGCCGATCCTCGGCGCGGTGCTGGTCCTGCCGAGCGGTCGGATCCAGCCGCTGACGTTCTGGGAGCGGGTGCTTGCCCGGCTGCATCTGACGAGCGCGAAGGCGCTCGAGGCGCGCTACTTCAACCCCGCAAATTCCTGAGAGCGGGCAGGGTCGTCGCGACGGCGCCCCCTCGTTCACGACCGCAGCGGCCGCCGAAAGCGGCCGCTTTTCATTGGGCGACCGCATCCTTTGGTCGTGCCCGGCCGTCATGACATCGGGTCTTCATCGTTCATGGCGGCGCCTCCCGCGCCGGCCGACGATGCGCCCTGGCATGAAAGGATCGGATCGTGAAGCACATGGTGAGTTACACCCTCAAGCCGGATCGGGTGGCGGAGAACGAGCGTCTGGCGCGCGCCGTCTACGAGGCGCTGGCCGAAGCGCGGCCGGCAGGACTACGCTATGCCACCTTTCGACTCGGCGACGGCGTCAGCTTCGTTCACATCGTCGCCCACGAGGAAGCGGGCGGCACCAATGCGCTGACGGCGCTGCCGGCGTTTCAGGCGTTCGCGGCCGGCGTCAAGGACCGTTGCGTCGCGCCGCCGGTCCGGGTCGAGCTGAACGAGATCGGGTCCTATGGCTTCTTCGACCGCTGAGACGCAACCGCCCGACGCCGCCGCGGCGAGCGAAATCATCGGCGCGCTCGAGCAGGCGCGGCGTCAGTTCCTCGCCCTCGTCGATCATGTTCGACCCGAGCTGCTGCGCTATTGCACGCGGATGACCGGCTCGGTCGCCGACGGCGAGGACGTGGTCCAGGAGACGCTCGCGCGCGCCTGCTTCGAGCTGCCGCAGCTGAAGGAGTTGCCGCTGCTGCGGCCGTGGCTCTTTCGCATCGCCCATCACCGCGCGATCGACCACTGGCGCCATGAGGCGCGGCGCGCGAGCGAGCCGCTCGACGCCGCGCTCGACGTCGCCGATGCTGCCGCGCTCGAGCCGGACCACGTCGCCGCGCGCCACCAGGCGGTGCGTGCCGCGGTCTCGTCGTTCCTCGCCCTGGCGCCGGCGCAGCGCGGCTGCGTCATCCTGAAGGACGTGCTCGAGCACTCGATCGACGAGATCGCGAGCGAGCTGAACCTGAGCGTGCCCGCGGTCAAGGCGGCGCTGCATCGGGGCCGTGCCGCGCTGCGCGAGGCCAATGCCGCCGCAACGCCGGCGCCGCGGCCGCCGCCGCTCTCGGCAGCGTTGAAGCGCTATGCCGGTCTGTTCAACGCCCACGACTGGGACGGCGTTCGCTCGCTCCTCGCCGACGACGTGCGCCTCGACCTGGTGTCGCGGCGGAAGGCGGCCGGCCGGCGCGACGTCGGCAGCTACCTCGACAACTACCAGCGCACCGCAGGCTGGCAGGTGGTGCCGGCGTGGTTCGACGGCCGCGAGGTGCTGGCCGTGATGAGCGACGACGACGCGCAGCGACCACGCTACTTCATCGAGCTCGGCTGGCGCGACGAGCGCGTCGTCGCGATCCGCGACTTCCGCTACGTCTCCTACATCGCCCAGGAGGGTGCGTTCGAGCTCTCTGCGCGAGCGGGCACGCCCGAATCGTCCTCGGTTGCACACGGAGCCACCCCATGAAGACTGAACTGATGTATCTGCTGCTGACGGCGATCCTGACCGGGCTGCTCTGGATCCCGGTCGTGATCGGCTACGTCACGACACGCGGCGTGCTGACGCCCGAGGCCTACCGCAACGCGCCGAACTCGCCGCTGCCGTCTTGGGTCAATCGCGCCAATCGCGCCCATCTCAACGCGGTCGAGAATTTCGCGCCGTTCGCGGCAGTCGTTCTCATCGCCCACGTCAGCGGCATCTCGAGCGGCACGACCGTGGCCTGCGCCGCGGTCTACTTCTACGCCCGGCTCGCGCACGCGCTGGTGCACATCAGCGGCTTCGGCCTGTTCAAGGCGCGCACGCTGCTCTTCACCATCGCCTGGATCGCATTCCTGGTCTACGCGATCGTCGTCCTGCGCCACGCGTTCTGAGCCCGGCGGGCCGAGGCCGACGAGCGCGGCGGCGGCGCTTGGACTAGCTTTGGGTCTTCAGCGCCGACAGATGCGCCGTCGCCTGCTTCTTTCCCAAGTTGCGGAGGGCCGCGATCGCCGGCAGATGCGCGCCGCGCGGCCGCACCTTGCCCTCTTCCCAGTTGTAGATCGACTGCGCCGAGACGCCGAGCAGAAGGCCGAAGTCGGGCGCTGACAGGCCGAGGCGGCGCCGCTGCGAGGCAAAGCCCTTGGCGCTGAAACGACGGGCGTCAGGCGCGGCGCCGTCCTCGCTGGCGGTCGGCGCTGGTCGCGCCGTCGCCCGGCCAAGCTGGCGCAGCTGCTGCTCGAGCGCGAGCAGGCGTCGCTTCAGCGCGGCGATCTCCGAGCGATGCCCGCTCACGCCCTTTTTGAGGCCCGAGACTTCGGCCCGAACTTCCTTGCGGGCGACGCGCGAAATCTCGCTCTTGAGAATGTTGGCAATATTTGGCATACCGGCGATTGTGCCGCGAGCGGCGTGTCCATCACATTGGGGAGGTATCGGCGGCGCAATCGGCGCACAGTGGCGTGTGACATCCGACCCGAAGGAGGCGTTCCGTGGCAACTTCCAAAAAACGTGTAACCGTCGCCGGTAGCGAGAAGAAGGCGTTGCCGAACGCCAAGGTGATCGGCAGCGTCGATCCTGGCGCGCGCATCGAGATCACGGTCGTGCTGCGGCCGCGCGCCTCGGGATCGAAGGCGCTGAGCGCGAGGGCGGCAGCCGCGTCGGCGATGCAGAACGACGCTCAGCGACACTACCTGAGCCGCGAGGAGTTCGAGGCCGAGCGCGGCGCCGATCCCGCGGACATCGCTGCGATCGAGGACTTCGCCCACGAGCACAACCTGACCGTGGTCGAGACCAGCCTGGCCAAGCGAACCATCCGCCTCGCCGGAACCGTCAAGGACCTGACGGCCGCTTTCCAGCCGAAGCTGAAGGAAGCACGGCTCGCCGGCAGGTCGCTGCGCACGCGCACCGGCGGCATTTCGGTTCCGGCCGGGATCGCGCCGATGGTCGTCGCGGTGCTCGGATTCGACAATCGCCCGGCGGCGCGACCGCACTGCCGCTTCCTGATCCCGCCCGCGCCGGCGAGCATGCCCTCCGGCGGCGCACGCAGCGCGAAAGGATCGTCCAGGACGGCCGCGAAGACGGCGGCCAAGAAGCTGCCGCGCAATGCTGCGGACGGCAGCTTCACGCCACCCCAAGTGGCCAGGCTGTACGACTTTCCCGCGGCTCTGACCGGCCAGGGCCAGTGCATCGGCATCATCGAGCTGAACGACTTCAACTCGAACGATCCGACCATGCGGCCGACCGGCACCGGCTTCAGCGCAGCCGATCTCAAGGCCTACTTCACCTCGCTCGGCATCGCACCGCCGAAGGTCGTGGCTGTCGGCGTCGCCAGCGACGGCAGCAGTGGCGCCAACGTTCCCGGCCCGGACCCGAACGCCGATGGCGAGGTCATGCTCGACATCGAAGTCGCCGGCGCGGTCGCGCCGAAGGCATCGATCGCGGTCTACTTCGGCCTCAATACCGACAACGGCTTTCTGGCCGCGTTCAATGCGGCCCTGCACGACAACGTGCGCCGGCCGTCGGTGATCTCGATCAGCTGGGGATCCGCCGAGGACTTCAACACCAAGCAGGCGCTCAATGCGTTCAACCAGGCGCTTGCAGGACGCGGCGACGCTGGGCGTCACGGTGTGCTGCTCCTCGGGCGACGACGGCTCGTCCGACATTGCCAAGCCCGCCGACCGCGACGGCCACCCGCACGTCGACTTTCCGGCATCGAGCCCGTTCGCGCTTGCCTGCGGCGGCACCAAGCTGCTCGGCAGCGGCGCGACCATCACCAGCGAGGTCGTCTGGAACCAGCGCAACGGCGGCACCGGCGGCGGCGTCAGCAACCAGTTCGCGCGGCCGGCGTATCAGGCCAAGGCGAAGGTTCCCAAGTCGCCGAAGGGGAAGACCGGTCGCGGCGTCCCCGATGTCGCGGGCGACGCCGATCCGAGCACCGGCTACCAGGTGCGGCTGGTCGGCGGCCAGCGCAGCGTGATCGGCGGCACCAGCGCGGTCGCGCCGCTGTGGGCCGGGCTGGTCGCGCTGTTGAACCAGAAGCTGGCGGCGCGCGCCAAGCCGCCGGCGGGGTTCCTCAATCCGCTGATCTACGGCCTGCCCACGACGGCGGCGGCGTTCCACGACATCGTCCAGGGCAACAACGACATCGAGGGCCTCGGCAAGTACCAGGCGGGTCCCGGCTGGGACGCGTGCACCGGGCTCGGCAGCCCCGACGGCGGCAAGCTGATCGCGGCGCTCGCCGCCTAGGGCGTGGCAACGCGGCGCCCGGGCGGCGCCGCGTTCACTTCGCCTTGCCCGGGTCCTTGACCGCCTTCTGCACGTCGAACTCGACGTTGTAGAGCTGGCCGTTCACGCGCTCGACCTTCCTGATGTAGATGTCCTGGACGATGTCGCGCGTCTGCGCGTCGATCAGCACCGGACCGCGCGGGCTCTCGAAGATCTGGCCCTTCATCGCCGCGAGCAGCGCGTCGCCGCCGCCTTGCCCCTTGGTCGCCTCGAGCGCCTTGGTGATGACGCGCATGCCGTCGTAGCCGGCGACGGCCATGAAGTTGGGACGGAACTTGTTCGCCGCCTCGAACGCGGCGACGAACTTCTTGTTCAGCGCCGAAGGGTGCGCCGCCGAATAGTGGTGCGAGTTGACGACGCCGAGCGCGACGTCGCCGATGTCGTTGAGCTGGTCGTCGTCGGTGACGTCGCCGGTGGCGATCAGCTTGATGCCCGACTTGTCGAGGCCGCGTTCGCCGAACTGCTTCATGAACGCCGCCCCCTGGCCCGACGGCAGGAACACGAACACGGCGTCGGGCTTGATGTCGGCGACCTTCTGCAGGAACGGCGCGAAGTCGGGGCTTCGCAGCGGCGAGCGGATCTCGCCGACGACCTGGCCGCCGTCGAGCGTGAACTGGCTCTTGAAGAACTTCTCGGCGTCGAGGCCGGGGCCGTAGTCGGCGACGAAGGTGACGACTTTCTTGATGCCGTTCTTGGCCGCCCAGTCGGCCATCGGCACCGTCGCCTGCGGCAGGTGAAGCTGGTGCGGACGATGTAGGGCGACGTCGTCGGTGATCATCGACGTCGCCGCCGCGGTCACGACCATCGGCGTCTTGCTTTGGGTCGCGATCGGCGCGGTTGCCGAGCCGAGCGGCGTGATGCCGAAGCCGGCGAGCACGTCGACCTTGTCGTTGACGACCAGCTCCTGCGCGATCCGCCGCGTCGTGTCGGCGAACGCCGCGCGTCGTCCTTGAGGATCACCTCGACCTTGCGGCCCGGCGACGGTCGTAGCCGTTCTGCGCCAGCCAGAGCTTGACCGCCGCTTCGATCTGCTTGCCGGTCGACGCCGACTGGCCGGTCATGGGCAGGATGAAGCCGATCTTGAACGGCCCGGCGCCCTGGGCCTGCACGGCACCGGCGAACGTGGCTGCGGCGACGAGGGCCGCGAGGCTGCTGCAAAGGGCAAGACGCCTGATCATTGAAGAATCCTTCGGGTGCGCTGGATGAGATGATTCTTGGCGCCGAAGCCGGCTGGCGCAATGCGGGCATTCGCCAAGGCGCGGTCCGCGCTACCTATCATGGCGCTCTCGCACCGCCTTGCCGAAAGTCGACGATGACCACCCGCACCCAACCGCCCTTTCGCGCCGACCACGTCGGCAGCTTCCTGCGCCCGCGCCGCCTGCTCGAGGCGCGCGAGCATTTCGCCAAGCACGAGATCCCGGCCGAGCAGCTGCGCGTCGTCGAGGACGACGCGATCGCCGAGATCGTCGAGTTCCAGGAAGACATCGGCCTGCAGAGCGTCACCGACGGCGAGTTCCGGCGCACCTATTTCCACATCGACTTCCTGGCCCAGCTCGGCGGCGTCAAGACCGACATCCCGGTGACGATCAGAGAAGCCCGACGGCAGCGAGGAGCTCGCGCCGCCGGTGATGCGCGTGATCGACAAGGTGCGCCACGTCAAGGACATCCAGCGTGCCGACTTCGAATACCTGAAGGAGCAGCTCTCGCCCGGCCACACCGCCAAGGTGACGATCCCGTCGCCGACGATGCTGCACTTTCGCGGCGGCCGCGCCGGCATCAGCCGCGAGCATTACCCCGACCTCGAGCCGTTCTACCAGGACGTCGCCAACGCCTACGGCGACGAGCTGCGCTCGCTCGCCGCCGCCGGCTGCACCTACGTGCAGATGGACGACACCAACCTCGCCTACCTCTGCGACGACAAGATGCGCGAGGCGGCACGCTCGCGCGGCGACGACCCCGACGAGCTGCCGCACCGCTACGCCTCGTTCATCAACCGCGTCGTCGCCCAGAAGCCCGCGGGCATGACGCTCGCCGTGCACCTGTGCCGCGGCAACTTCAAGAGCACCTGGGCGGCGCAGGGCGGCTACGAGCCGGTCGCCGAGGCGCTGCTTTCCGAGATGGACGTCGACGCCTACTTCCTCGAATACGACGACGCGCGCTCGGGCGACTTCAAGCCGCTGCGCTTCCTGCCCAAGGGCAAGACCGTCGTGCTCGGCCTGGTGACGACCAAGCTCGGCGAGCTGGAATCGAAGGACGATCTCAAGCGCCGCATCGACGAGGCCGCGAAGTACGTGCCGATCGAGCAGCTCTGCATCTCGCCGCAGTGCGGCTTCTCGAGCACGGTGCACGGCAACGCGATCGCGGTCGAGGCGCAGCGCGCCAAGCTGCGCCTGGTGGTCGAGGTCGCCGACGAGGTCTGGGGCGGGCACTGAGCGACGCGGCACGCCCGCGCGCGGCTGGTCAGCGCTTGTGCGCCGCGCCGCGCGACACGATCTTCCGCAGCAGCTCGATCAGGAGCGCGCGCTCGGCCTGCGACAGCGCGCCCAGCGCAGGCTCTTCCATCGTCGCCGAGACGCGGCGCGCGCGCTCGGCCAAGGTCGCGGCCCTTGGCGGTGAGATGGATGTGCTGGGCGCGCCGGTCGTGGGTGCTGCGCACGCGCTCGACCCAGCCCGATTCGACCATGCGGTCGAGGGTGACGGCCATGTTCGGCGGCGAGATGTCGAGGGCGCGCCCGAGCTGCTTCTGGTTCACGTCGCCGTTCGAGGCGACCAGCATCAGGATCGTGAACTCGGCGACGCGCAGATCGAACGGCGCCATGTTCGCAGCGAAGACCTTGCGCAACTCGAGCGCAGCGCGCGAGGCCGCGTAGCCGACCAGGTGCTGGAGCGCGCTGTCGTCGAGCTCGCGCGGCGCCGGCTTGGCCGCGCGCCGGCGGCCTGGCCGCCTCCAGGACGGTAGCGCCGCCGGTGCCGGCCCGGCGGTTCGTCGCGGCGACCGCCGCAGCAGCCGCCTCGCCGCTCACGCGCCGGCCTTCTTCCGCGCCGCGCCGAGATAGGTCTCGATGACGCGCGGGTCCTTGGCGAGATCGGCGGCCGGCCCCTCGAGGGCGATCTCGCCCATCTCGAGCACGTAGCCGTAGTCGGCGACCTCGAGCGCGGCGCGCGCGTTCTGCTCGACCAGCAGGATCGTCACGCCGGTGGCGCGCAAGGCGGTGATGGTGGCGAAGATGTCGCGCACCACGAGCGGCGCCAGGCCGAGGCTCGGCTCGTCGAGCATCAAGAGGCGCGGCTGGCCCATCAGCGCGCGGCCGACGGCGAGCATCTGGCGCTCGCCGCCCGAGAGCGTGCCGGCGAGCTGGGCGCGGCGCTCGCGCAGGCGCGGGAAGAGCATGAAGACCTCGCCCAGCGCCTTGGCGCTGTCCTTGTTGCCGAGGCGCACCTGGCGGTAGGCGCCGAGCAGCAGGTTGTCCTCGACCGACATCGTCGCGAACAGCGCGCGCGTCTCGGGAACGAGCGCCATGCCGAGCATGACGCGCTCCTCGAGCGAGCGCAGGCCGACCGGCTGGCCGTCGTATTCGATCGTGCCGCGCGCGGGCAGCACGCCCATCAGCGCGTTGAGCAGGGTCGACTTGCCGGCGCCGTTCGGGCCGATGACGGTGATGACCTTGCCCGCCCGGGCGGTGATCGTCAGGCCGTGCAGGACTTCGGCGCGGCCGTAGCCGGCGTGGAGGTCCTTGACGTTGAGCAGGAGCTCGGCCATAGCGCTCAGTGCTCCGTTCCGAGATACGCCGCGCGCACCGCAGGAGACGCCTGCACCTCCTCAGGCGTGCCCTCGATCAGCTTGGTGCCGAACTCCATCACGACGACACGATCGACCAGCCCCATGACCAGGTCCATGTCGTGCTCGACCAGCAGGATCGAGAGCCCCTCGCCGCGCAGCTGGCGCAGCACGGTCGCGAGCCCTTCCTTTTCCTTCAGGCGCAAGCCCGCCGCCGGCTCGTCGAGCAGCAGCAGGATCGGATCGGCGGCAAGCGCGCGCGCGATCTCCATCAGCCGCTGCTGGCCGAGGGCGAGGTTGCCGGCCTGCTCGTGCATCAGCTCGCCCATGCCGATGCGCTGCAGCTGGCGCTCGGCCTCGCGCATCAGGCGCGCGCTCCTCGGCGCGGTCGAGGCGCAGCATCGCCGCCGGCACGCCGTGGCGGCCGCGCAGGTGGGCGCCGAGGGCGACGTTCTCGAGCACCGTCATGCGCGGCGATCATCTTGACGTGCTGGAAGGTGCGCGAGACGCCGAGCCGGGCGATCTCGCGCGACGCTGAGCGAATCGATCCGCCCGCCGAGCAGCATGACCTCGCCGCGCGTCGCCGGCAGCACGCCGGTGACGAGGTTGAAGGTCGTCGACTTGCCGGCGCCGTTCGGGCCGATCAGGCCGAGGATCTCGCCCGCCCTGACCTGGAAGCTGACGTCGTTGACCGCCACCAGGCCGCCGAATTCCTTGCGCGCCGCGCGCACGTCGAGCACGGTCTCGCCGTGCGGCGGCTTCGGCCGCGCCGGCAGCGGCGGCGCGCCGGCCCAGTCGACCTTGCGCCGCAGGCGCGGCAGCGCCGCGTCGACGAAGGCCCAGATGCCGTCGCGCGCGTACTGCAGCATCAGCACCAGCAGGAAGCCGAAGACGATGATCTCGTAGTTGCCGCTGGTGCCCATCAGCTTGGGCAGCCAGACCTGCAGCTGGTCCTTCAGGATCTGGACGACGCCGGCGCCGACGAGCGCGCCCCAGACGTAGCCGACGCCGCCGAGCACCGCCATGAACAGGTACTCGATGCCCATGTTGAGGCCGAACGGCGACGGGTTGACGGTGCGCTGGAAGTGCGCGAAGAGCCAGCCCGAGACGCTCGCCAGCAGCGCGGCGAGGACGAACGCCGTGACCTTGACGCGGAAGGTGTCGACGCCCATCGCCTCGGCCATCGTCGTTCCGCCCTTGACGGCGCGCAGCGCCCGGCCGGCGCGCGAGTCGAGCAGGTGCGTGACGGCAATCGCGGCGAGGACGACGATGTACCCAGAGCAGGTAGAAGAAGGTGCGGCCGGTGCTGAGCGTGATGCCGAAGAACGAGAGCGCGGGGATGCCGAGCAGGCCGTCGTACTTGCCGAGGAAGTCGAGGTTGCCGAGGAGATAGAACAGCGACAGGCCCCAGGCGATGGTCGCCAGCGGCAGGTAGTGGCCCGACATGCGCAGCGTGATCCAGGCGAGCACGAGCGCGGCGACGCCGGTCACGACCAGCCCGATCCAGACGGTGAGCCAGGGCGAGACGCCGAAGTGCAGCGTCAGGTACGCGGCGGTGTAGGCGCCGAGGCCGACGAACGCGGCCTGGCCGAACGACGTCAGCCCGGCGATGCCGGTCAGCAGCACCAGGCCGATGACGACCAGCGTGTAGAGGCCGATGTAGTTCGCCTGCGTGATCCAGAACTCGGGCACCGGCGCGAGCGGCAGGATCGCGAGGAAGAGCGCGAAGACGACGAGGGCGGCGCGACGGAACAGCACGTCACTCTTCCTCGTCGTCGTGGCCGTGCTGGAACGAGCGCCAGAGCAGCACCGGAATGATCAGCGTGAAGACGATCACTTCCTTGAACGCGCTGGCGTAGAACGAGCTGAAGCTCTCGAGCACGCCGACCAGCAGCGCGCCGAGCGCAGCCGCCGGATAACTCGCCAGGCCGCCGAAGATCGCGGCGACGAAGCCTTTCAGGCCGATCAGGAAGCCCGAGTCGTAGAAGATCGTCGTCGTCGGCCCGATCAGGAGGCCCGAGAGCGCGCCGATGAACGCGGCCAGGCCGACGCTCAGCTTGCCGGCGCCCGAGGTCGAGATGCCCATCAGCCGCGCGCCGAGCCGGTTGACCGCGGTCGCGCGCAGGGCCTTGCCGCGCAGCGTGCGCTCGAAGAAGAGCCAGAGCGCGACGATCAGGACGATCGAGGCGATGAAGATGAAGATCGTCTGGCCCGAGAGCGTCAGCGGCCCGGCCGCGAAGCGAACGTCCCAGAAGCTCGGGTTGCGATAGCCCTCGGCGCCGAAGAACACCAGGCCGAGGCCGGTGAGCGCGAAGTGCACGCCGACCGAGACGATCAGCAGCACCAGCACGGTCGCATCGGCGAGGCGCTGGTAGGCGAGGCGGTAGACCAGCGGACCGAGCAGCGTGACGATCGCCAGCGTCAGCACGCTCTGGACCAGCAGAGGGAGCTTGAGCGGCGCCGCCCAGACAGTGAGCGCGACGACGATCGCCGGCGCCGCCAGCGTGCGCACCAGGCCGCGCAGGAGCGCGCTCGCGGGCAGGCCGCGGCGCAGCGCGTCGACCAGGTCGAGCACGGCGGCGAGCACCGCCATCGCCAGCAGCAGCCAGACCGTGCCCGGCACCTTGCCGAGCTGCAGCAGCGCCAGCGTCAGCGCGCCATAGGCGACGAACTCGCCCTGCGGGATGAAGATGACGCGCGTGACCGCGAACACCAGCACCGTCGCCAGCGCCAGCAACGCGTAGACGGCGCCGTTGGTGACGCCGTCGAGCAGGAGGATGCCGGCGGTGGAGAAGTCCATGCGTTGCGAAGCGGGCGGACCGGAGGGTCCGGTCCGCCGGCGACGATAACCGCCCCGACCCTAAGGGACGACCTGCCAGTCGCCGTTCACGACCTTCAGCAGCACGCCGGTCTCGGGCGTGTAGCCGAAGTGATCGGCCGGCGTCCAGTTGAGCACGCCCTGCGAGATCGGCGTGCGACCCATGGTCTCGAACGCGTCCTTCAGCGCCTGCCGGAATTCGGGCGTGCCCGGCTTGGCCTTCTGCAGCGCGATCGGCACCGCCTTCTGCAGGACGAGCACGACGTCGAACGCATGCGCGCCGAACTGGTTGGCCGAGCCCTTGCCGTTGACTTTCTCGAATTCGGCGATGTACTTCATGCCGAGCTGCTTGCTCTCGTTGGAAGCCGGCAGCTTGTCGGCGACGACCGCCGGTCCCGACGAGACGAACGCTCCCTCGACGTCGGCGCCGCCGACGCGGATCAGGTCCATCGTTGCCGCGCCATGCGTCTGGTAGATCTTGCCCTTCGGATAGCCGCGCTCGACCAGTCCCTTGTGCGGCATCGCCGCGCCGCTTCCCGACGCGACCACGAGGATCGCATCCGGGTTGGCGGCGATGAGCTTGAGCGCCTGGCCGGTCACGCTGGTATCGCTGCGCGCGAAGCGCTCGGTGGCGACGAGCTTGATGCCGGCCTTCTCGGCGAGCGGCTTGATGTCGGTAAGCCAGGATTCGCCGTAGCCGTCCGCATAGCCGAGGAAGCCGTAGGTCTTGACGCCGAGCTTCTTCCAGTGCTCGACGATCGGGATCGCCATCACGGCCGTCGACTGCGGCATGCGGAACGACCACGTGTCCTTGCCAGGCGGCAGGTTCGCCGGCGACAACATGAGCTGCGGCGTCTTGTTCTCGACGCAGACGTCGACCATCGCCACGGCGACCGGCGTCGTCACCGAGCCGACGATGACGTCGGCCTTGTCCTCGGTGATGAGGCGGCGCGTGTTCTGCACGCCCTTGGTGGTGTCGGTCGCGTCGTCGAGCACGATGACGTTGAGCTTCTGGCCGGCGATCTCCGAGGGCCAGAGCGCGATGCCCTTCTGCGTCGGAATGCCGAGCGCCGAGGTCGGCCCGGTGAGCGAGATGCTGACGCCGATCGTCAGGTCGGCGAGCGCCGGCGTCGCCGCCAGCGCCGCCAGGCCGGCGGTGACGGCGGCGGCGAGCAAACGAATCTTCTTCATGGCATGTCTCCTGGGGTTGTCGATCTGAAGAGGCAAGGTCGTCATTCGCACAAGGCGCGGATGTCTTCGGGAATCGGCATCGCCCGCAGGCGGTCGGGGTTGTCGGCGTCGCGGCGGACGAAGGCGCGCGTCTCGGTGCCTTCGCAGATCAGCGTCTCGCCGCGCATCACGCGGTGGTGCTGGACGAAGACCTTGGCGCGCCACTCCTTGACGTGGGTCGCGATCCGAAGCTCCTCGGCGTAGGTGGCGGCGGTGACGAAGCGGGTCGCGATCTCGAGCAGCGGCGTGCCGACGATGCCCCGCGTCTTGACCAGCTCGCGCCATGGCGGCACGCCGCACTGCATGAAGAACGAGAGCGACGCCGCATCCATCCAGCGCTGGAAGTTGGGATAGAAGACGATGCCGGCGGGATCGCAGTCGCCGAACTGGATCGTGACGTTGATGTGGGTCGTCTTCGCCATGCGCCGAGCGATTGTCAGTGCGACCGCGGAACGATCACGTCGCGGTCGCGGCCGAGGTACATGCGCTCGACGTCGGCATTGCGATGCGTCAGCACGGCGCGCTGGTTGATCGAGCCCTTGTCGGTGATCTCGCCGCGATCGATCGACGGCGGCTCGGCGAGGACGAGCGCGCGCGCCACCCGGGTCGCGCTGCCGGTGCCGCTGGCGTGGAGCGAATCGACCAGCTGCTGCAGGAACTCGCGCACGCGGGCGTCGCCGAGCGCGAGATGCGGCCGAGGCGTTGGCCGGCAGCCCGGCCAGCGCGCGGCACGCGTCGAGGCGCAGGAACAGCAGGATGCCGATCTCGTCGCGGTTGATGCCGGCGATGACCACGTCCTGCACCAGCGGATCGCCGGCGGCGACGATCTTCGCGCGCAGCGGCCCGACCGAGACGAAGGTGCCGGTCGAGAGCTTGAAGTCCTCGGCGATGCGGCCGTCGAACACGAAGCCGAGGCCGGGGTTGGCCGGGTCCATCGGCTTGGCGGCGTCGCCGCTGCAGTAGAAGCCTTCGGCGTCGAAATGCTCGGCGGTCTGCTCGGGCGCGCGCCAGTAGCCGGGGGTGACGTTCGGGCCGCGGTAGCGGACTTCCTGCTTGTCGCCGCAACGGGCACGAGCTTCAGCTCGACGCCAGGCGCGGGCAGGCCGATGTGGCCCGACTTGACGTCGTGGGCGTTGGCGCAGATCGCGAACGGCGAGGTCTCGGTCATTCCCAGGCCGGTGATCATCCGGATGCGCTCGCCGATCTCCTGCTCGGCGATCGCGTCGAGCTTGTCCCAGACCGGCTGCGCCAGGCCGGCGCCGGCGAAGAAGAACATCTTCACCCGGCTGAACAGCGTCTTGCGAAGCAGCGGGTCGATCTCGAGCGCGTTGGCGATCTCCTCGAAGCCCTTGGGCACGTTGAAGTAGATCGTCGGCGCGATCTCGCGCAGGTTGCGCAGCGTCTCGCCGATCAGCGCCGGCGTCGGCTTGCCTTCGTCGATGTAGAGCGTGCCGCCGTTGTAGATCACGAGGCCGACGTTGTGGTTGCCGCCGAAGGTGTGGTTCCAGGGCAGCCAGTCGACCAGCACCGGCGGCTCCTCGGCCAGCGCCGGGAAGCACTGGCGGATCATCTGCTGGTTCGCGCACAGCATGCGCTGGGTGTTGATCACGCCCTTGGGCAGCTTGGTCGAGCCCGAGGTGAACAGGAACTTGGCGATCGTGTCGGCGTCGACCGCGGCGTGCGCGGCATCGACCGCGGCGGTCGGCGGCGTCGCCAGCAGATCCGCGAAAGACACTGGTCTTTCGTCCTTCGATCGCGCCTTCGCTCAGCACCACCGGCGTCTCGGCCGGAACGACCGCGGCGATCGCCTTGGCGTAGGCCGGCCCGCTCGCGAAGACCAGGCCCGGCGTGAGCTGTTCGACGATGTGGCGCAGCTTGCCGAAGTCCTGCGAGACGAGCGAGTACGCCGGCGAGATCGGCGCATACGGCACGCCGGCGAGCATCGCCCCGAGGGCGAGTTGGAGGTGCTCGATGTCGTTGTCGGAGAGGATCACGAGCGGCCGCTCGGCCGAGAGGCGCAAGTCGAGCAGCGCCTGGGCGATGGCGCGCGCGCTGGCGAGCGCGTCGCCGTAGCTGAGCCGGCGCCAGTCGCCGCCCTTGTCCTTGCTCTCGCGCTTGGCGACGAGCGTGCGCCCGGGATCGCGCTCGGCCCATTCGAGCAGGCGGTCGGTGAGGCGCTTGGGATACGGCGCGAGCGGCTCGCGCGAGACGACCAGCGTCGCGCCGTCGCGCGACCGCTGAAGTTGGCCGCGAGCGAGCCGCCGAGCGGCAGCGGCCGGTAGCGCGCGGGCGCGCCCGAGTCGACGCCGGCAGCGCCGGTGCTCACGCCTTCTGTACCTTCGCCGCCCGGCCTTCGAGGAAGGCGCGGACGCGCATCTTGGCGGCCTCGTCGCCCGAGGCGATCGCCGCCATCAGCGATTCGACGAACAGGCCCTGGTCCTGCGCCATGTCGGCGATGCGCGGCAGCGCGTGCATCACCGCAAAGTTGGAGAGCGGCGCGTTGACGGCGATCCGCTCGGCCAGCGCCATCGCCTTGGCCAGGCCCTGGCCGGGCTCGACGACGTACTGCGAGACGCCGATCGCCAGGCCTTCGGCAGCGTCGTAGACACGGCCGGTGAGCATCATGTCGGTCATCCGCGCGGCGCCGATCAGGCGCGGGATGCGCGCCGAGCCGCCGCCGCCGACGAAGAGGCCGCGCTGGCCTTCGGGCAGGCCGTAGAACGCGCTCGCTTCGGCGACGCGCACGTGACACGCCGCGGCGAGCTCGAGGCCGCCGCCGACGACCGCGCCGTGCAGCACCGCGACCACCGGAACGCGGCCGAACTGGATCTCCTGGAACGCCGCGTGCCAAGAGCGCGAATGGACGATGCCCTCGGCGACGCTGCGCTCGGAGACCTCAGCCAGATCGAGCCCGGCGCAGAAATGATCGCCGGCGCCGCTCAGGACGACGGCGCGCGTCGCCTCGGGCAGGTTGACGAAGCAGGTGTGCAGCTGCGCGACGAGCGCGTCGCTCACCGCGTTGCGCTTGGCGGGGCGATTCAGGCGCACGTGAAGCACCGCGCCCCGGGCCTCGATGGCGAGCAGGTCGAGCCCGGCAAGCAGCGCGGACAGGGGCGCGGCGCCGGCGGGATCTGGCTTCATTGGTTAATCCTAGTAAATAAGAGGGGATGACCGCCTAGGGACTTCCCTCTCGCAGAAGCGCCGAGGGAAAACCTTGATTCACGGGCTCTTGATGATTATGAACTTAACTAAATGGACTGAAGCAGAAACGCAGGCGGCCACCGGCGCGATGACGCCGCCGGCCCGGCGACCGACCAGTTCGACATGCTGTCGCCGCTCGTCGACTGGGTCGAGAAGGGCATCGCGCCCGATCGCGTGATCGCCAAGTACGTGGCTTGGGCAACGTCGCCGGCGCCAACGCCGGTATCCCTCGGTCGCTCGCTATGACGGCAGCGGCAACGTCGAGCTGGCGTCGAGCTTCGCTTGCCAGTGACTTCGTGACGCCGATCCAGCTGGTCGAGAAGGCGGCGATCCACCGGCGCGTCTAGGCGCCGGCGCCGCGCAGGGCATCGAACAGTCGGGCCGGCAGCGCGGGCGCGGCGTCGCCGCGCCAGACCACGTGCTGGTCGCCACGGCACAGCACGAGCTTGTGGCGATAGGCGGCGGGAACCTCGGGCGCGTCGACCTCGACGACAGCGAGCGGCAACCGCAGCGCCGCAGCGGCCTCGACCAGGATGTCGATCGCGGCGTGCGGTCGAACCGCAGCAGCGTGTAGCCGGGTCCGAAGGCGTCGAACAGCGAGCGTCCGTCGGCGAGCCAGAAATGCGGCGCCCGGCAGCCGGGAACGGTCGACGCGATGAACGAGCCCATCGAGTAGGCCGGCGCTTTCTCGCCGTCGCCGACGATGATCGGCGAGCGGTCGTAGAAGTAGCCGAAGTTCAGGCCCGCACAGCAGAACTGGGCGACGTTGAGGCGATAGGCCTCGTCGCCCGCCTCGGCCCGCAGGGCATCGCCCTCGGGTCCATCTTCCTCGATGCGCGTCGGCACGGCGCCGCGCGCCTTGATCATCTTCTGGGCATGGTCCATCGCGAACTGCGAGACCTGCTCGGTGATTGGCTGGCGCTCTGCTTCGTAGGCGTCGAGGATCCGCTCGTCGGCCCAGCCGTGCAGGCGCGCCACCAAGCAGCCACGCGAGGTTGACGGCATCGGCGATGCCGGCATTCATGCCGAAGCCGGCGTAGGGCACCCAGAGATGAGCGGCGTCACCGGCGAGAAAGACATTGCCGGCGCGGAAGCGATCGGCGACGAGGCGCCGGCCGACCCAGTCTTCCTTGCTGATGACCTCGTATCGAAAATCCGGTGCGACGCCGAGGATGGTGCGGATCGACGTGTCTCGGTCGACCGAGTCGAACTCGAGCTCGTCGGGATTGAGGTGGTTGTGGACGAGCCAGGAGTCATGGCCGTTGATCGCGAACATCGTTCCGCAACGGCGAGGATTCACGGAGTAGTACGACCACGCGCGCTTGCCCGGGATCAGCGCGGCGAGGCCGGGCGCGCGGATGTAGGTCGACTGCACGCGCTGAATCACCGGCGTGCCTTCGAGGTGGGCACCGATCTGGCGCCGCACCGTCGAGCTGCCGCCGTCGCAGCCGACCAGATAGCGGCCGCGAAACGCGAGACTCTCGCCGCTGTCGAGATCGACCGCTGCGACCGCGACGCGGACTTGCTCGGGTGTCGCGCCAGCGACCTGCTCGAAGCTGTCGACCCGCGTGCGGTGGCGCAGCGAGACGTTGGCCAGCGTCGCCGCATGCGCGAGCAGGATCGGCTCGAAGAACAGCTGGTTGATGCGATGCGGTGGCTCGGCCGTCGGCCAGTCGGTGTCGGGGCCTTCTCTCGACGTATAGCGATCGGCGCGGCACGGAATCGGAATCCGCGTCAGCTCGATGCCGGTGACGCTGGTGCGAAAGACGACATCGTTAGGGAAGTCGGCGGGCAGGCCGGCGTCGCGGATCTTCGCGGCGATGCCGAGGCGGCGGTACTGCTCCATCGAGCGTGCCGCGACATGGTTGCACTTGACGCTCGGCGGCTGGTCGCGCCGTCGCGTCTCGGCGACGATCACCTTGACGCCGCGCCCGGCCAGGTCGATCGCCAGCGTCAGGCCGACCGGGCCCGCGCCGACGACGACGACGTCTGCTTCCTCAACTCGCATCGAGCCCGATCGCGCGCGTTCAGTCGAGCTTGACGTCGGCGGCCTTGATGACCTTGGCCCACTTCTGCGTCTCGGCGCGCAGGTAGGCCTCGAACGCCTCGCGTGTTCCCGGCGCGGGCTCGACGCCGAGCTTGCGGATGCTGGCCTTGATCGCGTCGTCGTTAAGCGCCGCGTTGATCTCCGAGTTGAGGCGAACGACGATCGGTGTCGGCGTGCCGGCCGGCGCGACCACCCCGAACCAGCCGGTCGAGTCGTAGCCGGGCAGCCCGGCTTCGGCCACGGTGGGCACATCGGGCAGCATCGGCAGCCGTTGTGGACTGGTGACGGCGTAGGCCACCAGCTTGCCCGCCTGGATATGAGGCAATGCCGAAGGCAGATCGACGACCGCGAGCGAGACCTGGCCAGCGAGAACGTCGAGCGCCGCCGGCCCCGAGCCCTTGTACGGGATCTCGACCAGGCCGGCGCCGCTCATCTGGTTGAAGAGCGCGGCCGAGAGATGCATCGCCGTGCCGTTGCCGCCGTGGCCGATCGACAGCTTGCCGCGGTTCGCCTTGGCATAGGCGATAAGTTCACGCTGGGTCTTCGGCACCAGCGACGGATTGCCGATGATGACGAACGGAATGGCCGCGAGCATCGCCACCGGGCGCAAATCCTTCACCGGATCGAAGGGCATCTTGGCGTAGAGACTGACGTTGACGGCGAGCGCTCCGGCGGCGCCCACGCCCAGCGTGTAGCCGTCGGCCGGCGCCTGCGCGACGATCGCCATGCCGATGTTGCCGCCGGCGCCGGGCCGGTTGTCGACGACGATCTGCTGACCGAGCCGCTCGTTCAGCCGCGGCTCGATCAGGCGGATCACCGCATCGGTGCTGCCGCCGGGCGGAAAGGTGACGACCATCCGGATCGGCTTGGTCGGATAGTCGGCGCCCTGCGCGTGCGCCGGCGCGGGCACCGCGCCGGCGAGCGCCGACACCACGACACCGACCACGATCAGAAAGCGCATCTCGATCCTCATTGACAGGTGAAGCTACTCGCGATGTTGATGTCGCCCGAGCCGCTGTAGCGGGTCTGCTTTGGATACGGGCACAGCGGCCGGGTTCGCGCAGCGACGTTGAGGTAACCCGGGTTCGACGCGGTCGCGACGATACTGTCCGGCGCGATGTCCTTCTCGACCCAGTCGACGAGCGGCATGAGGGTGACGAACTGATCGGTCGCCGGCCCGCCTGTGCAATGGTTCATTCCCGGCACGACGAACAGGCGAACGAACTTCGCCGCACTGCCGCCGTTGGTGGCATCGAGGGCGTCGTAGTAGTCGGTCGTGTCCTTCACCGAGAACGAAGTATCGCTGCTACCGTGGTCCATTTGGAAGATAGGCTGGTGAGTGGGAAATGTATGGGGGTGACTGGCTGTAGATCCCGGTGGTAGATTTGGGGTGCTGTGAGGTTGAAGTTGAGCATGTAGGTGAAAGCTGCGGTTGGCAGATGCGGAGGTGGATGAAGTGAGCGGCAGGGGCGCGGCGAGCAAGCTTGGTGAATTGTTGGTGGGGAAGCGAAGGAGCGAGCAAGGAACGCAGCTTGGTTGAAGGTGGTGCGGACGGGGCTGATGCGGTGTCGGCAGGTTGTAGAGACTTGCTTGCGAGTTTTGGTGGATGCGTTGAAGCGCCGTTGGTTGGCGGCGAGGCAGTGGGTTTGGCACGGTGATTGCAGCGCGAGAGCTGCGCGTGAGAGCGCGGTGTGCATGCGGGATGTGTGACGATGCGTGGCAGTGTGAGCGCGTCGCAGGGTGAGCACGGCACGCGTACGAGCATCAGGTGGGGTGGAATGTTTGTTAATTGCGGGTTGCGGTGTGTGATAGCTGGGGGTGATGGTGGCGAACGCTGCGAGAGTGCGCGCGGTGCGCGAGGGTGGTGAAGCGGTGCGGTGAGATGCGTGAGTAGGTGGAGTGCTGTGATTAATGCTTGCGGTGCTGAGCAGCGAGAATATGATTGTGGGGTTTGCGAATATTGGTGATAGCGTTTGCGGTTGCATGGTTGGTGTAGGTGTTGAAGTATATGATAGTGTTGTGGATGAGCGAAGAGGTGGGTGCAGCGGGGGTGTTGTGATGGTGTTGTGTGGTGCTGTGGTGTGAGTGTGGTATAGCTTGCGAGAGTAGTGTGCGCTTGCAGGTGTGTGATGGGATGATGAGCTTATGGTGCGCACGCGCTGTAGAGCGCGTTAGGTGGTGGGTTGTGCAGCGGAGTTGATGGTGTTTTGGTGTGATACGGTGTGGGTTGATGCGTTGATTGGTAGTGTTGGTGACGGTGGTGCGCGTTGAAGGTGGTGCGGTATAGTTGCGCGTTGGGTAGGTGGTGGTGGTGCAGAGCACTGCAGTGGTGGCGTGGTATGACCGGTGCGCGGCGCGTCGTCGCCGCCAGTACGACCGTGAAAGCGAGGCATATGCGGTGGCGAGCTTGCGCGGCCCGCTGTGGGCGAGCGCCTTGGATGCGTGCTCATGGTGTCTCCAGAGTGGTGTTAGGTCTCGCGGCGGACCCTCGCGCAACAGGCAAGCGTGGCGCGGCGCATTGAAGCGCGAACGACCGCTGAATACAATCGAAACAATTTCGCGCTTTGTTGAAGTACTTCAGTGACGCACCGTGTCGCGCTCAGCCTGTTGACGATGAAGCAGTTGCGCGCGTTGTCGCGTCTATCGGTGCGCAAGCTCGCACGGCGCCGAGCGCCTGTCGGTGACGACGTGGCGATCAGCGTGCTGATCCGCAGATCGAGGGCTCGCTCAACACCGCTGTTCGACGGACACGCGCTCGCTCGAGCCACGCCGCGGCGCACGAAGCGATCGGCCTGGCGGAGCGCATCCTGCAGGGAGTCGAACAGCTCGAAGCCGGCTGTCGCGATCTCGGCCAGCGCGGCGCGGCCGGTGCACTCGCGGTGACCCCGGCGATCGGCGCGGCGCTGATGCCGCAGACGGTGCGCGCTTCACCCGGGCCCATCCCGATATCCGCGTCGTCATCGACGACTGCGCTCGACCAGTTCCTGCCGCGCATCCTGACCGACCAGGTCGATTCGGCATCGGCACGCCGAGGAGCTGAGCGGTGAGATCGAAGTGCGCACACTGGTCAACGACCACCTCTGCGTCGTCTGCGCGTCGATCACCGCTGGCGCGAGCGGCGCCAGGTGCGCTGGGCGATCTCGCCACGGTGCCGGTGATCGCGGTGCGGCCGGGCTACGGCGTGCGGCGCACGTGACCGGGCGGCAGGTGCGGCCTGGGTCGAGCTCAGGATCGTCAACGAGGTGAACTTCATGGCCTCGCTGATATGGATGGTGTCGGGCGGGCTGGGCGTTTCGATCGTGCCATCGGCGCTGATCGTCTCGTCGCATTTCGACAATCTGGCGCGCGGCCGCTGGTGGCACCGAAGGTCTCGCGCGCCATCTCGATCGTGACTAAGCGCGGCCGCTCCCTCTCGTCGGCGTGCCAGACCTTTACCGATATGCTGGCGCGCGACGTCTGCGGTTTTGTCGACCGCTGGCGCCGGCCAGCGCCAGCGGTCGGACATCGTCGCGGAGTCCCGCGTGAACACCGCCGACCTGATCGCGATCAGCCCAGGTCGCCCTCGAGCATGTAGAGCTGCCAGAGCTCGCGCTGGCGCAGCTTGAGCACCGGCCGCAGCGCGCGCAGCCCAGTGACGCCGATGTTCTTCTCGAGGTAGCGCAACTCGGTGAACTTCGCTCGCGTCTCCTCGTCGGCAGGCGGAGACTCGAAGCCGTTCTCGCGCATCATGAGGATGCCCTTCGCGCGCAGCGAGAGCTCGGTGTACAGCCGCAGATAGCACAGCGCGTCGGCGAGCAGCGCCCCGGGCAGGCTGCGCTGGAGCGATGCCAGATAGCGGCCGGGAGGCGACGCCGCAAAGCTGCCGCCGCCGATCAGCTCGAGGAGGTGCGCGTCGGCATCGAAGCCCTGGCCGAGCCAGGCACGCAGACTCCGCTCGCTGCGTTCGAACACCAGCCATAGCGCGGGCGGCAGGGTGAGCATGGTCGCGAGCGTCGCGAGCGCGGCAGGTGGCTCAAGTGGTTGAACCCGGAATGGAGGAGCACCGCGACGATCGAATCCCGGCACGAAGTGCGCCGCCCTTGCGTGCGCCGCGCGCTCGATTCGAGCCAGGCCCATCACCGCGAACAGCGCGGTCGTTCCGCCGTGCATGAGCGCGGTGCCGAAGCCGCGCACGATCCACGTGGCCATGCCCGCCTCGGCAGCGAGGTGCAGGTAGTACAGGTTCTCGGCCAACGCGAAGCCCGTGCCGACGGCGAAGCCGTAGATCGCCGCATCGACGAGGAAGCCGATGCGGTGCATGCGCACCAGTGCGAGGACGATCAGGCCCTTGAGCAGCTCTTCGGTCAGCGGCGAGACGTAGCGCGAGAAGGCGAGCAGGCCGATGTCGAAGCGGCCGAGCAGGAAGGCGTTCAGCGGATAGCTCACCGCCGCCATGACGGCGCCGACGCCGATCACCGCGACGACGGAAGACGGCGCGAGCAGCTTGTAGCTGTCGAGCCAGAGCAGCGCCGACAGGAAGACGACTACCGGCAGCAGCGCCACCAGCGCCGAGGGCAGCTGCTGCATCAGCATCTCGGCGCGCTCACAGGATCTTCAGCGAAATCATCCACTCGTTGCTGCTGTGCCGCGAGCCCTTGTAGCCGGCCGCGAATCCGGTCGACAGGATCATGTCGTACCAGTACAGCACCGAGAGGCGCATATCCACCTGCGCGCCCAGGCTGCCGTAGCTCTTGCGCAGCGCCGAATCCTGCGGATCGGTCCACAGCGCCGAGGCGAACAGCGCCGGCCGCAACGATTGGAGATGAAGGCTCGGCTTGCCGAGCGACTCGAACACCACCGGCGGCAGGTTCCACTCGAGCGTCTGCTTGACGAAGGTGCGGCCAGCGATCTCGTCGATGTCGAAGCCCGGCATGGAGCGGTACTCGCGATAGCGCTTGACCACGCCGTCGTCGACGATGTTGTTGCCGAAGCCACCGAAGTAGTAGTTCAGGATCGGATTGTTGCGGTCGCCGTTGGCGACTCCGGCGGCGCTGCGCGACCAGACCGACGAGTGGCCGAGCGGCAGCGGCAAGCCAGCGTCGAAGCCTCCGCGCAGCTGCGTCACCGTCGACTCTTCCATCCGATACCCCGTGGCGACTGCAGACCAGGTGACGCCCTTCTCGTCCTCGACTGCGCCGAGCGAGCGGCGCACGTCGCTGTAGCGCAGCGCGATCTCGCCGGTGAACAGGCGGTCGAACGTCGTCGCGATGTTCTGCGCTCCCGGTAGCGTATCGATCTTGTCGTAGTAGGCGACGTCGTAGCTGACCGCGAGCCGCTTCGGCGGCTCGAAGATCAGGAACTGGTCGTAGCCAAGCGTGGCTGCGTAGCCTTTGCGACCGCGCTGCGTCGGGACCGAAGAGGTCGTAGAAGTTCGAGCGGTTCCAGGCCAGGCCGGCGCGCCAGCCGAGGTAGTGCCCATCGACGTAGACGTGGCCGCGCTCGTTGTCCGGCAGGTTCTGGTCCGGCGTGTAGGCAGCGGTGATGCCGAGATGCGCGAAGCCGAGCGGATCGCCCAGGTTGAGGTGGTAGCCGGCCGCCGCGGTGTTCTTGTATCCCTCCAGGACCGGAAAGCCGTTGAGCAGTTGCACTTCGCCGAGCGGGCGGTAGACCCCGGTCGACTTCACCTGCGCCTCGTAGTCGACGGTGTTGGCCGCCGGCACCTGCCAGGTCGTGACGACCGGATGTCGCGCGACCAGTTCGGTGCCGAGGAAAGTGATCGCGCTCAGGTCCTCGAGCGGCCGCGGCTCGATGATCGCCGGCGTGAATCCCTCGCCGGTGTAGCTGAACACGACCAGGCGACCATCGGCCATCGGGATCGGCCGGAAGAACCCGGTCTCGGCGTTCGACACCGCCTTCACGTCGCCGGTCGCAACCTCGTAGCGAAAGATGTTCGAGACGCCGGTGTAGTAGCTGCTGCCGTAGAGATAGCGGCCATCCTTCGTGAAGACGAAGCTCTCGGGCGCCGACTGGCCGAAGCGGAACTCGCTCAGCGGGGTGGTGTTTCCGGCGAGCAGCGTCGCGAGCGTCCAAACGCGCAGAAACTGGTCGCCGCCGACGTCGGTGATCGATGCCGACAGCAACCGACCGTCGGCCGAGACGTCGAGCTCGCTCGGCACCACGCCGTAAGGAAACTCGTGCACCGTCTCCCAGGCGACGTAGGGATAGGGCATGCGCACCAGCGTCGCAAGTCCGGCGTTGTGGCGCACCCCGATCAGCGAACGATCGACGGGATTGAATACGATGCTGCCGATGCGCGCCTCCTTCAGGAGGACCGTCTGCTCTCCGCTGTCGACGTCGACCGCGATCAGGCTGCGGAATCCCAGGTTGTCGGTCGTGAAGAAGGCCCTGCGGCTGGCAGGATCGAAGGCCAGCGACGTGACCGAGTAGAGCATCGCGCCCTTGATCTCGGCCAGGGTCCGCGCGCTGCCGTCGCGCATGTTCAGTGCGGCGACGTGATCGACGATGCCCGGATAGCGCACCCCGGCGTAGAGGACGCCGCTCGCTTCGTCGAGATACGCGCGCGAGACCGAGCCCATCGCGGTGGCGGCGAGGTTGCGTTGCGGCGTGATCGGCTGCTTGCGAACCTCGGCGAGATTGCGCGCGCTGGAACTCGTGCTCGAAGGCGATCCAGTCCTGCCAGGCCCGCTCGAGCGAGATGCCGAACACCTGCTCGAACTGATCGGCGTAGTGGCGGCGGCTGCCCTCGTCACGACGCAGCCAGGCGACGACCTTCTCGGGCGAGTAGGCATAGGCGAGCCAGGTGAAGAAGCGCCCGCCGTACAGATAGGCGTTGGCGCCGCCCTGGAAATCGACGCGGGTGCCGCGCGACACGAGGCCGAGCGGGTCGTAGAAGTGCGCGTCGTCGCGCACCATGGCGCGAAACACCATCTCGTCGTAGCCGCCCTGCGCGCGGCCGAGGCCGCCTGCCATCCAGGTCTCCATGAACACGGCGCTGCCTTCCAGATACCAGCGCGGCACCGTGAACCGCGGCACCGTCAGGTAGCTGTAGAGCAGCGACTCGGGATGGGTCGACTGCGGCGCCACCTTGCCGAGGAAGAAGCCGCGCCAGCGCCGGTCCTCGCTCGACGCGATGTCGGTCGTCGCGACGTGCACCATCTCGTGGTTCATCGTCGAGTACATGCGCTCGTTGCTCGGGTTGGTCTCGAACGCATTGGCCGCCGGTGCGACGTCGATCCGCAGCAGCGTGTTGGGCGTCGGCGAGACGCCCGCGTTGCCGTAGTCGGCGAAGTCGCGCAGCCACACGGTCGTCCGCTCGGACGGCTCCCAGCCGAAGATCCGGCGCTGCCAGTCGAATGCGTTGCTGAACGTGCGCGCGGTGTGCGGAACGAGGAAGTTCAGGCTCGGGTCGGCATAGAGCAGACGCAGCTCGCTGGTCTCGACGAAGGAGATGCCGAGCGGACCGGGCTCGGCGACGGCGAGGAGCGGAAGGCACAGCAGGGGGCACAACGACTTCGCCAGACGCACTCGGCTCCTCCGGGGAGATTGACGGCGCGCAAGGGTAGCCGAGCCGCACACAAGAGAAAGCCGCCGGCCCTTGCGGGCGGCGGCTCGCGAGAAGATTCAGCGCTTACTGCTGCGTGCGCGTCGGCCTTCATCTCGGCTCTGCGCCTTGTCGGCACTTCTGCTCGGCCTGCCGCCCGATCGGCCTATCTTGTCGGCCGCTGCCGATCGCAGTCATCTTCTCGAGTCGGCCTGCATCCGGTCGGCCTGCATCCGATCGGCCTGCGCCTTGTCGGCTCTGACGTCTCGCCTGCATCCGATCGGCCCTCATGTCGGCCTGCGCCTTGATCGGCCCTGACGTCGGCCTGCATCCGATCAGCCTTCATCTCGGCTGCCGATCCGTTTATCGGCATTCAAGGCGGACTCCGCCGCCGACTTCTCGGCGAGCGCGCGACCCGCTTCGGGCACGGTGCTGGTCGGTGCTGCCTGGCCGGCGGGAGCGCCGAGCTGCACCTGTTCGCTGCCGTTCTGGGCCGCGCGATAGCGCTGCGCCGGGATGACGGTGCCGACGACGTCCTTGGGAAGCGGGAAGTCGAACGCGATCTGCGCCACGACCACTGCCGCAGCGGCAGCGATGCCGGCTCCCAACCAGGCCTTGCGGTGGGCGAAGATTCTGCGGCTGCTCTGCTCTGTCATCGTGACGCTCCTTGTGGGGGCTTGGCGGTAGATTCCGAACGACGTGTGCGCAAGTACACGCCGACCGGGAAAAGGTTGGTTGGCGACGCCGGCTGCGCCAGGCGCTTCCGGCATCGCCGAGGTGATCGAGGCGACCAGCCCTTCCGGGGCGTGCTCCTTCGGCATCGCGTCCAGGGCCTCGAACAGGCGCTTCCAATCCTCGAACTCGGCCCGCGCCGCCGGCTCGGCGGCCAGCCGCATCTCGAGCTCGCGCGCCTCGGCGTCGCTGGCTTCGCCGTCGAGGACGGCGTGCATCAGCTCGGTGAGCGGGGAGTGCTTCTGGGTCATCTCACTTCCAATCCTTGAGCAGGCCGCGCAGGCGGCGCCTCGCCTCGAACAGGCGCGACTTCACGGTCTTCTCGTCGATCTCCAGGATCTGCGCCATCTCTTCGTAGCTGCATTCCGAGAAATGGCGCAGCGTCAGCACCAGCCGGTCGCTCGTCGCCATGGTCATCATCGCGTTGCGCAACTGGCGCGCCAGCTGGGCGGCGCTCGCCTGCCGCTCGGGACCGGCGCTCTCGTCGCCGGCAATGTCGACATCGTCTTCGAGCTCGTCCTCGTGGCGCTTGCGGCGCAGCAGGTTGAGCGACTCATTGACGGCGATCCGGTAGATCCAGCTGAAGAACTTGTATTTCGGGTCGTATTCGTCGGCCCGCTCGGCGACCTTGAGGAAGACGGTCTGGCTGATGTCGTGGGCGTCTTCATGTTTGCGCAGGACCCAGAACGCGGCGTTGTAGATCGGCCGCTGGTAGCGGACCACGAGGGCGGTGAACGCGTCCCGGTCGCCGCTCAGGTAGCGCTCGACCAGCACCCGGTCATCGTCCTCGTCCGAAGTACACGCGACGGCGGCAAAGGTTGGCGAGCGCATCAGCGACCGGGTTCGATCTCGAGGATCTGGTCGAAGCCCGAATAGCTGAAGATGTCCTGGAGGTGGCGGTTGACTGCCGTCAGGCGCAGGCGCCCGCCGGCCCCCAGCAGCCGCTTGTGCGTCTTCAGGAAGACGCCGAGGCCGGCGCTGGAAAGGTACTGCAGGTCGCTGCAGTCGAGGGTGACGACGCCGTGGAGGCGATCGAGGTACGACTGCGCCGCGGCAGCCTGGGTCGCGTCGAGTCGTCCCGAGAGCACGACCGGCGTCTCGCCCCCTCCTTCCATCGTCAGCATCGCTCTTCCCCGTTGCGCTCCGCCGCACCCGGCGACGGAGCTGCACTTGTTTTGCGGAAGACGATGCGGCTGCATCGCTCCCCCTCCGAATATCCGTACTGTACGGAGTCGACCAGGCGCGGGATCAGATGCAGGCCGAGGCCGCCGGGCCGCCGCTGGACAGCCGGTAGCGTGATGTCGACCGGCGGCGCCTTGGTGACGTCGAAGCGGTCGGCCTCGGGTTCGGTCAGCGTCACCTCGACGCCCTCGGGGATGGCCGCGATCTCGATCGCCACCGGCGCCTTGCCGCGGCTGTACTTCACGATGTTGGTGAACAGCTCCTCGAGCACGAAATCGACGTCGGCGAGCAGCGCGGCGGGAACTCCCTGGCGCGCGAATGCGGCGGTCGTGAACGCGAAGATCTCGGCCAACACGTCGATGCGGCGCGCGAACGAAGCGCTCTCGCTCACCGCGAGGCCTCGCGCCTGACGAGGACAAGCGTGATGTCGTCTTCCTGCGCCGCACCGCCCGCGAAGGCCTGCACCGCATCGAGCAACGCGGTCGACAGCGCCGCCATGCCGTGCGCGTGGTGGCCGGCAACGACCTGCTCGACGCGGTCCTCGCCGAACTGCTCGCCCGCGCCGTTGCCGTATTCGTAGATCCCGTCGGACAGCAGGACGAGCACGTCACCCGGCGCCAGGATCATCTCGGCTGCCCGCGGCGGCCGCGGCAGCGCCATCGCGCCGAGCGGAAAGCTCGTCGGCTTGTGGCGCGAGCAGGTGCCGCGATCGGCGTGGAAGTGGAGGATCGGCCCCTGGCCGGCGCTGACGTAGCGCAGCACGTGGGAACGCGGATCGAGCACGCCGATGAAGGCGGTGACGAAGCGGTCGTCGGCGAGCGTCTCGGCGAGCAGGTCGTTGACCTGCGCGAACGCGGTCTCGAGGTCGGCGCCGAGGCGAAACGCCATGCGCAGCATCGCGTGCATCTGCGTCACCGACAGCGCCGGCGCGATGCCGTGGCCGGTGGCGTCTCCCAGCACGACGAGCAGTCCGTCGCCGACGGGCGCGAGGTCGAAGGTATCGCCGCCCGTCAACAGGGCCGGCCGGAAGGTGCCGTGCACGTCGTAGCCGGCGACGACCGGCATCGACTGAGGAAGCGTGCTCATCTGCACGACCTGCGCCATCTCCATTTCGCGCCGCATCTTCTCGCCTTCGATCAGCGACTCGATCATCTGCACGCGCTGCAGCGCGACCGCGCATTGGGCGGCGAGCGCGCTCGCGAGCTGCTCGTCGGCGGCCTGAAAGGTGCCGTCGATGCGATTGAGCACCTGCATGACGCCGACCAGCGCGCCGGCGTGATCGATCAGCGGCAGGGTCAGGCTGCAGCGGGTGCGGTAGCCCGATCGGCGATCGACTTGCTGGTCGAAGCGCGGATCGGCGTAGCAATCCGGAACGTTGAGCAGCTGGCGATCGCGTGCGCACGCGCCGACGAGGCCGAGGCCCACCGGAATGCGCACGTGCTGGATGTCGCTCGACACCTCGAGCACGAGCTCGCCGGCGGCCGCATCGTGCAGCCAGACCGACGAACGCTCGGCGCGCAGCACCTGACGCGCTGCAGCGGTGACGGCTGCGAGCATCGACATCAGATCGAACGGCGCCGCCAGGCTCCGCGTGACATCGAGCAGGATCGCCAGATCCTCGGTCGACAAGTCTCCCCGCGCCGACCGATCGGTCATGTCGCTCCCTCGAGATGGCGGAAGTGCCCGTTGCCCGCTGAGGCGACGCCCCGCCCGGCGACCTCGACGAAAGCCTAACCCAAGTCCGGCGGACGCCGCGACGATTCCGGTTTACAACGTCGACCCGAGCTGCGCTTCTGCGCACTGCTGCACGAGAGCCTTGCCATGAACACCGCCGACCTGATCGCCATCGACACGCACACCCACCTCGAGGTCTCGTGCCGCAACCCCTTCGACAACTACGGCGAGGAGTACGACCGCGCCGCCGACAAGTACTTCCGCTCGAGCAAGCGCCCGACGATGCAGGAGACGATCGACTTCTACCGCGAGAAGAAGATCGGCTTCGTCAACTTCACCGTCGACGCCGAGACGCAGCTCGGGCGCCGCCGCATCCCGAACGAGGAGATCGCCGAGGCGGCGCAGAAGAACAGCGACATCATGATCGCCTTCGGCTCGATCGATCCGCACAAGGGAAAGATGGGCGGCCGCGAGGCGAGGAAGCTGGTCGAGGAATACGGCGTCAAGGGCTTCAAGTTCCACCCGACGGTGCAGGGCTTCGACGTCACCGACACGATGGCCTGGCCGATCTACGAGGTGATCGCCGAGCACAAGCTGCCGGCGGTCTTCCACAGCGGCCACTCGGGAATCGGCTCGGGCATGCGCTGCGGCGGCGGGCTGCGCCTGCAGAACTCGAACCCGATGCTGCTCGAGGACGTGGCGATCGCCTTCCCCGACATGCAGATCGTCGTCGCCCATCCGTCGTGGCCGTGGCAGGACGAGGCGATCTCGCTCGCCATGCACAAGCCCAACATCTGGATCGATCTCTCGGGCTGGAGCCCGAAGTACTTCCCGCCGCAGCTGGTGCAGTACGCGAACACGCTGCTCAAGGACCGGATCCTGTTCGGCAGCGACTTCCCGCTGATCACGCCCGACCGCTGGCTCAAGGACTTCGAGGAGGCAGGCTTCAAGGACGCGGTCAAGCCGCTGATCCTGAAGCAGAACGCGATGCGCCTGCTCGGGCTCGACACCGGCACGGCGGCGTGGCGCCGCGCCGGCTGCAAGCGTCAGGGCTTGACGGTCAGATTGTTCTGGACCGACTTCACGCCGTCCACGCTGCTGGCGAGCGACACCGCCTTGTCGAGCGTTGCCGGCCTTGTCGGCCGTGCCGTTCAGCGTCACGACGCCGTTCTTGGTGTCGACGTCGATCGACAGGCCCTTGACGTCAGGGTCGGCGATCAGGGCCGTCTTCACCTTGCCGGTGATCGCGGCGTCGCCCGTCGCATCGCCGGCCTTGTTCATCGCGTTCTCGGTCGCGGCCATCGCGCTCGAGGCAGCCGCCGTCGGCGAGACGGTGGTCGACGAGGTGGTCGACGAAGTCGAGCCGGGCGCCGTGTCGGTCACGGTGGTCTTCTTTTCGCAGGCCGACAGAAGCGCGGCAGCGGCGAGGACGGAAAGGGCTGCGAGCTGGGTTCGATGTGCTTTCACGAAGAGTCTCCTCACGCCAATCGAATCGTTGGCGGATACACGCATTCTCGGCAGCCCGAGCACGCAAAAAAGGGTGTCCGACGCAGGTCACGCCGTCGGCCGACGCGACTGCGGCACGCGATCCGACGCGCTGTCGGTTCAGTCCGACAAGGGCGCGGGCCGCGTCCGGGGTCGCAGTCAGGGCGATGCAGGCGTGCCCAGCAGCGCCAGCCAGGCGCGCTCGCGCAGGCCCGGGCTGACGCGGTAGCGCTCGCCGCGATAGTGGGCGTCGAGCTGGTCGAGCAGCGGCCTCGATCGTGCCGGCGTCCCAGCGCGACAGGAACTCGAACGGCCCGGCGGGATAGTTGACGCCGAGCTTCATCGCCAGGTCGGCGCCTTCGGGCGTGCAGACGCCCTGATGCACCGCATCCGACGCTTCGTTGACCAGCATCGCGACGGTGCGCGCGACGACCATCCCGGGCGCATCGCCGATCAACTGCGGCTGCCAGCCGGCGATGCGCAGCCAATCCTCCGCCTGCTGCGCGCCACGCCGGCGACGCGCTGGCCGCGAACGTCAGCGCGAGCGCCGTCCCGGGCTCGCCGCCGCCGGGCGCGATCGCCAGGTCGAAGACGGCGAGATCGCGCACGCCGTCTTCGGCGGCGACGCGCGTCGCGGCGCGGCCGTCGTGAGGCGCAGCTCGCCGGGTCGGTCTGCAGGCCGTTCCAGCGGCTCGACGGTCGGCCTCGAAGTGGACGCCGGCCTCCGAGCCGCGCGCCCAGCGTACGCGCTGTCGGTTCAGTCCGACAAGTCCGGGGCGCAGGCCCCGCCCGCGGTCGCAGTCACGTCGATGAAGGCGCGCTCAGCAACGCCAACCAGGCGCGCTCGCGCAGACCCGGGCTGACGCGGTAGCGCTCGCCGCGATAGTGGGCGTCGAGCTGGTCGAGCAGCGGCCTCAATCGTGCCGGCGTCCCAGCGCGACAGGAACTCGAACGGCCCGGCCGGGATGGTTGACGCCGAGCCTCATCGCTAGGTCGGCGCCCTCGGGGGTGCAGACGCCCTGGTGCACCGCATCCGACGCTTCGTTGACCAGCATCGCGACGGTGCGCGCGACGACCATCCCGGGCGCATCGCCGATCAACTGCGGCTGCCAGCCGGCGATGCGCAGCCAATCCTCCGCCCGTGCGCGCCACGCCGGCGACGCGCTGGCCGCGAATGTCAGCGCCAGCGCCGTCCCGGGCTCGCCGCCGCCGGGCGCGATCGCCAGGTCGAAGACGGCGAGATCGCGCACGCCGTCTTCGGCGGCCACGCGCGTCGCCGGCGCGGCCGTCGCTGAGGCGCAGCTCGCCGGTCTCGGTCTGCAGGCCGTTCCAGCGGCTCGACGGATCGGCCTCGAAGTTGACCCCGGTCTCGGCGAGCCGCGCCGCCCAGCGATCGACGGCGATGCCTCGGCCGTGCAGGGCGACGATGACGCCGGGCGGCAGCGCCGGCGTGACGAACGAGGCGGAAGTCGCCGGTGCCGGTGCGGCCTTCGTGTCGCCGTAGACGAAGAAGCCGCGCCCGGACTTCCTCCCGAGCAGGCCGCCGTCGACGAGCTCGCGCTGCACCAGCGACGGCGCATAGCGCTTGTCGCCGAAGTTGGCCTCGAACACCGACTGGGTGACCGCGAAATTGGTGTCGTGACCGATCAGGTCCATCAGCTCGCACGGTCCCATGCGAAAGCCGGCGCCGCGCAGGCAGGCGTCGATCGTCGCCGGCGTCGCCGGCCGCTCATGCAGCAGCGCCAGCGCCTCGGCGTAGTACGGGCCGGGCGATGCGGTTGACGATGAAGCCCGGCGTCGAGCGCGCGTGCACCGGCGTCTTGCCCCAGCGCTGGCTAAGCGTCGAAGATCGCCGCCGCGACCGCGGCATCGGTCTGCAGACCCGAGACGACCTCGACCAGCTTCATCAGCGGCACCGGGTTGAAGAAGTGCATGCCGACGAAGCGGCCCGGCGCCTTCAGTCCGTTGGCGAGCGCGGTGATCGAAATCGACGAGGTGTTCGAGGCGAGGATGCAGTCGGCGCCGATCACCGCCTCGAGCTCGCGGAAGAGACCGCGCTTGACCTCGGCGTTCTCGACGATCGCCTCGATCACCAGGCCGGCGCCGGCGGCCTCGTCGAGGCGCTCTGCCGCGCCGATGCGGGCGGCGATCGCCTTCGCCTCGGCGGCGTCGAGCTTGCCCTTCGCGGCCAGGCCCGTCGAGCGTCGCCGCGAGCTTGGCGCGCGTTGCCGCGGCGGCGCCTTCGCGCGCGTCGAACAGGCGCACAGCGTGGCCGGCCTGCGCCGCGACCTGGGCGATGCCCGCGCCCATGATGCCGGCGCCGACGACGAAGACGGGCGTGTCGCGGTCGAGGCTCATCGCATCGATTATGTACAGCAGCGACGGCCGGTGCACTGCGGGCGGCGCCGTCCGATACAGTCGTCCGATGACGCATGAAATGGTCGACGTCCTGGTGGTCGGCGCCGGCATCTCGGGCATCAGCGCCGCCTACCACCTGCAGACGCTGTGCCCCGACTCGCAGCTTCGCGATCGTCGAGGCGCGCGACGATCTCGGCGGCACCTGGGACCTGTTCCGCTACCCGGGCGTGCGCTCCGATTCCGACATGCACACGCTCGGCTACTCGTTTCGCCCCTGGACCGATCCCAAGGCGATCGCCGAAGGGCCGACGATCCTGAGTTACCTGCGCGAGACGGCGCGCGAGCACGGCATCGACCGCAAGATCCGCTTCGGCCACAAGGTGCTGCGCGCCGACTGGTCGTCGGCCGACGCGCGCTGGACCGTGCAGATGCGGCGCGCTGATGATGGCGCCACGGTGACGATCCGCTGCGCCTTCCTCTTCATGTGCAGCGGCTACTACGACTACGACGCCGGCTACCGTCCCGATTTCCCGGGCGAAGAGCGCTTCGCCGGCCGCATCGTCCACCCGCAGCAGTGGCCCGAGGACCTCGACGTCGCCGGCAAGCGGGTCGTCGTCATCGGCAGCGGCGCGACCGCGGTGACGCTCGTGCCGGCGCTTGCGGAGCAGGCGGCGCACGTCACCATGCTGCAGCGCTCGCCGACCTGGATGGTGGCCCGGCCCTCGGTCGATCCGGTCGCTGCCAAGCTGCGCCAGCGCCTGCCCCTCCGCCTGGCGCTCGCGCTGACGCGCTGGAAGAACATCCTGTTCACGATGTACATCTTTCGCCTCTGCAAGCGCCAGCCGCAGCGCGTACGCGAGCTGCTGCTCGGCGGCGTGCGCCAGGCGCTCGGGCCCGACGCCGACATCGCGACCCACTTCACGCCGCGCTACAACCCGTGGGAGCAGCGCCTCTGCCTGGTTCCCGACGGCGACTTCTTCCAGGCGATCAAGCGCGGCTCGGCCTCGGTCGTGACCGACGAAATCGAGTCGTTCACCGCGACCGGCCTCAAGCTGCGCTCGGGGGCGACGCTCGCCGCCGACATCGTCGTCAGCGCCACCGGCCTGAAGCTGGCGATGCTCGGCCAGACCGAGCTCCACGTCGACGGCCATCGCATCGAGGCCTCGCGCACCGTCAACTACAAGGGCCTGATGTACAGCGGCGTGCCGAACATGGCCAACACCTTCGGCTACACCAACGCTTCGTGGACGCTGAAGGCCGACCTGACGGCGCAGTTCGTCTGCCGCCTGCTCAACCACATGAAGAAGGCCGGCGCGCGCCAATGCCTGCCGCCTGCGGCAGGCGCCGACATGCCGCTCCTGCCGTGGGTGGACTTCTCGTCGGGCTACTTCCAGCGTGCCGCCCACCTCCTGCCCAGGCAGGGAACGGTCAAGCCGTGGAAGCTGAACCAGAACTACCTGAGCGACCTGGTGGCGATGCGCTTCGGCGCCGTCGACGACGGCGTCCTCGAGTTCAGCGGCGCTGAAAGATCGGCATCACCTGCCGCGACCGAGGCCATCGCGGATCGTTCGCCGGCCGACGCGGACATTCGCTAAGCTGTCCCGCGCAAAGGAGATACGCCATGGCTGCCACTTACCGCAAGACCCCCGAAGCCGTCGCCGGGCTGACGCGCGAGCAATACCGCGTCACCCAGCAAAGCGGCACCGAAGCGCCGGGAACCGGCGAGCTGCTCGACAACGAGGAGCCCGGCATCTACGTCGACATCGTCTCGGGCGAGCCGCTCTTCGCCTCGTCCGACAAGTTCGAGTCGGGTTGCGGCTGGCCGAGCTTCACCAAGCCGATCGCACCGATCCACCTCAACGAGCTCAAGGACAACTCGCACGGCATGATCCGCACTGAGGTGCGATCGGCGGGCGCCGACAGCCACCTCGGCCATGTCTTCAACGACGGGCCACGCGACAGCGGCGGCCTGCGCTACTGCATCAACTCGGCGTCGCTGCGGTTCATCCATCGCGACGACATGGCAGCGCAGGGCTACGGCGAATATCTCGACCAGGTGGAGGAAGTGAAATGAGCGACAGCGAACGTGCCGTGCTCGCCGGCGGCTGCTTCTGGGGCATGCAGGATCTGATCAGAAGGCTCGACGGTGTCATCTCGACCCGCGTCGGCTACTCGGGCGGCGATGTGCCGAACGCGACCTATCGCCACCACGGCACGCACGCCGAGGCGATCGAGATCGTGTTCGACCCGGCCCGGATGAGCTTTCGCAAACTCCTCGAGTTCTTCTTCCAGGTGCACGACCCGACGACCAGGAATCGCCAGGGCAACGACGTCGGCATGAGCTACCGCTCGGCGATCTACTACACCAGTCCCGAGCAGAAGCGCGTTGCCGAGGACACGATCGCCGACGTCAACGCGTCGGGCCTCTGGCCGGGCAAAGTCGTCACCGAGGTCGCGCCGGCGGGCGCGTTCTGGGAGGCGGAGCCCGAGCACCAGGACTACCTCGAGCGAATTCCGAACGGCTACACCTGCCATTTTGTCCGGCCGGGGTGGAAGCTGCCGGCGCGGGCGACGGCGGACCGTTGAGAGGGAGGCTCATCGTCGACGCGCTCATGGCCGTTGCCGTGGCCGCCGGCCATGGCGCGGCATTGGCCGCGGTGCACACGTGCGTCGATTCCGCGACGAAGCGAACCGTGCTGTCCGACACGCCGTGCCCCCAAGAGGCGCCACCGACGCCAGCGGAAATTGCCTTCCAAGCGAAGGTCGCACACGACAAACAGGCCGCGATCGACCGGCAGGAAGCGGCCGCGAAGGCGGACCGTCAGTTGCTGAGCAAGTTCCCCGATGAAGCGCGCATCGCAAGCTGTATCTCTCGAAGCTCGATAGCGTCAACGGCAACATTCGTTTGTCGGCCGCGCGCTTCGCCGAGCTGGTGGCGCAGCGCAAGCCGCTCGACGACGAAGTGGCGTTCTACAACGGCAAGCCCTTGCCGCTGACTTTGCAGCGCAAGCTCGAGGCGAACGATGCGTCGTTCAACGCGCTGACAGATGTGTTCAATGGCTTGCGATCCGACGTCGCCGCGATCGAGGCGACGCGGGCCGTCGAGCTCGACCAGCTTCGCAAACTGTGGGCGGGTGGGCGCCGCGTCGATGGCATGCTCGTGATGCCGACATCCTTGTCAGCCGGAAAGTAGCTGGACATCGGAATGCCGTTGAACGACAAGCAGCGCGCTGCTCTTGCTTGCGACCTGCAACGCGCAGTCGCCCGCGTCGTACCCGACTGGACCGACCTCGGCACGCACGACCCCGGCGTGACGATGCTGCAGCTGCTCGCGTTCACCCTCGACGACCTGCAGCATCGGCACGCCACGCTCGACCCGCACGGGCGCCTCCTTGCACGCGACGTCGCGAGCCGCGCAGCAGCGCTCGCGGCGGCGCTCGACGCCGCGAGCGACGACTGCGGTGGCGGCCTCGCACGGGTCGACTACTTCACCGGCATGGTCCTCGGCAGCGACGACTTCAGCGCCGAGCAGGACTATTTCCGCAACCGCCTGAATCGACTGAACCGCCTGCTGCACGGCAGCGGCGTCATCAGCGGTCTCGGGGTGACGGTGCCAGCCGCGGGCAACGCCGCCAGTGTGACGATCGCTCCCGGCTTTGCCCTCGACCGAGCCGGCAACGAGATCTGCAGTCGACGCGCCCTGCGCGCTGGCATTGCCCGCGACCGGTGGCGCGCTGCTCGTCCTGCTCACCTACCGCGAGCGGCCTTGCCGGCCGGTTCCCGTGGCGGGCGGCCCGGCCGATCCGAGCGGCGACGCACGCGCCGTTTCGGTCGAGCCGCATCGCCGAAACCTTCGAGGCGACACTTGCGCCCTCGCCCGCAGCCGATGCGGTCGCGCTCGCGCGAGTGCAGCGCGTACGCAATCGCTGGCGCCTCGATCCGGCGTTCAAGCCGGCTCGCCTGCGCCCCTAGCCGAGCCGGGCCGTCGCCGCGGCGCCGGCGCCCGGGCAGCACCGATCGCTGGGGGAGGACCTGACCGACAACCTCCGGAACGACCATGACATCACGCCGCCTCGCCACCCTCGTCTCGGCACTTGCCGTCACCGCCCTCGCCGCCTGCGCGTCGATGAGCGGCAGCAGCGCCAAGACCAGGTCCGACGTCGACACCGCGGTCGTCATCCTACCGACCTCGGGCGCCGTCGAGCAGATGCGCGCCGGCTGCTGGGCGACGTTCTACGAGGAGCGCAATTTCAACGGCGACTCGCTGACGATGATCGGCCCGGTCGAGCTGCAGTCGCTCGACAAGGGCAGCGCGCAACAACTTAAGCGCGACATCAGGAGCCTGGGCACCGGGCCGCGGGCGACACTCGAGGTGTTCGACAAGCAGTTCCTGTCGGCGCGATCGGTGGCCTTCGCGCCCGACAGCCGCGAACCGAGCGTGGTCGAAAGGCTCGGCTTCGGCGGCAGGATCGAGTCGATGCGGCTGACCTGCCGCTGAGCGCAACCGCCGCCGCGGCGGGCGTCGCGCGGCGCAGCGCTCACGCCGAGCGCAGCCGCAACCCTTGCGCGTCGAGCGTGCGCGAGCGGCCCTGCTCCTTGGCGCTGTAGAGCGTCGCGTCGGCGCGCCGGACCATCGCCGCGAGCGTGTCGTCGGGCGAGGTACGCATGGCGATGCCGGCGCTGTAGGCGATCGGGAAGCCGAGCTCCTGCTCGGCCACTTCGGCCAGGTATTTGCGCATGCGCGAATCGAACGCGCCGGCGGCGGCGTTGTCGGCGTGCGTCACCAGGACGCAGAACTCCTCGCCGCCGTAGCGGCCGACGAGATCGCCGGGCCGCACCGCCGCCTGCAGGGCGCGGGCGATGAAGGCGAGCGCGCGATCGCCGGCGTCGTGGCCGTGGTGGTCGTTGATCTGCTTGAAGTGGTCGAGGTCGATCATCAGCACCGCCACCGGATGGCCGTAGCGGACGCTCATCGCCATCTCGGTCGCGGCACGCGTCATCCAGGCGCGCCGGTTGAGCACGCCGGTCAGGCCGTCGACCGTCGCCAGCCGTTCGAGCTCGCGCGCCGCCTCGTCGCGGTGGGCCAGCAGCACCGCCATCAGCGCCAGCACGCGTGTTCGCGTTGGCGACGATAGCAAAGGCGTAGTTGGCCGGATGCGGCGCCAGGAAGGTCGGATAGCTCGCGGTGAAGAACGCGCCGAGGATGCCGCGCCACAAGGTGCACGCCATCTGCGCGAGGATGCCGACGACGAGCAGCCAGCGCCACTTGCCGACCGCGACCGCGGGCCGGCGCCAGACCGCGGCGACGAGAAACGCCATCTGCACGACCAGCAGTCCGTTGGCCCAGCCGACCCGAAACGGGTAGCTGGCAAAGCCGAGGCCGTAGCCGAGCGTCAGGACGGCGGCAACGACTGAGCGGCAGCAGGATCCGCGGCGTGCGCCCGCACCAGAGATCGAACGCCGCGGTGTTCAGCGCCAGGCCGCCGGCGATGCCGGCCATCGCCAGCGTCGACAGAGGTCCGGTCGGCGACCGAGCCGGCCGCGACCAGTCCCGAGAGCAGCAGCATCGCCCAGCCGGAGCCCTGCAGCAGCACGCCGGCTTGGGCACGGCGCGCTGGCGCGTTGACCTGCCCCATGACCGCAGGCAACGCGATGGCCATGGTCACCATGCAGACGGTCATGGCGAACAGCAGGGAGGCGATATCGAGGTGCATGGGGCGCGGCGCCGACGAAAGGCGCGGGCAAGCCGACGATTGTCGGAGCGATATTCGCGCGTCGGCGGCGGCGGCGGAACGCGGCGCCAGAGACACGGCGAAGACGAGCAAAGCGTCACGGAGTGGCGCGCCGTGGTGCGCGGCAAGGCGACGGGCGCGGCGCGCCGGCGAGCGGCGGGGCGACCGGCCTAGACCCGTTCCCTGCCGGCGATGTCCTCGTTCCAGAGCTCGGGCCGCTCGCGGATGAAGCGGCTCATCAGCGCCCGGCAGCCGCTGTCGTTGGCGAGCTCGACCTCGACGCCGTGGGCGCGCAGGAAATCGATGTTGCCGCGGAACGACTGGTCCTCGCCGACGACGACCCGGCCGATGCCGAACTGGACCGCCGTGCCGGCGCACATCATGCAGGGGCTGAGCGTGGTGTAGAGCGAGACCTTGCGGTAGTCGTTGCGGCGGCCGACGCGGCGAAAGCAATCCATCTCGCCGTGCGCCGTCGGATCGCCGTCCTGGACCCGGCGGTTGTGGCCGGCGCCGATCTGCACGCCGTTCTCGACCATGACCGCGCCGATCGGCAGGCCACCCTCGTCGTAAGACTTCTGCGCCTGCGCGAGCGCCGCGTGCAGGAAGGCTGTGTCCTTGGCATCGATGGTCATGGCGGCATCCGTGGGCGTCGCGAACCGGACGCGCCGCCAGTCTAGCGTCGGCGGGCCGCGCGAGCGGCCGCGCGGGGGCCGACCCTTGGCGGGGAGCGGCCGCCGATTGCGCTTCGATCGAGGACGTGGAATTCTTCGCGTCGGATCGCCATGACGGAGAGTTCGCGATGAAACGTTTCCTTCTGGCGACTCGTCGCCTTCGTCGCCCTGACCGCTTGCCTGCTGCCGTCGCTCGCCAACGCGCAGCAGGCGCTCGTCATCAAGCCGCTGGCCGAAAAGAAGGTGGCGACGCTGCCGCCAGGCGAGCTCTACTGGCGCATCGACAATTTCCCCGCGCTCGAGCAGGCGCGCTCCGGCGCTGGCGAGTGGGCGCTGGCGACCGAGTCGGCAGGCAAGGTCTGGCTGTTCACGCTCGGCGCCGCCGGCGGCTCGTCGCCCGGCGGCGTCAAGGTCGCCGAGGTCGGGCCGATCCCGCGCGTCGCCGCCGCCGAATACCTGCTGCGCATCAACGAGGCGAGCGGCCCGCCGGGCAGCGTCACGCCGGTCCACTCGCATCCCGGCTCGGAAGCGTTCTTCGTCCTCGCCGGCGAGCAGAGCATTCGCGGTGCCCACGGGACGATGGTGGTCAAGGCCGGGCAGCCCGAGGCCGGCCACGGCGCCGGCGATGGCGATGCAGGTGTCGAGCAGCGGCACGACCGACCTGCACGCGCTGGTGATGTTCGTGGTCGACGCGGCCAAGCCGTTCTCGTCGCCGGCGACGCTGCCCTGAGCAGCGCGCCGGCCGCGACAATCGCGGCGATGAGCGAGCGTCCGACCGCCACGGCCCTCTCGATCACCGCCTTCGCGACGCTGCTCCTGATCGCCCTGCTGATGGGCGCGAACCACGTCGCCGCGCGGGTCGCCTTCGACCACGGCGTCGACGTCGTGACCGCGGTCGCGGTGCGCAGCGTCGCGACCGCGCTGGTGGTCGGCACGCTGGTCGTCGTCCAGCACGTGCCGGTCGCGCTGACGCCGCGCCAGCGCCGCTTCCTTCCCGCGATCGGCGTGATCGTCGGCGTGCAGAGCATCTGCCTCTACTCGGCGGTCGCGCGGCTGCCGGTCGCGCTCGCCCTGCTCGCGTTCAACACCTATCCGCTCTGGACCGCGCTCTGGGCCCGCCTCTTCTACGCCCACCGGCCCGAGCGCCGCGTCGTCGTCGCGATGCCGGTGATGCTGCTCGGCCTGGCGCTGGCGCTCGACGTCCTCGGCGCCGCCTCGGGCCTCGGCGCGGCGCTGCAGTGGCAGCGCATCGGCGCCGGCGTCGCCTTCGCGCTCGCCGCGGCGGCGACGTTCGGCGTCGCGCTGGTGCTGACGCAGCACGAGGCCGGCTCGCTCGACGGGCGCCTGCGCACGACGAGCACGATGGCGATCGTCGCCGTGCTCGCGCTCGCCGGCGTCGCCTGGCAGGGCGGCTTCCACTTGGCCTGACGTCGCCGCCGGATGGTGGGGCCTGGCGCTCCTGACGCTGCTCTACGGCACCGGCATCACGATCCTCTTCACCGTGCTGCCGCGCCTCGGCGTCGTCGGCAACGCGGCGATCATGAACGTCGAGCCGGTGTTCGCGCTGGTGCTGGCCTGGGCGATCCTCGGCCAGGCGATCGCGCCGTCGCAGGTCGCGGGCGCGCTGCTCGTCGTCGCGACGGTGGTCTGGCTCGGGCTGCGGCGCGGCCGCGTGGCCTGAGCGCGGCCGCGCCGCGCCCAGTTCAAGGCGCGCTTGTCGCCGCGATCGTTCCAGGTCGTGAGCCCGGAGTTGCTTCGGGTGACCTTGGCGCCGCCCCAGAAGTCGATCGTCGCGACGCCCGACACGTGCGCCGTCAATTCCTTCGTCGTCCAGATCCGGACCTCGCCGGCGCCGCTGACCGCCAGGCTCGCGGTCTGGCTGGCGAGGTTCTCGCCGAGGTAGACGCCGCGGCCCGAGATCCGGACGTTGAGCTCGTCGACCGCGCCCGCGAACTGCCCGGTGCCCGAGCCCGAGACGTTGAACTCGAGCCTCTCGGCCTTGAGCTTGTCGAAGCGCACCGAGCCGGCGCCGGAGATGTTCACCTGGAGCTGCTTCAGGCGCATCGGCTCGGCGGCGACGATGTCGGCGGCGCCCTTGATCTCGAGCCGCCGCAGATCGCGCGCGGTGACGACGATCGGGACCTGCTTGCTGCGCCAGAACTTCCACGAGCCCGACGGACGGACCTTGAGCACGCCGCTGTCGACGTCGAGGCGGACCGCGTCTTGGGCCTCGTCGTCGCCTTCGACGAAGACGCTGTCTTCGGCGCCTTGCACCAGCCGCACGCCGGCCGTGCCGGTGAGGACGAGGGTGTCGAACGACCCGGGGGCGTACTTCTGCCTTCGACACCCTGCGCCTGCGCCGGCGCCGCCAGCACCAGCCAGGCCACGAGCGACAGCAGCCACGCGGCGACGAATCTGCGATGCGGATGTTCATAGCGAATCGGCGCGCAGTTGCTTCGAGATCTCGCGGCTCGCCGTCACCCGCGTGCCGTCGCGCAGGTGCAGCACCAGCTGCGAGCTGTCGTCGGGCGTCATCGATTCGACGAAGTCAAGGTTGACGATGCACGAGCGGTTCACCTTCAGGAAGCGGCCGCGATCGAGCCGCTCCTCGAAGCTCGTGATCGGCAGGCGCACGAGATAGGTGTGGCCCTTGGTCGCGACCGCCGTGTACTTGGTGTCGGAGCGCAGGTGCTCGATGTCGTCGACCAGCACCGGAACGATCTTGCCCTGGTCGCGCACCAGCAGGCGGGTGAGCGGCGCCGTCGACCCGTCGCCGCGGCGCGCGCCGGCGAGCGCCGACAGCGTCCGCTCCTCGCGCGCCTCGCCGCTCAGCGCATGCTCGATCGCCTCCTCGAAGCGCTCGCGCGCGAACGGCTTGAGCAGGTAGTCGACGGCGTGCAGCTCGAACGCGGTGATCGCGTGCTGGTCGTAGGCGGTGGTGAGGATGACCGCCGGCCGCGGCGCCGGCCGGGTCGGCGGCGAGCGCGCGCAGCACGTCGAGGCCGGTCATCCCCGGCATGTGGATGTCCATCAGCACCAGCTCGGGCGCGAGCTCGCGGATCGCCTGCAGCGCGCTCGCGCCGTCGCCGCGGCAGCCGACGAGCTCGAGCTGCGGCATCTCGCTCACCCAGGCGGCGAGCGCGTCGCGCGCGAGCGGTTCGTCTTCGGCGATCAGGGTCGTGTGGCGCATCGGTTCGGTCGCTTTCATCCCGCCGAGCGGAATCAGGATCTCGACCTGGAAGCCGGCGCCCGGCGCCGAGCGCACCTGGAGCTGCGCCGAGCCGTCGAAGTCGAGCTCGAAGCGGCGCCTCAGCGCGCTCAGGCCGACACCGCCGGCGCTGCCGGCGAGCCGGCGGCCAGCGGCAGCCGGCGCCGTCGTCGCGCACGCGTCAGGGCGAGCGCTTCGGGGTCGAGCGTTGCGGCGCGACTCGATCCGCACCGTGCCGCCGGCGATCTGCGGCGCGATGCCGTGGACGATGCTGTTCTCGACCAGCGGCTGCAGCGTCAGCGGCGGGATCGCGTCGCCGAGCGTGGCCGGATCGATCTGCCAGTCGACCTTCAGGCGCGCGCCGAGACGCAGCGACTCGAGCGCGAGGTAGTCGCGCACGAACGCGAGCTCGTCCTCGAGGGCGACGCGGTCGGTCGCAGCGCGCGTCGTGTCGAGCACGTAGCGCATCATCCGCGCGAAGCGCAGCAGCGCTTCCTCGGCGGCGGCCGGGTCCTTGCGCGTCAGGATCAGCAGCGAGTTGAGCGTGTTGAAGAGGAAGTGCGGATTGAGCTTGCCGCTGATGTTGGCGAGCTCGGCGCGCACCAGCGCCGCTTCGGCACGCGCGGCGGCGATGGCGACGCGATGCGCGCGCCGCGCATGCAGCGAGCTGGCGAAGCCGAAAACCAGCGCGAAGTAGGCGAACACGCCCCACATCGCGCGCCAGAGGACGCGCTGCTGGAAGGTCGCCGTCGCGTGGTCGGCGCCGAACAGGCTCCAGGCGACGAAGTAATCGACCAGCTGCCAGGCGACGACGAAGGCGAGCGCGCCGACGATGTGCCAGCGCGACCGCCGCGACCGACTCGCCCCAGCGGCGCTGCAGCCAGCGCACCCACGGCAGGACCAGCGCGCCGAGGACGATCGGCGGGCCGAGGTTGAAGGTCGCCTCGTAGATCCCGTCCCAGAGGCGCCAGGCGCCGCGATCCCATTCGGTGCCGGCCATGGCATAGAGCAGCCAGCAGAGGACGCACAGGGCGATGTAGCCGCGCCAGAGGCGGCCATCGCCCTCGCCGGTCATGGCGACGTCGGAGAGCGCCGCGGCAGTCGGGGAATCGCTGGTCACGCGGCCATCCTAAGACGCGGCGGCGCCGGCGCCGCCGGGGCAAGCGACGGAGTGCGGAATCGAGGACTCGAATCGCCGTCACGCCGGCGACGGCGCGTCGAGGCGGTCGACCGGCAGGCCGGCGTCGACCCAGGCATCGATGCCGCCATGCAACGGGCGAACCTTGCGAAAGCCGGCGAGGCGCAGGCCGCGCGCGACGCGTGCCGCCGAAACCTCGTTCGGGCAGGCGCAGAAGACGACGATCTCGGCGTCGCGTGCGACTTCCTCGCCGACCGCCGATGCCGGTTCATCCGACCAATGGATCGCGCCCGGAATCGTGCCGTCGCGCTGGCGGCTTTCGGCCGAGCGCGCGTCGAGGATCGTCGGCGCCGCCTCCGACTTGATCAGCTCGGCGAGCTCGGCGACGCTGATCCGTGTCATGCGCAGCTCGCGCAGCAGGCGATGCCGCTGCCACCAGCGAACAACGATGAAGAGCAGCAGCAGGACGACGAGCACGTCGAGGCCGAAACGGCCCATCTGCGCGAGCACGTCGAGGACGCTGCCGACGGCGTCGCGGAAGACGACGCCGAGCGCGATCGCCACGCCCGCCCAGAGCGCGGCGCCGATCGCATCGAGGACGACGAAGAGGGCGAACGGCAGGCGCTGGCTACCGGCCAGGCTGGTGGCGATCGTCGCGAAGCCGGGGATGAACTTCGCGATCAGCAGCGACGCCGCACCCCAGCGCGTGAAGAGCGACTCGGTCTGGCGCACGCACGAGTCGGGCGAGAGCGAGATCTTGCAGACCGTGCGAACGACGCGGCCGCCGAAGCGGCGTCCGGCAAGGTACCAGGCGACGTCGGCGATCAGGCAGGCGGCGACCGCAACGCCGAGCAGCGCCGCGAGCGGGTCGCCGGCGCTTGCGATCAGCGCGCCGGTGACGATCAGCGCCGGGTAGGCCGGAACCGGCAGCCCGCACTGGACCAGCAGAACATTGACGAACGCGATCGTCAGGCCGTGATCGCCGAGCAGCTGCAGGAGCGCGTTCATGCCGTTGCCACGAACGCGCGAGCTCGCGTCGCGCGCGCTCTCACAGCCTCGGATCGATCAGCACCTTGGAGGCCGTCGCGCGCCGGCCGTAGTCGGCGATGGCGTCGGCTTGCAAGGCACCGGCGAGCGACACCGTGCGCGTGTACTTGCTCGCGAACGTGGTCTTCAGCTCGGCCGCGACCCGCGCCTTGAGCGCCTGCGCGGCGTCGCTGCCGATCCGCTGCAGGAACGGGAACAGCAGCCAGCCGCCGACACCCCACGCCATGCCGAAGTTGCGCACCAGCTCGGTCGGGCCGGTGTCGAGGCCGCCGTAGATGATAGACCTGCTTGTGCGTGCGTCGAGCCGTAGCGGCTGTATTCCTTCGCGGTCCGGTTCAGCGCCGCTTCCATCGCGCCGAGGATCTGGCCGGCGAGCCTGCCGCCGCCGATCGCGTCGAAGGCCAGGGTCGCGCCGGTCGCGACCAGCGCCTCGGTCAGCTCGGCGACGAAGCCGAGCGACGACCGTGCTGACGACATGCCGCGCGCCCTGCGCGCGCAGCAGCGCCTCCTGCTCGGGCTTGCGAACGACGTTGACCAGGCCGATGCCGTCGGCCAGGCAGAGGCGGTTGAGCATCTGCCCCAGGTTCGACGCCGCCGCCGTGTGCACGAGCGCGCGGTGGCCCTCGCGCCGCATCGTCTCGGTCATGCCGAGCGCGGTGAGCGGGTTGACGAAGCACGAGGCGCCCTCGGCGGCGCTGGTGCCGGCCGGCGAGCGGCAGGCAGAGCTCGGCCTTGACGGTGCGGTACTGCGAGTACATCGCGCCGCCGAGGACGGCGACGGTCTTGCCGAGCAGCGCCTGCGCCGCATCGCTGGCGCCGGCGCGCACGACCGTGCCCGCGCCCTCGTTGCCGACCGGCATCGACTGCCCGAGGCGGCCGGCCATCGCCTTCATCGCGCCCTCAGGGATGCGTGCGCGGGCCACGGTGCGCTCGCCGCTGCCGCTCACCGCAAGCGTCGCCGGATCGGCCGCGCCGAAAAGCAGGCCGATGTCGGACGGGTTGATCGGCGTCGCCTCGACGCGCACCACGACCTCGTCGGCCGCAGGCTCGGGCGTGGCGATGCGAACGAGCGAGAGCTCGAGCTCGCCGCTGTCCTTGACGAGCGAGCGGAGCTGGAGCGCGTCCGCGGCAACGTGATCGTTCATGGTCTTGCCTTCAGCCTTTCGAGGATGCCCCGACAGCGCGGGGACACAGTCAATGTAGCGGGTGAGCGCGGCGCGTGAAATTGAGCATGCGAGGGTACGATGACCCAGTAGCGGCCCTCGCCTGCGGTCGCACCGGCAGCCCATGATCGTCCACCTCGTCGACGGCACCTACGAGCTGTTCCGCCACTTCTACGGCCTGCGCCGCTTCACCAAGGGCAAGCGATCGGCCGCTCGGCGCCGTGGTCGGCGTGCTTCAGTCGGTGCTCGAGATCATCGAGCACGGCGAAACCACGTCGGCGTCGCCACCGATCACGTGATCGAGTCGTTTCGCAACGACCTGTGGCCCGGCTACAAGACCTCGGCCGGGATCGAGCCTGCGCTCTGCGGCCCAGTTCCATCCGCTCGAAGACGCGCTCGCCGCGATGGGCGTCGTCGTCTGGCCGATGGTCGAGCTCGAGGCCGACGACGCGCTGGCTTCCGCGGCGCAGATCGCGAGCGCCGACGCCGCGGTGCAGAAGGTCTGCATCTGGACGCCCGACAAGGACCTCGCGCAATGCGTCGTCGCCGACCGCGTCGTCCAGGTCGATCGCCGCAGCAAGACGATCCGCGACGCCGCCGGCGTACGCGCGAAGTTCGGCGTCGTGCCGGCGCTGATCCCCGACTGGCTCGCGCTCGTCGGCGATGCCGCCGACGGCTATCCGGGCATCGCCGGCATCGGCGCCGTCGGTGCAGCGCGGCTGCTCGATCGCCACGGGCCGATCGAGTCGTTTCCGCCCGCGGTCCTGGGCGAGCGACAGGAGCAGGCGCTGCTCTTCAAGCGCCTCGCGACGCTGCGCAGCGACGCTGACCTCTTTCGCAGGGTAGAGGCCTTGCGCTGGCGCGGCCCGACCGACGCCTTTGCGGCGTGGACCGAGCGGGCCCAGGCACCTCGCCTGCTCGAGCGCTGCCTCGCCGCCACGCCATGACCGGCCAGCCGACATCGACCACCCTCGGTCACGCCACGGCGACGTGGCTCTCGAACAGATAGCTCGCCAGCGCCTCTTCCACCACCGGCAGCGACAACCGGCACGACTCGGGAAGGACGACCTTGACGCGCATGCCGCGCCGGCCGCCTTCGCTCACGCTGACCTCGGCGTCGCGCAACGCCAGCTGCTCATGGACGACGCGCCGCACCAGTCGCGCCGCCGCGTCGCAGCGCAGCTCGGGCTTGTAGATCTTGCCGACCGACGTGAGCGGAATCGCGTCGATGATGTGGATCCGCTTCGGCCAGGCCGGCCGCTCGCCGATCGTTCGCTGCGCGTGCTCGTGCAGCTCGTCTTCGCTGACGTTGGCGCCGGGCCGAAGGGCGACGTAGCAGACCGGCAGCTCGCCGGCGTAGGTGTCGGGCATCCCCACCGCCGCCGCGAGCGCGACCGCGTCGTGCGCGGCCATCGCGTTCTCGATCATGAGCGGGTCGATGTTGTGGCCGCTGCGGATGATCAGGTCCTTGGCGCGACCGGCGATGTGGATCCGGCCGTCGTCGTCGGTGTAGCCGAGGTCGCCGCTGTTGAGCACGCCGCGCTCGACGAACACGCCGGCATCGTGCGTTGGGTTGCGGTAGCCGGGCGAGATGTGCGGGCCGCGCACCGTGATGACGCCGATCTCGTGCGGCTCGCAGGGCGCGCCCAGGTGGCCGTCGGCCTCGAGGCGGCAGACGACGACGCGCGTGTACGGCAGCGCCCAGCCGACCGAGCCGGCGCCGCCGCTGCCCGCGACCGCGTCGATCGCGATCAGGCCCGAGGCTTCGGTCATGCCGTAGACCTCGAACAGGTTCTGGCCGAGGAGCTGCTTGAAGCGCTCGCGCGTCGCCGGCGGCAGCGACGCGGCGCCGCAGAAGCCGGCGCGCACGGCGCCGATGTCGGCGTCGTCGAGCGGTGTTTCGAGCACTGCGCCGACCGACGTCGGCACCGCGCCGACGAGCGTCGCACGGTAGCGCGCGACCAGGCGCCAGAAGCCCCGCACCATCGCCGGGTTGCGCAGGCCGCCGGGCGACATGATCAGAAGGCCGGCGCCGGCCATGTATACGCTCAGGGCGCAGAAGATCGTGCCGCCGACATGGAACAGCGGCAACGTCGCAGTGAGCGTGTCGCTCTCGCGGATGTCGCCGAGGACGACGCCGCCGAGCGCGGCGACGAGCTGGCTGCGATGCGTATGCGCAACCAGCTTGGGCGTGCCGGTCGTGCCGCCGGTGTGGAAGTAGGCCGCGACCTCGTCGCCTTCGCCCGGCGCGCCGAAGACGAGCCGGTCGTCGGGTTGCGCCATCAGCGCCTGATGGAAGTCGAGCACGCCGGCTTCGATCGGCGTTCCGGGCGGCGCGACGCGCAGCAGCATCAGCCCGGGAATCCGGTCGCGCAGCGTCAGCGCCTTCTGCCAGATATCGAGCACCGGGTGTGGTCCGAGCGCGACCAGGACCTTCGCGCCCGAGGCCTCGAGCAGCGCCGCGATGTGCTCGGCCTGAAGCAGGAAATTGATCGGCACCGCGTAGCCCGCGGTCTCGGCGCCCGAACAGCGTCGCGTGGGTCTCGACCAGGCTCGGCAGCATGTAGGCGACGCCGGGCCGCGCGCCGCCGAGCGCGGTGAAGAGATTGGCGGCGCGCCGCACCAGGCCGAGCAGCTCGCCGTACGAGACGCGGCGCGGCTGCTCGTCGTCGGCGCCGCTCATCAGCATCGTCAGCGCGATGCGCTCGGGGTGGCGCTCGGCAGCGCCGATGAAGACGTCGAGGACGCTGCGCTCGGGCAGGCGCTCGGCGAGCGTCAGCTCCGCCTCGAAGCGCACCAGGTCGTCGCGGTTGCGCACCCGCCGTTCGGTCAGGACTGCCATCCCTGCTTCCTTCCGTTTGTCGTCATGATCGGCCTTCCCGTGAGTCTGCACAATGCCCCGACCGGATTCGCCCGGCTCGCTCTCATGCCCGACATCATCTCGATCGACCGCGTCTCGAAGACCTACGCCTCGGGCTTCCACGCGCTCGACGACGTCAGCCTCGACATCCGCGCCGGCGAGATCTTCGCCCTGCTCGGCCCGAACGGCGCCGGCAAGACGACGCTGATCGGCATCGTCTGCAGCCTCGTCAAGCTGACCCAAGGCAGCGTCAAGGTCGCCGGTCTCGACATCCTCGCCGACTACCGCAAGGTGCGCGCAATGATCGGCCTGGTGCCGCAGGAGCTGACCACCGACGCCTTCGAGTCGGTGTGGGCGACGGTCTCGTTCAGCCGCGGCCTGTTCGGCAAGCGGGCGAACCCGGCCTACGTCGAGAAGACGCTCAAGGACCTGTCGCTCTGGGACAAGAAGGACAACAAGATCATGACGCTCTCGGGCGGCATGAAGCGCCGGGTGATGATCGCCAAGGCGCTGGCGCACGAGCCGCGCGTGCTCTTCCTCGACGAGCCGACGGCTGGCGTCGACGTCGCGCTGCGCCAGGAGATGTGGCAGCTGGTGCGCGGCCTGCGCGCCTCGGGCGTGACGATCGTCCTGACGACGCACTACATCGACGAGGCCGAGGACATGGCCGATCGCGTCGGCATCATCCGCCAGGGCAAGATCATCCTGGTCGAGGACAAGGCGACGCTGATGCGAAAGCTCGGCAAGAAGCGGCTGACGCTGCAGCTCGAGCCGCCACTGACACAGTTGCCGCCGCAGCTGGCCGCGATCAGCGGCCTGACGCTCGCCTCGGGCGGCACCGAGCTCATCTACGCCTACGACCCGGGCGGCACGAAGGACGCCGTTCCGGCGCTGCTCGAGGCGCTACGCGGCTCGCTGCCCGAAGCGGGCGTGCGGGTCAAGGACCTCGAGACGGCGCAGAGCTCGCTCGAAGACATCTTCGTCAATCTCGTCCGGGAGTAACGCCGATGCACATGAACATCCATGCCGTCGTCGCGATCTATCGCTTCGAGATGGCGCGTACCTGGCGCACGGTGACGCAGAGCATCGTCTCGCCGGTGCTTTCGACGGCGCTCTACTTCGTCGTCTTCGGCTCGGCGATCGGCTCGCGCATCGAGAAGATCGGCGACGTCAGCTACGGCGCGTTCATCGTTCCCGGCCTGATCATGCTGTCGGTGCTGACGCAGAGCATCTCCAACGCCTCGTTCGGCATCTACTTCCCGAAATTCACCGGAACCATCTACGAGCTGCTCTCGGCGCCGATCTCCTACATCGAGATCGTCCTCAGCTACGTCGGCGCGGCGGCGACCAAGTCGGTCATGGTCGGCCTCATCATCCTCGCAACCGCGAGCATCTTCGTGCCGCTGCACATCGCCCATCCGCTCTGGATGCTGGCCTTCCTGGTGCTGACGGCGGTCACCTTCAGCCTGTTCGGCTTCATCATCGGCATCTGGGCCGACGGCTTCGAGAAGCTGCAGTTGATCCCGCTCCTGATCGTGATGCCGCTCACCTTCCTCGGCGGGCCGTTCTACTCGATCGACATGCTGCCGCCGGTGTGGCAGAAGCTCTCGCTGTTCAACCCGTCCGTCTACCTGATCGCCGGCTTTCGCTGGAGCTTCTTCGACAAGTCGGAGATGCATGTCACTGTCAGCTTCGCGATGACGACGGTGTTCTTCCTCGTCTCGCTCGGCATTGCCACCGGGATCATGCGGACCGGCTGGCGGGTCAAGACCTAGCGCAAGCGGGTCGCGTCGAGTCCGCGCACGGCGACCTCACAGGGTGAAGCGGGTATCGACCTGGCCGCTGTTGCGTGGGCAGCGACTCACGTCGACCGCGATCCGGGCCTTCACTTCGGCCACGGTTAGCCAGCGCATGTTGTAGGGATCGTCGGGGCCGCCGAGGCAGCGCGGAACGACGTAGTCGATCACGTACCCGGGGCAATCGCCGCTGCGCGCATCGTTGGCCGGACAGGGATGAAGGCGCTGGAATTCGGCCTGGGGCGACGGCGGCGGCGGACCGGCAAGGACCAAAGGCGCGCCCAGCACCAGCAGCGACAGCACCGGCGACAGCCGCGACACGACCCACGGATGCGCGCATCCCTTTGCGAGCGTCATCGTGGCCATGGCGTCTCCTTGCGATCTTTGCCCGTCAAGGGCAAGCGAGGTACCCGCTTGCCCGCTATGGGCGCCCGGCGAGCAGTCGTCGCCGCTTTCGGTCGGGCGCGGCAGGATGATGCGCCTAGCGGCGGGTCGCGGCACGGCGCTCGTGCGCCTGGCCGAGCCGGGCCGAGAGATACAGCCATCCGGCGGCGAACGGCAAAGCGCAGAGCGCGATCGCGGCGAGCTTCAAGCCGAGCGCCTGGAGACTATCGAACAGCCAGCCCGACAACGCGTCGGCGCCGCGGTAGACGACGACGTCGATCAGGTTCTTGGCCTTGTACTTCTCCTCGCGCCCGACGACGGTGAAGAAGACCTGGCGCGCCGGATTGGCGAGCGCGAAGTTCGCCCAGCGCTGCATCACCTGCAACACCAGCACCACCGCGAGCGTCGGGCTCAGCGCGAGCGCCGCGAAGCCGAGCAGGTAGACGGCAGGCAGCGCGCCGGCCGCCAGCGCGGTGCCGAAGCGCTCGATGAACCTGCCGGTCGCGAAGACCTGCGTCGCCAGCGTCAGGACTCCCACGGCTAGGTCGATGCCGGCGAAGATACGCGTCTGCTCGGCCGCTCCCGGCACCGCCGCAGCGACGAGTTGTGCTTGCGCGAAATAGACGATCGTCGCGGCGAGCGACAGGAGGCCGACCCAGGCGGCGATGCCGAGCAGGTACGGTGAGCGGATGAGCTCGGGCAGCGCGGCGAAGGCGCTGCCGCCGATCGCGCGTTCGTCGCGGCGCGGTCCCTGCGGGGCGCCCGCGCTCCGCTCGAGCTGCCAGACGCAGACCAGTGCGACCTCGAGGAAGACGACAGCGACCAGCAGCAGGTTGGCCGGACCGAGCGGCAGCGCGAGCACGATCGTGATCGCCGGACCGAGCAGCGCGCCGGCCGTTCCGCCGGCGCCGATGAAGCCGAACAGGCGCTTGCCCTGCGCGCTGTCGAACAGGTCGGCCATGAACGACCAGAACACGGCGACCGCGAACAGGTTGAAGACGCTCACCCAGACGAAGAACACCCGCGCCACCCACACCGGCTCGATCGCGAGCGTCAGCAGCAGCCAGAACAACACCAGGTTGGCGACGAAGAACTGGTAGACGACGGCGATGAAGCGCGCACGCGGCAGGCGCGCGACCAAGGCGCCGTAGAGCGGCTGCGCCAGCAGGAGCGTTGCGAACGTCGCCGTGAAAAGCCATGGCAGCGCGTGCATTCCGCCGGCGATGGCCATCTGGTCGCGCAACGGTCGCAGCACGTAGTACGCGGCGAGCACGAAGAAGAAGTAGGCGAACGACCAGAGCGCGGCACGACGCTCGGCTGGCGTCGCCGGCACCAGGCGGCCGAGCCAGCGCTCGGCTCCGGTCACGGCGCCAGCGACAGCTTCTGCCTGAGCTCGGCGGCGCTGGCGTGCGGGCCGTAGCCCGGGCCGCCCATCTGAAAGCGCCGTGCCTCGGCGAGCCCGCCGACGACGACCGGCTCGAAGCCGGCGTCGCGCACCAGCGCCGCGGCGACCTGAAGCGCCTCGGCGTCGTCGCCGGCGATCGGAATCGGCAGCTTCGGATCGGGCCGGTTGGCCTCGCGGCCGATGACCATGTACGAGATGGTGTTGAAGGCGCGCACGAGGCGCGTGCCGGCGAGGTACTTCTGCGACGTGGTGCCGATGCCGTTCTGCACCGCTTCGTCGGTGATCGGCCCGTCGCGCGCCGCGACCGCGTTGCAGGCGTCGAGCACGATCTTGCCCTTGAGCGCCGCGGCGTGCTCCTTGCCGAGCTCGGGCAGCGCTGCGTACGGCACGGCGAAGAACAGTGCCTCGCCGAAGGCGATCGCCTCGGCGACCGTGCCGCCGCGGGCGAGCGGTCCGAGCTGGTCCACGAGCGCCTGCACTTCCTGCGGATCGCGCGACGAGAACATCACCGGATGGCCGGCCTTCACCCAGAGCGCACCGATCGTGCCGCCGAGCCGGCCGGCGCCGACCAGGCCGAGTCGCATCTTCGCCGCGGGCTGTGCGAGCAACGGTCGCGGCGAGAGGCCGGCGAGAACCGCCGCCGCGCCGGCGCCGAGCAGCACGCGACGGCGACGATCGACCGAAGCGTCGGCGCGGAGACTCGCATTCCCTGGGCGTTCGGGTCGTGACATTGCAGTGACGGAGCGGGCTGCGGATTCGCCATCATCATCCGAGCCGAAGGTAAAGCCGGCAACGGGGTCTCCGACATACCATCGCAGCGACATCAAGCATCGGAAGGAACGACGATGACCAGCCGGCGCGATTTCGTCAAGGCGGCGTCGCTCGGCCTGACCGGCCTCGGCGCGGCGACACGCCCTGCATCGGCCGCCGAAGCGCCTGGCGCGACGAGCGCGCCGCTGCGCATCCTGATCCTCGGCGGCACCGGATTCACCGGGCCGCATCAGGTGCGCTACGCGCTCGCGCGCGGCCACAAGGTGACCCTGTTCAACCGCGGCCGGCAGCCGAAGACCTGGCCTGGCGAGGTCGAAGAACTGCTCGGCGACCGCAACACCGGCGACCTGAAGGCGCTCGACGGTCGCGACTGGGACGTCTGCATCGACAACCCGACGACCTTGCCGTTCTGGGTCCGCGACGCGGCCAAGGCCTTGCGCGGCAAGGTGCGGCAATACGTCTTCATCTCGACGATCTCGGTCTATGCCGCCAACGACAAGCCCGAGGACGAGGCGGCGGCCGTGTCGCGCTACGACGGCACCGATGCGATGGCCGAGACGATCGAGACGCTGCGCGCCAAGCCCGGGCTCTACGGGCCGCTGAAGGCGGTGAGCGAAGCCGAGGCGAAGCGCCAGTTCGGCGAGGCGACGACGATCATCCGGCCGGGCCTGATCGCCGGCCCGGGCGACGAGACCGATCGCTTCACCTATTGGCCGGTGCGCCTGGCGCGCGGCGGCGAAGTGCTGGCGCCGGGCGACGGCAGCGATCCGGTCCAGTTCATCGACGCGCGCGACCTCGCCGAGTGGACGATCCGCATGGCCGAGACGCGCACCACGGGCACCTTCAACGCGACCGGCCCGGCCAGGCCGCTCGTCATGCGCGACATGCTCGCCGGCATCGCCGCGGCGACGCCGAGCGACGTGCGCTTGACCTGGGTGCCGAGCGAATTCCTGGAAGCGCAGCAGGTCTCGGCGTGGAGCGACCTGCCGGTCTGGGTCCCGGGCCAAGGCGAGAGCGCCGGCTTCGCGCGACGCAGGATCGACCGCGCCCTGCAGGCCGGGCTCGTCTTCCGGCCGCTGGCGACGACGGCGGTCGACACGCTGGCCTGGTTCAGGCAACAGCCGGAAGCGCGCCAGGCCAAGCCGAAGAACGGGCTCACGCCGGCGCGCGAGGCCGAAGTGCTGAGCGCCTGGAAGGCGAGCGCGAAGAAGCCGGGCTAGCGCGCGCCGCGCCGCTCAGGTGCCGCAGAACGTGCGATAGCTTGCCGTGACTTCGGCCGGCGCCGGTTCGGCGTAGCGCGGCGTTGTCTGCGGTCTCGTCGTACGGCTGGCGCAGCGCAGCGAGCAGGCGATCGAACGGGCCGAGGTCTTCGTCGTCGGAGGCGGCGGCGAGCGCCTCCTCGACGCGATGGTTGCGCGGGATCAGCCACGGATTGACGCGGCGCATCCGCTCGGCGCGCGCCCTGCCTGCGCCGCGGCGGGCGACGCGCCTTCGTCCTCGCGCGTGCAACGCTCGCGCCAGCGCGCCAGCCATGCGTCGGGTGCGCCCGGGTCGCCGAACAGCGCGCGCAACGGCGCGTCGTCGCTGGCCGCGGCGTCGCCGAGGCGGCGCCAGGCGAGCGTGAAGTCGACCCGGTCGGCCTGCAGCAAGGCGAGCCAGTCGTCGGCGAGCGTCGCGTCGGCGGCATCGTCGGCAGCCGCGACGAGTTGCAGTCCGAACTTCGCACGTTGGCCGGCGAGGAGATGGCGGCGATACCGCGCCGGGAAGGCGTCGATCACGCGCATCGCCTCGGCCATGGCCTGGTCTTCGTCGTCGGCGAGCAGCGGCAGCAGCGACTCGGCCAGCCGCGCCAGGTTCCAGCGCGCGATGCTCGGCTGGTTGCCGAAGGCGTAGCGGCCTTGACTGTCGATCGAGCTGAACACCGCCGCCGGGTCGTAGGCCTCGACGAAGGCGCACGGGCCGTAGTCGATCGTCTCGCCCGAGATCGTCATGTTGTCGGTGTTCATGACGCCGTGAATGAAGCCGACGTTCATCCATTGCGCGATCAGCATCGCCTGGCGCTCGGCGACGCGCTCGAGCAAGCCGAGGAATCGGTCCGGCGCGCCGACGAGATCGGGATCGTGGCGCGCGATCGTGTATTCGGCGAGCTGGCGCACGCGCGCGACGTCGCCACGCGCCGCGAAGTACTGGAACGTGCCGACGCGGATGTGGCTCGCCGCGACGCGCGTCAGGACCGCGCCCGGAAGCACCGTCTCGCGCAGCACCGGCTGGCCGGTGGCGACGACGGCGAGGGCGCGCGTCGTCGGGATGCGCGAGCGCGTGCATCGCCTCGCCGATCAGCACCTCGCGCAGCATCGGCCCGACCGCCGCCTTGCCGTCGCCGCCGCGCGAGAAGGGCGTGCGACCCGAGCCTTTCAGGGCGATGTCGCGGCGCCGGCCGGCGCGGTCGATCACCTCGCCGAGCAGGATCGCGCGGCCGTCGCCGAGCTGCGGCGAGAAGCCGCCGAACTGGTGGCCGGCGTAGGCCTGCGCGATCGGCTCGGCGTCTTCGGGGACGGCGTTGCCGGCGAAGAATGCGGCGCCCCCCTCGCCCGCGAGCGCGGCAACGTCGAGCCCGAGCTCCGCGGCGAGCGGCGCATTGAAGAAGAGCGACTTCGGCGCCGGCGCGACTTCGGGGCGCCATGGCACGGAGAAGCCCTCGAGCTCGCGCGCGTAGGAATTGTCGAGGGCGAACGGTGCGACGGCGGCCATGGATGTTGCTCGAGAGCGAGCCGCCAGTCTGAACGAGTTCCGATGCCGACGCAGGGCCGGGGCGATCGGCGTTGACGAGGCGCGGCTGGGCCGAGCCGCGAGCGAAGCGGCTCCTAGTCGATCACCGTCTCCGCCTGCAGCAGGAGTGCTGGGGGAATCGTCAGGTGCAGTCGGGTCGCGGTCCGGCGATTGATCGCCAGGGCGACGCGCGTCGGCTGCTCGATCGGCAGGTCACCGGGCTTGCGCCCCCGAAGACAACAGACGCGCCGGGCAAGCACTGGCAACTCTCCGGTCAAGGTCAGCGAGACGACAGGATCGATCGGCATGGTAGCGGCGACACTGCTCCGGAGGGCACTGAACACCGAGTGGGCGCGGCGCGAAAGGCCCCACTGGAGTCTCGATCGACTTCGCCGTCCGGGCCGTGCCGGGTCGTCACCGATAGGATGGTGTCGAAACCCGCGAGCGAACGGCCAATCGACATGCGAGCAAGCAGCGACAGGACGCCGCGCCATCGGGCGCGCCGATCGACCCCGCGCGACGACGAGCCGGAGCGACGCGTCTCGGCCGGCGTCGAATGGCCCAGGCCCAGCCGCCGAGCGCGCGTGCTGGCTGCGGCGCTCGCCATCGCCATCGCGGCAATCACGCTCGCGGTCGTGGGCCTTCTGTGGCATCGCGCCGCACCGCCGCCGCGGCCGACGCCGACCTCGGTCGAGGTGAAGCTGGTCCCGGCAGCGCCTGCGCCGCTGCCGTCGCGATAGCACGGCCCACGTCAGCACGCGGCCGGATCAACCCGGCCGTGCTTCGAGCTCTGCAAAGCGCACCGATACCCGGGCGCCATCGACGATCAGCTCGGCGATCGAGATCGGCAGGCTGAAGCGCCGCGGCCCGGCACTGCCGGGATTGACGAACAGCACGCCGCCGCGCTCCTCGCCGCTCGGCTTGTGCGAATGGCCCGAGACGACGACGCGCACGCCGGCCGCTTCGGGATCGATGTCGATCGCGGCGACGTCGTGGATCGCGTAGAGGACGATGTCGCCGACCTCGATCAGCTCAGACTCGCGCAGAGTGTCGGCCCAGGCACCGCGGTCGTTGTTGCCGCGCACGGCCACGATCGGTGCGATCGCGCGCAGCGCGTCGAGCACCGACGGGTCGCAGATGTCGCCGGCGTGGACGATCACATCGCTGCCGCGCAGGAACGCTGCCGCCTGGGGACGCAGGAGGCCGTGCGTGTCGGAGATCAGGCCGACGCGCAGCGGCCCCGTCTGCACCGCATTCACCGCGACGGCCTATCTTCGGCGCAGCGCCGATCGCCTGCGTCGAGAACTTTGTTTCGTCGCGGCGCCATCGGCCTGAATCTCCGCGGCCTTGCCCGCGGTGTCGAGTGGGTATTGACCCGAATACGAGAACAAAGTCTGCTGCCATCGCGGGGCAAGCTCAAGCGCGAACAGACGCCGCGAGCGACACTGGCGGCATGGCCACCACAACTGACGCCGCGAGCGCGGCGCGTCAGCCGCTGCACTGGCGCGTCGGCCTGATCGGCTACGGCGAGGTCGGCCAGATCCTCGCCGAGGATCTGCGCGCCCGCGGCCTGGCGGTGAGCGCCTACGACACGAAGCTGGCGCAGCCCGAGTCCGCTTCGGTGCTCGCGCAACACGCAGCCGCGCACGGCGTTCGTCTCGCCGCTTCGCATGCCGATGCCGCCGCCGGCGCCGACCTGCTGATCAGCGCCGTCACCGCGAGCCAGACGCTGGCAGCGGCCGAGGCGACTGGCGCCGGGCTGGCGCCGCAGGCCTTCTTCCTCGACTTCAATTCGGCGTCGCCGGGGGCCAAGATCCAGGCCGCCGAGGTCATCGCCGCGGCCGGCGGACGCTACGTCGAAGGAGCGGTGATGACCAGCCTTCCGCCCTACCGGATTCGCGTGCCCTTGCTCCTCGGCGGGCCGCACGCCGGCGCGCTCGAGCCGCCACTCACGGCGATCGGCTTCAGCGCCCGCGTCGCGAGCGAAACGCTCGGCGTCGCCTCGGCCACCAAGATGTGCCGCAGCGTCATGATCAAGGGCCTCGAGGCGATGGTCATCGAGAGCTTCACGACGGCGCGCCGCCACGGCGTCGAAGACGCGCTGATCGCATCGCTCCAGGAGACCTTTCCGGGCATCGACTGGGAGCGTCAGGCGGCGTACTTCTTCCAGCGCGTCATCGAGCACGGCCGGCGCCGCGCCGAGGAGATGCGCGAGGCCGCGCAGACCGTTCGCGAAGCCGGGCTCGCGCCTTGGAGCGCCGCCGCGACGGTCGAGCGCCAGGCGTCGATGGCGGCGCTGAGCGCGGCGGGCGTCTTCGGCGCGCGCGGCGACAAGGACTTCGCGCGCAGCGCCGATTGGCGCATCGAGGCCGACCGCATCCTCACCGAAACGCGTGCTCCAACAAGCCCTTCGGGAGAACACGAATGATCCGCCTCACACGACGTCGGACCGTTCTTTGCGGCGTGGCGCTGGCCGCCGGCCGCGGCGCGCACGCCCAGGCCTTTCCGGCCAAGCCGGTTCACTTCATCGTCGGCTACAGCGCGGGCGGCGCGGTCGACATCATCGCCCGCGCTGTCGGCCAGCATCTGCAGGCCGGCCTCGGCCAGTCGGTCATCGTCGAGAACAAGCCGGGTGGCGGCACCAACATCGCCACCAAGGCCTTGATCGACAGCCCGCCCGACGGCCACACGCTGATGCTCGCGGCGAACGCGCTCGCGGCCAACGTGTCGCTGTTCCAGCCGGCGCCTTACGCGCTCGACCGCGTCACGCCGATCGCGCTGGTCGGCCGCGTGCCGGTGGTGCTCGCCGCCAATGCGCAATCGCCGGTCGACTCGATCAAGGCGCTGATCGCGCAGTCGAAGGCCAAGCCCGACTCGATCAACTACGGCACGCCCGGGCAACGGCTCGACCCCGCACCTGGCGATCGAGCTGTTCGAGCGGGCCGCGGGGATCCGCCTGACGCACGTGCCCTACAAGGGCGGCGCACAGGCGATCAGCGACGTCATCGCTGGCCACATCCAGACGGTGGCAGTCAACGCGCTCGAGTTGTTGCCTCAGGTCAAGGCCGGCACCCTGCGCGTGCTCGCCGTGCTGAGCGAGAAGCGCTCGCCCGTCTTCCCGGATGCGCCGACCATCGCCGAGTCGGGGTTCCCGGGATTCGAGGCCTCGGTCTGGTACGGCGTGGTCGGACCGGCCGGCCTGCCGCCGGCCGTGACGGCGCGCCTGCATCAGGAAGTGCAGCGTGCACTGGCGTCGGCCGACGTGCGCGATCGGCTGGTGTCGGCCGGCGGCGACGTCGCTCCCGGCTCGACGACGATGTTCTCCGAGATGCTGCGCAGCGAGCAGCAGCGCTACGAAAAGCTGATCCGAGAAGCGAGCATCAAGCCCGACTGAGCGAGCAACGGCGAATGCGAATCGCAATGCATCGGCTCCTCCGGGCCAGGGCGCTGCTGATCGGCGCTGCGCTGCTGGTTGGTTGCGCATCGCCGCGCACCGATCCGGCGGCGCCGGCTGATGTTTCGGCAGCGATGCCCGCCGTGCGCGGCGCGCTCGCGCCCACCGGCAGGTTGCGAATCGCGGTCTATGCCGGCAGTCCGACGTCGCTGGTGCGCCAGGCGGGGAGCGACGAAGCGCGCGGGATGAGCGTCGACATCGGCCGCGAGCTGGCGTTACGCCTTGGCGTGCCGGCGCAGGTCGTGGAGTTCGAGCGAGTCGAGCAGGTGATCGATGCCTTGCGCAGCGCGCAGGCCGACATGACCATCACCAACGCCAGCGCGTCCCGAGCCACCCTGGTCGACTTCACCGAGCCGCTCGTCGCCCTCGAGCTCGGCTACCTCGTCATGCCCGGCTCGCGGGTCACGGCGATCGACGACGTCGATCGCGTCGGGGTCCGCGTCGGCGTCAGCCAGGGCAGCAGCTCACAGGCAGCGCTCACCAAGGCCTACCGTGCCGCCAGCGTCGTGCCGGCGCCTTCACTCAAGGCCGCCGCCGAGATGCTGAGCGGCCGGCGCATCGACGCCTTCGCGACCAACAAGGGCGTCCTGTTCCAGATGGCCGACGGCCTGCCTGGCGCGCGCGTGCTCGAGGGCCGTTGGGGCGCCGAGTCGCTCGCCATCGCCGTGCCCAAAGGGCGCGAGGTCGCAAGGGGTGGCTCAAGAGCTTCGCCGTGTCGGTGCGCCAGGAGGGCCTCGTGCAACGCGCCGCGGAACGCGCCGGGTTGCGCGGCCTCGCCGAACCCCCGTCGCTGGCACCTTAGAGACTCGTCAAATCGTCAGGTTGCGCAACACCGCCTGGGTGAAGGTCGCGGTGTTGCCGCGGCCGCGGATGTCGCCGGTGCGCGCGTCGGCGTCGCCGAGTGCCGCGGTCGTCGCTCGCGCCATCGACTCCGCCATCCGCACCGCGGCGTCGTTGCCGCGGCTGTGGCCGAGCCACGCGAACATCATCCGCGTCGACTCGATCATCGCGTAGGGGTTGGCGATGCCGCGGCCGGCGATGTCGGGCGCCGAGCCATGCGTCGCCTGCGCCATCGCGACGTCGCCGTCGCCGATGCACAGGCCCGGCGCCATGCCGAGGCCGCCGACCAGGCCCGCCGCCTCGTCGGAAAGGATGTCGCCGAACATGTTGGTGGTCACGACCACGTCGAAGCTCTGCGGGTCGCGCACCAGCCGCATCGCGAAGGTGTCGACGATCACGTCGTCGACGCGCACGTCGGGATACTCGGCCGCGAGCTTCTTGCACTCCTCGACGAACATGCCGCAGCTGAGCTTGAAGACCGTGTCCTTGTGGACGTAGGTCAGGTGCTTCGCCGGCCGCTGGCGAGCGAGCTCGAAGGCGGCGCGGGCGACGCGCCGGCTGCCGGTGCGCGTGATGACGCGCACCGAGAGCGTCACCTCGTCGGTCGGCCGGAACTCGCCCGAGCCGGCGACCATGTTGCGGTCGGGCTGGAAGCCCTCGTTGTTCTCGCGCACGATCACCAGGTCGACGCCGTCGTGCAGGCAGCCGATGCCGGGATACGAGCGCGTCGGCCGCACGTTCGCGAACAGGTTGAAGCGCTTGCGCAGGATCGGATGCGGGTTGATCGCGTTGGCCACCTTCGGATAGGCGCGGTGGCCGATCGGGCCGAGGATCCAGCCGTCGAGCGTCTCGAGCGTCGCCATCGTCTCCGGCGGCAGCGTGTGGCCGTGGCTCGCGAGCGCCGGCGCGCCGATCGCGAGCGGGCGCCAGTCGATCGAGACGCCGTGCAGCTCGGCGGCGGCGCGGGCGATCTCGACGCTGGCGGGAACGATCTCGGCGCCGATGTCGTCGCCGTCGAGGATGCCGATGCGCAGCGGAGCGATCGAAGTCATGACGAAGCGACTCGGGTCACGGGCGGCACATCGCGGTCAGCGTGCGGACATCGCCGAGCGACGCCAGCGTTCGCCACTGCGCGCCGATCGCGCGCGCGCGCACCTCGCCGAGCACGGGCGCGACCAGCGCGTCGAACTTGGCTTCGAGCTGCGCATCGGACAGCGGATTGCGCATCGAGCCGATCGCGTGATCGACGCGGATGTCGACCCGGCGTCCATCCTTCAGCAAGGCGCTGACGAGCGCGGCGTCTTCGTGGACAGCGTCGTCGACGGTGGCCTGCACCTTGTCCCGCAGGGCGATCACGCGCGGATCGTTGACCACCGCGTCCGAGAACTCGGGCTCGCCGGCGCGACCGTAGATCAGCCCCGCGGCGGCGCCGTGATAGACGCTGAACTTGCCTTGCAGGCCGTCCTTCGGCTCCTTCTTGCCCGTCAGCTCGAGCACGAGCGAGTGCACGCGCAGCTCGATCCGTTCGACCTGCTCCGGCGTGATCCCCTGCGCACGCAGCTGGACGCAAGCATCGATGCTGGGATGGATGACGATGCCGCAGGCGAACGGCTTGTAGGTGTTGAACGAGATCTCGAAGCGCTCGCCGAGCTCGTCGGTCACCTCGTGCCAGGCGCGCTTGTCGGAGACGACCTGGACCAGGCCGCGCGGCGCCTCGAGCGCCCGCGCGCTGGCGGTGAAGCCCTGGCTCGCGAGCAGCGCCGACATCAGCCCGGCGCGCGCCGCGGCGCCGGGATGGAACGGCTTGGTCATGGTGCCGAACTGCTCGCGCAGGCCGACGGGCTGCGAGGCGGCGATGCCGAGCGCCATCGCCGTCTGCGGCGCCGTCGAGGCGGAGCAGCCGGGCGCAGCCGGCGGCCGCGCCGAGCATGCCGGTCGAGCCGGTGATGTGCCAGCCGCGGTCGTAGTGGTCCGGGTACATGACGTTGCCGATGCGGCAGGCGACGTCGATGCCGAGCACCAGCGCGTCGACGATCTCGCGCCCGGACGATCCGCGCTGCTCGGCGAGCGCGAGCACCGCCGAAGCGACCGGGCCGGCGGGATGGATGATCGTCTTCAGGTGGGTGTCGTCGAAGTCGAAGGTGTGCGACGTGATGCCGTTGACGAGCGCGGCGCTGGCCATGTCGACCTTCTCGGCGCGGCCGAGCACCGTCGCCTGCGGCGCGGGCTCGAGCATCCGCACCGCCGCGAGCGCGGCGTCGGCGGCCTCGTGGCGCGCCGCGCCGATGGCGCAGCCGAGCCAGTTGTAGAAGGTGCGATGCGCCTCGTGCTCGACCGCGTCGCTCCAGCCGCGCGTCGGATGGGTCGCGACGAACTGCGCAAGGATCGCCGTGACGGGCGGTGCCGCGGTGTCGGCGGCGACGTGGGTGTTGCGCGCCACCGGCTCGACGGTCCTCTCAGTCGGATGTTGCGCGCCTTGGCGAGCGCGGTCCAGCGCGCGACCTCGGCGCGGATGTACTGGCCGAACTGCTCGGGCGTCATCGGCCAGGGCTCGACCGCTTCGCTGGCCAGCTTCTCGGCGAGGTCGGGCGCCTTGAGCACCGCGACCTGGGTCTCGTTGAGACGCGCGACGACGTCGGCCGGGATTCCCGCCGGGCCGACCGAGCCGTACCACTGCATCGCATCGAAGCCCTTGAAGCCGATCTCCTCCATCGTCGGCACGTCCTTCAGCTGCGGGCTGCGCTGCTTGCCGGTGACGGCGAGCGCGCGCATGCGGCCCGAGCGCAGGTGCGGCAGCGCGGCCGCGAGGCCGGGAAACATCGCCTGGGTCTGGCCGCCGAGCAGGTCGGTGATCGCCGGCGCGATGCCGCGATACGGGATGTGCACCATGAAGACGCCGGTCTCCTGCTTGAACAGCTCCATCGTCAGGTGCGTGAGCGAGCCCGAGCCGGCCGAGCCGTAGCTCACCTTGGCCGGGTTGCGCTTGACGTAGTCGATGAACTCCTTGACGTTCTTCGCCGGCACGGCGTCGTTGATCGCCAGGACGTTGGGCGTGGCGCCGATCATGCCGATCGGCGTGAAGTCCTTGACCGCGTCGTAGTTGACCTTGCGCGTCGCCGGCGTCGTGCCGTGGGTGGCGACGTAGCCCTGCATCAGGGTGTAGCCGTCGGGCGCGGCGCGGGCGGTCGTCGTGCAGGCGATCACGCCGCCGCCGCCGCTCTGGTTGTCGACCACGAAGCTCTGCCCGAGCGCCTTGCCCCAGCGCTCGGTGACGACGCGCGCGATCATGTCGTTGCCGCCGCCCGCGGCGACCGGGACGATGTAGCGGATCGGCTTGGCGGGATACGCCTCGGCCCGCGCGATCGCCGGCCAGGCGATGGCTGCCGAGGCGGCCTGCAGCAGGTGGCGACGCTTCATGCCGCTTGTCTCCTTGGTTTCGAATCCGGCGATGCTCCGCGCCTCGACCGTTGCTGTAAATTGCAAGTTTCTGAGGTTTTGTTGCATGCATTGCACCAATGCATCGCCGTGCTGAAGCCCTCGCTCGCCGAGCTGCGCGCGTTCGTCACCGTCGGCGAGCTGCAGAGCTTCGCCGCCGCCGCGAAGGCGCTGCACCTGTCGCAGCCGGCGCTGTCGCGGCGCATCTCCCATCTCGAGGACCAGCTCGGCGTGCGCCTGTTCGACCGCACGACGCGCAGCGTCGGCCTCACCGCGCTCGGCGCGCGCTTCCTCGGCGAGGTGCGCGGACTGATCGAGGACATGGACCGCTCGGTTCTCAGCCTGCGCGACGCCGCCGAGCTCGAGACCGGCGACGTCACGATCGGCTGCGTCTTCTCCGCGGTCCATCACTTCCTGCCGCCGGTGATCCGCGCGTTTCGCGAGCGCCACCCGCGCGTCCTCGTCCGCATCATCGAGGAGGGCGCCGACGAGGTGCTGGCGAGCGTCAAGCACGGCGAGGCCGACCTCGCCGTCAACTACATCGGCATGCAGGACCCCGAGGTCGAGTTCGCGCCGCTGCTGAAAGAGCCCTACGTCCTGGCATGCCCGGCCGGTCATCCGCTCGCTCGGCGCCGTTCGCTGCGCTGGCACGAGCTCGCGAGCTATCCGCTCGCCCGAGTCTCGCATGCCTCGCGCAACCGGCTGCTGATCGACCAGGCGCTCGCCGAGTTGCCGCCGCTGCCGCGGCCGATCATCGAGGTGCGCCACGTGTCGACGCTCATCGGCCTGGTCGAGAGCGGCCTCGCGCTGGCGGTCGTGCCGCGGCTGACGCTGCCGCGGGCGCCGGCATCGGTGGTCGGCGTGAAGCTCGAGCAGCCGGCGATCAGCCGGACGCTTGCGATCGTCCGGCGCAGCGGCCGCAGCCTGTCGCCCGCTGCCGCGGCGTTCGCCCGCCTGCTGGCGAGCGCGGGTCGGGCGACCTCGCAGCGTCGCGGTCGGCTGCCCTAGAATCGATCGAATGAAACGACGTTCTAATGTCGCCTTGGGTCGGTTTCGCGTCGCGCCTGGATGGTTTCTCGCACCTTGGCTGGCGATCGCCTGCATGGCGAGTCCGGCGAGCGCGCAGGAGCCGGATGGCCCCTTCTACGACGGCACCTGGAACGTGCGCATGCACTGCCTGGACGGCAGCGCTTGCCAGGCGCGCGTCGTGATTAGCGACTACGCCGGCACATGGCAAGACCTGAGCGGCAAGAGCGTGGCCAAGCGCGCCTGCGGCGGCAAGAAGATGCCGCTGACGGTGCAGAGCAGCACGCGCTCGCTGCTCGCGTTCACCGCGTTCGGCGATGGCCTGCCGGCGCCATGCCCGACGCTCACGATCGAGCTCAAGCCGCTCGACGAGAAGACGCTCGAAGGCACGATCGACAGCGACGGGCACGGAGCCGAAAGCGCCGCAGTCCACGCCCGGCACGCGCCTGCCGAGGCCGGAGCCGCGGCCGGCGCCGAGCCGGACAAGGCCGGCGCGGCAGGCGCGACTTCAGCCCGTCCGATCCGCCTCGAACGACGCTGACCGCGAGCGCGACAGACCCGTTCTCGTCTTGTCGAAGCGGGGCTAGTACGTCTCGAGGTGGAGGCGGCCTTCGCGCTTCAGCCCCGGGCCGACCGTTCCGTCCCAGTCGAGCTCGGCGGCGACGGCGACGTCGCGCAGGGCCAGCACCACGCCCTCTTCCATCGCCTTCAGCCCGCAGACGTAGAAATGCGCGTTCGGATCCGCGAGCAGCGGCACCAGGTCGACGGCGCGCTCGTGGATCAGGTCCTGCACGTACTTCTTCGGCTGCCCCGGCGTGCGCGAGAACGCGAGGTTGATGTCGATGAAGTCCTTCGGCAGGCTGGTCAGCGGGCCGAAGTACGGCAGCTCCTCGCGCGTGCGCGCGCCGAAGAACAGCATCAGCTTGCCGCCCTCGAACTTGCCGCTCTTTCTCAGGCGCCGACGCCATTCGGTCATGGCGCGCATCGGCGCGCTGCCGGTGCCGGTGCAGATCATGACGATGTGCGACTTCGGATGGTTCGGCATCAGGAAGCTCTGGCCGAACGGGCCGATCACCTGCACCGCGTCGCCGACCTTCAGGTCGCAGATGTAGTTCGACGCGACCCCGACGGTGGGCCGGCCCTGGTGGTCTTCGGTGACGCGCTTGACCGTCAGCGAAACGTTGTTGTAGCCCGGCCGCTCGCCGTTCCTCGGGCTCGCGACCGAGTACTGGCGCGCGACGTGCGGCCGGCCGTTCGCGTCGACACCGGGCGGGACGATGCCGATCGACTGGCCCTCGAGCACCGGAAACGGAATCGCGCCGAAGTCGAGGACGACGTGGTGCGTCTGGTTGTGGAAGCCCGCCTCGGTGCAGTTGACGTTGCCGACGACGGTCGCGGTGGTCGGGCTCTTCGGCCCGAACAGGTTGGTGTAGGCGTGCGCCGCCGACCAGGGCGGCACGGTCGCGCCGTAGGCGGCGCTGTTGAACGACGCTTCGCCGGCGGCCGCTTCGGGCTTGACGGCGAGCACCGGCTCGGCCACGGCGAGCACGGCTTCTTCCGGCGTCACGCCGTCGGCGGCGAGCTGCTCCGGCGTGAGCTCGGCCGGCAGCTCGTCCCAGGTCAGCTGGTCCTCGATCGGATAGGCCCTGACGCGCGGCATCGTGCGCCAGTTGTCGATCGAGCCGGTCGGGCACGGCGCGATGCACGCCATGCACAGGTTGCAGACGTCGGCGCGAACGACGTAGTTGCGATCGTCGTGCGTGATCGCGCCCACCGGGCAGGTCGCCTCGCAGGTGTTGCAGCGGATGCAGATCTCGGGGTCGATCAGGTGCTGCCTGATGACCGCGGCGCCGCTCTGCGTCTCCATCACGCGATCATCACCCGAAGCGCACGTATTCGAAATCGACCGGCTGGCGATTGATGCCCATCGCCGGCGGCGCGATCCAGCCGGCGAACTTGCCCGGCTCGAGCACCGGACCCATCAGCGAGGCGACGAAGGCGAAGTCGGCCGGGCTCGGCAGCCATTCGCTCTCCTTTGCCTTCCACTCCTCGTCGCTGACGACGCGGCCGTCGGGTGACAGCTTGATCCCGGCGAGCGCGCCGATCTTGCGATTGAATGCCTTGTGCGGAACGGCCAGGCGCTGTGCCAGCCCGGCCTTCTCGAGCACCTTGTTCCAGCGCGCGACGCCCGCCACCGAGTCCTTGATGAAGTCGTCGCGCAGGACCTCGTTCAAGGCGTTGAGCATCGGCACTTCCTTCTCGCCGAGCTGGCCGTTCTGGACCTCGAGCACCTTGTACGTCTGGCCCTTGAGCACGTGGTCGTCGCCGCGCTTGCCTTCCTCGTAGCGGCCCTTCAGGCCCGAGCGAGTAGAAGGTGGCGGCGTTGCTCGACTGGTCGGCGCCGAAGAGATCGATCGTCACCGAGTAGTGGAAGTTGAGGTAGCGCTGGATCGTGCCGAGGTCGATCGCGCCGGCGGCGCGCACCAGCGCGGCGTCGTCGGTCTTGAGCTCGTTCATCACCTGCGCGGTGCGCTGCAGCACGCGCGAGACGCCGCTCTCGCCGACGAACATGTGGTGCGCTTCCTCGGTCAGCATGAACTTGGTCGTGCGCGCGAGCGGATCGAACGCGCTCTCGGCGAGCGCGGCGAGCTGGAACTTGCCGTCGCGGTCGGTGAAGTAGGTGAACATGAAGAACGCCAGCCAGTCGGGCGTCTTCTCGTTGAAGGCGCCGAGGATGCGCGGGTTGTTGGCGTCGCCCGAGGTGCGCTCGAGCAAGGCGCCGGCTTCCTCGCGGCCGTCGCGGCCGAAGAATTTCTGCAGCAGGTAGACCATCGCCCAGAGGTGGCGGCCTTCCTCGACGTTGACCTGGAACAGGTTGCGCAGGTCGTACATGCTCGGCGCGGTCAGGCCGAGATGGCGCTGCTGCTCGACCGACGCCGGCTCGGTGTCGCCCTGCGTGACGATGATCCGGCGCAGGTTGGCGCGGTGCTCGCCGGGAACGTCCTGCCAGGCCTTCTCGCCCTTGTGGTCGCCGAAGTGGATCTGCCGGTTCTCGTCGCCGGGGTTGAGGAAGATGCCCCAGCGGTAGTCGCGCATCTTCACGTAGTCGAAGTGCGCCCAGCCCTGCGGATCGACGCTGGTCGCGGTGCGCAGATAGACCTGGTGGTCGGTCGAGCCGTCGGGGCCGACGTCGTCCCACCAGTTGATGAAGTTCGGCTGCCACTGCTCGAGCGCGCGCTGCAGCGTGCGGTCGTCGGCGAGGTTGACGTTGTTGGGGATCTTCTGGCTGTAGTCGATGGCCATGGCGATGTCTCGATGAATGAGGGAGCGGCGTCAGACGCGGGTGAAGTCGAAGCCGGCCTTCTCGCCGGTGCCGTAGACCTTGAGCGCGCCCTTCGGTCCGACCGCGTTCGGACGCTGGAAGATCCAGTTCTGCCAGGCGGTGAGGCGGCCGAAGACGCGCGTCTCCATGTTCTCCTTCGGGCCGAAGCGCAGGTTCGCCTCGAGGCCGGTGAGCGCGTCGGGCGACATCGCCGCGCGCTCCTCGAAGGCGATCCGGATCTCGTCGTCCCAGTCGATGTCGTCGGGCGCGGCGGTGACGAGGCCGAGCGTGAGCGCGGCGTCGGCGTCGAGCGCCGTGCCGATGCTCTTCCTAGCAGCGGCGAGCGGCTCGGCTTCGTCGTAGAAGCGGCGCGCCAGGCGCGACTGGTCGGTCACCATCGGCAGCGGGCCGAAGTTCATCTCGTCGAGCTGCAGCCTGGGCGCGCGCGCCGTCGTCGTCGGGCAGCGCCAGCATGTAGGCGCGGTCGGCGGCGAAGGCGAGCTCGGCGAGCGTGCCGGCGAAGCACGAGCCCGGCTCGATCAGCGCGAAGAGGGTCCGCGACGAGACGTCGAGGCGGGCGAAGGTGCGGCGCAGCATGCCGATCGTCTCGCGCACGAACCAGTGGTCCTGGTGCGCGAGCATCGTCCGGTCGGCGGCGAGCACCGCGGCGGGGTCGCCCTCGGTCTTGAGGACCCAGGTGCCGAGCTCGAGCTCGTTGGTGCGCAGCGTCAGGATCGCGTCGTCGAGCTGGCGCGCCATCGCCAGCGGCCACCACGCGGCGCCCGCGGCTTCGATGGCGGCGACGTCGGCCGGCTGCGCGCCGCGCGGCGCGCGTACCGTGATCGTCGCCGTGCGCTTGGCGCGATCGAGCTCGACGGCGACGATGCTCGTAGCGGATCGCGCTATCGCTCTCCTCGCGCTCGAGGCGCGCCAGGGCGACGCCGCTCGCGCCCGCGGGCCGCGCGCTGCCTTCGCCGAGCTTGGCGGCGCGCTCGTGCACGGCGGCGGCGAACTGCGCCGGCTTGGCGATCGCATCGACCAGGCGCCACTCGACCGCGCGCTGGCCGCGAACGCCTTCGACGCTGGTGCAGAAGATGTCGGCGAGGTCGTGGCGCACCTTGCGCTTGTCGGTGACGCGGGTCAGGCCGCCGGTGCCCGGGCAGCACGCCGAGCAGCGGCACTTCGGGCAGCGACACCGACGACGAGCGATCGTCGACAAGGACGATCTCGTCGCACGCGAGCGCGAGCTCGTAGCCGCCGCCGGCGCAGGCGCCGTTGACCGCGGCGACGAACTTGATCCCCGAGTGGCGCGACGTGTCCTCGATGCCGTTGCGCGTCTCGTTGGTGAACTTGCAGAAGTTCACCTTCCAGGCGTGGCTCGAGACGCCGAGCATGAAGATGTTGGCGCCGGAGCAGAAGACGCGGTCCTTGCCGCTGGTGACGATCACCGAGCGCACCTCGGGATGCTCGAAGCGGATGCGGTTCAGCGCGTCGGCGAGCTCGACGTCGACGCCGAGGTCGTAGCTGTTGAGCTTGAGCTTGTAGCCGGGACGGATGCCGGCGTCTTCGGCGACGTCGAGCGTCAACCGGGCGAGCGCGCCTTCCGCGGAAAGCTTCCAGTGCCGGTACTGCGACGGGTCGGTGCGGTAGTCGACGCGCGGCGACGGGACGGTGCTATCCATGGAGCGATCTCCGAAAGAGGAGGCGGGAAGAACTCCTCACGCCATAGTGCATCATATTGCATGTTATCTATCGACGTCAAACCCTAGCTGCAGGTTGCTGCATGTTGCGAATGCGCGCGCCGTTTCGCCGGCAGCGTGGCGGCGGCGCCGCGCGCCAACAGCTCGACGACGAGCGCCAGCAGGCCGGGGAAGGCGTCGCTTTCGCTTCGACCCGAGGTGTCGAAGGTCGCGTCGGCCTTGGCGTAGAACGCGGCGCGACCGGCGAGGATGCGGCGCAAGTCGGCCATCGCTTCGCGGCTTTGCGCCATCGGCCGCGTATCGCCTTGCGCCGCGACGCGCGCCATGTGCTCTTCGGCCGAGGCCTGCAGCCAGACCGTCGTGCAGTGGCCGAGCAAGGCGTTGAAGGTCGCCGGCTCGGCGACGATGCCGCCCGGGGTCGCGATCACAGCCGCGGGATGCAGGCGCACCGTCTCGTCGAGCGCGCGCCGCTCGTAGCGTCGATAGGCGTTGGTGCCGTAGAGATCGTGGATCTCGCGGATGCTGCAGCCGGCGATGCGCTCGATCTCGCGGCTCAGCTCGACGAACGGCAGCTCGAGCGCGTCGGCGAGAAGCCGGCCGAGCGTCGACTTGCCTGCGCCGCGCAGGCCGATCAGGGCGATGCGTCGGCCGCGCGCCGGATCGGCGCCGTCGGTGCCGAACAGCTGGCCGATCGCCAGGCGCGCGCGTCGCAGGTCGGCGTCGCTCTTGCCGCGCAGCGACTCGCGCAGCATCAGCCACTCGGGCGAGCTGGTCGAGACGTCGCCGACGAGCTCGGCGAGGTCGCAGTCGAGCGCGGTCGCGACCTGCTGCAGCACCAGGATCGAGGCGTTGCCGACGCCGTATTCGAGGTTGGCGAGATGGCGCTCGGAGACACCCGATGCCTTGGCGATCGACTTGCGCGTCAGGCCGCGGCGGGCGCGCAGAAGGCGCACGCGCTCGCCGAGGGCGAGCAGGAAGGGGTCCTTGGTCGATGTTGCCATACATGCAGTATAGTGCTTGACGGCGGCGATGGCACGCCCTATCGTGCGCGACGCCTCCTTCCGCTGCGACGAGCCCCGACCGATGACCGAGCCGCCCGAGACCCTCAACTTCGCCGAGCACCTGTTCGCGGCGAACCGCGGCCGCGCCAGCAAGGTCGCCTATCTCGACGATCACGGCGCGCTCCGCTACGGCGAGCTGGAACAGCGCGCACGCCGCTTCGCCGCGGCCCTGCGCGCGCTCGGCATCCGCCGCGAGGAGCGCGTGCTGCTGCTCATGCTCGACGGCAACGACTGGCCGGTCGCGTTCCTCGGCGCGCTCTACGCCGGCGTCGTCCCGGTGGCAGTCAACACGCTGCTGACCGTCGACGACTACGCCTACATGCTCGCGCACAGCCGGGCCCAGGCGGCGATCGTCTCGGCGTCGCTCGAAGCGACCTTGCGCAAGGCGCTGGCCGCGGCGCCGCACGAAGTCGCGCACGTGATCGTCGCCAGCAGCGGTGGCGCACCGGCCGCGGCCAGCGACGTCGCAGGCCTGCCGTCGCTCGACCTCGCGACGCTCATCGCCCAGACCGAGCCGCTCGCCGCGCCGGCGCCGACGCGCGGCGACGATCCCGCCTTCTGGCTCTACTCGTCGGGATCGACCGGCCGGCCGAAGGGCACCGTCCACACGCACGCCAACGCCTGGTGGACCGCCGAGCTCTACGGCAAGGCGGTGCTCGGCTTGACCGAGAATGACGTCTGCTTCTCGGCCGCCAAGCTCTACTTCGCCTACGGCCTCGGCAACGCGCTGACGTTTCCGCTCTCGGTCGGCGCGAGCGTCGTCCTGATGGCCGAGCGGCCGACGCCCGACGCGGTGTTCAAGCGCTGGACCGGCGCCGCGACTGTCGTCGCCGGCAGCGAGCGAGACCTGCGGCCGACTATCTTCTTCGGCGCACCGACCGGGTTCGCCGGCATGCTCGCATCGCCCGCGCTGCCGGCCCGCAACGCGGTCGCGCTGCGCATGTGCTCGTCGGCCGGCGAAGCGTTGCCGAGCGAGATCGGCCAGCGCTTCGAGCGCCACTTCGGCTGCGCCATCGTCGACGGCATCGGCTCGACGGAGATGCTGCACGTGTTCCTGTCGAACCGGCCGGGCGACATCCGCTACGGCACCACCGGCAAGCCGGTCGCCGGCTACGAGATCGAGCTGCGCGGCGACGACGGCCGACCGGTCGGCGACGGCGAGGTCGGCGACCTCTTCATCAAGGGGCCGAGCTCAGCGCTCATGTACTGGGGCAACCGCGAGAAGTCGCGCGAGACCTTCCAGGGCGGCTGGACCAAGAGCGGCGACAAGTACGTTCGCGACGGCGACGGCTACTACACCTACTCCGGCCGCAGCGACGACATGCTCAAGGTGAGCGGCATCTGGGTCTCGCCGTTCGAGGTCGAGGCGACGCTGATGCAGCACCCGACGGTGCTCGAGTGCGCCGTCATCGGCACCGAGGACGCCGCCGGCCTGACAAAGACCAAGGCGTTCGTCGTCGTCAAACCAGGGGCCGCGGTGAGCGAGGCCGACCTCAAGGCGTTCGTCAAGGAAAAGCTCGCGCCGTACAAGTATCCGCGTGCGATCGAGTTCGTCGACGAGCTGCCGAAGACGGCGACCGGCAAGATCCAGCGCTTTCGCCTGCGCGAGCGCGAGCGTGCGGCCGAGTGAGCGAGCTGGTCGAGATCCAGTCGCGGAACCGGCCGCTGCGCCTCGAGGTCGAGCGCGTCGGCGATCCCGGGTCGCTGCGTCCGGTGGTCGTGTTCCTGCACGAAGGCCTCGGGTCGGTGGCGATGTGGAAGGGCTTCCCGGCCGCCTTCTGCGCCGCCAACCGCCTCACCGGCATGATGTTCTCGCGCTACGGCTACGGCCGATCGACGCCGAAGCCGCCGGGCGAGCGCTGGGCGCCCGACTTCATGCATGAGCAGGCCTTCGACGTGCTGCCGCGGCTGCTCTCGCGTCTTGACATCGCGTCGCCCTGGCTCTTCGGCCACAGCGACGGCGGCTCGATCGCGCTGCTCCATGCGACGCGCTTCGCGGTCGCCGGCGTGGTCGCGGTCGCGCCGCACCTGTTCGTCGAGGACGTGTCGATCGCCAGCATCGAGAACGCGCGCACGGCCTACGAGTCGGGCGACCTGCGGAGCGGCCTGGCGAAGTACCACGACGATCCCGACTCGGCGTTTCGCGGCTGGAACGACGCCTGGCTCTCGCCCGAGTTCCGTGCCTGGAACATCGAAGCCGAGATCGCGACGATCGACTGCCCGGTGCTCGCCGTGCAAGGCGTCGACGATGAATACGGCACGCTGGAGCAGGTGCGCTCGCTCGTCCGGCGGGTTCCGAGCGCGATGCTGCTCGAGATCGCCGAGTGCGGCCACTCGCCGCATCGCGATCAGCCCGAGCGGCTGATCCGCGAGGCGGGCGCGTTCATCACGGAACAGTTCTGACATGGCTTCGCACATTCCGCTGATCGAAATGGACCACGTCATCGGCCTCGACGGCAAGCCGCTCGCGCCGCTGCCAGTCAATGCCTGGGCCGGACTGCCGTTCGAGATCCACCCGCACATGAGGAAGGGCGAAGTCGCGCACCGCTACAACCCGCATCCGCTGCTGCTTGTTCACGTCCGCTCGCACGGTCGCTCGCGCATCCGCTCCGGCCAGACCGTGTTCGAGCTCGCACTCGCGCCGGGTCAGGTCGACGTGTTCTGCGCCGGCTTCCACATGGACCACGGCTCGTGGGACTGCACGCCCGGCGAGGTGATGGCGGTCGAGATCGATCCCGAGCGAGCGCGCAGCTTCCTGCACGACGACGCGTGCGCGATCGATCCGACGACGCGCCTGTCGGTGCGAGATCCGGTGCTCGAGCGACTGTTCGCCTGCATGCGCAGCGAAGTCGATACCGGCTGCGCTTCGGGACGGATGTTTGCCGAGGGCCTGTCGCTGTCGCTGCTGGCGCGGCTGGCCGCGTGCTATGGCGCCGCCGCCGGCGTCAAGCCGGACCGGCCGGCGCGCAAGCTCTCGTCGCAGCAGTTGCAGCAGACGGTCGAGTTCATCGATGCCCACATCGGCGCCGACCTGAGCGTCGCTACCCTCGCCGGCCGGCTCGGCATGAGCCCGTACACGTTCTCGAAGCTATTCAAGGCGAAGGTCGAGTCGTCGCCACACAGCTTTGTGCTCTCGCGCCGCATCCAGCGCGCCGAACTCATGCTCGGCGGCCCGCTGGCGCTGAGCGAGATCGCGCTCAGCGTCGGCTTCGCCAGCCAGTCGCACTTCACCGAGGCGTTCCGGCGTCGCACCGGACGCACGCCGTCGAAGGCGCGGCGCCGCGACTAGCGCGGCGCCGCCACGCCAGACTATTTGCAGGTGTAGCTGCCGGCGGCGTTGATGGCGCCGGCGCCGCTATAGGTCGGCCTCTGCGGATACGGGCACAGCAGCTGGCTGGCACTCGCATCGGCCGACTGCAGCGTGATCGTGGCCGGCGCGGTGCCACTCTCGACCCAGTTGGTCATCGCCGTGAAGAGCTGCCCCGGGGCCGGCAACGGCACCGAGTTGGTAGTCGCCGGCGGACTGACGCCGGCCGTTCCCTGCTGGGTGCCGACGCCGCTGCAGTGGCCCATCCCGGCGATCAGGAACAGCCGGTCGTACGCCTGGGTCTTCGCGAAGCCGCCGTCGAGGTTGGCGACGCGGGTGTAGTAGTTGACCGAATTCGGCGTCGGGATCAGCACGTCGGCGCTGCCGTGGTATTGGAGGATCTTGACTCCGGCCTTCTGGGCAGCGCTGAGGTCGGCGCTATCGGTGTTGATATTGCCGAAGAATGGCTGCAACGCGATGCCCTCCGCGAACGCATTGGCGAGCTGTCCGTAGGTGAGGTTTTGCCAGCGATTGAGGCCGTTGGACACGGCGTTTGTGAAGGCCGGCGTCGCGATCGTCGGGTCCTGCAGCTCGAGCGCAGTCATGTCCGACGAGATCGTGAACGGGCTGGCGCCCGCCAGGCCGCTGCTCGCGCCGCGGGTCAAGCCATACCAGAGCTGATTGCTCGTGAGATTGGCGTTGTAGCCATTGTCGGCCAGCGGGTCCGGCACCGAGCCGTCCGGAGTCTGGCCGAACCAGATCTTGTTCTGCGCCTGTGCCTGGAGCGGAGTCACGCAGGCCGCCGTCGCGTTGGTGCCGACGACGCCGCCGGTGCCGACCGTGCCCGTGCACAGCGCAGTCGCGTCGCGCGCCGGGTCGTACGTGCATTGATCGGGATTGAGGATGAAGCCGAGGTGCTGCCCGCCGACGACGTCGCACGCGCTTACCGCCTTGGCGCTCACCTGCTGCTGCTGCGCCGTGGTAAGCGCCACGCCGCCGAGGTCGCGCTGGTAGACGATTTGCGGGTACAGCTCGGCGGTGATGAACTTGGTCCAGTTGAACGCCGGCGCGCCGACCAGATAGCCGTTGTAGTCATCAGCGTGGTTCTGGATGATCTTGTAGCCCTGGCGACCGCCGGTCGAGCAGCCGTCCCAATAGGCGAACTTCTGCGCCTGCAGGTAGTAGGCGGCGGCGAGCGCCTTGGTCTTTAGCGCCAACTCGTGCAGGCTGCGCTCAGCGAAGTCTTGCCACAGGGTCGAGTTGATCGTCCCGTCGGGGTTCATCGCGAACGAGCCGTTGCCGATCGTGTGGCCGGTGTCGGTCGAGGCGACGACCGAGCCTTCGGTGCCGGCGAGGACGCCGTTGCCGCTGCTGCCGAGTGTCGTCAGCGAACCCTGGTTGCCGCCGGCCCAGCCGCCGCCGCCCATGTTATGGATCTTCTGGTTCCAGTTCGGGGCGCTGGGCAGCCAGACCTCGATGCCGATGCCGGGCGACGTCGACGGCGCGCTCGCGGGGCCTGGATTGCCGGGACCGACGTTGAGCTTGACGAGGCACACGTCGTTGGTCGCGACCGGCGTCGTCGCCGTGCCGAGCGTCAAGGCATCGCCCTTCTTGAAGGCCTTGACGAGCAGCACCGTCGTGTTCGCGTCGGGCTGGAACGCCGTTTTCATCGTGTCGTCGCAGGTCAGCGCCACGGGCGCCGGCGCCGGCGTCGGCGCCGGAGTCGGCGCGGCAGCGGGCGCGGGGTTGTCGCCGCCGCCGCCGCAGGCGGTGACGAGTGCAGAAGCGGCGGCGAGCGAGAACAGGGCGGCGACGCGAGCGCGAGCGGTGAAGCGCGGCGAAAGGTCCGGGGTCATGAGAGTCTCCTGTGCCGCGACGCTCGTCGAAAGCAAGCGCTTCGTGGTGCGGATAAGGTAGTTCGACGGCGCGGCCCGGTCTATCGAAACGCAGCACGGGCCTGTCGAAAACCGGCGCGCCGACGTCGGGACTTACGCGATGCAGTCGCGGAAGACGGGCGATGCATTGCCGAAAACCCGCTTGCCGCCATGCGCGGATGTCGGACACTCGCCGCATCGCGGAGGGACCACGAGCGCCTCGCGCGCGTGCCCGGCCTCGCCCCTTCGACCATCCCCCTTCGTTTCCGGAGTTTTCATGCATTCCACACGCCACGCCGTCGCCGTCATGACGACGCTGTTCGCCGCGTTCGCCTCGCTGCCCGCGCACTCGCAATCCGCCAGCGGCCCGATCAAGATCGGCCTGATGCTCCCCTACAGCGGCACCTACGCCGCGCTCGGCATCGCGATCGAGAACGGCTTCAAGCTCTACGTTCAGGAGCAGGGCGGCAAGCTCGCCGGCCGCGAGATCCAGTACTTCAAGGTCGACGACGAGTCGGAGCCTTCGAAGGCGACCGACAACGTCAACAAGCTGATCAAGCGCGACAACGTCGACGTCCTCGTCGGCACCGTCCACTCGGGCGTCGCGCTGGCGATGGCAAAGGCGGCCAAGGACAGCAACACCCTGCTCGTCGATTCCGAACGCCGGCGCCGACGCGATCACCGGCCCGATGTGCGCTGCCAACATCGTGCGCAGCTCGTTCTCGAACTGGCAGCCGGGCTACGCGATGGGCGTGGTCGCGGCGCAGAAGGGCGTCAAGCGGGCGATGACGATCACCTGGAACTACGCCGCCGGCGCCGAGTCGACGAAGGGCTTCACCGAGGGTCTCGAGAAGGGCGGCGGCAAGGTCGATCAAGGACCTGAACCTGCCGTTTCCGAACGTCGAGTTCCAGGCGCTCCTCACCGAGATCGCTGCGCAAAAGCCCGACGCCGTCTACGCCTTCTTCGCCGGCGGCGGCGCGGTCAAGTTCGTCAAGGACTACGCCGCGGCCGGTCTCAGCAAGACGATCCCGCTCTACGGCCCAGGCTTTCTCACCGACGGCACGCTCGAGGCGCAGGGCGCTTCGGCGCAGAACATGCTGACGACGCTGCACTACGCCGACGACCTGGACACGCCGAAGAACAACGCCTTCCGCAAGGCCTACGCGCTCGCCTACAAGGCGCAGCCCGACGTCTACGCGGTGCAGGGCTACGACGCGGCGCAAATTCTCGCCAACGGCCTGAAGGCGGTCGGCGGCGACCTGGGCAAGCGCGACGCCCTCGCCGCCGCGATGCGGAAGACCGTCGTCGACAGCCCGCGCGGCAAGTTCACGATCTCGGCGGCGGGCAATCCGGTGCAGGACATTTATCTGCGCGAGGTCAAGGGCAACAACAACGAGTTCCGCTCGATCGCGGTCAAGGCACTCGCCGACCCGGCGCGCGGCTGCAAGCTCTGATCGCCGGGGCCTGACGGTGGCGATGCACCTCGCCACATCCGACCGCGCGCACTGAGGTGGCGATGGACGCCGCCACCTTCCTCGTCCAGTGCCTCAACGCCGTCCAGTACGGCCTGCTGCTGTTCCTGGTCGCCAGCGGCCTGACGCTGATCTTCGGGATCATGGGCGTCATCAACCTGGCGCATGGCAGCTTCTACATGCTCGGCGCGTACCTCGCTTTCGCGCTCGCGCCGTGGTTCGGCGACTGGTTCCTGGCGCGGCTCGTCGTCGGCGTCGTGCTCGCGGCACTGTTCGGCTACCTGCTCGAGTGGGTGTTCTTCAGCTTCCTCTACGAGCGCGACCACCTGCAGCAGGTGCTGCTGACATATGCGCTGATCCTCGTCTTCGAGGAGCTGAGGAGCCTCGCCGTCGGCAACGACGTCCACGGCGTCACCGCGCCGACGTGGCTCGCCGGGGGTTTCCGTCTCGGCGGACTGATGGAGTACCCGTGGTATCGCGTGTTCGCATCGGTCGCCTGCCTGGTCGTCGCGCTCGCGCTCTACGCGGTCGTCAACCGCACCCGGCTCGGCATGATGATCCGCGCCGGCGCGAGCAACCGCGACATGGTGCGCGGCCTCGGCGTCGACATCCGGCGCCTCTATCGCATCGTCTTCGCCGGCGGCGTGGCGCTCGCCGCGCTCGCCGGAATGATCGCGGCGCCGCTGTCGTCGGTCTATCCCGGCATGGGCTCGAGCGTGCTCATCATCTGCTTCGTCGTCGTCGTCATCGGCGGCATCGGCTCGATCACCGGCGCGCTGATCGCGTCGCTCCTGGTCGGCTTCGTCGACACCTTCGGCAAGGTCTTCTTCGCCGAGTGGAGCGGCGTCGGCGTCTACGTGCTGATGGCGATCGTCCTCGTCTGGCGCCCCGAAGGGCTGATGAAGCGTGGCTTCTGAGGCTGCGCTCGGCGACGTTCGCGCCGAGGTCGGCGCGCTGCCCGACATCGGCCGGCGCGAGGCCGGCGGCTGGCTCGTCCCGGCGGCGGCGGCGCTCGTCGTCGCCGCGCTGCCGCTGCTCGTCTCGCCTTACGCGCAGGACGTCGTCGTCCGGATCGCGATCTACGCCATCTTCGCGCTCAGCCTCGAGCTGCTCGTCGGCGCAACCGGCCTGGTGAGCCTCGGCCACGCCGCGTTCCTCGGCATCGGCGCCTACGTCACGGTGCTCGCCTCGGGTGACAGCGGCGCGTCGCTCGCGCTGCTGCTGCCGCTCGCGATGTTGTCCGCGGCGGCGTACGCGATCGTCGTCGGCGCGCTCAGCCTGCGCACGCGCGGCGTCTACTTCATCATGGTCACGCTCGCGTTCGCGCAGATGGCGTACTTCGTCGTCCACGACACCAAGGCCGGCGGCGGCAGCGACGGCATCTTCCTGTACGCCAAGCCGGTGCTCGCGATCGTCGGCACGACGCTGGTCGACCTCGGCCAGCGCATCCCGTTCTACTACACGGTGCTCGCCGCGCTGGTCGCGACCTATGCCTTCATCGCCCTCCTGCTCGGCTCGCGCTTCGGCCATGCGCTCGCCGGCATCCGCGTCAACGAGCAGCGCATGCGCGCCGCGGGCTTCTCGACCACGCCCTACAAGCTCGCCGCGTTCACCGTCGCCGGCGCGCTCGCCGGCATGGCCGGCCTGCTGCTCGCGGTCAAGGACGGCGCCGTCAACCCCGAGCTGCTGTCGTGGCACGAGTCGGGCGCGGTGCTGCTGATGCTGATCTTCGGCGGCATCGGCAGCCTGCGCGGCGCGGTGCTCGGCGCGATCGCGTTCACGCTGCTCAAGGAGCTGTTCCAGTCGGAAGCGCTGCTCGGCCCGCTCGCGTCGCACTGGCAGCTCACGCTCGGCCTGACGATCATCGCCTTCGTCGCCGCGTTGCCGCGCGGACTGGTCGGCCTCGGCGCGCGACTGCGCGGCCTGTCGTCGAGTCGATCGGCGCACATGCGGCGCCAGGAAGTCGCCATGAGCGCGGTGCCGTCCGCAGCGCTCGGGCCGCGCGCAGCGACGTCAGCGGCGCCGCTGCTCGAGGCGGTCGGCCTGGTGCGCCGCTTTCGCGGCCTCGCCGCCGTCGACGGCGTCTCGCTCGATCTCTGCGTCGGCGAGATCCACGCCGTCATCGGCACCAACGGCGCGGGCAAGTCGACGCTGATCAACATGCTCTCGGGCGAGCTCGCGCCGAGCGCCGGCAGCGTGCGCTTCGGCGGCGAGAACGTGACGCGCTGGTCGCAGCCGCGACGCGCCCGCGCCGGCCTCGGCCGCAGCTACCAGCGAACGACGATCTTCGCGCGAGTTCAGCGCGCTCGAGAACTGCCGCCTCGCGGCGCAGGCGCGCGAGCCGCGGCCGTGGCGCGTGTGGGAGCGCGCGGCGAACGACGCGCGTGGCATCGCGACGGCGCAGCGCTCGCTCGCCGCCGCTGGCCTCGCCGGCGATGCCGGCTCGAATCGCGTCGACGCTCAGCCACGGCGCCAAGCGCCAGCTCGAGATCGCGATGTGCCTGGCGACCGGCGCCGCGCGCGTTGCTGCTCGACGAGCCGCTCGCCGGCATGGGCGCGGAAGAGACTGGCCGCATGCTGGCGCTGCTCGCCGAGCTGAAGGCAACGCATGCGATCCTGCTCGTCGAGCACGACATGGACGCGGTCTTCCGCGTCGCCGACCGGATCACGGTGATGGTCAACGGCCAGGTGATCGCGAGCGACGTTCCCGAGCGCATCCGCAACGACCGCGCCGTCCAGGTCGCGTATCTCGGCGACGCCCACTGAGGCCGACGATGACCGCCCTGCTCTCGATCACCGAGCTGCACGCGCGCTACGGCGACAGCCACGTGCTGCGCGGCGTGACGGTGGCGATCCGGCCGGGCCGCTCGCTCGGCCTGCTCGGCCGCAACGGCATGGGCAAGACGACGCTGATCCGCACCGCGCTGGGCTACGTTCGCGCCGGCGGCGGCAGCGTCGCCTGGCAGGATCGCGACCTGACCGGCGCGCCGCCCGAGAAGATGGCGCGCCTCGGCATCGGCTACGTACCCGAAGGGCGCGGCATCTTCCCCAATCTCTCGGTGCGCGAGAACCTCGTCATGACGGCGCGCGCCGGGCCGGGCGGTCGAGCGCACGTGGACGCTCGAGCGCGTCCTCGCCACGTTCCCGCGCCTGGCCGAGCGGCTCGGCCACGGCGGCCAGCAGCTTTCGGGCGGCGAGCAGCAGATGCTGGCGATCGGCCGAGCGCTCCTCACCAATCCGCTGCTGCTGATCCTCGACGAGGCGACCGAGGGACTGGCGCCGCTGGTCGTCGCCGAGATCTGGCGCACGATCGCCGCGATCCGCGCCACCGGCATCGCGACGCTGATCGTCGACCGCAATGCGCGCGCCGTGCTCGCCCACACCGACGATGCCGTCGTGCTCGAGAAGGGACGCGTCGTCCTGGCCGGCGAGTCGGCGGCGATCGGCGCCGACGGCGCCGCGCTGGCGCGCTTCCTCGGCGTCTGAGCGCGCCCGGCTTAGACTGGCCCCGCCGTTCACCGTCGCGAGGCGCGCATGATTCTCGAAGTCGCCGACATCCGTATTCCGCCGGGCAAGAACGCCGAGTTCGAGGTCGCGATCGCGCAGGGTCTGGCGACCGTTATCGCGCACGCGCAGGGCTATCTCGCGCACAAGGTGCAGCGCGGCATCGAGTCGCCGGAACGCTACCTGCTCATGATCTGGTGGCAAACGCTCGAGAACCACACGATCGACTTCCGCCAGGGGCCGCGGTTCGCCGAATGGCGCTCGTACATCGGCCCGTTCCTGGCGGCAGCCGCCGCAGGTCGAGCACTTCGAGCTCGCGCTCGAGTCGGCCGGCCCGCGCTGAGGCGCCTGCGCCGTTATGCACGGCGCGCAGAAGCAAACGCCGAAACTGTTCTTCCGGCGCCGCTGACGGCTTCGTACAGTCCGCGCTCCGGCGTCCTGCGCCGACCCCGGCGAAGCCATGGACACGGCGAAAGCAACGGCTCTCTATGCACGCGCGACACCCGCGTTCGACGATCGCGTCGAGCACGCGCTCGGCCTGCTCGTCGCCGCCGCCGAGACGCACGCCGGCCGGATCGTCCAGGCGTCGAGCCTCGGCGCCGAAGACCAGGTCATCACCGACCTGATCGCCCGCTATCACCTGCCGATCTCGGTCGCGACGCTCGACACCGGCAAGCTGCACGGCGAGACGCTGGCGCTGATCGGCGCCGTGCGCGAGCGCTACGCGATCGCGATCGAGCGCTATCGGCCGGTGCACGAGGCCGTCGTCACGTTCGTCGGCCGCCACGGCGAAGACGCGATGCGCCAAAGCGTCGATCTGCGCAAGGCCTGCTGCGCGCTGCGCAAGGTCGAGCCGCTCGGCCGCATGCTCGCCGGCCGCAGCGCCTGGGTCACGGGCCTGCAGGCGCCAGCAGTCGAGCGAGCGCAGCGACGTCGCCTTCGAGGAGCGCGACGACGCCGGCCGCGCCAAGCTCAATCCGCTCGCCGACTGGAGCTGGGCCGACGTCTGGCACTACATCGACATCCACGACGTTCCCTACAACGCCTTGCACGACCAGTTCTATCCGAGCATCGGCTGCGCGCCGTGCACGCGCGCCGTCGCCGTCGGCGAGGACATCCGCGCCGGCCGCTGGTGGTGGGAGGAGCAGGGCGCGAAGGAGTGCGGCCTGCACGTCGAGCCGCTCCGCGCCGGCCGCGTCGAGTCGACCGCATGAACGCGCCGACGCCGCTCGACCAGCTGCTGCCCGAGCTCGACGTCGCCCAGCTCGACGCGCTCGAGGAAGAGGCGATCTTCATCCTGCGCGAGACCGCGGCGGCGTTCGAGCGGCCGGCGCTGCTCTTTTCCGGCGGCAAGGATTCGTGCGTCGTCCTGCACCTGGCGCAAAAGGCGTTCAAGCTCGACGGCAGCGCAAGGCCGCGGCTGCCGTTTCCGCTCCTGCACGTCGACACCGGCCACAACTTCCCGGAAGTGATCGAGTTCCGCGACCGCGTCGTCGCCGAGCTCGGCGAGCAGCTGATCGTCGCCCACCTCGAGGACTCGATGGCGCGCGGCAGCGTTCGCCTCGCCTCGCCCGAGCGAATCGCGCAACGGCCACCAGAGCGTGACGCTGATGGAAGCGGTCGACGAGCATCGCTTCGACGTGCTGATCGGCGGCGCCCGCCGCGACGAGGAAAAGGCGCGCGCCAAGGAGCGCATCCTGTCGCACCGCGACAGCTTCGGCCAGTGGCAGCCGAAGAACCAGCGCCCCGAGCTCTGGACGCTCTTCAACACGCGCTTGAAGCCGGGCGAGCACATGCGCTCGTTTCCGATCAGCAACTGGACCGAGCTCGACGTCTGGCTCTACATCCAGCGCGAGCAGATCGCCCTGCCGAGCCTCTACTACACGCACCGGCGCGAGGTCGTTCGCCGGCGCGGCCTGCTCGTTCCGGTGACCGCGGTCACGCCGCCGGCGCCGCGCGAGACGGTCGAGCACGGTCGCCGTGCGCTTTCGCACCGTCGGCGACATGACCTGCACCTGCCCGGTCGAAAGCCTCGCCGCGAGCGCCGCCGAAGTCGTCGGCGAGACGCTGACGGTGACGGTGAGCGAGCGCGGCGCGACCCGGATGGACGACCGCACCTCCGACGCCTCGATGGAGCGGCGCAAGAAGGAAGGCTACTTCTGATGGCGAACGCCCTGCGCGCAAGTCCCGGCCGCGATCGCGCGCCGGCCGCTGCGCTTTCTCACCGCGGGCTCGGTCGACGACGGCAAGAGCACGCTGATCGGCCGGCTCCTGTTCGACAGCCGCGCGATCCTCGCCGACCAGCTCGACGCGCTCGAGGCCAAGGCCGGCGGCGGCCAGCCGATCGACCTGGCGCTGCTCACCGACGGCCTCGAGGCCGAGCGCGAGCAGGGCATCACGATCGACGTCGCCTATCGCTACTTCGCGACCCGCGAGCGCAAGTTCATCATCGCCGACGCGCCCGGCCACGAGCAGTACACGCGCAACATGGTCACCGCCGCGGCCGGCAGCGACGCCGCGGTCGTCCTGGTCGACGCGACCAAGCTCGACGCTCGACGCGACGCCGCTGCAGCTTCTGCCGCAAACGCGCCGCCACGCCCTGCTCGCCAAGCTGCTGCGCGTGCCGCACATCGTCTTCGCCGTCAACAAGCTCGACGCCGTCGCCGACCCCGCGCACGGCGTTCGCGCGCGTACGCGCCGCGCTCGCCGCGTTCGCCGCCGAGGCCGGCTTCGCGCCGGCGGGCATCGTGCCGATCTCGGCGCTGCACGGCGACAACGTCAGCCGGCCGAGCGCGATCGCCGACTACGACGGGCCCGACGCTGCTCGCCTTGCTCGAGCAGCTGCCGAGCGAGAGTCCGATCGACGGCACGACGCGCGCTGCCGGTGCAGTACGTCGGCGCCGATGCCGGCAGCGGCGCCGGCCATCGCTCGCGCGTGCTCTGGGGCCGGGTCGCGCGCGGCGCGGTCGCGGTCGGCGACGAGCTGGTCGTCTTTCCGAGCGGCGAGCAGGCGCGCGTCGCCGAGCTGCACGCCGCCGGCGGCCGCGTCGCCGGCGTCGGCGCCGATCGCTCGGTCGGCGTCGTCCTCGATCGCCAGCTCGACGTCTCGCGCGGCGACTGGCTGGCGACGCCCGGGAGCGGTCGCACCCGCGACGCGCTTTCGCGCCACGCTCGCCTGGCTCGACAGCGAGCCGGCGATCGTCGGCCGCAAGTACTGGCTGCGCCACGGCAACCGCTGGCTGCAGGGCCGGATCACCGCGATCGAGAGCCGGCTCGACATCACGACGCTCGCCGCGCACGCCGCCGACGCGCTCGCCGTCAACGACATCGGCGAGGTCGTGGTCGAGACCCAGCAGCCGTTGCCGCTCGAGCGCTTCGCCGACCGATCGCGTCGCCGGTGCCTTGCTCGTCGTCGATCCGGCGACGAACCGGACCAGCGGCGCGCTGCTCGTCAGCGAGTCGTTCGCGTCGTCCTGAGGCGCGCTCGCCGCGGCGCGGCGATCGTCGTCATACTTCGCGCTGTAGATCTGGTCGAACACGCCGCCGTCGGCGAAGTGCGTCTTCTGCGCCTTGGCCCAGCCGCCGAAGACCTCGTCGATGGTGAAGAGCGCGACCTTCGGGAACTGCGCCGCGTACTTCGCGCCGACCTTGGCGTCGATCGGCCGATAGAAGTTCTTCGCCGCGATCTCCTGGCCTTCGGGCGAATAGAGGTACTCGAGATAGGCCTCGGCGACCTTCCGCGTGCCGCGCTTGTCGACGACCTTGTCGACCACCGCGACCGGCGGCTCGGCGAGGATGCTCGTCGGCGGATAGACGATCTCGAACTTGTCGGCGCCGAATTCCTTGAGCGCGAGATGCGCCTCGTTCTCCCAGGCGAGCAGGACGTCGCCGATGCCGCGGTCGGCGAAGGTCACGGTCGCGCCGCGCGCGCCCGAATCGAGCACCGGCACCTGATGGAACAGACGGGTGATGAAGTCGCGCGCCTTGGCGTCGGTGCCGCCGGGCTGGCGCAGCGCGTAGCCATAGGCAGCGAGATAGCCCCAGCGCGCGCCGCCCGAGGTCTTCGGGTTGGCGGTGACGACCGAGATGCCCGGCCGGACGAGATCGCCCCAGTCGCGCACCGCTTTCGGATTGCCCTTGCGAACCAGGAAGATGTAGGTCGAGGTGTAGGGCGCGCTGTTGTGGCGCAAGGCGCTTCTGCCAGTCGGCGTCGATCTGCTTCGACTTGGCGGCGATCTCGTCGATGTCGCCGGCGAGCGCGAGCGTGACGACGTCGGCCTCGATGCCGTCGATCACCGAGCGCGCCTGCTTGCCCGAGCCGCCGTGCGACTGACGGACCGTGACGGTGTCGCCGGTCTTGGTCTTCCAGTACGACGCGAACGCGGCGTTGTACTGCTGGTAGAGCTCGCGCGTCGGGTCGTACGAGACGTTGAGCAAGGTCACGTCGGCCGCCGACGCGGCGAGGGCAAGAAACAGCGTTGCAGCGGCAGCGCCGCGGCGCAGGAATCGGGCTCGGTTCAACGCGGATCTCCAATGGCGGCGGCCGGCGTGCGGCCGCGAAGGAGAGCGATCCTAGAGAGCGCGAGGCGAAGCGCCAACGACCTATTCGTCGCATGCTTATGCAGCGACTCCTATCATCGACGCATGATTCGAATCGATTGGCGCCATGCCGTCGTCGCGCGTGCTGCTCATCGGCGCCGTCGTCGCTGGGCGGACCCGCGAGACGCGCTGGCCGCAGCGAACGCCCGCTGACTCTGCCGGCCCGGCTGCGGCGCTCAAGATCGAGCCGATCGTCTATCGCGAGCGCCGCCTCGGCAACGGCCTGCAGGTGCTCTCGGTCGAGAGCCACGCCAGCCCGACGGTCAGCGTGCAGGTCTGGTACCGCGTCGGCAGCCGCGACGACCCGTCCGGCCGCTCGGGCTTCGCCCATCTCTTCGAGCACATGATGTTCAAGGCCACGACCTACCTGCGCGCCGAGCAGTTCGACCGCCTCACCGAAGACGTCGGCGGCGAGAACAACGCCAGCACCGGCGACGACGCGACCGAGTACCACGAGGTCGTGCCGTCGAACCATCTCGAGACGCTGCTCTGGGCCGAGGCCGAGCGGATGATGAACCTCAAGGTCGACGAGGCGAACTTCAAGTCGGAGCGCTCCGTGGTCGAGGAGGAGTACCGACAGCGCGTCCTCGCGCCTCCGTATGGCCGCCTGTTCGACGTCGCCCTCGTCGCGGCGTCATACCTGCAGCATCCGTACAAGCGGCCCGGAATCGGCAACATCGACGAGCTCGAAGCCGTCGACGCTCGCCGACGTCGTCGCCTTCCACGAGCGCCACTACCGGCCCGACAACGCGACCCTCGTCGTCACCGGCGACTTCGATCCGCCGCAGCTCGACGCCTGGGTCGACAAGTACTTCGGCTCGATTCCGCGCCCGGCCGAGCCGCTGCCGCAGCTCGACGCGAGCGAGCCGGCGTGGCCGACGGATCGCGCCGCCAAGGTCACCGGCCCGAAGGTGCCGCTGCCGGCCATCGCCTACACCTGGCTGGCGCCGCCGGTGACGAGCGCCGATGCGCCGGCGCTGCAGATTGCCGCCGCGGTCCTCGCCGCCGGCGAGTCGTCGCGCCTCAACCAGGCGCTCGTCTATCGCCAGCGCGTGGCGACGCAGGCCGGCTTCAACGCCGACCTGCGCGTCGGTCCGGGACTGCTGGTCGCCTACGCCATCGCCGCCGGCGGCAAGTCGACCGCCGAGCTCGGCAAGGCGCTGCTTGCCGAGGTCGCGCGCCTCGCCGCGACGCCGCCGAGCGCGGCCGAGCTGGCCAAGGTCAAGACCCAGCTCATCACCCAGGCCTTCACCTCGCGCCAGACGCCGCTCGGCCTCGGCAGCGCGCTCGCCGAGGCGGCGGTGCTGCAGGGCGACCCGGCGCGCGTCAACAGCGAGCTCGACGATCTGCAGCGGGTCAGCGCCGCCGACGTGCAACGCGTCCTGCGCCGCTACGTGCTCGACGCGCACAAGGTGGCGATCGACTACCGCCAGGAAGAGGCCGCGAAGCAATGACGACGCGCCTGCTCCGCACTCGTCGTCGCGTCGCGCTGGCGATCGTCGCGGGATTCGCGCTCGGATCCGCGCTGCCGGCGCGCGGCGTCGCCGCGCAGCCGTACCCGACGCCGCCACCGCCCGGCCGCGCCGCGACCGCTGACGATCGCGGCACCGAGCGAGACGAAGCTCGGCAACGGCCTGCGCGTCATCGTCGCGCAGGCGCGAGGGCGTGCCGCTGGTCAGCGCCGAGCTGGTCGCGCTCTCGGGTGCCGAGGCCGACCCGCCGCGACTCGCCGGCCTGGCGTCGCTCGAGCGCATCGCTGATGACCCAGGGAACCCGGCGCCACAGCGCGCCGCAGCTCGCCGCCGCGGCCGAGGCGCTCGGCGGCTCGCTCGACAGCGCCGCCGGCTGGAACCACGTCGCTGGTCTCGATCACGGTGACGACGCCGAAGCTCGACGCCGCGCTCGCGCTTGGTGGCCGAGGTCGTGCGCGAGCCGGTGTTCGCGAACGACGAGATCGAGCGCGTTCGCACCCAGGCGCTCGACGGCCTGAAGGTCGCCTACGCCAACCCCGGAACGCTCGCCTCGATCGTCGCCCAGCGCCTGGCCTATGGTCCCGGCGCCTACGGCCACCCGGCCGGCGGCACGCCCGACTCGCTGCCGCGGATCGGCCGCGCCGATCTCGTCGCCGCGCACCGGCAGGCGTTCCGGCCCGACAACGCGGTGCTGATCCTCGCCGGCGACATCGATGCCGAGGCCGGCCTGGCACTCGCGCGCCGTCACTTCGACAGCTGGGCCGCCTGCCGGCGACGCCGCCCGCCGCGCCGCCGCGCGCCGTGGCCGATCCGTCGAGCCCGGCCGCCGCGGTGGTCGACATGACGCATTCGGGCCAGGCCGGCGTCGTCCTCGCGCTGGCGCTGCCGGATCGCGGCGACGACGAACGCAGCGTCGCCGCCGTGCTCAACGCGGTCCTCGGCGGCGGCTATTCGTCGCGCCTGAGCCAGGAGATCCGCATCAAGCGCGGCCTCAGCTACGGCGTCGCCAGCGGCGTCGAGGCGCGGCGCGAGGCGGCGCTGCTGCGCATCGCGGTGCAGACCAAGAACGAGTCGGCGGCCGAGGTCGTCGCCTTGCTGCAGGCCGAGATCGACCGCCTGATGACGGAGCCGGTGGGCGCCGAGGAGCTCGCTGCGCGCAAGACGACGCTGATCGGCAACTTCAGCCGCAGCGTCGAGACCACCGCCGGCCTCGCCGACGCGATCCGCGGCCTGGTCGTCGGCAATCGGCCGGCGGCCGAGCTGAAGACGCGGATCGCGTCACTCGAGGCGGTGCGCGCGGCCGACATCCAGCGCTACGCCGCGGCCCATCTCGGCCTCGCCCGCCGGCGCATCGCCGTCGCCGGCGAAGCGAGCAGCTTCGGCGCGGCGCTGCTGGCGTCGCTACCGGGGGCGGTCGTGCTCGGCCAGGACGCGCTCGACGTCGAGCGCAGCGACGGTCTCAGCCGCCGCTGACGCCCGTCGGAGGCGCTCCGATCGGCCCGCGCAAGTGAGCGCATCCTCCCCCGCACCCTAAGGGCAAGGCAAACCCTCCGTGTCGACGATCGGGTTTACTGGGACAATAGTGCCCCCGCGGACGGCGCATGCAGCCTGCACTCGAGCGTCCGCCGACTCTCATCAGGTGCCCGCCCATGACCGCCCGTCGCTCCGCTTCCCCGTCCAAAGGGCCAGCCGTCGCTGCGCCCACCTCGGCACCCGCCGCTTCCGCCACGAATGCCGCGCTCAAGCTGCGCCAGACGCAGGCCGAGTACGTTGCCGCCCGGCCTTCCGGGGAGCCGGGCGTCAAGCCGATGATGTCGAGCTCGAAGATGTACGTCTGCCGACGCTGCCAGGCGAACTTCAAGACCGGCGACGGCAAGCCCGATTCGCGCCTGCCCGGCCTGGGCAAGTGCAACAAGTGCCTGGCCGCTCAGGCGGCGTCGGCCCTCGCCGCTTAGTCGCTACGAGGTAACCCCGCGGCCGTGGCGGCCGCCGCGGGCTCGGCGCGGTCGGCAGCGATGCCGTCGGCTTTGCGCCGACCGCTGGCGCTACGCGGCTTGATGTAGTCGCCAGGCCAGCGCGGCCCGGTCGCCTTGGCGGAACTCGCCGCCGCACACCTCGAGCACCCGCAGAAACTCGGGCGAGACCGCTTCATCGGCAGCGCGCCCGTCGCGTGCCTGGTCGGCCGAGAGAGCGGTCGAAGCCCGCGAATTTAGTCGCGCGACCCCGCACTCGGCAACCCCGAAAAGAGCGATGTCGGCTTCAGTGACGTCCGTGGGACGCGCCGCCCTCGGCGCTCGCGTGCTAGGAGCCCGCGGCCGGGATCAGCAGCCCGCGCTGCACCGCGGGCCGGGCCAGGAACGCCGCGAGCACGCGCGTGACCTCGGCGAAAGAATCGATTCCGACCAGCTCGCCGGCGCCATAGAAGCCGATCAGGTTTCGCACCCACGGAAAGATCGCGATGTCGGCGATCGTGTATTCGTCGCCCATCATCCATTGCCGTCCGGCGAGGCGGCGATCGAGCACGTCGAGCAGGCGCTTGGCTTCGCCAACATAGCGGTCGCGCGGCCGCTTGTCCTCGTAGTCCTTGCCGGCGAACTTGTGGAAGAAGCCGACCTGGCCGAACATCGGGCCGATGCCGCCCATCTGGAACATCAGCCACTGGATCGTCTCGTAGCGGCCGCGACGCATCGGCCGGGATGCAGTTGCCCGGTCTTGTCGGCGAGGTAGAGCAGGATCGCGCCCGACTCGAACAGCGCCAGCGGCCGGCCGTCGGGGCCGTTCGGGTCGAGGATCGCCGGGATCTTGTTGTACGGATTGAGCGACGTGAACTCGGGCGACTTGTGGTCGTTGCTATCGAAGCTGATCCGGTGCGGCTCGTAGGCGAGGCCGGTCTCCTCGAGCAGCGATCGACACCTTGACGCCGTTGGGCGTCGTCAGCGAATAGAGCTGCAGGCGCTCGGGATGGCGCGCCGGCCACTTGTGGGTGATCGGAAAGCTCGACAGGTCGGTCATTGGCAGCGCCGGTGATGAGGAGCCTGACTGTAAAGTCGTGTCGATGACCCTGCGCGGCCTCTTCCATGACGCGCACTTTCGCCATGGCGTCGCGCGACATGCTCGCCTTCGGCCCGGGCCTGGCAGCCTGGGGCCTGGTCACCGGCGTGGCGATGACGCAGAGCGGCCTCGGTGTCGGCCTGGCGCTCCTGATGTCGCTCACCGTCTACGCCGGGAGCGCCCAGCTCGCGGCGCTGCCGCTCATCGCCAGCGGCGCGCCGATGTGGGTGATCTGGGCCTCGGCCTTCTGCGTCAACCTGCGCTTCGCCATCTTCAGCTCGCAATGGCGCGTGCACCTCGGCCATCTGCCGCGCGACCGCCGCCTGGTTCTCGGCTACCTGCTCGCCGATCTCAACCTGGTCGTGTTCCAGAAGGCATGGCCGGGCCGCGGGCCACCAGACCGGCCAGGCGCGCTACGCCGCCGGCGGCGCGGTCGCGGTGTGGAGCGTCTGGCAAGTCTCGTCGCTCGCCGGCATCCTCCTGTCGTCGCTGGTGCCGCTCGAATGGGGCCTCGGCTTCGCCGGAACGCTGTCGATGCTCGGCATCGCCTACTCGCTCCTCAACGACCGCACCGCGTGGGTCGCGGCGATCGTCTCGGCCGCCGCGGCGGTGGCCGCGTTCTCGCTGCCGCTGAAGCTGAACATCCTGGTCGCGATCGCCGCCGCGGTGACGGCGGGCCTGGTGATGGCACGCGCCGGCCGCGCGGCCGATGCGCTGCGCGGTCGCTGACGATGGCGCCGCCGACCTGGGCCTACGGCGCCGCCACGATCCTCGGCATGGCCGCAGTGACGGTGATCGCGCGCAACTTCTTCCTCTTCGCCAAGCGCGAGACGAAGATCCCCGAGCCGCTGCAGCGCGCCCTGCAGGTGGCGCCGCTGGCCGCGATCGTCGCCGTCGCTTGCGCCCGAGATCTTCATGGCCCACGGCGAGCTGCTCCACACCTGGCGCGACGCGCGCTTGCCGGCGGCGCTGGCGGCGACCGCGTTCTACGCCTGGAAGCCCGGCGTGCTCGGGCCGCTCATCGCCGGCCTCGCCGTCTACTTGCCGTTGCGCCTCGCGCTCGGCTGGTGAGCGCGGGCGACCAGCGCCAGGCTCAGCCGTCGAGCCAGGCGCCGAGGTCGGTCTTCAGCTGCGCCAGGTCGGCCTGACGCGTGTACATCATGTGGCCGGCGTCGTAGTAGCGATGGGTCACGCGCGTCAGCACTTCGGCAGGAGCATCGAGCTGGGCCAGCGACCAGTCGCTGGCGCTGTACGGCGTACCGAGATCGTATCGGCCGCTGGCGACGAAGACCTTGAGGTGAGCGTTGCGGCGCAGCGCCCGTGCCAGGTCGGGGCTGGTGGTGGCGTAGCTGTTGCCCTTGTCCTCGCCGCGATTCCAGTTCCAGGCCTTGTGGGTGTCGTGCGAGAGCACTTCGTAGCGGATCTCGCTGCTCATGCCGAGCTGCTCGCCGAAATAGGCCATCGCCGCCATCGTGTACGGCGGCGCGATCGCTTCGATGCCGGGATCGAATTCCATCTCGTGGCCGCGGCTCGCCGCCGTCGGCCCGGTCGCTCGCGCCTCAAGGCGGCCGACGATCCGGCTCTGCGAGCGCAGCGCCTGCATGAAGTAGGTCTGGTCGTTGATGCGCAGGTTCTTCTCTTCGACCAGCGCCTGCGGTAAGCCGGTGAGCTCGGCGATGCGGCGGGCGATGCGCTCCCGGCGCTTGCTATCAAGCCTCGCACCGGCAAGCAGCGCCGCGACATAGTCCTCGTCGATGAAGCTCTCGGCGGCGGCGCGCGCCGCCTCCGGCGACTTCGCGATCTCGCCCTTCAGCAGACCGTGGTACTGCGACGTGTTGGCGAACGCGGGCAGGAACAGTGCATAGGGAAGGTCGTTGAGTGGCGCGAAGACGAGGCTCTGCAGGTCCATCGCGCACGAGATCAGGATCAACCCCGAAAGCGCGACGCCGGCGCTCTGCAGCTTGTCGGCCATCGCCGCGCCGCGCGTCGTGCCATAGCTCTCGCCGGCGAGGTAGACGGGCGAGCCCCAGCGCTTGTGGCGCGTCAGCCAGACGCGCATGACTTCGGTCAGCGCGGCGACGTCGCCGTCGACCGAGAGCATCTTCTTCCTCGCCTCGGCGCTCGCCGTCGTCGACCAGCCGGTGTGGGGCGGATCGACGAACACCAGGTCGAAGTGCTCGAACCAGCTGTGCGGGTTGTCGGCGACGGCGTACGGTGCCGCGGGCATGCTGCCGTCGTCGGGCGTTGCAATGCGCTTCGGACCGAGCGCGCCGAGATGCAGCCAGATCGACGCCGAGCCCGGGCCGCCGTTGAAGGCGAAGCAGACCGGCCGGGTGCGCGAGTCGCCGTCCTTCAGCACGTAGCTCGTCGTCATCACCGCCGCCTGCGGCTCGCCGAGCGCGCCGTCGAAGCCTTCGGCGACGACCGGTAGGAAGGCCGCCTGGACGGTGTAGTCGAGCGACTTGCGCGTCAGCTTGATCGCGCCACTGCTTTCGGCCGCGGCCTGGGCGACGAGCTTGTCGACCCGCTCGCGCATCTTCTTGTCGGTTTCCTTGACGGCATCGGGGCTGGGCTCGGGGGCGTCGGCCATGAAGGCTCCTGGAAAGACGAGGTGGCGCATTCTCCGACGCAAAATATTTTTTGTGCCTCGGCGCCGTTGATAACTGTGTGCATAACCTGAGCGCAAGCGCTTGATACATGCGCTCAGTTGTGGCTGCCGCGGCGGTGCCTCATTTCCCGGCAACGGCGGCGCCGCACGGCGTTGCGGGCGGCGACGGGCTGGTCGAATCGGAGCGTGGCCGCTAAGCTTGCTGCGATGCATGCGGCCACCCGAGTCAAACCCCGCGGTCGAGTTCTCACGGTGGACGATTCGCCGGTGATCCGCGTTCTGGTCACGGCCTCGCTCGAAGCGCTCGGCTACAGCGTCAAGGCGGTCGACAGCGGCCACGCCGCGCTCGCTGCGACGCAGGGCGAAGACTTCGATGCCGTGATCCTCGACGTCGACATGCCGGGGATCGACGGCCTGGCGGTGGGCCGAGCGCTACGCAGCAACCCCAAGACCAGCACGTCGATGATCGCGATGCACACCAGCCTCGAAGAATCGTTCGTCCGCACTGGCTTCGACGAATACGATATCTTCCTGCCCAAGCCCTGCGATGCGCGCTATCTGGGCCACTGCGTCGATCTCATGATCCGCGGCATGCGCCGGCCTGGCGCCGTCGACTCGGCGACCGTGACGCCTTAGCGACGGGACGGTCGCGACCCGAGGCGCGCCGGCGCCAGCATCGTCTCGCTCAGCCCGAATGCCGCGATCCGCGCCGGCAACGGCAAGCCGCGCACGAGCGCAGCACATACCTCGCCCATCGCCGCCGACGTCTGGATGCCGTAGCCGCCTTGCGCCGCGACCCAGAACAGATCGGGCACAACCGGGTCGAAGCCGCCGACCAGATCGCCGTCGGCGACGAACGAGCGCAAGCCCGGCCCAGCGGCGCGTCGGCCGCCGCACTTGCGAGCGTCGTCATCGCTTCGATGCGATCGATGGCGAGGGCGATGTCGAGCTCTTCCGGCTGCACGTCCTGCGGCGCGACCGGGTCGGCGTTGGCGGGCGAGCCGAGCAGCATGCCGGCGTCAGGCTTGATGTACCACGACTCGTCGATGCCGGCGACGAGCGGCCAGCGCGCGCTCGTCACGCTCGGGCGGCGGCGCGAAGACGAACGCCGAACGGCGCTTGGCTACGAGCCCGATCGGCGCCGCGCCGGCGAGCCCGGCGACAACGTCGCACCACGCGCCCGCCGCGACGACAACGCGCGCCGCCTCGTAAACCATGCCGCCGGCGCTGACCTGCCACGCGTCTGCGCCGGCTCGCTGCAAGGCATCGACCCCGGCATTGCAGACGACTTCGCCGCCGTAGCGGCGGATGCCGCGCAGATAGCCCTGATGCAGCGCATGCACGTCGATGTCCATGGCATCGGGCTCGTGGACGGCGCCCAGCACCCGCTCGCCACGCAGCACCGGCACCATCGCCAGCGTCTGGTCGCGGTCGAGCAGGCGGCCGCTCGCCGAGATCGAGCGCAGCACCTGCCAGTGGTCGTCGAGCAAGGCGTCCTGTCCGGGTGCGGCGACCATCAGCGCACCGCGCGGCGTGAGGATCGGCTGCTCGGCGAAGCCCGCCGGCGGCTGCGGCGAGGAAGGCGCGGCTGGCCATCGTCAGGGCGCGCACCTGCGGCGTACCGTAGCTCTCCATGAACAGCGCCGCCGAGCGGCCGGTCGAGTGATAGCCGGGCTGGTCTTCGCGCTCGAGAACGACGATGCCGGCGTGCGGCGCGAGCCAATAGCCGATCGAGGCGCCGGCGATGCCGCCGCCGATGACGACGATGTCGAACCGGGTGCCAGAGGGCATGGCAGCGTGCTGAACGGCGGGACGATGAGCGCGAAGCGACGCCGCATTGTGCCGGCGCGCCAAGCGTGGGCCTTGGCTGAAGGGTGGTTTTTGGCGGACGACCGGCTCGCCAACCCCGGCGCGCTGTCGGCAGAATGGCTCGACTTCGCAGGTGGCCCACGATGAGCTTCGGCATCCTCTTCCTGTTGTTGCTGGCGGCCTTGGGGTGGTGGCTTTACAGCCGCCTGGCAGCGCATCGCGATGCGCAGGAGCGCCGGCGCGCGGCCGAGATGCTCTACGTCTTCGAGGCCCGCTCGCAGGCGCGCAACGCGCCGCGCATCACGCCCGCCGCGGCGAGTGGCTTCGGTCCGACGCTACCCGAAGGGATCGAAGGCCACCAAGCCAGCCGCTGACGGCTGGCTCCAGAGTCGGCTCCGGCAGGGAATGTGCCTTGCCGAAGGGCGGCGCAAGGTCGACGCATCGACTCGATGCGCGCCCGAACTCCCGGAGGGATGTGACGCTCTTGAGCAAAGCCTGAGGGTCGCGCGACCGGCTGAGCGCCAATCTGCGCACCCGCGCCAGCGAGCCAAAAGCACTAGCGCTCAGTACCTTGCCTCGCGGCGAATTTCTTGGTGGCCAAGGGCGGAATCGAACCACCGACACGCGGATTTTCAGTCCGCTGCTCTACCGACTGAGCTACTTGGCCGTGAGCCGTCGATTATATCGGCGTGCCTTCGGTGCACAGACCACGCGACGCGGGGCCTCCTCGCGGCGCCCACACGCGACACGCGCGATAACGCCTCAGGCCGCGTTGCGCTTGTTGCGCGAGAGATCGACGCCGAGCTGCTTGAGCTTGCGATAGAGGTGGGTCCGCTCGAGCCCGGTCTTTTCGGCGACCCGCGTCATGCTGCCGTTTTCCTGCGCCAGGTGGAACTCGAAGTAGCTCTTCTCGAACGCGTCACGCGCCTCGCGCAGCGGTCGGTCGAGGTCGAAGCTCTGCTCGGGCTGCGGCCCGAGCAGCACGGGCGCGATCGCTTGCATGGCACCTCCGGTCATCGCCGCCTCGACGGTGAGGCCGCCTTCGCTCGGCACGGCGCTCAACGCCGCCGGCGCCCGTGCCGGCGGCTTGGCCAGGCCCTGCTCGACGGCACGCAGCAGCTTCTGCAACGTGATCGGCTTTTCGAGGAACGCCATCGCGCCGAACTTGGTCGCCTCGACGGCGGTGTCGATCGTGCCGTGGCCGCTCATCATGATCACCGGCATCGTCAGCAGCGCGGTCGAGCCCCACTCCTTCAGCAGCGTGATGCCGTCGACGTCGGGCATCCAGATGTCGAGCAGGACCAGGTCGGGGCGAATGCGCTCGCGGCAGGCGCGCGCCTGCGCCGCGTTTTCCGCCAGCTCGATCGTGTGGCCTTCGTCGGCGAGGATCTCCGACAGCAGCGCCCGAATCCCCAGTTCGTCGTCGACGACAAGAATGGTGGCCATGAACTCTCAGTGCGATCGCTGCACGGCGACCGCCTCGTTCGCGGCGACGCGGACCGCCGTCGCGAGTTTGGAAAATGATAGCGAAACTTGCGCCCCGCGCCCGCCGCCCGACGCGCCGTCGCCGCCGGCCTCCCCGGGAGCGCCCAGGTTGGCGATGCGGATGCGCGCGCCGTGCTCGTCGGCGATCTTCTTGACCACGGCCAGACCGAGGCCCGTCCCTTTCTTCTTGGTGGTGACGTAGGGCTCGAAGGCGCGCTTCAGCACCTTCTCGGAAAACCCGGGCCCATTGTCGACGACGAGCAGACGCACCGCGCGAACCTCGCCGCTTTCGTTGCGTGCCGCCTCGGTGACGATGCGCACGCGCCCGTCGGCCTGCTCGGCGACGGCATCGAGCGCGTTCTGGACCAGGTTGTGGATCACCTGGCGCAGCTGCGTGCCGTCGCCGACGATCGCCGGCAGCGCCTCGGCCAGCTCGGCATACAAGCCGGCCCGACTCCTGGGCTGCGCCGTACAGGCCGAGCACCTCGACGACCAGCGCGTTGACATCGAGCGCGTCGAAGGTCGACGACGGCAGGCGCGCGTAGTCGCGGAACTCGTTGACCAGCGCCTTCATCGCCTGCACCTGGTTGACGATGGTCAACACCGAGCGCTCGAGCATTCCCTGGTCGGCGGGCTCGAGCTTGCCGCCGAGCTTCTGCTCGAGCCGCTCGGCCGAGAGCTGGATCGGCGTCAGCGGGTTCTTGATCTCGTGCGCGAGCCGGCGCGCGACTTCGCTCCAGGCCTCGACGCGCTGCGCCGAGACCAGCTCGGTGATGTCGTCGAAGACCATCAGCCGCGCGCCCTGCGGCATCGCCGCGCCGCGAACCAGGAGCGTGATCGAATCGCGCTCGCGGCCCGTGCCGCCGGCAACGATCTGCAGCTCGAACGAATCCTGCCAGTGGTCGCGCTCGCCGGCCTCGGGGCTGGCCGCGTGCATCTCGAAGCGCTGCCAGACGACCTGGGCGAAGTCGCCGAGGCCGGTCACCTCCTCGAGCCTGCGGCCGCGATAGGCCGAGAGCGGCAGGCGCAGGATGCGCGTCGCGCCCGGGTTGACGGTGTCGATCGCGCCTTTCCGGTCGAACACGATCACGCCGGCGGTGAGGTTGTCGAGGATCGTCTGCAGGTTGGCGCGCGCGCCCTCGACCTGGGCGACGCTCTTGTGCACCAGCTCGCGCGCGTCGGAGAGCTGCTCGGTCATCTCGGCGAACGATCGCGTCAGGCCGCCGAGCTCGTCGTGCGACCGAAACACCGCCTTCGAGCTGAAGTCGCCGCGCGCCACCTGGCTCACGCCCTCGGCAAGCAGCAGCAGCGGCTGCGCCAGCTGGTTGCTGAGCGCGATCGCCAGCAGCAGCGCGCCGAACACGGCGAGCACGAGTGCCAGCGTCAGCGTGCCGATGTACATCTTGCGCAGGCCCGAGCGCGCGAGCGCGCGCTGCTGGTACTCGCGGTAGGCGCTGGTAACCGCGAGCGCGTTGGCCGCCAGGCCGGGCGCGAGCGACTGGGTGACGACGAGGAAGCGCTCCTGCTCGCCGAGCTTGAGGTTGCTGCTCGGGATGACGGCGATCGCGCGCACGCGCGCATTCGCGCCGCCGGCCGACGCGTCCTCGTCGAGCCCTTCGGCCTGGCTGACGACACGCTGCGTGCGCGCCTGGCGCAGCGTCTGCGGCGCGACCCGCTCGGGCATCAGGCCCGAGTTCGCCGAGCTGGTCGCGAGCAGGGTCTGGCCGCCGCTGCCGACGACCGCGATCTCCCGCGCCGAAAGCTGCTCGCGCAGCCGCTCGAGCGAGAGCGGCTCGGCCGAGGTCGCGCTTTCGCCGAGCCGCTCGGCGGCCAGCCGGGTCTTGGTCGCGAGGTCGCTGACGATGGCGTCGATCGTGCCGCGGCCGAGGCGAGGCCGGCGTCGAGCGCGCCCTCGACCTTGACGTCGAACCAGCTCTCGATCGAACGCGAGACGAACTGGTAGCTGACGGTGTAGATGAGCACGCCGGGAAGGATGCCGACGAGCGCGAAGATCGCCGCCAGCTTGAGCAGCAGCCGGCTGCCGAAGCGTCCGCGCGAGACGCGCCAGAGCAAGCGCACGCCGGCGACGACGATGACCAGCACGAGCGTGCTCGCCAGGGCGACGTTGACCCAGAACAGCCAGAGGTAGTGGCGCTCGTAGAGAGCCGGGTTGTTGGTCGCGATCGCGAGCAGGAACGCGAGCACCAGCCCGGCGCCGAGGGCGGCCAGGGTCGAGATGATCCAGGCCCAGCGGCTCGGCCGGGAGATGAGCGGGGGCTTGGGCAATCCCGCCTCGGCGTGCGGGTCGTTCTTCAATTGATGCGCAGCGTGCGCTTGACCGAGAGCTGCCAGTCGGGATTGCCGCTGATGCCGATCTGCATCGGCCGCGGCAGCAGGGTGGTGTCGAGCCGGAAGTTGAATTCGAGGTAGTGATGGCCGTCGTCGATCTGGCCCGCCTCGGCGATCTTCCAGCGGGTCGCCCGGCTGATCGTGGCGAGCGCTTCCGCGCGAGTCGGATAGCTCTGGCTCAGGCCGCCGGTGGTGGTGACGCGGTAGGTCGAGGTGAGCGGCTGCAGCACGACTTTGCACACCCGCGCCGCCTCGGCGACGCGGCGGTCACGCCAGTACCAGCGGTCGCGGAAGAGCTCGGCCTCGGCGACGAAGAAGAGCGGCACCGACTTGGTCAGCGCTTCATCGGCGGCCTTGCCGAGGCTCGAAATTGACGGCGTAGGTGAGGAAGACGCCGTCCTCGTCGCGGATCACCTCGAGAGCGGTCAGCTCGGCCTCGCCGGCGCGCACCGAGCCGGGTGCGGCAACGCCGGCGAGCCAGGCGCCGGGCAGCCCTGGTCGCAACGCCGCGACCCCGAGCGCGCGAAGCACGCTGCGGCGGCGCAGGGAGCCGTGCGGCGGCAACGGGGTCATCGGCGGGCGGTCTTCGGCGTGGACGGGAGTTTCTCGATCAGGGCGAGGAAAAAGCCGTCCGCCACGGCGGGCGAGCGAGGCGACGGAGGCGTTGCGTCATTGTCGGGTAGCGGCAGCAGCTGCCCGGGAGAAGGCGGGTCCGCAACCGGGGCGGCATCGCCTTGTCGTTGCAAAAAAGCGTCGATCTGCGCCCCGCCTTCGGCCTTGAACACCGAGCACGTCGCGTAGAGCAAACGCCCGCCCGGTGCCAGCAGCGGCCAGAGCGCGTCGAGCAGGCGCGCCTGGGTCGCGGTCAGGGCGGCGAGGTCGCTCTGCGCGACGCAGCCAGCGTACGTCCGGGATGGCGGCGGACGATGCCCGAAGCGCTGCAGGGCGCGTCGAGCAGGATCGCGTCGAAGGCGCGGCCGTCCCACCAGTCGGCCGGCGCGCTGGCGTCGGCGACCCGCGTCTCGGCACGAAGGCCGAGCCGGGCCAGGGTTTGGTCGACGCGGGCCAGCCGGCCGGCATCGCGGTCGATGGCGAGCAGATCGAGGTCAGCGAGCTCGAGCAGGTGCGCGGTCTTGCCGCCCGGCGCGGCGCAGGCGTCGAGGACGCGCGCGCCGGCGGCGAGCGGCCGAGCGAGGAGCAGCGGCGCCGCGCGCTGGGCGGCGCTGTCCTGGACCGAGACCACGCCGTCGCCGAAGCCGGGCAGCTGGGCCACCGGCATCGGCCGCGCCAAGGCGACGGCCTGGCCGCCAAGGGCGTGGGCCTCGATCCCTTGCGCGGCAAGCCGGGCGACGTAGGCCGACCCGGTCGAGCGCCGGGCATTGACGCGCAGGATCATCGGCGGATGCAGATTGTCGGCAGCGGCGATGGCCGACCAGCGCTCGGGCCAGTCGGCCTGCAGCTGCTCGAGCCACCACGGCTGATGGTTGAAGTGCGCCAGCGGATCTGCCAGCGCCTGGGCGACGACCGCGTCGCGCTCGCGGATGAATCGACGCAGCACGGCGTTGACGAAGCCGGCGCTGCGCGGCGCGCGCCGGGTCGCCGCGGCGACGGCCTGGTCGACCAGCGTGTGCTCCGCATAGGGCGGACCGCCTGGCGGCCAGAGCAGCGCCAGCGCGATCATGAGGAGCGCGTCGACCTCGGCCGGCGGCGTCTTCGGCGCGAGCCGGCGACGCACGACTTCGGCGGCGCCGAGCCAGCGCAGCGCATGGAAGGCCAGCGCCTGCGTTCCGGGACGGGCCGCGTCGGGCGTACGGGCGAGCGCGTCGTTGAGCGATCGGCCGGCGCGCACCGCGGCGACAGCGTCGGCGGCGTGACCGAGGAGACGCGCCAGCGGCAGCGCGGCGGGCGATGGCGGTGCGGTCACCGGACAAGTCTACGGCCGCTGCTGCGGCGCACATCGATGCGGTACCCTCGCGGACTCCGACGAGACAAGAACGAGTCCCATGGCCGGCGAGAAGCCCACCCCGATCTTTCGCAGCGAAGGCGACCTGGCACGCCTGCCGGCCTCGGATCGCATCCGCTACCGCCTGGTCGGCGCCGGCTGCCGCTATCACGCCAACGACAACATCGCCGCCTTCGTCGAGGACGGCGAGCTCGACGAGCTGCGCGCCGAGGTCGAGGAGCAGATGCAGGGCGTTCTGCGCGCGCTCGTGATCGACACCGAGAGCGACCACAACACCAACGACACCGCCAAGCGGGTCGCCAAGATGTTCCTGACCGAGGTCTTCAAGGGCCGCTACACGGCGCCGCCCTCGGTCACCGAGTTCCCGAACATCTCGCGCCTGAACGAGCTGATGATCGTCGGCCCGGTCAAGGTGCGAAGCGCGTGCTCGCATCACCTCTGCCCGATCCTCGGCAAGATCTGGATCGGCCTGCTGCCCAACGAGCACTCGAACCTGATCGGCCTGTCGAAATACGTTCGCATCTGCGACTGGATCATGAGCCGGCCGCAGATCCAGGAAGAGGCGGTGACGATGCTCGCCAACGAACTGCAGGACCGGGTCAAGCCCGACGGCCTGGCGATCGTCATGGAGGCCGACCACTTCTGCATGCACTGGCGCGGCGTCAAGGACGACGAGGCGATGATGACCAACAGCGTCATGCGCGGCGCGTTCCTGAAGGACGCCAACCTGCGCCGCGAGTTCCTGTCGCTGCTGGCGAAGAAGACCTGAGGGGAAACCGATGCTGGTCCGACTTCTGTACGCGAGCCGCGCCGCCGAATCGGTCAACGCCGAAGCGCTGGCGGCGATCGTCAAGCGCTCGAAGGAGCACAACCCGAAGGTCGGCGTCACCGGCGTGCTCTGCTTCTGCACCAACGCCCACGTCTTCCTGCAGGTGCTCGAAGGCGGCCGCGATGCGGTGAGCGCGCTCTACAACCGGATCGCCCAGGATCCGCGCCACCGCGACGTCGCGCTGCTCAGCTACGAGGAGATCGGCGAGCGGAGCTTCTCGAGCTGGTCGATGGGCCAGGTCAACATGAGCCGGCTCAACCCGGCGCTGGTGCTCAAGTACTCGGAGAGCGCCGTCCTCGATCCCTATGCCGTCTCGGGCAAGGCCTCGCTCGCGCTCTTCAACGAGCTGGTCGCGACGGCGTCGATCGGCGTCCAGGTCTAGGACGCGGCGCTCGTCTCGGCGACGGCAGCGGCCGGCTCGGCAGCGGCCGGGCTGACGCGGCGCGATTCGATGTAGATCCTTCCGACCTCGGGGAAGCGCTCCCGGATCGCCTGCTCGATGCGGTTGACGGCGCGCGACATCTCCTCGGCGGCGACGTCGTTGCGGAACTCAGCGTCGAAAGCGAGCAGGACGTCGTCGGGGCCGAGGTGCATGGTGAGCGGCCAGCCGGCACGATGGACAACGGTCTCGCCCTGCGCGATCTTGCGGATCTCTTCGGCCATCTTCGGGTCGACCGCCTCGCCGACGAGGAGCTTTCGCGCCTGGAAGATCAGCAGGGTCGAGACGCCGCACAGCAACAGGCCGATGACGATCGACGCGCCAGCGTCGAACGCCGGCATGCCGAGCGCGTGGCTGGCGTAGATGCCGATCGCCGCAGCCGCCAGGCCGAGTAGCGCGGCCGCGTCTTCGGCCATCACCGTGTAGAGAGTCGGATCCTTGCTGGCGCGGAGCGACCTCCAGAACGGCGCACCGGCGATGCTCTTCGTGAACTCGCGCAAGGCGATCACGAAGCTCGTGCCCTCGAACAGCGCCGCACCACCGAGGATCGCGTAGCTCCAGCCCGGGTCCTCGAGCGGTTGCGGGTCGATCAGATGGAGCACGCCTTCATAGGCCGAGACGCCGCCGCCGACGCCGAAGATGAGCACCGCGACGATCAGGCTCCAGAAATAAAGCTCCTTGCCGTAACCGAACGGATGGCGCTCGTCGGCGGGCCGATCCGCCAGGTGCATGCCGACGAGAAGGAGCAGACCGTCGCCGGTGTCGACCGTCGAGTGGATACCCTCGGAAAGCATCGCCGAGCTGCCGGTGGCCGCCGCGCCGATGAACTTCATCACGGCGATGGCGACATTGGCGCCGATCGCGCCAAACACGGCGAGCTTCGAATTGGCCACGGCGAGCCGTCCCTCGCTGCGTCGCGGCCCGACGCGCTCAGCAGTCGATGCGGGTCGCGCCGGGCGTGACGGGCGCCTTGGCCGGCGGCGCGGTCGCCTTGCCGACTACGCCGGGCTTCGGCAGCACGGCGGGCGTCGCCTTGTTGTCGCTCGTGGTCGGTTCCACGGTGTTGGTGCAGGCGACGCTGCTCGCGGTCGGCTTCGGCCGCGCCGCGGCCCGAGCGGCGGCGGACCCGCCCTTCAGCGCCGAACCGCTGCTCATGGAATTCGACATCACCGGCGTGCCGAGCTGTACCGAATCGCTGCCTCCCGGCGTGCCGGTGTCGACGCCACCGGGAATCTGCGACGTCTGCGAGGCCGTGGGCGGCAACCGCGGCGGCGGCTTGGGCGCCTGCGCCACGCCGGCCAACGGAAGTGCGGCGAGCAGCGATGCCACGGCGGCGAAACGGCGAAATCGAGTCGGGGCGGCCATGATCTCTCCTGCGGGCATGGGATGTCCGCGCACGATACCGCGTCGGCGCCCGCCGTTCATCCCTCGCTCGCCGCAGCCTTCTTGGCGACGACCTTCTTCGCCGGGCTCTTCTTCGCCGCGACCTTTTTTGCCGTGGCCTTCTTCACGGCGACCTTCTTCGCCGGCAGAGGCTGGGCCTCGGCCGCCGCCGCGACGGCCGCGACTACGCCGCCGAGCGAGCTGCCGGCGCCCTTCTTCGCCGCCAGCTTGCGGTCGGGACGCGGCTCGAACACGAACGAGACCTTGCTCTCCTTCGGGTCCCACGCCAGACGCGCCTTGAACTTCCTCCGCGTCTTGTTGGAGACAAAGCCGTCGAGCAGGTCGGTGGCGCCGCTCGTCAGCAGCTTGGTCATCTGCTCGCGCGCTACTGGCTGTTGCAGGATCACCTTGCCGCTCTTGAAGTCGCACGACGGCGACGGCCCGACCGAGTGCTCGCAGACGTAGTTGGCGCCGAACTCATAGACGTTGCCCTGGGTCTTCGGGCACTTGCCAAGGCTCTCCTGCTCGCCGAAGTCGACCGGCTCGCCCGATTCGCCTTCGCGCCTGGCGTCCTCGCCGAAGTCGAACTCAAGCTTCCAGTTCTTGATCTCGTCGTCGAAGACGAGCTTGAGCTCGGCCGTGAACGGCCAGCCTGCCTTCGAGCGGAAGCCCTCGAGCGGACCGATCCGCTTGTCGCGCAGGAACGCCTCGACCTCGGCCAGCTCGAAGGCGCGGCCGCCCGGGATCTTGCTGATCGAAAAGCCGCACGGCTCCTTGACGCCGGGAATGCCGGTGCAGGCGTAGCGGCGGTAGTTCTCCTTGACGACCCCGCCGCAGTTCGGGCACGGCGCCGTCAGCGTCGCGTAGTCGCCGGGGATCGTGTCGCGGTCGTACTCCTTGGCCTTCTTGACGATCCGCTCGGCCATCTCGGCGATCGAGCGCATGAAGGTCTCGCGCTCGAGATGGCCCTTCTCCATCTCGGCAAGCTGGTGCTCCCAGTTGCCGGTGAGCTCGGGCTTGGTCAGGTCCTCGACGCCGAGGCCGCGCAGCAGCGTCATCAGCTGGAACGCCTTCGCGCCCGGAACCAGCTCGCGGCCCTCGCGGTGGATGTACTTCTCGTAGATCAGGCCCTCGATGATCGCGGCGCGCGTCGCCGGCGTGCCGAGACCCTTTTCCTGCATCGCCTCGCGCAACTCGTCGTCGTCGATCAGCTTGCCCGCGCCTTCCATCGCCGAGAGCAGCGTCGCCTCGGTGTAGCGCGCCGGCGGCCGGGTCTTCAGCGCCTTGACGTCGATGCTCTCGGTTCGCGCCAGCTCGCCGTCGCCGACGGCGACCAGGTTGGCGTCGTCCTCCTGCGCCTCGCGGCCGTAGACCGCGAGCCAGCCGGGCTTGACCATCACCTTGCCGTTGGTCTGGAATTTGTAGTCGCTTGCCGGCTCTGGCGACGGTCGAGATCCGCGTCGTCACCATGAACTCGGCGCGAGGGGAAGAAGACGGCGAGGAAGCGCTTGGCGACCATGTCGTAGAGCTTGGCCTCGATCTCCGAGAGGCTCTTCGGCGGCAGGAGCGTCGGGATGATCGCGAAGTGGTCCGAGACCTTGGCGTTGTCGAAGATCTTCTTGATCGGCTTGACGTAGCCTTCCTTGATCGCCGTCTTGGCGTGCACGGCGAGCGCGCGCAGCGGGCCGGGCAGGCTCTCCTTCGAGATCATCGCGATCGTGTCCTTCGCGACCGCGACGTAGTCCTCGGGCAGGTGGCGGCTGTCGGTCCGCGGGTAGGTCAGGACCTTGTGCTTTTCGTACAGCGCCTGGGCGATCGAGAGCGTCGTCCGCGCCGAGAAGCCGAAGCGCGAGTTCGCCTCGCGCTGCAGGCTGGTCAGGTCGTAGAGCTGCGGCGGCGCCTGGCTGCTCGGCTTGGCCTCTTCGCTGACCGACGCCGGCTCGCCCTGAACGGCGGCGGCGATCGCCAGCGCCTCGGCCTCGTTCCAGATGCGGTCCGAGCGCAGCTCGTTGTCGTCGGCGTTCTTCTTCCACGCCGGATCGAACCACTTGCCTTCGTACTCGCCGGCCGTGACCGCGAAGGTCGCGCGCACTTCCCAGTAGTCGCGCGAGACGTGCTTTCGGATCTGCTCCTCGCGCTCGACCATGATCGACAGCGTCGGCGTCTGCACCCGGCCGACGGTGGTCAGGAAAAAGCCACCATCGCGCGAGTTGAACGCGGTCATCGCCCGCGTGCCGTTGATGCCGACCAGCCAGTCGGCTTCGGAGCGGCAGCGCGCGGCGTCGGCGAGCGGCAGCATCTGCTTGTCGGAGCGGAGGTGCTCGAAGCCGTCGCGGATCGCCGCCGGCGTCATGCTCTGCAGCCAGAGGCGCTTGACCGGCAGCTTCGACTTGGCGTGCTGCTGGATCAGGCGAAAGATCAGCTCGCCCTCACGCCCGGCGTCGCAGGCGTTGATGAGCTCGCTGACGTCCTTCCGCTTGACCAGCCGGACGATCGCGTTCAGCCGCGTCTTCGTCTTCTCGAGCGGCGCCAGGTCGAAGTGCGGCGGGATCACGGGCAGGTGGGCGAAGCTCCACTTGCCGCGCTTGACGTCGAACTCCTCGGGCGCCTTGATCTCGAGCAAGTGGCCGACCGCCGAGGTGACGATGTAGCCGTCGCCTTCGAAGTATTCGTCGTGCTTGTCGAACTTGCCCGCGCTGGGCGTGAGCGCGCGGACGATGTCCTGCGCGACCGATGGCTTCTCGGCAATGATCAGTGATTTGCTCATTCGTCTGGTCGTTGTTCTCTCGGGCGGCGAACCGCGTCTCTACAATCCGGGCTTCTCGCGCGCACGTGCACGCGCGCGCACCCATGAATTCAATGTACCCAAAGAAATTGACCGCCAGAGAAACCCCTGCCGCAAAGCCGTCAACCCCTGCCGCCAAGCGCCGCGGTCCGCGCATCCAGGTCCGTCGCTCGGGCATCCATGGCAAGGGCGTGTTCGCGCTCGCGTCGATTCCCAAGGGCGAGCGCATCCTCGAGTACACGGGCAGCGTCATCACCTGGAAGCAAGCGAAGAAGCTGCCGCCGCACAACCCCGACGATCCCAACCACACCTTCTTCTTCCACATCGACGACAAGCACGTCATCAACGGCCTCGACGGCGGCAATGCCGCCAAGTGGATCAACCACGCCTGCGGCCCGAACTGCGAGGCCGACGAAGACGACGGCCGCGTCTTCATCACCGCGCTGCGCGACATCGAACCGGGCGAGGAGCTGAACTACGACTACGGCCTGATCCTCGACGGCAAGCACACCAAGAAAGTGAAGAAGGAGTTCGCGTGCCGCTGCGGGACGCGCAAGTGCCGGGGCACGATGCTCGCAAAGAAGAAGTGAGCGGTCTCGCCGATCCGGTCATCGAGCACGTCGTCGAGACCGGGTCGACGAACAGCGACTTGTTGGCGCGGGTGCATGCGGCGGCCGCAAGCCGACGCCGCGACGTTCGCGCCGAGCCTGCTCGTCGCCGATCGGCAGACTGCCGGCCGGGGCCGTCACGGCCGCGCCTGGCACGGCGCCGCAGGCGCATCGCTCACCTTCTCGCTCGCCTGGCCGTTCGCGCGCGCCGATCTCTCCGGGCTCTCGCTCGCCGTCGGCGTCGCGCTCGCCGACGCGCTCGAGCCGCCGCTCGGCGCCGGCCGGATCGGCCTGAAGTGGCCGAACGATCTCTGGCTGCTCGACCGGAGCGCCGACCCGGCGCAGCGCCCGGGCAGGAAGCTCGCCGGCGTGCTGGTCGAGACCGCGCCGTTCGCGCCGGGCCGCGTCGCCGTCATCGGCGTCGGCATCAACGTGCTGCCGCTCGACGTCGCCGACGCCGCGTCGGGCGTCGCCGCGCTGGTCGAGATCGATCCCACGGCCACCGTGGCAGAGACGCTGGCGCGGGCCGCGCCGGCCCTGATCGCCGCCGCGCGCCAGTTCGAGCGCGCCGGCTTTCCCGCCTTCGCCGATCGCTTCGCCGCACGCGACCTGCTGCGCGGCCGGCAGATCGTCAGCGACGCCGAGGGGCGGCGCTGGCGTGGCGAGGGGTGTCGATGCCGAGGGCGCGCTCTGGCTCGACCGCCCGAACGAACGCGTGCGCGTGACCAGCGGTGAGTGGCGGCTGCGCATCGCCGGCACCGCGGGATCGTCGTGCTGAGGGCCCTGGTGGTGGCGCTGGTCGTCGCCAATCTGCTGTTCTTCGCCTACACGCGCGGCGCGCTCGACGGCCTGCTCGGCCTGCGCGCGATCGGTGATCGCGAGCCCGAGCGGCTCGCCAACCAGGTTCGACCGGAGACGATCCAGTTGCTGCCGATGAGCGCCGCCGCCAGCGCGCCAGGCGACGTGCGCGCGTGCCTGGAGACGCCGCCGTTCGGCGCCGCTGACGCCAATGCCGTGGAGTTGGTCCTCACCAACAACCTGCCCGCCGGCTCCTGGACCGACACGCGCGGCGAGCGCACCATCGGCACCAAGACCGAAGTCACGCACAGCTACCGCGTCGCCAATGCCGACGCGGCGCTCGCCACCAAGCTGGCGACGCTGAAGCTCGATCTGGTGGGGCGCGGCTTCAGCCCGTGCGCGAAGGCCGATCGGCCGCGCTGATCCGGGCGCGGCCCCGTGCGCTCGCGCCCGCCCGTCGCCGCCAGCGCGAGCACCGCCGTCAGCAGCAGCAACAGCCAGCCGACGCCGAGCGCGCCGCCACCGCCGCCCGCCGGCGGTCGCCGTGGGCGGCACCGAGGCGGGCGCCGTCGCGACTGCCGGCGCGGCCACGGCCACCGAGAGCGTCGTGGACGAGACGTAGCCGTTGTTGTCGGTGGTCGTGAGCTGGATCAGGAACGTTCCCGCGGCGGTGCCGTCACCGTCACCGAGGGGGCGTTGATGGCGCTCGTGATCGCGGCGTTGCTGCTGCCGGCATTGAGGATCGTCCAGGCGTAGCTGACGATGGTGTGGCCGGCGCTCTCGACCGAGCTCGAGGTCAGCGAGATCGCCTGGTTCACGGTCGGCGTCGTCGTCGTCAGCGAGATCGCCGCCTGCACGCCGTTCACAGCAAGCAGCGCGGCGTGCGCGTCGAGCATGCCGGCGCCGCAGGTCGAGGTCGTGCAGTAGCACTCGTCCTGCGCCGGTACTGGTTGGTGCCACGCATGCTCCGGTAGCTGCCGAGCTGCCGCTGGTCGGAAATGGCCGCGCGCTCGACTGCAGCACGGCTTTCACCTGTGCCGACGTCAGCGACGGCTGCGCCGAGAGCATCAGCGCTACCGTGCCGGAAACGAGTGGCGCCGAAAAGCTGGTGCCCATCGAGTAGTTGAAGCTGTCGGTATAGATCGCGCCCGCGACGCCGGGGACCGGCGTCGATCGCGCCCGCGTTACTCGTCGTCATGATCGGGTAGAGGCAAGCGGCGCTGCTGGTGGTCACGCAGTTGCCGCCCGGGGCCGCGATCGCGATCTCTGGCCCGAGGTCGGAGAAGCCGACCTTGTCGCCGTCGTGGCGCAAGCCGCGCAACGCCGATCGCACCCGCGCAATTCGCCGGGGTGCCTACCGCCATTGCCGCCGTATTGCCTGCTGCGACGACGACGACTGCGCCAGCAGCGTTGACTTGGGTGATGGTGTCGATGTAGGCTTGCGCTGCACGCCTGCGTGCCGCCCAGGCTCATGTTGAGTACGCGCGCCGGCGTCAGCGTTGTCGGTGACGCCGAGGCACGTGGATGCCGGACGCCGCGCCCAGAGCATGCCGGCCATGATGTCGGACGTCGTAGCCGCCGCACTTGCCGAGCACGCGCACCGGCATCAGCCGCACCGTACGGCCGACGCTGGCGATTCCGACGCCGTTGTCGGTGGTCGCGGCGATCAGGCCGGCCGTCTGCGTGCCGTGCCAGCTGCTGTTGCCCACGTCGCAGTTGGCGAACACCGGGTTGTTGTCCTTGTCGGCCTGGGTGATGCCGTCGCCAGGGATCGGAAGCGTCGCTGTCGCGCCCATTGCCGTCGCCGGCCGTGACGAGAAGTCTGATCCCGGAGGCGCCGTCGTCGGGGCTCACCATGTCGTAGCCCGGGATCACGTTGCCCTGCAGGTCAGGGATGGTCGAAGCGGATGCCGGTGTCGAGGTCAGCGACGACGATGCCGACGCTGCCGGTGCTGATGTCCCACGCCTGCTCGGCGTTGATCGCCGCCGGCGCTGTGCCGGCGACCGGCCGGTTCCGGCCGGACCCGGCGGCTTCAGGTACCACTGGCCGACGGCCGGACCACCGCTGGTCGCTCCGAGGGCCGGCCCGCTGGTGTAGAACGAATCGTTCGGCGCCGCGACGATGTGCATTCTTCTCGTCGGCGACGGCGTATTCGATGTCGCTCTCGGCGGCGATCCGGGCCGCAAGCTGCCGCGAGGTCATGCCGCTTGCCGAACACCACTTGCGAACGATCCGACAGCGCCCGGCCGCCGGTCAGTGCGACTCCAATGCGTTGGCCGAGCGCCTGCGCCTGCGACGTGCGGCCGGCTGGTGGCCGAGAGCGCCTGCATGCGCAGCACCGGCGAATCGGCGCGGAACTTGACGATCACGCGCGCCGGCAGCGCCGATGGGCGCGCGGCCGGCACTTGCGCCAGCGGTACGTGCAAGGCCAGAGGCGCGAACAAGGTCGCCGCGACGATAGCAGCACGGATCAGAAATCTTGCCATCAGATCAGTTTAGGCCGCACCGGCGCAGCCCTCGGCGATCCTTACCAAGGTTTACGGCGCGTGTCCGACCGTTGCCAAATACCACACGCCAGGCGCGTGTCCGCGCGCCCAGGGTGCTCGTCGCAATGCCGCTATCAACGGTCCTTGCTCGGGCGGGCGATCGGGTGGGCCGCATCGCCCAGCATGAACACCGTGTAGACCGAATTGCCGAACAGGGTGATCGGCGCGCCCGAGCCGGTGGTCGTGGTGCTGTAGATCGGCGTCGAGCTCGATGCGGCGAATACGTCGAGTTGCAGCTGGCGTGGTCGAACCGATCACGGCGTACGGGGATGCCGTTCCCGGGGCGACGTCGCTGGCGATGACCGAGAACGCGGCATCCAGCGTCAGCGGCGTCGCCGCGCCGGTGAGGCCGTTGACCAGGCGCATCTTGACGTTGGCCGCCGTACCCGGCAAGCCGGTTGTCGTCGCCGATGATGCTCGCCGTCGCCGCGCCAGGATCACCGTAGACCATGAGAGTCGAGTCGCTGCCGGCGGCAAGCACGGTGGCGGGCGGGGCGACCGATGCGCCGTTGACCGTGATCGTCAGCGGCGCTCCCGCCGGAACGATCGCGTAGCCGCTCACCGAGGGCGCAACAGTGCTGGTCGAGACGGCGATGGCGGCGGCGCTCGCCGAGACCACGGCGTTGTTCGAGACCGCGGCGGCGAGCCGGACCCGCGCGGTCGTGTTGCGGCCCGCCGTGTAGGCGCCTTGCTGCGCGAGGACGCCGCCATTGACCAGGGTGCCGCCGACGGTCGGCGTCAGGATCGCCGACGCCACCTCCTGGTCCGTCAGGACGAACGAGGGCAGGTCGAGGCGCAGGTCGGCCGGATTGCCGGCGCCGGTGACGCGGATCCGGTACGTGCCCGGCGGCAGCGAAACGAAGCTGCTCGTCTGCACGAAGAAGTCGCCGAAGCTGAAGGTAGGCGAGGTCAGCGTGGCGATGTTGACGGCCGGGTCGGTGACATAAACGTCGATCGCGCCCGCGTCGGTCGCGGCGTTGAAAACGCGCAGCGCCGCGGTCCCGACCGGGGGCGCCGCCGTGTCCTCGTTGATGATGGCGGTGCGCACCGCGCCGCCGCTCTTCGTAGGCAACGAGCACGTAGTGGGCGTTGGCTGCCGACGGTCGGCGCCAGCGTCGCCAGCGCGGAGCTGGTGGTCGCGTCGTTGATCTGCAGGAGCGGGCTGCCGGCCGTCGCCCCGGCGTAGGCGCTGACGGTATCGAGCGGAACGGTCGCAATGGCCGTGGAACCGCCGACGAGCAGGCTGATCGATTGATGCGTCAGTGTCGTGTTGAGCAGGCGCACGTTGGCGACGTCATTGGAGCTTCCGCCGCCGCCGCAGGCGGCCAAGCCGACCGCGACCAAGGCCGCGGCGATGCCTCGGCAAATCTTGTTATTCAGCACTTGTTCTCCTCTAGGCGACGGTCAACGCGACAGGCTGCATTCGCGTTGGTCAATGGTGGACATGGATTGGAGCTAACGCGGCACCGACGCGCGTTGCTGACAGGGTGCGCATTGCAAAGAAATGTCAAGCCTGGTGCGGACGCTTGATTTGGCGTGCATTTGGCGCGAACTCTTGAGGCGATCGCGAGTCGATCACCACGGCTTTGTTCAGGGAGTGCACGATATGAAGACGATGATCAGGACAGGTGCGGCGGCGGCTGCATTCACGGCGCTGCTCGGTGCAGCGGCGAGCGCCGAAGCCGCGCAGTATGCCACCGTGCTTTCGGCCACCCCGGTCAACGGCTCGGTCGCCGTGCCGCGTCGCGATTGCGTCCAGGGCGAGCAGGTCGTCCAGCAACCGACCTCCGGCGCCGGTGCGCTGGTCGGCGCGATCACCGGCGGCGTGATCGGCAACCAGTTCGGCCACGGCTTCGGCAAGGCCGCGGCGACCGGTCTCGGCGTCGTCGCCGGCTCGGCGATCGGCAACAACGTCGAGGCAAGCGCGAATCCGCCCACCGCCGTTCCAGTGCAGCACTGCCGCACCGTGACCGGCTACGACAGCCGCATCGTCGGCTACGACGTCGTCTACGAATACAACGGCCAGCGCTACACGACGCGCCTGCCGCAGGATCCCGGCCCGCGCCTGGCGATCGACATCCGCCCGGCCGGCGGCGCGCCGCTCGATCAGGTCGGCCCGCCCGCGAGCTCCCGCGCCGTGCCGCAGGCTTACGCCGCGGCGCCGGCCTATGCCGAGCCGTCGCCGGGCTACGGCGACGCGCCGATCTACTACGACGAGCCCGCGCCGGTCTACGGCGCGCCTTACTACGGGCCGGCGCCGGCGTTACTACGGCGCGCCGTACTACGGGCCGAACTTCGTCGGCCCGGCGATCGGCCTCGGCATCGGCTACTGGATCGGCAGCACGTGGCATCACGGCTATCACTACGGTGGCGGTCACCACTGGCATTGATCCGGGCACCGACACGACGAAGAAAGGGCCCTCGCGGGCCCTTTCCTTTTGCCACCCGGCGAACGACGAGCTACTTCGCGATCACCCGCACCATCTCGAGCACCTTGTTCGAGTAGCCCCATTCGTTGTCGTACCAGGCGACGACCTTGACGAAGGTCGAATCGAGCGCGATGCCGGCCTCGGCGTCGAACACCGAGGTCATCGGCTCGCCGCGGAAGTCGGTCGAGACCACCTTGTCCTCGGTGTAGCCGAGCACGCCCTTCAGCGCGCCCTCGGACTGCGCCTTCATCTCGGCGCAGATCTCGGCGTAGCTCGCCTCCTTGACGAGCTCGACGGTGAGATCGATCACCGACACGTCCGAGGTCGGCACGCGAAACGACATGCCGGTCAGCTTCTTGTTCAGCGCCGGGATGACGACGCCGACCGCTTTCGCCGCGCCGGTCGACGAGGGAATGATGTTCTCGAGGATGCCGCGGCCGCCGCGCCAGTCCTTGTTGCTCGGGCCGTCGACCGTCTTCTGCGTCGCCGTGGTCGCGTGCACCGTCGTCATCAGGCCGCGCTTGATGCCCCACTTGTCGTTCAGCACCTTGGCGACCGGCGCCAGGCAGTTGGTCGTGCACGACGCGTTCGAGACGATCGCCTCGCCCTTGTAGCTCTTGTCGTTGACGCCGTAGACGAACATCGGCGTGTCGTCCTTCGACGGCGCCGACATGATCACCTTCTTCGCGCCGGCGTCGATGTGCTTCTGGGCGGTCTCCTTGGTCAGGAAGAGGCCGGTCGACTCGACGACGACGTCGGCGCCGACCGCGCCCCACTTGAGGTTGGCCGGATCCTTCTCCTGCGTCAGGCGGATCCGCTTGCCGTTGACGAGCAGCGTGTTGCCGTCGACCGCGACCGTGCCCTTGAAGCGGCCGTGCACCGAGTCGTACTGCAGCATGTAGGCGAGGTACTCGGGCTCGAGCAGGTCGTTGATGGCGACGACCTCGATCTCGTCGAAGTTCTGCACGGCGGCGCGAAACACCATCGCGCCCGATGCGGCCGAAGCCGTTGATGCCGATCTTGATGGTCACTGCGAAATGCTCCTGGATGTCAAAGAAGAAATCTCAACCCTTGCGCAGCGCAGCCCGGACCGTCGCGACGACGTTGTCGACCGTGAAGCCGAAATGCTTGAAGAGCGCCGGCGCCGGCGCCGACTCGCCGTAGCGGTCGATGCCGACGACGGCGGCGCAGCCGTACTTCCACCAGCCGTCGCTCACGCCCATCTCGACCGCGACGCGCGGCACGCCGGCCGGCAGCACCGAGCGCTTCCAGGCCTCGCCCTGGCGATCGAAGACGCTGGTCGAGGGCATCGAGACGACGCGCACGGCGATCCTGCCGTTCTCGGGCCGGGCCAGCTGCTGCTGCGCATTGAGCGCCAGCGTCACTTCCGAGCCGGTGGCGATGATGACGACGCGCGCCTTGCCGCGCAGGCCGACCTCGCCCGGCTCGGCGAGCACGTAGCCGCCCTTGGCGATGGTCTCGAGCGTCGCCTGCGGCTTGGCGGCGTCGAAGCCGGGCTTGGGCGCGTACGGCAGGTTGTGGCGCGACAGCAGGAGCGCGCTCGGTCGCTCGCGGCTCTCGATCGCCGCCGTCCACGCGACCAGCGTCTCGAGCGTGTCGCAGGGCCGCCAGACGTCGAGGTTCGGGATCAGGCGCAGCGACGCCGCGTGCTCGATCGACTGGTGCGTCGGCCCGTCCTCGCCCAGGCCGATCGAGTCGTGGGTGAAGACGTGGATCGACGCGCTGCTTCATCAGCGCCGCCATGCGGATGGCGTTGCGGCTGTAGTCGCTGAAGGTGAGGAAGGTGCCGCCGTACGGGATCAGGCCGCCGTGCAGGGCGACGCCGTTCATGATCGCCGCCATGCCGAACTCGCGCACGCCGTAGTTGATGTGGCGGCCGCGCCGGCCCTCGGTGTCCTGGACGATGCCGCCGTCGCTGGCGAACCGGAGCGGCGGCGTGCTGCTTGGTATTGGTGAGGTTCGAGCCGGTCAGGTCGGCGCTGCCGCCGAGCAGCTCGGGCAGCGCCTGCGGTGAACGACTCGAGCACGATCTGGCTCGCCTTGCGGCTGGCGACGGTCTCGGCCTTGGCATGCGCCGCGACGGCGGTCGCGGCGACGACCTTGGGCCAGCTCGCCGGCAGCTCGCCCGCCATGCGCCGCGTGTACTCGGCGGCGAGCTCGGGGAAGGCCTTCGCATAGGCGGCGAACGACTCGCCGCCACGCCGCTTCGGCAGCGGCGCCGCTGGCGCGTGGCGTCCCAATCGGCATAGACCTCGTCGGGCAGGACGAACGGCGCGTGCGGCCAGCCGAGCGCGGCGCGCGTCGCCTTGACCTCGTCGGCGCCGAGCGCTTCGCCGTGCGCCTTGGCGGTGCCGGCGCGCGTCGGCGCGCCCTTGCCGATCGTCGTCTTGCAGCAGATCAGGGTCGGCTTGCCGGTGTTGGCGCGCGCCTTCGCGATCGCCGCGTCGACCGCCTCGACGTCGTGGCCGTCGACGCCGGCGATCACGTGCCAGCCGTAGGCCTCGAAGCGCTTCGGCGTGTCGTCGATGAACCACGGGCGCGACGGCACCGTCGATCGAGATGCCGTTGTCGTCGTAGAGCGCGATCAGCTTGTCGAGCTTCCAGGCGCCGGCGAGCGCCGAGGCCTCGTGGCTGATCCCTTCCATCAGGCAGCCGTCGCCGAAGAAGACGTAGGTGTGGTGGTCGACGACGGTGTGGCCGGCGCGATTGAACTCGGCGGCGAGCAGCTTTTCGGCGAGCGCCATGCCGACCGCGTTGGTCAGGCCCTGGCCGAGCGGGCCGGTCGTCGTCTCGACACCGGGCGTGAGGCCGATGCTCGGGATGGCCCGGCGTCAGGCTGTGCAGCTGGCGGAAGTTGCGCAGCTCGCGAGAGCGCGAGGTCGTAGCCGGTCAGGTGCAGCAGCGAATAGAGCAGCATCGAACCGTGCCCGTTCGAGAGCACGAAGCGATCGCGGCCGGGCCAGCGCGGGTTGGCCGGGTTGTGGCGCAGGTGCCGGCTCCAGAGCGCGACCGCGATCTCGGCCATTCCCATCGGCGCGCCGGGATGGCCCGAGTTGGCCTGCTGGACCGCGTCCATCGACAGCGCCCGGATCGCGTTGGCCATCAGCGCCGATCGCTCCTGCGCCGCAGGCGCGCCGGCCCTCGCCTCCGGCAGCGGGCACGGGCGAGGTTTTCGGGGAGACGATCGCGTCCATGCACGGTCCGTTGAGGCGGGAAAGCCTTCCATTTTAAGGGCCGGCCTTGGCGCCGATCCGGCCGCCGATAATGCGCCGATGCGAGGCCTGCACCTGACTGCCGACCTGCGCGGTTGCGCAGCGTCGCGGCCGGTGATGACGGCTCCGGCCGTGCTGCGGACGACCTGCCTCGCGGCCGTCGCCGCGGCCGGCCTCACGCCCGTCGGCGAGCTGTTCCATCGCTTCGTCGCGAGCGCCGCAAGCGCCGCCGCCGCGCCTTCGGGGATCACCGGCGTCGTCCTGCTCGCCGAGTCGCACCTCGCCGTCCACACCTGGCCCGAGCTCGAGTCGGCGACGCTCGACGTCTACGTCTGCAACCTCGGCGGCGACAACTCGGCGCGCGCCGAAGCGCTGCTGGCGACGCTGATCGACGCGTTCCGGCCGGCATCGGTCGAGCGCCACGCGCTCGAGCGCGGCAGCGTGCCGACGGCGACGACCGCGCGATGAAGGCGATCATCCTCGCCGCCGGCCGCGGCAAGCGGATGCGGCCGCTCTCCGACACGACGCCCAAGCCGCTGCTCGAAGTCCACGGCAAGCGCCTGATCGAATGGCACCTCGAGGCGCTCGCGCAGGGCGGCGTGCGCGAGGTCGTCATCAACACCGACTGGCTCGAGGAGCAGATCGTCGCGACCCTCGGCGACGGCGCGCGCTTCGGCGTCGCCATCACGCTACTCGCGCGAAGGCCGCGACCACGGCGGCGCGCTCGAGACCGCCGGCGGCATCGCCAAGGCCTTGCCGCTGCTCGGCGACGCGTTCTGGATCGTTTCGGCCGACGTCTGGGCGCCCGACTTCGGCTTCGCCGCCGACACCGCCGCGCGCTTCGTCGCGAGCGGCCGGCTCGCGCGGCTCTGGCTCGTGCCGAACCCGACCTTTCATCCGCGCGGCGACTTCGGCCTCGATGCCGACGGCCTCGGCCTCGCCGAAGGCACCGGCCCCGACGGCCAGCGCTGGACCTACGCCAACATCGCCCTGGCGCGCGCCGAGATGTTCGCCGCGCATCGCGCCCGGAACCCACGCCGCGCTCGCGCCGCTGCTCTATGCCGGCATGCGCGAGCGCCGCATCGCCGCCGAGATCTACCGCGGCCGCTGGGAAAACGTCGGCACGCCCGAGCAGCTCGCCGCGCTCAACGCCGCGCCGCGCTAAGCCGCGAGCGGCAGAGCGATTGCGTCGATTCGGGCGACGACCTCCGGCGTGAGCCGCGGCACGACGTCGACGGCGAGCAGGTTCGAGCGCAGCTGACCGAGGTTCGAGGCACCGGTGATCACCGTCGAGACGTGCGGGTTCTTCAGGATCCAGGCGATCGCCATCTGGCCGACGCTCGCGCCGATCTCGGCGGCGATGCCCTCGAGCTCGTCGACCGCGGCGTTCTTGGCCTCGTCGGTCAGCCCCTTGGCAAGCCACGACATGCTCTCGAGCGCGCCGCGGCTGCCCGCCGGAATGCCGTCGCGGTACTTGCCGGTCAGAAGGCCGCTCGCAAGCGGGCTCCAGGTCGTGAGGCCGAGGCCGATGTCGTCGTAGAGACGTCGCGTACTCCTGCTCGACGCGCTTGCGATGGAACAGGTTGTACTGCGGCTGCTCCATGACCGGCTTGTGCAGGTGGTGCTTCTCGGCGATGTCCCACGCGGTGCGGATGTCGGCCGCGGTCCACTCGCTCGTTCCCCAGTAGAGCGCCTTGCCGCGCGTGATCATGTCGCTCATCGCCCAGACCGTCTCCTCGATCGGCGTGTGCGGGTCGGCGCGGTGGCAGTAGACGAGGTCGATGAAGTCGAGCTGCATGCGCTTGAGCGAGCCGTCGATCGCCTGCGTCAGGTACTTGCGGTTGAGCGTGTCCATCCGGTTGATGGTGTTGCCCTCGCGCTCGAGGCCCCAGAAGAACTTGGTCGAGACCAGGTAGTTGAGGCGTGGCCACTTCAGCGCCTTGATCGCCTCGCCCATCACGATCTCGCTCTGGCCGCGCGCGTAGACCTCGGCGTTGTCGAAGAAGTTGACGCCGGCGTCCATCGCCGCGGCGAGCATCTCCTTGGCCGCGGTCACGTCGACCTGCGTGTGGTACGTGATCCACGAGCCGAGCGAGAGCTCGCTTACCTTGAGGCCGCTCGAGCCGAGACGTCGGTATTGCATGGGCATGGTGTTCCCCGTCGCTGAGTGAGTGTTCGCCGTCGCGGCAGCGATTCTCGCCCGCCCGGCCGCTACAGTCGAAGCATGAGCGCCACTTCCTCTTCGCCCTTCGTCGCCCGCCGGGCGCGCATCGCCGCCGCGCTGCGCGATGCCGGCGGCGGCATCGCCATCGTTCCGACCGCACCCGAGCGGCAGAGGAACAGCGACAACGACCACCCGTACCGGCACGGCAGCGACTTCCACTACCTGACCGGATTCGCCGAGCCCGGCGCCTGGCTGGTCATCGGCAGCGACGGCAAGACGACGCTCGTCTGCCGGCCGAAGGACGTCGAGCGCGAGCTCTGGGACGGCGTCCGCCTCGGCCCCGACGCGGCGCCGGCGGCGCTCGGCGTCGACGACGCCGTCGCGCTCGACCGGCTCGACGAGACGATGGTCGAGCGCCTCGCCGACCAGCCCGCGGTCTGGTGGAGCTTCGACACGCCCGGCCTCGGCGCGCGTCTCGACGGCTGGCTCGAGCGCGTCCGCGCCAAGAGCCGCATGGGCGTCGAAGCGCCGAGCGTCCAGCACGACCTGGCGCCGCTGCTCGCGGCGATGCGGGTCAGGAAGGACGCGGGCGAGATCGCGACGATGCGCCGCGCGGCGGCGATCAGCGCCGCCGCGCACGTGCGGGCGATGCGCTTTTGCGCCGCGCGCTTCGCCAATGATCCGCGCGCGGCGATCCCCGAATACGAGATCGAGGCCGAGCTGCTGCACGAGTTCCGCCGCTCGGGCGCCGAAGGGCCGGCGTACGGCTCGATCGTCGCCGCCGGATCGAACGCCTGCATCCTCCACTACTCGCCGGGCGCGACGCCGCTGCAGGCGGGCGAGCTCTGCCTGATCGACGCCGGCTGCGAGCTCGACGGCTACGCCAGCGACGTGACCCGCACCTTCCCCGCCGACGGCCGCTTCAGCGCGCCGCAGCGCGAGCTCTACGACATCGTCGAGGCGGCGCAGGCGGCCGCCGTCGCTGCGACCCGGCCCGGCGCGCGCCAGCGCGACGCCCACGCCGCCGCGGTGCGCGTCCTCGCCCAGGGCATGCTCGACACCGGCCTGCTCGACCGCAACGCCGTCGGCGACGTCGACGCGGTGATCGAATCGGCCGCCTATCGCCAGTTCTACATGCACGGCACCGGCCACTGGCTCGGCCGCGACGTGCACGACGTCGGCGACTATCAGCAGGCCGACGAGGCGCCGGTCGAGCAGCCCGACTGGCAAGGCGGCACCGTCGTCAAGAAGCCGTCGCGCAAGCTCGATCCCGGCATGGTCGTGACGATCGAGCCCGGCCTCTACGTGCGACCGGCCGAGGGCGTCCCGGAGCGCTTCTGGAACATCGGCATCCGGATCGAGGACGATGCCGTCGTCACCGCCGAAGGCTGCGAGCTGATCAGCCGCGGCGTGCCGGTCGCCGCGGCGGAGATCGAAGCGCTGATGCGCTCGGCGCGCTGAGCGGCGTCAGCGCCCGCGCCGCCGCGCTCCGCATGCCGGCCTTCCTACGTCTTCGCCGCCTGCGCCTTCGCGAGCGGCTTCGCGCTGCGCCTGGCCGACCCGATCGTCCTGCCGGTCGCCGCGCACTTCGCGGTCACGCCGACGAGCGCGGCCTTGCTCAACACCGTCTACGCGCTGCCGTATGCGCTCGCCCAGCCGTTCCTCGGCCCGATCGGCGACCGCTTCGGCAAGCCGCGCTGCATCCAGGTCTGCGTCGCCGGCCTGGCGCTGATGCTCGCGCTCGGCGCCTTCGCACCGAGCTTTCACCTTCTTGCTCGCGACGCGCGTCGGCGCCGGCATCTTCGCCGGCGGCCTGATTCCGCTCGTCGTCGCCGGTCTCGGCGACACCTACGACATGGGCGAGCGCCAGGTGATGATCGGCCGGATGCTGTTCGCGATCATCTCCGGGCAGATGCTCGGCTCGGTCGTCTCGGGCCTCGCCAACGATGCCTTCGGCTGGCACAGCGCACTCGTCATCGGCGCCGGCGTCGGCGCGGTCGCCGCCGCCGTCGCGTGGTTGGCGATGCCGGCGGGCGCGCGCGCCGCGGCGCCGCGCGACGGCGGCTCGTTCGTCGAGCTGTACGGCCGCGTCTTCGCCAATCCGAAGGCGCCCTGGCTGATCGGCGGCGCCGCCCTCGAGGGCATGTTCTTCTACGGCCTCTTTCCGTACATGGGCGAGCTGCTGCTGCGGACGACCTCGCCGGCGAGCGGATCGATCGCCGCCGTCACCGGGCTGGTCCTGGGCGCGTTCGGCATCGGCGGCCTGCTCTACGCCGCGAGCGTTCGCCTGATGCTGCGCCGCTTCGGCGTTCGCCGGATGTGCCTGATCGGCTCGACCGGCGCCGCCCTCTGCTACGCCGCGCTCGCCGTTCGCGCCGACCTGGTGGCTGGCGGCGCTGGCGATGTTCATCGCCGGCCTCAGCTTCTACATGATGCACAACTCGCTGCAGGCCGAGGCGACCGAGCTCGCGCCGTCGGCGCGCGGCTCGGCGGTCGCGCTGTTCGCCTGCGGCTTCTTCATCGGCCAGGGCCTCGGGCCGCTCGTCTTCGCGGCGCTGCTGCACGGCCTCGGGCCGCGGCTCGGCGCTGCTCGTCGTCGCGGCGGGGATCGTCGCCATCGGCCGCGTCGTCGTCGCCCGCGTCCTTGTCCGCCGCGTCGTCGCCTAGCGCCGGGCAGGCGGCGGATTCGGCGTCGCGATAATCGCCGCCATTCCTGCTGCAAGCTGCCGTGCTGCAACCCATCGTCCCCCTTCGGATCTCGGCCTACACGGCAACGACGGCCGCCGGCACCGGCAAAGAGCGCCCTGCTCGCCGCCCTGCGCGCCGGGCGGAGCGCACTGACGCCGAACGACTTCGGACCGAGCCCGCTTGCCGACCTGGATCGGCCGCGTCGCCGGTCTCGAAGCCGCGCCACTGCCGCAAGCGCTCGCGCCGTGGGAGTGCCGCAACAACCGTCTGGCCTGGCTCGGCCTGGCCGGCGACGGCTTCGTCGACGCCGTCCACGCGGCGCGCGAGCGCTACGGCGCCGCGCGCGTCGCGCTCGTCCTCGGCACCTCGACCTCGAGCATCGGCGCGACCGAAGACGCCTACCGCGCGCTCGACGGCGCGGGCGCGTTCCCGGCCGACAACCGCAATCCGCTCGTCCACACGCCGCACTCGCTCGCCAACTTCGTGCACCAGGCGCTCGGCCTCGAAGGGCCGTGCGTCACGGTCTCGACCGCGTGCTCGTCGAGCGCCAAGGTGTTCGCGAGCGCCGAGCGGCTGCTGCGCCTCGGCCTGGCCGACGCGGCGGTGGTCGGCGGCGTCGACACGCTCTGCGGCAGCGTGCTGTTCGGCTTCAACGCCTTGCAGCTGGTCTCGGCCGAGCCGTGCCGGCCGTTCGACGCCGAGCGCAGCGGCATCAGCATCGGCGAGGCGGCCGGGTTCGCGCTGCTCGAGCGCGACACGCCGCGGCGGCGCGCGCGCTGCAGCTGCTCGGCTACGGCGAATCGAGCGACGCCCACCACATGTCGACGCCGCATCCCGAGGGCCTCGGTGCCGAGCGCGCGCTCGACGACGCGCTGGCGCGCGCCGGCATCGACGCGAGCCGGGTCGACCACATCAACCTGCACGGCACGGCGAGCGCGAAGAACGACGAGGTCGAGGCGGCGCTGGTGGCGCGACGCTTTCCGGCGCGCACCCACGCGGTCTCGACCAAGGGCGTCACCGGCCACGCGCTCGGCGCCGCAGGCATCGTCGAGGCCGTCGCCTGCCTGCTGGCGATCGAGACCGGCTGGCAGCCGGCGATGGTCAACACGCGAACGCTCGATCCGGCGTGCGGGCCGCAGATCCGCCTCGAGGGCAGCGAGGGCCCGGTGCGGATCGCGCTCAGCAACTCGTTCGGCTTCGGCGGCAACAACTGCGTCCTGGTGTTCGGCGCCGCCGACGTCGGCGCCGCGTCATGAGCGCGGCGGGCGGCACCTTCTTCATCGACGGCATCGCCTTCTGGGCGCCGACGCTGCCGGGCTGGGCGCATGCGCGCGCCGCCTTCCGCGGCGAGGCCGAGCCGCTCGCCGTTCCCGCCAAGCGGCCCGCGCCCGAGCTGCTCGCCGCCGCCGAGCGTCGGCGCGCGCCCGACACGGTCGCGCTCGCGCTCGAGGTCGCCGCGGCGGCGGTGCGCGAATCCGGCTGCGCCGCCGAGACGCTGCCTTCGGTGTTCACGTCGGCGCATGGCGACCTCGGCGTCAACGACTACATGTGCACGACGCTGGCGACGCAGCCGACAGCGATCTCGCCGACCAGGTTCCACAACTCGGTCCACAACGCCGCCGCCGGCTACTGGACGATCGCGACCGGCTGCCGCGAGGCGAGCACCGCCCTCACCGCGTTCGACGCCAGCTTCGCCGCCGGCCTGCTCGAAGCGGCGGCGCAGTGCCAGGCCGATGCGCGCCCCGTGCTGCTCGTCGCCTTCGACGTCGAGGCCGTCGGCGCGCTCAGGTCGGTGACCGCGAGCGACGGCCTGCTCGCGTGCGCGCTCGTGCTCGCGCCGAGCGCGAGCGAGAAGCACGCGTGGCGGCATTCGACTGGTCGCTCGTCTCCGGTCCGGCGACGGCGCCGGTGCTACCGCTCCCCGGCGGCGCGCACGATCGCCGGCAACGCGATGGCCGATGCCCTGCCGCTGCTCGAGGCGATCGCGCTCGCGTCCGGCGGCGCGCTTGCGCTGCGCCTGTCGCGCAACCTGGCGCTGCACTTGACGCCGGCGCCGTTCGCGACCCGCGTGGCCGAGGCGACGCGATGAGCGCGAACGCGACGCGGCACGACGTCGTCATCACCGGCGGCGGCCTGGCCGGACTCACGCTCGCGCTGCAGCTCAAGCAGTCGTTCGCCGAGCTCGACATCCTGGTCCTCGAGCGGCGCGTCCACCCGGTGCCGGTCGCCGCGCACAAGGTCGGCGAGTCGACGGTCGAGATCGGCGCCCACTACCTCGCCGAGGTGCTCGGCCTGAAGGCGCACCTCGAGACCGCGCAGCTGAAGAAGTTCGGCTTTCGCTTCTTCTCGTCGGAAGGCCGGCGCGACATCGACGCCGTCACCGAGATCGGCGCCAGCCGCTACCTCGCCGTGCCGAGCTACCAGATCGACCGCGGCGTGTTCGAGAACTTCCTCGCCGAAGAAGTGCAGCGGCGCGGCATCCGCCTCGTCTCCGGCGCGCTGGTTCGCGACATCGCGCTGGCCGAAGGCGGCGGCGAGCACCGCGTCGGCTATCGCCACGACGGCGTCGAGCGCGAAGCGAGCGCGCGCTGGCTGGTCGACGCCTGCGGCCGCGCCGGCCTGATCAAGAAGAAGCTCGAGCTCGCCGAGGCCAACGCGCACGACGCCAACGCGGTCTGGTTCCGGATGCAGGACCGGATCGCGATCGACGACTGGTCGAGCGATCCCGCCTGGCGCGCGCGCTGCGACCCGCCGGCACGCTGGCTCTCGACCAACCACCTCGTCGGCGAGGGCTACTGGGTCTGGCTGATCCCGCTCGCCTCGGGCGCGCACTCGGTCGGCATCGTCGCCGACGCGAAGCTGCATCCGCTGGCGACGATGAACACGTTCGACAAGGCGATGGACTGGCTCGCGGCGCACCAGCCGCGCCTGTTCGACGCGCTCGACGGCAAGCGCGACCGCCTGCTCGACTTCGCCTTCCTGCGCAACTTCTCGTACGGCTGCAAGCAGGCTGTTCTCGGGCGAGCGCTGGGCGCTCACCGGCGAGGCCGGCCTGTTCCTCGACCCGTTCTATTCACCCGGCAGCGACTTCATCGCCATCGCCAACACCTACATCTGCGAGCTCGTCGGGCGCGACCGCGCCGGCCGGCCGATCGACGCGCACGCGCGCGTCTTCGACCAGATCTTCCATTCGTTCTACGAGAGCACGCTCGCGCTCTACACCGGCCAGTACCCGATCTTCGGCGACCCCGAGGTGCTGCCGGTCAAGGTGATCTGGGACTACACCTACTACTGGGGCGTCCTCGGCCAGTTCTTCTTCCAGCGCCGCCTCGCCGACCTGGCCGCGCTCTCGGCGCTGCGCGACGAGCTGGCGCACTGCCAGGCGCTCAACGTCGCAGTGCAGGCGCTGCTGCGCGCGTGGTCGGCGGCGCGGCCGCTCGACGAGCGTCGCCAATCCGGCGACGATGCTCGACCACGCGTCGCTGCCGTGGTTCGCCGCCCTCAACAAGAGCCTGCTCGACCGGCTCGACGACGCCGCCTTTCGCGAACGCATCCGTCATTCGACGCGCCAGATGCGGAGCCTCGCGGCGGAGATCGGCGCGCGCGCCGATGCCGATGGCGGCGCGGCGACGAACGAGCTGCAGCGCGTCGTCTGCCGAAGGGGCCGGCTTCGACGCGTCGGACGATCGATCCGCAGCACCAATGCTCTTCGACGCGGCGCCGCGCCGCGATCCGCGCGCCGCAGATCTAGCGCCGCAGTCTAGCGCAGAAGGCGCGCCGCATCAGGCGACGACGCGCAGGCCTACGCCGCGATCGACCGAGCCGATCACCGCGGCAGCATCGAACCCCTCGGCGCGAAAGACGCGCCAGCACCTCGGCCGCGGCGGCCGGCGCGCAGCTGACCAGGAGGCCGCCCGACGTCTGCGGGTCGGTGAGCAGGTCGCGCGCGACCGCGGGCAGCGTCGGCTCGAGCTCGACCTCGACGCCGTAGCCGATCCAGTTGCGCGCCGACGCGCCGGTGACGAAGCCGTCGCGCGCCATTCCGGCGACGCCATCGAGCAGCGGCACCTTCGACCACTCGATCGTCACCCCCAGGCCGGCGCCGCGCGCGAGCTCGAGCGCGTGCCCGGCGAGGCCGAAGCCGGTGACATCGGTGATCGCGTGCACGCCGGCCATCTCGGCCAGCGCCATGCCGGGCGTGTTGAGGCGGGTCGTGGTCTCGACCAGGCGCTGGTAGCCGGCGGCGTCGAGCGCTTCCTTCTTGAGCGCCGCCGAGAGCACGCCGACGCCGATCGGCTTGCCGAGGACGAGCACGTCGCCGGCCTGGGCGTCGGCGTTGCGCCGCACCTTGTCGGGATGGACCAGTCCCATCACCACCAGGCCGTAGATCGGCTCGACCGAATCGATCGTGTGGCCGCCGGCGATCGGGATGCCCGGCCTGGCGGCAGATCGATTCGCCGCCGCGGATCACCTGGCCGATCTGCTCGACCGTGAGCCGGTCGATCGGCATCGCCACCAAGGCGAGCGCCATGATCGGCCGGCCGCCCATCGCGTAGACGTCGCTGATCGCGTTGGTCGCGGCGATGCGGCCGAAGTCGAACGGATCGTCGACGATCGGCATGAAGAAGTCGGTGGTCGCGATCAGCGCCTGCTGGTCGTTGAGCTTGTAGACGGCGGCGTCGTCGGCGGTCTCGATGCCGACCATCAGCTCGGGCGGAACGATGCCGCCGACGCTCGAGCGCAGGATCTGCGACAGCACGCCCGGCGCGATCTTGCAGCCGCAGCCGCCGCCGTGGGAAAAGCTCGTCAGGCGAAGCGGTTCGGGCGTGGCAGGGCGAGGTGGAAGCGGCGTTCATGCGGGTCCGATCAGAGTCGTCGCGCCGATTCTGTCAGCGCGCCGGCGATCGTGCCGCGACGAGGTCGGCGACCAGGGCGCGCACGCGCGCGCCGCTCGGCGGCCGGACGAAAGAGCGGCTCGCGCGCGGCGCACTGGGCCCGCAAGTGCTGCGGCGAACGCCGCGTCGGCGCGGAAGCGCTGCACCAGCGCCGCCAGCGCGCCGGCATCGCCGGACGCGAAGTAGCCGTCGTAGTCGAGCCCGAGCAGGCCGACGTTGCCGTCGATCCGGCTCGCCAGCACCGGCACGCCCGAGCGCACCGCCTCGATGACGACGTTGGCGCCGCCTTCCATCCGGCTCGTGTGGACCAGCGCGCGCGCCGCGGCGATCGTTCGCCGCGCCGCGCGCATGCGGCAGCGCGCCGAGCCAGCGGTAGGCGGGGCACTGCGGCCATGGTCGCGCGCGCCCGTTCGCCGAGGCGCGGGTCGAGCGCCGCGCCGACGTGGGCGATCGTCGGCGGCGCCGGGTCGGCGGCGAGCAGGCGCGCCGCGCGCATCAAGCGTCTCGGGGTCTTTCTCGTCGCGCAGATGGCCGACGGCGACGAGCTCGGCGTCGCCTGGCGTATGCAGCGCGCGCAGCGCCGACGCCGACTGGACGATCACCTGGGCCTTGGCCCGGCTGGCGACGTCGAGACGCGCCAAGGCCGCTTCCTGCAGCACGACGATGCGGCTGGCACACTCGAGCGAATGCTTGGCAGCCGCGTCAACGTCGAGGTCGCGATAGAGGTCGGTGCCGGTCAGGACGACGACGATCGGCAGCGACGGTCGCTGCGCGCGCGCTGCCGAAATGACGGCCGCCGAGCGGCGCGCGTGCAGGGCGATGAGCAGGTCGAGGTCGTCGCCCGGGGCGAGCGAATCGGTGACGTCGACCGTCGCGATCGGCGCCAGGAAGCCGCGCCAGCGTGCCGCCGTGTGCCAGTTGCCGTTGTTGGCGGCAGCGAGCGCCGGCGAGACGATGCGAACGCGCGGCAGGGGCACGGCAACCATCGAACGATGATGGCACGGCCGTGGGCTCGGCCATGAGCGACGCGGCGCGCCGGCTCGCCGGCGCGGCGCTCGCCGAGGCGTTGCGCGACGCGCGGGCGACGACGCTGGCACGAACGCTCGACCGCAGCGACGTCGACTGGCGCGTGCCGCAGCGGCCCGGCGTCAATCCGGTGGCCTGGGAGCTCGGCCACCTCGCCTGGTTCGCCGAGTTCTGGATCCTGCGCGGCCCGCACGTCGTCGGCGCCGACGGCTTCGTCAACGCAGCGCGCGCGCCGACGATCGCCGGCCCCGACTCGATCTTCGATTCGGCGCGGCTCGCGCACGGCGACGCGCTGGCGCGTCGCCGCTGCCGACGCGCGCCGAGCTCGTCGATCGCCTCGCGCGTCAGCTCGACGCCTGCATCGCCGCGATCCCAGGCGCCGGGGCGAGCGACGACGCGCTCTACTTCCATCGCCTCGCTCTCTTCCACGAAGACATGCACGGCGAGGCGTTCGCCTGGCTGCGCGCGACGCTGTCCTGGCCCGCGCCCGAAGGCCTGGCCATGACGAAGTGGCCGGCCGGCGCGCCGCTCGCGCTCGCCGGCGGCGCGGTCACGCTCGGCCGCGCCGCCGACGCGCCCGGCTTCTCGTTCGACAACGAGCAGCCGGCGGTCGAGCGCGCCCTGCGCGCCGTTCGAGATCGACGCCGCGCCGGTGTCGAACGGCGCGTTCCTCGCCTTCGTCGTCTCCGGCGGCTACGACCAGCCGGCCTTCTGGCCCGGTGATGCCGGTGCGCTGGCGCAGCGCGAGCAGGCTGGCGCACCCGCAGCGCTGGCGCCGCGTCGACGCGCGAATGGCAGGAGCGCTGGTTCGATCGCTGGCAGCCGCTCGATGTCGCCGCGCCGGTGATCCACGTCAACGCCTGGGAGGCCGAGGCCTATTGCCGCTGGGCCGGGCGCCGCCTGCCGAGCGCCGCGGAATGGGAATGCGCCGCCCGCGAGCCTCGCTTTCGCTGGGGCAAGAGCGTCTGGGAGTGGACCGCCGATCCGTTCCTGCCCTATCCCGGCTTCGTCGCCGGACCCTACGCCGACTATTCGCGGCCGTGGTTCGGCGATCATCGCGAGCTGCGCGGCGGCTCGTTCGCCAGCCACGATCGCCTGCACTCGCCCCGCTACCGCAATTTCTTCACTCCCGAGCGCGCCGACGTCTTCGCCGGCTTTCGCAGCGTCGCCTCCTAACGTTCATCGGAAATCCTCTCATGTCGACTCTTCGCTTGCTCTTCGCCACGGCCGCGCTCGCGCTCGCCGGCTTGTCTTCCCCTGCCGCGCTCGCGCAGTCCGCGGGCGTGCTGCGCGTCTCGGCGATTCCCGACGAAGCGCCGACCGAGCTGCAGCGCAAGTTCAAGCCGCTCGGCGACTACCTGAAGCAGGAGACCGGCATGGACGTGCAGTTCATCCCGGTGACCGACTACGCCGCGGTCGTCGAAGGCCTGGCGACCAACAAGCTCGACCTCGCCTGGCTCGGCGGCTTCACCTACGTCCAGGCGCGGCTGCGCACCAACGGCGGCGTCGTGCCGATCGTCCAGCGCGCCGAGGACGCGAAGTTCACGAGCCGCTTCATCGTGCCCGCGGGCAGCACGGCGAAGACGCTCGCCGACCTGAAGGGCAAGACCTTCGCCTTCGGCGCGCCGTCGTCGACCTCGGGCAGCCTGATGCCGCGCTACTACCTGCTGCAGGCCGGGATCGACCCCGAGCGCGACTTCAAGTCGGTCGCGTTCTCGGGCGCGCACGATGCCACCGTCGCCTTCGTCGCCGCCGGCCGTGCCGAGGCCGGCGTCCTCAACGCCTCGGTGATGGACAAGCTCGTCGAGAGCAAGAACCCGAACGCCGAGAAGGTGCGCGTGCTGGCGATCACGCCGCCGTACTTCGACTACAACTGGACCGTGCGGCCCGGCCTCGACCCGGCCTTGACGAAGAAGATCAGCGACGCCTTCCTCAAGCTCGACCCCGCGAACCCGGTGATGAAGGAGATCATGGACCTGCAGCGCGCGAGCAGGTTCATTGCGACGCAGAGCTCGAACTACGACGGCATCGAATCGGCCGCGCGCTCCGCGGGACTGATCAAGTAGCGAGCCATGAACGGCCTTCGGCTCGAAGGCGCCGGGCTCGTTCATGCCAACGGGTACCGCGCGCTGAAGAACGTCTCGCTCGGCCTCGGCGGCGGCGAGCGCGTTGCCGTGATCGGCCCGTCGGGCGCCGGCAAGACGACGCTGGTTCGCGTCCTCGGCACGTCGCTCAGGCCGAGCGAAGGGCGCCTGTTCATTGACGACGACGATCCGTGGCGGTTCGGCGCGGCGACGCTGCGGCGCCTGCGCGCGACGATCGGCGTCGTCCACCAGAGCCCGCCGATCCCGCCACGCCTGCGCGTCGTCACTGCCGTCCTCGCCGGCCGCCTGGGGACATGGCCGGCATGGAAGTCGCTCGCCTCGCTGGTCGTTCCCGGCGATGCCGCCGGCGCGCGCGATGCGCTCGACCGGCTCGACCTCGGCGAGCGCGTCTTCGACCGCTGCGACCGGCTCTCGGGCGGCCAGCTGCAACGCGTCGGCATCGCCCGCGTGCTGTACCAGCGGCCGGCGTTCATCCTCGCCGACGAGCCGGTGTCGGCGCTCGATCCTGCCCTGGCCGACCTGAGCGTCGGCGCGCTCGTCGCCGAGAGCGAGGCGCGCGGCGCGACGCTGGTCGCCTCGCTGCACGCGGTCGACCTCGCGCTCAAGTGGTTCCCGCGCCTGATCGGCATGAAGGGCGGCGAGATCGTCTTCGATCGTCCGACCGCGGCCGTGACGAGCGCGATGCTGCACGACCTCTACGCTACCGAAGGGCGGGCGCTGCCGCAGCAAGGCGTCGCCGCGATCGATCGGGCGCGGCCGGCCAACGTCGTCGTGCTGAAGCGGCCGGGCTGCCAATGAGCGTCGCGAGCGCAGCGCTGGCGCCGCCGGCAGCGGCGTTGCGCGATCCCGTAGCGCGCGGGCGAATGACGGCGCTGGTCGTCGCCGTCGTCGTCCTCTGGCCGCTGTTCGTGCTCGCCGAATTCAAGCCCTGGCAGCTGTTCGCGAGCGGCAACCTGCAGGTGATGGCGAACTTCCTCGCCGGCTTCCTGCCGCCGGCGACGGCGGCCGATTTCCTCGCCCTGCTCTGGAAGGCGACGCTCGAGACGCTGGCGATCGCCACCGCCGGCATCGCCCTGGCCTTCGTCGTCGCCGTCCCGCTCGCGATCGTCGCGACGCGCGCGCTCGCGGTCGCACGCATCGGCCCCGGCCCGGGCGGCGCGATCGGCGCCACCGTCCGCACCGCGACGCGCGCGCTGTTGACCCTGCTGCGCGCGATCCCCGAAGTCGTCTGGGCGCTGGTCTTCGTTCGCGCGCTCGGCCTCGGCCCGGGCGCCGGCGTGCTCGCGCTCGCGGTGACCTACGGCGGCATGCTCGGCAAGGTCTTCACCGAGATCCTCGAGTCGGGCGACACGCGCTCGGCGCGCGCCCTCCTCGAAGCGGGCAGCCCGCGCCTGGGCGCGCTCTTCTACGCGCTCGTGCCGAGCACCGCCCAGGAGCTCGCGTCGTACACCGTCTATCGCTGGGAATGCGCCGTGCGCGCGTCGGTCGTGATGGGCTTCGTCGGCGCCGGCGGGCTCGGCCAGCTGATGGACCAGTCGATGAAGATGCTCAACGGCGGCGAGGCGAGCACGATCCTGCTCACGTTCCTCGCCCTCGTCATCGTCGCCGACGCGCTCAGCGCCGTCATCCGGCGCGTGCTCTCGTGAGCTTCGTCGAGACGACCGCCGCCCCGCCGCCGGCGCGGCTCGCGCCGTGCTGGGGCTGCATCGCCCTCACGCTCGGCGTCGTCGCCGCCGTCGTCGCGAGCTTCGCCTATCTCGCGGTCGACTACCGCCAGCTCGTCAGCGAAGAATCGCTGCGCCTGATGGCCAAGTTCGTGCGCGAGTTCTTCCCGCCCGACCTGACGCCGCCGTTCCTCGCCAAGGCGGCGTGGGGCGCGCTGCAGACGTTCGCCGTCGCCGCGATCGGCACCTTGCTCGCTGCCGTCTTCGGGGCGCTGATGGCGTTGCCGGCGGCGGGGCGATTCGGCCTCGCGCCGCGCCTGGCCGCGCGCCTCGTGCTCAACTTCCTGCGCAGCGTCCCCGAGCTTGTCTGGGCGGCACTGATGGTGATCGCTGCCGGCCTCGGCCCGTTCGCCGGAACGCTGGCGTTGGCGCTGCACACGACCGGCGTGCTCGGCCGGCTCTACGCCGAAAGCCTCGAGAACGTTGCGCCGCTGCCCGAGCGCGCGCTGCGCGACGCCGGCAGCGGCCGCCTCGCCGCGTTCGCCTACGCGACGCTGCCGCTGGTCACCGCGCAAGGCATCGCCTACGCGCTCTACCGCCTCGAGATGAATATCCGCATGGCCGCGGTGCTCGGCTTCGTCGGCGCCGGCGGCCTCGGCCAGCTGCTCTACTTCCACCTCTCGATCTTCCAGCAGGCGCAGGCGGCAACGCTGCTGATCGCGATGTTCGTGCTCGTCTTCGCCGTGGACTCGCTGAGCGCGTGGGTGCGCGGCACGATCGTCAACGCGCACGGCTGAGCGCGCGCAGTACTTGGTCAGCCGAAGCTGTCGAGGCAGGCGGCGAGGCGGCGAAACTGTGCCGGATCGCAGCGATGGAACGCTTCGGCAAGCTGCACGCGGTGTTGCAAGCCGCGGTACCGGTTCAGCCCGAGGATGGCTTGGGCATAGTCGCGGTCGCCCATCTGCGAGGCATAGAGGCGTATCAGTCGCGCCTTGGCCTCGGCGACGCTGCCGATATCGATCGCCATGTTGGGCCAGAGCGTCGACCACACCTCGTAGGCGAGCACCTCGCCCTGCCAGCCCGAGAGCTCGGTCGCCGAGGCGAACGCGAGCGCCGTCGCCTGGTGGTCGGCGTGGGCGTCGACCGGAAAAGGACACAGCACCTGTTGCGGACGAAAGTCCTTCAGCGTCCCGGCCAGCCGCGCGGCGATCGCGCCCTCGTGGCGCACCAGCGACCCGTCGGGAAAATCGAGCTCGATGACCGACGCCAGCGACAGCGCTGCCTGGACCTGCTGCATCTCGCGCCGTCGCGTCGCCTTGACCTGTGCAGCTTCGACCGGATCGACGAGCGCGCCCGAGCTGTCGGAGACGAACACGACGCAGACCTGGCTCGCCGCTTCCTTGTGCAGGAGGAGCGTTCCGCCGCAGGCGATCGCCTCGTCGTCGAAGTGCGGCGCGAGCACCAGGATGCGGCTGCGGCGAACGGCCTCGAGTTGCACCGGCAGGCGGTGGGTCGCGCGCCGGAGCGCGACCAGGAAGCGACGCGCGAACGCGGAGCGCAGGCGATTCGAGATCGTCTGCACGAAAGCGGTCAGGTCGCGATCGCGGCGGCGGATGCGGACACGGTCGCTGCGCCGAGCACGCGTCGATAGACCCGCAGGATGCCTTCGGCCTTCTCTTCCCAGTCGTAATCGGACTCGACCTTGAGCCGTGCCGCGCTGACCCATCGCCACGCGCTCGCCCGGCGAACGGGCGAGGCGAACCATCGCCGCGGCGATGCCTTCGACCAGGGCGATGCGCGAGGTCGGCTCGACCAGGATGCCGCATGAACGATCGAGATAGTCGAGGGCGCCGCCCCACGCGGTCGCGATCACCGGCTTGGACATCGCCATCGCCTCGAGGATGACCGCGCCGCCGCATTCGCGCAGGCTCGGCATGACCAGGCAATCAACCTCGGCGAGCTCGCTCGCGCAGGCCGACTGCGAGACCCAGCCGATGAAGCGGATCGGCCGGTTCGGCCCTTCGGTTGGAAGCGTCGGAAACAGCGCCGCGGCGTGCTGCTCCAGGCGCTCGCGCTCCTCGCCATCGCCGATGACGACCAGGCGCATCGGTGCTCGAAGCCGACGCGATGGCGAAGGCGTCGAGGAGCAGGTCGACCGCTTTCAGCGTGATCAGCCGGCCGACGAAGCCGAAGGTGACAGCGCCGCCGTCCTTCTGCGATGACGGTTGCGGGTGCGGGTTCCAGAGATCGAGCTCGACGCCGTTCTCGACCAGCACCTCGACCCTGCCGCATACGCCGGTCGGCAATGCCGCCCGCGTGCGCTCGTTGGCGACCAGCAGGATCGCGGCGCGGCGCTTGCCCGGCATCACCTTGTTGAGCCAGGCGGTCTGGCTCACGCCGAAGCGCAAGAGGAAGTGCTTGAACCATGGCCGCTCGGCGCGAAACGCGGGCGGATAGTCCATGCCGCCATTCATCGGGCCGATGATCACCGGCGCGCCCACGTCGTAGATGATCGAGGGCTCGCGCGGCGACACCGGCGTCGGCTGGTGGACGAGATCGATGCCGTTCGCGCGCCACCAGTCGGCGCACGATCTTGCGTTGCGCCATCTGCACGTCGAGGCGCAGGAGGAATCCGGTCGTGGCGTAGGCGAGCAAGGGCGGCAGCAACTTGCCGAGGTTCCAGAGCATCGTGTGCAGCAAGAGTCTCCTCGACGTAGAGGATGCGTTTTTCGCCCGGGAACAGTTCGGTCAACTCGGCCCGGGTGCGGGCATGGGCGACGAGCCAGACTTCGATGCCACGATTGCGCAGCAACCGAAAGTAATGCAACGGCAGGATCGCCTCGCCGCCGAACTTCGCCGAGGCGTGGTCGCAGACGATCAGCACGCTGAACGACGTATCGGTCGTCGAACGGAAATCGATCTGCCGCCGCATCGATGTCGCCTTCCTGAGTCGCCTGTCGGGAGCGGCGCTCCGGTCAAAGTCCGAGAATAGTCGGCGCAATGACTCTCGAAAATGATCGCACACCCGCCCCCTTTTGTCGGAGATCAGGGCGATCCGCCGGCACGAACCGGGTAGCCGGCCTCGAGCCAGCTCTTCATGCCGCCGTCGAGCGCCGCCGTGCGCTGGAAGCCCATCGTCCGCAGGGTCGCGGCGGCGAGCGTCGAGATCCGGCCGAACTCGCAGCAGGTGACGATGCGCGCGGTCGGGTCGGGCAGCTCCTTGTCGACGCGCAGCTCGAGCTGGCCGCGCGGCAGGAGGCGCGCACCGGGGATGTGGCCGGCCTCGTAGGCGTCCTTCTCGCGCACGTCGAGGACGATCAGGTCGCACGCCGGCGCCTCGACCCGCGCGCGCAGCTCGGCCATGCTCATGAACGGGACGCACGCGGTCGCCTCGGCGAGCAGCTGGGCGACCGTCTTGCCGCCGCTCATGTTGGTGCGCAGCGCCTCGGTGAGGTGGGTCGGCATCGACAGGTCGAGGCTCTTCATCAGTCGCCACGAACGCGGCGCGATCGCGCTGCTGCAGGCGCGGATTGCCGGCGATCTCGGCACCGATCGTCGAGTGGCCGCGGCCCTTGTAGTCGTGCGCCGGAAAGACCCGCAGCGCCGGGTCGAGCGCGAGCAGGCGACCAGGCTGTCGTACAGGGCATCGGGGTCGCCGGTCGGCAGGTCGGTGCGGCCGGTGCCGCCGATCAGCAGCGTGTCGCCGGTGAAGACACGGTCAGCGCCGACCAGGCACATCGAATCGGCGGTGTGGCCGGGCGTGTGCAGCACCTGCAGGCGCAGCTTGCCGATGACGATCGACTCGCCGTCGTCGACCCGCATCGCCACGCACGGCGCGGGGCTGGCGCGGTGCATGACGGTCATCGCGCCGAGACGCTCGGCGAGCTGGCGCGAGGCCGAGAAGTGGTCGGCGTGGGTGTGGGTGTCGATGACGAAGCGGACCCGAAGGCCGTCGCGCGCAGCGAGCGCGAGGTAGCGGTCGATCTGGCCCACCTCGGGATCGATCAGGACGCCGGCGCAGGTGTCGGCGCAGCCGAGCAGATACGACTGACAGCCTCCGGTGGCGACTTGCTCGAAGATCATGCTGCACTCCTCGTGGTTCGATCAATTGTTGGCCAGCTTCAGGTCGGCGCGCGGCGTCCAGCTCGACTCCTCGCTCGCCACCTTGGGCGCGCCGAGGAACAGCCGGGTGGTGGCGACGTCCTTGGTCGCGAGGTAGTCGCGAACGGCAACACCGCGCCGCACCGCGAGCTGCTGCATCGCGTCGTCGGCGACGACCATGTTGGCGAGGAGCAGCTGCTCCATCTCGGCGGGCGGCAAGTCCTTCGTCAGGCCGACAACGTTCTTCGGCTTGACGATGTCGGCGCGCCGGTAGACCTCTTTCAGCAGCGCCGGATATTCGTCGTCGCTGACCGTGACTGCGGCGGTCGCGTCGGCGCCGCCGGCGATCGCCTGGCGCCGCTTTTCGGCGCGCACGAGCTGGCTTCAGCGCTCCTTCTTCCAGGCGTCGCGCTCGCTGTCGAGCCGGCTCTCGCCGGTGACCGTAAGCGACAGCGCCGGCCGCTCGACGAGCGCCTGGGCGACCTTGTCGAGGTTCGCCTGCGCGGTCGCGTCGAGGGTCGCCGTGCCGGGCGCGAACTCGACCCGCGACAGCTCGTCGCCACTGCCGCCGAACGCCGACGCGATCAGGTGGAACGGCGCGGTCACGGCCTTGACGATCAGGTTCGTGATCACCTTCCAGATCACCCCGCCGAGCGAGAACTCGGGATCGTTGATCGAGCCGCTGACCGGCAGGTCGAGATCGATGACTCCGTGCTGGTCGGCAAGCAGCGCGACCGCGAGCTTGACCGGCAGGTCCGCCGTCGAGCCCTCGACCTTGTCGCCGAAGGCGAGCTGGTTGAGGATGATCTTGTTGCTCGCCGTCAGCTGCCCATCGGGCTGGACGACGTAGGCGAGATCGACGCTCAGCTTGCCGCGCTCGATGCCGTAGCCGGCGTACTTGATCGCGTACGGCGAGAGCGGCGGCAGCTCGAGGTCGCGCACCTTCACCTTGAGGTCGAGCGCAAGCGGCTTGGCGAGCGGATTCACCTTGCCGTTGATGGCGAGCGTCGCCGTGCCTTCGACGCGGCCGCCAGCTCGACGTCGGCGAGCTGCGGCGCCTGTCCCGGCCCGGGCGGCTCGGACGAGAACCCCGCCAGGCGGCCACTCAGCTCGCTCAGGTTGGCGCTGTAGTTGGGCTTGACGAAGAAGTCGTTGTAGACGACGCGGCCGTTGACGACGACGATCGGCCCCAAGGTCACGATCGGTCGCGCGCTGGCGGGCGCCGACGCGGCCGGGGCGAGCGCCGCAGCTGACGCGCCCGGAACCGGTGCCGGCGCGGAATCGGTGCCGGCGCCGGCCGGCGCCGACGCCGCAGCCCCGGGCCGGGCGACATCCTGGATGTTGAGGCGGCCGTTCTCGTCGAGGACGACGCGGGCGAAGAAGTCGCTCAGCGCGGTCGACTCGACGCCGAACCGGGTCGCCTTTCCCGGCGCGACCGCGAGGTCGATGCCGCGCAGCGAGAGCGACTTCCAGTTGAGCAGCGTGCGCGCCGTCGCGGCGTCGCGCACCATCGCCAGCGAGCGCGAGCCGCCGCGGTCGGTCGCGATGCTGGTGGCGCGGAAATCCTCGACCGTCGCGTCGCCTTTCAGCGCGACGCTGGTGAACGTCCCGTGCGGCCGCTCCCAGCGAACGTCGCCCTTGAAGCTCGTCTGCGCCTTCTGCACGTCGATGCTGAAGATCGCGTCAAGGTACGGATCGAGCAGGTGCAGCGGCAGGTCCTTGAGCAACAAGGCAAGCTGTCCGCCGGCGGGCTGCCCGGCCTCGAAGCCCTTCAGCTCGCCGCGCGCGTCGACGCTGCCGACGACGCCGCTGCCGACGGCCTTGCCGCTCGGGCCCGCGGGCACGCTCACGCGCGCGGCGAGATGGATCGGCGCCGCCGCCTTGCTGTCGAGCGCCCAGCCACGCAGCTGCAGGGCCAGGTCGAGAATGTCGAGCGCGACTGGCGAGCTCAGCTGGTCGCTGAACGACACGCGTCCGCGCTCGATCGCGAATTCGCCGACGGCAAGCTTCCATGACGCCGCGGCGCCCGCCTGCGCCGACGCTGCCGGCGCGGGCCGCGACACGGCGGCCGCGGGCTTCGCGCCGGGTACGCCGTAGCGCTCGAACGCCCAGCGCCGCGCAGCGTCGCGCTCGACTCGCAGCCGCGGCGCAAGCAACGCGAGTCGGCCGACCGACGCGCTGCGCGCAACCGTGTCGACGTGCACGTCATCGAGCTCGAGCGCCTCGGACGGCGATCTCCGGCGACTTGGACTCGCCAAGCGCGAGCTTGCTCAGCAGCAATTGCCTGGCATCGAGCGCTAGATGCATCGGCGCTTTGCCGCCGTGCCAGTCGATCGCGACCTCGGCGCTCAGCTCGCCCGCCAGCGGCGGCACGAGGACGCCGCTGAGATACGGCCGAAATGCCGCCAGCGGCAAATCGGCCAGCGTCGACCTTGACGGTCGCGGCGCTGTCGGTGCCCTGGCCCGAAAACGACAGCTTGCCGTGGTCGGCGGCGCTGCCGACGGTGCCCTCGCCGCTGAAGGCGATCGGTGCGTCGAGCGGCCAGGCGATCGCCCGTGCGGCGAACGAAAAGTCGCTCACCGCGAGCTCGGCAGCGGGCGAGGTGGTCGCGTCGCGCCAGTCGAGCCGGGCGGCGCGGATCGAGAGCGCGGCGACGCTCGCCTGCCACGGTGTGGGCACGGCGCTCGTCGGCGCGGCCGTGCTCGCCGCCGAAGCGCTGGCGGCGGCGCTGGCCGCGCTCGTCGTCAGCGGCAGCCGGGCGACGGCGCTCGCCGCGCCCGACGGCGCCTCGGCGGCGAGCAGCAGGTTGACGCGACCCGCGGCATCGCGCACGGCGACGACGTGCGCCGCGTCGACGTCGGCGCTCTTGATGCGCACCCGCCGCTCGAGCGGGCGCAACTCATCGACCTGGACCTTGATGCTGCCGACCTGGAGCAGCTCCGCCGCGGCGGCGTCGACGACTTCGATTCCGCTCGCGCCGACGCTGCCCGAGATCTTGAGCGACAGCTTCGGCCGCTGTTCGAAGGCGACGACGAGATCGGCGCCGAGCGTTGCCGCGCGCAACTGCACCGGCAGGCCGCGCGGCAGATAGCCGAGCCAGGGCGCGACCGAGAAGCCATCGAAGCGCAGGTGGACCTCGCCGTTGCCGCGCTCGGCAAACGGCGTCGCCGCGGCTGCCGAATCGAAGCGGCTGCCGTCAAGCGCGAACGCAAGGTGCGGCTCGACCTTGATCTCGCGCTCCGCAGGCAGCGAGCTGACGAACGGCACCGCGAGCTCGAGCTCGCGCACGCGATGCGTCGTCGCCAGCGGTCCGTCGACGAAGTCGGCGCTGCCGCCGCGAACGACGATGTTGTGGATCGCGAAACGCGCCGGCTCGGGCGAGCGCGGGATGCTCGCGACGTGCTGCAGCACATCGTCGACGTCGTAGCGGCCGTCGCCGAGCCGGCTCACGCGCACGGTCGGCGCATCGATCTCGACCGCATCGATCACCGGCGCAAGGTGCAGGAGCGAGACGATCGCGGCGTCGGCGTGGATCCGCTTGACCTCGAGCAACGGCGGCGGCGTCGGCGGTCGCGCCGGCGAGCGCGAGATCGTTGAGCGTGATCTCGAGCGTCCACGGATTGAACTCGACCTTGCCGAGCGTCAGGCGCCGGCCGAGCTAGCTGCGCCGCGGCTTTCTCGGCCGCACTGACGACGAGCGGCGGAACGTAGAACCAGGCCGCGCTCCAGAGCACGGCCAGTCCGACCACGGCAAGCAGGACGCCGATCCAGAGCCGCCGCGAACCGAGGTGCGATCGGGCAGAAGCGGTCGCTTGCGCTCGCATGGAGCGATTCTGCCGCCGTCGCGAGCCGCGCACGGCCGAGTGCCGAGCCGACTCCGCGTCGGCTCATCGACCGAACGTCAGCCGATCATCTCCAGGATGCTCCACATCTCCTCGGCGACTCGCCGCATGTGGAGATTCGGGTTGGCTTCCTGCATCCCCTCGTTGTCGATGCCTTGCGCCGCGGCCTTGAGCTCGGCGATAGTCGATTCGGAGAGCAGGCGGGCGATCGTCTTCAGCACCAGGCCGTGGGCGACCAGGCGCGCCTCGAGCTCGCGGATCCGTTCGAAGGCATCTTCCATGGCGTCGTCGAGACTAAGCGGCATCGTTGACGGCGGCGAGAGCCGCCTCACGCGGCGAGGGGGCCGGAAAAAGGTCCGGCCCCGGGTACGAATTATCCGACAGGCGAGCAGATCGGGCAGCGCTGCGTCGAACGCCGAATCGGCGGACGTCTCGGCGCGCTCGGCGGCGAGCAGCTGCCAGACGGCGACGAACATCGCCGTGAGCAGCGGTCCGACGACGAAGCCGTTGATGCCGATGACGGCGATGCCGCCGACGGTCGAGATCAGGATCACATAGTCGGGCAGCTGCGTGTCTTTGCCGACCAGGAGCGGCCGCAGCATGTTGTCGATCAGGCCGATGACGACGACGCAGAACAGCGTCAAGGCGATGCCTTGCCAGACCTCCCCGACCGCGAGCAGGTAGACCGCGACCGGGGCCCAGATCAGCGCCGCGCCGACGGCCGGCAGGAGCGACAGAAAGGCCATGATGACGGCCCAAAGCATCGCGGCGTGGATGCCAAGGTACCAGAACGCCAAGCCACCGAGCGCTCCCTGCACCGCCGCGACGAGGACGTTGCCCCTGACCGTCGCCCGGATCACGGTCGTGAAGCGCTCGAGGATGCGTTCCTTGGCCGCCGGCGCGAGCGGGATCGCGGCCCGGATGTCGCGCGTCAGTTCGACGCCGTCGCGCAGCAGGAAGAACAGCAGGTACAAGGCCATCGCGAACTCGATGACGAGATCGAGCACGTTGCCGCCGATGTTGACGGCGCGCCCTGCGAGCGCCTCGCCGCGCGCGGTGATCGCGGCCGTGACCTTGGCCTGCAGAAGCGACAGGTCGTCGAGACCGAGTCGTTCGAGCGCGGTGCTCGCCCATGCCGGCATGGCGGCGACGATCTGCGCGAAATAGGCGCCGAAGTTCACCTGGCCGGTTTTGACGCGCTGATAGAAGGTGGTCACTTCCTTGACCAGCGAGATGCCGACGAGCGCGAGCGGCAGGATGACGGCGACGAGGATGACCACCAGCGTCGCCAACGCGGCGAGGTTGCGCCGCCCGTTCATCCGGCGCAGGAACCGGACGTAGAGCGGCTCGAACAGGAGCGCCAGCGCGCTGCCCCAGAGGACCGCGCCGTAGTACGGCAGGAGGACCCAGCAGAAGGCGACCGTCAGCGCGAGGACGACGAGCAGGAAGACGTTGCGATCGAGAGCGCGTTCCGGGGCCGATGGCGAACGACGGGTCATGGCTGAGGCGCGGCTCGGGCGAGTTGCAGGCGCCGCATCGTATCGCCTGCGCCGCACCCGGCCACGCCAATCGGCGCGTCGCCACGAAATGAATCCGCTTCTCAGTTGAGCACGGCGCCGCGGCCGCGTTCCTTCTCGATCTCCTCCTTGGTGATCTGCACCACCTGTTGCAGCATCGGTCCCATGCGCTCCTGCATCACCTGGTCGAGCGCTGCATCAGCTGCGGCGTCTTGCTGATCAGTGCCGAACCGATCGGTCCCTGATAGAACGCGATCAGGCCGTCGACCTCTTCCTGGCTGAAGGTCTCGGCATAGATCCGGGCAAAAGCGGGCTTGAGCCGCGCCCAGCTCATCTGCTCGAGCACGAGCGCATTGACGCGTGGCTGGACGGCGTCGAGCATGCGCGCCGCCTGGTCCGACCTCAGCTGCGCGGTGAGCATCTGGCGCATCGAGCTCTGCATCGCCGGCAGGATCTGCGCGTACATCGTTTCGAGCTGCGCCTGCACCTGCATGACCTGCAGCAGGCGCTCGATCGACTCGGCCGACGCTGGCGCGGCCCGCGCGGAAAAGGCGACGAAGGCGACGAGGACGGCAACGGCAATGCGCAAGGCCTTCATGCTCTTCTCCCGCGTTCCTGCAAGCGTTCATCGCGGACCGGGCGCGACCACGCGCGCCGCCGATCCATGCATCGAGTAGACCAAGCTCAGAGCAGCTTGTCGAGCGTGATCGGCAGGTCGCGGACGCGCTTGCCGGTGGCGTTGAAGACCGCGTTGGCGATCGCCGCCGGCACGCCGGTGATGCCGATCTCGCCGATGCCCTTGACGCCGAGCGGATTGACCCAGGCGTCGCTCTCGGGAACGAAGGCGATGTCGATCGCGCCGATGTCGGCGTTGACCGGCACGTGGTATTCGGCGAGGTTGGCGTTGACGATCCGGCCGTCGCGGCCGTCGCGCACCGACTCCTCGAAGAGCGCCATGCCGACGCCCCAGACGATGCCGCCGAGCATCTGGCTGCGCGCCGTCTTGGCGTTGAGGACGGTGCCGACGCCATAGGCCGCGGTGACGCGCGGCACGCGGACGATGCCAAGGTCGGCATCGACGCGCACCTCGGCGAAGACGGCGCCGAACGAGTGCATCGAGTACTGCTCGCGCTCGGCGCCGGGCTTCGCTTCGGCGCGGGTCTCGAGCGCGGCGTTGCCGTTGCGGGCGAGGAGCGCGGCGATCGGCTCGCCTGCCGACGCGGCATCGGCGAGCGGACGATTCGCTGGCAGCGCAGCCGCGCTCGCCGAGCGCAGCCAGCCGTCGATCACCGTGATCTGCGGCCGCGTCGGCGTGGTACGCGAACGAGCGCGGATCGGCGATCGCCAGCTCGATCAGCTTGGCGCGCATCGCCAGCGCGGCGGCGTGGACCGCCGGCGCGACGCTCGCCGCCGACTGCGATCCGCCCGCGCCCGGCGCCTTCGGCAAACGCGAGTCGCCGAGCTCGAAGCGGACCTTCGCGACCGGCACGCCGATCGCGTCGGCGGCGACCTGCGACATCACGGTGTAGGTGCCGGTGCCGAGGTCGTGCGTCGCCGAGCGGACGACGACGCTGCCGTCGGGTAGCAGCCGCACCAGCGCCTCGGCGGCGCTGCGGTTGGCCGGGTAGGTGGCGGTCGCCATGCCAAGGCCGACGCGCCAGCGACCGTCGCGCATCGTCCCCGGCAGCGCCGCGCGCCGCTGCCAGCCGAAGCGCTCGGCGCCGAGGCGATAGCACTCGCGCAGCGACTTGCTCGAGTACGGCCGGTTCTTGCTCGGATCCTGCTCGGCGTAATTGCGCAGGCGCAGTTCGAGCGGATCGATCTTCAGGGCGAAGGCGAGCTCGTCCATCGCGGACTCGAGCGCGAAATTGCCGCTCGCCTCGCCCGGCGCGCGCGTGAAGGTCGGCGTCGCGATGTTGAGCTTGGCGATGCGGTGGGTCGAGAGGTTGTTGGCGCAGGCATAGAGATGGCGTGCCGGCAGCGACGAGTTCTCGGACCAGTCCTCGAGCATCGACGTCTCGGAAATCGTCTGGTGCGCGACCGCGGTGAGCCGGCCGTCGCGATCGCAGCCGAGCGCGAGCGTCTGCTCGGTATGCGGGCGGTTGCCGACCGAGCCGAACATCTGTGGCCGCTCGAGCACGAGCCTGACCGGCCGGCCAACCGCCTTGGCAGCGAGGGCGGCGAGGGCGACGTGCGACCAAGCCGAGCCCTTGCAGCCGAAGCCGCCGCCGACGAATGGATCGATCACGGTTACGTTCTCGGGCGCGATCGCGAAGATCCTGGCCAGCGTCGTCCGCACGCCGCCGACGTTCTGAGTCGCGTCGTGCAGGGTCAGGCGGTCGCCGCTCCATTCGGCGACGGTCGCGTGCGGCTCCATCGGGTTGTGATGCTCGATCGGCGTCGTGTAGATCGCACCCACCTTCGTCGCCGCTGCCGCCATGCCGGCGACGAGGTCGCCGCGCTGGTGGTCAGTGGGCTCGCGGTTGGCCCGCTCGGGCGCGAACGCACGCGCCTTCGCCGTCGCGAAGTCGAGCTTCGCCTCGCCCGGCGCGTAGACGACGCGGACCAGCCGCGCCGCCTGCGTTGCGCGCTCGAGCGTGTCGGCGATGGCGACGGCGATCGGCTGGTTGTTGTACGAGACGACGTCGTCCTGGAGCAGCGAGAGCACCCGTCCGGCCGGCGGCGCGACGCCGGCCTGGCCCTTTTGCGGCAGGCGCGGCGCGTTCATCGGCGTCAGCACCGCGATCACGCCGGGCAGCGCCGTCGCCGCGGCGACGTCCATGCGGACGATGCGCCCGCTGGCGACGTTGCTGGTGACGAGCACGGCATGAAGCAGCCCCGGCGGCGCGTACTCGGCCGCGAACGGCGCGCGGCCGCAGACCTTCAGGCTGCCGTCGACGCGGTCGATGCCCTGGCCGGTGATCACGCGAGGCCTCCGGCGGTTTGCAGCGCGCGCGCGATCGAGCGCCGCGCCAGCTCGACTTTGAATGCGTTGTCCCTGAGCGGGCGGGCGCCAGCCAGCAGGCGCTCGCTCGCCGCCGCTACCCCGGCATCGTCGAGCGGCCGGCCGATCAGCGCCGCTTCGGCCGACGCGAGACGCCACGGTCGAGGGGCGACGCCGCCGAGCGCGAGCGCGGCGTCGCGGACGACGCCGTCGCGCAGGTCGAGCGCGGCGGCGACCGAGACCAGCGCGAACGCGTAGCTGGCGCGGTCGCGTACCTTCAGGTAGTGCGAGCGCGCGGCGAACGGCGACGCCGGCAGGTCGAGGGCGACGATCAGCTCGCCCGGCTCGAGGTTCGCGTCGCGCTCCGGCGTGTCTCCCGGCAGGCGATGGAAGTCGCCGATGGGCACGCGCCGTTCGCCGTTCGCGCCCTGGAGCACGACCTCGGCGCGCAGCGCCGCCAGCGCCACGTTCATGTCGGAAGGGTTCGTCGCCACGCATGCGTCGCTGGCGCCGAGCACGGCGTGGATGCGGTTGTAGCCCTCGCGCGCGGCGCAACCCGATGCCCGGCGCGCGCTTGTTGCAGGCGGCGAAGCCGGTGTCGTAGAAGTAGTGGCAGCGCGTTCGCTGCAGCAGGTTGCCACCGACACTGGCCATGTTGCGCAGCTGCGGCGAGGCACCCGAGACCAGCGCCTGCGACAGCAGCGGATAGCTCTCGCGCACCAGCGGATGGTTGGCGAGGTCGCTGTTGCGCACCAGCGCGCCAATGCGGATGCCGCCCTCGGGCCGTGCGGTGACGTCGGCGAGCGGCAATCGGCTGACGTCGACCAGCAGCGTCGGCGTCGCGACGTGGCCTTTCATCAGGTCGATCAGGTTGGTGCCGCCGGCGATGAAAGCCGCGCCCGGCCGCGCGACCAGGCGGATCGCGTCGGCGACGCTGGTCGCCCGCTCGTAGCCGACGTCGTTCATGCGCCGCCACCTTCGGCCACGACGCGCACCGCGGCGACGATGTTGGAGTACGCGCCGCAGCGGCAGAGGTTGCCGCTCATGCGTTCGCGGATCTCGGCGTCGCTGACGGCGACCGCGCGCGCTGCCGGGGCGCCCGGCAGGGCCGCCTCGAAGGTCGCTGCGCTCAGCGCGCCAGCCTTCAGCTCGCCGACGAGCGCGACCGCCGAGCAGATCTGTCCCGGCGTGCAATAGCCGCACTGGAACGCGTCGCGCGCGATGAACGCCGCCTGCATCGGATGCAGCGATTCGGGCGTGCCGAGGCCTTCGATGGTCGTGATCGCGCGGCCCTCGTGCATCACCGCGAGCGTCAGGCAGGAGTTGATGCGACGGCCGTCGACCAGCACCGTGCAGGCGCCGCACTGCCCGCGGTCGCAGCCCTTCTTGGTGCCGGTCAGCGCCAGCGCTTCGCGCAAGGCATCGAGCAGCGTCACCCGTGCTTCGATGCGCAGCTCGCGCACGGTGCCGTTGACGCGCAGGCGAACGACGCGCTGCGATGCGCTCGCAGCAATCGTCGTTGGCGGCGACGCGACCTCGGGCGGAGCGTCGACCCGCGCCAGGGCCGGCTGCGCCTGCAGCGCCGCGCCCGGCAGCGCCGCGGCCGTCCCCGCAGTCTGCAGGAAGCGCCGCCGCGAGATGCTGGCGCTCGCATCGGTCGCCAGCGGCGACCCCGTCTCGTCTTCGTTCACGCATTCACCTTAGCGCTGCGCGGCGCGCGTTGACGGCCGCCCGCCATTGACCCTTCGTCGAGGTCGGCCACGGCCGACAGCGACGAACCGGCAAACGGCGCGCCGACCCTGTTCGGTCAGGTGTCGCTCTGCCGCGCCGCGACGCGGCCGGCGCGTGTGCCGTGAAAGAGCGCCTCCTCGAACACCGAGTAGGCCGACAGGTCGGCGTGGGCGAACTGGACGCGCCGCTGCGGCGCGGCGAGCGCGGCGAGCGCGGCGCTGCTGCGGACGCCCGGGATCGGCACGCTCATCGCGTGGCCATAGCGCATCAGGTCGACGCGCGCGCACCTTGGCCGGCAGGTCGGGATGGGCGACCGCGAGCTCGGCGATGATGCGCGCCGCCCAGGCGCGCCAGTCGTCGGCGAGCAGTCCGCGCCGGTTGGCGACTAGCTCGTCACCGCTGTCGCCGCCGAGCGCGACGTAGGCGGTGAGAACGGTCGGGCCGGCGAACGGGCGCGTCGCCTGGTGCATGGCATCGACGTAGCCGAGACCGGGCTGCCGCGGTAGAACACGTTGTCCCATGACGAGCGCCGCGCCGGGCCGATCGTCGAGTGCCGCGGCCAGCTGCAGGTTGGCGACGATCCAGGGCGAGTGGCGCAGCGCCTGCGTCGCCTCGGATCAGCGCCGGCGGCGGCGCGGCGAGCAGTCGCGCCGAGACGAACAGCGGCGTCGCCAGGACCACGCGCTTGGCGACCCAGCGCTCGCGCTGCGCCAGGTCGGCATTCCAGACATCGACCGCAACGTCGTCGCGACCTTCGTCGACGGCGAGCGCGACCCGGCCCGGATGGAAGCGCTCGCCGAGCGGCGCCGCCAGCCGTTCGGCGAGCCAGGCATTGCCCTCGGGCCAGGTCAGCACGCCTTCGGCGCCGTCGCCTGGTGCGCAGCTCGTCGCCGGGAGCGCGAAAGCCGTGCCGGCTCGCGAAGTAGTGCAGGCCGGCCCACGCCGAGACCTGGGCGCTGCCGGCGCCGTAGTCGTCGCGGCAGCAGTAGTCGAGGTACCAGCGCAAGGCCGGCGCGGTGAGGCCCTGCGCGTCGAGCCAGCGCGCGAACGTGACCGCGTCGAGCGCCTGCAGCGCCGCGCTCCAGCGCGAGCGCGCGGTCGGGATCGCGAATGCGCCGGCCGTGCCGATCGCCGCGACGACGCTGCGAAAGGCGCGGTAGTGGGCCAGCGCTGTCGCCTGCTCGTCGGCGGGCAGCGCCTCGATCGGCGGCAGCAGGCCTTCGCGCCAGCCGCCGCCGATGAAGAGCCGCTCCTGCGGACTGTGGCAGAGCATGCGCTCGTCGTAGAGCGGCCGGCCATGGACGGTTCTGCGCACGCCGAGCTCGTCGAGCAGCTCGATCACCTCGATCGCGTTCGCTCCCGGCAGCGGCAAGATAGTGGGCGCCGAGCGGGACAGCGCATTCCGGCCATCGCATGGCCGCGGCTGTTGCCGCCGGCACGGTCTTCGAGGTCGAGGACGTGGCAGTCGTCGACGCCGGCCGCACGCAGCGCGCGCGCCGCCGCGAGGCCCGCGATGCCGGCGCCGACGACGATCGCGCCGACGCGCCGTGTTTGCGCCGCGTCGGGCAGCGCGCCCGACTTGGCCGCGGGCAGGCCGTCGCGAACGAGATGGCCGCGCTCGTGCGCGACGCCGAGCCAGCCGCCTTCGTAGCGCGTCGCGTCGTTGCGGCTACAGGCGGCGAGCGGCGCGAACGCGGCGAGCGACGCGCCGAGGACGCTCCGGCGCGTCGGCCCGCGCCGCGCGCCGCTCATCGCTGCACCTTGCCCCACTCGTCCTCGAAGGTCTGGACCAGGACCTGGTTCGAGAGCCGGTTGACCTCGGCCGGAACGCGCGCCATGTCGGGCGGAAAGTCGAACAGCGCCGGCAGGCCCGCGGGAGTGAGGAAGCGCAGGCCCGGCGGCAACGCGGTCGGCATCCGGAACGGCCGGTGGCTGGCGACGATGAAGCCCCATTCGCCGAAGCTCGGCACGTGCGCGTGGTACGGCGCCGTGGTCAGGCCCGCGGCCTCGATCGTCGTCACCACGGTCCAGAAGCTCTTCCTCGCGATCAGCGGCGAGGTCGTCTGCACCACCGCGTAGCCGCTCGCCGAGAGGTGTCGCTCGACGCAGCTCGTAGAAGGTCCGCGTGTAGAGCTTGCCGATCGAGAAGTTGGTCGGGTCGGGGAAGTCGACGACGATCGCGTCGAACATCTCGTCGTGCTGCTCGAGCCAGGCAAAAGCGTCGGCGTTGACGATCTCGAGCTTGGGCGAATGCAGCGAGTCGCCGTTCAGCCCGCGCAGCAGCGGTGCGGTCGAAAAGAGCGCGGTCATGTGCGGGATCGAGCTCGACCAGCGTGATCCGCTCGACGCTCGGGTGGCGCAGCACCTCGCGCACCGCCATGCCGTCGCCGCCGCCGAGAACGAGCACGCGTGCGCGGCGCGCCGGCGGCGGCGAGCGCGGGATGGACCAGCGCCTCGTGATAGCGGTACTCGTCGCGCGAGTGGAACTGCAGGTTGCCGTTGAGGAAGAGACGAACGCCGGCGCGGCTGGCGGTGACGACGACGCGCTGGTAGGCGCTGGTCTCGCTGTAGATCACGTGGTCGGCGTAGAAGCGGTCCTCGGCCCAGGTCGTGACGTGATCGGCGAAGACCAGCGCGCCGACGAGCGCGGCGATGGTCAGCGCGCACGCTGCGGCGTGCGCCGCGAGGCCGCGCAGCTCGCCGCGAAAGAGCCAGAGCGCCCAGAGCGCGACGCCAGCGTTCATCAGGCCGAACAACGCGCCGGTGCGGATCAGGCCGAGCTGCGGCACGAGCAGCAGCGGAAAGGCGATCGAGACCGCGAGCGCGCCGAGGTAGTCGAAGGTGAGGACCTGCGAGACCAGCGTCTTCAGGCCGCCGCGGCCGCTGCCATCGGCGCCGGCGTGGCGCTTCAGGATCCGCATGACGAGCGGGATCTCGAGGCCGACCAGGATGCCGACGGCGAGCACGAGCGCATACAGCGCGAAGCGGAACGAAGGCGTGGCCAGCGATTGCAGCGCGAACAGCGCCGCCGGCATCAGGCCGCCGATCAGGCCGACGAGAAGCTCGATGCGCAGGAACTGCGCTACCAGCTGGCGCTCGAGGTAGCGCGACAGCCACGAGCCGACGCCCATCGCGAACAGATAGGTGCCGATGACGGTCGAGAACTGCAGGATCGAGTCGCCGAGCAGGTAGCTCGCGAGCGTGCCCGCGGCGAGCTCGTAGACCAGGCCGCAGGCGGCGACGACGAAGACCGAGGCGAGCAGCGCGACCTCGGCGGCGCCGATCGCGGCCGGATGCGCGGCGGCGTTGGCCGCGATCGGCTCGGCGGCGGGATCACTCACCCATGGACCGCCGCCGCCACGATCTGGCCGACCGCGATGCACAAGCGCGCCGAGGACGATCGCCAGCGCGACGTTCTTCTTCTCGACGATCTCGGTCCACAGGTGATAGGGCGTCAGCTTGTCGACGATGACGAAGAAGACGCCGAGGACGACGATGCCGATCACTGCGTAGAGGATCGATCCGAAAATGATCGCAGGCTTGAGCCACTCGTATGTCATTGCCGTTCTCCTTGTCGAAAAAGTGATCGCGTGGTCATCGCTGCGCAGCCGCTATTTGTGGCCGCCGCCGCTCGAAAAGCCGCCGAACGAGCCGCCGCCGCCGCGAAAGCCGCCGCCGCTCCGCTGGTTGTTGAGGCAATTCTGGTACTCCTGCGAGGCGTCGCCGAAGGTGTTGCGAGTCTGGCTGCAATCGGCCGCGCCGCCACCGCCGCTGCAGCGAAAGAGCAGCAGCATCAGGATGACGATGAAGATCCAGAAGAAGATCTTGCCGAGGAGCGAGCCCTTGAACGTCGTCGGCAGGGCATCGCGCTGGAGCGCGGCGCGCTGTGCCGGCGCGAGGCGGAAGGCGCTGATCACGGCGTCGGCAGCGAGCGTCGCGCCCGCCGACCAGACGACCTCCTGCGTCCCCTCGCCCTCGGTCTGCTCGCGGTTCAGGCGTCGATCAGCTGCCGCGCCGGTGCCGACGTAGTCGCTGTTGGCGGTGCGCTGCTCGCGCGTCAGGCGCCAGTAGAACTCGCCCAGGACGTAGGTGACCTTGCCGACGTAGTCGTAGAGCTTGCGGTAGAGAACGCCGTCGTGCTTGACGCTCTCGCCGAACGACTGCGGCGCGCCGGTGATCGGTGCGGTCCAGCTCCAGCCGTCTTCGGCGTCGACCAGGAAGGCGAAGCCTTCGGTGCGGTGATAGAGCAGGTACTCGCGCCAGAAGGTCTGCTCGTCGTCGGCGCTTTGCGCGACCTCGCAGCGCTCGACGTAGCCGACCACCTGCCACGGCAGCGCCTTGGCGCCGCCGAGGGCGAGCGTGCCGACCGTGCCGAGCGGGATCTGCGGCGCCGTGCCGTGGTCCTGCGCGTAGTGGGCGAGATCGCCGCCGACGTTGCCCTGTTGCTGCGAGGTCAGGTCGATGACCGACTTGCACTGATGGCAGACGATCGACTGCGTCGACGCCAGCTTGACCTCGAGCGCCGCGCCGCAATTCGGGCATTGCAGCGTGCGGCCGGCAAGCGTCTTCTCGCTCGCCTCGCGCAGGCCGGCGAGCGCGAGCTCCGACAAGGCAACCGACTGGCCGACCGACCACGCCGGCCGCGCCGGCTCGCTGTAGTCGATGGTGCCGACCTCGCCGCGCGCCGAGCGCACGTCGGCGACGACGAAGCCATGCTCGAGGTTCGGGCGTTTCGGCAGCTCGCCCTCGGCAGCGATCAGCTTCGCCGCGACCACGGAGGCGACGCTCCAGCTCTGGCCGTTGACGGTGAGCGGCGCGCCCGGGCGCAGGTTCTCGGCCGGCGGCACCGCGGTCGTGAGCGGCGCGTCGAAGGCGATGACGTAGCGGCCGTTGTCTTCCGAGAGCCAGCCCGACTTCTGCAGGTCGGTGCCGCTCGCGAACAGCGCGTGCCATTCGTTCCAGGTGCCCTCGGCGTAGCGGTACTGGAGCCGGCCGACGAGCGTGAACGGCGCGCCCTGGTGCTTGCCCGAGGCGCCGAGCTGCAGCGGCGAGTGGTCGTCGAAGATCTCGGCGCTCTCGCCGATCTTCCTCAGCTCGTCGCCGCTACGGACCACGACCGAGCGGCAGAAGCCGCAGACCGCGAACGGCGTCGCCGCCGAAGCGAACTCGACCGGCGCGCCGCAGTTCGGGCACGCGGCGCGGTAGGCGCGCTGGGACGGCGGGTCGATAGTGGCCAAGCGGATGCGGGTGGGTGAAGAAGGCGCCTGGCAGCGCCCTCTCCAACGTCACGACATCACATCAGACGAGCTTCTTCAGCAGCTCGGCCTTCTTGGCGTCGAACTCTTCCTGCGTCAGGATGCCCTTGGCCTTCATCTCGCCGAGGCGCTCGAGCGTGCTCATCACGTCTTCAGCCTTGACGCCGGCCTGCGCCGCACCGGCGGCAGCCGCCGGCGCTCCGGGCGCAGCGGCGTTGAGCCCCTGACCGAGCTGGTTGGCCATGACCTGACCGAGCGCGACGCCGGCGCCGAGTCCGACGGCGCTGCCGACGATGCCGCCACCGTTGCCGCCGCCCGCGCCCGCGGCGAGCGCAGGAATCGACTGGGCCGTCTGGTACTGCATGAACTTGCCCATGTCGCCGACCATGCCCATGCCGATCTTCTGGTCGAGGATCTTCTGCAGCTCGTCGGGCAGCGAGACGTTCTGCATCGTCACCATCTCGAGCTTCAGGCCGAGCTTCTCGAACGCCGGCGCGGTCGCTTCCTGCAAGGCCTTGGCGAACTCGACCTGGTTCGCGGCGAGGTCGAGGAACGGCGTGCCGCTCGCGCCGACGGCATCCGAGATGTTCTGCAGCATCAACCCGCGCAGCTGGCCGTCGAGCTCCTCCGTGGTGTAGCGCTCGCGCGTACCCGAGATCTCGTTGTAGAACAGACGCGGATCGGCGATCCGGTATGCGTAGTTGCCGAAGGCGCGCAGGCGAACCGCGCCGAAGTCCTTGTCGCGGATCGTCACCGGCTGGCTCGTACCCCAGCGCTGGTCGATCTGCTGGCGCGTCGAGAAGAAGTAGACGTCGCTCTTGAACGGGCTCTTGAACAGCTTGTCCCAGTTCTGCAGGTAGGTGAGGATCGGCAGCGTCGCCGTCGTCAGCGTGTAGCGGCCGGGGCCGAAGACGTCGGCGACCTTGCCTTCGTTGACGAACATCGCGATCTGCGATTCGCGCACCGTGAGCGAGCCGCCGTTTTGGATCTCGCGGTCTTCCATCGGGTAACGCCAGGCGAGCGTGCCATCGCTGTCCTCGGTCCACTCGATGATGTCGATGAATTGTTTCTTGATGAAATCCATCAGCGCCATGGCAGCGATCTCCCACAGGTGCCCCGGACATACGGGTGCGGCGAATAATAAGGCTCGCCCTCTAGAAACAATCACCTGGAAGGGTGTGCCGCCATGAACGAATCGACCCCTTTGAAGCTGGCCGTGATCGGCGCCGGGCCGGTCGGGCTGGCGCTCGCGCTGCACGCGGCGAATGCGCTCCCCGACGCCGAGATCACGCTGTTCGACGCACGACCGATCGACAAGGACGTCGCTGCCGATCCGCGCACGCTCGCCCTCTCGCTCGGCAGCGTCCAGCTGCTGCTGCGGGTCGATGCCTGGCGCGCCGAGAACGCGCAGCCGATCAGCGAAGTGCACGTCTCGCAGCAAGCGCCTTCGCTGCTGGCCGCGGTCTCGTCGCGCCTGGGCGAGCCCGAGCTGACGATCCGCGCGATCGACGAGGCCGTGCCGATGCTCGGCGCGGTGATGAGCTACGGCCAGGTCGTCGCGCCCTTGCAGGCGGTGTGGAACCTGGCCCAGCGGAAGGAGCCGAAGCGCCTGTTCAGCCGCTTCGGCACCGGCGTCACGGCGCTCAAGAACATGGCCACGCCGAACGGTGTCGAGGTCGACGCCAGGGTCGTCGAGCGCTTCGACCTCGCCGTGGTCGCCGAGGGCGGCGTCTTCACGACGCTGGCGAAAGAAGACCTCGTCGCCGCCGCGCGCCCGCCGGCGCTGCGCCACGACTATCGCCAGACCGCGTGGGTCGGCATCGCCACGTTCGCTGCCGACGTGCCGGCGGACGCACGCAGCGGCGTCGCCTACGAGCGCTTCACGGCGCACGGTCCGGCCGCGTTGCTGCCGCTGAAGGACGGCCGCGCCGGCCTGGTCTGGTGCGTCGACAGCAATGACGATCCGGTGCGCGAGCTCGACGAGCCGCAGCGCGTCACCGTCCTCAACACGATCTTTCATCCGCGCACGCCGCGCCTGGCCGCGCTCACGCCGCTCAAGGAATTTCCGCTCGGCCTGAGCGCCGAGCGGACGCTCACCGAAGGCCGCATCGTGCGCATCGGCAACGCGGCGCAGACGCTGCATCCGGTCGCCGGCCAAGGCCTGAACCTCGGCATGCGCGACGCGTTCGAGCTGGTACGCTCGCTGGCGCGCGAGCGCGATCTCGACAGCCGTGCTGCGCAAGCTCGAATGGCGGCGCGCACCCGACCGCTGGGCGATGATCGCCGCGACCGACTTCCTGGCCCGCAGCTTCACCTGGGTGCTTCCCGGCGCCGCGACCGCGCGCAGCGTCGGCCTTGCGGCGCTGCAGGTGCTTGGCGCCGATCAAGTCGGCGCTGGCCCGACAGATGATGTTCGGCACGCGATGAGCAGCCTCACCGACCTTGCCGCGCACGAGCTCGCCGCGTCGATCCGCGCACGCAAGGCGTCGTGCCGCGAGGTGATGCGCGCATATCTGGCCCGCATCACCGCACTCAATCCGCGCCACAACGCGATCGTCAGCCTGCGCGACGAAGACGAGCTGCTGCGTGAGGCCGATCGCTGCGACGATGCGCTCGCACGGCGCGAGTCGAACGCGCCGCCACTGCCGTTCCTGTTCGGCCTGCCACAGGCAATCAAGGACGTCGTGCCGACCGCCGGGATCCGCACCACCTTCGGCTCGCCGCTTCTGCGCGACTTCGTCCCGAGCGCCGATGCGCTCATGGTCCGGCGCATGAAGGCGGCCGGCTGCATCGTCATCGGCAAGACCAACACGCCCGAGTTCGGCCTCGGCTCGCACACCTTCAACGAGGTCTTCGGCGCGACCGGCAACGCCTACGACCCGACGCGATCGGCCGGTGGCAGCAGCGGCGGCGCGGCGGTCGCGCTGGCAACGCGGATGCTGCCAGTGGCCGACGGCAGCGACTCGATGGGGAGCCTGCGCAACCCGGCGGCCTGGAACAACGTCTTCGGTTTCCGGCCGAGCCAGGGTCGCGTTCCGGCAGCGCCGGCGCAGGATATTTGGGTGACGCACTTCGGCACCGAAGGGCCGATGGCGCGAACGATCAAGGATCTCGCGCTGCTGCTCGACGTGCAATCGGGCTACGACCTGCGCGCGCCGCTTTCGCTCGCGGCCGAGCCGTCGTTCGCGGCCCGGCTCGACGACGCCGATCGGGCGGGCACGACGCCGCGCATCGGCTGGCTCGGCGACCTCGGCGGCTACCTGGCGATCGCAGACGGCATCGTCGACGCCTGCACGAGCGGCCTGGCTCGCCTCGAATCGATCGGCTGCGCGGTCGAGCCGATCGGCGCTCGGCTTTTCGCCCGATCGTCTCTGGCAGGCGTGGCTCGTCTGGCGCTGGTGGCTGCTGCACGGCCGGATCTCGCCGTTCCTCAAGGAACCCGCCAACCGCGCCCAGATCAAGCCCGAGGCGCTCTGGGAGCACGACCACGGCGCGCTGCTGTCGGGGCCGCAGATCATGGCCGCAAGCGTCGATCGCAGCGCCTTCTATCAGCACGCGCTGACGCTGTTCGAGCGCTTCGATTTCCTGGCCCTGCCGACGACGCAGGTGTGGCCGTTTCCGGTCGGCGAGCGCTGGCCGAAAGAAATCGCCGGCCGGACGATGGACACGTACCACCGCTGGATGGAAGTCGTCGCCATCGCGACCTTCGCCGGCTTGCCGTGCATCAGCGTTCCGGTCGGCTTCAACAGCGCCGGCCTACCGGCGGGAATGCAGCTGATCGGCCGGCCCCGCGGCGATCTCGACTTGCTGCGCCTGGCGCGCCGGTACGAGGAAACGGCGAGCGAGGTGCTCGGCGTGCGTCCGAGCGGCTGACCGATTTGTGCCCGGTTGTGCTGCTCGAGCACCCGGAAACTGCCGATTTCTTGTCACAAGTGCTGACCCCGAGCGGCACGCGACTTCGCAGAATGCGTTGCATGAGCGAGCTCGCCGATCCGTCCCGCAAGAACATCCTGCTTCGGCTACGTGTCGCGATCTGCGCCGCGGCGCTCTGCGTCCCGCTGCCGGGTTGGACAGCGACTCCGCCCGCAAAGGTCCACCGCGCGCCGCAGCGCGCCGGCGTCCCGGCGCTCGTCTACCACGAGGTCGTCACCGACTTTCGTGCGGAAGGCGACACCGTGATCGCGCTGGCGAACTTCACGGAGCAGATGCAGCTGCTCGCCGACGAAGGATTCGTCACCGTCAGCGTCGACGACCTCGCCCGCTTCATGAAGGGCGAGATCACCTTGCCGGCCAAGGCGATCGTCCTGACGTTCGAGGACGGCTGGAAGAGCGCGCTCAATGCCACCCCGGTGCTCGAGAAACTCGGCTTCAAGGCCTCGTTCTGGATCATCACCAGCAACGGCATCGGCGGCGACTACCTCGGCTGGAGCGACATCGAGAAGCTGGCGACCAATCCGCGCTTCGAGATCTACTCGCACACCGTCTCGCATCCCTGGGACGAGCGCAACAACCTTGTCACCTGGGTGCAGGACAAGAGCAACGACCGTGGTCGCAGCGACGCGCTCAGCGAGCTCAGCGAATCGCGACGGGTTCTGGAGCAGCACCTCGGCCGACCGGTCCGCTATCTCGCGTGGCCTTCGGGCTGGTTCAACGACACCCTGGTGTCGCTGGCCCAGGAAGCCGGCTATACCGGGCTTCTGACCCAGGAGAGCGGACTCAACCGACCGGGCGACGACGTTCTGCGCATCAAGCGGACTTTCGTCGATGGCGCCTGCGACCTGCTCACTTTCCGCCGCACGATCACGACCGGCCAGTATTTCCCCTGCCAGCCACGCAGCGGTCATAGACGCTCGCCCGGTTGAGTCGTTCGGCCTGCGGCGCGCCATCCGGCAATCCCGATCGCAGCGTCGCGACCCGTCGGAACGACTAGAGTGGCACGGTGCCACGCGACCCGACGACCCGCGCCGAGACGACCCACGCCGGCTTGCCGCTCGACGGCATCCGCGTCGTCGAGTTCACCCACATGGTGATGGGCCCGACCTGCGGCATGATCCTCGCCGACCTCGGCGCCGAGGTGATCAAGGTCGAGCCGCCGGGCGGGGACAAGACGAGAAAGCTCCCTGGTCTCGGCATCGGCTTTTTCCGCTCCTTCAACCGCAACAAGAAGAGCGTCGTCCTCGACCTGCACGCGCCCGAAGGCGTGGCGGCGGCGAAGGAGCTGATCGGCGAGTGCGACGTCGTCCTCGAGAACTTCCGGCCCGGCCTGATGACCTCGCTCGGCCTCGACCACGCAACGCTCAAAGCCGAGTTCCCGCACGTCATCTTCGTTTCGCACAAGGGCTTCCTGCCCGGCCCGTACGAGCATCGCGTCGCCCTCGACGAGGTCGTCCAAATGATGGGCGGCCTGTCGTACATGACCGGCCCGGTCGGCCGGCCGCTGCGCGCCGGCACCTCCGTCAACGACATCATGGGCGGCATGTTCGGCGCGATCGGCGTGCTCGCCGCGCTGCGCGAGCGCGACCGCAGCGGCCGCGGCCAGGAAGTGCAGAGCGCGCTGTTCGAGAACTGCGTCTTCCTCTCGGCGCAGAACATGCAGCAGCACCTGATGACCGGCGAGCCGGTGCCGCCGATGCCGTCGCGCGTCTCGTCGTGGAGCGTCTACGACGTCTTCACGCTGAAGGACGAGGAGCAGCTCTTCATCGGCGCCGTCAGCGACCGGCAGTTCCTGATCCTGTGCCGCGTCCTCGAAGCGCCGGAGCTCGCGGCCGATCCGGCCCTGTCGAGCAACGAGAAGCGGGTCGCGCTGCGGCCCGAGCTGCTGAAGAAACTGGCCGAGATCCTGCGCCACCACGACGTCGCCGAGCTCGTGCCCAAGCTCGAGGCGGCCGGCCTGCCGTACGCGCCGATCGTCAGGCCAGAGCAACTGGTCCACGACCGGCACCTGCGCGAAAGCGGCGGTCTGGTGACGATGCAGACTGAAGACGGCAGCCTGACCGACGTCGTCCTGCTGCCGATCACGCTCGGCGGTCGCCGACCCGGCGTGCGCTTGCCGCTGCCGCGCGTCGGCGAACATACCGAAGAGATACTCGCGACGTTGCCGAGCCGCCGCGCCCGGCGCTGAGCGAGGCGACGGCGACCTCGACCGACAACTCCGCAAACCGCATCACCATGGCTGTCTACCGACTCGGCGACAAGACCCCGCAGCTGGCCGACTCGGTCTACATCGTCGAGGAGGCGACCATCATCGGCCTGGTGACGATCGGCGCGCGCGGCAGCTTCTGGGCCGGCGCGGTCGCGCGCGGCGACAACGAGACGATCACGGTGGGCGCCGACAGCAACGTCCAGGAGGGCGCGGTGCTGCACGCCGATCCGGGGTGGCCGCTCACCATCGGCGCGCGCGTCACCGTCGGCCATCAGGCGATGCTGCACGGCTGCACGATCGGCGACGGCTCGCTCATCGGCATCCAGGCGGTGGTGCTGAACGGCGCCGTGATCGGCAGCCACTGCCTAGTGGGCGCCGGCGCCGTCGTCACCGAGCAGAAGTCGTTTCCCGATCGCTCGCTCATCGTCGGCGCGCCGGCGAGAGTCGCGCGTGTGCTGAGCGACGAGGAAGTGGCCGGGCTCGAGCGTGCTGCCGCGAGCTACGTCGAGCGCGCGGCGATCTTTCGCGAGCGGCTCGTTCGCGTCGACTGACGGCGCCGCGATCCCGATTCAGGAGACTGCCATGGCTGATCTGTTCGACAACCCGATGGGCCTGATGGGATTCGAGTTCGTCGAGTTCGCGTCGCCCCATCCCGGCACGCTCGAGCCAGTGTTCGAGAAGCTCGGCTTCACGCTCGTCGCCAAGCACCGCTCGAAGGACGTCGTCCTGTTCCGCCAGGGCGACGTCAACTTCGTCGTCAACCGCGAGCCGAAGAGCTACGCCGGCTACTTCGCCGCCGAGCACGGGCCGTCGGCATGCGGACTGGCGTTTCGGGTCCGGGACTCGCACCAGGCGTACTCGCTCGCGCTCGAGCGCGGCGCGCAGCCGCTCGAGATGCCGACCGGGCCGATGGAGCTGCGCCTGCCGGCGATCAAGGGCATCGGCGGCGCGCCGCTCTATCTCATCGACCGCTTCGAGGACGGCAAGTCGATCTACGACATCGACTTCGAGTTCCTGCCCGGCGTCGAGCGCCGGCCGGTCGGCCACGGCCTGAAGACGCTCGACCACCTGACGCACAACGTCTACCGCGGCCGGATGGCGTTCTGGGCCCACTTCTACGAGCGGCTGTTCAACTTCCGCGAGATCCGCTACTTCGATATCCAGGGCGAATACACCGGACTGACGTCGAAGGCGATGACCGCGCCCGACGGCAAGATCCGCATCCCGCTCAACGAGGAGTCGAAGAAGGGCTCGGGGCAGATCGAGGAGTTCCTGATGAAGTTCAACGGCGAGGGCATCCAGCACGTCGCGCTCCTCACCGACGACCTGCTCGGAACCATCGACAAGCTCGCGCTCGCCGGCGTGCCGCTGATGAGCGCCCCCAACGACGTCTACTACGAGATGCTCGAGCAGCGCCTGCCCGGCCACGGCGAGAACGTCGCCGAACTGCAGACGCGCGGCATCCTGCTCGACGGCAGCACCGAGGGCGGAAAGCCGCGACTGCTGCTGCAGATCTTCTCCGAGACCGTGCTCGGCCCGGTCTTCTTCGAGTTCATCCAGCGAAAGGGCGACGAAGGCTTCGGCGAAGGCAACTTCAAGGCGCTGTTCGAATCGATCGAGCGCGACCAGGTGCGGCGCGGCGTTCTCGAGACCTCATGAGCGCGCGAACTTCAATATCAGTCCGGCTTCGGCAACGAGTTCGCGACCGAGGCACTGCCGGGAGCGTTGCCGGTCGGCCGCAACTCGCCGCAGCGCGCGCCCTACGGCCTCTACGCCGAGCAGCTGAGCGGCACCGCGTTCACTGCGCCACGCGCCGACAACCGGCGCTCGTGGCTCTATCGCATCCGCCCGGCCGCGATACACCGGCCGTTCGCGCGAATCGACGACGGCCGCGATCGTCGGTGCCTTCGACGACGACGTCGAGACCTCGCCCAACCAGCTGCGCTGGAACCCGCTGCCGATGCCGACCGGGCCGACCGACTTCGTCGCGGGCCTGGTGACGATGGCCGGCAGCGGCGGCCCCGGCGCACAGACCGGCGCGGCGGCGCACGTCTATGCGGCCAACCGCTCGATGCAGCGGCGCGCGTTCTACAACGCCGACGCCGAGATGCTGATCGTGCCGCAGCTCGGCCGGCAGCGCTTCGTCACCGAGCTCGGCACGATCGAGGCCGAGCCGCAGGAGATCGTCGTCGTTCCGCGCGGCGTGCGCTTCCGCGTCGAGCTCATCGACGACGAAGCGCGTGGCTACGTCTGCGAGAACTTCGGCGCCGACCTGCGCCTGCCGGACCTCGGGCCGATCGGCTCGAACGGCCTCGCCAATCCGCGCGACTTCCTCACGCCGGTGGCAGCGTACGAAGACGTCGATGCGCCGCACGAGCTCGTCGCCAAGTTCATGGGCCACCTCTGGTCGGCGGCGATGGACCATTCGCCGATCGACGTCGTTGCCTGGCACGGCAACTGCGCGCCGTACAAGTACGACCTGCGCCGCTTCAACGCGATCGGCTCGATCAGTCACGACCATCCCGATCCGTCGATCTTCCTGGTCCTGCACAGCGCGTCGGATACGGCGGGCGTGAGCAACCTCGACTTCGTCGTCTTCCCGCCGCGAACGCTGGTCGCGCAGGACACGTTCCGGCCGCCCTGGTTTCATCGCAACATCGCCAGCGAGTTCATGGGCCTCGTCCACGGCGCGTACGACGCCAAGGCCGAAGGCTTCGTTCCCGGCGGCGCGAGCCTGCACAACCGGATGAGCGGCCACGGGCCCGACGCGCAGACGTTCGAGAAGGCGAGCCGCGCCGACACGTCGAAGACCGACGTCATCAAGGACACGATGGCGTTCATGTTCGAGAGCCGCGCAGTCTGGCGGCCGACGCGCCAGGCGCTCGCCGCGGCTGAGCTGCAGGACGACTACTTCCGCTGCTGGCAGGATCTGAAGAAGCACTTCGATCCGGGCAAGCGCTGAGGCGGCGGCGCGCCCGCCACGACTCAAGTGATGACCGTCGGCGCGGTTCGCCCGGTGCGTTCGCGAATCGCGACGATGCGCTCGGCGAGCGACGATCAGAGGCACGAGCAGCGCCTGCGTCTCGCCGCGTTGCTTCGCGACGTCGGCCTCGAAGCGCTCGAGGTAAAGGCGCAGCGTCGCGCCTTCGGTGCCGGTGCCGGAGAGGCGAACGACGATGCGCGAATCGTCGTCGCAGAAAATGCGAACGCCCTGGCCGCTGGTGACCGAGCCGTCGACCGGATCGGTGTATGAGAAGTCGTCGGCGCTCGCCACGCGCAGCGTCGCGCCCTTGCCGACGTCGAAGCTTTGCCCCGGCAAGGTCGCAAGCGATGCGCGCAGCTGCTGGATCAGTGCGTCGGCGGCCGCGGCATCGATGCCTTCGTTGTCATGCCGCGAGTAGACGTTGCGGCCGAAGCGGCGCCAGTGGTCGCGGACGATGTCCTCGACCGACTCGCCGCGCACGGCGACGACGTTGAGCCAGAACAGCACCGCCCAAAGACCGTCCTTCTCGCGCAAGTGGTCGGCACCGGTGCCCGAACTCTCCTCGCCGCAGATCGTCGCCAGGCCGGCGTCGAGCAGGTTGCCGAAGAACTTCCAGCCGGTGGGCGTCTCGTGGCAGGCAACGCCGAGCGCGGCGGCTACGCGGTCGGCGGCGCGGCTGGTCGGCATCGAGCGGGCGATTCCTTTCAGGCCGCGCACATAGCCGGGGACCAGATGGGCGTTGGCGCAAAGGATCGCCAAGCTGTCGCTCGGCGAGACGACGAAGCGCCGGCCGACGAGTCGAACAGCGTCGCAAGCAGGTCGGCGTGGTCGGCGACCGGATCGAACACTTCGACCTCGGTCGTGCCGACGCGCGTTACGCCGAGTGCAGCGAGATCGATGTTGGGCGCATCGACGATCAGGTAGCGGTCGATCCGCTCGCTGCGGTGCCAGACCGCTTCGGTTATCTTCTCGGGCGCGGGGCCGCCGTTGCTGGCGTTGTACTTGATGCCGAAGTCGCCGTCGGGCCCACCCGGGTTGTGGCTCGCCGACAGGATGATCGCGCCGAACGCGCCACGCTTGCGAACGACGCAACTCGCCGCCGGCGTCGACAGGATGCCGGCGCGGCCGACCAGGACGCGGCCGAAGCCGTTGGCCGCGGCCATGCGGACGATGACCTGGATCGCGGCGGCGTTGTGGTAGCGGCCGTCACCGCCGACGACCAGCGTCTTGCCGGCGAAGCCTTCGAGCACGTCGAAGGCCGACTGGACGAAGGTCTCGAGGTAGTTCGGCTGCTGGAACAGCGTGACCTTCTTGCGCAACCCCGACGTGCCCGGACGCTGGTCGGCGAAGGGCGTGGTCGCCACGGTGCGGACCTCGCTCATGGTCGGAGTTTGCGCGCGCGCTGTCGGCTTGAGAGAGGCATACGAAAAGTGTCGTCGATACTGCGCTCCCATGTCGGCGCTGGTGTTGATCAAGCTGCTCGCGATCTTCGCCGTCGTCGCGATCGGCTGGGGCGCGGCCAAGAGCGGCCGCCTCGGCAGCGGCGACCCGGCGCGGGTGCTCTCGGGCGCGGCGTTCTACATCTTCGTCCCGGCGCTGCTGTTTCGCACCACGGCGCGGATCGACTTTCGGCAGCTCGATGCGCGCCTGCTGCTCGCCTTCTTCGTGCCGACGATCGCCCTGCTCGCGCTGGTCTACACGTGGCTGCGCGTGCGCCGGCCGCGCGGCGACGGCCACGTCGCGGGGCCGAGCGTTCGTGCGATCGCGGTGTCGTACGGCAACGCCGTGCAGATCGGCATTCCGCTCGCGGCGGCGCTCTACGGCGAGACCGGCCTGGCGCTGCACATCACCGTCGTCAGCCTGCACGCGCTGACGCTGCTGACGATCCTGACCGCGCTGGTCGAGCTCGACCTCGCGCGCGAGCAGCGCCGCGCCGATCCCGACGACGCGCACCTGGCCCGAATGCTCGCCGTGACCGCACGCAACACGATCATCCATCCGGTGGTGCTGCCGGTCATCGCCGGGCTGGCCTGGAACGCGGCCGGCGTGCCGCTGCCGCTCTTCGCCGACGAAGTCCTGGCGACCCTCGGCCAGGCGGTCGTGCCGCTTTGCCTGGTCCTGATCGGCGTCTCGCTCGCCCACTATGACGTTCGCGGCGCGTTGCCCGGCGCGGTCGCGCTGGCCGCGATCAAGCTCGTCGTCCAGCCGCTGGCGGTGTTCGCGTTCGCCCGCGGCGCGCTCGGCGTGACCGGGATGCCGCTTGCGATCGTCGTCATGATGGCGGCGCTGCCGATTGGCAGCAACGCGCTCATCTTCGCCCAGCGCTACCGCGCGCTCGAAGGCGAAACCAGCACCGCGATCGTCGTCTCGACGCTCGCCTTCGTTGCCACTGCGCCGCTCTGGCTGGCACTCCTGCACACCTTCGGCTGAGTCGCCGGCGCAGGCGATATGTTCGCGGGCGCGGCTTTTGAGCGATACTCGAGGGGTTGCAAGCGTCCGGAAACGCTCGATGTCGCTGGCCCGTTGGTGGACTGCACGAAAGCGTCGCCCGCAATCCGATACCGCGTCGGACGGCAACACATCGACGCCGCCGGATGCGGCGCGGTCGGCAGCGCCGATGAGCGCAGCGCTCGCGCAGCACGCCGCCGCGCCCAAGCGCGACACTTCGGCCCCTGCGACGGCGACAACCCGGACAGCAGCGATCGAGGCCATCCCCGAGCTGCCCCTGGCCGAACGCCATCTGCGCTTCTTCTGCTGGCTGGTCGCCCTGCCCGCCGGCGCCGGCGCCGGCCCGTCGCCGTGCCCGGTGATCGGCCAGCTGCTCGAGCAGCTCGACCTGATCACGGCGACGGAATCGCTGCGCGCCGGCCTGCTGCCGCGCGCGCCGCACGTCGTGCCGCAGCTGATGAAGACCCTGCGCGACGAGCAGTACTCGTCGGTCGACGTCGCCAGCCGGATCTCGAAGGATGCCGTCCTCACCGCCGAGGTCGTGCGCAGCGCGACCAGCGTGTTCGAGCGCAGCGAGGACGGTGCCGAGATCGACCTCGCGCGCGCCGTCGTCATGATCGGCACGCAGGGGCTGCGCCGGGCGATCGCCAACGTCGTCCTGCGGCCGATCTTCGACGCCCGCGGCGACACGCTCTCGGCGCGCGCCGCGACCCAGATCTGGAAGGACGCCGATCGCAAGGCGCGCCTGTGCTCCGTCCTCGCGGCGCAAGCGGGCCTCGACCCATTCGACGGCTACCTCGCCGGGCTGCTCCACAACTCGGGCTGGACCGCGGCGTTGCGGGCGATCGACGGCTTGGCCGAGATCTCGGTCAGCGCCGCCGACCTGGGCCATCGGCGACGTCGTGCCGCAGCTCCTGATGCGCCGCGATGCGCTCTTCGGTGCGATCGTCGCGCCCGTGGAACCTGAGCCCGGCGATGGATCAGCTCGCGGCCGAGATCGGTCGGGTCGGCCTCGACGCCGCCGAGTCGCCGCTCGCCATCGCGCTGCGCGACGCCGACCGGCTCGCCGCGCTGCGCGCGCTCGCTCCACCTGGCCAGCGGCCGGCCGCCAGCGTGCCCGGCGTGGTCGCTGCTGGCCAAGCCGGTGCGCGACTGCTACGCCGGTCTCGGCGCCTGAGCCGACGCGCTCAGCGCGGGGCCAGCCGCAACCCTTGTCGAGGGGTTGGCGCGCCTATCATTCCGCCACCCCGCGCGAGCCGCAACACCCCTCAGCACACCCATGAACTTGAACCGCCTCGTCATCGCTGCCTCCGCCGCCGCCGTCCTGCTCGGCGCCGCCGGCGCGGCCAGTGCCGCCAAGACGCTCGTCTATTGCTCCGAAGGCAGCCCCGAAGGCTTCAATCCGCAGTTCTTCACCACCGGCACGACCGCCGACGCGGCGTCGGTGCCGATCTACAACCGATTGGTCGAGTTCGAGACCGGAACGACGACGATCATCCCGGGGCTGGCCGAGAGCTGGACCGCCGCGCCCGACGGCCTCAGCTACACCTTCAAGCTGCGCAAGGGCGTCAAGTTCCACAGCAACGCCAAGTTCACGCCGACGCGCGACTTCAACGCCGACGACGTGCTGTTCTCGTACAACCGCGATGGCCGACCCGAACCATCCGTTCGCGAAGGTGACGCCGGGCCAGACCTACGCCTACTTCGAGGACATGGGGATGAAGGACATCGTCGACCACGTCGAGAAGGTCGACGCGATGACGGTGAAGTTCGTGCTGAAGAAGCCCGAGGCGCCGTTCATGGCCGACATGGCGATGGACTTCGCCTCGATCCTCTCGGCCGAGTACGCCGACAAGATGATGGCGGCGAAGACGCCCGACGTGATCGACCGCGAGCCGATCGGCACCGGCCCGTTCCAGTTCGTCTCGTACCAGAAGGACGCGGTGATCCGCTACAAGGCGTTCGACCCGTACTGGGGCGGCCGGCCGAAGATCGACAACCTGGTCTACGCGATCACGACCGATGCGTCGGTGCGCTACGCCAAGCTCAAGACCGGCGAGTGCCACGTGATGGCGTTCCCGAAGCCAGCCGACGTCGCGCTGATGAAGAACGACCCGGCGATCAACCTGGTCTCGCAGCAGGGCCTCAACGTCGGCTACATCGCCTTCAACGTCGAGAAGAAGCCGTTCGACTCCAAGCTCGTGCGCCAGGCCCTGAACATCGCCGTCAACAAGAAGGCGATCCTCGACAACGTCTTCCAGGGCGCCGGTCAGGTGGCCAAGAATCCGATCCCGCCGACGCTCTGGTCATACAACGACAAGGTCGTCGACTACCCGTACGACCCGGCCAAGGCGAAGGCGCTGCTGGCGCAGGCCGGCTACCCGAACGGCGTCGACGTCGAGCTCTGGTACTTGCCGGTGACGCGCCCTTACAACCCCGACGGCAAGCGCATGGCCGAGCTGATCCAGGCCGACTGGGAGAAGGTCGGCGTCCGCACCAAGCTCATCACCTACGAGTGGGGCGAGTACAGGAAGCGCAGCAAGACCGGCGAGCAGCACGCGATGATGTTCGGCTGGTCGGGCGACAACGGCGACCCGGACAACTTCTTCGTGCCGCTGCTCGGCTGCGCCGCGGTCAAGGGCGGCGGCAACGTCTCGCGCTGGTGCGACAAGGACTTCGAGAACCTGCTGCAGATCGGCCAAGCTGGCGACGCGCCAGGCCGACCGCGCCGGCTTCTACGCCAAGGCGCAGGTCATCGCCCACGAGGAAGCGCCGTGGATCACGATCGCGCACTCGGTGCGCTTCGACCCGATCCGGAAGGAAGTCACCGGCTACAAGATGGACGCCACCGCCCACCACTACTTCAACAAGGTCGACATGCCCGGTCAGTAGCCGGGCAGGCGCCTCAGTCGCGCTGGCGGTGCGCTGCGCGCGAACAGCCCCATCGCGACGAAGCCGGCCAGGAGCAGCGCGAACGTCTGCGTCTCGGGCACTGCCGCCACCGTATCGCCGCTGAGCGAGAACGCGGCGTTGAACGGCCCCTGGTGGGTGATGTCGGTGCCGACGCGCAGCCAGTCGGGATCGAGGGCGTCGTTGCGGATCCAGCTCTGCAGGTCGGTGGATCCGGGTGGAAAGGGCACGCCCGGCGGCGTGATCGGCCGCGGCGCTGACAGCCAGTAGAACTCGCCACCGGTCACCTGGACCTGCGGGACGAAGAAGTAGTGGTCGGCGGGCAGGGTCGAGCGCGCTCGTGAAGGAGAGGTTGAAGCGCACCTCCTGGCCGGTGATCGGACCGTCGCCGCCGGTGAACTGGCCGGGCGACGGATGGATGCCGTTCAGCACCGAGTTGTTGGTGGTGAACGAGGGCGTGACGATCGCGGCGACAGACAGCAGTTCCGCTGCGCTGCTCGAGCGCGACGCGAAGGCCACGTCAGAAGGCGAATTGACCCGCGTCGGCACGTTCGCGGTGCGAGTCGTGTCCGAATCGTTCGGGAAGACGCGATAGATCTCGATCACGACCTCGCCGATCGCCGCCAGCGAAACGCCGCCGGTCAGCAGGCCCGTGAACGAGCCGCCGGTGATACTCGTGTTCTGGCCGACGACGAAATCGTCGGCCGATTCGATCTCGGGCCGCCCGGGGCTGTCGGGGCGCGATGCCGTGGCGATCAGGCCGTCGGGGTCGCCGGTGCTGAAGAAGAACGGATCGGCGAACGCCGGCGGGGCGGCAAGAATCGAGAGTGATGCGGCCAACAAGCTCAAGCGCGAAAGCGACATGGCGGACCTTCCCGGGAGGGTGTGAGTCCGGACGAGCCTGCTGCGGCCCTCCGGACCGAGGCCGCAAGCGCATCGTCAGCATCGCGACGTGCCCTGACCACCCCACGTTCGCGGGGGTTTTCGTCGCGAAATCCTCTCCCCGCTGCCGCTGATGCTCGCATTCGTCCTCAAGCGGCTCGCCCTCGTCATCCCGACCTTCCTCGGCATCACGCTGCTCGTCTTCGCCCTGATCCGCCTGATTCCGGGCGATCCGGTCGAGGCGCTGTCGGGCGAGCGCGGCATGACCGAGGAGCGCTACCACCGGCTTGTGCACGAATTCGGCCTCGACCGGCCGCTCGCGGTGCAATACGGCGAGTACGTATGGAAGGCGCTGCACGGCGACCTCGGCATCTCGCTCATCACCCACGAGCCAGTGTTCGCCGAGTTCATCGCGCGCTTTCCGGCGACGGTCGAGCTCTCGCTGGTGGCGATGCTGTTCGCGCTGGTCATCGGCATCCCTGCCGGGATCATCGCCGGGGTGAATCGCAACACCGTCTGGGACTACTCGGTGATGGGCGCTTCGCTCACCGGCTACTCGATGCCGATCTTCTGGTGGGGCCTGCTGCTCATCCTCACCTTCTCGGTCGGCCTCGGCTGGACGCCGGTGTCGGGACGGCTCGCGATCCAGTACGACATCCCGGCAGTGACCGGCTTCATGCTGGTCGACTCGATTCTCTCGGGCGACAAGGGCGCGTTCCGTAGCGCCCTCTCGCACCTGATCCTGCCGGCGATCGCGCTCGGCACGATCCCGCTCGCCGTGATCGCGCGCATGACGCGCTCGTCGATGCTCGAGGTGCTGCGCGAGGACTACGTTCGCACCGCCCGCGCGAAGGGCGCGGGCCGCGTCCGCGTCGTCGCGGTCCACGCCTTGAGAAACGCCTTGATCCCGGTCGTGACGACGATCGGCCTGCAGATCGGCACGCTGTTCGCGGGCGCGATCCTGACCGAGACGATCTTCGCCTGGCCCGGCGTCGGCAAGTGGCTGGTCGAGGCGATCCACCGACGCGACTACGCCGCGGTGCAGGGCGGCATCCTGTGCACGGCGACAATCATCATCGGCGTCAACCTGATCGTCGACGTGCTCTACGGCGTCATCAATCCGCGGATCCGGCACGCATGAGCGCGATCCCGCCGATCGCAGCGAGCGTGGCCACCGCACCACCGTCGCCGGCGCGCGAGCTCTGGCGCGACTTCCGCAGGAACCGCGGCGCGGTGATCGGCCTCGTCATCCTCGGCCTGCTCGTCTTCTGCGCCCTCTTCGCCGACGTCATTTCGCCCTACAACCCGAGCGAGCAGTTTCGCGACGCGACGCTTCGTCCGCCGTCGCTGGCGCCGATCGGTGGCCATGTCTTCGTCCTCGGCACCGACCCGGTCGGCCGCGACGTGCTTTCGCGCCTGATCCACGGCACGCGCCTCTCGCTGGTCATCGGTGCGGTCTCGGTCGGGCTGTCGCTCTCGTTCGGCGTCCTGCTCGGCCTGATCGCGGGCTTTCATCGCGGCCGGCTGCCCGAATACGTCGTCATGCGCCTGATGGACGTGTTGCTGGCGCTGCCGAGCCTGCTGCTGGCCGTCGCCGTCGTTGCAGTCCTCGGACCCGGGCTCGCCAACGCGATGTATGCCATCGCCATCGTCATGCTGCCGCACTTCGTGCGCCTGACGCGCGGCGCCGTCCTCGGCGAGCTGGCCAAGGACTATGTCCAGGCGTCGCGCCTGGCCGGCGCCGGCACAGCGCGGCTGATGTTCGACACCGTGCTGCCGAACTGCGCTGCGCCGCTGATCGTCCAGGCGACGCTTGGCTTCTCGTCGGCGATTCTCGACGCCGCCGCGCTCGGCTTCCTCGGGCTCGGCGCGCAACCGCCGACGCCCGAGTGGGGCTCGATGCTGGCGAGCGCGCTCGAATTCATCCAGAGCGCGTGGTGGGTCGTGACGCTGCCCGGCCTGGCGATCCTGATCACGGTGCTCGCATTCAATCTCACCGGCGACGGCCTGCGCGACGCCCTCGATCCAAAGCTGAAGACATGAGCTCGCCGACGCTCGCGGCCGCGCCGCTGCTCGAGGTCGACCGGCTCTCGGTCGAGTTCGGCGCGCCGGGCGCCGTGCTCCAGGCGACGAGCGAGGTGAGCTTTTCGATCGACGCCGGCGAGGTCGTCGGCATCGTCGGCGAATCGGGCTCCGGCAAGAGCGTGACCGCGCTTGCGTTGATGGGCCTGATCGACGCGCCCGGCCGCGTCCGTGCCAAGCGGCTCGCCTTCGACGGCCGCAACCTGCAGGCGATGAGCGAGCGCGAGCGCCGTTCGCTCCTCGGTGCCGACATCGCGATGATCTTCCAAGACCCGATGACCAGCCTCAACCCCTCGTTCACGGTCGCGTTCCAGCTGATGGAGACGATCGGCCTGCACGAAGGTGGCTCGCGCAAGGTGCGCCGGGAACGCGCGCTACAGCTGCTGAAGGACGTCGAGATCCCCGATCCCGAACGTCGCCTCGACGCCTTCCCGCACCAGCTCTCGGGCGGCATGAGCCAGCGCGTGATGCTGGCAATGGCGATCGCCTGCAACCCGCGCCTCTTAATCGCCGACGAGCCGACGACCGCGCTCGACGTCACGGTGCAGGCGCAGATGCTGGCGTTGCTGCTGCGCCTGCAGCGCGAGCGCGGCATGGCGCTGGTGCTGATCACGCATGATCTCGGCGTCGTCAGCGAAGTGGCGCAGCGGGTGCTCGTCATGTACGCCGGGCAGGTCGTCGAAAGCGCGGCCGCCGCCGAGCTCTTTGTCCGGCCGCGCCATCCCTACACCGAAGCGCTGCTCGCCTCGCTGCCCGAGCGCAACGTCGGCAGGCGCCGGCTGGCGTCGCTCGCCGGGGTCGTTCCCGGTGCGTTCGATCGGCCCGCCGGCTGCCTGTTGTCGCCGCGCTGCCCCCACGTGCGCGAGCGCTGCCGCGTCGAGCGGCCGGCATTGTTCGAGGTCGGCGCGAGCCGGGCGCGCTGCTTCTATCCGCTCGGCGCGGCGCCGCGGCCATGAGCGCGCCTTCGACTACGCCCTGGGTACTCGAGACGCGGGCGCTGACCCGGCACTACGCCGTCTCGACCGGCCTCTTCAAGCCCAAGGCCAGCGTGCAGGCCCTCGAGGATGTCTCGCTCGCGCTCGCCCCCGCTCGGACGCTGGCGATCGTCGGCGAATCGGGCTGCGGCAAGAGCACCCTGGCACGACAGATCGCGATGCTCGAGACGCCGACCTCAGGCAGCGTCGTCATCGGCGGCGTCGACGCGAGTGGCGCCGACGCGGCGACGCGCCGCGCGCTCCGCAAGACCGTCCAGATGGTGTTTCAGAACCCGTTCGCGAGCCTCAACCCAAGAAAGAAGATCGGCCTCGCGCTGGAAGAGCCTCTGGCAATCAACACCGAGCTGAGCCGGGCCGAGCGCGAGGCACGCGGCCGGGCGATGCTGGCGCGCGTCGGCCTGTCGCCCGAGCACTACCGGCGCTATCCGCACATGTTCTCGGGCGGCCAGCGCCAGCGCGTCGCGATCGCGCGCGCGCTGATGCTCGAGCCGCGCCTGGTGGTCGCCGACGAGCCGGTGTCGGCGCTCGACGTCTCGATCCAGGCGCAGGTGCTGAACCTGCTGATGGACCTGCAGGAATCGACCGGCGTCGCCTACATCTTCATCTCGCACAACCTCGCCGTCGTCGAGCTGATCGCCGACGAGGTGATCGTCATGTACCTCGGCCGCGTCATGGAGCGAGCGCCCAAGGCCGCCATCTTCGCCGCGCCACGCCATCCCTACACTCGCGCCCTCCTTGCCAGCACGCCGCGCGTCGATGCGAGCGTCGGCGAAGTGCGGCTCGCCCGCGCGGCGCAAAACGCACTGGCCGGCGAGCCGCCGTCGCCGCTCGCGCCGCCGTCGGGCTGCGTCTTTCGCACCCGCTGCCCGTTTGCGATCGCCCGCTGCGCCGAGGTCGTGCCGGAGCTCGAGCCGGCCGGTGAGGCGCACGCCGCGGCCTGCATCCGCCAGCACGAGATCGGTTGAGCGCGGCGCCACTCCCACGCGGCGTCGAGACAGACGCGGATGAACCCCCCGAAGACCTATCCGTCGGTCGTCCGAGCGTTCTTCGTGCCAAGCCAGCCGCCCGTGAATCCGGCCGCGCGCAAGCCGGCGACCAGCGGCGGGCAGCGCTTCATCAGTTCCCAGATCAGCGCGCTGCGATGGTTCTCGATCATCAGCACCGTCGGCCCTTCGTTGATGCCGAAGTGATAGGGCGAGACCCAGCCGATGCCGTCCTCGTCGGCGACATGGAAGGTCGGGTTGATCGAAGCCTTGAAGCCGTACGGGTTCTGCAGGTGGATGTGCAGCGCCCCCATGTTGACGAGCGTCGGCACGACGACTTCGGGCGCGAACGGCAGCGACGCGGCGACCGCCCACGGCGCGACCGTGCCGTCGTCCGGCCCGAACGGCACCCCGCGGGCAATGTAGTCGAAGAACACGCGCTCGACGCCATCGAGTGTTCGCACCTGGAAGCCCGGCCCGTCGCTCGCGGTCACGCCCCAGCAGTACGCGCCCAGGTGCTTGAACGCGCGCGGGTTGCGAATCGCGTACTGCTGCTGCACCAGCGTCGCACGCCGGCTGTTCTCGAAATAGTCCGAGTCGTGGTCGCGCATGAAGCGGTCGCGGATGCCGCGGAAGTCGCACCAGATGTGCGAGAGCTGGTGCGTGAACAGCGGCCCGGCATAGAGCAGCTCGACGCCGTAGATCTCGCGCCACTCGTAGCTTCGGCACCAGGCGTCGTAGCTCGCCGGCGCGATCGGCGAGGTCTGCGAACCGAGCGCGAGCAGATAGAGGATCAACGCCTCGTCGTAGCCTTCCCAGCGATACGGCAGAAAGCCGTGCTCGGGGCTCCAGCCGTGGCAGAGCGTGTCGCCGCCGGCCAGCATCCAGGCCCAGTCGACGCGTTCGTAGAGCAGCCGGGCAAGCTCGCGGATGCGCGTCTCGTCGGCCGTCGCCCAGTCGAAGTACGCGGCGGCGGCCAGGACGCCGGCGATCAGGAGCCCGGTGTCGATGCTCGACAACTCGCTCTGCCAGGCGCGCCGGCCGCTCTCCATGGCGAGGAAGTGGTAGTAGAAGCCGCGATGGCCGGTCGCGTCGGCCGCCTCGCTCTGCTCGCTTTCGGCCAGGAAGCGCAAGGTCGTCAGCACGCGCTCGGCGGCGTGGGCGCGACCGATGAAGCCGCGCGCGACGCCGACCGGGTAGGCGGTGAGCGCCATGCCCATCGCGGCGATGCTGGCCGGCCAGCCGGCGCTCGTCTTGTCGAGCACGAGGCCGTTGGCACGATTGGTCTCGTGGACGAAGTAGTCGAACGAGTGGCGCTGCAGCCGCTCGAGCATCGCGGCGTGCGGATCGTGATCGCCTCGCTCGGGCGAAAAGGGGGCGGAACGCTCCGACGGCATGGCACGGGCAGGCAGCGACGTGCCGAGCGTAGCTGAGGCGCCGCCGGTGGACACGGCGCAAGGTCTTCGGCCGTCGCGCGCAGCGGCCCGGGATGCCAATTCGGTCGCGGCGCAGCGCCGATCGACTCTGAAACAATATCGGCATGTATCCCGCCGACCTGCAGGCGACCGTCGCCCACATGGGAACGCTGGCGCGCGCCGCCAGCCGCACGCTCGCCGCGGCGCCGCTGGCGGCGCGCAACGCGGCCCTGCGCGCGCTCGCGCGGCGCTTGCGCGAGAGGGCTGCCGAGCTCGCCGCGACCAACGCCGGCGACATCGACGCGGCGCGCGCCGCCGGCCTGGCGGCGCCACTGATCGATCGGCTGAAGCTCGACCCGGCGAGCCTCGAGACGGTCGCCCTCGGCTGCGAGCAGATCGCGGCGATGGCCGACCCGATCGGAGACGTGATCGAACTGCGCCAGCAGCCGAGCGGGATCCGCGTCGGCCGGATGCGCGTGCCGATCGGCGTCTTCGCGATGATCTACGAGAGCCGTCCGAACGTGACCATCGAGGCCGCGGCGCTGGCGATCAAGAGCGGCAATGCCTGCATCCTGCGCGGCGGCTCGGAGGCACTGGCCTCGAACCTCGCGCTCGGCCGGCTCGTGCAGGCGGCGCTCGCCGAAGCCGGCCTGCCGCCCGATGCCGTGCAGCTGGTCGCGACCGCCGACCGCGCCGCCGTCGGCCACCTGATCGCGTCGCCCGAATCGATCGATCTCGTCATCCCGCGCGGCGGCAAGAGCCTGATCGAGCGGATCGCGCGCGAAGCGACGGTGCCGGTGCTCAAGCATCTCGACGGCAACTGCCACGTCTACGTCGACGCCGACGCCGACCTGGCGATGGCGCTCGCGATCGTCGACAACGCCAAGACCCAGAAGGTGAGCCCGTGCAACGCCGCCGAGTCGCTGCTCGTGCATCAGGCGGTCGCGGCGCGCTTCCTGCCGATGATCGGCGCGGTGTTCGCGCACAAGGGCGTCGAGATGCGCGGCGATCCGGCCGCGCTCGCCGCGCTCGCCGGCATCGACGGCGCACAGGTCGTCGCCTGCGAGCGAGGCCGACTGGAGCGAGGAATACCTCGCGCCGATCATCAGCGTCAAGGTAGTCGCCTCGCTCGACGAGGCGATGGCGCACATCGACCGCTACGGCTCGCACCACACCGACGCGATCGTCACCGACTCGCATGCGAACGCGATGCGCTTCCTGCGCGAGGTCGATTCGGCGAGCGTGATGGTCAACGCATCGACCCGCTTCGCCGACGGCTTCGAGTACGGCCTCGGCGCCGAGATCGGCATCTCGACCGACAAGCTGCACGCGCGCGGCCCGGTCGGCCTCGAAGGCCTGACCTCGCTCAAGTGGATCGTCCTCGGCCAGGGAGAGCTGCGTGGCTAGCGATCCGCGCCGCGCCCTGGTGCTCTTTTCCGGCGGCCAGGACTCGACCGTCTGCCTCGCCTACGCGCTCGAGCACTATGCCCACGTCGAGACCATCGGCTTCGACAGCGGCGAGCGGAAGCCCGCCGAGCGGGCGAGCCGGGTCAACGTGCGCCAACACCGTTGCGCAGCCGCTTTCCGCGCTGGGCGACCGCGCCTCGGCGACGATCATGTGCTCGACCTGTCGCTGCTCGACCAGATCGGCGGTACCGAGCCGACCGCCGAGCGCGAGAGCGAGATGAGCGCCGGCGGTCTGGCGAACAGCTTCGTCCCGGGCCGCAACCTCCTCTTCTTCACCTTCGCGGCGACGGTCGCCGACCGGCGCGGCCTGAGCGTTCTCGTCGGCGGCATGTGCGAGACCGACTTCTCGGCCTATCCCGATTGCCGCGACAACGCTCTCAAGTCGCTCCAGGTCGCGATCAGCCTCGGCCTCGATCGGGCGATGATGATCGACACGCCGCTGATGTGGCTCGACAAGGCCGAGACCTGGGCCATGACCGAGCGGCTCGGCGGCGAGCCGCTGATCGAGCTCGTCGTCGAGCACACCCACTCGTGCTATCTCGGCGACCGCGAGCACCGCCACGCCTGGGGCTACGGTTGCGGCATGTGCCCGTCGTGCGACCTGCGCGGCAAGGGCTACGAGACCTGGCTCGGGAGCTGGTGAGCCGTCCGCCGCCGCGACGATGACGACGACCGAGGCCACCCTGGCCGGCGTTGCCGCCATCGTCGTCTTCTGGATCGTCGGCGCCTACAACCGGATGGTGCGCCTGCGGAGCGACCTGGTCGCCCGCTTCGCCTCCGTCGACGACCGCTACAAGCAACGGCACGCGCTTGCTCGAAAGCCAGCTCGAGCTGCTCTCGGCGACGCTGTCCGCCGCCGCGCCTCGCCTCGATGCGTTGCGCGCCGCGTACCGCCAGGCCGATGCGGCGCGCGAGCACGCGCGCGTGCGGCCGGGTGCGGCGAGCGCGGTGACGAGCCTGCGCGTCGCCGAAGAGATCCTGGCCGACGCGCGCTCGCGCGTTCCGGTGCAATCGGTCGCCGGCACCGACCTGCCGGACCTGAACGCGCGGCTGGCGACGAGCGACACCGCGCTGGCGTTTGCGCGCAGCGAGTTCAACGCCGCGGTGGCGCTCTACAACGAGGCGGTGCGCCAGTTCCCGACGGTCATGGTCGCGCGCTTGTTCAGCTTTCGCGCGGCGGCGCTGTTCTAGGCCGCCCGAGCCCACCTTCGTCAGCGAGGCCGACCATGACCCAAGATGCCCACGCCGCAGCCCAGGCGCTCGCTCCCGAGCGCGACGCCACCGATCGACTGTCGCGGGTGCACGGCGCCGGCGAATTGCACGCCGTGCTGCTCGCCCTGCTGTTGCCGCCGGGCAGCAAGCGCGCCTTGAAGGCGTGGCGCATCGACACCGCCGCCATCGCCGGCGTGGATCCACTGCGCGAGCACGCCGCCAACCTGTCGGGCGCGGCGCGCCTGCCCTGGTTCGAGTTGCTGCTCGCGCGCATGGCGGCACAGCCGCTGGCCGCGCGCCAGGAGCTTTTGCAGGCGACCCGCCGCGTCATGGGCGCGCGCGGCACCGCTCGACCGATCGACCGCCTGCATTGGCTGGCGATGCGACGCGGGCTCGGCGAGATGGCGCCACTGGCGGCGCGACCGGAAGCCAATGCCGAGGTCGCCGAATGGCTCGAGTCCGACGTGCTCTGCGTCGCCGCTTGCACCGCCTTCCTCTCGCGCATGGTGCCGGGCGAGGTGGTCGATGCGCCGCAGGGTCGCGCCTGGTACGACTCGGTGATGGCGACCTGGCTGCCGTTCGCCGAGATTCCCGAATGGCAACCGCCGAATGCCGAAGCGATGGTCGAGGCGCTGGCCAAGATGCAGACCCTGTCATGGATGCAGCGCCCGGTGATCGTGCGCAACTGGGTGACGACGGCGATCGCCATGAGCCGCGGCCTGCGCCTGAGCGACCTCTCGGCCGATGCCTTGCGGCTCACCTGCGGCTTGCTCGATTCGCCGCTGCCGCCGGAGCTTGCGCGCCACTACATCGCTCTGCCCGCAGACGGCGCCAAGACCGGGCAACGCATGAAGATCGCTCGTGATCGCCCGCCCCGGGACCGCCGGTTGCTCAGGGCGCTGACATGACCCGAAGAATAACGACAGGCGACGACACCACCGCGAAGACCGAGCTCGAGGCCGAGACCGACGAGCCGCGAGCGCGTCCATCTGCACATGCCGGTCGATGTGCGCAGCCTCTCGCTCGCCATCCTCGCCGTTCTGGCGGCGATCTTCGCGTTGCAATGGGCCAAGCCGATCCTGGTGCCGATCCTGCTCGGCGTGATGTTCAGCTACGCGTTGACGCCGGTCGATCGAGCGCCTGCACCGCTGGCGCGTTCCGCGCGCGCTCGGCGCGAGCGTCGTCCTTGCCGCGATCCTCGCCCTCCTCGGCTGGGGCGCCTGGGCGCTTTCCGACGATGCTTCGGCACTGATCGCGACGCTGCCGCAAGTGGCGCAGAAAGTGCGCCTCGGGCTGGAAGGCCAGCGCCAGAAGGCGGGCGGCTCGGCGATCGACAAGATGCAGCAAGCGGCCAACGAACTCGAGCAGGCGGCTGCCGACGCGGCGGCTTCGGGCGCGTCGGGAACATCGGCCGCGTCCGCGGCGTCCGCCGCCTCCGGTCCTGGCGCCCGCCCACGAGCGGCCGGCACGACGACGACGACAACGACCACCACCACCTCGTCGCCGACCCCGACCTCGTCACGCAACGTCACGCGGGTCGTCATCGAGCATCCCACCTTCAACCTGCGCGACTACCTCTGGTCCGGAACGCTCGGCGTGTTCGCATTCCTGGGCCAGCTGATGATCGTCTTCTTCGTCACCTTGTTCCTGCTCGCTTCCGGCGACACCTTCCGAAGGAAGATGGTCAAGCTCGCCGGACCGCGCCTGAGCCAGAAGCGGATCACGATCCAGGCGCTCGACGAGGTCTCGGAGCAGATCCAGCGCTACCTGCTCGTGCAGCTGGCGACGAGCGTCGTCGTCGGCGTCGCCACCGGCCTCGCCTTCCTCGCCATCGGCCTCGACAACGCGCCCGTCTGGGGCGTCGTCGCCGCGGTCACCAATCTCGTTCCTTACGTCGGCGCGATCGTCCTCGGCGCGGGAGCGGCGCTGGTCGGCTTCATCCAGTTCGACAGCATCGACCGGGGGCTCATCATCGGCGCCAGCGCATTCGCGATCCACGGCGTGGTCGGCAACCTGCTGACGCCGTGGTGGACCGGGCGCGCCAGCCGGATGAGCCCGTTCGCGGTCTTCATCGGCGTGCTCGCCTTCGGCTGGCTCTGGGGCGCCGTCGGCCTGATCCTCGGCACGCCGATCCTGATGGTCGTGAAGACGGTGTGCGACCGGATCGATGAGCTGAAGCCGGTCGGCGAGTTTCTGGGCGCCTGACGAGCGACTGGGTCAGACGTCGCCGAAGAACGCGGTATCGCTGACGAACGAGAGGAGCCCGCGAGGCGGAAGCGACCGACCGACTGGGCGTGGTCGCGAATGCCATGAAGGTGAGGCGGCGCTTGTCGCTGCCGTCGACGTTCATGATCCACCAGTCGGCGCCTTGCAGCTGGACGGGAAGATGTCGGCACCGGCGCCCGTCACGTACACGATGCTCTTGCCGCCGGGCGTGAAGGTCGGCGCTTGGGCGAAGCTCTCCTTCGTCAGCTTCCTGGTCACGCCACTTCGCGCCGATCCGGCCGTCGCACCCGAAGTCGGCGATCCGTCCCGGCGCTCGGACTCGGCGCGCTGGCCGACGTCGCGTCGGGCGGCGCCGGCGAGCATCGGCCTGGCGATTGCGGCGATGAAGGTCAGCGTCGCGCCGGCTCGCACCATCGCCGCACAGCTAGAACGCGAGTCGATGCTCGAGCGCCGGCAGCTGACTGCGCACCGAGGCGATCCGCTCGCGGCTCAGCTCGGCCGTGACGACGCCTTCGCCTTCATCGCGACAGGCGACGATCTCGCCCCACGGATCGACGACCAGGCTGTGGCCGAAAGTGCGTCGTCCGTTCTCGTGCTTGCCGCCCTGCGCGGCGGCGACGACGTAGCACTGGTTCTCGATCGCGCGGGCGCGCAGCAGCACCTCCCAGTGCGCCGCGCCGGTCGTGTAGGTGAAGGCCGACGGCACCGAGAGCAGGTCGCACGGCGGCTGGACGAGCGCGCGATAGAGCTCGGGAAAGCGCAGGTCGTAGCAGACGCTCAGGCCGACGCGCCAGCCGTCGGCGTCGAACGCGACCGGCGTGCGCCCGGCGCGCAAGCGTCCTCGCCTCGTCGTAGCGCTCGCGGCCGTTGTCGTACGCGAACAGGTGCATCTTGTCGTAGCGCGCCGCCTGCGCGCCGTCGGGCGAGAAGACGAGGTTCGCGTTCATCACGCGTTCCGCGGCATCGCCGTCGGACTCTGCCGCCTGCGCGACCTTGAGCGGCAGCGTGCCGCCGATCAGCCAGACGCCATGCGCGCGCGCCGTCTCGGCGAGCATGCGCTGGATCGGCCCGTCGCCTGGCGCCTCGGCGACGCGCGAGCTTGTCGCGGTCGGTCTGGCCGAGCAGGCAGAAGTATTCCGGCAGGACGATCAGACGAGCGCCGCCGCCTGCGGCCTCGGCGACGAGGCGGCGCGCCGCGTCGAGGTTGTCGGCGACGCGCGGCGTCGAGACCATCTGCACGGCGGCGATCTTCATCGGCTGTCTGCTCATCGCGTGACCGTCGGCGCGGGCGCGGCAGCTGCGGGCGCCGCCTCACCCGGCCGGGCGGCGTCGCCGACCAGGTTGCGCTCGACCCGCTCGACCTTCGGATCGTCCCACGGCCCGCTGACGTGGAACTCGCGCGTGTTCGCCGCGGCGAGCGGCTTCTTCAGGAAGTACTGGGCCAGGAAGGTGCCCAGGCCGATGCGCCGGGTTGATCACCGCGACGGCGAGCGAGGCGGTGCCGGCATCGATCTCGGGAACGACGACCACGCGCAGGTCCTGGGTCTCGCGGACGAGTCGGTGCTGCCTTCCATCAGCACGACCGCGGCGGCGCCGCGCATGCGCAGGTTGTTGGTCGCGGCCTGGCCGTCGCCGATCCTGACGTCGCCGACGACGTTGTCGAAGGCGAAGCCCTCGGCGAAGAGATCGCGGAAGTCGAACAGCAGTCGGCGCGGCAGCGATTGCAGGCTGAGCACGCCGAGCAGGCGCGCGGCGCCGGGCCCGGCCTTCAGGAACTGGCCCGAGTCGATCGCCACCGCGACGTTGCCGGTCATCTTCGCGTAGTCGGGCGACAACGGCGAGCCGGGCCAGGACACCTCGCCGGTGAGCGAACCCTTGCCGCCGCGGATCACGCGTCCCATGCCGAGCCGCTCGAGCAGCGCGCCGCTGTCGCTCAACGCGAGCGTGAAGTTCATCGCTGCGCGACGCGGCGCACTGCCCGCGGCGCCCGTGCCGGAACTGCCCCAGGTGCCGGTGGCGGCGAACTGCGCCTCGGGCATCGTCAGGTTGAGCTTGGCGAGCTGCCATTCGCGGGCCGCGTCACGCGTGCCGGCGCCGCGGTTGGTCGCTTCGATCTCGAGCCGGCCGAGGCGCTTGCCGCGCAGCTCGAAGTCAGTCGACGACGACGTCGAGCGCCGGAATCGACATCAGCGGCTCGTCGAGCAGGCTTTCGACCTTCTCGGCCTCGCCCTTGGGAAGGGAGAGCCGGGAGAGGCGCGCGTAGACGCGTCCGGCGCCCGCGCCGCCGCGTCGCGCCGGCCGGTATTCGACATAGCCGTCGAGCTGGTCCGAGCTGACGTTGGCGCGCCAGAGCTCGCCCACCTGCGACAGGCCCGCGGTGACGTTGTCGAGCCGGCGCGCGCCGACTGCGAGCTCGCCGACCCGCAGCGCGATCGCATCGGGAACGTAGCCGGCGCCGCCGCTGGCATCGAAGACAAGCGGCATCGCGGCTGCGCCGGATCCCGGACGCGCCGGCTCGCCCTGCAATCGCGTCAGCGCGGCCTGCCAGGCGTCGACGTCGAGCCGCCTGACGGCGATATTGGCGGCGACGCCGCTGGCGGGCAGCGCGGGCAGATCGAGCACGTCGCCCGGCATCGGCTCGACGAAGCGATCGCCGCGCGCCTCGCCGATGCGGATCGCGCCGCGAACGACACGCGTCGTCTCGCCGCTCGCCTCGCGCACGAACTGCGCCTGCAGCATGCCGCCGAGATCGAGCTGCAGAGCATCGCGCAGCGGCGCCGCAGCGTCGCCCGCCGGCGCCGCGCCATCTTCTGGGGCGGTGCGAATGCGCAGGCTGAGCGGCGTCGCCGCCGCCTTGGCGAACGGCGGCGGCAGGTCGATGGCGAGGCCGACGAGGTTGCTCGCGACCGCGATCTGGGGCCGGCCGGCGACGAAGGCGAGCGTGCCGCGGTAGCCCGTCTGGCCGGAGAGCGAGGTGGCGAAGCGGGCGATCGCGCCGAGCTCGGGTGCTTGGCGCAGCGCTTCTGCGGTGACGGTGCCGCGGCCGCTGAAGCGCTGGCCGTCGCCGCCGTTCAGTCCGGCGCTCGAGCCGCCCTCGAAGGCGATCTCGCCGCCGAGCGTGCGCGCGCTCGCCGCGCTGACGAGAAAGCCCTTCTGGCTGAAATCGACACGCGCCTTCGCCGCCGCGAGCAGCGGTGTGTCGGGCGTCATGCGGACGTCGTTGCCGGAAAGCGCGAGGCTGCCCTTGACGCCGGTCTCGGCCGGCCGCGCCAGCGGCATCGCGAGCGCGAGCTTGAGCTCGGCCGCGCCGGTCGCCGTCGCCGTCGCCAGCGCCTGGCCGGTCCAGCGGCCGATCGGCGTCACCTCGACGAAACGCAGCATCTCGGCGAGCGGGCCGCGCGCCGTGCCCTCGATGTCGAGCCTGGCATTGCTGCCGAGCTCGGCGATCCGCCCCTGCAGCGCGCTCCATTCGACGTTGCCGAGCTGCGCCTTGGCGGCGCGGATCTCGAGCGTCGAGCGATCGACCACCAGCTCTCCCGACCCGCCGGTGAAGGGCGGCCAGAGATCGCGCGCCGCGCCGGCGCCGCTTCCGGTTGCAGCCGACGCCGGCTCGCCGGGGACGTAGGCGAAGGTCAGGCCCTCGACCTTGCCGGCGATGCGGAAGTCACCGTCGCGCGCGACCTTGGGATCGTGGAACGGGAAGTCCGACAGGTCGCCGCGGACGCGCACCGACGCGGTCGCGATCGTGCCGGCACGGACGGCGCGGGCAACGTAGCTGCGCACGCCTTCGGGCAAGCCGAGCGGCAGATAGCGCGCGGTGCGCGCGGCGACGCCGTCGACGAGGCGGCCGTCGAGCTCGAGCTCGCCCGGATAGCGACCGCCGCGGCCGAAGCCGCTGCCATTGCCGCTGCGCCAGGTGGCGTTCAGCTCGCCCTTGGCGTCGGCGTTGGCGAAGCTCGCGCCCGTGACCCGGACCGTGAGCTTGGGCGGCGCGCCGTTGGCGGCGCGCTCGATCTTCCAGTTGAGCCGGGCGTCGAGTTGGTCGAGCGGCAGCTCGCGCTCGGCGAACACGCCGGGCAGGTCGATGTGCCCGGCGCGCATGCTGACTTGCGCCTGGCCGCCGTTCTCGTTGGCGTCGAGCTGCAGCGCGGCGTTGCCAGGCCGGGGCGGCCGATCGCGTCGGCCTCCGGCGCCGGCCGCGCGCTGAGCGAGAGGCCGCCGAGCAGGCCCTTCACGCGGTAGTGCGCCGGCGCGTCGAGCGGACCGTCCCAGCGGGTGCGCAGCTCGCTGATCGTGCCGCGCGGGCTGACGTCGGCGAGCAGCGCGCGCAGCGCGGTACCGATCGGCACGCGCGCGCCGATCTCGGCCATCACGCCGATGTCGAGCCGGTCGGCATCGAATTCGCCGGCGGTGATGGCGCCGCTTTCGCTTTCGCGCCAGGCGACGCGCAGGTCACCCTTGCGGCCAGCTCAGGCCGTCGCCGGTGCGAAAGCCGAAGCGGCGCACGGCGATGCTGGTGCGATCGCCGACCCGCTCGGCGTCGATGCGGCCCTCGATCTGCTCGAATTCGAGCGGCTCGACGCTCTTGTCGAGGCGCAACGCGACGGCGCGCAAGGCGACGTCGGCCGAGACGCTGGTCGGCTGGCCGACGCGTATCTCGAACCACGCGCGCAGGGCGCCGTCGCCCTCGCTGAGCTCGAACGGCAGATTGACGCGGCGACGCAGCTCGCTCAGGTCGGCGCGCGGCAGCTCGGCGTAGGCGTTGCCGCTCCAGAGCCGCCAGTCGCCGCTCTTGGCGAAGAGCGGCTGGGTGAAGCGACCGCGCAGGCTGAAGCGCTCGCCCCAGCCCGCGGGCGGCGTCGCGTCGAGACGGACATCGTGCTCGCGCAGGCCATTGCGAATCACGAGCTCGACGTCACCGAGAACCAGCGGCGGGGCGTCGCGCGCATCGTCGATCCAGCGCAGCGCGCCGGCCCGGATCACGAACTCGTGCTGCTTGAAGAACCAGTTGGCGGCGAGGTCGTCGTCCTGCGTCTCGGCCGCGGCGGCGAAGTCGAGCCCGGCGATGCGGATCCGGCCGCTCTTGTCACGGCGGACGTCGAGGCTCGGGCCGTCGATCAGGAGCTGCTCGAAACGCGGCTCGAGGGCGAGCAGCGAGCGCGGCGAGAGCGCGGCGAAGACGCGCGGCAGGGTCAGGGCGACGCGCTGCTCGGCATCGAGGATGCGGACGTCGCGCAGCTCGATCGCGGGAACCCAGCCGCTCGAGTGCGCCTCGATCGCGCCGATTCGCACAGACGTGCCGAGCATGCGACCGGCGCGCGCCTCGATGGCCGGACGCCACTCCTCGATGTGCGGCAGAATCAGCCAGTGAAGTGAGAGCCAACCCGACGAACAGCGCTGCCCACGAGCACGACCAGAACCCAGAGCAAGACGCGCGCGGTCCGGCGCAAGCGGGCGAAGCGCCGCGCCAGAGCAGCGCCGCGTGGGGGGAAACCGGCCGCACCGGGAGGCGAATTCGAAGACATGAAGACAGCGTTGCGCCGGCCGGCCGAGCGTCGGAGTTGCGATCGACACGCCAACCGGCGAAGACTGTTGGCGCGGCCGGGGCCGCATCGACGTCTTGCGCCGGTCGGGTCAATCTAGCACAGAGCCTCGAGCGCATCGATGGGTTCCCATGCTGCCGGCGCCTCCGTCGCGACTGCTCTTCATGGCGGCGCGCTGATCCGCGACATTCCGCGCGCCGAGCACAGCCGCTTCGTTCAGCGCATTCGCCGCCGCTACCCGAGCGAGCTCGCGCTCGTGGCCGCGGGCCTGCCCGATCAGACGACGATCGGCTTGCTGATCGAACGCCTGCAACGCGATGGCGCCCCTCTCGCCAAGGCACTGCGGATTGCGCGCCAGCTGACCCTCGAACGGCTCGCCGTGCTCGACATCGAGGAAGGCGCGAGCGTCGCCGAGATCACGCGGGCGATGACCGAGCTCGCCGAGACGACGCTCGAGCGCGCCTTGGCGAAGACGCTCGCCGACCAGGACGCACGCTTCGGCGTGCCGCGCGACGCGAGCGGCGCGCGGATCGACTTCTGGGTCGTCGGCATGGGCAAGCTCGGCGCGCGCGAGCTCAACGTCTCGTCCGACATCGACCTGGTCTACGTCTACGAGGGCGACGGCCAGACCGACGGCACGAACCCGACCAGCGCCCACGAGTACTTCACGCAGGTCGCGCGCGGCCTCTATTCGCTGATCGGCGAAGTGAGCGAGGACGGCTTCGTCTTTCGCGTCGACCTGGCGCTCGGCCGAACGGCAACTCCGGGCCGCCGGTCGTCAGCCTGGCGATGCTCGAGGATTATCTGCAGGCGCATGGCCGCGAGTGGGAGCGCTTCGCCTGGCTGAAGAGCCGCGTCGTCGCGCCGCGCGCCAGCGTCACGAGCGGTCGTGCCAACGCGCTCAAGTCGCTGGTCACGGCGTTCGTCTATCGCCGCTATCTCGACTACGGCGTGTTCGAGGGCCTGCGCCAGCTGCACGTCAAGGTGCGCGACGAGGCGCAGCGCCGCGCTGCCGGCCGGCCGGAGCGCGCCAACGACGTCAAGCTCTCGCGCGGCGGCATCCGCGAGATCGAGTTCATCGTCCAGCTGCTGCTGGTCGTGCGCGGCGGCCAGTTTCCCGAGATCCGCACGCGCTCGACGCTGAAGGCGCTCGACAAGCTCGCCGCCGGCGGACTGATGCCGCGCGCGACCGCCGAGCGTCTGGCCGACGCCTACACCATGCTGCGCCGGATCGAGCACCGGATCCAGTACCTCGACGACCAGCAGACGCACGTCCTGCCGACCTACGACGCCGACCTCGACTGGATCGCCGCGCAGCCTCGGCTATTCCGCCGATGGCGGGCACCTGCGCAATGCTCGACCTGCTCGGCGTCGCGCGCGAGTCGGTTGCGAACGAGTTCGATCGTCTCCTTCACGACGGGCGCAAGGTGACAGCGGCGGCAACGGCTGTCGCAACTGCGGCCCGACGCCGCTGCCGATCGACGCCGAAGCCTTCCTCGCCAGCCTGCCGGCCGAGTTGCATGCCCGCGTCGCGCCGCTGTCCGAGAACCCGAAGATCCGAGTGCTGCGCGACGAGAGCAAGGTGCGCCTCGCGCACCTGATCGCGAACGCGGCCCAGGCGGTACGCGAGGAGCGCTGTTCGCTGAACGCTGCGATCCAGTTCGTCGACTGGCTCGAGCCGCTGCTCAGGCGCGAGAGCTATCTCGCCTTGCTGTCCGAGCGGCCCGAGGTGCAAAACCGGCTGCTGCGCCTGCTCGGCCTGGCGCGCTGGCCGATGCGCTACCTGATGCTGCATCCCGGCGTCATCGACGAGCTCGCCGACGAGCGGCTGCTGCACGACCGCTTCGATCCGGTCGCCTACAAGCGCGAGCTCGAGGAGCGCCACGCCGGCTGGGAGCGCTCGAGCCAGGCCGACGAAGAGCTGCTGCTCGACACGCTGCGCCGCGCCCACCACGCCGAGGTCTTCCGCACACTGGTGCGCGACGTCGAGGGCCACATCACGGTCGAGCAGGTCGCCGACGATCTTTCCGCGCTCGCCGACGCGACGCTGTCGTGTGCGATGAGCTGGGCCTGGAAGCATCTGAAGAACGCCCACCGGCCCGAGCCGCAGCTGGCGGTCATCGCCTACGGCAAGCTCGGCGGCAAGGAGCTCGGCTACGGCAGCGACCTCGACGTCGTCTTCGTCTACGACGATCCCGAGACCGATCCCGACAAGGCCGCCGAGGTCTACGGCGCTTTCGTGCGCAAGGTGATCGCCTGGCTGACGATGCGCACCGCCGCCGGCGAGCTGTTCGAGATCGACACGGCGCTGCGCCCGAACGGCAACTCGGGTCTGCTGGTCACGTCGATGACCTCGTTCGAGAACTACCAGACCGGGCGCGGCAGCAACACCGCGTGGACCTGGGAGCACCAGGCGCTGACACGGGCGCGCTGGTGCGCCGGCCTGGCACGCATCGCGCCGCGCTTCGAGGCGGTCCGGCGCAGCGTCCTCGCGGCGCCGCGCGACCTGGGCGCGCTGCTCGCCGAAGTTCAGGCGATGCGCGAGAAGGTTCGCGCCGCGCATCCGGTCAAGGCCGAGCGTGTTCGACGTCAAGCACAGCCCGGGCGGGATGATCGACGTCGAGTTCGCGGTCCAGGCGCTGGTTCTCGGTCACGGCAGGCACCATGCCGGGCTGCTCGACGACGTCGGCAACATCGCCCTGCTGCATCGCGCCGAGGCCGCTGGCCTGCTGCCCGCCGGCGTCGGCGCTGCGGCGGCCGATGCCTATCGCGAGCTGCGCCGGGCGCAGCACAGGGCACGCCTCGACGAGCAGCCGACCCAGGTCGAGCCGGCGGCGATGGCCGAGCAGAGCGGCGCCGTCGTCGCCCTCTGGCGTGCCGTCTTCGGCTGACGGCGGACGCGCCTGGATCGCGCTCGCCGGCCTGCTCGGGCTCGGCGCGGCGCTGGCCTTCCAGATCGATCCGAACTCGCTCGACTGGCAGCCGGGCCGAATTGTCGCCGAGCCGTGGCGCGCCGTCTCGGCGGCGTTCGTCCACTACAGCGCGCTTCATCTCGCCGCCAACCTCGCCGGGCTGGCGCTGGTCGCAGCGCTCGGCTGGTTTGCGCATGTGCCGCGGCCCATCGCGGCGGCGTGGCTGATCGCCTGGCCGCTGACCCAGCTCGGCCTGCTCGCTCGCCCCGACCTGCTGCACTACGGCGGCCTCTCGGGCATCCTCCACGCCGGCGTCGCCTGCGTCGCCTGGCAACTGATCCTGCACGAGCGTGGCCGCCGACGCGCGATCGGCGCGCTGACGCTGGCGCTGATCGCGATCAAGGTTGTGAGCGAGGCGCCGTGGGGTCCGGCGCTGCGCCATCCGGCGGGCTGGGATATTGCCACCGCGCCGTTCGCGCACGCCAGCGGTCTGGTCGCGGGCCTGTTCGCTGCGGCGCTGAGCGAGGCTGTCATGCGCCGGCGTCGCGGCGGCGCGGCGCTCGACCCGGCGCCAAGCCCTAGCATCGTGGCGATGAGCGAGCGCAAGCCCCACCTCGACACGCTCGCCGTCGTCTCGCTAGTCCTCTGCTGCTTCCTCTGGGGCCTGAACCAGGTCGCCGCGAAGGCCGCGCTGCCGGAAGTGCCCGCGCTCTGGCAGGCGGGGCTGCGCTCGAGCGGCGCGGCGCTCCTGGTCTGGCTCTGGGCGCGCGCCCGCGGCATCGCCCTGTTCGAGCGCGACCGGACGCTGCCGGGCGGGCTGATCGCCGGCGCCTTGTTCGCGGCCGAGTTCTTCTGCATCTTCATCGGCCTGCAGTTCACGACCGCGTCGCGGATGGTCGTCTTCATCTACATCTCGCCCTTCGTCGTCGCCCTAGGCATGCCGCTGATCGCGCGCTCGGAGCGACTTCGCCCATTGCAAAGCGCCGGCCTCGTGCTCGCCTTCGCCGGCGTCGCCTGGGCCTTCGCCGAAGGCTTCTCGCGGCCCGCGGCCGGGCCGCTGCAATGGCTCGGCGACGGCCTCGGCGTTCTCGCCGGCATCCTCTGGGGCGCGACGACGCTGGCGATCCGCGCCTCGACGCTCGAGCCACGCATCGGCGGAGAAGACCCTGCTCTACCAACTCGCCGTGTCGGGCGCGCTGCTGCTCGCCGCCGCCTTCGCAAGCGCGCCGCCGTTGCCGCCGCATCTCTCGCCGCTGGCCTGGAGTTCGCTCGCGTTCCAGACCGTCATCGTCAGCTTTGCCAGCTACCTGCTCTGGTTCTGGCTGATCCGCCACTATCCGGCGACGCGGCTGGCCTCGTTCACGATGCTGACGCCGGTGTTCGGCCTGGTACTCGGCGCAGGGCTGCTTGGCCGAGCCGGTGACGGCGCGACTGCTGTTCGCGCTCGCCACCGTCGCCGCGGGCATCTACCTCGTCAACCGCAGGACATGATCCGGACCCTGGCCACGATCGCGCTGCGCCTGGCCGTCTGCGTGCTCGTCGTCTGGACCGCGCGCCGCTGGCTGGGCAACGTCGCCATGATCACGACGCTGCCGATCTTCGGCGTCGCGCTCGCCCGGCCGCTGCTCGACCTCGCGGGCGACATCCGCGACGTGATCAAGGCCGCGCGCTGGCGCGAGGTCCAGGGGCGCCACTATGCGTTTCGCGATCGGCCGATCCGGGTCGTCGCCGACGCCGACCGGCAGCGCTGGGTTCACCTCGGCGACATCCGCGCGATCGCCGGCTTCACCGCCAGCGACGGCGCGCTCACGCTCACCTATCCCAACGGCGCGCGTCGCCTCGGCAAGCCGGCCGAGCTTCATCTCAGCGACGAGGCACTGCTCACGCACCTGCGCAAGGAACGGTCGCCCGATACGGTCCGGTTTTGCCTCTGGGTCGAGCGCGAGATCGTCTTTCCGGCCCGGCGCGAACGCGAGCGGCTCGGCATCCGCATCGAGGCGGTCAACTCTCGCCCGAGCGACTAGCCGCCGGCATTCAGCCGCGAATGCGCTCGACCAGCGCGGTCGTCGAGTAGCCGCCGACGAACGGCAACGCCTGCGCCACGCCGCCCCAACTGCGCACGAGCGCGGTCTCGGCGAGCATCGCGACGTCGTAGTCGCCGCCCTTCACGTACAGTTCGGGGCGCACCAGCTTCAGCAGCTCGAGCGGCGTCGCCTCCTCGAAAAGCGTCACGAGGCTCACGCTTTCCAGCGCGGCGAGGACGCAGGCGCGGTCGCCGTCGCCGTTCAGCGGCCGGTCGGGCGACTTGCCCAAGGCGCGTGCCGAGCTGTCGCTGTTCAGTCCGATCACGAGGCTCGCGCCCAGCGATCGCGCCTGCGCCAGGTAGGTGACGTGGCCGCGATGGAGGATGTCGAAGACGCCGTTGGTGAAGACCACCGGCCGGGGCAACACCGCTAGGCGCGGCAGCAGCTCGGCACGCGGGCACAGCTTGGCGACGAAATCAGGCAGCACCGCGGCATTGTGCCGCCCGGCCAGCAGGCGACAGCCGCTTAGACTCGGCTCGCGGCTTGGCGGGGAGAAGGCGATGCTGGTGTTGTGCGGACTGCCGATCTCGAACTACTACAACAAGGTCAAGCTCGCCCTGCTCGAAAAGGGCATTGCCTTCGAGGAACAGTCGACCGGAATGGCGGGCATCGGCGCTCATGCTGCAGACGCCCTGCGCGACTCGCCGCTGGGCAAGATCCCGTTCATCCGCACGGCGCACGGCCCGCTGTGCGAAAGCCAGGCGATCCTCGACTACCTCGAGGCCGCCCATCCCGAGCCGCCGCTCCTGCCGGCCGATCCGTTCGCCGCGGCGAAGGTGCGCGAGCTCGCGACCTTCATCGATCTGCACCTCGAGCTGGTCGCGCGCGAGCTCTACCCGCAGGCGTTCTTCGGCGGCACGATCAGCGCCGAAACGATCGCCCGCGTGCGCCCGCTGCTGGTCCGCAATATCGCCGCGTTCGCTCGCCTGGCGCGCTTCGCGCCGTACGTCGCCGGACCTGAGTTCAGCCAGGCTGACTGCTCGGCGTGGCCGCATCTGCCGCTGGTCTCGATGGCGAGCCGGGCGATCTACGGCGAGGACCTGCTCGTCGCCGGCGGCATCGACTGGAAGCCGTATACGCGCGTCATCGGCGAGCGGCCGAGCGCGCAGCGCGTGACAGCCGACCGCAAGGCCTGGCAGGACCGTGCTGCGGCAAAGGCCTGAGCAGCTCGCGGGCCGGGCGTCGTCAGGCCGGCTGGCCTTCGGCGCCCGTCGGGCCCACCGCGGCGGCAGCCGCAGCAGCCGCCGCAGCGGCGACTGCAGCCGTGATTTCCTTGCGGTAGCGGTTCAGCTCCTGCACGCTCGCAAAGCTGCGCTCGAGCAGCAGGCCCGAGGTTGTGCAGGATGCGCTCGACGACCTTGTTCTCCCAGACGCTGTCGAACTGGATCTGGCTGTCGAGCCAGCGCTCGAGCCACTCCGGGTTGGGCAGCCGGCTCTGGATCGTGTCGCGCGGAAAGAGCCGGGCGTTGACGTGCAGGTTGGTCGGATGCAGCGCCTGCGCGGTGCGGCGCGCGCTCGCCATGAGGACGCCGACCTTGGCGAACGCGGCCCGCGCCTCGTCGCCGAACTTGAGCATCGCCCGCTTCATGTAGCGCAGGTAGGCGCCGCCGTGACGCGCCTCGTCGCGGGCCAGGGTCTCGTAGATCGCCTTGATGACCGGCTCGTGGTGCCACTCGGCCGCGCGCCGGTACCAGTGGTTGAGGCGGATCTCGCCGCAGAAGTGGAGCATCAGCGTCTCGAGCGCGGGCGCCGGGTCGAAGTCGAAACGGACCGCATGGAGTTCGGCCTCGGTCGGCACCAGGTCGGGACGAAAGCGACGCAGGTATTCCATGAGCACGAGCGAGTGCTTCTGCTCCTCGAAGAACCAGACGCTCATGAAGGCCGAGAAGTCGCTGTCGTCGCGGTTGTCGCGCAGGAACATCTCGGTCGCCGGCAGCGCCGCCCACTCGGTGATGGCGTTCATCTTGACCGTCTGGGCCTGCTCCTCGGACAGGCGCGAGGCGTCGAACTGGTCCCACGGGATGTCGAGATCCATGTTCCAGCGAACGGCTTCGAGCTGCTTGAAAAGTTCCGGATAGAGCATGAGTGCGCCTCGCCAGCGGCGAAGTTTAGTCGCTGGCCACGATCGGGACGACATGGCCCGGCTCCCGGGCATCCGTCGCCGGCCAGGCGCCTACAGCAGCCGACGCCCCCGGGGAGCCGGCAAGTGAGCGACAGATTTCGACGCCACGGGGAACTCCGCCGGCAAAGCCGCGTCATAGAGGGTCGGCGTGCCGCCAGCGGCGCGTCGAACCAGTTTTCGTCGCGGAGCCGGCCGGTGCTACCGGCTGAAATCCTCGGGGGGTTCTCCTCCTCCCTCCTCCCTCCCTCGTTCCTCCGGGGGCGCTCGGCGACGTTCTTCTTTGGGGCAAGGGCCGGTCCGGCCCTGCCCTTGCGCCCGCTCGCCGCGGGGGCCCGTTTGTGAGGCGGATTGCCGTCGTCGGCTCCGGGATCGCCGGCTTGGCGGCGGCGCGCGGTCTGACCAGTCACGCCCGGGTCACGTTGTACGAGGCGGCTGACTATTTCGGCGGCCACGCGCACACCGTCGACGTCACGCTCGGCGGCTGGACCCATGCCGTCGATACTGGCTTTCTGGTCTTCAACGAGCGCGCCTATCCCAAGCTGGCGGCTCTCTTCGCCGAACTCGGCGTCCAGACCGCGCCCTCGGAGATGACCTTTTCGGCGCAGATCCGCCCGGCCGGGATCGAATGGAGCGGCGCTGGCCTCGACGCGGTCTTCGCCCAACGATCGAACCTGCTCCGCCCGGTATTCTGGAACATGCTCGGCGAAATCGCCCGCTTCAACCACGTCGCCACGGCGCTGGCCCGCGACACGTCCGCCAAGGGCCGGGCCGCGCTCGATGACTCGGTTGGCGACTTCCTCGACGAGCATCGCTTTTCGAAGGGTTTTCGCGACTGGTACTTCCTGCCGATGATCGGCTGCATCTGGTCGTGCCCGACCGAGCAGATGCTGCGTTTCCCGGTCGCGACGCTGATCCGCTTCTGCAACAACAACGGCCTCCTGCAGGTCACCGGTCGGCCGCAATGGCTGACGGTGCGCGACGGCTCGCGCTGCTATGTCGAGAAGATCGCCGAGGCGCTCGCCGACGCACGCCGGAGCACGCCGGTACGACGGGTCCGCCGCCTGGCCGGTGGCGGCGTCGACGTCACGACCGACGCCAGCACCGAGCGCTTCGACGCCGTCGTTCTGGCGTGCCACAGCGACCAGGCGCTGGCCCTGCTGGCCGACGCGACCGGCGCCGAGATCGAGGTGCTCGGGGCGATCCACTACCAGCGGAACCGCGCCATCCTCCATACCGACACCAGCCTGCTGCCGCTCAGGCGTCGGGCCTGGGCGGCCTGGAACTACGAGCGCGGGCCCCGGGGCGACGACGACCCGGCGACGGTCTGCCTGCACCGCCTCATCAACCGGCTGCAACCGCTGCCATTCACCGCGCCGGTGATCGTCTCGCTCAATCCGGTCCAGGAGCCGCACGCCGCGTCGGTGCAGGGCGAGTTCCACTATGCCCATCCAATGTACGACCGCCGCGCGATCGCGGCACAGGCGCGCCTGCCCGAGTTGCAGGGACGCGCCGACACCTGGTTCTGCGGCGCCTGGACCGGCTACGGCTTCCATGAGGATGGCCTGGCTTCGGCGCTCGACGTCTGCGAGCGCCTCGTCGCCAAAGCCCGTGGCGCGATGCCGGCGGCGTTGCCCTGAGCGCGTCGCAAGCGGGCAACGCGCTCCGCGGCGCGGCGGGGCCGACCGCCCCGGCTAACGCAGCCAGCCCTTGCGACGAAAGTAGATGAACGGCGCCGCGACCGAGGCGACCATCAGCACGATCGCGTACGGGTAGCCGAAGTGCCAGTCGAGCTCCGGCATGACCTTGAAGTTCATGCCGTAGATGCTCGCGATCAGCGTCGGCGGCAGCAGCGCCACGCTCGCCACCGAGAAGATCTTGATGATCTTGTTCTGGTTGATGTTGATGAAGCCGACGGTCGCGTTCATCAGGAAGTTGATCTTGTCGAACAGGAACGTGCTGTGGCTGTCGAGCGAATCGATGTCGCGCAGGATCTGGCGCGCCTCCTCGAACTGCTCTGCGCCGAGCATCCGGCTGCGCATCATGAAGCTGACCGCGCGCCGCGTGTCCATCACGTTCCTGCGGATGCGGCCGTTCAGGTCCTCTTCCTTGGCAATCGCCGACAGCGCCTCGCCCGCCGCCTTGTCGTCGACGTCCTGGCGCAGGACGCGCGCGCTCACCGCCTCGAGCCCGTCGTAGATGCCTTCGAGCGCGTCGGCGGAGTACTCGGCGTCGGCGTCGTAGAGCTTCAGCAGCACGTCCTTGGCGTCGTCGATCAGCGCCGGGATGCGCCGCGCGCGCAGGCGCAGCAGACGAAACACCGGCAGGTCCTCGGCGTGGACCGAGAACAGGATATTGCGATGCAGGATGAAGGCGACGCGGACGTTCCTCGGCGTCTCGCGTCGTCGATCAGGAAGTCGGAGCGGATGTGCAGCTCGCCGTTGTCTTCCTCGTAGAAGCGTGCCGACTCCTCGAGATCGTCATCGACCGCGTCGCTCGGAATCGTCAGGCCGAAGTGCTCGGTGATCCAGCCCTTTTCCTCTTCGCTCGGCGCGTCGAGGTCGACCCAGACCGGCCGCACGTGGGCCAGTGCCTCGTGGCTCTCGATCTCTTCCTGGAAGAGCCGGCCGTTGGCCAGCGTGAAGACGTTCAGCATGAAGGCTCCGCGCGAGCATGACCGCTCGCTGGAGCGGACGTTTACCGAGGATGGGCGATGTCCAAGGACGGCGTCTCGAGATGCGGTGATGAAATTATCGCATCGGCCCAAGCCTCGGCATGAACGGCAAGGTGTGCGCTTCGCCACGGCGATAGACTGTTTTCGCCCTGCCGCCGACGCCCCTTTTCGCGAGACATGCCGGGGCTGCTCTGCTACCGTGTCCTGCCGCACTCCCGAAAGGATTTTCATGAACCTGACGATCAGCGGTCATCACCTTGACGTGACTCCAGCGCTGCGCGAATACGTACTCGCCAAGCTCGACCGGATCACGCGCCATTTCGACCAGGTGGTCGACATCACGGTGCTGTTGTCGATCGAGAAGCCGGCTGAAAAGGAACGGCGTCAAAAGGCGGAGGTGACCGTTCACGTCAAGGGCAAGGACATCTTCGCCGAGTGTTCGTCGGAGGACCTGTACGCCGCGATCGACCAGCTGATGGACAAGCTCGATCGCCAGGTCGTCCGCTACAAGGACAAGGTCCAAAACCACCACCACGCGGCGGCCAAACGAATCGACGCCACGCTCAACTGACACTGCCCGCCGGGCGGTGTTGCTGCTGCGCAGCATCGCAGCACCGTCCCGCGCCTGCGGGGGTTGAAAATCGGCAGCCTGACGGCGCCGACTTCATAATTCATCGGTTTGTCACTTCCGCCGGCCCGGATCGATTGCCGCCGCCACCGCGACCCTCATGAATCGCCTCGCCGCCATCCTGCCCGCCGTCGATGTCCTGGTCGACGTCGACGCCACCAGCAAGAAACGGGCGTTCGAGCAGGCCGGCCTGCTGTTCGAGAACCAGCACGCCATCGCCCGCGCGACGGTCACCGACAACCTGTTCGCCCGCGAGCGGCTCGGCTCGACCGGGCTCGGCCACGGCGTCGCCATCCCGCATGGCCGGATCAAGGGGCTGAAGAATCCGCTCGCCGCGGTGCTGCGGGTGCGCCAGCCGATCGCCTTCGACGCTCCCGACGACGAGCCGGTGTCGCTGCTCATCTTCCTGCTGGTGCCGGAAGCCGCCACGCAGCGTCACCTCGAGATCCTGTCCGAGATCGCCGAAATGCTGTCCGACCGCGAGCTGCGCGAGCGTCTGAAGAGCGAGCCCGAAGCGGCCGAGGTGCATCGGATGATCGCGGCCTGGGAGCCGCTCAGTCGGTCGTCGGTGGCGTGAAGCCCACCGTCATCAGCGCCGAGGCGCTGTTCGAGGAATTCCAGACCGCTCTGCACTGGGAGTGGATCGCCGGCCACGCCCATCCCGAGCGCCATTTCGACGACGCCGCGGTGCGCGACGCGCGCTCGGCGGCCGACCTGGTCGGCTACCTCAACTACATCCACCCGAACCGGGTCCAGATCGTCGGCCGGCGCGAGGTCGCCTACCTCAACCACGCCAGCGCCGAGGTGACCGAGCGGCGCATCTCGCGCATCGTCACGCTCGAGCCGCCGGTGCTGATCTGCGCCGACGGGCAGACGCCGCCCGACCGCCTCGTCGCCCTCTGCGATCGCGCCGACATCCCGCTGTTCGTCACCGAGGAATCGGCCGGCCAGGTGATCGACGTCGTTCGCGGCTACCTCGCCCAGCACTTCGCCGAGCGGACGACGCGCCACGGCGTCTTCATGGACATCCTCGGCCTGGGCGTGCTGCTGACCGGCGAGTCGGGCCTCGGCAAGAGCGAGCTCGGCCTCGAGCTGATCTCGCGCGGCCACGGCCTGGTCGCCGACGATGCGGTCGATCTCTACCGCGTCTCGCAGACCGCGCTCGAAGGCCGCTGCCCCGACCTGCTGATGAATCTGCTCGAGGTGCGCGGCATCGGCCTGCTGGACATCAAGGCGATCTTCGGCGAGACCGCGGTGCGGCGAAAGATGCGGCTGAAGCTGATCGTCCACCTCGTGCGCCAGGCGACGATGGACCGCGATTTCGAGCGCCTGCCCTACGAGCCGCTCAGCGAAGAGATCCTCGAGGTGCCGGTGCGGAAGACGGTGATCGCCGTCGACGCGGGCCGCAACCTCGCCGTGCTGGTCGAGGCCGCGGTGCGCAACACGATCCTGCAGCTGCGCGGGATCGACACCTACGCCGAGTTCATCGAGCGCCACCACAAGGCGATGGGCAAGGGCGAATGACCGGGCGCGGCCACACGCCGCGTCGTCATTTGCCGCGGTACGGGCAGTTCTTCTTGGTGCAGGCGGCGTAGAGCGCGAGCGCGTGGTCCTGGAGCTCGAAGCCGCGCGTCATGGCGATGCTCTTCTGGCGCTTTTCGATCTCGGCGTCGAAGAACTCCTCGACCCGGCCGCAGTCGAGGCACACCAGATGGTCGTGGTGCTTGCCCTCGTTGAGCTCGAACACCGCCTTGCCGCTCTCGAAGTGGTTGCGCGACAGGATGCCGGCCTGCTCGAACTGCATCAGCACGCGATAGACCGTCGCCAGGCCGATGTCGGCGTGGTCGGCGAGGAGGACGCGAAAGACGTCCTCGGCGCTCATGTGGCGCTGCGTCGTGTTCTGGAAAACCTCGAGCACCTTGATGCGCGGCAGCGTCGCCTTGAGGCCGCTGTTCTTCAGTTCTTCGGCGTTGGTCATGGTGTCGAGTGCGCGCTCGGCACGCCCGGGCGCGCCGCTAGAATCGCCCCATCATACGAGCTTGCCTTGCGCGTTCGGCGCGTTCCGCGCCCCGCCCCCGAACACTTCCATGACATCGCTTTTCAGGCCCCGCGCCGGGCTCGCCGCGCTGCTCGCCGGCGTGGCGCTCGGCGGCTGCCAGTCGCTGCAATCCTCGGAAAGCGTCTTCGGTGTCCTGACGCCGTACCGGGTCGAGGTCGTCCAGGGCAACGTCATCACGAGCGAGCAGGTGGCGATGGCGAGGCCCGGCCTGACCCGCGCCCAGGTGCGCGACGTGCTCGGCTCGCCGCTGCTCGCCGACCCGTTCCATGCCGATCGCTGGGACTACGTCTTCACGATCCGGCGCCAGGGCGCGGCGCCGCAGTTGCGGCGCGTCGTCGTGCTGTTCAAGAGCGACGTGCTGGCCAGCGTCGACGGCGCCTCCGACCTGCCGAGCGAGCGCGACTTCGTCGCTTCGATCGACCCCGAGAAGACGCCGCGCCAGGCGCCGCCGCTGGCGCTGACCGAAGAGCAGATCAAGGCGCTGCCCGGTGCCGGCCCGGCCGCCGGCGCCCGAGCCGGTGCCGCCGGCGCCGACGCGCAGCTACCCGCCGCTCGAGCAGCCGCGCTCATGAGACGCCCCCGATGAGCAGCGGCGCGCGGCGCCGGGTCGCCATCGCCGGCGCGTCCGGAAAGATGGGGCAGGCGCTGATCGAGGCGGTCGGCGCCAGCACCGACCTCGTCGCTCGCCGCGGCGCTCGACGTCGCCACGAGCCCGGCGATCGGCAGCGACGCGAGCGCGTTCCTCGGTCGGCCGAGCGGCGTCATCGTCAGCGCCGACGCCCGGACCGGGCTGGCCGCGAGCGAAGTGCTGATCGACTTCACCCGGCCCGAGGGCACGCTCGCCCACCTGGCGCTCTGCCGCGAGCTCGGCGTCGCCGCCGTCATCGGCACGACCGGCTTCTCGCCGGCGCAAAAGGCCGAGATCGCCGCCCACGCCGAGCACATCGCGATCGTCATGGCGCCCAACATGAGCGTGGGCGTCAACGTCGTCCTGAAGCTGCTCGACGTCGCCGCGCGCGCCCTCGGCGAAGGCTTCGACGTCGAGATCGTCGAGACCCACCACCGCATGAAGGTCGATGCGCCGAGCGGCACCGCGCTCAAGATGGGCGAGGTCGTCGCCGCTGCCCAGGGCACGTCACTCGACCAGGATCGCGGCATTCGATCGCAACGGCGAGCGCAAGCCGGGCAGCATCGGCTTCGCGGCGCTGCGCGGCGGCGACATCGTCGGCGACCACACGGTGCTCTTCGCCGGCAGCGGCGAGCGCATCGAGATCACGCACCGCTCGACCAGCCGCGCCACCTACGCCGAAGGCAGCCTGCGCGCGGCGCGCTTCGTCCTGCGCCAAAAGCCAGGCCTTTTCGACATGGAGCAGGTCCTCGGACTGGCGACAATCGGCCGATGACCGCCACCGGCTTCGAGCACTTCTGGTCCCAGGGCGACCTGATCACGCGCAGCGTCGCGGCGCTGCTGCTGCTGATGTCGGTCAGCGCCTGGGTCGTGATCTTCTGGAAGGGCTGGCTGCTGCGCCGCGTCCGCTTCGACCTCGAGCGCGCCGTGTCGGCGTTCTGGGCCGCGCCGTCGCTCGAGGCCGGCCGCGCGCAGCTCGCCGCCTTCGATCGCGAGGGCGTGCTGCGTCCGCTGGTCGACGCGGCGCTGGCGGCGCCGCCGAGCGGCACGCTCGAAGCGCGCGGCCACGTCGATTCGCAGCTCACCCGGCGACTGCGCGACGCGCTCCATCGCATCCTGAGCCAGCTGCAGTTCGGCCAGGTGCTGCTCGCGTCGATCGGCAGCACGGCGCCCTTCATCGGCCTGTTCGGCACGGTCTGGGGCATCTACCACGCCCTTCTCAGCATCTCTGCCGCGGGCGCGATCACGATCGAACGCGTCTCGGGGCCGGTCGGCGAATCGCTCGTCATGACGGCCGCGGGCCTGGCGGTCGCGATCCCTGCGGTGCTCGCCTACAACGTCTTCGGCAAGCGCGTCGCGAACAGCGAGGCCGAGCTCGAAGGCTTCGCCCACGACCTGCGCGAGATGGTCATCGATACCTCTGCCGCACGTCCCGGCCTGAGTCGAGCCCGCCATGGCCTTCGGTCGCCTCGAACGGACCCCCGGCGCGCAGCCGATGAGCGACATCAACATGACGCCGCTGATCGACGTGATGCTGGTGCTGCTGGTGATCTTCATGATCACCGCGCCGCTGATGACGTCGAGCCTGAAGCTCGACCTGCCGAAGACCGACGCCGCTCAGCCAAGCGACACGCCCCAGTTCATCACCGTCGCGCTCGACCGCGACGGCCGCTATTTCTACGGCGACGAGGCGGTCGACGCCGCCACCTTCGCCGCGCGCGTCGGCGCCGCGGCGAGGCGCAGCGCCCAGACCGAGGTTCAGCTGCGCGCCGACAAGGCGGTGCCCTACGGACGCGTCGCCGAGCTCATCGGCATCGTCCAGAAAGCGGGCTTGACGCGGATCGGCTTCGTCGCCGACCCCGAGAAGTAGCGCTCACGAAAACTCGTGCCGGCGCAGGTGGGTCGCCAAGCGCGGCAGGCCACTCGGGGTCAGATCGCGATAACGCTAGGTGATAACCGAACCGATCGCCGGCGGATCGCGCCGCTCGCGCCGCTGCAGACGAAGAAGCGTCGGACCTCTCCCGACTCGACCTCAAGCGCGACCCCTTGGCCGCGCATCTTGCCGGGGCCGGGCTGGTGGCCGACGACCCCGGCTTCGGCGTCGAGATACGGCTCCAGCTTCAACGGCGCATCGCTGCATCCGGTCAGATACGGCGCCGACGCAAGGTGCAGCATCAGGACCACGCCGCCGGCGGCGATGACGACGTCGAAGACACGCGCGCGCTCGGCGCCCTCGGCAACGCGGTGCTGCGGCGCGAGCTCGACCTGGCGCGCGCCGAGCCGGCATCGGCAAGGCCAGCGCCGCGAGCGATGCCGAAGCGATCAGCTTGCGCCGGGTCAGCAGCGGCGATGGATTCGACATCACTCGGACCCTCGAGAGGCACGCCGACCTCGGTGCAGCCGCATCGTCGTTGTCGGGCAGCGCCGCGCCAGAGCCCCGAGTGGTGTCTTCTTCCCCTATGAGAAGGAACAAGTTGCGCGCACGTCGCCATCACTGTGAAGCCCGCTTTCTATAATCGATCGATGCCTTGTCGCTGCGTCGCTCACGCATGAAAGCCGATTTCGACCCGAAAGAGATCGAGCAAGAGGCGCAGCGTGCCTGGACCGCGGCCGAGGTTTACCGGGTCGTCGAGGATCCGGCGCGACCCAAGTTCTACGCCTGCTCGATGCTGCCGTACCCGAGCGGCCGGCTGCACATGGGGCACGTGCGCAACTACACGATCAACGACATGCTGGCGCGCCACCTGCGCATGACGCGGCATGAACGTGCTGATGCCGATGGGCTGGGATGCGTTCGGCCTGCCGGCCGAGAACGCGGCGATGAAGAACGGCGTGCCGCCGGCGCGCTGGACGCGCGACAACATCGCGGCGATGAAGGCGCAGATGCAGGCGCTCGGCCTGGCCTTCGACTGGAGCCGCGAGATCGCGACCTGCGATCCCTCGTACTACAAGTGGAACCAGTGGTTCTTCCTGAAGATGCTCGAGGCCGGCATCGCCGAGCGGCGGACCCAGGTCGTCAACTGGGATCCGGTCGACCAGACCGTGCTCGCCAACGAGCAGGTCATCGAAGGCCGCGGCTGGCGCTCGGGCGCGCTGGTCGAGAAGCGCGAGATCCCGGGCTACTACCTGAAGATCACGCAGTACGCCGACGAGCTGCTCGACTGCGTGCAGACCGCGCTGCCGGGCTGGCCCGAGCGCGTCAAGGTGATGCAGGAGCACTGGCTGGGCAAGAGCGAGGGCGTGCGCTTCGCGTTCCTGCACGACATCCGCGATCGTTTCGGCAAGCCGATCGGCGACGGCCGCCTGCACGTCTTCACGACCCGCGCCGACACGATCATGGGCGTGACCTTCTGCGCGGTCGCGCCCGAGCATCCGCTGGCGCTGCGCGCCGCCGAGCTCGACGCCAGCGTCGCCGCTTTCCTCGAATCGTGCAAGACCGGCGGCACGACCGAGGCGGAGATCGCGACTCAGGCCAAGCGCGGCATCGACACCGGCCTGATGGTCCAGCATCCGCTCAGCCACGAGCAGATCCCGCTCTGGGTCGGCAACTACGTGCTGATCCACTACGGCGATGGCGCGGTGATGGGCGTTCCGGCGCACGACGAGCGCGACTTCGCGTTCGCGCGGGCGCACGGCATCGACATGCTCCAGGTCGTGCACATCGACGGCGAGGAGTTCTCCTACGACGAGTGGCAGGACTGGTACGCCGAGACCGACTGCGCCGTCACCGTCAATTCCGACAACTACAGCGGCCTGTCGTACGAAGCGGCGGTCGACGCCGTCTCGATGGCGCTCCAGCACCGCGGCCTGGGCGGCAGGCAGGTGACCTGGCGCCTGCGCGACTGGGGCATCAGCCGGCAGCGCTACTGGGGCACGCCGATCCCGATCGTCCATTGCGAGGTCTGCGGCGTCGTGCCGGTGCCCGAGAAGGATCTTCCGGTCGTCCTGCCCGAAGACCTGATCCCCGACGGCTCGGGCAACCCGCTCGCGAAGCACGGCGCGTTCCTGAACGTCGCCTGCCCGAAGTGCGCTCGGCCGGCGCGGCGCGAAACCGACACGATGGACACGTTCGTCGACAGCGCCTGGTACTTCATGCGCTATTGCGACCCGCAGCTCGAGAGCGCGATGGTCGGCGCCGGGACGAAATACTGGATGCCGATGGACCAGTACATCGGCGGCATCGAGCACGCGATCCTGCACCTGCTCTACGCGCGCTTCTGGACCAAGGTCATGCGCGACATGAAGCTGGTCACGATCGACGAGCCGTTCGTCCGCCTGCTGACGCAAGGCATGGTCCTGAACCACGTCTGGGCGCGCGACGTCCGCGCAAGGCGGCATCGACTACTTCCCGCCCGACGAGGTGACCGCGATCGGCGAGAGCGAAGGCCGGCCGAGCGGCGGCACGCTCGCCGACGGCAGCACGGTCGAGTACCGCGGCATGCTGAAGATGGGCAAGACCGAAAGGAACGGCGTCGATCCGCAGGACCTGATCGACCGCTACGGCGCCGACACGGCGCGCCTGTTCGTCATGTTCGCGGCGCCGCCCGAGCAGACGCTCGACTGGAACAACGCCGGCGTCGAAGGCGCGCACCGGTTCCTGCGCCGGCTCTGGAAGTTCGCCGCCAAGCATGCCGACGCGATCGACTCGGCGCCGGCGCGCGGCCAGCCGCGCGGCCAGGCGCCGGCGCTCCGCCACGAGGTTCATTCGGTGCTGCGCCAGGTGAGCTACGACTACGAGCGGATGCAATACAACACCGTCGTCTCGGGGGCGATGAAGCTGCTCAACGCGCTCGAGTCGCATGCCGGCGCTGGCACGGCCACGCCGGCGGCGTTGCGCGAAGGCGTCGGCATCGTGCTGCGCGTGCTCTATCCGGTCTGCCCGCACACGACCTGGACGCTCTGGAACGACCTCGGCTTCGCGGCCGAGATGGGACCGCTGCTCGATGCGCCCTGGCCGCAGGTCGACGACAGCGCGCTGGCGCAGGACGAGATCGAGCTGATGCTGCAGATCAACGGCAAGCTGCGCGGCAAGATCCTCGTCGCCGGCCAAGGCCGACAAGGCGCAGGTCGAGGCCGCCGCGCTGGCGAGCGCCGAGTTCGCCAGGCACGCCGAAGGGCGGCCGGCGAAGAAGGTGATCGTCGTCCCCGGCCGTCTCGTCAACGTCGTCGTCTGATGCGACGTCGCCTCCTGCTCGGCGCCGCGGCAACGCTCGCCGGTTGCGGCTTCGAGCTCAAGCGTCCGCCCGAGCTCAGCTTCAAGACGATCCAGCTCAGCGGCTTCGCGCCGCGCTCGCCGCTCGCCGTCGAGCTGAAGACGAGCATCGACGCCACGCCCACGACGCGCGTCGTCGAGGCCGCGAAGGACGCCGAGGTGGTCCTGCAGGCGCTCGGCGAGACGCGCGAAAAGGTCGTCGTCGCGCAGACTTCGGCGAATCAGATCCGCGAGTTCGAGCTGCGCTATCGCTTCAGCTTTCGCGTCCGCACCGTCGCCGGCAAGGACCTGATCCCGGAGAGCGAGATCGTCCTCAAACGCTCGCTCACCTACAGCGAGACGATCGCCCTCGCCAAGGAGCAGGAGGAGGCGTTCCTGTACAAGACGATGCAGAGCGACATCGTCTCGCAGGTGTCGCGCCGGCTCGCCTCGGTGCACTTGCTCTAGCCGATGCAGCTGCGCCGCCGATCGCCTTGCCGCCCACCTGCAGCGCGAGCTGCGCGCCGTCTACACGGTCTGGGGCGACGAGCCGCTGCTGGCGCAGGAGGCCGCCGATCAGGTCCGCGCCGCGGCGCGCGCCGCCGGCTGCAGCGAGCGCCAGGTACATACCGTGTCGGGCGCCCACTTCGACTGGAGCAGCCTGCTCGGCGCGGCCCAGGCGCTGAGCCTGTTCGCCGATCGCCAGCTGGTCGAGATCCGGATCCCGTCGGGCAAGCCCGGCAAGGACGGCTCGGAGGCGCTGCAGCGTTACTGCGAGGCGGCCGTCGCCGGCGGCGGCCGCGACGTGATCACGCTGGTGCAGCTGCCGCGGCTCGACCGCTCGCAGCAATCGAGCGCCTGGTTCGCCGCGCTCGACAGCGCTGGCATCACGGTGCGGGTCGATCCGGTCGAGCGGAAGGCGCTGCCGCAGTGGATCGCCGTGCGGCTCGGCGCGCAGGGCCAGCACGTCGCCGCGGGGGAAGAAGGCCAGCGCACGCTGGCGTTCTTCGCCGACCGGGTCGAAGGCAATCTGCTCGCGGCGCATCAGGAGATCCAGAAGCTGGCGCTGCTCTATCCGCCAGGCGAGCTCGCCTTCGCCCAGATCGAGACGGCGGTCCTCAACGTCGCCCGCTACGACGTCTTTCGCCTCGGCGAGGCGGTCCTCGCCGGCCAGGCGGCGCGCGCGCTGCGCATGCTCGAGGGCCTGCGCAACGAGGGCGAGGCCGCGGTCCTGGTGCACTGGACGCTGGCCGAAGACATCCGCGGCCTGAAGCGTGTCAAGGACGCGCTTGCCGCCGGCAAGCCCTTGCCGCTGGCGCTGCGCGAAGCGCGCGTCTGGGGTGCGAAGGAGCGCGTCTTCGAGCGCGCCGTGACGCTGCTGAGCGAGTCGGCGCTGGCCCATTTGCTCGAGGCCGCGCACATCTGCGACGGCCTGGTGAAGGGACTGCGCCATCCCGACTGGCCGCTCGATCCGTGGGAGGCGCTGAAGCGCCTGGTGCTGATGCTCGCCGAGCAGACGGCGCGCGTCGGCACGCGGCCGATCGCGCGCCTGGCGCTGACCGCCTAGCGCGGCGCCAGCGGCGTCGCCTCGACGCGCGCGAGCACCTGCTCGAGGGCGCGGACGAGCGACTGGTGGCGGATCGCGGCGCGGTCGCCGCTCGCCCGCAACAACGCCGCATCGCCATGCACCGCCGCGCGCCGCGGTCGCGATCCAGACCGTGCCGACCGGCTTGTCGGCGCTGCCGCCGCCGGGTCCGGCGATGCCGGTCACGGCGACGGCGAATGTCGCCGGCGCGCGTGCGAGCAGTCCTGCGGCCATCGCCCGCGCGACTTCCTCGCTGACCGCGCCGTGGCGGGCGATCAGCGCCGGGTCGACGCCGAGGAGCTCGCTCTTGGCGGCGTTCGAATAGGTGACGACGCCGCGCTCGAACCACTCGCTCGAGCCGGCGAGCGAGGTGCACGCGGCAGCGACCAGGCCGCCGGTGCACGACTCGGCCGTGGCGAGCATCGCGCCGCGCGCGCGCAGCGCCGCGGCCAGCCGCTCGACCAGCCCGTCGAGCGCGGCCGCCGCGCTCAGACGAACCTCCACAGGGCGATGACGACGAGCGTGCACAGCGCGGCGACGAAGTCGTCGAGAAGGATGCCGAAGCCCTGCGCCCAGCCGATCGGCTCGCCGCGGCGGCGCTTGAAGAGCTGATCGGCCCAAGCGACCGGGCCCGGCTTGGCGGCATCGAAGATGCGAAAGAGCACGAACGCGATCGCCTGCGCCAGCAGCGTCGCCGGCGTGACCAGCCAGAGGACGAGCCAGAAGGCGACGACCTCGTCCCAGACGACCGACGATGGATCGGCCTGGGCGAGATCGCGCGCCGTCACCGTGCAGGCCCACCAGCCGATCAGGGTCGCCACGACCAGGCCGGCGGCGAGCGCGCCGTCGCCGAGCGGCGGCAGCAGCGCGGCATAGGCGAACCAGGCCCAGAGCGTTCCGGCGGTGCCGGGCGCGACCGGCGAGAGACCGCTGCCGAAACCGAGCGCGATGACGTGCGCCGGATGCGCGAGCAGGAAGCGCCAGCCGGGCTTGCGGCCAGCGCCGGCGAGCGGCGGATTGAGGAGCGGCTCGCGGCTCATCGACGAAACGGCGCGCTCATCCGGCGCGAAAGTGGTCGAACGAGCGCGCATCGCTCGCGACGCGCGGCGCCGTGGCGGTCGACCAGGCGCAGCGCGTCGCCGGCTTCGATGCGCGCCGACCCGCGTCACGGCGACGCCGGCGCTGGCGGCCGCGGCGGCGATCGCCGCGCGCCGTTCGGCGGCGCGCGCTGAAGACGAGCTCGTAGTCGTCGCCGCCGGCGAGCAGGCATTGGCGCTGCAGCGCCAGCGGTTGCGCCGGCGAGGACGGCGCTGCGCGGCAAGGCGTCGACATCGACGACCGCGCCGGCGTCGCGAGCGGCGCAGGATGTGGCCGAGGTCGCCGACCAGGCCATCGGAGACGTCGATGGCGCTGGTCGCGATGCCGCGCAGGGCGCACGCCGAGCGCGACCCGCGGCGTCGGCATTTCCATCGCCTGGCGCGCCTGCCGGAACGACGCCTCGTCGAGCGAGACCGTGCCGCGGAACGCCTCGAGCGCGAGGCGCGCGTCGCCGAGCGTGCCGCTGACGTAGAGGTCGTCGCCCGGGCGCGCGCCGGAGCGCAGCAACGCCGCGCCGGGCGGCAGCTCGCCCAGGACGGTGATGCAGATCGCGAGCGGGCCGCGGGTGGTGTCGCCGCCGATCAGCTCGCAGCCTTGCGCGCTCGGCGAGCGCGAACAGGCCGCGCGGCGAAGCCGGTCAGGAACACCTCGTCGGCCTCGGGCAGGGCGAGCGCGAGCGTGAAGCCGAGCGGCTTGGCGCCGCATGCGGCCAGGTCGCTCAGGTTGACCGCGAGCGCCTTGTGGCCGAGCCGCTCGGGCGCGACGGTCGAGAGGAAATGGCGGCCCTCGATCAGCATGTCCGACGAGACGGCGAGGACCATGCCGGGCGTCGGCTCGATCAGCGCGCAGTCGTCGCCGATGCCGAGCGCGGCGCGGCGCACGGGCCGCGTGAAGAAGCGCTCGATGAGCTCGAATTCGCCGAGGGCGGGCATGGTCGCGGCCGATTATCGGCGCCGCCCCGAGGCCGGCCGCGGCGACCCGGGGAACATCCGGTTCGCGCCGCCGCCCGCAAGTCTGCAATGATGGTCGCGCGGCCGTTCAGCGAGGCTCCCGCCTCACGCCCCAGCCGCAGCGAACCACCATGTCGAACTCAGAACAGAAAGCCGCCGAGCTGCGCCGTGCCGCGCTCGACTACCACGAGTTTCCGACCCCCGGCAAGGTCGCCATCGCGGCGACCAAGCAGCTGGTCAACCAGCACGACCTCGCGCTCGCCTATTCGCCCGGCGTCGCGGCGGCGTGCGAGGAGATCGTCGCCGACCCGGCCAACGCCTTTCGCTACACCGCGCGCGGCAACCTGGTGGCGGTGATCACCAACGGCACCGCCGTGCTCGGCCTCGGCGACATCGGCCCGCTCGCCGCCAAGCCGGTGATGGAAGGCAAGGGCGTGCTGTTCAAGAAGTTCGCCGGCATCGACGTCTTCGACATCGAGGTCAACGAGAAGAACCTCGACAAGCTGATCGACCTCATCGCCGCGCTCGAGCCGACCTTCGGCGGCATCAACCTCGAGGACATCAAGGCGCCGGACTGCTTCTACGTCGAGCGCGCGCTGCGCTCGCGAATGAAGATCCCGGTCTTCCACGACGACCAGCACGGCACCGCGATCGTCGTCGGCGCCGGGCGTGCTGAACGCGCTCAAGGTGAGCGGCAAGAAGATCGACGAGGTCAAGCTCGTCACCTCCGGCGCCGGCGCCGCGGCGCTCGCCTGCCTCGGCCTGCTGGTCAAGCTCGGCATCCCGCGCGAGAACATCTGGGTCACCGATCTCGCCGGCGTCGTCTACAAGGGGCGCAGGGAACTGATGGACGAGGACAAGGTCGTCTTCGCCCAGGAGACCGCAGCATCGCTCGCTCGCCGACGTGATCGCCGGCGCCGACATCTTCCTCGGCCTCTCGGCCGCGCGGCGTGCTCAAGCCCGAGATGGTCGCCAAGATGGCGCCCCGGCCGGTGATCTTCGCGCTCGCCAATCCGACGCCGGAAATCCTGCCCGAGGAGGTGCACGCGGTCCGCAACGACGCGATCGTCGCCACCGGCCGCACCGACTATCCGAACCAGATCAACAACGTCCTCTGCTTCCCCTACATCTTCCGCGGCGCGCTCGATTCGGGCGCGACGACGATCACGGTCGAGATGGAGATCGCCGCGGTGCATGCGATCGCCGAGCTCGCCCAGGCGGAGTCGAGCGAGGTCGTGACCGCGGCCTATGCCGGCGTCAACCTCAGCTTCGGCCCCGAGTACCTGATCCCGAAGCCGTTCGATCCGCGCCTGATGATGCGAATCGCGCCGGCGGTGGCCAAGGCCGCCGAGCCGAGTCGGGCGTCGCCGCGCGGCCGATCGCCGACATGGAGGCCTATCGCGCCAAGCTGCAGACCTTCGTCTACGCCTCGGGCACGACGATGCGGCCGATCTTCAACCTGGCCAAGACGGCGCTGAAGAAGCGCATCGCCTTCGCCGAGGGCGAGGAAGAGCGCGTGCTGCGCGCGGTGCAGGTGGTGGTCGACGAGAACCTGGCGCGGCCGACGCTGATCGGCCGGCCGGAGGTGATCGCGCAGCGGATCGCCAAGTTCGGCCTGCGCCTGACGGCCGAGCGCGACTACGACCTCGTCAACACCGAGAACGACCATCGCTACCGCGCCTACTGGCAGACACTACCACCAGATGACGGCGCGCAAGGGCGTGACCGCGCAGCTCGCCAAGATCGAGATGCGCCGGCGCCTGACGCTGATCGGCTCGATGCTGCTGCAAGACCGGCGAGGTCGACGGCATGCTCTGCGGCACCTGGGGCTCGACCGCGCATCCACCTGCACTACATCGACCAGGTGATCGGCCTGCGCGAGGGCGCCAAGACCTATGCCTGCATGAACGGGCTGATCCTGCCGGGGCGGCAGGTGATGCTGGTCGACACCCACGTCAACTACGACCCGACGCGCCGAGCAGATCGCCGAGTTCACGGTGATGGCGGCCGAGGAGATGATGCGCTTCGGCCTGCAGCCCGAAGGCGGCGCTGCTCTCGCACAGCAACTTCGGCTCGAGCAACCAGCCGTCGGCGGTCAAGATGCGCGAGGCGCTGGCGCTGCTGCATGCGCAGCGCCGCCTGGCTCGAGGTCGACGGCGAGATGCACGGCGACACGGCGCTCGACGGTCCGTACCGGCACGACCTGATGCCGGCGAGCCCGCTGACCGGCGAGGCCAACCTGCTCGTCCTGCCGAACATCGACGCCGCCAACATCTCCTACAACCTGCTCAAGACGGCGGCCGGCGGCGGCATCGCCATCGGCCCGGTGCTGCTCGGCGCGGCGCAACCGGTGCACATCCTGACGCCGTCGGCGACGGTGCGGCGCATCATCAACATGACGGCGCTCGCGGTCGCCGACGCGAACGCGGCGCGCTGACTTCCGGTGCGTGGAGATATTTCTTGACGATGAATCTGCGCTCAGGTGTTTACGCTGCCTCGTTCTCGAAGAGTGTATTCGCTCACTTAATCCCTTCAGAAAGTGCCCAAATATGTGGCAAAGGGTTGAGGTTCCCGCCCCGATTCGGTAACATCCGCCGATTCTTGGTTCAGGGATTTCCCGTGATTTTGTCGGGTCGGCTGCAGCGGTGGCGGCCACTGCTCCGGTGGGGAGCGGGCGTCGCCGCCGCAGGGCTGTTGTCGATCGGCGGCGTCCAGGCACGTGAGCAGGCACCCGCTCCGGCGACGCTTCCGGTCGCCGAGCTTCCGGCCGAAGCCCAAGCGGTCGGGCGCGCGATCCGCAGTGGCGGACCCTTCGCCTATTCCAACGACGGCGTCGTTTTCTTCAACCGCGAGCACATCCTGCCGGCCGCTCCGCGCGGCTTCTACCGCGAATACACCGTCGCGACGCCCGGGTGCCCACGATCGCGGCGCGCGCCGCATCGTCTGCGGCGGCACGCCGCCCACGGCACCCGTCGCCTGTTACTACACCATTGACCACTACGCGAGTTTTCGCCGCATCACGCCATGAGCGCAGCAGCTGTTTTTTTGGAAAAGGAGGAACGCGACATGCTCTTGCAGACAGTCCGTCCGAATATCGTGCAGTCGATACGCGCCTACCGCGTCGACGACCTGATGCAGGCGGCGCGCCACGCCGACCAGCACTTCCTCTACGCCAACCTGACCACGGCGCAGTCGAAACAGGACGTGCTTGAAGCCATCGCGGAAGCGTTCGCCTTCCCGGCCCATTTCGGCAAGAACCTCGACGCACTCTTCGACTGCATGACCGACCTGGTGCACAAGGCGGGCCCGCAGCCAGGCTTCGTCGTCGTCCTCGAGCAGTTGCCTGACAACCCGCGCTTCGATCGCGAGGCGCGCGAGCAATTGCTCGACGTCTTCCGCGACGCGGCCGACTTCTGGGCCGAGCGCAAGGTACCGTTCAGGTGCTTCTATTCTTTTCAGTAGCCCGCTCCCAAGAAATAGGGTCATGGGAGCGGGCGACTGAGGTGGCCCCCGGAGTCAACGGTACCGACAAGCCAGTGAAGGCCGCCGCGAAGACCGCGGCGAACAGCAGCTTCGGCGCGAACATGCCGCTCATGAGCAGCGCCTTCGACACAGGCTGGGTCGAAGCGGCGTAAGGCGAAGCCTTACGCCTGCGGCGATCAGGACTGCGCCCTCCCCGCTGCGCTCCCCTCCACCCGAGGAGGAGGGGCCGACCCCTTCTGGGTCGCTGTTCCGATCGCGGCGGCGAGAGCAATCCACTCGTCTACCGAGACTTCCTCGGCTCGACGCTGCAGGTCGAACGGCTGATTCGTTCCGCGCGCGTCGAGCCAGCGACCGAGCGTGTGGCGCAGGAGCTTGCGCCGCTGCGAGAACGCCGACCGTGACGATCTCGCGCAGCAGCGACGGATCGACGCGGCGCCGGCACCTGGCGCGGCGTCATGCGCAACACCGCCGAGTGGACGCGCGGCGGCGGCTCGAACGCCTCGGGCGGGACGTCGAGCAGCGGCTCGATCGTCGTAGCGCCACTGCAGCATCACCGACAGGCGCCCGAAGTCCTTGCCGCCCGGCGCGGCGGCGATCCGCTCGACCACTTCCTTCTGCAGCATGAAATGCTGATCGACGACCTGCTCGGCAAAGTCGAACAGATGGAACAGGATCGGGGTCGAGATGTTGTACGGCAGGTTGCCGACGACACGCAGCTTTGCCGCCGCGGCGATCCCGGGAAGGTGCGCGAAGTCGACCTCGAGCACGTCGGCCTCGACGATCTCGAGCCCGTCGGTGCGGCGCAGCCGCGCCGCCAGGTCACGATCGAGCTCGACCGCCGTGAGCCTGCCGCAGCGCGCCAACAGCGGTCTCGTCAGGGCGCCTCGCCCCGGGCCGATCTCGACCATCGCATCGCCCGGACGCGGATCGATGTCGGCGACGATCCGGTCGATCACCGACGCGTCGACGAGGAAGTGCTGGCCGAAGCGCTTCTTGGCGTGGCGCAAGGGCGTGGCCGGCGCTGCGCTACTGCGGCGGCTCGCGCAGCTCGATGTAGGCGCGGCCGCGCAGGTCGCGCAGCCATTCGCTGAACGCCGCCTCGAACTTCTGCTCGCGCAGGATGTCGCGTGCCTGGTCGCGCAGCTGCTTGGTGTCGAGCGTCGTCTGGCGTCGGTCGACCACCTGGATCAGGTGCAGGCCGAAGCGCGTGGTCACCGGATCGGAGATGCCGCCGACCGGCAGGGCGGCGAGCGCTTCCTCGAACTCAGGAACGAAGGCGCCGGGCGCGGTCCAGCCGAGGTCGCCGCCTTGCGCCGCGCTCGCGTCTTCGGAGTTCGCGCGCGCGAGCTGCTCGAAGGTGCGCGCGCCGGAGAGGATGTCGCGCTTGAATCCGATCAGGCGCCGCGCCGCGGCCTCGGGCGAGAGCTCGGGCGAAGGCCGCAGCAGGATGTGCCGCGCCCGCGACTGATCGACCGTGAACGGATTGCCCTGCTGCCGGTCGATCAGCTTGATGACGTGAAAGCCGGCGCCGCTGCGAATGAGCTCGGGCGCGATCTGCCCGGGCTGAAGCGGCTTCACCGCTGCGACGAACAGATCGGGCAGGCGGTCGGCGGGGCGCATGCCGACGTCGCCGCCGCGGCTACGGTTGCCGTCCTCGGAGATCTCGCGTGCGACCGTGGCGAAATCCTCGCCGCCGCGCACCCGGCGCAACGCCGCCTCGGCGCGCTCGCGCCGCTCGCTGACGACCTCCGGGCTGGCGCCCTCGGGGACCAGCACCAGGATCTGGGCGATGTCGAGCTGCACGGTCGCGCCGGCGGCGCCGCGACGCTTCTCGATCAGGGCGTCGATCTCGGCGTCGGAGATCTTGATCAGGCTCCCCACCTCGCGCTCGCGCACGCGCTCGACCATCATCTGGTCGCGAATGTTGTCGCGAAACTTGTTGTAGGGCATGCCTTCCTGGCGCAGCCGCTCGCGCAATTGCGCCAGGGTCAGCTGGTTTTGGGTCGCGACGTTGGCGACGGCGCGATCGAGCTCGGCATCGTCGATCCGGCTGCCCGTCTCGCGCGCCGCGGTCACCATGACGCGCTCGTCGATAAGTGCGTCGAGCACCTGCTTCCTGAGCACCGCGGGCGGCGGCAGCGTGGCGCGGCTGCGCGTCGCGTCGTCGCGGATGCGCGCCAGCCGTTGCTGCAGCTCGCTCGCCGTGACCAGCTCGGTATTGACGATGGCGACGATGTAGTCGGCGGTCTGGGCCACGGCCGAAACCGAGGCCAGGCCGATCGCCAGGGCCAAGGGCGGCGCGGCGCCAGCGGAGTTGCAGGTCAGTCATAGGGAGTGAACGATGAGGTCGTGCTGCGCTCCTCGCGCAGCAGCTGGTAGCCCGGGACATTGTCCTTCAGGACCCTGAGCGGATTCGATCCGAGTCGCGACAGGCCGACGAGTTCCAGCTGCAGCAGCAGCCGCGTCGTCGTTTCGCTGCGCCCGGTCGAGAGCCGCTCGACGACGACCCGGCCGATCCAGCAGCCGGCGTCGTACTCGAGGCCGACGATCGAGTCGGTGAGACGGCTGTCGCGCATGCTGTAGTTGAGGTGGCCGACGGTGTAGAGCGTGCCGCTGCAATTCGCCGCCGCCGTTCGGCCGCTCGCCGCGCTCGCCGCGCGGTCCGGCCGTAGATCGGCCATTGCCAGCCCGCCTCGAGCTGCTCCGACAGGTCGCGCGTCAAGCGGTACGTCAGGCCGACCGTGCGGTAGGGACCGGGCGAATAGCGAAAGCCGGCGAGGGAGCGCGCGATCCGGTGGCTGTCGGGATTGAACTGGGCCGAGGTATCGAAGGTCCAGCGCGGCACCAGCGTCGTCGAGCCGAAGACGAGCACGTCGGAGAAGCGCTGTGTCAGCGGCACAGCGTCGGGCGTGATGCGCTGGCTGCGAAACCGATAGCGCTGGGCCAGGCCGACGCGCAGCGCCTCGGCGCCGGTGTCGGGATCGAGGATGCGCGACGTCACGCCCGCGGCCAGCTGGTTCGAATCGGAGACGCGGTCGATGCCGGAAAAGGCGTTCTCGGTGAAGACCGAATCGAAGTTGAAATCCTTGAGCGCGGAGTCGAAGTTGGGCAGGTCGTTCTGGTCGCGATACGGCGTGTCGACATAGAACAGGCGCGGCTCGAGCGTTTGCCGGACGATGCGGCCGAAGAAGCTCGTTTCGCGTTCGAGCGTCCAGGCACTGTCGAGGCTCACCGTCGGGATCGCCCGCGCCGCGCTGGTTCTTCCGTCGGCCAGCGGCTGATCGAGCGAATACGCCGCCGCGTTGAACGAGAACCTCGGCGTCACGGTCCAGCCCGGCGAATAGAACGGCCGGGCAATGCTGCCGACGGCGTGCGCCCTGAGGCCGGTCTGGCGCGACAGGAGATCGTGGTCGTCGGGATTGGCGAAGCGGTTGAACTCGGTCTCGAAGGCGGTGTCGAAGCCGCCGCGCCAGAGCGCCGCATAGCGCGCGCCGATCTGCGGCTCGCGGTCGTAGGGCGCGACGATCTGCGTCGTCGGATCGGTCGTCTGCAGTACCTGCCAGCGCAGCGTTCGCGCGTAGCTCGACCAGTCGCCGAACGGACGAGTCAGCAGCAGATCGCTCTGCAGCAGGCGCGGCGTGATGCTCTTCACGTCGCCCGGAAAATCCTTCCAGTAGTCGTCGTCGGAGACGCGCATCGCACGCAGCTGTACGTAGCCGCCATAGGGCAACGCCCCTTCGTGGTCGGCGCGCAGCGAGTAGCGGGCACGATCGGCTTCCTTGTCGTGCGGCATCACGCGCAGATCCGCCGAGCCGAAATAGCTCGGCTCGAGATAGCGGAATTCGCTGTCGACCGCCGGGCCGCGGCGTACGCTCGTCTGCAGCGTGAAGGTGGCGTCGCGGTTCGGGGCGATGTTCCAGTAGTAGGGCATCGCCACCTGGAAGCCGCTCCGGTTGTCGATGCCGAAGCTGATCGGCAGGAGCCCCGACTTGCGCTCCTCGTTGAGGGGAAAGCTGAACACCGGCGCGGCCAGGATCGGCACGCCGTAGAAGCGCAGCACGGCGTCGTGCGCGACGCCTTCGTTGGTCTCGTTGTCGATGTGCAAGCTCGCCTGCCCGCAGGATCCAGACCGGATCCTGGTCGTCCTCGACGGTGCAGCTCGAGTAGGTGGCGTCGCGCGCCAGCGAACGCTGGTCATCGATGAACTCGATGATGCTCGCCTTGCCGCCGGCACCGGTGCGCGCGAAACGATAGGTCGGCATGCGAAAGAAGCCCTCGAATCGCTCGACCTTGAGCTGTAGCTCGGGACCGCTGAAGACGTTGCCGTCGCGGCTGATGACGACGTGGCCGGTGGCGCGCGCCAGATCCTCGGCCTGGTCGTAGCTGAGGTGGTCGGCGTGGATCACCATGCCGCCGCGCCGGAACTCGACCTCGCCTTCGGCCGAGGCATCGAGGTCGGGACGGCCGCGAACTTCGCGGGCGCGCAGGATGATCGGCAGCTGGCGCGCGGCGTCGCCACGCGGCGGTGCCTGCAGGTTGTCGGCGCGGCGCAGCTCGATTCCCGATGCGGCGCTCGCCGGCGGCTGCCGCTGCCGTCGCCGCGACGGTGCTCGGCGCGGGCTCGCCGGTGGTCGCGATCGGTGCCGGCTGTGCCATCGCCAACGGCCCCGCGAGAGCCGTCAGGATGGCGAGCCGGTGCGCGCGGGATCGTTTCGCGTGAACGCTTGATCGTGAATCTTTGCGGCGGGCTGGACTCACTGGACGACGACGCGGGCGAAAGCAGCGAAGGGCGCGAGGCCGGCTTTCGCGTACGCGCGCCGCCGGACGAAGACGGCGCCGACGCCGTCGCGGCGCCCCACCGATTTGTAGAATCGATTATCCACGAGGCTGTCGTCGCACCGCACCTCGAACCCTCCCGTGCGCCCGTCGTGACCGCCCTGCATTCAACTCCTTCGACTATCGCCTGGACACTGCCGGCGCGCGCCCAGGCGTTTACCGGCTGGCTCGCCGCCGTCGCCGGCCGCCACGGCCTCGTCGTCGCAAGCCTGCGTCCGGCGTCGAGCGACGCCAGCTTTCGCCGCTACTTCCGCGTCGATCGCGCCGAGGGCGACAGCCTGGTCGTGATGGACGCGCCGCCGCCGCAGGAAGACGTCCGGCCGTTCGTCCACGTCGCCGGGCTGATTGCCGCGGCCGGCCTGCACGCGCCGCGCGTGCTCGAGGCCGACGTCGGCAACGGCTTTCTCTTGCTCGACGACCTCGGCAACGAGCTCTATCTCGACGCGCTTCTCGACGCGCAGGCGCGCGGCGACAGCGCCCGCGCCGACAGCCTGATGCGCGATGCCATCGCCGCGCTCGTGCGCTGGCAGACCAACGTTCCTGGCGCGGCGCTGCCGCCCTACGACGACGCCCTGCTCCGGCGCGAGCTCGCGCTTTTTCCCGAGTGGTGCGTCGCGCGCGAATGCGGCGCCACCTGGTCGAGCGCCGAGACGGTCGTGTGGACGACGGCGTGCGATCAGCTGGTCGCGAGCGCGCTGGCCCAGCCACAGGTGGCCGTGCACCGCGACTGGATGCCGCGCAACCTGATGGTCGCGCCGCCGAATCCGGGCATCCTCGACTTCCAGGACGCGGTCTGCGGCCCGATCGCCTACGACGTCGCCTCGTTGCTGCGCGACGCCTTCGTCTCGTGGGACGAGGAGAAGGAGCTCGACTGGGCGGTCCGCTACTGGCAGGCGGCGCGCCGCGCCGGCCTGCCGGTGAGCGACGATTTCGGCGAGTTCTGGCGCGGCCTCGAATGGATCGGCCTGCAGCGCCACCTGAAGGTGCTCGGCATCTTCTCGCGCCTCAAGCATCGCGACGCCAAGCCCGGCTACAGCGTCGACTTGCCGCGCTTCTTCAACTACGCGCACAAGGTCGCATCGCGCTACTCGGCGCTCCGCCCGCTCGGCCGGCTGCTCGAGCCGCTGATGGGAGCGTCGCGCGTCGAAGCGTTCCACTGAGCGGCGGCCGTGTCCGCCGCGCCCATCCGCCTCACCGAACTGCGCCTGCCGCTCGATCACGGCGAGGCCGAGCTGCGTGCCGCCATCGTCCGTCGTCTCGGCATCGACGACGCTGCGCTGCGTGCATTCACGGTCTTCCGACGTGGCTACGACGCGCGCAAGAAGGCGGCGATCGTGTTCGTCTACACCGTCGACTGCGACGTCGTCGACGCCGATGCTGTGCTCGCGCGGCACACCGGCGACACCCACGTCCGGCCCGCGCCCGACACGCGCTATCGCCTCGTCGCCCAGGCGCCGGCGGACTTCGCGACGCAGCGGGCGGCCGCGGCCGATCGTCATCGGCTTCGGCCCGTGCGGCATCTTCGCCGCGCTCGTCCTCGCCCAGATGGGCCTCAGGCCGCTCGTGCTCGAACGCGGCCGCGCGGTGCGCGAGCGAACCAAGGACACCTGGGGCCTGTGGCGCCGCGGCGTGCTCGACCCGGAGTCGAACGTGCAGTTCGGCGAAGGCGGCGCCGGGACATTCTCCGATGGCAAGCTCTGGAGCCAGATCAGCGATCCGCGCCATCTCACGCGCAAGGTGCTCGACGAATTCATCCGCGCCGGCGCGCCCGAGGAGATCCGGTTCGTCGCCAAGCCGCACATCGGCACCTTCCGCCTGGTCGGCGTGGTCGAGAAGATGCGCGCCGAGATCGAGCGCCTCGGCGGCGAGGTCCGGTTCGGCTGCCGCGTCGTCGATCTCGCCATCGAGGGTGGCGCGCTGCGCAGCCTCACCGTCGCGATCGGCGCGACGACCGAAACGATCGCCGCCGAGCACGTCGTCCTCGCCCCCGGCCACAGCGCCCGCGACACCTTCGAGATGCTGCATGCGCGCGGCGTCCACCTCGACGCCAAGCCGTTCTCGATCGGCTTTCGGATCGAGCATCCGCAGTCGCTGATCGACCGCGCCCGCTTCGGTCCGAGCGCCGGCCATCCGCTGCTCGGCGCCGCCGACTACCGCCTGGTTCATCACGCCGGCAACGGCCGCGCGGTCTACAGCTTTTGCATGTGCCCCGGCGGAACGGTCGTCGCCGCGACCTCGGAGGCCGGACGCGTCGTCACCAATGGCATGAGCCAGTACTCGCGCAACGAGCGCAACGCCAATGCCGGCATCGTCGTCGCCATCGGCCCCGACGACCTGCGCGCGTCGGCGGCGAGCGGCGCCGGCGCCACCAGCCCGATCGACGGCATCGCCTTCCAGCGCTTTTGGGAGTCGCGCGCGTTCGAGCTCGGTGGCGGCGGCTATCACGCCCCCGGCCAGCGCGTCGGCGACTTCCTGCGCGGCCAGCCGTCGACAGCGTTCGGCGCGGTGCTGCCCTCGTACCAGCCAGGCGTACGTCCGGTCGATCTCGGCGCCGCCGAGCGCGCCGCGCTGCCCGGCTATGCGATCGAGGCGATCCGCGAGGCGCTGCCGGCATTCGAGCGCCAGATCCCCGGCTTCGCGCTCGCCGACGCGGTGCTGACGGGCGTCGAGACGCGCACGTCGTCGCCGACGCGGATCACGCGCGGCAGCGATCGGCAGAGCCTCAATGTCCGCGGCCTGTACCCGGCCGGCGAGGGCGCGGGCTATGCCGGCGGGATCATGTCAGCCGCGGTCGACGGCATCGAGGTCGCGGAGGCCGTGGGGGAGGGCATGCTGGCTCGCCGGCGACCCCCGCAATTCGTGGGATAGGTGAAGCTCAGGTCGACTTCCAGAATCGGCCCCGGTTTCAAAAAGTTACACGGGAGAACTTTCATGGTCGTCGCTTCCCCAGGCACCAGCATCCGATCGTCCCTGATCGCCACCGCGGTGCCGGAATCGGCGCCCTGAGCGCGCTGCCCGCCGCGGCCCAGAACGCACCGCCGGGAGCGCTCTTCGACCTGCAACCGATCCATCCGAGCGTGCTGAGCAACTACGAGCAGTTCAGGTTCGTTGCGGCACGGCCAACACGACGGTCTCGTTCGCGTTTCGCGAGGTCCCGGCCTACTTCGCCTTCGACGATGCCCCCATCGTGCCGAACGGCACCACGACCGAACCTGTTGGTCAATCCCGGCTTCGAAAGCGCGACGGTGGGCCAGACGACGCCGAATTCATCCAGCCGATCGACGTGTCGACGATCGGCATGGTCGCGTCCGGGACCGGCAGCGGCTGTCCGCCGAACAGCGCGCACTCGGGCAGCCAGTACTGGTGCGATGGCTCGGTCGACGGGTACGACGGCCTCTTCCAGGCCCATCGCAACGACCATCGGCGCAACCTACACGGTTTCGTTCTCGCTCGGCGACAACTCGAACGAGCAGCCCGATATTCCCTAGATCGACATGCTGGGTTACGCCGAGGCCGGCCTGCCGGTTGGGACGATTCCGGTGAACCCGATCCCGGAACCGGGGACATATGCATTGATGCTCGCGGGTCTGGCCGCGCTGAGCGTGGCGGGGCGCCGACGCCGCCGCTGATTCGGCTTCGTTCGACAAGGCCTCGGCGCTCGCCGGGGCCTCTTTGTTTCAGGTGCAGGCCGCCATCACCTGCGCCACCGCGGCGGTGAGCTTCTTGCCGTAGGGCACGTGCAGGAACTCGTTCGGCCCGTGGGCGTTGCTCTTCGGGCCGAGCACGCCGCAGACCATCATCTGCGCCTTCGGGAAGCTCTGCTGCAGCATCGACATCAGCGGGATCGTTCCGCCCTGGCCGATGTAGCCGCAGGGGGCGCCGTACTGCGCCTGAGACGCCGCGTTGAGCGCGTCTTCCAGCCACGGCGCCAGGCTCGGCGCGTTCCAGCCGGTCGCGCCCGAGGCGACGTCGCCGGCGCGCGCGTCGGTGTGGAAGGTGACCTTGGCGTTGTACGGTGCGTTGTCCTCGAGCAGCGTCTTCAGCGCCTGCGCCGCGACGTTGCCGTCGACCAGCGGCGGCGTGCGCAGGCTGAGCTTGAACGCGGTGTACGGGCCGCAGCACGTTGCCCGCGTCCTTCAGCGCCGGGAAGCCATCGGCGCCGGTGACCGAGAGCGTCGGGCGCCAGGTGCGGTTGATCAGCGCCTCGACCGGATCGGTCGTCGTCGGCAGCGTCGGCCCGCCCTCGGCGCCGCACGCCCAGGGGAAGCGCTTCCAGACCTCGTCGCCGAGGATCTGCGCGGTCGCCTTGCGCCTGCTCGACGCGGTCGGCCGGGATCGCGCAGTGGAAGTCTCGGGCAGGAGCCGTCCGGTCTTCGAATCCTCGAGCCGGTCGAGCACCTGGCGCAGGATGCGAAAGCTCGACGGCACCAGGCCGCTGGCGTCGCCCGAATGAACGCCTTCGGTCAGGATCTCGACCTTGAGCGTTCCGGTGATGTTGCCGCGCAGGCTGGTCGTGAGCCAGAGCTGGTCGTAGTTGCCGGCGCCGCTGTCGAGGCAGACGACGAGGCCGATGTGGCCGAGCCGCTCGCGCAACGCGTCGACGTAGGACGGCAGGTCGGGCGAGCCGCTTTCCTCGCAGGTCTCGATCAGGCCGACGCAGCGCGGCCGGGCGATGCCCTGCAGGTCGAGCGCCTTGATCGCCGTGACCGCGGCATAGATCGCGTAGCCGTCGTCGGCGCCGCCGCGGCCGTAGAGCAGGCCGTTCTCGTAGCGTCGGCGTCCACGGGCCGTAGCCGTTCTTCCAGCCGTTGAACTCGGGCTGCTTGTCGAGATGGCCGTAGAGGCAGATCGTGTCGGCGCTGGCATCGTTGCCGCCGGGGCGGGTGGCCGGCACGTCGAAGAAGATCACCGGCGTGCGGCCTTCGAGGCGGATCACCTCGAGCTTCAACCCCTGCACCTGCTGGCGCTCGACCCACGCGCGGCGTCGCGCACGACGCGGTCGATGAAGCCGTGCGCCTGCCATTCGGCGTCGAACATCGGGCTCTTCGCCGGTACTTCGATGTACTTGGTGATCTGCGGAACGATCTCGTCGTCCCAGACGCGTTCGGCGAAGCGGCCGAGCGCCTCGGCCTCGTCTTTCTGGATCGGCTGCAGTGGGTCGCGTGCGTTCACTGTGGGCTCCTCGTGAGCGAAACGGCCAGTGTATCGAGCCATGCGGTCAGGACGTCCAAGACCTCGTCCTGCTCGGGCTCGTTGAAGATCTCGTGGAACAGCGACGCGAACGGGTGCGCGCTGACGACGTCGGCGGGCGCCAGCGCGGCGAACGCGGCGCTGCCGGCCGGCACGACGCAGCGGTCGCTGCCGGCGTAGAGCAGGAGCGTCGGCACGCGCCAGCGCGGCGCCAGCGCGCGCACCAAGGGGCCGGCGTCGGCGAGGAAGCGGATCAGGCGCGGCGCGATCCGGTCGTGGACGAGCGGGTCGGCGCGATACGCGGCGACGACCGCGGCATCGCGCGAGATGCCGTTCGACGTCGAGCCCGTTGCCGATGCCGAGGTTGGGCGTCACCGCTTCGAGCGCGGCGAGCAGCGCGCGCTTGGCGCCGGTCATGCCGATGTCGAGCGCCGGCGACGACATGACCAGCGCATCGACGTCGCGCTGCCACGCCGGCTTCGGCGACTCGAGCCCGCCGGCGACGAAGCGGCCGACGACCAGGCCGCCGAGGCTGTGGCCGAGCAGGACGAGCGGGCCGCTCGTCTCGCTGCGAACGGCGTCGATGACCGCCGCGAGGTCGGCGAGCAGGTCGTCGCCGGCGGCGATCCGGCCGCGCTCGCCGGGGCTCCTTCCGTGGCCGCGCTGGTCGTAGCCGACGACGCTCCAGCGCGCCGCGTTCAGGCGCGCCGCGACATGCGCGTAGCGGCCGATGTGCTCGCCCAAGCCGTGGACGATGACAATCGTCCCCCTGGCATCGGCGGTCGGCCAGTCGCGCCGCGCCAGCGCCAGCCCGTCACGGGTTCGAACCGTCTGCCCCATCGCTCACCTCCGCCGCCATGACCGACACCCACGACAGCGAATTCTTCGCACTCTCGCACGACCACGGCGTCGCCCACCTCCGGCTGAACCGGCCCGAGCGATTGAACACGATGACGCCGGCGTTCTTTCCCGCGGTTCGCGACGCGGTGCGCCGGCTCGGCGACGACGGCGCGACCCGGGCGCTGGTGATCTCGTCGTCCGGCAAGCATTTCTCGGCCGGCATGTCGCTCGACGTCTTCGCCGGCAACTTCCCGGCGCTCGCGGCGACGACGGCGCGCGAGCGGCTCGCCTTCCAGGAGTCGCTGCGCAAGCTCATCGATTGCTTCAGCGCCCTCGACGAGGCGCGCTTCCCGGTGATCTGCGCGATCCAGGGCGGCTGCATCGGCGGCGCCCTCGACCTGGCGACCGCGTGCGACATCCGCGTCTGCAGCGCCGACGCATTCTTCACCGTGCAGGAGATCTCGATCGGCATGGCCGCCGACCTCGGCGTCCTGCAGCGCCTGCCGAAGATCGTGCCGCAAGGCGTCGCGCGCGAGATGGCGTTCACCGGCGAGCGCCTCGGCGCCGAGCGGGCGCTCGCGGTCGGGCTGGTCAACGCCGTGTTGCCGGACGGCGGCCGCGACGCGTCGAGCGGGCGCTGCGCTGGCGCGAACGATCGCCGCCAAGTCGCCGCTCGCGATCGCCGGCAGCAAGCTCGCGATCAACCACGCGCGCGACCACTCGACGGCGTCGGCGCTGCAGCAGATGACGCTGCTGCAGAGCGCGATCTTCGACACCGGCGAGATGGCCACCGCGATCGCCGCCTGGAAGGAAAAGCGCAGCGCCGAGTTCGACCCGCTGCCGCCCGCGGTGAAGGTCTAGCCGCGCCGACGTCGGCGGAGAAGCGCGGGCCTTCAGCGCGGCGGCGGGATCGGCGGCAGCGCCGGGTTCGACACCGCGTTGACCTCCGCGCTCTCGTGCCAGCCGCCGCCGAGCGCGCGGTACAGCAGCACCATGTTCTGCAGCTGCGCCGCCTGCGTCTGCACCAGCGAGAGCTGCGAGACGAAGAGCGAGCGCTGGGCATCGAGCGCGTCGAGATAGCTGGCGGCGCCGGCGCGGTAGCGCAGGTCGGCGAGGCGATAGGTGATCGCCAGCGCGTTGGTCTGCGCCGCCTGCGCGCGCACCTGCTCGCCGAGCGTCGCCCGGCCGGCCAGCGCGTCGGCGACCTCGCGGAACGAGGTCTGGATCGAGCGCTCGTACTGCGCCACGGCAATGTCGAAATTGGCCCGGGCGACGTCGAGGTTGGCCTGGTTGCGGCCGGCGTCGAAGATCGGCTGCAGCAGCTGCGCCGTGCCCGTGAAGGCGTACGAGCCGCTCTTGAACAGCCCCGAGAGCTCGCTGCTCGCGGTGCCCAGGCTGGCGGTCAGCGTGATGCGTGGAAAGAACGCCGCGCGTGCCGCGCCGATGTTGGCGTTGGTCGCGAGCAGCTGACGCTCGGCGGCGCGAATGTCGGGACGGCGCTCGAGCAGCTCGGAGGGCAGGCCCGGCGGGGACGTCGACGGCGATCTGCTGCGTGTCGAGCGGCAGCGGCGGCGGCAGGTCCGACGGCAGCCCCTGGCCGACGAGCAGCCGGAGCGCGTTCTCGTCGAGCGATCGCTGGCGCAGCGACTGGGCCAGCGCGGCCTTGGCGCCTTCGAGCTGCGACTCGGCCTGGCGATAGTCGAGCTCCGAGCTCGCGCCGTTGTCGAAGCGCAGCTTGGTGAGCCGGGTCGAGTCTTCGCGCGTCGCCAGCGTGTCGCGCGTGACGCGCAACTGCTCGTCGTCGGCGATGAGCGTCAGATAGCCGTTGGCGACCGATGCGATGAGGCTGATCTGCACCGCCTTGCGCGCCTCGGCGGTCGCGAAGTACTGCGCCAGCGCGGCGTCGCTCAGGTTATGGACGCGGCCGAACAGGTCGAGCTCGTAGCCGGTGACGGCGAAGCCGACGGCGTAGACGTTGGCGACTGCCGTTGCCGATCGGCTGCGCTCGAGGCCGGACGCACCGATGCCGACCGAAGGCAGCTCGTCGGCGCGGCGAATCTGATAGAGCGCTCGCGCCTGCTCGATGTTGAGGACGGCGATGCGCAGGTCGCGGTTGTTGGCGAGGGCGAGCGTCGATCAGCCGCTTCAGGCCGCGGGTCGGCGAAGAAGCGCTGCCAGTCGAGGTCGGCGGCCGGCCTCGGCGCCCGGCACGGCTGCGCCGGCATGACGTCGGCCGGATAGCTCGGCGGCACCGGCGCGGCCGGCCGCTCGTAGGGCGGGACCAGCGACGAGCACGCGGCGAGCGCGAGCGCCGCGGCGACGAGCGCGCCACGGACGGCGATCGATTGCGGCTTACGCATGGCCGGGATCCTCGGCGAGCGGCGCGCCCTCGGCGCGGCGGCTCCGGCGTCGGGCGGCGTTCCCGCGCGTGACGCATCACGGGACCCTTGAAGATGCGGCGAACGACGACGAAGAACACCGGCACGAAGAAGATCGCGAGCAGCGTCGCCGTGATCATCCCGCCCATGCACGCCGGTGCCGATCGCGCGCTGGCTGGCCGAGCCCGCGCCCGAGGAGACGACCAGCGGCAGCACGCCGAGGATGAACGCGATCGAGGTCATCAGGATCGGCCGGAAGCGCAGGTGCACCGCCTGCAGCGTCGCCTCGATCACGTCCTTGCCCTGGGCGACGCAGGTCCTTCGCGAACTCGATGATCAGGATCGCGTTCTTCGCCGACAGGCCGATGACGGTGATCAGGCCGACCTTGAAGAAGACGTCGTTCGGCATGCCGCGCAGCGTCGCGCCGATGCACCGCGCCGAGCACGCCGAGCGGCACCACGAGCAGCACCGCGAACGGGATCGACCAGCTCTCGTAGAGCGCCGCCAGGCAGAGGAACACCGCGAGCATCGAGAAGCGCGAGCAGGATCGTCGCCGTCGAGCCCGAGAGCCGCTCCTCGCGCGACTGGCCGGTCCACTCGAAGGCGAAGCCGGCGGGCAGTTGGCCGGCAAGGCGCTCCATCTCGTCCATCGCCGTCGCCGGTCGAGTAGCCGGGCGCCGGCATCGCCCGAGATGCGCATCGACGGATAGCCGTTGTAGCGGATCGTCTGGATCGGCCCGGTGATCCAGCGCGTCGTCGCCAGCGCCGCCATCGGCACCGGCTGGCCCTGGTTGTTGACGACGTTGAGCTGCATCAGGTCATCGGGCTGCATCCGGTCGGGCGCGTCGGCCTGGACGATGACGCGCTGCAGCCGGCCGGCGTTCGGGAAGTCGTTGACGTAGTTCGAGCCGAGCGCGGTCGAGAGCACCGCGTTGATGTCGTCGAACGAGACGCCGAGCGCGCTGGCGCGGTCGCGGTCGATGTCGATGTAGAGCTGCGGCGCGTCTTCCAGGCCGTCGGGCCGGACCCCGCGCCAGGACCTTGCTCTGCGCCGCCATGCCGAGCAGCTGGTTGCGCGCCGCGACCAGCGCGTCGTGGCCGTTGCCGCCGCGGTCCTGGAGGCGGAACGAGAAGCCGGTCGCGGTGCCGAGCTCGGGGATCGCCGGCGGCACGAGCGCGAAGATGAAGGCGTCGCGCACGCGCGAAAGCGCGCCGAAGGCGCGCCCGGCGAGCGTCTGCGCCGAGTGCGCCGCGCCCTTGCGCTCGTCCCAGGGCTTGAGCGGAACGAAGGCGAGCGCCGCGTTCTGGCCGCTGCCGGAGAAACGAGAAGCCGAGCACGCTCACCATCTTGTCGACCTCGGGCTGGCTCAGGAAGAAGTCCTCGGCCTGCTCCATCACGGCGAGCGTGCGCGCCTGCGTCGCGCCCGGCGGCAGCTGGACGTTGGCGATCAGGTAGCCCTGGTCCTCGGTCGGCAGGAACGACGTCGGCAGCCGCGTGAACATGAACACGACGACGCCGATGATCAGCGCGAAGATCATCAGGAAGCGGCCGGTCCGGCGCAGGATCTTCGCGACCCAGCTTTCGTAGCCGTGGGTGGTCGCCTTGAAGCCGCGGTTGAACCAGCCGAAGGGGCCGCGCTTCTCGTGCTTGTGGCCGGCCTCGACCGGCTTCAGGAACGACGCGCACAGGGCCGGCGTGAGCGAGAGCGCGAGGAACACCGAGCACAGCATCGCGCTCACCATGACGAGCGAGAACTGGCGATAGATGTTGCCGATCGAGCCGGTGAAGAAGGCCATCGGCAGGAACACCGAGACCAGCGTGACGCTGATGCCGATCAGCGCCGCCGTGATCTGGCCCATCGCCTTCTTGGTCGCGTCGCGCGGCGACAGGCCCTCCTCGCTCATGATCCGCTCGACGTTCTCGATCACGACGATCGCGTCGTCGACCAGGATGCCGATCGCGAGCACCATCGCGAACATCGTCAGCACGTTGATCGAGTAGCCGAACACGATCATCACCGCGAACGCGCCGAGCAGCGAGACCGGCACGACGATCGTCGGGATCAGCGTGTAGCGCAGGTTCTGCAGGAACAGGTACATCACCAGGAAGACCAGGATCACGGCCTCGACCAGCGTCTCGACCACCTGGCGGATCGAGATGCTGATGAACTTGCGAGCTGTCGTACGGGATGTCGTACTTCACGCCGGGCGGGAAGTAGCGCGAGAGCTCGACCATCCGGTTCTTGATCAGCTGCGCGGTGGCGAGCGCGTTGCCGGTCGGCGAGAGCTGCACGCCGATGCCGGTCGAGGGCTTGCCGTTCAGGCGCGCCGAGGTGCCGTAGCTCTGGCCGCCGAGCTCGATCCGGGCGACGTCGCGCAGCTTGACGGTCGAGCCGTCGGTGTTGGCGCGCAGGACGATCGCGCCGAACTGCTCGACCGTCGTCAGCTGGCCGGCGACGACGACGGTCGCGCTGATCGGCTGGTTGGCGATGATCGGCAGGTCGCCGAGCGTGCCCGACGAGACCTGCGCGTTCTGCGCCCGGATCGCGTTGTTGACGTCGTTGGGCGAGAGGTTGAAGCCGACCAGCTTGGCCGGATCGATCCAGATCCGCATCGCCCGCTCGGTGCCGAACAGCTGCGCCTGGCCGACGCCGGGCAGGCGCTGGATCTCGGGCAGCACGGTGCGCGAGGCGTAGTCGCCGAGGGCGATCGGATCGAAGGCCGGGTTGTCGGACGAGAGGATCGTGAACAGCAGGAAGTTCGAGCGCGCCTTGTCGACGCGGACGCCCTGCTGCGTCACCGCCGCGGGCAGCCGCGGCGCGGCGCGCGAGAGGCGGTTCTGCACGTCGACCTGGGCCAGGTCGACGCTGGTGCCGGACTCGAAGCGTCAGCGTGATCGTGCCGACGCCGTTGGCCTGGCTCGTCGACTCGAGGTAGATCAGGCCGGGCGAGCCGTTCATCTCCTGCTCGATGACGCTGATCACGCTGTCCTCGAGCGTCTGCGCCGAGGCGCCCGGGTAGACCGCGGTGACGATGATCGACGGCGGCGCGACGGTCGGGTACTGGGCGATCGGCAGCTGCTTGATCGAGACGCCGCCGATGACGAGGATGAAGAGCGCGATCACCCACGCGAAGATCGGCCGGTCGATGAAGAACTGGGCCATGGCGGGCTCAGCGCGACGTCGAGCGGATGCGGCAGGCCGACGGCGGCGCGCTGCTGGCCGGCCGCTCGCGGCCGGCGGCCTGCCACGGCACCGGCTTCACCGGCGCGTTGCCGCGCAGCTTCTGGAAGCCGTCGACGATCACCATCTCGCCGGCCTTCAGGCCGTCGAGCACGACCCAGTCGCCGCCCTGCGCCGCGCCGATCTTCACCGTCCGCGGCATGACCTTGCCCTCGGCATCGACGACCAGCACGCTGTCGCCGGTCGAGCCGCGCTGCACCGCCTGCTGCGGCACGACGATGCCGGTCGGCGTCTCGGCCTGCTCGAGACGGACGCGCACGTACATTCCCGGCAGCAGGATCGCCCTTGGGGTTCGGCACCTCGGCGCGCAGCGTGATCTGGCCCGAGGTCGGATCGACGGTCAGGTCGGAGAACAGCAGCTTGCCGGCCTGCGGGTAGACGCTGCCGTCCTCGAGAACGATCGCGCACGCTCGCCGACTCCGCGCCGCCGGCGGCCTTGAACTTGCCGCTCTCGACGGCGCGCCGCAGGTTGAGGACGTCGGTCGTCGACTGGGTGAAGTTGACGTACATCGGATTGATCTGCTGGATCACCGCGAGCGGCGTCGCCTCGCCCTGGCCGACCAGCGCGCCCTCGGTGACGAGCGCGCGGCCGATGCGGCCCGAGATCGGCGCCGTCACCGAGGCGTAGCCGAGATTGATCTGCGCGCTCTGCACCGCCGCCTTGGCCGCTGCGACGTCGGCCTCGGCCGGTCTTCTGCGCCGCGACGGCGTTGACGTAGTCCTGCTTGCTGACGGCGTTGGCCTCGAGCAGCGGCTTGTAGCGCTCGGCCTGCGCCGACCGCCTGCGTCACGTTGGCCTGGGCGCGCGCCAGCGTCGCCTGGCGCCGAGGCGACCTGGCTCTGCAGCGGCGCCGAGTCGATCTGGAACAGCAGCTGGCCGGCCTTGACGTCGCTGCCTTCGACGAAGACGCGCTTGCAGCAGGATGCCGGGCGACGCGCGCGCGGACCTGGGCGACGCGCGACGCCTCGAGCCGGCCGGGCAGCTCGGTGACCAGGCCGACCGGCTTCGGCGTGACGGTGATGACGCCGACCTCGGCGGGCGGCGGCCCGCCGCCGCCCGGCTTGCCGCCGGCGACCGGCAGCGGTCTCGCTCTTCTGTCCGCACGCCACGAGCAAGGCGAGCAGCGCGAGCGCCAGCGCGTGGCGATGCGGGAAGTGGGCGAGCGCCCGTCCTTGCTCCTCGATCAGCTCGGTCATCTCATGACACCGTGTTGTGGTTCGTCGCCCGAAGCGCGCAAGACGCGTTCCCGCGCATGCGGCCGCGCGTGCGCGGAGGCGGCAGCAAGCTGACGCTCCGGCAGGGCGAAAGCTGCGAAGAATAGCCGGAGCGCGCGTGGCGGCGCATCAGACGCCCGCTTTGGCGAGCACCACGACCGAGACGCCGCGCGCCGGCGAGAGCGGGTCGGCGTTCTGGTACGAGTGCGGCAGGTTGCCGGGGAAAGCGAGCACGTCGCCGGTCGCGAGGACGTGGCGCTCGCCGGCCACCGTCAGGTTGACCTCGCCGTCGAGGCAGGTGAAGAACTCGCGCGTTCCGGGCAGATGCGGCGTTCCGGCCATCGCCGCGCCGGGCGCGAAGTCGAGCACTTCCATCATCTCGTCGGGAACCGGCTCGGGGACGAGATCGCGGATCGTCACGCCGCGGCCCTTGACGCGAAAGGCGACGTCGGCCGCGGGCCAGCGCCGCACCTTGGCGCGCGGCGAGGCGAGCAACTCGTCGATCGGCACGCCGAGCGCGTGCGCGACCTTCACCAGCACGACGAGCGACGGATTGCCGGCGCCGGATTCGAGGTTGGCGATGGTCGAGCGCGGCACCGCCGCGGCGCGCGCGAGCGCGTCCTGCGTCAGGCTGCGCGCGTGGCGCAGGCCGGCGAGGTTGCGCGCCAGATGGCTGGCGGCCGAGCGGTCGTCGGCGCCGCCGGCCGCGTGCCGCGTCGGCCGGTCGATCGCGTCCGAATCGTTCATCGCTGACGGCATTGTGACCCTCTGCCAATGGGACCGGACAGCGCGCTGGTGCAACGCGCGGGCGCGGCCCTACCTTCGCTCCATCGCATCTCACCTGGGCGAACAGTCATGACCGCTTCGCAACGCTCCAATCCGCGACCCGCCGCTTGCGCGTCGCCATCACCGGCGGCACCTCCGGGCTCGGCCTGGCCCTGGTCGAGGCGTTCGCCGCGCGCGGCGACGCCGTCGCCTTCGTCGCCCGCGACGCGGCGCCGGGTGCGGCGCGGTCGCCGCCGCGATCGCCGGCAGCCACGGCATCGTCGGCGACGTCGCGAACAAGGACGACATCCACGCCATCGCGCTGCAGATCGGCGGCGCGCTCGGCGGCCTCGACGTGCTGGTCAACAACGCGTCGAGCCTCGGGCCGGTGCCGCTGGCGCTGCTCGCCGACACCGAGTGCGAGGACTTCGAGGCGGCGCTCGCGACCAACCTGCTCGGCCCGTTTCGCCTCACCAAGGCGCTGCTCGGCGCGCTCGCTGGCGTCGGCGCGCGAAAAAGGCGGCGACGCGCGCGCGCGCTGGTCGTCAACATCACCAGCGATGCCGCCGTCACGCCCTACGCCGGCTGGGGCGCGTACGGCGCGAGCAAGGCGGCGCTCGCGCACATGAGCCGGATCTGGCACGAGGAGCTCGCGCCGCACGGCGTCGCCGTCATCGCCGTCGATCCCGGCGACATGGACACGCCGCTGCACGCGGCGGCGCTGCCCGACGCCGATCCGGCGACGCTGAAGCGGCCGCGCGACGCGGCACGCGAGATCGTCGCGCGGATCGATCGCGAGCGCGCCAGCGACGCTCGCGCGAGAGCGCGCCGTGAAGGCCGCGACGCTGCCCGGTGCAGCGGCCGCGCGATGCGCGCCTGCTCGTCGTCGATGCGGCCGGCCGGCATCGCCCATCGTCCGCGCCGCGCGCTCGCCGAGGTGCTCGTGGCCGGCGACCTGCGTCGTCGCCAACGACGCCGCGACCCTGCCCGCGAGCCTCGCCGGCCGCCACGTCGCGAGCGGCGCGACGATCGAGGTCCGCCTCGCCGGCCGCGCGCTCGCTCGCCGCCGACGACGTGCGAGCGTTCGTCGCCGTCGTCTTCGGCGCGGGCGACCACCGCACGCCGACCGAGCGATCGTCCGCTGCCGCCGCCGCTCGCGCCCGGCGATGCGCTCGCGCTCGGACCGCTCGCGCGCCACCGTCGTCCGCCTGCTCGACCATCCGCGCCTCGTCGAGCTGCGCTTCGCCGGCGACGCGGACGCGATCCGCGCCGGCATCGCACGCCACGGCCGTCCGGTGCAGTACGCGCATCTCGCCGCGCCGCTTGCGCTCTGGGACGTCTGGACGCGGATCGCCGCGTTGCCGGTCGCGTTCGAGGCGCCGTCGGCCGGATTCGTCCTCGACTGGCAGCTGCTCGATCGTCTGGCGCGACGCGGCATCGGCTTCGCGACGCTGACCCACGCCGCCGGCCTGTCTTCGACCGGCGACGCCGCGCTCGATGCGCGCCTGCCGCTCGACGAGCCGTACCGCATTCCGGCCGGCACCGTCGCCGCGATTCGCGCGGCGAGAGCAGCGCGGCGGCCGGGTCGTCGCGCTCGGCACCACCGTCGCGCGCGCGCTCGAGCACGCGGCGACGCAGCCGGGCGGGCTCGAAGCCGGCGCGGGCGTCGCCGACAACCGGCTCGGCGCCGCGACGCGCCTCGCGGTGGTCGATGCGATCGTCAGCGGCACGCACGAGCCGGGAACGAGCCACCACGAGCTGCTGCGCGCGTTCGTCTCCGCCGACGACGCTGGCGCGCATCGATGCCGCGCTCGAAGGCGCCGGCTACCGCACGCCACGAGTTCGGCGACTCGATCTATGTCGAATGCGAAAAGGGTGCGCCGCAGTCGCAGCAGAAGCGCGCGCGCGGCTCGTGGCCGGTCGATCCGCACGCGGCTGCACGAACGCTCACGCGAGATGCCGCGGACGCGCAACGCGGTGAACTCCGCGCTGACGATGCCGGTCGGCACGGCGAGCGTGCCCCAGCCGACCAGCATCATCAGCGAGGCGATGAACCGGCCGAGACCCGTCTTGGGTGTGATGTCGCCGAAGCCGACCGTGGTCATGGTCGAGATCGCCCAGTAGACCGACACCGGCACGTTGGCGAAGCCGTTCTCCGGTCCCTCGACGACGTACATGATCGTGCCCATGACGACGACGACCACCAGCACGAAGCTGAGGAACACCAGGATCTTGCGCCCGCTCGCCGTCAGGGCGCTGGCGAGGGCGCGGAATTCGTCGACGTACGCGGCCAGCTTGAGGATCCTGAAGAGGCGCAGCAGGCGCAGCACCCGGACGTCGATCAGCGCGTGCAGGCCGGGCAGGAACAGCGCAGCCCAGGTCGGCAGGACGGCGACCAGATCGATGATGCCCAGGGCGCTGCGCGCATACGCCCGTGGCTTCTGCACGCACGACAGGCGGGCGATGTACTCGAGCGTGAACGCCAGCGTGAAGAACCATTCGAGGAGCTCGAGGCTCGTGCCCCAGCGCACGTGCAGCGTCGGGAAGCTGTCGATCATGACGACGGCGACGCTGCTCAGGATCAGCCACACCAGGACCAGGTCGAAGATCCGGCCGGCGCGCGTGTCGGACTCGAAGATGACCCGGTAGAGCGCGAGCCGCCAGCCGCCCGGCCGGGCGGCCGAAGCGCGATGTCGACGTCTTCGCCCGGGAGGCTCGCCCGCAGCGGGTCGGTGGCGGCGGAGGCTGCAGTTGGCACGGTATGCCGATGATGCCCCGCGGTTCGCCGAAAGGCGAGGCTTGCCGCGCCGTCAGCCGCGCTCGAACTTGAAGACCGCGACGCTCGCGAGCAGGTTGGGGAAGGAGCGCACGACCCTGCCCGCCTGAATGCCGAAGGCATCGAGGATCGTCAGGCCGTCCTTCCGCGCCAGGATCTCGAAGTCGGCGTAGGTGCCGACGCGGATGTTGGGCGTGTCGTACCACTCGTAGGGCAGCACGCGCGTCACCGGCATGCGGCCGGCGGCGACATGCAGCCGGTTCGGCCAGTGCGCGAAGTTGGGAAAGCTGACGATGCCGATCCGGCCGACGCGCGCCGTCTCGCGCAGCATCTTCTCGGTGTTCTTGAGGTGCTGCAGCGTGTCGAGCTGGAGCACGACGTCGAAGCTGCGGTCGTCGAACAGGGCCAGGCCTTCCTCGAGGTTGAGCTGGATGACGTTGACGCCGAGCTGATGGCAGGCGAGCACGTTCTCGTCGGCGATCTCGATGCCGTAGCCGCTGCAGCCGCGCTCGCGTTGCAGCAGGGCGAGCAGCTCGCCGTTGCCGCAGCCGAGGTCGAGCACGCGCGAGCCGTGCGGCACCAGCTCGGCGATGAGCTCGATGTCCTTGCGATCGCTCACGCCAGCTCCTTGGCGAGGTTCGCGAAGCACGCGCGCAGCACGCCGTGATAGCGCGGGTCGTCGAGCAGGAACGCGTCGTGGCCGTGCGGCGCATCGATCTCGGCGTAGCTGACGTCGCGCCGGTTGTCGACCAGCGCCTTGACGATCTCGCGCGAGCGCGCCGGCGCGAAGCGCCAGTCGGTCGTGAAGCTGACCAGCTGGAACTTGCAGCGCGCGGCGGCGAAGGTCGCGGTCAGGTCGCCGCCGTGGCCGCGCGCCGGGTCGAAGTAGTCGAGCGCGCGCGTGATCAGGAGATAGGTGTTGGCGTCGAAGTACTCGCTGAACTTGTCGCCCTGGTGGCGCAGGTAGGCCTCGATCTGGAACTCGATCTCCTGGGTCGAGTAGCCGAGCGCGGCGCGCTGCGTGTCGCGGCCGAACTTGGCCTCCATCGAGTCGTCGGAGAGGTAGGTGATGTGGCCGATCATCCGCGCCACGCGTCAGGCCGCGCTCGCGGCACGACGCCGTGCGGCGCGGTAGTGGCCGCCGTGGAACTCCGGGTCGGTGACGATCGCCCGCCGCGCCACTTCGTTGAAGGCGATGTTCTGCGCCGACAGGTTCGGCGCGGTCGCGACCGCGACGCACTGGCGCAGGCGCTCGGGATAGCGCAGCGACCAGGCCAGCGCCTGCATGCCGCCGAGGCTGCCGCCGAGCACCGCGGCCAGCCGCTCGATGCCGAGCGCATCGACCAGGCGCGCCTGCGCATCGACCCAGTCCTCGACCGTGACCACCGGGAAGTCGCTGCCGTAGGCGCGGCCGTTCGCGGCCGGGTCGGGGTTCGGGCTCGTCGGCCCGGTCGAGCCGAAGCACGAGCCGGGGTTGTTGACGCCGATGACGAAGAAGCGGTCGGTGTCGAGCGGCTTGCCCGGGCCGACCAGGTTGTCCCACCAGCCTTCGCTCTTCTCCTGCGCCGGCATAGGTGCCGGCGACGTGGTGCGAGGCGTTGAGCGCGTGGCAGACGAGGACGGCGTTGCTGCGCGCCGCGTTCAGCGTGCCGTAGGTCTCGTAGGCGAGGGTGTAGTCGAGCAGCTTCGCGCCGCTGGCGAGCGGCAGCGGCGCGGCGAAATGCATCGATTGCGGCAGGACATCGCCAAGAGAGCTCATCGGGCGCGGGCAAGAAAAATCCCGGCGCCGCCAAAGCGGGACACCGGGATCGCGCGTCCTGTCTTTAGCCGAATTTATAGAGCGCCCGCAAGCCGGAACAAATCGGCGCTTCGGGTCGCAGTATAGCGACGCGTCCCGGCCGCGGCGCGCCTGGCGGCGAGCCGCGCGGCCGTCAGCCGCGGTCGTTGCTTGCCGCGGCGAACAGATCCTTGGCGAATTCGGGCTGGGTCGACTGGTAGCGCGTCGCCAGGGCGATCAGCTCGGTCCGGCTGGCCGCTTCCCGACGCGCCGCACGGGCGACCGCGATCCGGGCGCCGACGGCCTCGATCCAGGCCGGAAGGCCCGCGCGCACGCGGGGAGCCCCGCCGGACAGCCAGGACACCGCGTCGCCGAGCCAGACCGCGCCACGGGGCACGGCGCGCAGCGGCGGGACCATCACGGAGACTTTTTGCATGGACATGGCGTTTTCCTCGGACAACGTCGTGCACAGGGGAGAGCACGACCCGGGTTAGACTAGGGTTTTCCCTAGTCAAATGGAAATAGCCATTTCGCACCCGCCCATCACTGCCGTGAATAGCGGCTCCGACGCCCGTGAACTTCCGCACGCTCGACCTGAATCTGCTGCGCGTCTTCGGCGCCGTCATGGTCGAGCGCAACGTCACGCGCGCGGCGACGCAGCTGGCGATGACCCAGCCCGCCGTCAGCAACGCCCTCCGGCGCCTGCGCGAGGCGACCGGCGACGAGCTGTTCGTCACCGTGCCGAGCGGCGTCGTGCCGACCGCTCAGGCCGAGGCCTGGTGGCCGGAGGTGAGCGCCGCGCTCGACAGCCTGCGCAAGGTCTTCGATCCGCAGGTGTTCGAGCCGACGCTCGACGAGCGCAGCTTCGCCCTGGCGATGGCCGACGCCACCGCGACCGTGCTCATGCCGGCGCTGGTCGGCGCACTCGTCGGCCAGCATGCGCGCAGCGACCTGCGCGTGCTGCCGCTGGTCTCGCGCGACCCCCGGCCGCAGCTCGAGCACGGCAGCGCCGACATCGCGCTCGGCTTTTTCCCGACCGTCGCGCACGAGCTCGCGCCGAGGGCGCGCGGGCGATGACCGTGCTCGAGCCGCTCTACGCCTGCGAGTACGTCTGCGTCATGCGGCGCGACCACGCGCTCGCCAGCGAGGCGGGCCTGGACCTCGACGCCTATTGCGCTGCCGAGCACGTGCGTGTCAGCTTCGCCGGCCGGCCGCGCGGCTTCGTCGACGAAGGGCTGGCCGCGCTCGGCCGCGAGCGCCGCGTCGTCCTGACGGTGAACCAGTTCGCGACTGCGGCGCGCGTCGTCCGCGAATCGGACCTGCTCTCGGTGCTGCCGCGCAGCTTCGTCCCGGCGAGCGGATTCGGCGAGGGCCTGGCGATGCGCGCCGTGCCGATCGCCTTGCCGCAGATCGAGGTCGGCATGCTCTGGCATCGCCGCCACGAACGCGATCCAGCGCAGCGCTGGCTGCGCAGCACGGTCAGCGAGGTCGTGCGCGGCCTCGCGATCGGCGAGCCGCGCGGCGCGGCGGCGGCGCCGCGCCACGAGGCGATCGCCGAGCCGGCCTGAGCGAGACGCGGCGCGCCGGGACGAGAATCGCCCCGGCACGTCGCCGCAGGAGTGCGCGCATGGCATGGTTCGAGGGATTCGCGGGCGCCCTGCATCCGGCGGGCGAGACCGAGCTGTTCGCTCCGAACCGGCGGCAATCCGGCAGGCCCGCCGCTGCTGCTGCTGCACGGCTACCCGCAGACCCACGCCATGTGGCAGCGCGTCGCGCAGCGGCTCGCCGCCGACTTCGCGCTCGTCATTCCCGACCTGCGCGGCTACGGCGACTCGACCCCGCCGCCGCCCGCGGCGACTCCCGAGCTCGACCACGCGCAGCACAGCAAGCGGGCGATGGCCGCCGACATGGTGGCGCTGATGCGCTCGCTCGGCCACGAGCGCTTCGCCGTCGTCGGCCACGACCGCGGCGGGCGGGTCGCGCACCGGCTCGCGCTCGACCATCCCAGGCGCGTCGAGCGGCTGGCGGTGATCGACATCGTGCCGACGGTCGACATGTACGACGCGACCGACATGCGCTCGGCAAGCTGGTACTACCACTGGTTCTTCCTGATCCAGCCGGCGCCGCTGCCCGAGCGGATGATCGGCGGCGACCCGTCGTTCTACCTGCGCTGGACGCTCGGCGCGTGGGGCTCGAACGGCCTGGGCTTCGTCGAGCCCGAGGCGCTGGCCGAATACGAGCGCTGCTTCTGTCGCGCCGCGGCGATCCACGCCTCGTGCGAGGACTACCGCGCCGGCGCCACGATCGATCTCGAGCACGACCGCGCCTCGCGCGCCGCCGGCGCGAAGGTCGCCTGCGACATGCTCGTCCTCTGGGGCGAGCGCGGCGTCGTCGGCCGCCTGTTCGACCCGCTCGCGATCTGGCGCGCGCAATGCGCGGCCCCGGTCTCGGGCCAGGCGATGGCAGCGGGCCACTTCATCCCGGAAGAGCTGCCCGAGGAAACCGCGGCGCACCTGCTCGCGTTCCTGCGGCGCTGAGCAGAGCGTCACGCGTTCGACCACGGCGCGCGCGCGGCCGCGGTCTACCATCGCGCCACTTCGCGGCAGGAGCGCCCATGTTCCGTTGGCTCAATCGGCTCGACCACTACTTTCCGATCCGCTACTCGGCCTGGGCGCTGTGCGGCGTTGCCTTCGTCGTCGCCACGCTCGCCTGGGCGCAGATGGGAATGCGCGCCTGGCCGGCCATCGTCTTTTTCGCGCCTGGTGCTGGTCGGCCTGCGCGACGTGCTGCAGAAGCGCCACGCGATCCTGCGCAACTACCCGGTGATCGGCCACCTGCGCTTCCTGCTCGAGTTCATCCGGCCGGAGATGCGCCAGTACTTCATCGAGAGCGACAACGAGGCGGCGCCGTTCTCGCGCCAGCAGCGCTCGCTCGTCTACCAGCGCGCCAAGGGCGATTCCGACAAGCGCCCGTTCGGCACGCAGATGAACGTGCAGCAGATCGGCTACGAGTGGATCAACCACTCGCTGCAGCCGACGGTGCTGAAGACGCACGACTTTCGCGTCATCATCGGCGCCGGCCGCGCGCAGCCGTACCGGGCGAGCCTGTTCAACATCTCGGCGATGAGCTTCGGCGCGCTTTCGGCCAACGCGATCCTGGCGCTGAACGCCGGTGCCAAGCAAGGCAACTTCGCCCACGACACCGGCGAGGGCTCGATCAGCCGCCATCACCGGGTCCACGGCGGCGACCTCATCTGGGAGATCGGCTCGGGCTACTTCGGCTGCTGCGCCGCCGACGGCTCGTTCGACGAGGAGCGCTTCGCCGCCAATGCACGCGACCCGCAGGTGAAGATGATCGAGCTCAAGCTCTCGCAAGGCGCCAAGCCCGGCCACGGCGGCGTGCTGCCGGGGCCGAAGGTGACGCTCGAGATCGCCGAGGCGCGCAGCGTCCAGCCGTGGGTCGACTGCGTTTCGCCGGCATCGCACGGCGCGTTCAAGACGCCGATCGAGATGATGCATTTCATCGATCGACTGCGCGAGCTGTCGGGCGGCAAGCCCACCGGCTTCAAGCTCTGCATCGGCCATCCGTGGGAATGGTTCGGCATCGCCAAGGCGATGCACGAGACCGGCATCGTCCCGGACTTCATCGTCGTCGACGGCGCCGAGGGCGGCACCGGCGCGGCGCCGCTCGAGTTCTGCGACCACGTCGGCGCACCGCTCCAGGAAGGGCTGCTGCTGGTCCACAACACGCTCGTCGGCCTCGGCCTGCGCGATCAGATCAAGCTCGGCTGCGCCGGCAAGGTCGTGAGCGCGTTCGACATCGCCCGCATGCTCGCCCTCGGCGCCGACTGGTGCAACGCCGCGCGCGGGTTCATGTTCGCGCTCGGCTGCGTCCAGGCGCAGACCTGCCACACCGGCCACTGCCCGACCGGCGTGACGACGCAGGATCCGCAGCGCCAGCGCGCGCTCGACGTGCCGAGCAAGGGCGACCGCGTCTATCACTTCCACCGCAATACGCTGCTCGCGCTCAAGGAGCTGGTGCAGGCGGCGGGCCTCAACGATCCGAGCGAGATCACCGCGACGCACATCGTCCGGCGCAATTCCGAGGCCGGCGTCAAGCTGCTCGCCAATCTGCTGCCGTTCGTCAAGCCCGGCGAGCTGCTGCGCGGCGAGATGCCACTCGAGGTGTTCCGCATGTACTGGCCGATGGCCAGCGCCGCCAGCTTCACGGCGACGCCCGCCGCGGCCGCCTGATCAGCTCTTCGGCGGCGCCGTGTCGATGAAGCTCTGGCGCGCGTTCAGCTTGCTCGCGAGGCGCGCCAGGTTCGGATAGTCGTCGCGCCAAGCGATCTGCGGGAAGCGGAAGTCGAGATAGCCGAGGGCGCAGCCGACGGCGACGTCGGCGAGCGTCATGTGGATGCCGGTGCTGCACCACGGCTTGGCCGCCAGACCGGTGGCGACGGCGTCGATCGAGGCGCGCACCTTGGTCATCTGGCGATCGATCCAGGCCTGCGATCGCTCGCCCTCGCGCCGGCCGGGCCAGTTGGCTTCGAGCCGCGCCAGGATCGCGGCGTCGACGATGCCGTCGGCAAGCGCTTCCCAGGTGCGCACCTCGGTGCGCTCGCGGTTCGGCTCGGGGATCAGGCGCGCCAGCGGCGAGCGCGCATCGAGGTACTCGACGATGACGCGCGAATCGAACACCGCCTCGCCGCCTTCCATCACCAGGCACGGCACCTTGCCGAGCGGATTGGAGGCGAGGATCGCGTCGCTGGCCCAGACGTCTTCGTGGACGAACTGGTAGTCGAGCTTCTTTTCCGCCATGACGATGCGCACTTTGCGCACGTATGGGCTGGTGGGCGAACCGATGAGCTTCATGGACAGGCGGGTCGCTTCTTCTGGCTGCTTACGTTCGGTTTCATTCTAGGGCCAGCGCAGATAATGGCGGACTCGCGGCGCCGGGTCGGCCCGTGAACACGCTCGCGACATCCTTTTGCCGACGCACCACCCCGATGCACGTCTCGACCCTCTCCGCGCTCTCGCCCCTCGACGGCCGCTACGCCGGCAAGCTCGATGCCGCTCAGGCCATGGCTTTCCGAATTCGGCCTGATGCGCTGCCGGGTCCGGGTCGAGGTCGAGTGGTTCATCGCCCTGGCCGAAGCGGGGCTGGCCGAGCTCGCGCCGCTCGATCCGCGCGCCCGCGCCTTCCTGAGCCATCTGGCGCAAGACTTCTCGCTCGCCGACGCCGAAGCGATCAAGTCGATCGAGCGGCGCACCAATCACGACGTCAAGGCGGTCGAGTACTGGCTCGCCGAGCGCTTCGCCGGCGAGCCGAAGCTGGCCGGCGCGGCCGGCTTCATCCACTTCGCCTGCACCAGCGAAGACATCAACAACACGAGCCACGCGCTGATGCTCGACGCGGCGCGGCGCGAGGTGCTGCTGCCGGCGCTCGATTCGATCGTCGCGACACTCGCCGGGCTGGCGCGCGAGCACGCCTCGCTGCCGATGCTCGCGCGCACGCACGGCCAGACCGCGAGCCCGACGACGCTCGGCAAGGAGATCGGCAACGTCGTCGCCCGCCTCGCCCGCGCCCGCGCCGGGATCGCCTCGGTCGCGCTGCTCGCCAAGATGAACGGCGCGGTCGGCAACTACAACGCCCATCTCGCCGCCTATCCCGATTTCGACTGGGAAGCGTTCGCGCGCCGCGTCGTCGAGGAGCGGCTCGGCCTCGCGTTCAACCCGCACACGACGCAGATCGAGCCGCACGACACGCTCGCCGAGCTGTTCGACGCAGTCCGGCGCGCCAACACCGTCCTGGTCGACTGGGCGCGCGATGCCTGGGGCTACGTCAGCCTCGGCTACTTCACGCAAAAGGCGCTGCCCGGCGAGGTCGGCTCGAGCACGATGCCGCACAAGGTCAACCCGATCGACTTCGAGAACGCCGAAGGCAACCTCGGCCTGGCGAACGCCTTGCTCGCGCACATGAGCGAGAAGCTGCCGATCTCGCGCTTCCAGCGCGACCTTACCGACAGCACCGTGCTGCGCAACCTCGGCGTCGCGATTGGCCATGGCGTCCTCGCTTACGACTCGATCGCCCGCGGCATGGCCAAGCTCGGCGTCGGCACGGCGGCGATCGACGCCGACCTCGATGCCGCCTGGGAAGTGCTCGCCGAGCCGGTGCAGACGGTGATGCGCCGCCACGGCATCGCCGAACCGTACGAGCAACTAAAGGCGCTGACGCGCGGCAAGGCGATCACGAAGGAGGGGCTGCACGCGTTCATCCGCGGCCTCGCGGTTCCGGCCGGCGAACGCGACCGCCTGCTCGCGCTCACGCCGCGCGACTACGTCGGCAAGGCCGCAGCGCTCGCGCGAGCCGCGGCCGACGCTGCGCTCGCCGCGTCGCCGAAGAGCACGTCCCGCCGATGAGCTTCGTCGGTCGGCTGACCCGCGCCGAACGGGCGAACCGCTCGCTCCTCTGCGTCGGCCTCGATCCCGACCCGGCGCGCTTCCCCGGCGCACATGCGCGGCGACGCCGCTCGCATCTTCGAGTTCTGTGCCGCGATCGTCGACCAGACGAAGGACCTCGTCATCGCCTTCAAGCCGCAGATCGCCTACTTCGCCGCGCACGGCGCCGAAGCGCAGCTCGAGCGTCTGATCGCGTACATCCACGACACCGCGCCAGCCGTGCCGGTGATCCTCGACGCCAAGCGCGGCGACATGGGAACGACCGCCGAGCAATACGCGCGCGAAGTCTTCGTCCGCTTTCGGGCCGACGCGGTGACGCTCTCGCCGCTGCTCGGCTTCGACTCGATCGAGCCTTACCTGCGCCACGAAGGCAAGGGCGCGATCCTGCTCTGCCGCACCTCCAACCCCGGCGGCGCCGATCTGCAGGAGCTGCGCCTGCAATCGGGCGAAAAGCTCTACGAGCGCATCGCCCGCCTCGCCGCCGGCACGTGGAACAGAGGCGGTGAGATCGGCCTCGTGGTCGGCGCGACCTATCCGGCGGAGATCGCGCGCGTGCGCGAGATCGCGCCGGCGCTGCCGCTGCTCATTCCGGGGATCGGCGCGCAGGGCGGGGACGCGGCGGCGACGGTGCACGCCGGCTGGCGCGGCGACGACGTCACCACGACCGGCCCGATCATCGTCAGCTCGTCGCGCGCCGTGCTCTACGCCAGCGCCGGTGTCGACTACGCCCACGCTGCGCGCGGCGCCGCCGAGGCCGCTCGCGCCGAGCTCGCGGCAGCGCGCCAGCGCGCCGCAGCCCCGGCCCGATCGTGACCGCCGCGACGCCGACGTATTTCATCGACGACGCGCCGGCCTCGCCCTTCCGGCTGATCGGCCGCTCCTGCTTTCTCGCCGCCTCGGCGACTGCGCTAGCGGCGGCCACGGTGCTGGCGTTCGCCGCGCCTACGCTGGTCGGCACGGCGCGCATCGCGCTCGTCGCCAGCCTGGTCGCCTACGCCAGCGCGACGGCGTGGGCGCGCCAGCGCAGCACCCGCCTTTCGTTTCCACTCCACGCCTCGCTCTACGCCGCCGGTGTCGGCGCGATGCTGCTCGCCGGCGCGATCGCGCTCGCGCTGCACGACGGCGTCCGCGATCCGTCGCTCGGCCTGCTCGGCTTGGTCGTCTGCGTTATCAGCGCGGTCGCGAGCGTTCGTGCCGGCAGCGTGCTCGCTCTGCTGGCCGCGGTCGAGCTGCTCGTGGTCGCGACATTCGAGACGCGTGGCTTGGCCGTCGCCGGCCCGTCCGGCAACCCGCTCTCGCTGATGCTGCTGCTGCAATGCCTGGTCGTCGCCAGCGGCCTGGCCGCAGGTGCACTGATCGCCCGCGTCGTCTCGCACTGCCTGCGTGCGGCCGCCGAGCGCGAGCGCCACACCCAGCGCCTGCTGCGTCTCGCCGCCGATCTCTACTGGGAACAGGATCGCGAGTTTCGCTTCACCCACATCGCCGATCCGCACGGCCTGCTCGACGCCGATGTCCTCAGGGCTCAGCTCGGCCGACGGCCATGGGAAGTGGCCCAGATCGGCATGAGCGAAGCGCAGTTCGACGTCCACCGCGCCGACCTCGAGGCGCATCGTCCGTTCACCGGCATGCTGGTGCGACGCCAGGACGGGCAAGGCCGCACCCGCGTGCACAGCGTCAGCGGCGAGCCGAGGTTCACGGCCGACGGCATCTTCGACGGCTATTGGGGCCTCGCCCGGGATGTCAGCGACGAGATGCGCGCGCAGCGCGCGTCGATCGCCAGCGAGACGCGCTATCGGGAGCTGTTCGAACGCTCGCCGTCGCCGCTCTATTTGCATCGGCACGGCGTCATCTACGACGCCAATCCGGCGGCGGCTCGCCTGTTCGGCTTCAGCGATCCGGCGACGATGTGCGGTGCGCGCCTGATCGACCTGTTCGCGCACGGCGAAGCGCAGGAACGCGTCGCGCGGCGGATCGAACAGCTCGAGTCGATGAAGGTGGGCGAGAGCCTGCCGGTCGACGAGCTGAACGCGCGTACCGCCGACGGCCGGCGCATCAGCGTCCAGGCGACCGGCGTGCGCGTCGATTCCGCGGGAGGCCCGGCGACGCTCTCGATCCTGTTCGATAGCACGGCGCGCCATGCCGCCGAGACCGCGCTGCGCCGCTCCGAGGCGATGCTCTCGCACCTGGTCGCGACCAGCCCCGACTGCATCACGCTCTCCGAGCTGAAAAGCGGCCGACACACGATGGTCAACGCCGCGTTCGCGCGCCTCACCGGCTTCGCCGCCGACGAGGTCGTGGGCCGCACCGCAACCGAGCTCGGCCTGTGGCAGGACCCGCGCGACCGCGATCGCCTGCGCGTGGCGATGGAGGAAAGGGGTCGCATCGACGAGATGCCGGCGCGGCTGCAGACGCGCTCCGGCGCGATCGCATCGGTGCTGATATCGGCCGCGCGGTTCGCGATGGACGGCCGCGACTACATGGTCGTCAACGCCCGCGACGTGACCGAGGCCGAGCGCTCGCGGCGCGAGCACGCGGTGATCCTCGAGCGCGCCTCGATCGGCATCGCCCTGACGCGCGACCGCCGCTTCGTCCAGGTCAATCCGCGCTGGGAATCGATCTTCGGCTGGCCCGCCGGGACGATCGTCGGCGAGCCCGGCGCGGTGGTCTGGGTCGATGACGCCGACTACGCCGAGATCAGCCGCATCGCCGGTCCGCTGCTCGCCGCGGGCCAGCCGTTCGAGACCGAGCGCGAGATGCGGCGCCAGGACGGCAGCCGTTTCTGGTGTCGCCTGCTCGGCCAGGCCGTCGACCCGATGCGACCGAGCCACGGCGGCACGATCTGGATCGCCGACGACATCACCGAGCGACGCCGCCTCGACGCTGCGCTCGCCGCGGCGCGCGACGCCGCCGAGGCAGCGAGCCGCGCCAAGAGCGCGTTCCTCGCCAACACCAGCCACGAGATCCGTACGCCGTTGAACGGCCTGCTCGGCCTGGCGCGCCTGGCGCTCGGCGACGCGCTCGATGCCGACCTGCGACGTCGGTACCTCGAGCAGATCTTCGAAAGCGCGCGTGGCCTCGAGGGGATTCTTTCCGACATCCTCGACTTCTCGAAGATCGAGGCCGGCAAGTTCACGCTCGACACCGTCGTCTTCGACCTGCGCGAGCTGCTGCACGCGGTGCACGCCTCGTACCGCTCGCTCGCCGAGACGAAGGGCCTGAGGTTCGCGCTCGTGCTCGACCCGGCGTTGCCGACGCGCGTCAGCGGCGATCCGGTGCGGGTGCGGCAGATCCTCGGCAACTTCATCACCAACGCGGTCAAGTTCACGGTCGCCGGCGGCATCCGCGTCGAGGCGAGTCCGGCGATCGGCGGGCGTGCGCCTCGCGGTCGTCGACTCGGGCGCGGGCATCGGTGCCGAGCTCATCGACCAGCTGTTCCAGCCGTTCTCGCAGGTCGACCCGTCGATGACGCGCGGCTACGGCGGCACCGGCCTGGGCCTATCGATCTGCCGTCAGCTGGCGCGCCTGATGGGGGGCGAGGTCGGCGTCGTGAGCGAGCGCGGCGCAGGGAGCACCTTCTGGGCCGAGCTCCCGCTGGCCGCAGCTGAGGCCTCGGCCGACGCAGCGAGCACCGAAGCCAGCGAAGCCGAGCGGCTTAACGCAGCGCACGTCCTGCTTGTCGAAGACAACCCGGTCAACATGATGATCGCCGCGGCGACGCTGACGCAGTGGGGCGTCAAGGTCGAAGAGGCGCGCGACGGCCAAACGGCGATCGATGCGGTCGCTGCCGCCGCACGGCGCGGCCGCCCGTTCGACCTCATCCTCATGGACGTGCAAATGCCGGTGATGAGCGGCCACGAGGCGACGATCGAGCTGCGCAAGGCCTGGAGCCCGGACGCGCTGCCGATCATCGCCCTCACCGCCGCCGCGCTCGTCTCCGAGCGCGAGCTGGCGCTGGCCGCCGGCATGAACGACTTCCTCACCAAGCCCATCGATGCGCCAAAGCTGCGACGGGTCTTGGCCCGCCACGTGCGCCGAGCACCTGGCCCCGAACCTACCGTCACGATCTAAGTCGGCCCCAGCGGGGCCGCCCCTCCCTCTCGGAGGTGTATTGACCGGGGAGACAGGTGACAAGTGTGCGAAGACATGGGTGACAGTCCAAGGTTTCACACAGGGCTCAAATCGAAGTCGATTGCGTCGATCTTTTGATGGCAGAAGTAGACATCGAACGCTCCGTCGCGATCGGCGCGCGGACGCTGCGCGACGGGTTCGCCGACAAGCGCCTTGCACAGACGGAATTCATGTCCTCGAAAGCTGATCCAGCCGCCGTCCTGAACGCGACGGACATCGTCGTCAGGCCCGTATTCCGGACGGCAACTTGCTCGGCATTGAGCGCTTGCTGGCAACATAGCGGCTGGCTGGAGTTTGCATGTCGAGGCCCTGATGGGGCGCTCGAAGTTGTAGACGTGACGCCACTGGCTGAAGTGCCGCTGGGCGTCGTCCCGGCCTCGGAATCGCCGATTCGACAGGACCTCGGCAACCATCGTGCGATGGAAGCATTCATCCTTGCCGTTGGTCTGCGGATGTGCTGGGCGGCTGTGGCTGAGACGAACACCGAGACGTATCAGCCACACGCCCAACGTGCTGGTCACGCCGACGCCACCCGTTCCCCACGGGGGCCCGTTGTCGGCGTTGATACGTTCGGGCAAGCCGTAGCGTTCGAAGGTTGTTTGCAGCACACTTTGCACCGTCTCGCGCCGCTCGTTGCCCAGCGCCTGCAAGACGATGTTGAAGCGCGAGTGATCGTCCAGCACCGTCAGGGATGGCAGCGAACGGTGTCGGTCGGGAAGTGGCCCTTGAAATCGATCTGCCAGAGCGCGTTGGGCACCTCATGCTCGAAGCGGTGCCATGCCATTGACGCCTCGCTCGCCGCCTGGCTGATCGAGCCGTGACGGTGCAGCACCGAGGTGACGGTGCTTGCGGCCAATTGCACTCCTTCGTCTCGCGCCAGCACGTGGGCGATCTTGCGGCCGCCCCGGGCAAGGATGCCTTGAGCGCACCCGCAATGACCCGGGCCTCGAGCGACGCGGGCGTTCGCGTCGGCGAGTTCTTCGGTCGGCGAGATCGGTCATCCAGCTGCTCCCGTCCCAGCCACTTGTTGTAGCCCGTCTTTCGGCTGATCCCGTAACGCCGGCACAGCTCGCTCACGTTCGCGTCCGCCTGGCGCGCCAGACGGACGAACTCCTGTCTCTGTTCCTTCACGGTGATCTCACTCCAGGCCAATGCGGCCTCCCGCCGTTAACGGGAAAAGTGTCACCCATGTCCACGCACACCTGGAACCCGTGTGCCCGGTCTAAACAGGGGGGAGGGGTCCTGTCGGCAGCCTGCTGCCGTTGCGGCTACAGCCGCAACGGCAACTCACGCAGACGCTTGCCGGTGAGAACGAACAGCGCGTTGGCCAGCGCTGGGGCGAGCGGCGGTACCGCGATCTCGCCGACGCCACCCGGACTTCGCGTGCTGGCGATGAGGTGGGTTTCGACGAGCGGCGCCTCGGCGAGGCGAACGACCGGATAGCTCGGGAAATTGGTCTGCTTGACGACGCCGCCTTCGATGTCGATGCGCCCGTGGAGCGCCGCCGACAGGGCGAAGATCACACCACCCTCGAACTGCTGCGCGACGATTCCCGGGTTGATGACAGTGCCGATGTCGGCGGCGCAGACGACGCGGTGCACCCGTGGCCGGCCGTTCTCGAGCGACGCCTCGACGATCTCGGCAACGACGCTGCCGAAGCACTCGTGCAGCGCGACGCCGCGCGCGCGGCCGGCAGCGAACGGCGTTGCCTGGCCGTGGCCGGGCCAGCCGGCGCGCTCGGCGGCGAGCAGGAGCACGGCACGATGGCGCGGCGCGTCCTGCAGCAGCGCCATGCGATAGGCGAGCGGGTCCTTACCCGCCGCGTGCGCGAGCTCGTCGATGAATGATTCGCCGAAGAAGGCGTTGTGCGAATGGCCGACCGAGCGCCAGAAGCCGATCGGCACACCGCTGCGCGTCGCGATGTGGGCGATGCGCTGGTTCGCAATGCCGTACGGCTGGTCGAACAGGCCCTCGCTCGCGGTCTTGTCCGGCGTGTCGACCGGGCCGGCGAGCGCCGGGATCGTGCGCTCCATCCAGCGCGGCGTGATCGCGTCGCCGGCGCTGGTGATGCGCAGCGTCTGCGGCCAGCCCTCGCCGTCGACGCCGGCGCGCAGCAATGCGACCGCAGCCGGACGATAGAAGTCGTGCGTCAGGTCCTCCTCGCGTGCCCAGACGAGCTGCACCGGCCGGCCGCCGGTCTCGAGCGCAATGCGCACGGCCTGGCCGACGAAATCGACATCGAGGCGGCGGCCGAAGCCGCTGCCGATCAAGGTGACGTGCACCATGACCGCATCCTCGGCGACGCCGGCGACCTCGGCGGCGAGCGCGCGCGCCAGGCCCGGCGCCTGCGTCGGCGCCCACACGTCGACCTTTCCCGCGGTGACCCGTGCAGTGCAGTTGATCGGCTCCATCGTCGCGTGCGCGAGGTACGGCGCGCGATAGACCTGCTCGACGTGGCGCAGCGCCGGCGTGATCGGCGGCACCGATGTCGCCGCGATCGTGGAAGACGAAGCCGGCCTCGGCGGTCGCACCGGCGCGCGCCTTCGCTTCCAGGTCGGCCATGATCGCCTTGCTGTCGAGCGCACCCGCGGGACGCTGTTGCCACTCGACCGTGATCGCAGCGGCGCCGCGCTGCGCATGCCACCAAGTCCGACCGACGACGGCGACCGCGGCAGTCGATCCGGCGTACGGGCCGAGACGAACGACGCGCTCGACGCCGGCCAGCGCGAGCGCCGGAGCGACGTCGACGGCACCGGCGCCGCCGCCGAGCATCGGGCAATGGCGGATCGCCGCGTAGAGCATTCCGGGCAGGCGGACGTCGCTGCCGAAGATCGCCGCGCCATTGCTCTTGGCGACGACGTCGACCCGCGGCGCGGCGCGGCCGATCAGCTGCCAGTCCTCGCACCGCTTCAGCGTCACCTCGCCGGCGGGGGTCGCCGCAGCCATCTTCGCGAGCTCGCCGTAGTGCGCCGAGTTGCCCGAGGGATGGCTGACGACGCCTTCGTGAACGACGAGCTCGCCGGCAGGCTGCTTCCAGGCGATCGACGCGGCGCCGACGAGACGGGCGCGCGCCGTCGCCGCGGCCAGCGGCAGCACGTCCCAGGCGTCGACGACGCTCGACGAGCCGCCGGTGACGTTGATGCCGAGCTCGCGCGCAATCTTGGCGACGACCCACTGGCCCGCTTTCGCCGGCGTGCTCTCGTGGCCGGGCTCGGTCTCGCGCGGATGGAAGTACGGCAGGCCGGTGACCATCGTCGCGACGTTGCCGTAGAGGCGATCGGCGCCAGCCGCAATCAGGCGCACGCGCGCCAGCGGCACGTCGAGTTCCTCGGCGACGAGCATTGCCAGCGCCGTGTGCACACCCTGGCCCATCTCGCTCCGGTTCATGGCCAGCAGCACCGCGCCGTCGGCAGCGATCTTGATCCAGCCGTTGAGGCCGACCTCGCCGTCCGCGCCCGGCAACAGGTCGGCCGCGCCGAGTCGGTCGCGCGGCGGTAGCACGCCCCAGCCGACGATCAGGGAGCCGGCCGCGCCGAGGCCGCTCAGGAGCAGCGCGCGACGTCTCATGCGGCGGCCGGGTTCGCGCCGGCGGCGCGGATCGCCGCACGCAGGCGCGGATACGTGCCACAGCGGCAGACATTGCTGATCGCCGCATCGATCTCGGCATCGCTCGGCTTCGCGTTCTTCGCCAGCAGCGCCGCCGCGGCCATCAAGATGCCGCTCTGGCAGTAGCCGCATTGCGGCACCTGATGCTCGAGCCACGCGCGTTGCAGCGGATGCGGCGCATCGGTGGTGCCTAGCGCCTCGATCGTGACGACACGGCGGCCCCGCGCCTGCGCGAGCGAGAGCAGGCACGAGCGCGTCGCCTGTCCGTCGACGTGAACCGTGCACGCGCCGCAGGCGCCGACACCGCAGCCGAACTTCGTTCCGGTCAGGCCGAGCAGATCGCGCAATGCCCAGAGCAGCGGCAGCGCCGGCTCGGCGAGGTCGTCGGGAAGCGTGCGCGGCGCGCCGTTGACGAGGATCTCCATGGCTTGCTCGAAGAAGGGGGAGCCGATTGTGGCGGCAGCGATGAACGTCGCCGCAGCGGGCGCCGGCGATTGCGGCGATCTCGGCCAGAATACGGCCGGCCCGCCGCCACGCGGCTCCGCTCCGTTCCTCACCTGCTTGGAAAGCCGCGATGTCCCGACTGGTCCGATCGATCTGCGCTGTCTTCTGCGGCGCGGCCGCCCTGCTTGGCAGCACCGGCGCGAACGCCCAGTCGGCGCTCCTCTACGGCCTGATCGATGTCTCCGCGAGCCACGCCAAACCGGTCGGAGGCGAAGCGACGGAGCAGCTCGAAAGCGGCGGCATGCAGCGCAGCTTCCTCGGCTTTCGCGGCGCCGAGGACCTGGGCGGCGGCCTGCGCGTCGTATACAAGCTCGAGTCCTTCCTGGGAGTCGAGAACGGCACGGTCGGTCGCAACAGCAGCGACGCGTTCTTCGCGCGCGAGTCGAGCGCCGGGCTCTCGGGCGCGTTCGGCACGACGCTGCTCGGCCGCACGGTGTCGCCGCTTTTCCTGGCGGCTATCAACTTCAATCCGTTCGGCGAATCGGCCGGGTTTTCGCCGACCGCGCGCCAGTACTTCGGCAGCCGCGGCGCGATGCTCGGCGACAGCCGCTGGAACAACTCAATCAACTACATCAACAACACCAGCGATGCGCCGCTGCGCCTCAACGTCGCCGGCAGCCTCGCGCCGCAGGACGGCACGCCGCAGCCCGGCCACAACTGGGGCGGCAGCGGCTCCTACATCACCGGCCCGTTCGCGGCCACGCTCGCGTACGAGAAGATCAGGAGCAGCTCGCAGCCCTTGCCGGCCGGATTCGAGCGCCAGGAGGCGTTCCTCCTCGGCGCGACCTACGACTTCAAGTTCCTGCGCGTCTACGGCCAGGTCGGCCGGGTCCAGACCGAGGCCGACACCGATGTGCAGACGATCCTTTACCACCTGGGCGCGGCGATCCCGATCGGCAGCACCGGCCAGGTCCTGGTCGCCTACGGGCACTCGCACATGAAGACGGCGCCGATGGCGACGACCGACCAGACGACGTCGATCGGCTACGACTACTTCCTGTCGAAGAACACCGACATCTACCTCGCCGGGCTGCACGAGAAGCTGAGCTTCGTCTCGAACGGCGCCTCGATCGCGGGCGGCATCCGGCACCGTTTCTAGTCCAGGATCACCTCGGCGCGGACGATGCCGGCGCGGTCCGCCCGCGCCGACAACGCGAGGCGAGTCCCCTGCGGCGCGCGCACGACCCATTCGCCCACGGCGCGGTCGGCGGTGATCTCCTTGCTCGGCAGGAACGCGTTGAGCGAGTTCTTCGGCGCGTGCCCTTCGAGCTGCGGCCCTTCCATGCGCGACTTGCCGCTGACGAGCGAGACCGAGCGGTCGCCCTCGGGCAGGTGGATCTCGAACAGCACGCCGCGCACCGTCTTTCGCGCCAGCGCGCGCTTGGTCACGTAGGACGGCAGCCAGCCGCTGTTGGCGACGGCGATGCGCACCCGCCAGGTGTCTGCGCCGAGCGCGCGCACCTCGGTGCGCAGCAGCTCGAGCTTGGGCAGCGAGAGCGCGATCGTCGTCATCCACTTCGGGAAGCGCGCCGCTTCGCGCTCGCGCAGGTTCGGCGGCGGATTGCGCCAGTAGTTCATCTTGTCCCAGCCGCCGATCTCGACCGCGCCGAGCTGCGGATGCATGAACGGCTTCCAGTCGACGTGCGCCTTGCCGCCGCAATGCTCGTCGCTCCACTTGATCAGCTTCAAGTCGTCTTCGACCGGGTGCTCGCGGTACCAGTCGATCCATTTGTAGCCGGTGATGCCGGCCTCGACGTTGGGCGCCCACATCTCGACCACCCAGAACAGCGCACCGAGGTGCTCGTAGATCCAGTCCTGGGTGCCGCTGATGACGTCCTTCGGGTGGTACTTGAAGTCGTGCCAGATGCTGATCGCCGGATAGCCGGTGAGCTTGGCGCCGATCTCGCTGAAGCGCTTGATCGACCACAGGTCCTCCGGGATCATGTCGTCGTCGCTCTCGGTGCCCATCGGCCGCAGGATCACGCCGCTGTGGGTGTGATAGCTGATCGCCGCGCCGATGTTCCTGTGCGAGACGATGAAGTCGACCATCGCCTTGACCTCGGGCTCGCTGGTCGGATAGTCGCCGGCGCCGACCTGCTCGTGCTCCTGGCGCCAGCCCGACGGGAAGTTGCGGTTCAGGTCGAGGCCTTCGAGGTCGGAATTGACCTTGATCGACAGGCCGTCGTAGTTCCGGATCAGGCCCTCGGGCATCAGCCGGTAGTACTCGCCGGCGAACTCGCCCGGCTGGCGCGCGACCATCAGGCGCGGATCCTGCTCGCACTTCTTCCAGGTGCCGTGCGGATCGGCGATGCGCATGAAGAGGATCCGGCCGTCGCCGTCGATGTCCTCGGCGGTGAGGCCTTCGACCGGCTCCTCGTCGAACGGATAGCGGCGCGTCGACGAGCGGATGTGGCGCGGCCGGTCGGCGAGCGCGAGCTCGGCGCCGTCGGGATTGAGGCGCGGGCACAAATAGACCGTGCGCGTGTCGAGCAGCTGCGTGATCTCGGCGTCGGCTGCCGTATTTGGTGAGGAGCTCGTTCAGGAAATAGAGCACCGTCGTCGACGCCGTCAGCTCGGCGGCGTGGATGTTGCCGTCGCTCCAGAACGCCGGCTTGTCCTCGGCGGCGCCGGTGGCGATGTTGGTGATCGTCGCGACCCAGATGTCGCGCCCTTCGAAGCTCTTGCCGATCGAGCGGATCGCCGCCAGGGTCGGGAACGCCTGCGCGTATTCGAACAGGAGCTTGGTCAGCTCGTCGTGCTTGTAGAAGATGTCGAAGTGCGGCGTCGGGGCGTGTGGTGGTCGTCATGGAGCGGCGGTCCCGGGGTGATCGGCTCGGCGCATTGTCTCCGCAGCCCGCGGCCGCGCGCGACGCGCGTGACGCCGCTACCCGACCGGCGCGCCGTCGACGAAGATGCGGATCTCGCCCGGCGCGAACGCCTGCCAGGTCTCGTCCTTGGTCAGCGGCTCGGTGACGACGACGGCGACGCGATCGCGCGGCGAGGTCTGCTCGGCGAAGTCGACGGTGACGTCGTCGTCCTGCAGCGAGGCGCGCGTGAACGGATGCTGGCGCACGATGTGATGCAGCGCCGTCGAGCAGTGCGCCCAGAGCGCCTGGCCGTTGCTCAGCATCGCGTTGAAGACGCCGTGCGCGGCGATCTGCGGCACGAGCTCGCGCAGGGTCGCGGTCAGCTCGGCGATCGGCGGCACGTCGGCATGCGCCTTCGCCAGCTCCTGCATCAGCCAGCAGAAGGCACGCTCGCTGTCGGTCGCGCCGACCGGCCGGAAGGCGCCGTGCAGGCGCGGCGCGAAGCCCTTCAGGTCGCCGTTGTGCGCGAACACCCAGTAGCGGCCCCAGAGCTCGCGCACGAACGGATGGGTGTTCTCGAGCGCGACCCGGCCCTGGGTCGCCTTGCGGATGTGGGCGACGATGTTTTCGCTCCGGATCGGATAGCGCCGCACCATCTCGGCGACCGGCGACTCGCGTGCGCTGTGCGAGTCGACGAACAGGCGCACGCCCTTGTCCTCGAAGAAGGCGATGCCGAAGCCGTCCTTGTGCTCCTCGGCGCGCGTCGCGAAGCCGGTGAAGCTGAACATCACGTCGGTCGGCGTGTTGGCGTTCATGCCGAGGAGCTGGCACATGGCGGCGGGCGGATACGAAGCGCGGGGAGCGACCTCCCAGTATGGACGCGCGCGCGTTCGACCTAGGCGCCCTGCGTCAGGAAGCGGCGCACCGCCGGGTCGGTGCTGAGGCCGACCGCGCGCTCGCGCGCGGCGCTGGCCGCTTCGCTCCGGCCGGCCGCGGCGGCGAGGTGCGCGAGCGCCGCCCAGTACGGCTGGTAGCCGCTGACGGCGTCGCCGTCGAGCGCCGCGAGCGCGGCGAGGCCGGCCTCGCGCGCCATCGGCCGCGCCGATCGCGCAGGCGCGGCTGACGCGCGCGCCGATCGTCGGCTGGAGCGCGACCAGCGCGTCGTAGAGGGTGACGATCGCGGCATCGGGAACGCTGGCGCCGAGCCGGCGCTGGGTGTGCGCCGACTGGATCGCCGCCTCGAGCTGGAACGCGCCCGGAATGCCGAGCGCGGCCGCCTTGCGCAGCGACGCCTCGCCGACCGCGAGCAGCTCGTGGTCCCAGCTCGCCGGATCCTGCGCGCGCGAGCGGGACGTAGTCGCCCGCCGCGTTGCGACGCGCCGCGGCGCGTGACTGGCAAAACGCGATCAGCGCGACCAGCCCCCACGCTTCGGCGGCCTCGGGAACGAGACGGCACCAGCATCGCCGCCAAGCGTCAGCGCCTCGTTCGCCAGGCCGCTGGTCTGCGGGTCGGTGCCGGCGACGTCGTCCCAACCGGTGCCGTAGGCGGCGTAGATCGCCTCGAGCACGTCGGCCAGCCGTTCGGGCCATTCGTCTTCGCGCGGCACCTCGAAGGCGATCCCGGCGGCGCGGATCTTGGTCTTGGCGCGGACCAGCGCTGCGACAGCGTCGCCGGCGCGACCAGGAAGGCCGAGGCGATGCGCGCGGCGTCGAGGCCGAGGACGGTCTGCAGCATCAGCGCCGAGCGCGCCGCCGGATCGATCGCCGGATGGGCGCAGACGAACATCAGCTTCAAGCCGCTCGTCCGGAAACTGCGCCTCGGGCGTGACCGTCGCGAGCTCGCCGAAGACGATGCGCAAGGTCTCCTCGGCGCCGGCCTCGACCTTGCCGTGGCGCCAGCGATCGTGCAGGCGCCGCCGTGCCGTCGTCAGCAGCCAGGCCTCGGGTGCGTCGGGAACGCCGTCGAGCGGCCAGTGCCTGAGCGCGGCGGCGAAGGCGTCGCCGAGCGCGTCTTCGGCGGCGGCGATGTCGTGCGAGCGCGCCGCGAGATAGGCGATCAGCCGGCCGTACGAGTCGCGCGCGACGGCGGCGGCGGCTTCGCCCGGCGTCGCGGCGGCCATCGTCGCCTCAGGCAGGCGCCTTCAGGCCGAGCACCGGCCGCACCTCGACCCCGGCGGTGGCTGCGCTCGGCGAGCGCGCCGCCCAGGCGAGCGCGGCTATCGAGATCGGGCACGTCGATGACGAAGAAGCCCGCGAGCTGCTCCTTGGTGTCGGCGAACGGCCCGTCCTGGACCCGGCGCTTGCCGCCCTCGATGCGCAGCGTCGTCCCGGTCTCGGGCGGCTGCAGGCCGGCGCCGCTCTTGACCGTGCCCGACGCATACATCGCGTCGACGTAGGCCTTCCAGCCGGCCCAGTAGTCGCCGGCCTTCGAAGGATCGACGCGGTCGGCGAAGTCCTGCTTGGTTTGATAGAAGATGAGCATGTATTCCATGGCTTCCTCGCGTTGGCAGGCGCCGACGCGGCGCCCTCGACGATGACGATCCGGCGACACCGATTTCGACAGCGCGCCGGCGAGGCGCGAAGTATGGCGATTCGGCCCGTCAGCGCCAGTCGAACAGGCGCCTGAGCACGCCGCGCACGGTGACCGCGTCGGTCGGGATGTGGGTCTCCTCGAGCACGCCGGCCATGCGCTGGACCCGGCGCGGGCTGCGCTTCGCGCTCCACACCAGGAGATCGACCAGCCACGGATGGGCGTTGGCGCGGTTGGCCTCCTCGTAGAGATCGAAGCGCGGCTTCAGCGACAGCACCCGCGCCGCGTAGTCGGCGCGCACCGCCGCGTCGGCGCCCTCGCCGGCGTCGTCGCGCGGTCGGGCCAGGATCGCCTCGGCGGCGTGCATCGCGGTCTCCATCGCCTTGCCGATGCCTTCGCCGGTGAAGGCATAGGTGCTGCCCGCGGCCTCGCCGGTGACGAGGATTCCGGGCGCCTCGAGGCGCGCGCCTTCGAGCGAGCAGCGCAGCGGCGCGCCCTTCAGCTCCTGACCCGGGCTCGGCCAGCCACTGGCCGCCGGCGACGAGGTCGCGCGCCGGCGCATAGAGCGTCTGGAACGCGGCGAAGACCTCGCGCAGGTTGACGTGCTGCATCGCGTGCTTGCCGTCCTTGCGCGCGCGGTGGCTCTGGGCGACGCCGACGCCGATGTTGAAGAGGTCGTCGCCGCACGGAAAGATCCAGCCGTAGCCGGGCGCGAGGCGCTTGTGCCAGACGACCTCGAGGCTGGTGATGCGCGGCGTCATCGCCGCGTTCTTGACGTAGCCGCGCAAGGCGATGCCGCTCGGCGTGCGCCGCTCGCACATGCCGGCGGCGATCGTCGCCTGCGGCTGAGCGCCGCTCGCCAGCACGAGCCACGGCGCGCACACGTCGCGCATCGCGCTCGCCTTGCTGCAGGCGCGCGCCGACGACGCGGCCTGCGGCACCGCCACCGAGGCGCAGCGGCGCGACGAAGCGGACCGGCGCGTGCATGCGCGCGCCGGCCGCGACCGCGGCGCGGCAGATGATCTCGTCGAGGCGCCGCCGCGGCAGCACGGCGAGCCGCCCGGGAACGTCGATGCGGCCGCCGCGCGGGGCGATGCAGCCGAGCGTCGTCGCGGTGCGCGCCTCGGCCATCACCGCATCGAGAACGCCGAGCCGCTCGAGCGCGCGATGCGCATCGGGGATCAGGCCGTCGCCGCAGACCTTGTCGCGCGGAAAGGCGTGCGCGTCGACCAGGACGACGCTGCGTCCGCCGCGCGCGAGCAGCTGGGCACAGGCCGCGCCGGCGGGACCTGCGCCGACGACGATCACGTCGCAGCGCTCGGGGAGAAGGTCGAAGTCGAGGTTCATGCGACGGTTCATGAAGCGCTCGTGGCCGCGCGCCCGCGCCGGCCGCGGCCCGCCGCCCATGCGCCAGGCGGCGACCAGCGCGCAGGCGGTGATCGCGCCGACCAGCGCGAAGGTTTCGTGGAAGGCGGCGAGCGGCGCGCCCGCATGGGTGCGCAGGCGCCACTCGAGGACGTTGCCGACCAGGCCGATGCCGACCGCGCCGCCGAGCTGGCGCAGGAAGTTGATCGTGCTCGAGCCCTGCGCGATCAGCGTGTGGCCGACGCCGTGCATCGCGCCGAGGTTGAGCGACGGCATGATCAGGCCGAGACCGATCCGGCCGATGACCGCCCAAAGCGTGATCAGCGCCAGCGAGGTCGCCAGGCCGACGCTCAGCATCGCGAAGAACGATGCCGCGAGCAGCACCAGGCCGGCGCTGACGAGCAGATTGACCGCGATCCGATCGGCCAGCCGCCCGGCGAGCGGAATCGTCACCGCGAGGACGATCCCGGCCGGCAGCAGCACCGCGCCGGCCTGCGACGGCGGCAGATGCAGCGCCTCCTGCATGAACACCGGCACCAGGTAGGTCGAGCCGAAGAGGGCCATGCCGTAGATGAAGGCGACGCTGCCGCCCATCGCGAAGGTGCGGTGGGCGAACAGGCCGAGCGCCATCAGCGGTCGCGCGCCGCGCCGCTGGTGGAAGACGAAGCCGACCGTCGCGACCACGCTGCATGCGATGAGGGCCAGACCGAAGTCGAGCGTCGCCGCGTGGAGGTGGACCATGCCGTTGAGCAGCGCGAGCACCGCGACCGCGATCAGGCCGAGGCCGACGACGTCGAGCCGGCCGCCGGCGCGGCTGATCGGCGCGCCGCCCGGAGCGCCGACGGGCAGGTAGCGCTGCGCCATCCAGAGCGCGACGATGCAAAAAGGCGTGACGACGAAGAAGATCGAGCGCCAGCCCCACCACTCGACCAAGATGCCGCCGACGCTCGGCCCGAGCGCCGGCGCGAGGACGACGCCGAAGCCGAAGATGCCCATCGCCTTGCCGCGCTCGCCGCTGCCGAACGCGTGCAGGATGACGATCGCCGGAATCGGCTGCAGCACGCCGGCGGCCAGGCCCTCGGCGACGCGCATCGCCAGCACGAGATCGAACCACGGGCTGAGGCCGCCGCCGATGCCGCCGAACATCAGCAACGCGACGGCGCCGGTGTAGGTGTGGCGATAGCCGTAGCGCTCGAGCAGCCACGGCGTCGTCAGCATCGACAGCGTCATCGCCCCCATGAAGCCGGCGGAGAGCCACTGCGCGCGCTCCTGGCCGAGGCCGAAGACGCGGCTCATGTCGGGCACGGCGACGTTGATGATCGTCGACGCCATGATTGACGCGACGGTGCCGATCATCACCGTCGCCAGCACGCGCCAGCGATAGCTCGGGCCGAAGCGCTCGGCGAGCGCGGCGCGGGAATGGATCGGATCGGACGACGGCACGGGCAGCGACGGGACGAGGGTGGCCATCGATTGTCGCCGCCCGACTTCGGCGGCCCGGCTGGCTACCAGATCGAGACGCGTTGCTCGGGCGGCAGGTAGAGCGCGTCGCCCGGCTTGACGCCGAAGGTCGCGTAGAACGCCGGGTGGTTGCGGACCGCACCGTTGACGCGGAATTCGTCGGGCGAGTGCGGATCGGACTTGATCTGCGCCAGCAGCGCGGCCTCGCGCGCCTTGCCGCGAAACGCCTGCGCGAAGCCGTAGAAGAAGCGCTCGTCGCCGGTCGTGCCGCCGATCACCGGCGCCGGCTTGCCGCCGAGCGAGCGGTGATAGGCCTTGTAGGCGATCTCGAGCCCGGAGTTGTCGGCGATGTTCTCGCCCAGCGTCAGCTCGCCGTTGACCGTGTAGCCGGCGAAGGGCGAGAAGGCCGAGTACTGCGCGACGAGCACCTTGGTCTTGGCGACGAAGCGCTGGCGATCCTCGGCCGACCACCACTCGCGCAGGTTGCCGGTGCCGTCGAACTGGCTGCCCTCGTCGTCGAAGCCGTGGCTGATCTCGTGGCCGATGACGGTGCCGATCGCGCCGTAGTTGACGGCGTCGTCGGCGCCGGGATCGAAGAACGGCGGCTGCAGCACCGAGGCCGGGAAAGACGATCTCGTTCAGCGTCGGGTTGTAGTACGCGTTGACCGTCTGCGGCGTCATGCCCCACTCGTCGCGGTCGACCGGCTTGCCGAGCTTGGCGAGGTTGCGCTCGTACTCGAAGGCGCGCGCCCGCGTCACGTTGCCCGCCAGGTCGTCCTTGCTGATCGCCAGCAGGCGGTAGTCGATCCAGCGCTTCGGGTAGCCGATCTTCGGCATGAACAGGGCCAGCTTGGCCTGCGCCTCCTTGCGCGTTGCTGGGCTCATCCAGTCGAGCGTGTCGATGCTTTCGCGATAGGCCGCGAGCAGGTTGGCGACCAGCTTTTCCATCCGCGCCTTGGCCTCGGCGGTGAAGTATTTCTCGACGTAGAGCTTGCCCAGCGCCTCGCCCTCGGCGTCCTGCACCAAGCGCACGCCGCGCTTCCAGCGCGGCTCTTCCGCGGCCTGGCCGGTGATCGCGGCGACGAAGGCGAAGCGCGCAGCGACGAAGTCCTTGCCGAGATAGCGGGCGTAGGAATCGAGCAGGTGACTGCGCAGGTAGCTCTTCCACACCGCCAGCGGCGTCGCTTCGAGCTCGGCCGCGAGAGCGCCGAGGAAGCTCGGCTGGCCGACGACGACGTCGCGGCTTTTGCCGGCGAGGCCGGTGGCGGCGAGCCACCCGGGCCAGTCGAAGCCGGGCGCGAGCGGCGCCAGCGCGTCGAGCTCGACCCGGTTGTAGGTCTTGACCGGGTCGCGGTTCTCGACCTGCGTCCACTGGCCGCGTGCCAGCGCCGTCTCGAGCGCCAGGACCGACTGCGCCGCCGCCGCCGCGTCGCCGCCGCCGGTCTTCGAGAGCGCGAGCAGGCGCGCCAGGTAGACGACGTACTTGGCGCGCGCCTCGCGGAATTTCGCGTCGTCTGCGTCGAGGTAGTAGTCGCGATCCGGCAGGCCGAGACCCGCCTGGCCGAGCTGCGGCACGTAGCGCGTGGCGTCGCGCGCGTCGAGCTCGACCGCCATGGCGATCGGCATGTTGGCGCCCAGCCGGCTCAGCCGGCCGATCGCCGCGCCGAGCTGCGCCGGCGTCGCGATCGCATCGATCGCTGCAAGCTCGTGCGCCAGCGGCGTCAGTCCGGCCTTCTCGACGCCGGCCTCGTCTAGGAAGCTGGTGTAGAGATCGCCGATCCGGCGCGCGTCGGCGCTGTCGCGCCGCTCGGCCGCAGCCTCGACCAGGCCGCGCAGCTGGAGCTGGATCTTGTCGTCGATCGACTCGAACGAGCCGATGTAGACCTTGTCCGCCGGCATCGCGGTGGCCTTGAGCCAGCTGCCGTTGACGTGGCGGAAGAGGTCGTCCTGGGCGCGGACGGCGTTGTCGAACGACGGCCGGTCGAGACCGTCGCTGACACCGAGCGCGGGCGCGGCGAGCAGCGCCCAGGACGAGGCCGGCGATGACAAGCGATGACGTTGACTGCAACGCGCTCAGATCTCCTCGTACAGCGGCAGCGTCAGGAACTCGGCGAACGCGTCCTGGGTGCTCATCTGGGTGAAGATCTCGGCGGCGCGGTCGAACTTGCCAGCGAAGCCGTCGGCCTTGATCTTGGCCAGCTCCTCGGGAACGAGCGAACGGACGAGATCGGCGGTGACCTTGCGGCCGTCGTCGAGAACGCCCTTGGGCGAGCGGATCCACTGCCAGACCTGCGAGCGGCTGATCTCGGCCGTCGCCGCGTCTTCCATCAGGTTGTGGATCGGCACGCAGCCGTTGCCGGCGAGCCAGGCGCCGAGGTAGTGGATGCCGACGTTGATGTTCATGCGCAGCCCGGCCTCGGTGATCGGCGTCTCGGGGCGGAAGTCGAGCAGCTGCTCGGCCGAGACCCGGACCTCGGGCTTCTGCTTCTCGAACTGGTTCGGCCGGTCGCCGAGGACGGCGACGAATTCCTTCAGCGCCGGCTCGACCAGCCCCGGGTGCGCGACCCAGCCGCCGTCGTAGCCGTCTTCGGCGTCGCGCCGCTTGTCGGCGATGATCCCGGCCATCGCGATCTCGTTCTTCGCCGGGTCGTTCTTGATCGGGATCAGCGCGCTCATGCCGCCGATCGCCGGCGCGCCGCGCTTGTGGCAGGTCTGCAGCAGCAGCAGCGCATAGGCGCGCATGAATGGCGCGGTCATCGTCACCTTGGCGCGATCGGCGAGGCAGAAGTTCTTGTCGCGGCTGAACTTCTTGATGCAGCTGAAGATGTAGTCCCAGCGCCCGGCGTTGAGCCCGGCCGAGTGCTCGCGCAGCTCGTACAGGATCTCGTCCATCTCGAACGCGGCGAGGATGGTCTCGATCAGCACCGTCGCCTTGATCGTTCCCTGCGCCAGGCCGAGCTCGTTCTGGGTCATGACGAAGATGTCGTTCCAGAGCCGCGCCTCGAGGTGGCTTTCCATCTTCGGCAGATAGAAGTACGGCCCCGCGCCGCGCGCCAGCAGCTCCTTGGCGTTGTGGAACATGAACAGGGCGAAGTCGAAGATGCCGCCCTGGACGCGTTGGCCGTCGACCGTCACGTGCTTCTCGTCGAGGTGCCAGCCGCGCGGACGCACCTGCAGCGTCGCGATCTGCTCGTTGAGCTTGTAGGTCTTGCTGCCGGCGGGCGTCTGCTGCTCGAACGAGAGCGTGCGCCGGATCGCCTGGCCGATGTTGATCTGGCCCTGGATCTGGTTGGTCCAGAGCGGCGAGTTCGAGTCCTCGAAGTCGGTCATGTACGAATCGGCGCCCGAGTTGAAGGCGTTGATGACCATCTTCGCGTCGACCGGCCCGGTGATCTCGACCCGGCGCCGATGCAGCGCCGGCGGCACCGGCGCGATCTTCCAGTCGCCGGCGCGGATCGCTCGCGGTGGCGGCGAGGAAGTCGGGCCGCTCGCCGGCGTCGATTCGCTTGGCGCGCTCGGCGCGCGCGGCGAGCAGCTCCTGGCGCCGCGGCTCGAAGGCGCGGTGCAGCTTGGCGACGAGCGCGAGCGCGGGCTCGGTCAGGATGGTCTCGAAGCCGGGCAGGATCGGCGCGTTGATCTGCACGCCGGCAGGCAGGGAGAGGGTCATGGGGAGGGTCCTTGGGAAGGGAAGAAGGAGAGGACGTCGCTCAGGGCGCTGCCGATCCGCGTCGGCCGGGCGCCGAGCTCGTCGAGCGGCAGGCCGAAGCGGTTGACCCAGAGCGTGGTGTAGCCGAACCAGGTCGCGCCGATCGCATCCCAGCAGTTGCTCGAGACGAACAGGACGTCGCCAGCGGGAAGAGCGAGCGCTTCGGTCCCCAGCGCATAGGTCGCCGGGTCGGTCTTGAACTTGCCGGTGCCCTCGACGCTCAGCACCGGATCGAGCAAGCCGGCGAAGCCGGCATGGCCGACGACGGCGGCGAGCATGTCCGGGTCGCCGTTGCTGAGGATGCCGGCGCGAATGCCGCGCCGCCGCAGCTCTTCCAGCACGGCGCGGTTCTCGGCGAACGGGGCCAGCCGCTCGTAGGCGCCCATCAGCTCGCGCTCGGCCTCGTCGCCCAGCGGCACGGCGAAACGCGCGGCGGCGTAGCGCAGGCCGGCGCGGGTGCAGTCGCGAAAACTGCGCGTCTGCCCGCTCATCGAGGTCAGCCGGGTGTATTCGATCTGCTTGTCGCGCCAGAGAACGGCGAGGCGCTCGCCCACGCCCGGGAACAGACGCTCGGCGGCGGCGCCGACGCTGTAGACGTCGAACAGCGTGCCGTAGGCGTCGAACAGCACGGCGCGCGGGGCGCGTCCGGACGAGGAATCCATGGCGCTAATTTATGCGAAGCGGCGCGCGCGCCGTGCGCGCCGCTCGCTAAGGCCGGGCTACTTGGTGGCGTCGGCGACGCACTTCTTGGTGAAGCTCGTCTTGGCCGCGCCGGCCAGCTTCTTCTCGGCCGCCTGGGCATCGCACGCGGCAGCGGCGCCTGCGCCGGCGTCGGCCTCGCACTTCTTGACGAAGCTGGTCTTGGCCGCGCCGGCGAGCTTCTTCTCGGCCGCCTTGGCATCGCAGCTGCCCATGGTCATCGGCGCGCTCGCGGCCATGCCGGGCGCTTCCTTGTGCGAGGTGCCGAAGGCGGAGGTCGACGCCGCGAGGGCCAGGACCGCGGTCAGGGTGAGCAGGTGGCGCATGAAGACATCTCCTTGATGAGAAGCCGCGGGGGACGTGGCAACGCGGCGGATTGGACCACACGCGGCCCTGCCGGCGGGCAGGCGGAGGCCCGCGCTCGGCGAGCGAGCTGACGCTAGAAGATGCGGCGCGGATGCGCCAACTGCTCGTGCGCCGAATGGAGCCGCCGCACGAGCACCTTGATGAAGGAGTCGTGGAACAGGTGGCGCGTGTTCGGGCTCAGCTGGAGCAGGGTCTCGGGGTTGAACGAGATCGTCGTCGCCGGCTCGGTGACGATGACGTCGGTGCTGTGCTTCTTCAGCTCGGCGCTCGGCGCGAGATAGGCCATCTCGCCGACCGAGGTGCCGGCGCCGAGCTGCGCGACCTTCTTGCCGTCGCGGAAGACCTCGACCTCGCCCTGCGCCATGATGTGGAAGCTGTTGCCTTCCTCGCCCTTGCGGTAGAGGGCGTGGCCGAAATGGAAGCGCTGCCACTTGGCGCGGTGCACGACCTCCCACAGCTCGACGTCGCCGAAGTTGGCGAAGAACTCGAGCGTGCGCAGGAGCGTGAAGCGCTCCGAGTCGAGCACGCCCTGGAACTGGCCGCGCGGCACCTGCTGGGTCGTGACCAGCGCCGAGATCGCGTTGGCGAACTCGCCCCAGTCGCTGTAGCGATCGCCCGGCTGCTTGGCGAGCGCCTTCTGGATCACGTCGTCGAGCGCGGCGGTGACGCCGGCGCGGACGTTGACCAGCGACACCGGCTTGACGTTGTAGATCTGATGCATCATGGCCGACTGCACCTGGGCATCGAAGAGCGGCCGGCCGGCGATCAGGTGATAGAGCACGGCGCCGAGCGAGTAGATGTCGGCGCGGCAATCGATCGTGCCACCGTCGAGCTGCTCGGGCGACATGTAGGCGAGCGAGCCGACGCGATGGATCTGGGTCACGTCGGAGCCGAGGTTCAGGACGCTGCCGAAATCGGTGATCTTGACGTCGGTGATCGTGCCGTTGGTCAGCACCGCGAGCAGGTTGGCCGGCTTGACGTCGCGATGGATCAGGCCCTGGCGGTAGACGTAGCCGAGCGCCATCGCGCACTTGAAGCCGATCTCGACGATCAGCTCGAGCGAGAGCAGCTGGTCGGCGCGACAGAACGGCCGAAGCGTGCTGCCGGCGACGTACTCCATGACCAGATAGGGCGCGACCGGGTCCGGCACCGCATCGAAGATCTGCACCACGTTCGGGTGCTGCAGCTTGCCGACGAGAGCCGCTTCGGCGGCAAAGAAGCGCTCCGAATAGTGGCCGTCGATCGGATCGCCGACGGTCGACGAGCGCACCCGCTTGATCGCGACGTTGCGCCGCTGGAAGTCGTCGTAGCCGAGGAAGACCTCGCTCGTCGCGCCGTCGCCGAGCCGGCCGAGGATGCGGTACTTGCCGATGTGCGACGGCAACGCCGGGGCACCGGCCGAAGCTTCGGCGAGGGCGGGGGCGGACAGCGCGACGGACATGAAATGGGGCGGGCGGGGACGCGATTCTTGCATCGGCGCCTGCCGCGCAACCGCGCAGCGCCGCGGCCGACTCCACCTTATTCACGCTTGCGAGTGACTTCTCGTTACCCGGGGTACGGCGTGAAATGCGCCTCGTAGAATTGGTTCGATGATGTCGGCCCGTGATGAATTGCTCGACGCGCTGCGTGCCGCGATCGCCGAAGTCAGCCCCGGCAATACCTTGACCGCCTCCTTCGAGACGCCCAAGCAGGCCGACCACGGCGACCTCGCCGTGACGGCGGCGATGCCGCTGGCCAAGGCGCAGAAGCGAAATCCGCGCGAAGTCGCCGCCGAGCTGATCGCCGCGCTGCGCGCCAAGACCGCGGTCGAGCGCTGGGTCGAATCGATCGCCGTCGCCGGCCCGGGCTTCATCAACCTGCATCTGCGCGCGGCGACGCGGCAGCGGATCGTCGCCGAGGTCCTCGCCGACGGCGCTGCCTTCGGCACCCGCGCCGCGCAGGGCGACGCGGTGATCGTCGAGTTCGTCTCGGCCAATCCGACCGGGCCGCTGCACGTCGGCCACGCGCGCCAGGCCGCGCTCGGCGACGCGATCTGCAACCTGCTCGAGACCCAGGGCCGCCGGGTCGTGCGCGAGTTCTATTACAACGACGCCGGCGTGCAGATCGCGACCCTCGCGGCGTCCGTCAAGGCGCGCCTCGAGGGCCTGAAGCCGGGCGATGCCGGCTGGCCCGAGTCGGCCTACAACGGCGACTACATCGCCGACATCGCCGCCGACTTCACGGCGCGCAAGACGGTGCGTGCCGACGACCGCGTCTTCACCGCCTCCGGCGACACGAGCGACCTCGACGCGATCCGCCAGTTCGCCGTCGCCTACCTGCGCCACGAGCAGGATCTCGACCTGCAGGCGTTCGGCGTCCGCTTCGACAACTACTACCTCGAGTCGAGCCTGTACGCGAGCGGCCGGGTCGAGGCGACCGTCGCGCGCCTGGTCGCCGCCGGCAAGACCTACGAGCATGGCGGCGCGCTCTGGCTGCGCACCACCGACTACGGCGACGACAAGGACCGCGTGATGCGCAAGTCCGACGGCACGTACACCTACTTCGTGCCCGACGTCGCGTATCACCTCGCCAAGTTCGAGCGCGGCTTCACCAAGGCGATCAACATCCAGGGCACCGACCACCACGGCACGATCGCGCGCGTCCGCGCCGGCCTGCAGGCGGCGGCCGCGGGCGTTCCGGCGGGCTACCCCGACTACGTGCTCAACACGATGGTCCGGGTCGAGCGCGGCGGCGAGGAGGTCAAGATCTCCAAGCGCGCCGGCAACTACGTGACGCTGCGCGACCTGATCGACTGGACCAGCCGCGACGCGGTGCGCTTCTTCATGCTGAGCCGCAAGGCCGACACCGAGTTCACCTTCGACGTCGACCTGGCGCTGAAGCAGAACGACGAGAACCCGGTGTTCTACGTCCAGTACGCGCACGCGCGGATCTGCTCGGTGCTCGAGCAGTACGCGGCGCAGGGCGGCGATGTCGCCGATCTCGCCAGCGCCGACCTGGCGCTGCTGACGGCTGCGAGCGAAACCGCGTTGCTCCGAAAGCTCGGCGAATACGCGCCGATGCTCGCCGCCGCCGCCGCCGGGCTGGCGCCGCACGAGGTCGCGTTCTACCTGCGCGAGCTCGCCGCGGCCTTCCACAGCTACTACGGCGCCGAGCGCTTCCTGGTCGACGACCCGCAGCTGGCGCAGGCGCGGCTGGCGCTGCTCGCGGCGACCCGGCAGGTGCATCCGCAACGCGCTCGCGATCCTCGGCGTCAGCGCGCCGGACCGCATGACAAGAGAGACCGACACGGCATGAACGCACATGGCTCACGCGCCGCCCAGGGCGGCGGCTTCCTCATCGGCATGGTCATCGGCCTGCTGATCGGCCTGGCGGTGGCGCTCGGCGTGGCCCTCTACGTCACCAAGGCGCCCAATCCGTTCGTCAACAAGGTGCCGACGCGGACGCCGGGCCAGGACGCCGCCGAGACCGAGCGCAACCGCAACTGGGACCCGAACAGCGCCCTCGCGGGCAAGAACCCGGCTCCGGCGCCGGGAGCTTCGGCGTCGGGCGTCGTCTCGGGCGGCGAACCGGTCGCTCCGGCCGTCGTCGGCCGGCCGGCGCTGGTCGCGCCGACGGTCGTCGACTCGGTGCCGCCGCCCGACCCGGCCGCCGCCGCCCGCGCGGCGCGAGCGGCCAGCGCGGCGCAGGCCGCAGCAGCGCGCGCCTCGCAGGCCCAAGCCGCAGGCGCTGCGACGCGGCGGCCTCGGCGTTCGCCTACTTCGTCCAGGCGGGTGCCTATTCGCGCAGCGAGGACGCCGAGCAGCAGCGCGCCAAGCTGGCGATGCTCGGCGTCGAAAGTCGCCTGACCGAGCGCGAGCAGGGCGGACGGATGGTCTACCGCGTCCGCGTCGGTCCGTTCGACCGGCGCGAGGACGCCGAAAGCGCCAAGGAACGGCTCGGCAACTCGGGCGTCGATTCGGCGCTGGTCGCGGTCCAGAAGTAGTGCACACCCCGATGCCGAACTTCGCCGTACCCTTGGGACTCTTCCTGACGCCTTCCTTGCACGCTCCTGCCATGACCCTGACCCGACGCGACTTCTCTCCCGGCTGCTCGGCGCCGGTCTGGGCGGGGCGCTGCCGCTGGCAGCGGCTGGCGCAGGGCGGCCCGGTCGAGGGGGTGAACTACATCCGCCTGGCGCAGCCGGCGCCGACCGGCGGCGGTCGGCAAGATCGAGGTGATCGAGTTCTTCTGGTACGAATGCCCCCATTGCAACGCCTTCGAGCCCGCGCTCGAGGCCTGGACCGAAGCACCTTCCGGACGACGTTGCCTTTCGCCGGGTGCCGGTCTGGTTCCGCGAGGAGCCGTTCAGCGCCCAGCAGCGCCTGTTCTATGCGCTCGAGAGCATGGGCCTGGTGCCGAGCGTGCACCGCAAGGTGTTCGCCGCCATCCACAACGACCACGTCCGGCTGCGCACGCCCGAAGACATCGCCTCGTTCGCGCTCAAGAACGGGGTCGACCCGGTGCAGCTCATGACCGCCTACAGCTCGTTCGCGGTACAGACGAAATCGCAACAGGCGCGCCAGACCGCCTCGGCCTACAAGATCGACGCCGTTCCGGCGATGGGCGTCCACGGCCGCTATTACACCAACGGCATCCTCGCCAACGCGGCGACGCCCGGCGGGTCGAACGACCGCATGTTGCCGATCGTCGACACGCTGATCGCCAAGGCGCGGCAGAGCACGCGTGCTTAGCGCCGAGCCGGCCGGCTGGCCGGACGCGGGCCAGATCCGAGCACTAAGTCACGCCAGGAAAACGCGGCCCGTGGCATAGAATCCTGCAAGATTCATGCCGCCTCTCGGACCACCTTTCCCCAGGCTTCCGCCCGCACTCCGTGCTCGACCCGCGCTTCCCTCCCTGGCGCCCTCGCGCTCGCCGCCGCGGTCGCTTTCGCGGCCCCGACCCGGGCCGAAAAGGCCGACCGCTTCAAGCCGCTGAACGTCGAGGCCGACCTGCCGGGCAAGATCGACCTGCTGAACCAGTACGTCGTCTTCAACGGCAATGTCGTCGTGACCAAGGGAACGATGACCATCCGCGCCAACCGGATCGAGGTACGCGAGTCTCCCGACGGCTACCACACCGCGGTCGCGTTCGGCTCGCCGAGCCAGCACGCGACCTTCCGGCAAAAGCGCGACGCGCCCGACGAATACATCGCCGGCGACGCCGAGCGGCTCGAGTACGACGGCAAGTCCGACGTCATCCGCTTCGTCAACAACGCCTCGGTGCGGCGCTTGCGCGGCAGCGAGACCAGCGACGAGATCTCCGGCAACCTCGTCACCTACGACAGCGGCACCGAGGTCTTCAACGTCACCGGCGGCGCGACGCCGACGGCGGCGAATCCCGGGCGGCCGGGTCCGCGCAGTCCTGACCCCGAAGGAAGGCAGCGCCGCCGCGGCCGAAGCGGCGGCCGGTGCGAGTGCCGCGGCGAGCGCGCCGACGCAGCTGCGCACGGCGCCCTCGCTGGGGGCCAAGCCGTGACGCCGGCCGGCGCCGATACCGGCGTCCATCGCCTCGAGGCGCGCGGCCTGCGCAAGTCGTACGGCTCGCGAACCGTCGTCGACGGCGTCCGGCTCGGCGTCAAGAGCGGCGAGGTGGTCGGCCTGCTCGGCCCGAACGGCGCCGGCAAGACGACGAGCTTCTACATGATCGTCGGCCTGGTGCGCGCCGATGGCGGCGAGATCACGATCGAAGGCCGCCGCGTCGAGCGCATGCCGATCCACCAGCGCTCGCGCCTCGGCCTGTCGTACCTGCCGCAGGAGCCGTCGATCTTTCGCAAGCTCAACGTCGAGGAGAACGTGCGCGCCGTGCTCGAGCTGCAGGTCGACGCCGACGGCAAGCCGCTCAAGAAGGCGGTGATCGACGAGATGCTCGACAAGCTCCTGCGCGATCTCTCGATCGAGAAGCTGCGCGCATCGCCGGCGCCGGCGCTCTCGGGCGGCGAGCGACGCCGGGTCGAGATCGCTCGCGCGCTCGCGACCCAGCCGCGCTTCATCCTCCTCGACGAGCCGTTCGCCGGCATCGATCCGATCGCGGTGATCGAGATCCAGCGAATCATCGGCTTTCTGAAGGAGCGCGGCATCGGCGTGCTCATCACCGACCACAACGTGCGCGAGACGCTCGGCATCTGCGACCGCGCCTACATCATCAGCGAAGGTCGGGTGCTTGCCGAAGGCACGCCGGCCGAGATCGTCGCCAACGCCGACGTCCGCAAGGTCTACCTCGGCGAGCACTTCCGGATGTAGGTCGTGAAGCAGACGCTACAGGTCCGCCTCTCGCAGCATCTCGCGCTGACGCCGCAGCTGCAGCAGTCGATCCGGCTGCTCCAGCTGTCGACGCTCGAGCTGCACCAGGAAGTCGAGCAGATGCTCGAGCAGAACCCGTTCCTCGAGGCCGAGGAAGAGGCGGCGCCGGGCTTCGAGCCGCTCGCCGAGCGGCTGACGCCCGGCCGAGCGCGCCGGCGAGCGCGAGTCCGAGCGCGCCGCCGAGCCGGGCGGCGACAGCCCCGACGCCGGCGAGCCGACGGCGATCGACGGCGCCGCCGAGTTCGGCGCCAGCGAGCGCGACGACTGGGAAAACGGCACCGAGCGCGAGGACTTCGACGGCATCCGCGAGACGCCCGGCAAGACCCGCACCAACAACGACTTCGACGAAAGCGACGAGAGCGATCGTGATACGGCGGCGCAAAGCCTGCAGGACCACCTGCGCGACCAGCTCGCGTGGCATGCGCCTCTCGCCGGCCGACGCCGCGGCGGTGCTGGTCCTGATCGACTCGCTCGACGACGACGGCTACCTCGCCGATCCGCTCGAGGAGATCGCCGCTCGGCTGACCGAAGGCGGCCTCTTGCCCGAGGTCGGCATCGACGACGAGGAGGGCGCCGAGCCGCTGCTCGCCCACCTGCGCTGCGCGCTGCGCTACCTGCAGAGCATGGAGCCGACCGGCGTCGGCGCGCGCGACCTGGCCGAATGCCTGACGCTGCAGCTGCGCGACACGCGAGCGCTCCGAGGCGCAGGCGATCGCGATCATCGTCTGCAAGAACCACCTGCCGCTGCTCGCGCGGCGCGACCTGAAGAAGCTGATGGCCGTCACCGGCGCCGACGAGGTGCTGCTGCGCGAGGCCCAGGCGCTGATCGTCTCGCTGGAGCCCAAGCCGGCGCGGCCGTTCGCGCGCGCCGAGGCCAACATCGTCATCCCGGACGTGATCGTGCAGAAGTCGGGCCGGGGCTGGAAGGTCCAGCTCAATCCCGACGTGATGCCCAAGCTGCGCATCAACGACCTCTACGCCAGCGCGATCCGCCAGCACCGCGGCACCGGCGCGCTCAACGGCGCCGGTCCCGGGCTGAACTCGCGCCTTCAGGAGGCGCGCTGGTTCGTCAAGAACATCCTGCAGCGCTTCGACACCATCCAGCGCGTCTCGCAGGCGATCGTCGAGCGCCAGAAGAGCTTCTTCACGCACGGCGCGATCGCCATGAAGCCGCTCGTCCTGCGCGAGATCGCCGACGAGCTCGGCCTGCACGAATCGACGATCTCGCGCGTGACGACGGCCAAGTACATGGCGACGCCGTTCGGCACCTTCGAGCTCAAGTACTTCTTCGGCTCTTCGCTCGGCACCGACGCCGGCGGCACCGCGTCGAGCACCGCCGTGCGCGCGCTGATCCGCCAGATCGTCGCCGCCGAGGACCCGGCCAAGCCGCTCTCCGACAGCCAGATCTCGCAGATGCTCGACGAGCAGGGCATCCACGTCGCCCGCCGCACCGTCGCCAAGTACCGCGAGGCGCTGAAGATCGCGCCGACGCAGCTGCGCAAGACGATGTAAGGCGGCGCCGCGTCGATCGCCGGATCAATAATCGGCGCGTCGCCGCCGGAAACGCTTAGGCCAAGGCGCTGACGGCGGCGAACAGCGCCAACGTCGCGATCATCGCCATCAGCGAGACCGCGAGTTTCTTCATGGGGTGTGCCAAGAGCGCCTCCATCGCCGCGCCGCGGCTAGCCTGGTTCAACGTCGGGGTAGGCCGGGCTGTTGACTGTCACTCTGCCCTTTCCACACCTCTTTTTGCCGCCGATGCCGTTGCCCCTGTTTCTTCCCTGCGCCGCCGGCGTCGAGGCGCTGCTCGCCGAAGAGGTGGCGCGGCTGCTGCCCGATGTCCCGGCGCGCACCGCCCGCGGCGGCGTCGCCGTGGTCGGCGATCCGCACGAGGTGATGGTGCTCAACCTCGAGAGCCGGCTCGCGCAGCGGGTGCTGATCGAGGTCGCCGAAGGCCCCTATCGCGACGACAACGACCTGTACGAGCTCGCTCATGGCGTCGCCTGGTCGGACTGGATCACGCCGCGGCAGACGCTGCGCGTCGATACCACCGCGCAGCGCAGCCCGCTGAAGAGCCTCAACTTCGCCGCGCTGCGTGTCAAGGACGCGCTCTGCGACCGGATGCGCGACGAGCATGGCGAGCGGCCCAACGTCGACACGGTCCGGCCGGACCTGCAGATCGTCTTGCACGCCGGCGCCGAGCGCGCCGCGATCTACGTCGACAGCTCGGGCGAGTCGCTGTTCAAGCGCGGCTGGCGCGAGGACAAGGGCGACGCACCGCTCAAGGAAACGCTCGCCGCGGCGATGCTCGCCGCCGCCGGCTGGCGCGGCAAGCCGGGCGAGGGCGGCGCGCTCCACGATCCGTGCTGCGGCTCGGGGACGATCGCGATCGAGGCGGCGCAGATCGCGATGGGCATGGCACCGGGGCAGCTGCGCCGGTTCGCGTTCGAGCGCCACCTGCCGTTCGCCAACATCGAACGGCGCGCCGAGCTGCAGCGGCTGAAGTCGCACGCCGCCGCGCGCGTGCACGCGTCTGCGGTGCCGATCTTCGCCAGCGACGTCTCGTTTCGCATGGTCGACTTCGCGCGCCGCAATGCCGAGCGCGCCGGGGTCGCCGGAGGCAATCGTCTTCCACGGCGGCGATGCGCTCGAGCGGCCGCCGCCGGCGCTGCCGGCCGACCTGCCCGGAACGCTGATGGTCAATCCGCCATACGGCGAACGGATCGAGGTTGCCGGCAAGGCCGCGGCGCCCGAGCGCCGCGACCACCAGCCGAGCAGCGATCGCGAGGCCGCGAGCGACTTCTTCCCGCGACTGGCGGCGCACTGGAAACACGCCTATACCGCGCATCCGGCGGGCTGGACCGCCTGGATCCTGAGCCCCGACATGCGCCTTCCGAGCGCGATGCGGCTGAAGGAGTCGCGTCGCGTGCCGATGTGGAACGGGCCGATCGAGTGCCGGCTGTTCCGCTTCGACCTCGTCGCCGGATCGGCGCGCGGCCAGAACCGGAGCTCGACCTCATGAGCGGGCCGCGATAGCAAGCCAGGCCAGAAAGGCGAGCGGCGCGGTATCGGCGCGCAGAACGCGCGGGCCGAGGCTGACCCGGCGAAATCCATTCGCGACCGCGAGACCTTCCTCACCCTCGGTGAGGCCGCCTTCGGGCCCGCTCAGGACGACGATGTCGGCCGCCGCAAGGTCACGGCAGGCGATTTCGGCGGAGACCGCCTCCGGATCCAGGCTCAGGACGAGCTTGCGCGCGTCGACGCGCTCGGCGCCGCCCGCGCCGAGCCACGCCGCCAACGGCCGGAGCGGCTGCACCTCGGTGACGCGGCTGCGTCCGCACTGCTCGCTTGCTGCCGCCGCGACGCCGCTCCAGTGACGGCGCCGCGCTTCGGCGCGCTCGCCCGCAAGGCGCAGCACCGAGCGCTCGCAGAGCAGCGGCTGGATCGCATGCGCGCCGAGCTCGCCGGCCTTTTCGATCAGCGCGTCCATGCGATCGTTGGCGGGCGCGCCGATGGCGAGCGTGACGGCGCACGGCAGCTCGCGCTCGACCGGCAGCGCGTCGCCGACACGGACGTCGACCGCGCTGCGGCCAATGCGCAGGATCTCGGCCGGCCATTCGGCACCGTCGCCGCCGTTGAACAGCAGGACGCTCTCGCCCGGCTGCAGGCGCAGCACCTGGACGTGACGCGACGCTTGCGCCGGCAGCGTGAGGACGCTATCGGGCGTGAACGCCTGCGGCAGAAAGATTCGAGGGGCCAACGGAGTCAGCGGAAGTGCGTGGCTAGGCGGCGCAACGCCTCGCGCCAGACACGACGCAACAGTCGGGCGCCGCGCCAGACGACGATTGTCGCAAGGCGTCCAACACCCGGCCGCGCGTCTCGCGCCACCTGTCGACGCAACATGCGAACCAGGCGAATTGCATCAACTGCGGCTCGACCAGGAGGAAGAGGCGTCCGACCAGCGCGGTGCCGCAGCAGCTTGGCGGCGACGATGATCGTGATGCCGAGCATCGTCCGGCCTTGCTGCATCAACCAGAGCGCGCCGAGCTTGACCGGGAAGAGCAGGACCGCCGGAATCAGGAAGAGCGCCAGGGCCAGCCGCGGCGGCGCACGCCGGATGAGCGCCTCGAGCCGAGCGAGCGGCGGCCAGCGCGCCATCCGGCCGAGCAGCGCGGCGAGGGGACGCCAGCCCCACTCCTCGATGAAGATGACGAGCGCAAACAGCGCCAGCAGGACGGCACGGACCGGCGCCAGACGCCACCGAGGAGCCTGCGCCCGGGGCTGCGCCCGCGCGCGCGAGGGCTGCGCTCAACCGCCGTAGAGCGTCTTTCGCGCCTCGGCGGCGGCGCGCTTCGCCCTTTCGCTCGCGGATCTGCTCGATCACGCGCTGGGCGACGTCGCGCAGTTCCTCGATCGTCGAAGCCTTGTCGACCGCGAGCGTCAGCGTGAAGCCGCGCAGCCCGAGCTGGGCCGAGATGAGCTTGGTGAGCGCGGCCGTGAACTCGCTGTAATCGAGAGCCTTGCCCTCGAGCGCTTGCGGCAGGATCGGCCGGGTTGCCTCGAACGCGGTCGCGCGCGCCGGATGGCCGACCGTCACGGCGCCCGCGGCGGGGGCGATCAGGTCGAGCTTGCGCAGCTCCTGGAAGTCCTGGGCGGTGATGCCGGCAAGATTGGCGAGCAGCATCTCTTCGGACTTGGCGCCGTCGATGAGGAGCAGGAGGTTGCGTCGGGCTCGCTCCTTGATCAGCGCCCGTGTCTGCATTTCGACGCGGCCCGCATCGGTCTTGACCCAGATCACCGGTATGTTTCCGTTCCCATCACGCGAGCGCTCGCCGTCACGACCTTTTACAAGCGCGAAATGTATCAGCATGCGGCGTCAGTGCCGCGTCGAGATGCACCCGGAACTCAGGCTTTGTCGCGCAGTTCACGCCGCAGGATCTTGCCGACCGGGGTCTTCGGCAGGTCGTTCCTGAATTCGATGATCTTCGGCCGCTTGTAGCCCGTGAGATTGGCCTCGCAATAGGCGCGCACCGCTGCCTCGGTGATCGGAAGGGTCCTTCCTGACGATGACCAGCTTGACCGCCTCGCCGGACTTTTCGTCGGGCACGCCGATCGCCGCGCATTCGAGGATGCCCGGCATCTGTGTGACGACGTCCTCGACCTCGTTCGGGTAGACGTTGAAGCCGCTCACCAGGATCATGTCCTTCTTGCGGTCGACGATCTTGAAGTAGCCGCGCTCGTCGACGATGCCGATGTCGCCGCTGCGAAAAAAGCCGTCGGCCGTCATCACCTTGGCGGTCTCGTCGGGGCGCTGCCAGTAGCCGGCCATGACCTGCGGCCCCCTGATCGCGATCTCGCCCGGCGTGCCCTGCGGCACCTCGCGGCCCTCGTCGTCGAGCAGCTTGATCTCGGTGTTGGGCATCGGCAGGCCGATGTTGCCGCTGTAGGCGGTGCTGTCGACCGGATTGCAGGTCGCCGAGGGCGACGTCTCCGACAGGCCGTAGCCCTCGACGATCGGGCAGCCGGTCTTCTCGAGCCAGAGCTTGGCGGTCGCGCTCTGCACCGCCATGCCGCCGCCGACCGAGATCACCAGGCCGCTCCAGTCGACACTCGCGAAGTCGGGATGGTTGGCCATCGCGTTGAAGAGCGTGTTGACCGCCGGGAAGCTGTGGAACTTCTCGCCGCGCAGCTGCTTGAACACCGCCGGCAGGTCGCGCGGATTGGCGATCAGGATGTTCGATCCGCCCATCCGCATCGCCAGCATCATGTTGGTGTTGAAGCCGAAGATGTGATAGATCGGCAAGGCGCAGATGGTGACGATCTGCTCGCCCGCGGGTATCTTCTTCAGCGCCGGCTGGTACCAGGCCTCGGCCTGCAGGATGTTGGCGACCAAGTTTCGGTGCAGCAGCACCGCGCCCTTGCTGACGCCGGTCGTGCCGCCGGTGTACTGGAGCACGGCGATGTCGTCGGGGCCGACCTGCGCCGGCCGGAACGATTTGCCGCGACCGTCGGCGAGCGCGTCGTTGAAGCGCACCGCGCCGGGTAGATCGAACGCCGGCACCATCTTCTTCACCTTGCGCACGACGTAGTTGACGAGCGCCGACTTGGGAAAGCCGAGCATGTCGCCCATCGATGCGAGGACGACCTTCTTGCTCGGTACCGCCGCGAGCACCTGCTGCAGCACGCCGGCGAAGTTCTCGAGGACGACGATCGCCTTCGAGCCCGAGTCCTTCAGCTGGTGCTCGAGCTCGCGCGGCGTGTAGAGCGGGTTGACGTTGACGACGACCAGCCCGGCGCGCAGGATCCCCGCGACGGCCACCGGGTACTGCGGCACGTTGGGCATCATCACCGCGACCCGATCGCCCTTCACCAGGCCCTGCGCCTGCAGCCACGCGGCGAACGCGACCGAAGCCTGGTCGACCTGGCGAAAGCTGATCGCCTTGCCCATGAACTTGTACGCCGCGCGATCGGCGTAGCGGCGAAAGCTCTCGTCGAGCAGGGCGACCAGCGACGGATACTGGTTGACATCGATCTCGGCCGGAACGCCGGCGGGATACTGCTTCAACCAGATCTTGTCCATCGCTGCGCGCTCGTCGTCATTCTCGGTCGAGCGCAGATTCTGACGGAGCAACCCGGCGCAACGGCTAAGGTGTTTCGATAGCGGTCTCGTGTCGCGATGAGCGGCGCGCGCCGATCGCGGTCTGTCAGCGCTCGTTGTCGCTGCGCACCGAGCTCTTAATCTCGACTGGCGCGGCGACATCCCAGCCGCCGCCGAGCGTCTGGACCAGGTTGATCGCGCTCACCTGCCGGCTGACGGCCACCTGGACCAGCGCGCGCCGCGCCGACAGCGCCGACGCCTGCGCCGTGACGACGTCGGTGTAGCCGAGCTGCCCGGCGCGGTAGCGGTTCAGGATCTGCTGCTCGGTCTGGTCGGCGGCATCGGACGCCTGCTTCAGCCAATCGGCCTGCTCGGCCTGCGAACGCGCGTTGCTGAGCTGGTCCTCGACGCCCTGGAACGCCGTCAGCACGGTCTGGCGATAGCGCGCGACGGAACCCTCGTGCGCGGCGTGGGCGGCGTCGACGCGGGCGCCGATCGCGCCGGCGTCGAACACCGTCTGCGCCAGCGCCACGCCGAACGACCAGAGCGGGCTCGCGGCGCTGAAGAGATTGCCGAAGGTGAGCCGGCGGTGCCGATCGACGCGCTCAGCGTCAGGCTCGGAAAGTAGGCCGAGCGCTCGACGCCGATCTGGGCGTTGGCGGCGGCCACCTGGCGCTCGGCCGAAGCGATGTCGGGCCGGCGCTCGCAGCAGGGTCGACGGCACGCCGAGCGGAATCGCCGGCACGCGCTCGTTCCACGGCGCCGGCGCGAGCGCGAAGTCGCCCGGCGCCTTGCCGGCGAGCACGGCGATCGCGTGCTCGAAGCGCTCGCGATTGGCGCGCACCGTCGCCAGCGATGCGCGCGTCGTCGCCAGCTGCGTCTGCGCCTGCAGCACGTCGGTCTTCGGCGCGATGCCGGCGTCGTAGCGGTTCTGGGTGATCTGCAGCGCGCGCTCGTAGCCCTCGATGCTGCGTGCCAGCAAATCGATCTCGTAGTCGGCCTCGCGCAGCGAGAAGTAGTCGATCGCCATCGCGCCCTGCGCCGACAGCCGCGCCGCGGCGAGATCGGCGGCGCTGCCCTGCTCGCCGGCGCGCGCGCTTTCGACCGAGCGCGAGACGCGGCCCCAGAAGTCGGGCGCCCAGTCGCCGTTGAGCGAGGCGGCGAAGGCGTTGGCGGTGCCGGTGGCGCTGCCGGCCGAGCCGTTGCCGCCGCCGAAGCGGCGCCCGCTCGCGTCGAGCCCGACCGTCGGGAAGTAGCCGGCGTGCGACTTCGCGCACCAGCGCCTGGGCCTGGCGTGTAGCGCGCGACCGCACCGGCGATCGTCTGGTTCGCGCCATCGACCTCGCCGGCGAGGCGATCGAGGTCGGCGTCGCCGAACAGGCGCCACCAGTCGCCGCGCGCGAGCGCGTCGGCGGGCGCTGCCGGCAGCCAGGTCGCGCCGGCGGCATCGGTCGGCGCCTCCTTGTACACGGCCGGCACCGGCGCGCTCGGCCGCTCGTAGTCGGGGCCGACCGCGCAGCCGGCGAGCGCCGCCGCGAGCGCCGCCGCGACCCGCGGAGCGCAGCGTGGCGCCGTCATGCCGCCCCCTGCACCGCGATCGGGCCCGCGGGCGGCACGGTCGTCGCGCCGCGCCGGGTACGCAGCTTGTCGAGGAGGACGTAGACGACCGGCGTCGTCAGCAGCGTCATCACCTGGCTCGCGATCAGGCCGCCGATGATGGCGACGCCGAGCGGCCGGCGCAGCTCGGCGCCGTCGCCGAAGCCGATCGCCAGCGGCAAGGCGCCGAGCGCGGCGGCCAGCGTCGTCATCAGGATCGGGCGAAAGCGCAGCAGGCTGGCTTCGCGCACGGCCTCGATCGGGCCGAGGCCGCGCGAGCGCTCGGCCTCGAGCGCGAAATCGATGATGAGGATCGCGTTCTTCTTGACGATGCCGATCAGCAGGAAGACGCCGATCAGGGCGATGATCGAGAACTCCATCCTGAACATCAGCAGCGCCAGCACCGCGCCGACGCCGGCCGAGGGCAGCGTCGACAGCACGGTGATCGGATGGATCAGGCTCTCGTACAGGATGCCGAGCACGATGTAGATGACGACGAGGGCGGCGACGATGAGCATCGCCTGCTGCCCTTGCGATTGCTGAGCGCTCTGCGCGGTTCCGGCGAAGTCGCCGCGCACGTTGGTCGGCATGCCGATGTTGGCCTCGGCCTGGCTGATCGCCGCGCGCGCGTCGCCGAGGTTGGCGCCGTCGACGAGGTTGAACGAGATCGTCGTCGCCAGCTCGCCGTCCTGGTGGTTGACGGAGGTGGGCGCCGAGTCCTCGAAGAAGCGCGCCACCGTCGTGAGCGGCACCAAATTGGTCGCGCTGTTGCTGAGGACGTTGCCGGTCGAGGCGTTCTTCAGCGCCGGGTTGGCGGACACCGGCACGTTAGTGTTGCCGGTGATCGCCGCGGTCTGCGCCGTCGATTCCACGCTTACCGCCTGGCCGCCGCTTACGACCGTCTTCGTCGCCGGGACGTAGATGTCCGAGAGCGCGTTCGGTCCGCGCGTGTAGCCCGGCGCCCACTCCATGACGACGTGGTACTGGTTCAGCTCGGCGTAGATGGTGGCGACCTGGCGCTGGCCGAAGGCGTCGTAGAGCGCGTTGTCGACGGCGCCCGCGGTGAGGCCAAGGCGGCGGGCGCTGTTGCCGTCGACCTGGACCATGGTCTGCACGCCGTTGTCCTGCTGGTCGGTGTCGACGTCGGTCAGCACGCTCTGCAGCTTCATCTCGTCGGCGAGCTTGCCCGCCCAGCTGCGCAGGTCGGCGAGGTTGTCGCTCTTGAGCGTGTACTGGTAGGTCGAGTTGCTGGACGCGGCCGCCCGAGCGCACGTCCTGCACCGGATTCAGGAAGATCGACAGGCCCGTCACCTGCGCGAGCTGCGGGCGCAGTCGCGCGATCACGCTGTTGCCGGTGTCGGTGCGCTGTGACGAGGGCTTCAGGTTGACGAACATGAAGCCGCCGCCGGCGCGCGAGCCGCCGGTGAAGCCGACCACCGTGGCGACCGCAGGATCGCGATGGATGATGTCGACGACCTGGCGCAGCTTGGTTCCCATCGCCTGCGACGAGATGCTCTGGTCGGCGCGCAGGCCGGCGACGATCTGGCCGCTGTCCTGCTGCGGGAAGAAGCCCTTGGGCACGACCTCGAACAGGTAGACGTTGAGGCCGACGACGGCGATCAGGATCACCATCACCAGCGCAGGGCTGGCGAGCGCCCAGTCGAGGCTGGCCTCGTAGCGCCGCAGGACCCAGGCGTAGCCCTGCTCGGCCCAGCGCGTCAGCCGCCCCGGTGGCCGGTCGCTTTCGGGGCCGCCGGGCTTGAGAAGCCAGGCGCACATCATCGGCGTCGTCGTCAGCGAGATGACGAGCGAGATCATCACCGCCGCCGAAAGCGTCACCGCGAACTCGCGGAACAGCCGCCCCACCTGGCCGCCCATGAACAGCAGCGGAATGAACACCGCCACCAGCGAGACGCTGATCGAGAGCACGGTGAAGCCGACCTCGCGCGCGCCGAGCAGCGCCGCCTTCATGCGCGTCATGCCGGCCTCGATGTGGCGGCTGGTGTTCTCGAGGACGACGATGGCGTCGTCGACGACGAAGCCGGTCGCCACCGTCAGCGCCATCAGGCTCAGGTTGTTGAGCGAGAAGCCGAGCAGGTACATCACGCCGAAGGTGCCGAGCAGGGCGACCACCGTCGCCGCCGCCGGCACGATCGTCGCCCGCAGGCTCCGCAGGAACAGCGCTCACCACGAGCACGACGAGGATGATCGAGATGATCAGCGTGATCTCGACCTCGCGCAGCGAGGAGCGGATCGAGTTGGTGCGGTCGGAGGCGACCTGCAGCGTCACGTCGGCAGGCAGCTCGGCCTGCAGCTCGGGCAGCATGGCGCGCACCGAATCGACGGTCTGGATGACGTTGGCCGACGGCTGGCGCGTGACCAGGACGATGATCGCCGGCTCGCCGTTGAAGAGGCCGAGCGTGCGCGTGTCCTCGACGCTGTCGATCACCTCGGCGACGTCCTGCAGGCGGACGGCGGCGCCGTTGCGCCAGGCGACCACCATCGGCGCGTAGTCGCTCGCGCGCAGCGCCGGCGTCTGCGTGTAGATCTGCAGGCGCCGTCCCTCGCCCTGGATCGTCCCCTTCGGCCGGTTGGCGTTGCTCGCCTGGACCGCGGCGCGCACGTCCTCGGTGCTGATGCCGTAGCGGTTGAGCGCGAACGGCAGCAGCTCGACCCGCACCGCCGGCAGCGAGCCGCCGCCGATTTCGACGTCGCCGACGCCGTCGACCTGCGACAGCCGCTGCTGACGATGTTGGAGACCGCGTCGTAGATCTGCCCCGGCGTCTTGGTCTTCGAGGTCAGCGCCAGGATGATGACCGGCGCGGCCGCCGGGTTCGCCTTGCGGTAGGTCGGGTTGCTGCGCAGGGTGGCCGGCAGGTCGACGCGGCGGCGTTGATCGCCGCCTGCACCTCGCGCGCCGCGCCGTCGATGTTGCGGTTGAGGTCGAACTGCAGGGTGACGCGCGCCGTGCCGGTGTTGCTCGACGAGGTGATCTCGTTGACGCCGGCGATCGTGCCCAGGCGTCGCTCGAGCGGCGTCGCCACGCTGGTGGCCATGGTCTCCGGGCTGGCGCCGGGAATGCTGGCGCTGACCGAGATCACCGGGTAGTCGACCTGCGGCAGCGGCGAGACCGGCAGCAGGAAAAAGCCCGCGATGCCGGCCAGCGCGACGCCGATGGTCAGCAGCACGGTGCCGATCGGCCGGCGCACGAACGGCAGCGAGAGGTTCACCGTGCCGCCTCCGGCGCTTCGCCCTCGGCGGCGGCGCCTTCCCCGTCTTCGCCGACCATGCGCGTCGTGCCGCCGCCAAGGCGATCGAAACCCAGATAGATCACCGGCGTCGTGAAGAGCGTCAGCAGCTGGCTGACGATCAGGCCGCCGAAGATCGCCAGGCCCAGCGGCCGGCGCAGCTCGGCGCCGTCGCCCCAGCTCAGCATCAGCGGCACCGCGGCGAACAGCGCCGCCAGCGTCGTCATCAGGATCGGGCGCAAGCGCAGCAGCGCCGCCTGGTGGATCGCGTCGCGCGCGCTCATGCCCTGGTTGCGCTCGGCGTCGATCGCGAAGTCGATCATCATGATCGCGTTCTTCTTGACGATGCCGATCAGCAGGATGATGCCGATGATGCCGATCACGCCGAGGTCGTTGCCGGTGATCATCAGGGCCAGCAGCGCGCCGACGCCGGCCGACGGCAGCGTCGAGAGGATCGTCAGCGGGTGGACGTAGCTCTCGTACAGCACGCCCAGCACGATGTAGACGCAGACCACCGCGGCCAGGATCAGCCAGAGCTGGTTCGAGAGCGACTTCTCGTAGGCCCCGGCCGCGCCGAGGAAGGTCATGGTCACGTTGTTCGGCATGGCGATGTCCTTGGCGGCCTGGCGGATCGCGTCGACCGCGGCGCCGAGCGCGACGCCGGGCGCGGTGTCGAAGTTCAGGGTGCTCGCCGGGTACTGCGCGACGTGCGTGATCTGCAGCGGCGCGTTCTGCTCGACGATGCTGGCGAAGGCCGAGAGCGGCGTCGCCGTGCCCGAGCCGGCGATCAGGTTGAGCTGGCCGAGCGCCTCGGGGCTGGTGATGGCGTCGGGCTGCGCCTCGAGGATCACGCGGTACTGGTTGGTCTCGGTGAAGATGGTCGAGACGATGCGCTGGCCGAAGGCGCTGTAGAGCGCGTCGTCGACCGAGCTGGCGGTGATCGCCAGGCGCGCGGCGGTGTCGCGGTCGACGTTGACGAAGGCCGCCAGGCCCTGCGCGCCGGCGTCGCTGGTGACGTTTCGCACCTGCGGCACGCTCTGCAGCTGCTGCACCAGCCGGCCCATCCAGCTGGTGATCGTCGCACTGTCGACGCCTTCGAGCGAGACGCGATATTCGGTCGGGCCGGTTTCGGCATCGATGGTCAGGTCCTGCGTCGGCTGCAGGTACAGCGTCGCCCCGGCAAGCTGCTGGACGCGGTGGCGCAGGCGGTCCATCAGCGCCTGCTGGTCGCCATGATGCGGGCGCAGGTTGATCAGCATGCTGCCGGTGTGCAGCATGGTGTTGTTGGCGGCGTCGACGCCGACGAAGGAGCTGAGGTTGGCGACCTCGGGGTCCTCCAGGATCGCCCGCGCCACCTGCTGCTGCAGTTGCGCCATGCGGTCGTACGACACGTCCTGCGCCGCGTCGAGGCGGCCCTGCAGCTGGCCGGTGTCCTGCGTCGGGAACAGGCCCTTGGGGATCACGAGGTACAGCACCACCGTGACCACGAAGGTCAGCAGGGCGACGAGCAGCGTGACGCCCTGGCGGTCGAGCACCCAGCCGAGCGCGTCGTCGTAGCGCTTCATCACCCGTTCGAAAAAGGCCTGGGCCCGGGCGCCGAGGCCGCTGCGCTTCTTCTCGGCGCGCTTGAGCCAGCGCGCCGACATCATCGGCACCAGCGTCAGCGAGACGACCGCCGAGATCAGGATCGTGATCGCCAGCGTCACCGCGAACTCGCGGAACAGCCGCCCGACGACGTCGCCCATGAAGAGCAGCGGGATCAGCACCGCGATCAGCGAGACCGTCAGCGAAATGATCGTGAAGCCGATCTGCGTCGCGCCCTTGACCGCGGCCTGCAGCGGCGGCTCGCCTTCCTCGATGTAGCGCGAGATGTTCTCGATCATCACGATCGCGTCGTCGACGACGAAGCCGGTGGCGATGGTCAGCGCCATCAGGCTCAGGTTGTTGAGGCTGTAGCCCAGCAGGTACATCAGCCCGAAGGTGCCGATCAGCGAGATCGGCACGGCGAGGCTGGCGATCACGGTCGCGCGCAGGCTGCCGAGGAAGGCGAAGATCACCAGCACGACCAGCACGACCGCGAGCACCAGCTCCATCTCGACGTGCTCGACCGAGGCGCGGATGCCGTTGGTGCGGTCGCTGAGCACGTCGATCCTGACGCTGCCCGGCAGCCCCGCCTGCAGCTGCGGCAGCTGCGCCTTGATCGCGTCGACGGTGCCGATGACGTTGGCGCCCGGCTGGCGCTGCACGTTGAGGATGATCGCCGGCGTCAGCAGCCGTCCGTCGACGCAGGCGCCGGCCGCGGCGCTCGGAGCCGAGGCGCCCTTGGGGCAATCCATGCCGGCCCAGGCGCCGAGCTGCGTGTTCTCGGCGCTGTTGACGACGCGCGCGACGTCGATCATCCGCACCGGCGCGCCGTTCTTGTAGGCGACGATCAGGTTCTTGTAGTCGTCGACGCTGACGAGCTGGTCGTTGGAGTTGATCGTGTAGGCGCGCTTCGGACCGTCGAAGCTGCCCTTGGCGCCGTTCGCGTTGGCCGCGGTGATCGCGGTGCGCAAGGTGTCGAGGCCGATGCCGTTGGCGGCGAGCGCCTGGGTGTTGGCCTGGATCCGCACCGCCGGCCGCTGGCCGCCGGAGAGCGTCACCAGGCCGACGCCGGAGACCTGGCTGATCTTCTGCGCCAGCCGCGTGTTGACCAGGTTCTGCACGTCGGTCAGCGGCAAGGTGTCGGAGGTGATCGCCAGCGTCAGCACCGGCGCGTCGGCCGGGTTGACCTTGGCGTAGACCGGCGGCGCCGGCAGGTCGGCCGGCAGCAGCGAGCCGCCGGCATTGATCGCCGCCTGCACCTCCTGCTCGGCGACGTCGAGGGTCAGGCCGAGCGTGAACTGCAGGGTGATGATCGAGACGCCGGCGGCGCTGGTCGAGCTCATCCGGTCGAGCCCGGCCATCTGCCCGAACTGGCGTTCGAGCGGCGCGGTGACGGTGTTGCTCATCACCTCGGGGCTCGCGCCCGGATAGAGCGTCTGCACCTGGATCGTCGGATAGTCGACCTGCGGCAGCGCCGAGAGCGGCAGGAAGCGGAAGCCCACCAGACCGGCGAGGACGATCGCCAGCATCAGCAGCGAAGTCGCCACCGGCCGCTGGATGAAAGGACGTGACGGGCTCAAGACGCGGGAGCCGAAGCAGCGCCCTCGCCCGCCTGGCGTTGACGGCGCCGTTGACCCGAAGCGCCGCCATCGGCGCCCGAGGCGCCGCGCCGCGCGCCGGACAGCGCCGGAGGCACCCGACGCAGGCCGGTCGGCAGCGAGTTGCACGCGGGCGCCGTCCTTGAGGCGATCGCCGCCTTCGGTGACGACGCGCTCGCCCAGGTCGAGGCCCTTGTCGACGGCGATGGAGTCGGTGGTCGCGATGCCCCGTGTGACCGGGCGGACCGACACCGTGCGATCCTCGTTGAGCACGTAGACGAAATCGCCGTTCGGGCCATGTCGCATCGCCGTCACCGGGATGACGATCGCGCCCTGCTGCACGCGCAAGAGCAGGCGCACGTTCACGAACTGATTCGGAAAGAGCTGGGTCGCGGTGTTCGGGAAGCGCGCCTTGGCCTTGACCGTGCCGGTCTGCGGATCGATCTGATTGTCGAGCGTCGAGAACGTGCCCTGGTCGAGCTTGTTCGTTCGCGTCCGGTCGAACGCCGTGACGGCAAGCGTCGCCCCCGAGGCGACCCGGCCCTGGATTTCGGGCACGCGGTCCTGCGGCACGGCGAACTCGACGTCAATGGGGGCGATCTGGGTGATCACGCCGACGCCGTTGGCATCGCCGGCGGCGATGTAGTTCCCGGGGTCGACCGGGCGCAGGCCGACGCGCCCGGCCGTCGGCGCGACGATCCGGCAATAGCTCAGGTTGAGGCGCGCGGTGTTCTCGTTGGCCTTGTCGATGACGATCGTGCCCTCGAGCTGTTTCACCGTCGCGGCCAGCGTATCGACGTCCTGGCGCGCGATCGAGTCCTGGCTCAGCAAGGTCTGGTAGCGCTGCAGCTGCACCTTGTTGCTCTCGAGCATGGCCTCGTCGCGCAGCCGCGCGCCGGTCGCCTGCTGCAGCGCGATCTCGAACGGCCGCGGATCGATGGTCGCGATGAGCTGGCCCTTCTTCACGAGCTGCCCTTCGGTGAAGAGCACCGCCGTGACCACCCCCGAGACCTGCGGCCGCACGGTGACGGTGGCCGTCGGCGTCGCCGTGCCGAGCGCGTCGAGATAGACCGGCAGGTCGGCGCGAGCGGCGACGGCGATGCCGACGGTGCTGGCACCCGCGCCGCCGCGTCCGCCGCGTCCGCCGCCGAAGCCCCCCGGGCCACCGGCGACCGCCGAAGCGCCGGAGGCCGCCGACCCAGGGCCGCCGCCGCGTCGCTGCAGGCGGCCGGTGGGTGAGGTACCAGGCGAGCGCGGCGAGACCGATCAGCGCCACCAGCGCGAGCGCCGCGCCGAGCCAGCGCCGCCGCGCCGGCACCACGCGCACCGGCGCTGGCGCAGGCTGAGGCGGAGGCGAGGGCGGAGAACCGAAAGGAGCGGGCGGGGGCTGATCCATGCGCTGTTGTTCTTGTCGGGAAGGCCGCGAAGGCTAGCAAAGAGCGGGTGTTGCGCGCCGCGCCGCGCGACGAACGGCGGCTCGTGCCCGGCGCGAGAGCAAACGCGATGCCTTCGCTCGTGGCCGACCTCACGCGCGGGGCAAACCCGATGTTGACGGCGCGGCGGCGGCGAAACTATTCTTTACCCAGTCGGGTCGAGGCCGAAGTCGCGCACCGCATCATCCACTTTTCGCGGAGCCTCCCATGACCGATCGCCTCGCCGGCAAGACCGCCTTCATCACCGCCGCCGGCCAGGGCATCGGCCGCGCCGTCGCCGAGGCGTTCGTTCGCGAAGGCGCGCGCGTCGTCGCCACCGACATCAACGACGAGCTGCTCGCCGAGGTCGCGCGAACGCTCGGCTGCGAGACGCGCCGCCTCGACGTCACCGATGCCAGCGCGGTGCTCGCGGCGACGATCGAGGCCGGCGCCAAGAGCACCGTCAACGTCCTCTTCAACGGCGCCGGCTACGTCCACGCCGGCACGATCCTCGAGTGCGACGAGATCGCCTTCGACTTCTCGTTCGACCTCAACGTGCGCGCGATGTACCGCATCATCCGCGCCCTCCTGCCGCCGATGCTGAAGGCGGGCGGCGGCTCGATCATCAACGTCGCCTCGGCGGCGTCGAGCATCAAGGGCGTGCCGAACCGCTTCGTCTACACCGCGACCAAGGCGGCGGTGATCGGCATGACCAAGTCGATCGCCGCCGACTTCATCACCAAGGGCGTCCGCTGCAACGCGATCTGCCCCGGCACGGTCGAGTCGCCGTCGCTGCGCCAGCGGATCGCGGCGCAGGCCGAGGCGAGCGGGCAGACGCTGGCGCAGGTCGAGGCCGCGTTCGTCGCGCGCCAGCCGATGGGCCGCCTCGGCACGCCGGCGGAGATCGCCGCGCTCGCGGTCTATCTCGCGAGCGACGAGTCGGCGTTCACGACCGGAACGACGCAGGTGATCGACGGCGGCTGGTCGAACTAAACTCCCGCTCCCACCTCGAGGACCCGTCATGAAGCTGATGCGATACGGCGCCAAAGGCGCGGAAAAGCCCGCGCTCGTCGATGCGCAGGGAACGGTGCGCGACCTCTCCGGCGTCGTCGCCGACATCACCGCGCAGACGCTGACGCCGGCCGGCCTGAAGCGCCTCGCCGAGCTCGATGCGAGCAAGCTGCCCGCGGTCGCCAGCCCGGGCCGGATCGCGCCGCCGTGGAGCGGCATGGGCAAGTTCATCTGCATCGGCCTCAACTACTCCGACCACGCCGCCGAGACCGGCGTCGCCGATCCCGAAGGAGCCGATCATCTTCAACAAGCCGACCAGCGCGCTGGTCGGCTGCAACGACGCCGTCGTGCTGCCGAAGGATTCGGTCAAGACCGACTGGGAGGTCGAGCTCGGCGTCGTCATCGGCACCAAGGCGCGCTATGTCGAGAAGGCCGATGCGCTCAAGTACGTCGCCGGCTATTGCGTCGTCAACGACGTCTCCGAGCGCGAATACCAGCTCGAGCGCGGCGGCACCTGGGACAAGGGCAAGGGCTGCGACACCTTCGGTCCCGGTCGGCCCGTGGCTGGTGACGGCCGACGAAGTCGCCGACCCGCAGGCGCTGGCGATGTGGCTCGACGTCAACGGCCAGCGGCGCCAGAACGGCTCGACCGCGACCATGATCTTCGGCGTCGCCGAGCTGGTCGCCTACGTCAGCCGCTTCACGACGCTCTGGCCGGGCGACCTGATCACGACCGGAACGCCGCCCGGCGTCGCCATGGGAATGAAGCCGACGCCGGTCTATCTCGAAGCCGGCGACGAGATGCGCCTCGGCATCGCCGGCCTCGGCGAGCAGCGCCAGAAGGTCCACGCCTGGGACCCGGAGCTGATCGACGACTGATCGCCGCGGCGACCGAGCTCTAGGCGGAACGGCGCCGCCGCGCCAGCGCGCCGACCGCCGCGAGCCCCGCGGCGAGCAGCAGCCCGTCGAGGGCTCGGGCACCGCCGTGACGCGGCGAAAGGACGCCGAAGAGGCCGTTCGACTCGTCCTGCGGACCGGCCGTGAAGTAGAGCAGCGAGGTGCTGCCGGCGCCGCCGCCGTTGCCCGGCGCGAGCGCCCAGAGGCCGTCGATGGCGAGCGGCGTGCCGTCGAGCGGCGCGAGCTGGCCGAGGAAGGCGTGGCTGGTCGGGTCGTAGGCGCTGATCCGGCCGTCGCCGAAGTTGCCGACCAGCAGCGCGCCGGCGAGGGCGCCGAACGAGGCGGGCGCGATCGCCAGGCCCCACGGCGCGTCGAGCGCGCCGCCGCTGGCGATGCGAGCGATGAGGTTGCCCTGCAGGTCGAAGCTGTCGACGAAGCCGCGGCCGGCGACCGGCGAGCTCGTCGTGCTTGGCACCGTCCTGCAGCGCGTAGGTCACGTACATCGTGCCGCCCAGGTTCTGGATGTTGAACGGCGCATAGCCGTTCGGCAGGCCCGGATCGGTGAACTTGCCCACGAGATCGGGCTCGCCGTTCGCGCCCTTGAGGATGTCGATGTTGCCGCTGCGGAAGTTGGCGGCGTAGAGATAGCTGTTGCCGGACAGGGTCGCGAACGCGCTGCCCTTGTAGACACTGTCGGGCGAGGCCAGCTGCAGAATCTCGGCTGTCGTGCCGAGGGCGCTGCGCCAGCCGGCGATCGCGCCGCCCTCGCCGACGAAGAGGAAGTTGTCGCCGTGGAACGCGCCGGCGGCGGCGCCGCCGTTGAACACCTGCCCGGTGACGCCGCTGACCGGAACGGTCACGACCAGACGACCTTGCTCGTCGCCTGGGTCGCCGGATTGACGTTGTAGAGCGTCGCCGCGTCGTTGCCGTTCGACGAGACCCAGAACGGGCTCGTCGGCGAATACGAAAGGCCCCAGGCATTGACGAGCCCGGCGTCGGTGATCTGGCCCGGGTTGGCCAGCGGGTCGTTGGTGACCAGGTTCGTGACGTCGACGCGGACCTGCGCGTGCGCGCCGGCCGCAAGCGCCAACGCCAGGCCCATCGCACAGAGCCGGGCGTGGTGGGGCGACCGAGAGCTGAAGGCTTTCATTCGAGGCTCCTCCTCTGGCGAGAGTGGGGCCGGCGACGCGGTAAGGCGGGGCCGGCGAGACGCCGGGCGACGACGCGCGAGAGAGGCACGCGCGGGCGGGGCGGCGCTGGTCATCGTGCGCCGCGAATTCGGCTCGGCACATGCCGCGAACGCGGGGGTTGCCACACTTTCGCGCGAGCGCGCGGGCCGGGAAATACACTGCACGTCCGTTCCCCCGAGGCGACACCGTGAGCGACACGCTGGTCATCCGCATTCATCCGAAAGACGACGTGGTCATCGCGCGCCAGCAACTCGTCGGCGGCACGCGGATCGAGAGCGAAGGAATCACCGTCTCGGGGTTGATCCCGCCCGGGCACAAGATCGCCACCCGGGCGCTGCGTGCCGGCGATCCGGTGCGCCGCTACGACCAGATCATCGGCAGCGCGAAGCAGGCGATCGCTCCGGGCCAGCACGTGCACACGCACAACCTCGAGTTCTCGACCTTCGCGCGCGATTACGCGGCGACGAGCGGCGCGCAGCCGACCGACTACGCCGCCGAGCGCGCGACGTTCGACGGCATCGTCCGCGCCGACGGCCGGATCGCGACGCGCAACTACATCGGCATCCTGACCTCGGTGAACTGCTCGGCGACGGTGGCGCGGGCGATCGCCGACCACTTTCGCCGCGACACGAATCCGCGCGCGCTCGAGCGCTTCCCGAACGTCGACGGCGTGATCGCCCTCACCCACGGCGCCGGCTGCGCCACCGCCAGCGACGGCGAGCCGCTGCAGGTGCTGCGCCGCACTCTCGGCGGCTATGCGCGCCATCCCAACTTCGCCTCGGTGATGGTGGTCGGCCTGGGCTGCGAGACGAACCAGATCAACGGCATGCTCGAGCAGGAGAGCCTGGCCACCGGCGCCCAGCTGCATGCCTTCAACATCCAGGACACCGGCGGCACGAGGAAGACCGTCGCGCACGGCATCGAGCTGGTCGAGTGGCTGCTCGACGAGGCCAACCGGGCGACGCGCTCGCCGGTGCCGGCGAGCCACATCACGGTCGGCCTGCAGTGCGGCGGCTCCGACGGCTACTCGGGAATCAGCGCCAACCCCGCGCTCGGCGCCGCGGTCGATCGCCTGGTGCGCCACGGCGGCACCGCGATCCTCTCCGAGACGCCGGAGATCTACGGCGGCGAGCACCTGCTGACGCGGCGCGCCGTCTCGCAGGCGGTCGCCGACAAGCTGCTCGCGCGGATCCGCTGGTGGGAGCGCTACTGCGAGCGAAACGACGCCGAGATGGACAACAACCCGTCGGCCGGCAACAAGGCCGGCGGCCTGACGACCATCCTCGAGAAGAGCCTGGGCGCGATCGCCAAGAGCGGCACGACCAACCTGGTCGACGTCTTCGAGTACGCCCAGCCGGTCACCGCGAAAGGCCTGGTCTTCATGGACACGCCCGGCTACGACCCGGTCTCGGCGACCGGCCAGGTCGCCGGCGGCGCCAACCTGATCTGCTTCACCACCGGGCGCGGCTCGGCCTACGGCTGCGCGCCGTCGCCGTCGCTCAAGCTCTCGACCAACACCGCGCTCTGGCAGAAGCAGGAAGACGACATCGACATCAACTGCGGCGACGTGATCGACGGCAGCGCCTCGATCGACGCGATGGGCGAGCGCATCTTTCGCCTGATGCTGGCGACCGCCTCGGGTCGCAAGACCAAGAGCGAAGTCCACGGCTACGGCCAGAACGAGTTCGTCCCCTGGTCGCTCGGCGCGGTGATGTGAGCTCTTCGCTTGCCGTCGATTCCCCTCGTTCCGGGGGTTACGGCGCCACCTGATTGCACGAAGACTCCCCGGACTCAACGAGGAGGTCTCCGATGCGTCGCTCTCTCCCTGGCCTTGCGGCCTTCGTCCTGGCCGCTGCGGCCGCGCTGAGCGCGCACGCTGGCGCGCCCAACCTGGTCGTCAACGGCGACTTCGAGCTGGGCAATGCGAGCTTCTCTTCGGCCTACGGGTACTCGCCCGCCGGCAACTCCACCGAGGGGCAGTACACGGTTCGCAGCAATCCCTTTCCCTGGAACGGCCTCTTCATCTCGGCCGCCGACCACACGACGGGCAGCGGCGAGATGTACGTCGGCAATGGCAGCCCGATCGATGGTGCCGTCGTCTGGCAATCGGTCGCGCTCACCGTCGTCTGCGAACACGGACTATTTCTTCGAGGCGTTCGTCATGAACGTCTGCTGCGCCCAGCCGTTCCCCGGCAACTCGCCCTCGATCCTCGAGTTCTCGGTGTCCGGCCAGTCGCTCGGCACGAAGACCACCGACCTCGCCTTGGCTGGCACATGGCAGGGGCTCAGCCAGAGCTGGAACTCCGGCGCCAACACCAGCGTCGTGCTGAGCCTGATCAACCGCAACACCGCCGCCGCGGGCAACGATTTCGCGATCGACGACATCTACCTCGGCACACAAAGCACGGTCAACTCGGTGCCCGAGCCCGAGACCTATGCGTTGATGATGGCTGGCCTCGCCGCTCTCGCCTACGCCCGGCGCCGTCGTCGCTGACGAGGCGCCGGCCGAGGATCAGCGTAGCCGCCGGCGACCGTGATCCGCTCGCCGGTGATCCAGCCGGCCGCGTCCGAGGCAAGGAAGACCGCGACCGTGCGATAGCGGCTCGGCAAGCGCCCGGCGATGCGCGCGAACTGGCGCTCGCTGAGTGCTGCTTCCTCGTGCGTCGCCATCGATCGAGGCGGCATCGATCTGCGTGGCTGAAGTTTCACACAGCCCGGGCGCGGCTATGCTGCCGGCTCCTCCCCGTCGGGCTCTCGCTCCTCGCACCATTCATGCGACTGCCCACGCCCCTTCGCGTCTGGCGGCTGCTGCCGGCGTATGCCATCAACGGCATCGAGGTCGCGCTCGGCATCGCCGCCATCCAGCTGATCGCGCTCGCTCTCGCCGGGCCGCACGTCGCCGCGCTGATCGTGAGCGGGGCGATGAGCGCGAGCATCGCCGACGTCCCCAACACGGTGGCGCGCAACTGGCGCCGGGTCAGCTTCGCGGCGTTCCTGAGCGCGCTCGCGGCGCTCGTCGTCGACTTGCTCCGGGCGCACCCGCTCGCGCTCGGCGCGGCGGTGGCGGCGGTCGCCTTCGTCGGCATGATGACGCTCGCCTGGGGCGCGCGCGCCGGCGCGGTGTCGTTCACGCCGATCCTGTCGATGATCTTCTCGATGGCGGTGCCGCCGGGCGAGCACGAGCTCGCGACGGCCGGCTGGAGCGCGTGCGGCAGCTTCGCCTTCCTCGCCTGGTCTGCGCTCGCGACGGCTGCCTGCCAGCGCCGCTACCGCACCTTCGCCGTCGTCGCCGCGCTGCGCAGCGCCGCCGCGCTGTTCCGCTCGCGCGCCGACGGTGCTCGCCGCCGCGCCCGGCGCGGAGGCGAAGGCCGGGCCGCTCAAGGCCTGGATCAGCGGCGAGGCCGAGCTCGCCGACCGGCTGCAGGCAGCGCGCGACCTGCTCTTCGTCGCCCCGCGACGCCACGCACATGCCGTGACATCGCGATCCTGCTGCGCCTGATCGACCTGCGCGACGTGCTGCTGGCGAGCCGGCTCGACGCCGACCAGCTCGGCGGCGACGCCGTCGGCCGGGCGATGCTCGAGCGCGTCGCCGCGGCGCTGCGCGATGTCGCCGCCGCGCTCGACCGCGGCGCCGATCACGTCCGCGACGACGCCGCGCCGCGCGAGGCGCCATCGCCCGTTCGCCGTCGACGCCGCGTTCGCCGATCTCGCGTCTCGGCGCCGGCGATGCCCGCGCCCGGCTCGTGCCCTCGCTCGCCAACCGCCTGCGCCGGATGCTCGCCGACCTGGCCCGCATCGACCGGCTGCTGCACGGCGAGGTCGAGGCCTTGCCGCTGACGCAGGCGCAGCTGCGCCGCTTCGTCACGCCCGACGGCTGGTCCGCGCGCGCCTTGCGGCCGCACTGGCGCATCGATTCGCTCGTGCTGCGCCACGCCGTTCGCATGGCGCTCGCGCTGGCGACCGCTTATTACCTCGCGCTCGCCCTGCCCTGGGGATCGCACCCGTACTGGCTGGTGCTGAGCGTCGCCGTCGTCCTGCGCGGCAACCTCGGCGAGACGCTGGCGCGGCGCAACGCGCGTGTTCTCGGCACCGTGCTCGGCTGCCTGGTGGTGGTCGCGCTGGCGCGGTTGCCATCACCGCTGTCGCTGAACACGATCTTCCTGCTTGCGCTCGCCACCGCGCACGCGTTCGTGATCCAGCGCTACTGGCTCACCGCGACCGCGGCCAGCATCATGGCGCTGCTGCAATCGCATCTGCTCAACCCCGGAGCCGGGTTCGCGATCGCCGAGCGCGTCGCCGACACCTTCCTCGGCGCGCTGCTCGCGTGGTCGTTCAGCTACGTCCTGCCGTCGTGGGAGCGACGCGGCGTCGCCGAGCAGATCGCCCGCGTACTGCGCGACCTCCAGGCCTATGCGTCGTACTCGCTCCACGCGGCCACCGGCGACCCGGTCGAAGAGCGCCTGGCGCGGCGCCAGGCCTACGACTCGCTCGCAGCGCTGGCGGCGGCATTGCAGCGCAGCCGGGTCGAGCCCAAAGGCGTGCGGCTGCCGGCACGCGGGATTGCCATCCTGATCGACCACGGCGAACGGCTGATGGCGCACCTCTCGATGGTCCGGTTGACGCTGGCGCGGCTCGCCGACGATCCGGAGGCGCCCTGGTCGCGAATCGAGGCAGCGCTTGCCGACGCGGCGGCCGCACTGGCAGGCAGCTCGACCGCGCCACCACGACCCCGTCGCCGCCTGCCGACGACGAACCGGAGAGCCTCGCCCTGCTGCCGGAGCGGCCGGCGGCGCACGACGTGATGCCGTGGCTGTCGCGCCGGCTGCGCTTGATGGTGGTCGAGGCCGGACGCATCCGTGAAGCGGCCGGCGGCTTCGCCGGCTGAGACAATCGCCGCCTGCGGAGTTGCCCGTGCCCGAACATTCCGACGCCGACCTTCTCGTCGCCATGGCCGCCTTGCGCGAGAGCGAGTCGCGCTACCGGACGGCGCTCGCGGCCGGTCGCATGGGTTCCTGGGAGACCGACCTGGTCGCCGGCACGCGGACCTGGTCGCCCGAAGCGATGGCCCTGTTCGGCATCACGCTCGCCGAGGGCCGCGGCCAGGTCGGCGGCGAGGGCGACGAATACGCAGCGGCACTTCATCCCGAAGACCGCCATCTGATGCAGCGCTTCCACGCGCTCGCCGACCAGCAGGACTCGTTTCCGGCCGAGTACCGGATCGTCCGGCCCGACGGTGCGGTGCTGCATCTCTCGGGCCGCGGCCTGGTGGTCGCGCGCCGCGCGGACGGCCGCGCCCACCGGCTGGTCAGCATCATGGCCGACGTCAGCGAGCATCGCCACGCCGAGGGCATCCTGAGGCTCGAGCGTGAGCGCCTCGAGCTCGCGCTCGAGGCCGGCCAGATGGGCGTCTACGAGCTCGACCTGGTCGCCGGCGTCCTCTGGTGGTCGCCGCCAGACGTACGCCGTCTTCGGCGTCGATCCGGAGCGCTTCGTGCCGACGCCGGAAAGCGTCGCCGACCTGATCCACCCCGACGATCGTCCCGGCTTCATCGCAGCGCCGCGCCGCGGCGATCGCCAACCACATGCCACTGGTGCACGAGATCCGGATCGTTCGCGGCGACGGCCCGGTTCGCTGGATCGCGCACCGCGGCCAGACCGAGTACGACCGCGTCGGCAAGGCGGTCCGCACCTTCGGCGTCGCCATGGATATCACCGATCGCCGCAACGCCGAGGACGCGCTGCGCGACGCCGATCGCAAGAAGGACGACTTCATTGCCACCCTCGCGCACGAGCTGCGCAATCCGCTCGCGCCGATCAGGAACGCGGCGCACGTGCTGCGTCGCAAAGACCTGGCCCCGGCGCAGATCGCGTGGTGCGGCGACGTGATCGAGCGCCAGGCCGCGCAGATGTCGCACCTGCTCGAGGACCTGCTCGACGTCTCGCGGATGGCGCGCGGGCAGCTCCAGCTGCGGCGTGAGCGGGTGCTGCTGAAGGCGCGTGCTCGAGCATGCGATCGAGACCGCCCAGCCGCTGATCGACGGCGCCGGCCACACGCTCGAGTCGCGGCAGCCGGCCGAGCGCGATCGAGATCGACGGCGACCTGATGCGGCTGGCGCAGGTGTTCTCGAACCTGCTCATCAACGCCGCCAAGTACACGCCGCGCGGCGGCCGGATCACGGTCGCGGTCGAGCGCGATGGCGGCGATGTCGTGGTGCGCGTGAGCGACACCGGCATCGGCATCGCGCCCGGCCAGATGCCGTACGTCTTCGCCATGTTCGGCCAGGTGCAATCGGCGCTCGACCGCTCGCAGGGCGGCCTCGGCATCGGCCTGTCGCTGTCGAAGAAGCTGGTCGAGATGCACGGCGGTCGCATCAGCGCCCACAGCGAAGGCACGGGCCGCGGCAGCGAGCTGGTCGTGCGCCTGCCGATCGCCGCAGCGCCGCGCGATGCAGCGGCTGCGAGCGCGCACGCGCATCGATCCGAGAACGACGCGCGACGCGTTCTCGTCGCCGACGATCTTCGCGACAGCGCCGACAGCCTGGCCGCGCTGCTGGCATCGCTCGGCCATGTCGTCGCCGTCGCCTACGACGGCGAGCAGGCACTGCGCCTGGCCGAGGCGCTGCGTCCCGACGTCGTCGTCCTCGATCTCGGCATGCCGGCGCTGAACGGCTTCGACGTCTGCCGCCGCATCCGCGGCGAGCCGTGGGGCCGCGGCATGCGCGTCATCGCCCAGACCGGCTGGGGCCAGGAGGACGATCGCCAGCGGACGCGCGCCGCAGGGTTCGATCATCACGTCGTCAAGCCGGTCGACGTGGCGGCGCTCGACGCGCTCGTGCGCGCGCCCGGCGCGAATGCGTAGACGCGGCCGAGCGGCTCAGCGCGCTGTGCTGGTCTGCCCTGGCGTCTCGGTGCTGCCATCAGCGCGGCGCGCGAAACGCGCCGGGTCGCGGCCGTGCACCGGAGCTTCGTCGGCCCAGGGCCAGCCGCCGAAGCCGGTGCGACGATAGTCGGCGAAGGCGGCGGCGATCTCGGCGTCGCTGTTCATCACGAACGGCCCCGACTGCGCCACCGGCTCGCCGATCGGCCGGCCTTGCAGGAGCAGCAGCTCCGTCGCTTCGGCGCCGTTGACCAGCTCGACCGCGGCGTCGCCGCGCAGCTCGATCGCCGCCGGCGTGCTGACGGTCTCGCCGCCGACCCGGAGCACGCTGCCCTTGAAGCGATAGAGCATGCGCCGCGTGATGCCGCGCGCCGGCGGCAGGGTCCAGCGCGCGCCGGGCGCCATGCGAAGGGTCCAGATCGCGAGGTCGGCGTCTTCGTGCGCCGCCCATGAATCCGGCGGCGGCGCGAGCGGCCTCCGATCGGCGCCGTCGAGCCGGCCGGCGATGACTGTGATCTCGGTCGCCTTGCCGGCGTCGTCGACGATGCGAAGGCGCGGAATGTCCTCGGCCCAGAACATCGTGAAATGCGGCTCGGCCATCTTGCTGTGCGCCGGCAGGTTGAGCCAGATCTGGAACAGCTCGAGCGGATTGGCAGCAGCGGCGTCGAGCAGCGGGAACATCTCCGAATGGACGATGCCCTTGCCGGCGGTCAGCCACTGCGTGTCGCCGGCGCCGAAGCGCGCGGTCGCGCCGAGCGAATCTGCGTGATCGATCAAGCCCTGGCGAACGATGGTCACGGTCTCGAAGCCGCGGTGCGGATGCGGCGGAAAGCCAGGCACCGGATAGCCGTGGTACATGCTCCACCCGTCCTTGCGACTGAAGTCCTGGCCGAGCGCGCGGCCGGCGAGCGAGGCGTCGGGCCCGAGCTCGGCGTTGCCGCGCGGATAGGCGTCGTCGTGATGGACGCAGAAGAGAAACGGATCGATCGTCGGCCATGGAAAGCCGAGCGGCTCGATCCGGACGATGGGACTTTGCGCGGTGGTCGTGCTGCTGTTCATTCAGCAGAACTGGGGCCGGGCACGGTCGTTTTCAACGACGCGTCCGGCGCTTCACCGGGCCGAACTCGATCCACGCCGGCGCGTGGTCGCTCGCGTGCTCGCGGCCGCGCCAGCTCGCGGTCGACGCCAGCGGCGACCAGACGCGGCCGGATGCTTTCGCTCAGCAGCAGGTGGTCGATGCGCAGACCGGCATCGCGCGGCCAGGCGTTTCTCAGGCGATCCCAGAAGGTGTAGATGCGCGCCTCGGGATGGAGCGCGCGGATGGCGTCGGTCCAGCCCTGCGCGAGCAGGCGCCGCTAGGCTGCGCGCGGCTCGGGCTGGAGCAGGGCGTTGTCGAGCCACGAGCGCGTCGCGTAGATGTCGGCGTCGGTCGGAACGACGTTGTAGTCGCCGGCGAGGACGACCGGATGGCCGCTCGCCGCGAGCGCTTCGGCATGCGCGAGCAGGCGCTCGAACCAGGCCAACTTGTAGGCAAACTTCGGCCCCGGCTGCGGATTGCCGTTCGGCAGGTAGATCGAGGTGACGACGACGCCGTCGACGGCCGCCTCGATGTAGCGCGCCTGGCTGTCGGCGGCGTCGCCGGGCAGGGCGCGGCGCGAGGCGATCGGCTCGGCGCCGCGCGCCAGGATCGCGACGCCGTTCCAGGTCCGCTGGCCGCACCAGACCGCGCCGTAGCCCGCCTGTTCGAGCGCGGCGCGCGGGAACTCGGCGTCGCTCGCCTTCAGCTCCTGCAGCGCGACGACATCGGGCGCGGCCTCGGCCAGCCAGTCGAGCAGGAGCGGCAGGCGCCGGTTGACGCCGTTGATGTTCCAGGTCGCGATCTTCAGAGGCGACGCAGCAGGCGCGGGACGATGAAGCGCAGCGCCAGCACGAAGGCGATGCCGGCGCCGACGTCGCCGGCGACCGAGCGGCGCCGCGCGGCGGGGACTGCGGGCTGAGGCGTGGGCCTGGTCGCCGCGGTTGCGGTCGTAGTCGTGCGCACATCGCTGTCCGGCGGATCGGCGCTGCGCGTCGGCGCTTCGTCGCGGCCGCCGCGGCCGCCTTCTGCGCCACTTCGGCGACGCCGTCGATGCCGCGCAGCGAGCCGAAGGTCTTGGCGTAGACCCAGGTGAACTCGGCGCCGACGAGGAAGATCTGCGCCGAGTAGTAGACCCAGAGCAGGATCACGATCAGCGAGCCGGCGGCGCCGAAGCCGGAGGCGATGCCGCTCTTGCCGATGTACAGGCCGATCAGGAACTTGCCGATCGTGAACAGCGCCGAAGTGACGAGCGCGCCGAGCCAGACGTCGTGCCAGCGAACGTGAACCCGCGGCATGAGCTTGTAGATCATCGCGAACACCAGCGTCGTCAGGCCGAAGCCGATCAGCAGGTTGACGATCTGCAGCAGCGTCTCCCACCCGGCGAACGCCGCGCCCCACCAGCGGCCGAGCGCCGCGATCGCCGCGCCGAGGACGAGCGAGACCATGAGCAGAAAGGCGAGGCCGAGGATCAGGCCGAACGAGAGCACGCGCGCGCGCAGCAGCGACCAGAGCCCGCCCTTCTTCCGCGCCGGCGCGCGCCAGATGCGGTCGAGCGCGTCCTGCAGCTCGGCGAAGACGGTGGTCGCGCCGAACAGCAGAAGAGCAACTCCGACGACCGTCCCGGCAACGCTCTTGCCTGGCTTGTTGACGCTGGCGAGCAGGCCCTCGACCGCCTTGGCGGCGTCGGCGCCCATCAGGCCCTGGAGCTGGTTGAACAGCTCGCCGCGGACCGCGTCCTCGCCGAACACGAGACCGGCGACCGAGACCACGATCAGGAGCAGCGGCGCGAGCGAGAACAGCGTGTAGTACGAGAGCGCCGCGCCCATGCTCGGCGCATAGTCGTCGAGCCACGACGAGACCGCCGTCCTGACGAGCGTCCACCAGGTCGCGGGCGAAGGCTTGGCGGAGATGGTGTTCCCGGTCACGGCACGCTCGGGCCTTTCACCTGGGTGGAATGCGCAGCATCTGTCCGGGATAGATCTTGTCCGGATTCGACAGCATCGGCTTGTTCGCCTCGAAGATCTTCATGTAGGCGTTGCCATCGCCATACGCTTCCTTGGCGATCTTCGACAGCGTATCGCCCGACTTGACCTCGCGATAGGACGACTCGGGCTCGGACGGGCTGGCGACGGTCAGCAGGTCGTCGACCTTCGCGACAGCCGCGACGTTGCCGCAGCAGAGGACGATCTTTTCCTTGGTCGCCTGGTCGGGCGCGACGCCGCTCACGGTCACGGTCTGGCTCGCCCCGTCGTAGGCGACGTCCAGGCCGTCGGCCTTGAGGCCCTGCGAGGCGATGTACTTCTCGATCGCCTGCGCCGCGGTTGCGTTCAGCGCGGCGATGTCCGGCGTCGCCGCTGCCGATGCTGGCGCGGCATTCGGACGGTTGAACAGCTTCTCGCCGGCGTCCTGGATGAAACTGATGAGGCTCATGGGGTCTCCCGAGTGATGGGGATCCGGCGGGCTCGGCAGGATTGCCTCGCTGCGGCATTGCCGACCCGTGCGACGAGCAACGGCCGTGCCCGTAGCCCAGGATTGGCATACCCCTGCGCTCGCGAGAGATCGGGGGCGCCGGGCGCACGGCAATTGCCACCTGCTCTGTATCGCCTGACGCCCGAGTCCACCCACATGCTGCATCAGCCCGACGAAGATCCCGGATTCGCCGAGAGCGCCCGCTTCGAGGCGCGCTCCGTGACCGGCGCGTCATACACGATCGTCGAGCGGACCTGCGTCGACATGCATGCGGCGAACGCGGGCTGCGACGACTGCGAATCAAGACGCTATCGCACCGCCTACGCCCGCCTGCCGGTCGTCGCCAACGACGACGGCACGTTCACGCTCGTCGATACCCACACGCGCCTGGTCCGCGTCGATCACCCGTGAGCCGCCGACGCCCGCAGGCGCGCGGCACAACGCTTGCCACGCCGCGACTTTCTGAAGGTGCGGCGGCAGTGGGCAAGCGAGCGGCAACGGGCGAGCGGTCCGGAGCGAGACCAGAGCATCACCCGGCGCACGCCAAGCGCTGCGGGCGATCACTGGAAGCGCCTCCTGCGCCGCACGCCGCGCGCGCCGGTGCCGGTCGACGCGGTCGCCTTCGTCGCCGAGCTGAATCGGCGTCTCGTCGCCGACCCGGGCTGGCGCGAGGGCACGCGCTTCATCGTCGCTGCCGCGGCCGACGGTGGCGTCGCCGGTTCGACCTGGGAAGGCCCGGAGTCGATGACGCCGGTAGTCGCGCGCATCGTCCAGGGCACGCTCGCCGAGTTTGCGATCGAGCAGCCGTTCCTGCTCGACCGCTAGCGGCCAGCGCTAGGGCGCGACCTTGAAGTGCTTGCTGAGCTTGATTCCCTGGCCCTGGTACGACGACTTCGCGCCCTGGCCATAGAGGATCGTCGGCGTCGCGGTCAGCCGCTCGTAGGCGAGCCGGCCGACCAGTTGGCCGTGCTCGAGCACGAACGGCACTTCGTACGAGCGCACCTCGAGGACCGCGCGCGAGCCTTCGCCGCCGGCGTCGGTGTGGCCGAAGCCGGGGTCGAAGAAGCCGGCATAGTGAACCCGGAACTCGCCCACCAGCGTGTCGTAAGCGATCATCTCGGCCGCGTAGCCGGGAGGCACGCGCACCGCTTCCTGCGAGGCGAGGATGTAGAACTCGGCCGGGTCGAGGATCAGGCCGCCGCGCGCCGGCGCATGCACTGCTTCCCAGTACTCGGCGACGTCGTAGTGGCCGATGCGGTCGATGTCGACCAGCCCGGCGTGGCTCCGCGCCTTGTAGCCGATGATGCCGGCCGAGCGCCGGCCTTGCAGATCGACCCGCACCGGAACGCCGTTGACGATCTCGAGCGGTGGCGCGTTGCCGGTCTCGGGCTCGGGCAGCTGCACCAGGCCGTGTTCCTGCTGCAGCCGCTTCATGAAGCCGTCGCTCGCAATCGGCCTGCCGCGGCGCACGCGCAGCTGGCTCAGGCGCGAGCCCTTCCGCACCAGGACGCTGAAGGTGCGCGGCGAGACTTCGGCGTAGAGCATGCCGCTGTACTGCTCGCGAACCTGGTCGAAGGCGGTGCCGCCGTCGGTGATCAGCCGGGTGAAGATGTCGAGCCGGCCGGTCGAGCTCTTCGGGTTGACCAGCGCCGAGGTGCGATGGCGCAGGTCGACGCCCTCGAGCAGCGGGATGATGTAGACGCAGCCTTTCTCGAGCACCGCGCCGTGGCTGATGTCCATCTCGTGCATCGCCAACTGGTCGAGCTTGGCCCGGACCGAGCCCGCGCCAGGCAGGAAGCTCGCGCGCACCCGGTACGCGGTCGGCCCAAGACGCAGGTCGAGGCTCGCGGGCTGAAACTGGTCGTCGGCGATCGGCTCGAGGGCGAAGATTTCGCGCCGCTGCACCATCGCCTTCAGCTCCTGGCACGGCAGGATGCCGGTCGAGTGCGAGCGTCCACCTTCGTCATCGACCTCGGGGCCGGGCGCGGCGCCGAGCGGTGCGGCGCCGTGCTGCTCGGCCTGCGCGACGAGATCGGGGCCAGCGGGCGGCACGGTCGGTGGCATGGATATCGTGGTAGCGGGCGCGCAGTCTAAGCGACCGCCAGCGTCAGCCGGCGCTGCCGCCGCGCCCCGCGCAGCAGGAACAGGGCGATGCTCAGGTTGAGCGAGGTTCCAACCGATGCCATTGAGAAACGCGGCCTGGTACGAGCCGGTGAGGTCGAACACCTTGCCCGACATCCAGCCACCGAGCGCCATGCCGAACAGCGTGAACATCAAAATCATGCCGACGCGCGCGCCCGCCTCCTCGGCCGGGAAATGCTCGCGCACGATGATCGCGTACGACGGCACGATGCCGCCCTGGAACAGGCCGAAGAGCGCCGAGACGACGAAGAGCGAGGCCAGCGAATCGAACGGCAGGAAGAGCAGCAGCGCCATGCCCTGCAGGAGCGAGCCGAGCACGAGCGTTCTCAGGCCGCCGATGCGATCGCAGATCCAGCCCGAGACGAGCCGGCTGACGACGCCGCAGGCGAGCATCAGCGAGAGCATCTGCGCGCCGCGCGCGGCGCCGAAGCCGAGGTCGCCGCAGTAGGCAACGATGTGCACCTGCGGCATCGCCATCGCGACGCAGCAGGCGACGCCGGCGATGCAGAGCAGCGTCTGCGCCGCGTTCAGCGACAGGCCGAACGGCCGCGTCGAAGGCACCGGCGCGCCCGGCTTGGCGACGCTCGTGGCGAGCAGCCGCCGCCGGCGGCCGCGCACGCATGAGAAGGGCGAGCCCGGCCATCGTCACGCCGGTGAAGACGCCGAGGCCGACGTAAGTCTGGCGCCAGCCGACGCTGGCGACGAAATGCTGGACGATCGGCGGCCAGATCGCGCCGGCGACATAGTTGCCGCTGGCGCAGATCGCGACGGCGATGCCGCGCCGGCGCTCGAACCAAAGCGAGGTGTCGGCGACCAGCGGCGCAAAGCTCGCCGAGCTGCCGATCAGGCCGAGCAGCACGCCGTGAACCAGGGCGAAGGTCCAGATGCTGCCCGACAGGCCGGCGGCAACGAAGCCGAGGCCGAGGCCGGCGGCGCCGATCAGGAGCGGCACGGCGACGCCGCGCCGGTCGGCGAGGCGCCCCATGAAGACGCCGCCGATGCCGAAGCCGATCATCAGCAGCGTGTACGGCAGCGACGCGTCGGCGCGAGCGACGCCGAACTCGGCCTGAACGCTCGGCAGGACCACAGCGACGATGTACATCGAGCTGCTGCCAATCGTCATCAGCAGCAGTGCGACGGCGAGGCGAATCCAGGCGTAGCGCGAGTCGACCGAGTGGGATGTCATCGCGCCATTGTGCGCACCCGGCAGTGACGGCCCGATCGCGGCGACAAGCTAGCGCGGCGGCGGCGGCCCCGCGGCCGCTAGCCGCTCGACGAACGGAACCAGCACGGCCGCATCGACGTCGGCGACGGCGCGCCACTCCATGCCGGCTCCGACGGCGCGGGCGACGTTGAAGCCGCGCACAGTCTCCAGCCGTGGCCCGGCCGCGCCCGGCGCCAGCGGGCGCACGAAGACGTCGACGACGTGGTTGCCGTAGCGGTAGACGAGCGTCGCCACCGGCCGGCGGTCGAGCGAGTCGACGCGCGCGCCGGCGAGCGCGAAGCCGCTCTCGGGCAGCTCGAACACCGGCGCGGCGTAGTCGAGCCGCGCCGAGAGCCAGGGCTTGACGGTGTGCCGGTCCGACGAGACCACCGCGACCAGCTGGTGCGCGAGCGTCGCGCGAACGTGGCTGTCGACCGCTTCGAGCGCGACCTCGTCGCTGGCCTGGCGCTGGATCAGCGCGAGCGTCGCTGCACCGAGCGCGACCGCCAGCAGCGCGCCGGCCAGCGCGCCGGCGGCAAACCAGCGCCGCCGCGCCCGGGGCAGCGAGCGGCGCCGCGATCGTCGGCGGCGCGAAGCGACCGGCCGCAGCACCGGTGCGCGGCCGCGGCAGCGCGAACGCGCTCGCGCAGCGCCGCCGGCGCAGCGTGACGCGGCGCCTGCGCGCGGATGTCGCGGCTGAGCTGCGCGAGGTCGGCGAGCTCGGTGCGGCAATGCGGGCAGGCCGCGACGTGCGCGCGCAGCGTGGTTGCCGCGACGACGTCGAGCTCGCCGTCGTGCAGCGCTGCGAGCTGGCCACCGGCCTGGCTGCAGTTCATGCGTCGCCTCCGGCGCGCTGGCCGGCGACCGCGCGCAGCGCCGGCGAGCGGCGCAGCAGCGCGCGCGCCCGCGCCAGGCGCGACATCACGGTGCCGATCGGAATGTCGGCGACGCTCGCGATCTCCTTGTACGAGAGCTCCTCGAGCTCGCGCAGGACGATCACCTCGCGGTACGGCAGCGCCAGCGCGGCGATCGCCTGCTCGAGCGCGCGCGCCTCGCCGAGCCGCTCGGCGCGCTCCGGTGGCTCGCTCTCGGCCTCGGCGGCGAGCTCGACCGCTGCGTCGTCTCCGGCCTCGCCGCGGTTGCGACCGAGCCAGTCGTAGCAGGCATGGCGGACGATGGTCAGGAACCAGGCGCGCGCCTCGCCGTCGCGCAGCGACCCGAGGTAGCGCAGGGCGCGAACGCACGCCTCCTGGACGACGTCTTCGGCGTCGTGCGGATCGCGCGTCAGCCAGCGCGCGAGGTTGTAGGCCGCGTCGAGGTGAGGCAGGAGCAGCGCCTCGACGCGCGAGGGTTCGGTCATTCGCGGTGAAGGAGTCTTCGGGATCGTTCGTTGTCGTATTACCCCACTCGCACCATTTTTATTCCCTGGGAATAAAGCGCTGCCTGCCGCGGTACTGCAACACGAGACGGCGGCCGCCGGCGCGCGTCACGTCTCGCGTCCTTGTCCATCGCGGAGATCACCACCATGGCCCATCGTTCGATTCGCGCGTCGCTCGCTCGCTTCACCCGCCTGCTCGCATTCGCCGCGGCAGCCCTGGCCGCCACCGCCGTGGCCGCCGCCGGCCCGAAAGCCTACATCGGCAACTTCAAGGACTCGACGGTCAGTGTCGTCGACACCGCCAGCGGCGCCGCGTTGGCGACGATCCCGGTCGAAACCGGCCCGCACGGCATGGCGGTGAGCGGCGACGGCCGCTTCGTCTACGTCACCGGCGAAGGCTCGAGCAGCATGAGCGTGATCGACACCGCGAGCGACCGCGTCGTCCAGACGATCGAGGTCGGGCCGACGCCGCACGGCATCGCCCTCGTCCCCGACGGCAAGACGATCCTGGTCGGCGTCTACGGCGCCGACAAGGTCGCCTTCGTCGACACCGCCAGCCGCGCCGTCGTCGCCAGCGTCGCGGTCGCCAAGCCGCACACCATCGCGGTCCGCCCGGACGGCAAGGTCGCGTACGTCGCCTCGCAGCAGCCGGGCCAGTTCGCACTGGTCGTGATCGACCTCGCGGCGCGCGCCGTCGTGCGAACGATCGCCCTCGACAAGCCGCCGCGCGATCCCGAGTTCAGCCACGACGGCAAGTTCCTCTACGTCACGACCGCCGGGGTCAACGCCTTGCGCGTGATCGATGCCGGCAGCGACGAGGTCATCGGCGAGATCCCGACCGGCGCCTCGCCGCACATCGGCAAATGGTTCTCCGGCGCCGGCCGTCGGCACGATCGTCGTCCAGGGCCCGGGCGAGCTCCTCACCTTCGATCCCGGCGAGCCAGGCGCCGGGACGCGCCTTTCCGGTCGGCAAGCAGCCGCACTGGATGGCGTCCGACGGCAAGACCGTCTGGGTCACCAACGAGGGCTCGAACGACGTCAGCGCGGTCGACCTCGCGAGCGGCAAGACGACGACGATCGCGGTCGGCAATGCGCCGCGCAAGATCGTCGTCCAGCCCGTGGCGGCGAAGGCCGCTGTCGCCGCCGGCGCCGCGGTCTCGATCGCGAACTTCGCGTTCGCGCCGACGCCGCTCACGGTTTCCGTCGGCGCCACCGTGACGTGGCGCAACGACGACGGCGCGCCGCACGTGCTCGCCTTCGCCGACGGCGCCGCGCCGAGCGACCTGCTGTTGCCGGGTCAGCGCTTCGCCCGCAACTATGCGAAGGCGGGAACTTTCGACTACACCTGCTCGGTGCACCCGTACATGACCGGAACGGTCATCGTTCGGCCGTAGCGGGCGGCGCGATGCGCCGGCGGCGGTAAGCGCCTGTCAGCCTGCGTTCGATCTCGGCCGCCGCCTCGTCGAGCAGCCGCTCGAGCTGGTTCGGCTCGACCGGCTTGAGCAGGTGATGGCGAAAGCCGGCGGCGAGGCTGCGCTGGCGATCCGACGCCATGCCGAAGCCGCTCATCGCGATCGCATAGCGCGGCGCGGCGTCGCCGAGCCGCGCCATCAGCTCCCAGCCGTTGCCGTCGGGCAGGCCGATGTCGGAGATCAGGACGTCGCACTCGGCGTCGGGCAGCTTCTCGAGCGTCTCGGTGAGCGTGGTCGCAGAGAACACGACATGGCCGAGCTGCTCGAGCAGGAGCCCGAGCAGGAAGCGCGTGTCCTCGTGGTTCTCGACGATGAAGATCCTGAGCGGCGTGGCCGCGCCGGCGCGCGGGGCCTCGCTGGCCGCGTCATCAGTGAGTCGGGGTCGGGGTCGGTGCTCATCGCCGTGAGAAGTAGATCAATCGAGAGGCAGGGCGACGGTGAACGTCGCTCCCTGATCGCGACCGCCGCTGGTGACGACGAGCGTGCCGTGGTGCGCCTCCACCGTCGCTTTGGCAATCGCGAGGCCCAGGCCCAGGCCGCCGAACTCGCTCGTGACCCATTGCCCTTCTTGGGCGAAGGCGTCGAAGATCAGCGGCAGCGCCTCGGCCGAAATGCCGATGCCGGTGTCGGCGACGACGAGCATGAAGCGATCGGCGGTGTTGCTCGTCGCGACCCGGATCCCGCCGTTGTCGGGAGTGAACTTCGACGCGTTCTTGAGCAGGTTCCAGACCACCTGCTGCAAGCGCGATGCATCGCCGGGAACGACGTGGCGCGCCGCCCCGAGGTCGATGTCGAGGCGCTGCCGCTTGGCCGTGAAATCGGCCTCGCAGACCGCGGCGGCCGAGCGCACGACGTCGTGCATGTCGGTCTCGGCGCGCGCCATCTCGAGCTTGCCGGTCGAGATCCGGGTGACGTCGAGCAGGTCGTCGATCAGCAGCAGCTCGGCCTTGACGTTCCTGCGGATCAGCTCGACCGTGCTCCTCGCCGACGCCGGCAGGTCGACGTTGCGCTCGAGCGCGTGCAGCGCCATCACGACCGGCGTCAGCGGCGTGCGCAGCTCGTGCGAGAGGATGGCGAGGAAGCGGTCCTTGGAATGGCTCGCGGCCTCCGCCTCGGCGCGCGCCTTGCGGTTGTCGACCAGCGCCTGCACCAATTCGGCGCGGCTGGTCTCGAGCGCCTGCGCCGCAGTGCGCGCATGGGTCTGGTCGCGAAAGATCTTGAGCAGGCCGATCGGCGCGCCGCCGCCGGCCTCGCGCATCGCCATCATCACGCCGCTGCCCCAGAAGCGGCTGCCGTCCTTGCGCAGGTGCCAGCGCTCGTCGGCGGCGCGGCCCTCGGCGAGCGCCTGGTGCGCCTCGCGCTCGGGCGCGCCGCCGAGGCGGTCGTCCTCGATAAAGATGAGGTCTGCCGAGCGGCCGGCGATCTCGTCCTCGCGGTAGCCGGTGAGCTCTTCGGCGCCGATATTCCAGCTGGTGACGCGGCGATTGAGGTCCATCGAGACGATCGCGTACTCGCGTGCGTTCTCGACCAGAAGGCGCAATCGCTCCTCGGACTGGCGCAGCGTCTGCTCGGCGAGCTTGGCCTGGGTGATGTCGAGGACGATCGCGACCACCGCGTTGGGGCGTCCGGCGCTGTCGAGGATCGTCGTCACCGCGGCGTTGACCCAGACGACGTCGCCATCAACCCTTAGGTAGCGCTTTTCGATCTCGAACGGCGCGCCCTCGGCGACCAGGAGCCGGAATGCCTCGCGATTCTTCTCACGGTCGTCCGGGTGGACCAGGTCGAACAGCGACATTCCGGCCAGCGCCTCGGCGTCGTGTCCGCCGATCTGCGCGAAGCGCGCGTTGACGAGCGTGATGCGGCCCTCGAGATCGGTGTGGGCGACGCCCGCCGCCGCCTGGCTGACGATGGTGCGAAAGCGCGTCTCCGATTCGCGCAGCGCGTCTTCGGCGTTGCGCCGCACGGTGATGTCGAGGAAGGTGAGGACAATGCCGGCGATCCGGTCCTCGCCGCTCCGGTAGGCGAGCAGCCGGGCGAGCAGCCAGCGCGCGCCCGAGCGCACCTCGCGCTCGATCGGCACCAGCCGGTCGAGGACCGCGCGCGCGTCGTCGATGACCTCCGGATAGTCGATCCGCGACGCGAGGTCGCTGAGCGGGCGGCCGATGTCGGCCTCGATCAGGTTAAAGAGCGCGATCGCCGATGGCGTGAAGAGGCGGATGCGCAGCGACCGGTCGAGGAAGACGGTGGCGATCGCGGTCGCCGCCATCAGGTTCTGCAGGTCGCCATTGGCGCGGCCGAGCTCGTCGAGCTTGGTCTTCAGCTCGACGTTGACCGTCGTCAGCTCTTCGTTGATCGACTGCAGCTCCTCGCGGCTGGTCTCGAGCTCTTCGGTCGCCGAGCGCAGCTCTTCGTTCATCGCCTGCAGCTCTTCGTTGCTCGCCTTCAGCTCCTGGGTCGCGGTGACGCCCTGCTCGGTGACGTCGCGCAGGTGCCACTTGAGCTCGTCGATCTGCTGCTGCAGGCGCCGCTCGCGCGCGTCTTCGGCCGGTCGCTCGGGAACCGGGCTTGCACCGTCGACGGCGCGCAGCTCGAAGGTGATCAGCAGAAAGCCCGGCGTCAGGTCTTCCACCGGGGCGACCCGCAGCACGACCTCGCCGGCGACGCCGTCGGCGTGGTAGGGAATCGGCGCCGTCTCGACCGGCTCCTTGCTGTCCACCGCGCGCAGCAGCGCCGTGCGCAGGTCGACCGCGAGCAGCGGATCGACGGCGCTCAGCAGGTTGTTGGTCGGCTCGCCGCCCGAGTAGCGCAGGAAGCGCGCGGCGCGCTCCGAGAGATGGACGATCCCGTACTCGTCGGTGACGACCACCGACGGCGGCGCGAAGCGCTCGATCAGCTTCAGGTGCAGCTCGCGCCACGAGCCGACGCCGGCGCTGGCCGGCGTCCGCTGCAGCTGCGGCGCGATCGCGAACCGGTGCGGCAAGGCCAGGCCCGGAACATCGCCGTCGACCGCGCTCCTGCAACTCGAGCGCGCGCGCGAGCGTGCTCTGGTCGCTCGGCGGCGGCAGGCGCTGGCGACCGACCAGGCGCGGCTCGTAGATCCGGTGCTTCTTGTCGATCGCCTGGAACAGGTGCTCGCTGCCGTCGACGGTCTCGGAGGCGCCGAGGAAGAGCCGCCCGCCCGGACGCAACGCGAAGTGGGCGATCTCGACGACGCGCTTCTGGGCATCGTTGCCGAGATAGATCAAGAGGTTGCGGCAGCTGAAGACATCGACACGCGAAAACGGTGCGTCCCTGAGCAGATCGTGGATCGCGAACAGCACGGTCTCGCGCAATTCGCCGCGCACCCGGTAGCCGCGCCGCTCCTTGGTGAAGAAGCGGCGCAGCCGCTCCTCGGAGACGTCGGCGGCGAGCGCGAGCGGATAGAGGCCATCGCGCGCCGAGCGGATCGCGCCTTCGTCGAGATCGGTCGCGAAGACCTGCAGCGAAGGCGGCGCCTCGAGCGTTCGAGCATGCTCGGCCAGCAACATCGCGATCGAGTACGCCTCTTCGCCGCTGGCGCACGCCGGCACCCAGACGCGAACCTCGTCATTCGAGGTCTTGCCGGCGAACAGCGACGGAATCTGTGCCTGGAGCGCGTCGAAGGCGTCGCGGTCGCGGAAGAAGTTCGTGACGCTGATCAGCAGGTCCTGCAGCAGCGCGCCGGCCTCGCCGGGATGGGTGCGCATGAACGCCAGGTAGCCGGGCAGGTCCTCGGTGCCGTTGACGCCCATGCGCCGGGCGATCCGGCGCAGGATCGTCGTCCGCTTGTAGTAGGCGAAGTCGCGCCCGGTCTGCGCCCGCAGATAGGCGAGCACGTCGCGCAGGGCGGTCTCGCGCTCGTCGGCGGCGACGGCTTCCGTCTGCACCGGCTGCGGCCCGACTTCGGGCGGGAGCTTGAGCCGGCCGAGCAGCTCGTGATAGCGGCCGACCCGGGCCGGCATCTCGGCGGCGCGCAGCACCCAGTCGATCATCCCGGTGGCGATCGCCGCGCGCGGCATGCCGGCGTGCTCGGCTTCGTCGGGATCCTGCGCGATCGTCAGGCCGCCGCGCTCCTTGATGCGCTTGATGCCGATCGCGCCGTCTCCGTCGGCGCCCGAGAGAACGATCGCCGCCGCGCGCGGGCCGTGGGTGTCGGCGAGCGTCCGGAAGAACAGGTCGACGGCCACCCGCCGGCCGCGGTCGGGCGTAAGGTCGGTGCACTGCAGGTAGCCGTTCGCGGAGGCGATCGCCTTGCCGGGCGGGATGACGTAGACGTGGTTGGCCTCGACCCGCGCCGAGTCGCGCACCTGGTGCACCGGCATCCGGGTGGCGCGCTGCAGGATCGGCGCGAGCATGCTCTCGTGGTCGGCCGCGAGGTGCATGACGACGACGAAGGCGAGTCCAGTTTCGGCCGGAGTCGCTTCGAAGAACGCCTGCAGGGCGGCGATGCCGCCTGCCGATCCGCCCAGGCCGACCATCGGCAGCATCGCGTAGGCGCGGGTAGGCACGGCGTCGTCGATGGTCTCGGCGAGCTCCTCCTCGGCGTGGTCGGGCACGGGCTCGATGCGCGCTTCGGCGCCGGCGTCGTTGGCCGCCGGGCCGGCACCGCGGCGGCGTTCTTCGGTGGAGTCCATGGTCGGCCGATAGGCGTGACGAGGCGACGCCATGACAAGACGCGCTGAGCCGATTCTGCGCCCCGGGACGGCCGACCCTGTAAGGAGATAGCGCCAATGCAAGTCGTCTGCCGCCGCGCGCTCATCGCGCTACGATGGGCCCGCAATGAATGTCGTCGAGAAGATCTTCGCGGCCGTGATGGTCACCGTCTGCGTGCTGCTGCTGCTGCGCATGCTGCTCCGGCCGCGCCGGCGCGGCCGGGTCGACGCCTCGATCCGGCGCAGCAGCGAGCGCTGGCAGCGGCGCTTCGCCCGCGTCATCGCCTGGCCCGGCGCCGAGCTGCGCGCCCGGCGCGAGACCCGGGAGGCGATCCGGCGCGCACGCCGCTCGGCGAGCGAGCGCGACGGCAACGTCCATCGCCCCAAGGTCTTTAAGGGCAAGCGGCGCGATCTGCACTGAGGCCACGGCTGAGTCGCGTGCGGCGCGCGACTCAGCGCGGCGAGACGCTCAAGTGCGCAGGGTCCGGTTGAAGAATGCGATCGTTCGCTGCCAGGCCTCGCCGGCGGCGGCGGCGTCGAAGCGCGGCGTCGTGTCGTTGTTGAAGCCATGCTGCGTGCCCGGGTACTTGAACGCCTCGAAGCGTTTGCCGGCCGCCCTCAGCGCCGCCTCGTACGGCGGCCAGGTCTTGTTCACGAAGTCGTCGTTGTCGGCGAACACGAGCAGCAGCGGCGCCTGGATCGCGGCGACGCTCTCGCTCGCCGGCGCCGGCCCGTAGAACGGCACCGCCGCGCCCAGGTCGGGGATGCGCGTGGCGACGAAGTTGACCATGCCGCCGCCCCAGCAGAAGCCGACCACGCCGACCTTGCCGTTGCCGCCGGGAACGCCTTTGAGATAGCGCGCCGCGGCGAGGAAGTCCTCGCGCGTCTTGGCCTGGTCGAGCTTGCCGAACAGGTCGCGCGCCTTGTCCTCGTCCGACGGATAGCCGCCGAGCGGAAACAGCGCGTCAGGCGCGAAGGCGATGAAGTCGTCGACTGCGAGGCGGCGCGCGATGTCCTCGATGTGCGGGCTGAGACCGCGGTTCTCGTGGATGACGAGGACCAGCGGCAGGCCGCTCGTCGGCGTCGTCGCGCCGCCAGGCGGTGGCGCGCTCGCCGGCCGCACGAGGTAGCCGCGGCCCATGCCGTAGCCCTGCGGCGACGGGAATTCGATCGTCTCGGCGCGGATGCGCGGATCGGTCTTCGGCACCCGCTCGGCGGCGGCGAAGTTCGGGCTCAGCGCTTCGAGCAATGCGGCGGCAGTGACGCCGCCGACCGCGAACTTGGCGGCGCCGTCGAGAAAGCCTCGCCGGTCGAGCGCGCCGTGGACATAGCGGTCGAACAGGCGCATGACCTCGGGGTCGAAATCGGCGGCGGTGAGTCTTCGAGTCGTCTCTTTCATGGCGTGGACCGGATTCAGGGGCGGCCGTTTTACTGCAGCGCCGCGACCGTGCCGGTGCCGGGGTTTCCGGTCGCGAGCGAGCGGCGCGCGGCATCCGCCAGGCGGCAGCCGGCGGGCTCGCGCCGAGCGCCCTGTGCTAGCGTCGCGCCGCATGCGAATCGCCCTGCCCGACCTGCTCGCTACCCGCAAGGGCCGACTCACCGCCTTCTTCCTGCTCTACGTCACCGAGGGCATCCCGCTCGGCTTCACGGCCATCGCGATCGCCGCCCAGATGCGCCGCCAGGGCCTCGGGCCGGCGGCGATCGGCGCATTCGTCGGCTCGCTCTATTTGCCGTGGGCGTTCAAGTGGGCGGTCGGCCCGTTCGTCGACACGATCTCGTCGCAGCGCTTCGGCCGCCGCCGCACCTGGATCTTCGCGATGCAGATCGGCATGATCGCGACCCTCTTCGTGGCGATGGGGATCGACTTCGTGCATCAGATCGCCCTGTTCACGGCGGTGATCTTCCTGCACAACGCCTTCGCGGCGACGATGGACGTCGCCATCGACGCGCTTGCCGTCAGCGTGCTGCCGGAGGACGAACGCGGCTCGGCCAACGGCTTCATGTTCGCGGGCGCCTCGGTCGGCCAGATGGTCGGCGGCTCGGGCGTGCTTTTCCTGACGGCGTGATGCCGTTCTCGTCGACCTATTTCTTCGTCGCCGCGGCGATCTTCGCGATCACCGTCTTCGTCGTCCTGCCACTGCGCGAGAAGGCGATGACGGCCGCCGAGGCGACGATCCACACCGCCCGTAACATCCTCGACGAGCTGAGGCGCTTCGTGCGCGAGGCCTGGATCGCCTTCACCGGCTCGCGCGCCGCGCTGGTCGGCGTGTCGCGGCGTTGCTGCCGGCCGGCGCTTACGCGCTCAGCCTCGCCCTGCAGTCGAATCTCGCCGTCGAACTCGGCCTCGACGACAACGCGATCGCCCAGCTCAACTTCGTCTCGCATGCTGATCTACGCGCCGTTCTGCATCTTCGGCGGCTGGCTCTCCGATCGCTTCGGCCGGCGCCGCACGCTCGCCCTGTTCGTCTTCCTCACAGTCGTGCCGACGCTGTGGCTCGCCTGGGTGATGTGGCAAGTCGGGCTGGATCATGCCGATCGACATCAACGCGCCGAACCGGCCGCGTCCTTCGACGCTGCTGCTCTACACGTTCTGGGCGACGGTCATCGTCTACAACATCTTCCAGGGCCTGTACTACGGCATCCGCACCGCGCTCTACATGGACATCACGACGCCGGCGGTGGCGGCGACGCAGTTCACTGCGTACATGGCGATGCTCAACCTGTGCATTTCGTACACCTCTTGGTGGCAGGGCTTCGCGGTCGAGCGCATCGGTTACCCGTCGACGCTGATCGTCGATTCGGTGGTCGGCCTGTTCGGCCTGCTTCTGCTGCCGCTGATGCGGCCTGCCAGGCCGAACGCGCGGCGGCGACGGCGGCCGCGCTGCCTGCCGCAGCGCGCGACCTGGCGGTCGACCAGCCCGCTCAGGCGCCCGAGCGTCGGCGGCGGCGCGGCGCTCGCCAGCGCCAGAGCGCGAGCCACGGCCCCGGCGAGCGGCAGCGCGAGCGCCGCGAAAGCGATGCCGAGGCCACCTGCCCACGACGCGACGAGGCCGAAGATCGGCGGCCCGACGACGACGCCGAAGTAGGTGAAGAAGAGCGAGCCCGAGGTCGCCTGCGCCGCCTGGCCGATCGGCACGACGCGCGCGATGGTGGCGAGGAAGACGCCGTTCCAGCCGATCGCGCTGGCGCCATAGACGGCGAGCAGCGCGATCACGCCGACGTGCGCGCTGGTCGTGTCGAAGACCGCGGCCGCGATCAGGCCGCAGAGCGCCATCGCGACGGCGAGCGCGAGCAGCACCGGGCGCGCGTCGCCGTGGCGGTCGGCGACTACGCCCCAGGCGATGCGGCCGACGACGCCGGCGACCTGCGCGACGGCGAGCGCGCCGCCGGCGGCGACCAGCGTCCAGCGCAGGTCGTGGGTCAGGAAGGTGACGCTGTACGACGTGACGCAGACCTGCACTGCCGAGAACACGAACGAGCACGTCGCCAGCGTGAACAGCACCCGATGCGCGGCGACGAAGCGCACCGGCTCGAACAGGCGCAGCAGCCGCGGCATCGGCGCGGCCGGGTCGCGCAGCGTGTCGAGCGAAGTGCGCAGCCAGGCGCCGGCCGCGGCGGCGAGAACGCAGAGCGCGGCGATCGCGACCATCGCCCATGCTCGCGCCCGCGCCTTCGGTCAGCGCCGGCACGGCCAGGCCGGCGACGACGCCGCCGACCGGAACGCCGGTCTGCTTGATCGAGAAAACCATCGCGTAGCGATCGGGCGGCGTCGTCCGGGCGAGGATCTCCGAGCTCGCCGGCGTGATCGGGCCGTAGCCGGCGCCGAGCAGCAACGCGCCGGCGAGCGCGGCGCCGAGCTGCGGCACGCCGACCAGCGCGACGCCGGCGGCGCACAGCACGAGCGCAACCTGGCTGGTGCGGATCGGTCCCCAGCGAGCGACCAGCGCGGCGCCGAACTGGCTCGACAGCATCGCCGCGAGATAGACCGCGGCGACGTAGAGGCCGACCGCGACCGGGCCGACGCCGAGGCGCGCGAGCAGGGCCGGCGCGGCGACCGTGGGCGCGATCGTCGCCGCCGACGCCGCGGCCTGCATCAGCAGCGTCAGCGGCAGCGTTGCCCGCGTCGCGCGCGGGCCGGCGAGGTCAGGCGGCGTGGCCAGCGTCGCGGTCAAGCGCGGGCGACTTCAGCGAGCGGCCGGCGATGACGCCGAGCGCGCGCAGCTTGGCGATCGCGGCGCCGTCGAAGCCGGCTTCGCGCAGCATCGCGTCGTCGTGCTCGCCCATCTTCGGCGCGGCTCGCTGCGGCAGCTCGACGCCGGCGAAGCGGATCGGATTGGCGACCATCCGCGCCTCGCTGCCATCGGGATAGCGATAAGGAATCACGCCGGCGCGCTCGTGGACGAACGGGTTCTCGAGCGCCTGGGCGATGTCGAACACCGGCGCGACCGGCACCTTGCCGGCCAGCCGCGCGATCCAGGTCGCCGTCGGCGCCTGCATCAGCGCGTCGTCGAGCAGGCGCGTGACGCGGTTGCGGTGCTTCAGCCGCTGGGCGAAGACGGCCAGCTCGGGGTCGTCGATCCATTCCGGATGGCCGAGCTCCTGCGCCAGCAGCGGCCAGAACTTTTCCTTGTTGCACATGATGAAGAGCCAGCCGTCCTCGGTCCGGTAGAGCTGGCTCGGCACCAGGCTCGGGTGGCCGCTCCGCGCCGTGCGGCCGGTGACCGTGCCGCCGTTCAGGTACCAGGTGCCGGGATAGTTGAGGTTGTGCATCGCGACGTCGAAGAGCGACGTGTCGACGTCCATGCCGACGCCGCTCTCGCGCGCCTTGATCACGCCGGCGAGCAGGCCGAACGCCGCCGCCAGGCCGGTCATCAGGTCGACGATCGAAAGGCCGTAGCGCGTCGGCGGCCCGTCGGGCTCGCCGGTCACGGTCATGTGGCCGGCCTCGGCCTGCATCAGGTAGTCATAGCCCGGCCAGGCGCGGCGCGAGCCGCTCCGTCCGTAGGCCGAGAGGTGGGCGCAGACGATGCGCGGATTGGCCTCTCTGCAAGGAGCGGTAGTCGAGGCCGAGCTTGCCGGGCAGATCGCCGCGCAGGTTGTCGAGCACCGCGTCGGCGCCCGCGACCAGGCGATGGAACACGGCCATGCCTTCGGGGTGCTTGAGGTCGAGCGTGACGCTCTTCTTGTTGCGGTTGAAGGTCTGATAGAAGTGGCTGTCGTCGCTGCCGAAGAAGTGCGGCCCGACGTGGCGGCCGACGTCGCCGCCGTCGCGGTGGTTCTCGATCTTCACCACCTCGGCGCCGAGGTCGGCGAGGTACGAGGTGCCGAACGGGCCGGCGCCGTATTGCTCGACGGCGAGCACGCGCAGGCCGGACAGGGGAAGCTTCGAGTCGTCTTGATTCATCGCAGTCGGGAAGAGAGTGGTCAGGTGTCGGGCGCGACCGCGAGCAGGTCCTCGAGCGTCGTCACCGACTCGGCGCGATCGAGCGCCAGCACTGCGTCGCAGACAGCCTGAGCGTGGGCGAGCGGGAAATGCAGCGTCGCGTTGTCGAAGAACTTGTCGCGCACCTCGGCGTCGCGCAGCGGCCGCTCGGCGTGGCCGCGGTTGACCGCCTGGCGCTCGCCGAGCGTCGTGCCGTCGTCGAGCGTGACGACGACCTCGCCGGTGTAGTGGCGCGGGAACGTCGATGCCGGATCGACCGTGCACTCGACGCGATCCATCAGCGCGAGCGCGGCCGGGTCGGTGAACGCCGCCGGCGTCAGCTCGCGCAGGCCGAGCCGGCCGCGCAGGAGGCCGCTCGCGACCGCGTAGTGGAGGCTGAACTTGGCGTCGTAGTCGCTCGTCGGCCGGCGCTTCGCCGCGGCCGGCTCGCACACCACGGGCATCGTCCCGGCGGGCAGGCGCGCTTCGACCGAGCGGATCCGCGCCGGGTCGACGCCGCGCCGGTGCAAGGCGATCGCGGCGTCGGCGCAGGCATGCGAGAAGTGGCAGATCGCGAACGGCTTGACCGCGATCTGCGTCAGCTCCCACGGCGTGCACGCGCCGTCGGCGCCGATTCCCGCGGTGGCGAGCGAGAGGTCGACGTCGGCGCCGACCGCCGCGCCGAGGTAGAGCCGATAGAGGCCAAAGCGACCTTCATAGGCGGCGAGCGGCGCGGGGATGTCGTGCCCGGCGAGCGTCGCGGCGCTGATCGCCGCCTGCGCCGCCCAGCCGGGATGCATCCGCTTGGTCCAGGCGCCGTCTTCGAGGAACTGCAGGCTGCCGCTCGCCATCGACAGGGCGATTCCCTGGGCGCGCGCGATCGCTTCCGGCGCCAAGCCGAGAACCCGGCCGGCGGCGAGCGTGCTGGCGAATACGCCGACGACGCCGGTCGGATGAAAGCCCTGGCGATGAAAGCCGCCGGCGGCCGCGGTCGCGAGGCGCGCGCCGGCCTCGAGCGCGGCGATGTATGCGGCGAGCAGCGTCGCGCCCGAGGTCTTGCGCCGACCGCCGAGCGCGAGCAGGGTCGGCAGGACGCTCACCGTCAGGTGGACGATCCCCGACATGTGCGTGTCGTCGTAGTCGAGGCCGTGCATCAGCATGCCGTTGAGCAGCGCCGCGTCGCGCACCGGCAAGCGGCCGGCGAAGCCGACGACGCCGGCGCCCTCGGCGCATTCGCCGCCGGCGAGATCGGCGACGGCCGCGTGCAGACGGGTGGCGAAGTCCTCGCCGCGCGCCGCCAGGCCGCAGCCGATGGCGTCGAGCATGAGGTGGCGCGCGCGCAGGCTGACCTCGGCGGGAACCTGCTCGAGCCGAAGGGCGTGGGCGAAGCTGGCCAGGCATGCGGCGATCGGCTCGGCGGCGGCGGACGCCGTGGCAGCGGCGGGCGAGGGACGCGGATTCATGGGCGGCAGCGGCAATCAATTTGTGCGGACAATTCTCTCCGCTTCGCCCGCCGCTGTCAATCCGCCGGTTATTTGCGCAACTGCATCCGGTACGTGAACCGGTCGCCCGGGTGGATGTTTTCGGCCACTTCGAGCAGCTGGTCGCGGTCGTCGTAGTAGCGGCGCAGCACCAGCAGCGCCGGCGAGCCCGCGCTGCTGCCGAGGTTGGCGGCGTCGTCGGCGTCGAGGGCGACGCTTTGCAGCTCCTGCTCGACGCGCTGGATGTTGACCTTGTACTCGCGCTCGATGAGCGCATAGACGGCGGTCTTCCTTTCGCGCAGCTTGGCGTCGATGCCCTTGAGCAGCGGGTTGAGGAACAGGCGCGTGACGCAGATCGGCCGGCTGTCCTTGGCCTTGGCCGGCGCCAGCGCGGTTTCGCTGCGCAGGCCCACCGCGTAGGTCCATTCGTCGCCGACCTTGGCGCCGAACTGCTGGGCGCGATCGCGCGCCAGCGCCAGCTTGCCGATATAGATCAGGCGCAGCTCGGTGTCCTGCGCGTACTGGAAGAGGTCGGAGACCGACGACGCGGCGTGCGTGTAGCGCGCCTCGTCGGGCGTCGCGATGACGACCGTGCCGACACGCTGGCGCCGCGTCACGAGGCCCGCCGACGACAGCACGCGGACCGCCTCGCGCGCGGTGAAGCGGCTGATCGCGAAGTGCTCGCACAGCTCGAGCTCGGTCGGCAGACGCGCGCCGACCGGATAGCGGCCGCTCGTGATCGCCGCCGTCAGTTCGCGCGCGATCTGCAGGTAGCGCGGCGCGCTCTCGTCGTCCTTCGCCGCGACGACGCGCTTCGGCGGCGCGCCGGCGGGCGATTCGGTCCGGCGCGAGGCCGTGCGGCGGGGACGTTTGGCGGTGTGCGAGGACGCGGTCATGGCGAGATGGCGATCCCTTCGGCGAGGAGTGCCTGTATTATGTCCGTACAAAGATTGTCCGTACATACTTTCCGTCCTGCGCCGTGAACTCCGCCGCCACAGAGACGCTCGACTGGCACCGGATCGTCCGACCCGGCGACCAGGTCGTGTGCTCGCACATGACCGCCGAGCCGGTCGCGCTGCTCCGCGCGCTCGCCGCATCGCGCGCCCATGACGGCGGCTTCGAGGTCTTCCTCGGCGTTCCGTTCTCCGACGCGGCGACCGGCTTCGCGCCGGCGACGACGTTCACCACCTTCGGTGCCATGGGCAGCGCCGGCGCGCTGGCGCGCGGCCACGCGACGCGGATCTCGACCGCGCACTACTCGCAATGCGGCGACGCCTTCGCGAGCGGCGCAAACGCGGCCGACGTCGTCCTCGTCAGCCTCGCCCGCGACGACGCCGGCCAGCTCTGCCTCGGCGCGTCGCATGGCTATGTGCTCGATGCCGCGCAACGTGCGCGCGTCGTCGTCGCCGAGATCAACGCGCTCGCACCTGCGATCGCCGGCGCGCCCTGGCCCGACGAGATCGCGATCGGCCATCGCATCGAGACCGCGTACCCGCTGGCGGTCGCCGCCGAACCGCGCGTCAGCGAGGTGGAGCGACGCATCGCCGGGCACGTCGCGGCGCTGGTGACCGACGGCGCATGCCTGCAGGTCGGCATCGGCAGCCTCGCGTCGGCTGTCGTCGAGGGACTGCGCGACCACCGCTTCCTCGGCGTCCACAGCGGCATGCTGACGCCGGCGCTGTCAGGCGCTGGTCGCGAGCGGCAGCGCCGACAACAGCCGGAAGGAGATCGACGCCGGTGTCTCGGTCACGGCGTGCGTCTACGGCGACGCGGCGCTCTATGCGGCCGTGCATAGCGACCCGGCGCTGCGCCTGCGCGAGCCGCGCTACACGCATGGCCGCGAGGTGATCGCGCCGCCTCGGCCGCTTCGTCGCTCTCAACAGCGCGCTCGAGGTCGACCTGCTCGGCCAGGCCAACGCCGAAGCCGCGACCGGCAGCGACGGCAACCCGCGTCAGGTCGGCGGCGTCGGCGGTCTCAACGACTTCGTTCGTGGCGCGCGCGCTGCGCCGCGCGGCAAGGCGATCATCGCGCTGCCTTCGCGCCAACCGGCACGCGCCGGCGGGGCAGGCCCCGGGGCCGCGCGTATCGTCGCCCGCCTGTCCGGTCCGGCGACCGTCGCCGCGGCCGACGCCGACGTCGTCGTCACCGAATACGGCAGCGCCCATCTGCGCCACGCCAGCCTCGGCGAGCGCGCGCGCCGGCTGATCGCGATCGCCCATCCCGATGATCGCGACGCGCTGGCCGCGGCGGCGCGAAAGCTCGCCATCGGCGCTTGACGCGCCAACACGCGCCTTGCATAATGTCCGGACATTTGATTCCGCGCGAGATGCCGATGTCCAGCCGCCAGCCCCGTTCGATGCTTTTTGTCTCCGGCGAGAAGGTCGAGCGCTTCGCCAAGGCGATGGCGGCCGGCGCGGACCTCGTCTGCATCGATCTCGAGGACGCGGTCCATCCCGAGCGCAAGGGCGAGGCCCGCGGCCAGGTCCTCGGCTGGCTGAAGGGCGTGGTCCGGTCCGCGCCAGGCGCCGAGGTCGCGCTGCGCGTCAACGGCCTGCGCACGCTCGACGGCATCCGCGACGTGCTGGCGTTCGTCGAGTCGGGCGTGAAGGTCGACTGGCTGCTTCTGCCCAAGACCGAGAACGCCACCGACATCCAGACGCTCGAGGCTTGGTGCGGCGCGCAGGTCGGCGCCTTCGCGGCGCTGGTCGAGACGCCACTCGGGATCGAGAACCTGGCCGCCATCGGCCGTGCCGGCGGCAAGCTCGGCGCGCTGATGCTCGGCGGCGCCGACCTCTCGGCCGAGCTCGACGCCCAGTTCAACTGGGACGGGCTCCTCAGCGCGCGCGGCCGCCTGGTCAATGCCGCCAAGGCCGCCGGCCTGCAGGCGTGGGACGTCCCCAACGTCGACCTGTCGAGCGACGAAGGCCTCGCCAGCGAGACGCGCAAGGCGCTCGCGCTCGGCTTCGGCTGCAAGACCGCGATCCACCCGCAGCAGATCAAGACGATCCACGCCGCCTTCACGCCGACCCCGGCCGAGATCGAGTGGGCGACCGTGCTGCTGCAGGCCGTTCCCGAAGGCCAGGGCAGCGGTGCCTTCCTGTTCCAGGGAAAGATGGTCGACGCCCCTCTGCTGAAGAAAGCCCGCCGCATCGCCGAGCTGGCGCGCGCGTCGTCCTGATTCCCCTCATCGATCCAGACAAAGGAGACACCCATGGTCCAGACCGCCAAGCGCGTCGGCGAGAACCGCACCCGCGAGACCTTCGGCCGCTACTACGAGGACTTCGCCGTCGGCGAGATCTACGAGCACCGCCCCGGCCGCACGATCAGCGAGACCGACAACACCTGGTTCACGCTACTGACGATGAACACGCACCCGATGCACTTCGACGCCGAGTACGCGAAGGCGAGCGAGTTCGGCAAGTGCATCGTCTGCAGCCCGCTGACGGTCGCGCTGATGGTCGGCATGAGCGTCACCGACGTCAGCCAGAAGGCGATCGCCAACCTCGGCTGGACCGACATCAAGCTGACCCATCCGGTGTTTGCCGGCGACACGCTCTACGCCGAGTCGGAAGTGATGGACAAGCGCGAGTCGAGCTCGCGCCCGGGTGCCGGAATCGTCACCGTGAAGACGATCGGCCTGAACCAGAACGGCAAGGTGGTCGGCACCTTCAACCGAACGATGCTGATCGCCAAGCGCGGCCACAGCGTCGAGGACAAGGTCAACTACTAGACGCCGCCAAGGCCACGAGGAGACACCGCATGGCACGCGAAAGCCAAGGAGCCCGTCGACGACCAGCAGGAGTTCGTCGACGCGATCGAGAACTGGGTCGAGAAGGAACTGCGCCCGGTGGCGCGCAAGTACGACCTCGAGGACGAGTACCCGCACGACATCGTCGAGCAGATGAAGGAGCTCGGCCTGTTCGGCGCGACCATCGGCGAGGAGTACGGCGGCCTCGGCCTTTCGGCGTGGACCTACGCGCAGATCGTGATCAAGGTCGCCTCGGTCTGGATGGCGCCTTCGGGCATCTTCAACTCGCACCTGATCGTCGCCTCGGCGATCGAGAGGAACGGCACCGAGGCGCAGAAGCGCAAGTACCTGCCGAAGATGGCGAGCGGCGAGATGCGCGGCAGCCTCGGCCTGACCGAGCCGAACGCCGGCTCCGACCTGCAGGCGATCCGCACGGTCGCCAAGCTCGACGGCGACCACTACGTCGTCAACGGCTCGAAGACCTGGATCACCAACAGCCTGCACGGCCACATGACGCTGCTGCTGGTCAAGACCGATCCGGATGCCAAGCCGCGCCACAAGGGCATGAGCATGCTCATCGCCGAGAAGGGCCCGGGCTACAACGTCGACGCCAAGCTGAAGAAGATGGGCTATCGCGCCATCGACACCTGCCAGCTGAGCTTCGACGACTACCGCGTGCCGAAGGAGAACCTGCTCGGCGGCGAGGAAGGCAAGGGCTTCGTCCAGACCGCCGGCGGGCTCGAGCTCGGCCGCATCAACGTCGCCTCGCGCGGCGCCGGCATCGCCGAAGGGTCGATGAAGATGGCGCTGCGCTACGCCCAGGAACGCAGCGCCTTCGGCAAGCCGATCTGGGAGCACCAGGCGATCCAGCTCAAGCTCGCCGACATGGTGACGCAGGTCGAGGGCGCCAAGCGGCTGATCGAGAACGCGGCGCGCAAGTACGACCGCGGCGAGCGCTGCGACCTCGAGGCGGCGATGGCCAAGCTCGCCGGCTCGGAGGCGGGCGTGCACTGCTCGCAGGAGGCGATGCGGATCTTCGGCGGCTACAGCCTCTCGGTCGAGTACGAGATCGAGCGCTTCTACCGCGACTCGATGCTGATGGTGATCGGCGAGGGCACCAACGAGATCCTGCGCCAGGTGATCGCCAAGCAGCTGATCGGCCGCTACAAGATCTGATCCCGGGCGGCGCGCGCCGCCCTCGACCGAAAGGCTGCGATGAAGCTCGAAGGCGTCAAGGTCCTCGACCTGTCGCAGTACCTGCCCGGCCCGCATCTGACGATGATGATGGCCGACCACGGCGCGACCGTGGTCCGGATCGAGCCGCCTTCGGGCGAGCCGACGCGATCGATCGGCAAGTACCAGGGCGACACCACGGTCTGGTTTCGCAACACCCACCGCAACAAGCAGAGCGTCGTCCTCGACCTGAAGAAGGCCGAGGGCGTCGCTGCGTTCATGCGCCTGGCGGCAGACGCCGACGTGATCGTCGAGGCGTTCCGGCCCGGCGTCGTCGATCGGCTCGGTATCGGCCCGAAGGCGGTGCGCGAGCGCTATCCGCGCGTCGTCTACTGCTCGATCGCGGCGTTCGGCCAGACCGGGCCGATGGCGGCGCGCGTCGCCCACGACCTCAGCATCGAGGCCGAGTCCGGCGTCGTCAGCCTCAACCACGGCGCCGACGGCGCGCCGGCGCTGCCGTGCGTTCCGGCCGCCGACATGGCCGGCTCGCTGATGGCGATGAGCGGCATCCTGATGGCACTCCTCAGGCGCGAGCAGAGCGGCCGCGGCGACACGATCGACATCTCGATGCAGGACAGCCTGGTCTCGTGGATGGTCAACATCATCAGCCCGGTGTTCGCCGAAGGGCGCGAGCTCGATCCGACGACCGAGCGCTCGCTCGGCGGCAACGCCTTCTACAACCTCTACCGCTGCGCCGACGGCCGCTCGCTGACGCTCGGCGGCAGCGAGATCAAGTTCGCCGCCAATCTGCTGAGCGCGCTCGGCCGCCCCGACCTGATCGAGCTCTGCAAGCTGCCACCCGGGCGCGGCCAGGACCCGGTGCGCGAGTTCCTCGCCGCGACGTTCGCGACGCGCGACCTTGCACACTGGGAAGATTTTCTCGGCAAGCTCGACGTCTGCTGGGCGCCGGTGAAAGGCGTGCACGAGGCGATGCAGAGCGAACACCTCGCCGCGCGAGCGATGAAGATCGAGTTCGCCGACGGCCAGACGCACCTCGGCATTCCGATCAAGTTCGACGAGGAGCCGGGCGCCGTGCGACCGGTCGCGCCGCGGCTCGGCGAGCACACCGAAAGCGCGCTCGCCGCCGCCGGTGTCGACGGCGCGGAGATCGAGCGCCTGCGCGCCGCCGGCGCGCTCGGCTGAGTCGCTGCTTCCGCGGTCGTCGCGCCCGCGCCGCTACTGGATCGTTCGCGCCTCGCGCAGCGAATCGATCTTCGCGGCGTCGTAGCCGAGCAGATCGGCGAGGACCGAGCGCGTGTCGCGGCCAAGCGTCGGCGGAACGCCGAACTCGGGCGTCGCCACGCCCGAGAACTTCATCGGGATGCCGGGCATCGGCACGGTCGTTCCGTCGGGCAGCGGCACGTCGACGACCATGTCGCGCGCCAGGATCTGCGGATCCGAGAGCGCCTGCGCGAAATCGTTGACCGGCCCGCACGGGATGCGCGCCTCGCGCAGCTTGTCGAGCCAGTAGGCGGAAGTGTTGGTACCGAGCTCGCCGTTGATGATCGCGTCGATCTTGTCGCGGTCGGCGTAACGCGCCGGCTGCTTCAGGTACTCGGGCTTGAGCAGCTCGGGGTGCGGCACGACCTTGAGGAAGCGCTCGTAGAAGGCGTCGCCGATGCAGGCGATGATGACGTGGCCATCCCGGGTCGCGAAGGTGTTGTACGGCACGTGGACGAAGTGCGAGTTGCCGATCCGGCCCGGAATGTGGCCCGACATCAGGTACATCGTCGCCATGTAGGTGAGGAGCGAGATCTGGGCGTCGAGCATCGACACGTCGACATGCTGGCCAAGGCCGGTGACATGGCGCGCCTGCAGCGCGGCGAGGACGCCCATCGCGCCAAAGATGCCGCCGCCGAGGTCGCCGATCGGAATGCCGCCGCGCACCGGCGTGTCGTCGGGCCGGCCGGTGATGCTCATGCCGCCGCCCATGCCCTGCACGACCTGGTCGAACGCCGGCCGTTGCGTGTCGGGGCCGGTCTCGCCGAATCCGGTGACCGAGCAGGTGATGATCCGCGGGATTGATCGCCGCAAGCGTCGCGTGGTCGATCTTGAGGCGCTGCGGCACGCCGGCGCCGAAGTTGTCGAACACCACGTCGGCCTGGCGCACCAGGTCGTAGAAGACCGCCCGCCCCGCCTCCTGCTTGAGGTCGATGCAGACGCTCTCCTTGCTGCGGTTGAGCGTCATGAAGTACGCGCCCATGCCGTCGCGCGAATAGTCGGGATGGCCGGCAAGCAGTTCGCGCGTGCCTTCGCCCTTGCCGGGCGGCTCGACCTTGATCGTTCGCGCGCCCAGATCGGTGAGTGTCATCGTCCCGTACGGACCCGACAACATGTGGGTCAGGTCGAGGACGGTGATGCCGGCGAGGGGTCGCATGTCGTTGGCCGGCGCTTCGTCGCTCAGGGCTTGACCGCGCCGGTTTCCTTGTAGATCGCCTGCAGCAGTGGCTGACTGATTCGATCGCCCATCTGCGCGTGCGTCTTGCGGAGCACCCTCTTCCACTCGTCGCGCTGCGCCGGCGTCAGATCGATCACGGTCGTCTTGCCGGTCTTCTTGATGCCCTCGAGGGCGGCCTCGTTAGCCTTCTGTGAAATCGCGTTGGCGTAGGTCGTCGTCTTGACCATTGCCTCTTCCATGACCTTGCGGATGTCAGGCGGCAGGCCGTCCCAGAACTTCTTGTTGGCCACGACCAGATAGCCGACGTAGCCGTGGCTCGACTCGGTCAGGTACTTCTGCACTTCATAGAGCTTGAAGTCGTAGAACGTGGACTCGGTGTTCTCGTTACCGTCGACCAGGCCGGTCTGCATCGCCTGGTACATCTCGCTCGCCGCCAGCACCTGCGGGATCGCGCCGAGCGCGCGCATCTGCGCGTCGAGCACCTTCGAGCTGAAGATCCGCATCTTCACGCCCTTGAAGTCGGCCGGAACGCGCAGCGCCTTGTTGGCGTTCATCTGCTTGAAGCCGTTGTCCCAGAACGCCAGGCCTTTCAGGCCCTTCGGCTCGAGCTGGTCGAGCAGCTGCTTGCCGATCGGCCCTTGCGTCACCTGGTGCACCTGCTCGAAGTTGTCGAACAGGTAGGGGAGATCGAAAGCCTCGTAGTCCTTCAGGCCCATGGCGCTGAACTTGCCGAGCGTCGGCGCCAGCATCTGCACGCTGCCGAGTTGCAGCGCCTCGAGCTCTTCCTTGTCCTTGTAGAGGCTGCTGTTGGGGTAGAGCTCGATCTTGACGCGGCCCTTTGTGCCCTCTTCGACCAGCTTTTTCCAGTACTCGGCGGCCTTGCCCTTGGGCGAATCGGCCGGATTGACGAAGCTGAACTTGATGACGATCGGCTGCGCCGTCACGGGGCCGGCGAAGACGAGCGCGGCGGCGATGGCGAGCAAAAGGCGGCGGGCGAGATGCATGGGGTCTCCGGAGGGGTGGCGTCCTATTTGTACGGACATTTTAGGAAAACGCGCCCCAGCCAGAAATCAGGGTTTTCCCTTAACGCTGCGCACTCAGGCTCCGGCCGCAGCGGCGTCGCGCCGCCCAGTATATTGTCTGTACATAAGCTGGAGCCTGCCTTGAGCGACAACGATCCCACGCCGCATGTCTTCAACGCCTCGATGGCCGCTCGCCTCGAGCTGCTCTACGCGAGCCCGCAGATCGTTGCCCAGCGCCGGCGCTTTCGCGAGCTGCTGCGTATCCGCCCGGGCGAGTCGGGCGTCGATGTCGGCTGCGGCGTCGGCCATCTCACCTGCGAGCTCGCCGACGACGTCGGCGCTAGCGGTCGGATCACGGGTGTCGATGCCAGCGCCGACATGCTGGCCGGCGCCACCGCGCGCGTCCATGCCCGCGGTCTCGACGACCGGGTCTTGCTGCGCGAAGGCGATGCAGTGGCGCTCGGCCTGTCGAGCACGTGCGCCGATTTCATCGTCGCCGTCCAGACCTACTCGTACGTGCCCGACATCGCCGCGGCGATCACCGAGGCGGCGCGTGTGCTCAAGCCGGGCGGACGGCTCGGCGTGCTGGAGACCGACTGGGACCTGTGCGTCTACGGCTCGCCCGACGTCGACCTCATGCGCCGCATCTTCGACGGCCGCTGGCGCTTCGAGCACGCCCACCTGCCGCGCCAGATGAACCGGCTGTTCGCCGAGGCGGGGCTGACACCGACGCATGCCGAGGCGTTCCCGCTCGTCGAGACGCGCTACGACGCCGACTCGTTCGGCGCCGGCATGCTCGCGATCGGCCGCAACGCCGCCGTTCGCCACGGCGTCGACCGCGCCGCGGCCGACGCCTGGGTCGCCGAGGTGCGCGCGCGCGGCGAAGGCGGCGACTGGTTCTTCTGCCTGAACCGGTTCATGTTTGTCGCGACCAAGGACTGAACGCGCGAGGGCCGGTCCGCTACTTCAGCATGAGATGCGGCAGCCAGAGCGACATCGCCGGCCAGTAGGTGACGATGCCCAGGAAGATGAGCATGGTCAGGAGCCACGGCCAGACCGCCACCGTGAGCTCGGTGATGCCCATCTTCGTGATCCCCGAGGCAACGTAGAGGTTCAGGCCGACCGGCGGGTGGCACATGCCGACTTCCATGTTGACGATGATCAGGATGCCGAAGTGGACCGGATCGATGCCGAGCTGCTTGGCGACCGGGAACAGGATCGGCGCCATGATCAGGATGATCGACGACGGCTCCATCACGTTGCCGGCGAGCAGCAGCAGGATGTTGACGACGAGCAGGAAGCCGACCCAGCCCAGGCCCATGCCGACCAGCCAGTCGGCGAGGTGCTGCGGGATCTGTTCGTTGGTCAGCACGAACGAGAACAGGATCGCGTTGGTGATGATGTAGAGCAGCATCGCGCTCATGTTCGCGCTCTGCAGCAGGACGCGCGGCACGTCGCGCAGCGTCAGGTCCTTGTAGACGAAGACGGCGATGAAGAAGGCGTAGACCGCGGCCATCGCCGCGGCTTCGGTCGGCGTGAAGAGGCCCGTGTAGATGCCGCCCATGACGACGACGATCAGGAGCAGCCCCCAGACCGACTTGCGGAACGCCGCCCAGCGCTCGGCCCAGCTGGCACGCGGCTGGCGCGGATAGTTATTCTTGCGGGCGCGATACCAGGTCGTGCCGCCGAGCATCGTCGCCAGGGCGATGCCCGGGATGACGCCGGCGATGAACATCGCGCCGAGCGAGGTGTTGGTCGAGACCGAATACATCACCATCGCGATCGACGGCGGGATCAGGATGCCGAGCGCGCCCGAGGTGGTGATGACGCCGGCGCCGAAGCGCGCCGGGAAGCCCGCCTTGATCATCGCCGGCATCAGGATCGAGCCAATCGCGACGACACACGCCGGCGACGAGCCCGAAAGCGCGGCGAACAGGGCGCACGCCAGCACCGCCGCCAGGCCGAGGCCTCCGTACCAGTGGCCGACCAACGAGCTGGCGAAGTGGATCATCCGCTTCGCCACCCCGCCGTGGGTGAGGAAGTTGCCGGCGAGGATGAAGAACGGGATCGCCATGATCTCGAAGCTCTCGAGACCGGTGAAGAGCTTGAGCGCGACCGACTGCAGCGGCACGTTGGTAAAGCCGAAGATAAAGGTCAGCACGGTCAGGCCGAGCGCGATCGAGATCGGCATCCCGGTCGCCATGAGCAGGATGAGCAGGCCGAAGATGATCAGGCCGTTCATGTCTTCGCCGGGTTGACGTCGTGCGGCGTGACTTCGTCGATCCCCTCGACGTGGCCGTGGTCGTGGTGCGGCAGGTCACCGGTGCGGTGGAAGTGCCAGGCGACCTGGAGGAAGCGAAAGCACATCAGCGAGGAGCCGAGCGGGATCGCCGAGTAGATGATCCAGGTCTGCCATTCGAGGTCAGGCGTCGTCGGCCCGGCGGTCATTCCGGTCGTGTCGAGGCCGAGCGCGTGGACGAACGCGTAGTGCGCGCCGTTGGCCCAGACGAAATGCGCGCCGAGCGCGGCGACCGTGCCGGTGAAGGCGGCGCCGGCGAGCAGGCCGAAGAGAACGAACTTGGCGCGCGTCTTGTCCTTCATGCGGTTGATGAAGAGGTCAACGCCGACGTGGATGCCGGTGCGCACGCCGTAGGCGGCGCCGAACTTCGCCATCCAGACGAAGAGGTAGATCGTCGCCTCCTGCGCCCACGAGAAGTTGAGCGTGAGGAGCCAGTCCTGCAGGCCGGGGATCGGCATGCCCGACAGGTAGCGATGGATGACCGCGACGAAGATGATGATCGTCGCGAGCCCCATCAGGGTCGAGATCAGCCACTCTTCGAGGTGGTCGAGGACTTTCAGCATCGGCGATCAAGGTGACGCGCCCGCGGCGCGTGCGACGATTGCCCCAGAAGCGCCGCCCACGGTCAAGCGGGCATCCCCGGAGCGACTTCGTCAGACCTTGGCAGGGTCGAAGCCGGTTTCCTTGTAGACCGCCTGGATGATGTCGGTGCCGACGCGCGACTCCATCTCCTTGTGCACCTTGACCAGGACACGCTTCCAGGCCGCGCGCTCTTCCTTGGTCAGCGTCAACACCTCGGTCTTGCCGGTCGCCTTCACCTTGGCCAGCGCCGATTCGTTGTCCTTGAGCGCGTCCTCGTTGGTGAACTTGGTGGCGTCGGCCATCGCCTGCGTCAGCTGGCCGCGGATGTCGGCCGGCAGGCCGTCCCAGAACTTCTTGTTGACGACGACCGCGTAGCCGAGATAGCCGTGGTCGGTGACAGTGACGTGCTTCTGCACCTCATTCATCTTCTGCGTGTAGAGGTTCGAGTGCGGGTTCTCGGTGCCGTCGACGACCCCGGTCTGCAGCGCCTGGTAGACCTCAGAGAAGGCGAGCACCTGCGGGATCGCGCCGAGCGCGCGCATCTGCGCCTCGAGCACCTTCGAGCTCTGGATTCGCATCTTCAGGCCCTTGACGTCGTCGGGCTTGACCATCTTGCGGTTCGACGAGAACGACTTGAAGCCGTTGTCCCAGAACGCCAGGCCGGTGATTCCCTTGGCGTCGAGCTTAGCCATCAGGGACTTGCCGACCGCGCCCTGCGTCACCTTGTGCAGCTCGTCGTAGTTGTCGAAGATATACGGGAAATCGAAGATCTCGAACTCCTTTACGCCGAGCGGCGCGAACTTGGACAGCGACGGGGCGAGCATCTGCACCGAGCCGAGCTGGAGCGCCTCCATCTCCTCCTTGTCCTTGTAGAGCTGGCTGTTCGGATAGACCTCGACCTTGACCTTGCCCTTGGTCAGCTCGGCGGCGCGCTTGGCGAAGACCTCCGAGCCCTTGCCCTTGGGCGTGTCGGCGGCGACGACGTGGCTGAGCTTGATGACGATCGGCGTCTGCGCCCAGACACGCGGCGCCGTGACGGCGAGGGCGGTTGCGGCAAGAGCGGTGCGGCGCGTGGTGGTCGGAATCACGTCGGAGTCTCCTTGGATGTTCGAGGCCGGTCGATTTGCCATTCATTTTCCGCGTGGTCATCGCCGGTCGCATGCTGGTTATCCGCAGTCGGAAAAGGGCGGAGCGGCTGGGCATTCCGGGGTAGGCATGCTTCAATGACCTCGGTAGGCGGGCGCTCGCACCGCGACCTTCAGCCCTTCAGCCCATGGACCCGTCCGATCCTTACGCCGCCTGGCTCGGCCGCACCGAGGAGCGACGCGATACCGTCACGGCAACGCCGATGGCGGCGCTGGCTGCCACGCTCGATCGCGACGACCCTGCGCCGGGCGCCGGCGCGACGCTGCCGCCGCTCTGGCACTGGCTCTACTTCCTGCCCCTGGCCAAGCAGAGCGAGATCGGCCCCGACGGCCACCCGCGCCGCGGCGGCTTTTTGCCGCCTGTGGAATTGCCGCGCCGAATGTGGGCGGGCGGCCGGCTCTCGTTCCTGCAGCCGCTTCGGGTCGGCGACGCGATGACGCGGACGTCGCGGATCGCGAGCATCGCCAGCAAGCAGGCGCGCTCCGGGCCGCTCGTCTTCGTCACCGTCGAGCACCAGGTTGCGACGGCGGCCGGCATCGCGCTGCGCGAGGAGCACGACATCGTCTACCGCGACATGCCGGCGCCGGGCGCGGCCGCGATCCCGTCGGCCGCGCCGAGCGACGAGACCTTCGCGCGCAAGATCGTCCCCGACGACGTGCTGCTGTTTCGCTATTCTGCGCTCACCTTCAACGGCCATCGCATCCACTACGACCGGCGCTACGTCACCGAGGTCGAGGGCTATCCGGGCCTGATCGTGCACGGCCCGCTGATTGCGACGCTGCTCGTCGACCTGCTGCGCCGCGAGCATCCCGACTCGGTCCTGCGCCGCTTCGATTTCAAGGCGCTAAGCCCCCTCTTCGACCTGCATCCCTTCACCGTCTGCGGCCGCCCCGAAGGCGACAAGTGCTTCGCGCTCTGGGCGCGCAAGCGCCGAGGGCGCGCTGGCGATGCAGGCGACGGCCCGAGATCGCCTGACTCGCGGCCCTCGAGAACGCCATGCTCAAGTCCGCGCCCGATCGCTTCCAGGAGATCCGCGACGCGGTGCGCTCGCTCTGCGCCGCGTTTCCCGACGAGTACCACCGCGACATCGACGCCGCGCCGCGCCTATCCCGAGAAATTCGTCGACGCGCTGACCGAGGCCGGCTGGCTGGCGGCGCTGATCCCGGCCGAGTACGGCGGCTCCGGCCTCGGCCTCGCCGAGGCGACGGTGATCATGGAGGAGATCAACCGCAGCGGCGGCAACGCCGGCGCCTGCCACGGCCAGATGTACAACATGGGCACGCTGCTGCGCCACGGCAGCGCGGCGCAGAAGCAGCACTACCTGCCGAAGATCGCGAGCGGCGAGTGGCGCCTGCAGTCGATGGGCGTCACCGAGCCGACGAGCGGCACCGACACCACCAAGATCAGGACGACCGCCGTCAGGCGCGGCGACCGCTACGTCGTCAACGGCCAGAAGGTGTGGATCTCGCGCGTCCAGCACTCCGACTTGATGATCCTGCTGGCGCGCACGACGCCGCTCGCCGAGGTGACAGAAGAAGACCGAGGGCATGTCGATCTTCATCGTCGACCTGCGCCAGGCGAAAGGAGCGGCATGACCGTGCGGCCGATCGCCAACATGGTCAACCACGAGACCAACGAGCTCTTCTTCGACAACCTCGAGATCCCGGCCGAGAACCTGATCGGCGAGGAAGGCAAGGGCTTCAAGTACATCCTCGACGGCCTCAACGCCGAGCGCACGCTGATCGCCGCCGAGTGCATCGGCGACGGCTAGTGGTTCATCGACCGGGTCACCAAGTACGCGAGCGAGCGCGTCGTCTTCGGCCGGCCGATCGGCCAGAACCAGGGCGTGCAGTTCCCGATCGCCGAGGCGTACATCGAGGTCGAGGCGGCCAACCTGATGCGCCTTCGCGGCCTGCGAGCTGTTCGACGCGCACCAGCCGTGCGGCGCCGAGGCCAACATGGCCAAGTACCTCGCCGCCAAGGCATGCTGGGAGGCGGCCAATGCCTGCCTCCAGTTCCACGGCGGTTTCGGCTTCGCGCACGAATACGACGTCGAGCGCAAGTTCCGCGAGACCCGCCTGTATCAGGTCGCGCCGATCTCGACCAACCTGATCCTGTCCTACGTCGCCGAGCACGTGCTCGGCCTGCCGCGCTCCTTTTGAGCCGCCCGCCAGCGCCCATGAAACCGCTCGATGGCATCACCGTCGTCGCCCTCGAGCACGCGATCGCCGCGCCCTTCTGCACGCGCCAGCTCGCCGACCTCGGCGCGCGCGTGATCAAGGTCGAGCGGCCGGGCAGCGGGCGACTTCGCGCGCGGCTACGACAGCGCGCGTCAAGGGGCTGGCCTCGCACTTCGTCTGGACCAACCGCTCCAAGGAGAGCCTGACGCTCGACCTCAAGCACGCCGACGCCGCCGACTTCCTCGATCGGCTGCTCGCTCGGGCCGACGTGCTGGTGCAGAACCTCGCGCCCGGCGCCGCGGCGCGATGGGGCTCTCGTACGAGGCGCTCGCGCGAGACGGCATCCGCGCCTGATCGTCTGCGACATCTCGGGCTATGGCGACGACCCGGATCGGCCGGGCCCGTACCGCGACAAGAAGGCCTACGACCTGCTGATCCAGAGCGAGTCCGGCTTCCTTTCGGTCACCGGCACGCCCGACGAGCCGGCGAAGGCGGGTTGCTCGATCGCCGACATCGCCGCCGGCATGTACGCGTACAGCAGCATCCTCGCGGCGCTGATCGAGCGCGGCCGGACCGGGCGCGGGCAGGCGCATCGACGTCTCGATGCTCGAGAGCATGGTCGAGTGGATGGGCTATCCGCTGTACTACGCGTTCGACGGCGCCGCGCCGCCACCGCGCAGCGGCGCCGCGCACGCGACGATCTATCCCGTACGGCCCGTTTCCCGCCGGCGACGGCGGACGCGTCATGCTCGGGCTGCAGAACGAGCGCGAATGGCAGGCGTTCTGCGCCCAGGTGCTGCGAGCGCAGCGATCTCGCCGCCGACCCGCGCTTCGCGTCCAACGCGGCGCGCACGGCTGCGCGCGATGAGCTGCGCGCGATCATCGTCGACACTTTCGCGCTCGATGACGGCCGCGCAGGTCGTTGCGCGCCTCGACGGGGCGCAGATCGCCAATGCGCGCGTCAACACGATGGCCGAGGTCTGGAAGCATCCGCAGCTGCAGGCGCGCGGTCGCTGGACCCAGATCGCAACGCCGGCCGGGCCGGTGCCGGCGTTGCTGCCGCCCGGCGCCAGCGATGCCGGCGACGCGCGGATGGACCCGGTGCCGGCGCTCGGTGCAAACACCGACGCGCTGCTCGCCGAGCTCGGTCTCGACCCCGCTGCGATCGCATGCCTGCACGAACAAGGCGCCGTGTGAAGGGGCGCCGCCGCTGCGCGGGACAAGCGATTCGAGGGCAAGGGAGCCGGTCGAAACGACCGCCGGCTCCGCCGCTCCTGCCCGCCCGAGCGGTGCTCGCGCGCAAACCCTGAGACGGCGCCCTCGCCATCGCTCGGGTTCACCTCCATTGCGAGGGCTTTGCCCAGTCAGTATGTTGCGCCCGATCGAGTCTGCGGGCGCGCGCGATGCCGTGCAGCTCCGCAGCAACCACCGGAGACCCCACCATGAAACTTTTCGCAACCATCGCCGCCGGCGCGATCGCGCTGACGCTCGCCACGGGCGCCCAGGCGCAGATGGTGATCAAGTTCAGCCACGTCGTCGCCGACAACACGCCCAAGGGCCAAGCGGCGATCAAGTTCAAGGAGCTCGCCGAGAAGAAGCTGCCCGGCAAGGTGACGGTGCAGGTTTTCCCGAGCTCGCAGCTCTTCGGCGACGCGAAGGAGCTCGAGGCGCTGCTGCTGGGTGACGTCCAGTTCATCGCGCCGTCGCTCTCGAAATTCGACCGATACACCAAGAAGATCCAGGTCTTCGACCTGCCGTTCCTGTTCGACGACATCGACGCGGTCGACCACTTCCAGTCGAGCGCCCAGGGCAAGGGGCTGCTCGAGTCGATGAAGAGCCGCGGCCTGCTCGGCCTCGCCTACTGGCACAACGGCATGAAGCAGCTCTCCGACAACAAGGAACAACTGAAGCGCCCCGAGGACGTGAAGGGCCTGAAATTCCGGATCCAGGCGTCCGACGTCCTCGAGGCGCAGTTCCGCGCCCTCGGCGCCAACCCGCAGAAGATGGCCTTCAGCGAGGTCTACCAGGCGCTGCAGACCGGTGTGGTCGACGGCCAGGAGAACACCTGGTCGAACATCTACTCGCAGAAGTTCTTCGAGGTCCAGAAGACGATCGCCGAGACCAACCATGGCGTCATCGACTACATGGTCGTGACCAACGCGAAGTGGTGGGACGGCCTGCCGGCGGACGTCAAGAAGGGCCTCTCGGAGGCGATGGTCGAAGCGACCGCGTACGGCAACAAGATCGCCAACGACATCAACGAGAGCGACAAGAAGCGGATCGCCGACGCCGGCAAGGCGAAGATCCAGAAGCTCACGAAGGATGACCTCGCCGCCTGGCGCAAGGCGATGGAGCCGGTCTGGAAGAAGTTCGAAGGCGACATCGGCCGCGATCTGATCGACGCGGCGCTCAAGGCGAACAAGTAGTTCAAGCGCCAGCCGCTCGAGATCGGTTGCCGATGCGCTGGCTCGAGCGGCTCGAAGAAGTCCTCGTCGCCTTCCTGATGGCGGCGATGACGGTGACCGCCTTCGTCCAGGTGGTCGCCCGCTACGTCTTCAATTACAGCTTCGTCTGGGCGCTCGAGCTGAACGGCGTCTTCTTCGCCTGGCTGATCTTCATCGGCATGTCTTACGGCGTCCGCGTCGGCGCCCACATCGGCATCGACGCCGTCGTCACGCAGCTGAAGCCGGCAGCGGCGCGCGCGTTCGGGATGGTCGGCGCGGCGCTCTGCGTCGTCTATGCGCTGATCGTCACGGTCGGCGGCTGGCAGTACGTCAAGAAGATGTATGACGTCGGCATCGAGATGCAGGACTTGCCGATCGCGCAGTGGATTCCGCGCATCATCCTGCCGCTCGGCTTCGCTCTCGTCGCGCTGCGCTTCGGCCAGACGTTCGTGCGCCTGGCGCGCGGCGAGCAGACCACCCTGCTCCACGACGAAGCCGAGGAAGCGCTCAAGCTGCGCCAGCCGGCGGTGCCGCTCGGCGAGGTGCGCGAATGACGACCGCCGCGTTGTTCACGATGCTGTTCGCGTTCATGATCCTCGGCATGCCCGTGGCGGTCGCGCTCGGCCTGTCGTCGCTGCTGACGATCCTCTTCTTCGCGCAGGACTCGCTCGCCTCGCTCGCGCTCAAGCTCTACGACACGTCGGAGCAGTTCACGCTGCTGGCGATCCCGTTCTTCATCCTCGGCGGGACGTTCATGACGACCGGCGGCGTCGCCAAGCGGATGATCAACTTCGCCAACGCCTGCATCGGCCACCTGCGCGGCGGCCTGGCGATGGCGTCGGTGCTCGCCTGCATGCTCTTCGCCGCCGTCTCGGGCTCGTCGCCGGCGACCGTCGTCGCGGTCGGCTCGATCGTCATCGCCGGCATGGTCAAGGCCGGCTACACGCAGAATTTCGCCGCCGGCGTCATCTGCAACGCCGGGACCCTCGGCATCCTGATCCCGCCTTCGATCGTGATGGTCGTCTACGGCGCGGCGACCGAGACCTCCGTGGGCAAGCTGTTCATGGCGGGGATCGTCCCTGGCATCCTGCTCGGGCTGATGCTCATGGTGGCGATCTACGTCCGCGCGCGCATGCTGAATATTCCCAAGCAGCCGCGCGCCTCGCTGCGGGACATCGCGGTCTCCGGACGCGACTCGCTGTGGGGCCTGATGCTCGTGATCATCATCCTCGGCGGCATCTACGGCGGCGTCTTCACGCCGACCGAGGCCGCGGCTGTCGCCGCCGTCTACGCGTTCTTCATCGCCGTCTTCGTCTACCGCGACATCGGCATGAAGGACGTGCCGCGCGTCCTCGTCGACTCGGGCAAGGTGACGGTGATGCTGATGTTCATCATCGCCAATGCGCTCCTGTTCGCGCACGTGCTGACGACCGAGCGCATTCCGCAGGTGATCGCCGAGACGATCGTCAGCTGGGGCATGCCGGCCTGGCAGTTCCTGATGGTCGTCAACATCCTGCTCCTCGTCGCCGGCATGTTCATGGAGCCGACCGGGATCATCCTGATCATGGCGCCGATCCTGTTTCCGATCGCCAGCCGGCTCGGCATCGATCCGGTTCACCTCGGCATCATCATGGTCGTGAATCTGGAGATCGGCATGGTCACACCGCCGATCGGCCTCAATCTCTTCGTGACCTCCGGCATCACCGGAATGTCGATCGCCCAGGTCGTGCGCGCGGCGCTGCCGTGGTCGCTCGTGCTCCTCGTCTTCCTGATGTTCGTCACGTACGTGCCGTCGGTCGCGCTGTGGCTGCCGCGCCTGATGTTCTGACCGCGATTGAGTCGCGCGGCCTCGCGAGAATGGCGTCCGACGTGATCGACCGCCTCGATCATCTCGTTCTCACCACCGCCGACCCCGACCTCAACCTGATCGAGATCGCGGAGCTCGCGAACTGATGAGAATGCGACGATGAACGAACGGCCCGCGATCGCGTTCGTCTGCGCGCATCTTTGCGACGAGCGTCTCTATGCAGCGCAGCACGCGGCGCTGGCCGCAAGCCATCGACTGCCGCGTCTTCGCCTTCCGAGACGAGGACACGCTGGCGGCGATGGCCGTCGCAGTGCTCGCGGCGATGCCGCCGCGCTTCGCGCTGGTCGGCCTGTCGCTCGGCGGCTACGTGGCGTTCGAGATCGCCCGCCGCGCGCTCGGTCGCGTCGAGCGACTGGCGTTGCTCGACACGACGGCGGTCGCCGACACGCCGGCCCGGCGTGCCGGACGCCTCGCCGACATCGCGAAGGTCGAGGCGGGCGGCATCGAAGCACTGATCCCCGAGCTGCCCGGGCGATGGCTGCTGCCGGCGCACCGGCAGCGCGCCGACCTGCTCGCACTGCTGGCGTCGATGGCGAAAAGCATCGGCGCGAACGGGCAGAGGAACCAGCAGCGGGCGATGCTCGGCCGGCCCGATTCGCACGCCGATCTCGGCGCGGTGCGCGTGCCGGCGCTCGTCCTGTGCGGCGCAGGCGACGCGGTCACGCCGCCGGCCGACCACGAGGCGATCGCCGCGCGCATCGCCGGCGCGCGCCTCGTCGTCGTTCCCGACAGCGGCCACCTGTCGACGATCGAGCAGCCGGCGGCGGTGACCGCCGCGCTCTCGGCCTGGCTCGCCGAGGCGCCTACTCGACCGCCTTGACCATGTCCTCGACGACCTTCTTGGCGTCGCCGAAGACCATCATCGTCTTGTCCATGTAGAACAGCTCGTTGTCCAGGCCGGCGTAGCCCGCGGCCATCGAGCGCTTGTTGACGATGATCGTCTTGGCCTTGTAGGCCTCGATGATCGGCATGCCGTAGATCGGGCTGCCCTTGGTGTGCGCGGCCGGGTTCACGACGTCGTTGGCGCCGAGGATGATCGGCGACGTCGACCTGGCCGAGCTCGCCGTTGATGTCCTCCATCTCGAACACCTGGTCGTAGGGCACCTCGGCCTCGGCGAGCAGCACGTTCATGTGGCCGGGCATGCGGCCGGCGACCGGGTGGATCGCGTACTTCACCGTGACGCCCTTCTCGATCAGCTTGGTCGCGAGCTCCTTGACCGCGTGCTGGGCGCGCGCCACCGCCAGGCCGTAGCCGGGGACGATCACCACCGTCTCGGCGTTGCCGAGGATGAACGCGGCATCGTCGGCGCTGCCGCTCTTGACCGGCCGCTGCTCGGCCTTGCCCGCCGCCGGCCCCGCTTCGCCGCCGAAGCCGCCGAGGATGACGTTGAAGAACGAGCGGTTCATCGCCTTGCACATGATGTAGCTCAGGATCGCGCCCGAGATGCCGACCAGCGAGCCGGCGATGATCAGCATCGCGTTGTTGAGCGAGAAGCCGATGCCGGCGGCGGCCCAGCCCGAGTAGCTGTTGAGCATCGAGACCACGACCGGCATGTCGGCGCCGCCGATCGGGATGATGATCAGCACGCCGAGCACGAAGGCGATCGCCAGCACCAGGTAGAAGTCGAGCCGGCTCTCGGTCAGCGTGTAGCCGACGATGAAGACGAGCATCGCGATCGCCAGCGCGAGGTTCAGGCAGTGCTGGCCGCTTGAACGTGACCGGCGCGCCCTGGAAGAGGCGGATCTTGTACTTGGCCGAGAGCTTGCCGCAGGCGATCACCGAGCCGCTGAAGGTGATCGCGCCGATCGCCGCGCCGAGGATCAGCTCGAGCCGGTTGCCGGTCGGGATCGGATCGATCGCCGCGCCCGCCGCCGGCCGGGCGACGATGCCGAAGGCGTACGGCTCGACCGCCGCGGCGACGGCGATGAACACCGCCGCCATGCCGATCATGCTGTGGAAGAACGCCACCAGCTCGGGCATCTGCGTCATCTCGACCGTCTTGGCGCGCCAGGCGCCATAGCCGCCGCCGACGACCAGGCCGAGCAGGACCCAGCCGAGGCCGACCGCGGCCGAGAGGTGGTACGCTCGAACAGCTTGACGATCAGCGCCGCCGTCGTCAGCGTGGCGATCGCCATGCCGGTCATGCCGAAGAGGTTGCCGCGGATCGACGTCGTCGGGTGGCTCAGGCCCTTCAGCGCCTGGATGAAGCAGACGCTCGCCACCAGGTACAGCAGCGTGACGAGGTTCAGACTCACTTCTTGTCTCCCGCCGGCGCCGCGAGCGCCTTCGGCTTGTCCTTCTTCCGGAACATCTCGAGCATTCGCCGCGTGACCAGGAAGCCGCCGAAGACGTTGACCGCGGCGAGCGCGACCGCGAGCACGCCCATCGTCTTGCCGAGCGGCGTCTCGGTCAGCGCCGCGGCGAGCATCGCGCCGACGATGACGATCGCCGAGATCGCGTTGGTCACCGCCATCAGCGGCGTGTGCAGCGCCGGCGTCACGGTCCAGACGACGTGGTAGCCGACGTAGATCGCGAGCACGAAGATGATCAGGTTGATGACGGTGTGGGAGACGACGTCCATGGCTGCAGTTCTCGTTCGAGTTTCGTTCAGGCGCGCTTGACCGCGCCGCCCTGCGTCATCAGGCAGGCGGCGACGATGTCGTCGTCCATCGGCACCGCGAAGCCGCCTTCCTTGGTCAGGACGAGCTTCAGGAAGTCGAGCACGTTTCGCGCATAGAGCGCCGACGCGTCGGCGCCGACGCGCGCCGCCAGGTTGGTTTCGCCGACGATCGTCACGCCGTGGCGAACGACGGTCTGGTCGGCGACGCTCAGCGGCGTGTTGCCGCCGACGCCGTCCGGGCCCTTGCCCGCGGCGAGGTCGACGATCACCGAGCCCGGCTTCATCGCCTTGACCATCTCTTCGGTGATCAGCGTCGGCGCCGCGCGGCCCGGGATCAGCGCGGTGCTGATGACGATGTCGGCCGCGGCGACGCGCTTGGCGACCTCGACCTTCTGCCGGTCGAGCCAGCTCTGCGGCATCGCCCGGGCGTAGCCGCCGACGCCTTCGGCTGCTTCCTTTTCCTCCGGCGTCTCGTAGGGCACGTCGATGAACTTGCCGCCGAGCGACTCGACCTGCTCCTTGACGCTCGGCCGCACGTCGCTCGCCTCGATCACCGCGCCGAGGCGCTTGGCGGTAGCGATCGCCTGCAGCCCGGCGACGCCGACGCCGAGGATGACGACGCGCGCCGCCTTCACCGTGCCGGCGGCGGTCATCAGCATCGGGAAGAAGCGCTGGTATTTGTCGGCGGCGATCATCACCGCCTTGTAGCCGGCGATGTTGGCCTGGCTCGAGAGCACGTCCATGCTCTGCGCCCGCGTCGTCCGCGGCGCCGCCTCGAGCGCGAAGCTGGTCAGCCCGGCGGCGGCGAGCGGCCTCGAGGCCGGCGCGGTCGAAGGGGTTGAGCATGCCGACCAGGTTCGCGCCGCTTTTCATCAGGGCGAGCTCGTCGGCGCTCGGCGAGCGCACCTTCAGGACCAGGTCGGCGCCGAGCGCGCCGGCACGGTCGACGATCTCGGCGCCGGCCGCCCCGTAGGCGTCGTCGGTGACGCTGGCGGCGACGCCGGCGCCGGACTCGACGCGGATCGTGTGGCCCTGCGCCTTCAGCTTCTTGGCGGTCTCGGGCGTCGCGGCGACGCGCGTCTCGCCGACCGCCGTCTCGCGCGGCACCCCGATCAACATGTTCTTGTCTCCTCGCCCGTCCAAAGGGATGGCGCGAGCTTACAAGAAAGGCCGCGCGGCGGGCATGTGGCAGGCACCCCCACGCCTGTCGCGATCAGCGCGGCGCACTAGCATCGCCCCATGAGCGAGCGCTGGAAACCGAGCGTCACGGTCGCGGCGATCGCGAGCCGTCGGCGCGGCAGCGGCGCCGACGCCCCGCTCGAGTACCTGGTGGTCGAAGAGGAGACACCCGAGGGCCTGCGCCTGAACAATCCGGCCGGCCATCTCGATGCCGGCGAATCGCCCGCCGAGGCAGTCGTGCGGGAAGCGCTCGAGGAGACGACCTGCGCCTTCGTCCCTGAGCGGCTGGTCGGCGTCTACCTGGCGCGACTGACGCGCCCGGCCGATGGCGACGACGTGACCTATCTTCGCCTCGCGTTCGCCGGCAGCGTCGGCGCACCCGATCCGGCACGCGATCTCGACACTGGCATCGTCCGCACGCTCTGGATGACGCTCGACGAGCTGCGCGCGTCGCAAGCGCGCCATCGCAGCAGCCTGGTCCTGCGCTCGGTCGAGGACGCGGCCGCCGGGTACGCGCTGCCACTCGATCGCATCGTCACCGACGCCAGCGTGTACGCGCCCGAACGCAAGCCCGGAGGCCGGCGTGACGCGCGCCCGCAACGCATCGTCGTCGGCCTTTCGGGCGGCGTCGACTCGGCCGTGACCGCCTGGCTCCTCAAACGCGCTGGCCACGAGGTCGTCGGCATCTTCATGCAGAACTGGGAGGATGACGACGACGACGAGTACTGTTCGACGCGCCAGGATTTCCTCGACGCCGCGAGCGTCGCCGACGTCATCGGCATCGAGATCGAGCACGTCAATTTCGCCGCCGAATACAGGGACCGCGTCTTCGCCGAGTTCCTGCGCGAATACCAGGCCGGACGGACGCCGAACCCGGACGTGCTGTGCAACGCCGAGATCAAGTTCAAGGCATTTCTCGACCATGCGGTGCGGCTCGGCGCCGAGCGCATCGCGACCGGTCACTACGCCCGCGTCCGCGCCACGCCCGAAGGCCGCTTCGAGCTGCTCAAAGCTTTCGACGCGAGCAAGGACCAGAGCTATTTCCTGCACCGGTTGAGCCAGGCCCAGCTCGCCCGCACCCTTTTTCCGCTGGGCATGCTGGCCAAGACGGAGGTGCGCCGCCTGGCCGCCGAGATCGGCCTGCCGAACGCGAAGAAGAAGGACTCGACCGGCATCTGCTTCATCGGCGAGCGACCGTTTCGCGCCTTCCTGAACCGCTATCTCGCCAACACCCCTGGGTCGATCGAGGACGACCGCGGCCGCACGGTGGGCGAGCACGTCGGCCTGTCGTTCTACACGATCGGCCAGCGCAAGGGGATCGGCATCGGCGGCCTGAAGGAGAGCGGGCAGGCGCGCGGCGCGAGCGATCACGCGCCCTGGTTCGTCGCCGGGAAGGACCTCGCGCGCAACGTCCTCGTCGTCGTTTCCGGGCACGATCATCCGTGGTTGCTAGCGAGCCGGCTGGACGGCAGCGATGCGAGCTGGATTGCCGGCGCGCCGCCGGCGCCCGGTCGTTATGCGGCAAAAACACGTTATCGCCAGAGCGATGCCGCTTGCTCGCTCGACCGCGCCGACCGGCACGGCGGCGTCGAGCTCGCCTTCGACGCGCCGCAGTGGGCGGTGACGCCCGGTCAGTCGGCCGTTCTCTACGATGGCGCGGTGTGCCTCGGCGGCGCCGTGATCGCATCGTCGGACGCGGTTGCAGCGCCGCCGCCACAGTCGGCGCGGCAAAGCAACCGGTTGTTAGCATCGGCCCGCCGATCCGCCGAGCGGACATGACAAGACGCCCCATTGGCGCTATCTTCGACGGTCATCTCAAGGCTCGACCCATCATGCGCAAGCCCCGTCCTTCGATCCTTGCTCCGCTCATCGCGCTGGCTGCGTTGCCGACCGGGGCCGCTGCCAACTGCTATTCGGTCTACGACGGCCAGAACCGCCTGGTCTTCCAGTCGACGGTTTCGCCGATCGACCTGTCGGGGCGTATCTCCGAGACGATGCGCGAGCGTTTCCCCGGGACGTTCATGGTGATGCTGCCCGACGACTCCGATTGCCGCGAGATGCGCACGGGCCCGGTCGTCACCCGCTTCACGCCGTCGGTGCCGGGTGTCGTTCGCTCGCCCGATGAGGTGCTGACAGCCTCGCCGCTCGTCGGCGGCACCGGCACCGCTGGCCCGATCAGCAACGATGGCAGCTCGACGGCGACGCGCGGCGGCAACACGCTGAACGTCAAGCGCAAACCCTAGCGCCACCCAGCGCCGGCGAGCAGGCGACGCCCCTACTGGCAGGTCGGGCGATACTTGGCGCTTCTCCTGCGCCTGCTCGACGATGTACCTGCCTACCCACTTCGCCGAATCGCGTCCCGAGGTGCTGGCGACGCTGATCCGGTCGCACCCGTTCGGCCTGCTCGTCACCCAGAGCCGCGACGGTGGAATCGACGCCAACAGCATTCCTTTCATTCTCGATCGCAGTGATGCCGGAGCGCCTGGCGTGCTGCGCGGGCACGTCGCGCGCGCCAACCCGCTCTGGCAGACGGCACGCGGCGACGTCGACTCGCTGGTCGTCTTTCAAGGGCCGCAAGGCTACGTCTCGCCGGCCTGGTATCCGAGCAAGGCCGAGCATGGCAAGGTCGTGCCGACCTGGAACTACGTGATGGTGCAGGCGCGCGGCAAATTGCGGCCGATCGACGATCCCGAGTGGCTGCGCGCGTTCGTCACCCGGCTGACCGCGCGTCATGAAGGCGAGCGCGCGGCGCCGTGGGCGGTGAGCGACGCGCCGGCCGATTACATCGAGACCATGCTGCGCGCGATCGTCGGCATCGAAATCGAGCTGACGTCGCTCACCGGCAAGTGGAAAGTGAGCCAGAACCGGCCCGCTGCCGACCGCGCCGGCGTCGTCGCCGGCCTGCTGCACGAGGGGGGCGACAGCACCCTCGCTGCCGAAGTGAGCTCGCCCGGCAGCAAGGCTTGAAGCGCGCTGCGTTCGCGGCTTGCGCGCTCGTGCTGGCCGGCTTGGCAGCGCCGCGCCCGACACAGGCCGCGCCCTTCGAGGACACGATCGCGCAGCGCGTCCTCGCCTGCACCGGCTGCCATGGCCGCGAGGGCCGCGCGGCAGCCGACGGTTACTACCCGCGCATCGCCGGCAAGCCGGCCGGATATCTCTTCAACCAGCTGCGCAACTTTCGCGACGAGCGTCGTCATTACGAGCTGATGGGCGGCCTGCTCGCGCTGCTCGACGACGCCTACCTGCGCGAGATCGCCGAGCACTTCGCCGCGCTCGACCTGCCCTATCCGCCACCGCTCGCGCCGGCCGAACCGGTTTCGGTCCTCGCCGCCGGCGAAGCGCTGGTGCGACGCGGCGATCCAGGGCGCGCCATCCCGGCGTGCAACGATTGCCATGGGGCCGCAATGACCGGCCGGCAGCCGTTCATCCCCGGCTTGCTCGGCCTGCCTCGCGACTACCTCAATGCGCAGCTCGGCGCCTGGAAGACCGGCAAGCGCAAGGCGACGCCGCCCGACTGCATGGCGCAGGTGGCGACGCGACTGACGCCCGAGGATATCGGCGCAGTCTCGGCCTGGCTCGCGGCGCAACCCGTGCCGATGCACGCGACCGCCGCCTCCGGGCCGCTCGGCACGTTGCCGATCACCTGCGGCGGTGTTGGCGATGCCCGCGCCGGTGCCATGGCGGGAGCGGCGCGATGACGCTCGGCAAGGCCGCGAGGATCGCCTTCGCGGCCGGGGCCGCGGCCTTGCTGCTCGCAGCAGCAGCGGTCGCCTGGCTCAATCGCGATGACACGCTCGATGAATCGAAGACGGCGCGCCGGCGAAGCCACGCCCGAACTCGTCGCCCGCGGCGAATACCTCGTCCGCGCTGGCAGCTGCTTCGGCTGCCACACCGAGGCCGGCGCGGCGCCCTATGCCGGTGGTCGGGCGATCGAGACGCCGTTCGGCATCGTCCATGCGCCCAACCTGACACCCGACGCCGTGACCGGCCTCGGCGCTTGGAGCAGCGACGACTTCTGGCGCGCCCTGCACAACGGCCGCGCGCGCGACGGCCGCTTGCTCTATCCAGCGTTTCCGTATCCCAACTACACGCGTCTCGCGCGTGCCGACGCCGATGCGATGTTCGCCTACCTGAAGAGCCTGCCACCGGTGGCCAAGGCCAACAAGCCGCATGCGCTTGCTTTTCCGTTCGACCAGCCGGCCGCGCTCGCGGTCTGGCGTGCACTGTTCTTTCGCCCGGCGCGCTTCGAAAGCGATGCCGGCCGGACGCCGCAGTGGAACCGCGGCGCCTACCTGGTCGAGACGCTCGGCCACTGCAATGCCTGCCACTCGCGCCGCAATGTGCTCGGCGCGACCGCCGGGCCGCTCGACCTCGCGGGTGGGTTGATCCCGATCCAGAACTGGTACGCGCCTTCGCTCAAGGACAACGCCGAGGCGGGCGTCGGCGAGTGGCCGGAGGCCGAGGTGGTGGCGCTCCTCAAGAGCGGCATCTCGGCGCTCGGCTCGACCCAGGGGCCGATGGCCGAGGTGGTCGCACGCTCGACCCAATACCTGAGCGACGGCGACCTCGCCGCGATGGCGACCTACCTGCGCACGTTGCCTCCGACCGCGGCGACGTCGGTGCCGATGCCCTCCGCAAAAAGCACGGCAACCGGCCGCGAGCGCGGCACCGAGCTCTACAAGACGCACTGTGCCGCGTGTCACGGCGACGACGGCGCTGGCGTTGCCGGCGCCTACCCGAGGCTCGCCGGCAATCGCGCCGTCGTCCTGTCGTCGCCCGCAAATCTGGTCCACATGGTTCGTCAGGGCGGCTTCCTGCCCGTGACCGCGGGCAACCCGCGCCCGTTCGGCATGCCGCCGTTCGCGACCGTGCTATCGGACGAGGATATCGCCGACGTGCTCACCCATGCGCGCACGTCGTGGGGACAGCGCGCTGCGCCGGTCTCGACGCTCGAGGTGAGCCGCTATCGCGGCGCGGCGGCGCGCTGACGCATGCTCTTGATCCCGCTCAGAACGGGATGTCGTCGTCCATGTCACTGAAGCCCGACGACTTCGCCGCCGGACGGTTCGCCGCCGCCCCGGCCGGCCGCGCCGCCGGCGCCGCCCGCTCGTAGCCGCCGCCGTCGTCGCCCGCCGGCGCACCGCCGCCCATGCCCTCGCGGCTGCCGAGCATCTGCATGTCGGTGGCGACGATCTCGGTCGTGTACTTCTCGACCCCGTCCTTGTCGGTCCACTTGCGCGTCTTCAGGCGACCTTCGACGTAGACCGAGCGGCCCTTCTTTAGGTATTCGCCAGCGATTTCGGCAAGCTTGTCGTAGAAGACGACTCGGTGCCATTCGGTCTCTTCGGACTTGTCGCCTGATTCCTTGTTCTTCCAGCTGCGCGTCGTCGCCACGCTGACGTTGCAGACGGCGCTGCCGTTGGGCGTGTAGCGCACCTCGGGGTCGCGCCCAAGATTGCCGACGATGATGACTTTGTTGACCGAGGCCATGAGCGGCTCCTTGCTTTGTCGGGGATCGGGAAGATTATGCGGCGCACCCCCCGTCGCCGCGTCCCCTCTTGGGAAGTCCCTCCAACGGCGGCGACCCTGATCGCGGCCGTCGCTTACAGTGGTCCGGTCATGAACCTCGCGACCTTCGCCGTCCCCACCTCCTCGGCCGTCGCCGCGCGCGAGGTGCTCGGCGAGGTCTTCGGCTACGCCGGGTTCCGCGGCCCGCAGGAGGAGATCATCGACCACGTCGCCGGCGGCGGCGACGCCCTGGTGCTGATGCCGACCGGCGGCGGCAAGAGCCTGTGCTACCAGGTGCCGGCGATCGTGCGCCATCGCGCCGGCCACGGCGTCGCCGTCGTCGTCAGCCCGCTGATCGCGCTGATGCACGACCAGGTCGGCGCGCTCGAGGAAGCGGGCGTTCACGCCGCCTTCCTCAACTCGACGCTCGACGGCGAGGCCGCCGCGCGGATCGAGCGCGAGATGATGAGCGGCCGCCTGGTCCTGCTCTACGCCGCGCCCGAGCGCATCGCCACGCCGCGCATGCTGGCGCAGCTCGACTCGCTCCACGAGCGCGGCCTGCTCTCGATGTTCGCGATCGACGAGGCGCACTGCGTCAGCCAGTGGGGCCACGACTTCCGCGAGGACTATCTCAAGCTTTCGGTGCTGCACGAGCGCTTTCCCGGCGTGCCGCGCATCGCCTTGACCGCGACCGCCGACGCGCTCACCCGCGCCGACATCGTCGAGCGCCTCGAGCTCGGCGCGGCGCGCGTCTTCATCAGCAGCTTCGACCGGCCGAACATCCGCTACGCGGTGGTCGAGAAGGATGAAGCGCGAGCACAGCTGCTGGCGTTCCTGCGCGACGAGCACGCCGGCGACGCCGGCATCGTCTACTGCCAGTCGCGCAAGAAGGTCGACGAGACCGCCGCCTGGCTGAACGACGAAGGCATCAGCGCCCTGCCCTACCACGCCGGGCTCGACGCCGACGTGCGCCAGCGCCACCAGAACCGATTCGTGCGCGAGGACGGCATCGTCATGGTCGCGACGATCGCCTTCGGCATGGGCATCGACAAGCCCGACGTGCGCTTCGTCGCTCACCTCGACCTGCCGAAGAACATCGAGGGCTACTACCAGGAGACCGGTCGCGCCGGCCGCGACGGGCTGCCTGCCGACGCCTGGATGGCGTACGGCCTGGCCGACGTCGTCAACCAGCGTCGGATGATCGACGAGAGCCCGGCCGGCGAAGAGTTCAAGCGCTCGCAGCGCGGCAAGCTCGACGCCCTGCTGGTGCTGGCCGAAGCGCACGACTGCCGGCGCGTGCGCCTGCTCGCCTATTTCGGCGAGGCGAGCGCGCCGTGCGCCCCTTATCAGAACGCGTGCGACAACTGCCGCAGCGCGCCGGCGACCTGGGACGCGACCGAGGCGTCGCGCATGGCGCTGTCGGGCGTCTACCGCTTCCAGCAGGCCGGCGGCCAACGCTTCGGCGCCGGCCACCTGATCGACGTGCTGCGCGGCAAGGCGACCGAGAAGGTCGCGCAGTTCGGCCACGAGCGGCTCAGCACCTTCGGCGTCGGCGCGGCGCTCAGCGAGACGCAGCTGGCGCGCCGTGCTGCGCCAGCTGATCGCCCTCGGCCACCTGCAGCAGCGAGAGCGACTACAACACGCTGGCCTTGACCGAGAGCTCGCGCGAGGTGTTGCGTGGCGAGGTGACGCTCCTGCTGCGCGAGGCGAGCGCGGCGACGGCACGCGGCAAGGGCGCACGTTCGCGCGCGCGGTCGCGGCGGCGCCGCCAAGCCGCCGCCGCGTCCGCTCGACGCCGACGCGCTCGAGCGTTTCGCCGCACTGAAAGCGTGGCGCGCCGAGGTCGCGCGCGCCCACAACCTGCCGGCGTACGTCGTCTTCCACGACGCCACGCTTGCCGAGATGGCCGATCTGCGGCCCGATTCGCTCGCCGCGCTGGGCGGCATCAGCGGCGTCGGCGCGCGCAAGCTCGACGCCTATGGCGAAGAGATCCTTCGCGTGCTCGGCCGATCGTGAAGCGGCGACGCCGACGCCGACGCTTCACTCAGAGGGCGCTCGCCTCACTCAGGCACCAGGCATCCCGCGACGGCCGCGGCGACGCACGACGTAGGCGAGCGCACCGAGGCCCGCCAGCATCAGCATGAGCCTTTCCGGCTCCGGCACCGGGAGTTTCAGGCCCACGACCATGTCGTCGTAATCGGCGTCCACCCGCAGGCCGTCGTTGAAGGCGATGATCACGTCGTACAGGCTGCCCAAGGTGAAGGGCGTGAACACGGTTCCCGCGAACGACCCGAGCACGGCGTAGGACGTGAATGCACTTCCGGGGTTTCCGCCGTTGCCGACCGAGGTCAACATGGCGAGATCGGCGAACGTGAAGCCCAGGCTGCCTGCGGACACCAGCCCCGAGATCGTCGCGCCGAGCGGACCGAGGTTGCTCAGCGACCCGGCCGTGCCGAAACTGAAGGTGCTGCTGTCGATCGCCTCGAAGCCAAGAAAGGTCGCCGTCAGCAGGCCCGCGGTCGTGCTGATGGTGGCGTTGTCCTTGCCGCCCGGCGCAAGGAGAGAGGCGGCTGGACCGTTCGGGTTGTAGCCGGAAATGGAAGTCACGTCGGTCCCGCCGCTAAACGTGACCTGCGCGTGAGCGCTTGCGGCAACCGCCGCCATGGCGATCAGTGAACTGAGCTTTTTCATGGCTGGAAGGGTGAAGTGAAGGGTGGATGGGTGGGAACGGCGACCTGAAAGTGAGGGGGTATAGGCTTTAGCTCAAAACGCTGCCGAACCATCTAGGTGTTTATACGCAATATTCGCGCCTGGCTGACGGACGGGAAAACGGCCAGATGTCGCTTTGGCCTGCACGCGTTTTGCACCTGTGAGGCGAAGTACCGCGCCGTCGCGGTGCTCCGTGCATCGGCCTGGGCACCGCGGCGAAACTCGACTATGCGTCGATCGGCAATTAAGAAGGACCGCAACACGCGGATCACCCTGTTCGCTCATGTCCACCGTATCACTCCGATGAGGCTGACTTCCCTTCACCATGGCGAGCATCGACCCGAACGATGACGCTCTGATGACGGCCTACGCCCAGGGTGACGCGGCCGCTTTCGAGCAGCTCTATGCGCGCCACCAGACAGCGCTCTACCGCTTTGTCCGGCGTCTTCTCGGGCCGACGCTGTCGGCCCAGACCGACGAGGTGTTCCAGGACACCTGGCTGCGCGTCGTCAACGCGCGCGAGCGCTGGCAGCCGCAAGGCGCCGCCTTTCGCACCTGGCTCTTCACGCTCGCCCACCACCGAGTGATCGACCTCTTGCGCAGGGGCGGCCGCGAGGTTTCGGTCGACGCGTTCGAGGAGCGACGGCGACGAGCCCTGGCAGCCCGAAGGGGCCGCGTGGCAACACTGGCCCGCGCCGGCAGGCGCCGCGCCGCAAGGCGAGGAGCTTGCGTTCTGGCGCCGCGCCGGCGAGAAGCTGCTCGACTGCCTCGAGCAGCTGCCGCTGCCGCAGCGCAGCGCCTTTCTACTCCATCACGACGACGGCCTTAGCCTCGACGAGGTCGCGCACGCGCTCGAAGTCGGTTTCGAGACCGCCAAGACGCGGCTGCGCTACGCCATGTCCAAGCTGCGGACGTGCATGGGCGCGTATCTCGAGCCGCTGCAAGGCGGAAGGCTGTGACCGAGGGTGCCGAGCACGACGCCTGGCTGCGCGAAGCGCTGCGCCACGCGCCAGATTCCGGCGCGGCGCCGCCGAGCGCGGTCAGTGCGGTGATCCTCGCCGAAGCGCGCGCGGCCACGGCGCGGCCGACGACGCCTTCGGGCATGCGTCGCGCCGCAGCCTCGGCGAATCCGCTGCTCGTGTTCTGGGCGTGGCTCGCGCGGCCGGCGGTGGCGGCAGGGTTCGCCAGCGTCATGGCAGCGACCCTGGTCGGCTTGATGTGGTGGGACTGGCCGATGGACGAGACCTTGCCGCGCGCGCCGGCGCTCGAGCGCAACGAAGCGCCGCGCGCACCCGCTGCCGCCGCGCCGACCGTGCCCGCCGCGCCCGCGGCAGCGGCGCGCCCCGGCGACCGCAGCGACGGCCCGCGCCCCTCGACGCGGCAGCCGCAGCGACTGCGCCCGAGGTCGCGCAAGCCAGGCGTGAAGCCAAGGTCGCCGACGGCGCCGACGCCAGCCGCGCCAAGGACGAGCCCGCAAGGGAGCGCACGGCGGCACGCAAGAGCACTGCCCCGGCCGCCTTTCCTTCGAGCGAAGGCGAACGCGAGCGCGCCGACCTTGCGCCAGCGCGGGCGCCGGTCGAAGACGCGAAGAAGGAGGCCGCGACGCCGACGCCGGCTGCAACGCCCGCGCCGTTCGCGGCGCAAGCAGGCCGCGCCGGCGGCCGTTCCGGCACCGGCGCCGAGCGGGCGGCTCGGTGCGGACGAGGCGCGCATCGGCGCGTCGGCCCGTGGCGACGTCGCCGCGGCAGCCAAGAGCGTTGCGCCGCGCAGCGCCGTCGCCGAAGGGCGATCGCGCGAGGCCGACGCCCTCGCGCCGTCCGGCAGCGCGGCGCAAAACGAGCCGCCCGCGCGCCTGCGCCGCGAAGCGACAGCGATGACAGCGTCACCGCTCGCGCCGCTGCTGGCGGCGCTGTCTGGTGAGGGCAGCCACCCGTCGCGGCAGGCCGCCGGCGGTGCGCCGATCGCCGTCGAGCCGTCATGGCGCGACTGGCTGATCGACCTCGACGTCGCCGCCGCCGGACGCTGGCGGCGCACGGCCGACGTTCGCGAGCAGGCCACCGCCGATGCCGACGGGCAGCTGCCGGCGACGCTGCGCCTCGCCATCGGCGGCCGTCCCGCGGCGATCGTTCGCATCGACGGCACGACAGCGCACCTCGAGACGCTCGGTGCCGCGCCCGCGCGCTGGCAGGCGACGCTCGCGCCCGGCGACGCCGAGCGGCTGCGCGCGACGGCGGCCCGCCTGCCGCCCTGAGCAAGCCGTAGGGGGCGGCTGGCCACGGAAAGGGCCGCGCCGTTATCATGCTCGGTTCGCCTTTTGCCACCGATGCCCGCTTCTTCCGACGCCACGATCAGCCGCCCGCGCCAGCGCGAAGAACGCGTGCTCAGCGATCTCGGCATGGCGCTCATCAAGGTGCGCGGCGCGCGCACCCACAACCTCAAGAACATCGATCTCGACATCCCGCGAAACCGGCTGGTCGTGATCACGGGCCTGTCGGGATCGGGCAAGTCGAGCCTGGCGTTCGACACGCTCTACGCCGAAGGGCAGCGCAGGTATGTCGAGAGCCTGTCGGCGTACGCGCGCCAGTTCCTGCAGCTGATGGACAAGCCCGACGTCGACGTCATCGAGGGCCTTTCGCCCGCGATCTCGATCGAGCAGAAGGCGACTTCGCACAACCCGCGCTCGACCGTCGGCACGGTCACCGAGATCCACGACTACCTGCGCCTGCTGTTCGCTCGCGCCGGAACGCCGTACTGCCCGAACCACAGCCTGGCGCTGCAGGCGCAAAGCGTCAGCCAGATGGTCGACGCAACGCTGGCGCTGCCGCCGAGAGCCGCCTGATGGTGCTCGCGCCAGTGGTGCGCGATCGCAAGGGCGAGTTCGTCGAGCTGTTCGAGCAGATGCAGGCGCAGGGCTACGTCCGCTTTCGCGTCGACGGCCAGACCTACGACGCCGTCGACGTGCCGAAGCTGAAGAAGGCCGAGAAACACGACATCGACGTCGTCATCGACCGCGTCAAGGTGCCGGCGGCGGGTGACGCCGCGGCCGCGGCGCCGCTGCGCCAGCGCCTGGCCGAGAGCTTCGAGGCGGCGCTGCGCATCGCCGACGGCCGCGCCCTCGCGGTCGAGATGGATGCCGCGGCCGAGCACCTCTATTCGAGCAAGTTCGCCTGCCCGCTCTGCGACTACTCGCTGCCCGAGCTCGAGCCGCGCCTGTTCTCGTTCAACTCGCCGGTCGGCGCCTGCCCGACCTGCGACGGCCTCGGCGTGACGACGGTGTTCGACGCCGAGCGCGTCGTCGCCTTCCCGTCGCTCAGCCTGGCCAGCGGCGCGGTCAAGGGCTGGGACCGGCGAAATCCCTACACCTTCTCGCTGCTCGAAAGCGTCGCCGACGCACTACGGCTTCGACATCGACACGCCGTTCGAGGAGCTGCCCGCCGAAGCGCGCGAGGTGCTGCTGCGCGGCTCGGGCGCGGTCGAGATCGAGTTCGTCTACGAGGCGCAGGCGCGCGCGGCAAGCAGCGCAGCGTCAAGCGCAAGCATCCGTTCGAGGGCATCCTGCCCAACCTCGAGCGGCGCTTCCGCGAGACCGATTCGGCGGCGGTGCGCGAGGACCTGGTGCGCCTGCAAAGCGCCAAGCCGTGCCCCGACTGCCACGGCACGCGCTTGCGCGTCGAGGCGCGCAACGTCTTCCTGGTCGACGTCGCGAGCGACGAGAAGGAGCCGATCTACCGGGTCGAGCACTTCACGCTGCGCGAGGCGCTCGCCTGGTTCGAGCGCCTGGCGCTCGCCGGCACCAAGGCCGAGATCGCCGACAAGGTGATCCGCGAGATCTGCTCGCGCCTGAAGTTCCTCAACGACGTCGGCCTCAACTACCTGAGCCTGGACCGCAGCGCCGAGACGCTGTCCGGCGGCGAGGCGCAGCGGATCCGGCTCGCGTCGCAGATCGGCTCGGGCCTGACCGGCGTGATGTACGTCCTCGACGAGCCGTCGATCGGCCTGCACCAGCGCGACAACGAGCGCCTGATCGGCACGCTCTTTCACCTGCGCGACATCGGCAACAGCGTCATCGTCGTCGAGCACGACGAGGAGGCGATCCGCGCCGCCGACCACGTCATCGACATGGGCCCGGGCGCCGGCGTCCACGGCGGGCGCGTCATGGCCGAAGGCCGGCCGGAGGACGTCGCCGCCGCACCCGATTCGCTGACCGGGCGCTACCTGTCGCACGTCCTGCGCATCCCGGTGCCGCAAGCGCCGGCCGCCGCCGGCCGAGGCCGACTGGCTGCGCATCGGCGGCGCGCGCGGCAACAACCTGAAGACGGTCGACGTCGCGATCCCGGTCGGCCTCTTCACCTGCGTCACCGGCGTCTCGGGCTCGGGCAAGTCGACGCTGGTCAACGACACGATCTACGCCGCGGTCGCCAAGCATCTCTATCACAGCCACGCCGAGCCGGAGCCGCACGACGGCATCAGCGGCATCGACTTCTTCGACAAGGTGATCAGCGTCGACCAGTCGCCGATCGGCCGGACGCCGCGCTCGAACCCGGCGACCTACACCGGCCTCTTCACGCCGATCCGCGAGCTCTTCGCCGAAGTGCCGGCGGCGCGCGAGCGCGGCTACGGGCCCGGGCGCTTCTCGTTCAACGTCGCCGGCGGCCGGTGCGAGGCGTGCCAGGGCGACGGCGTGCTCAAGGTCGAGATGCACTTCCTGCCCGACGTCTACGTGCCGTGCGACGTCTGCCACGGCCGGCGCTACAACCGCGAGACGCTCGAGATCCTCTACAAGGGCAAGAACATCACCGAGGTGCTGAACCTGACCGTGGAGGACGCGCACGGCTACTTCAACGCCGTGCCGAACATCGCCCGGAAGCTGCAGACGCTGCTCGACGTCGGCCTCGGCTACATCCGCCTCGGCCAGAGCGCGACGACGCTCTCGGGCGGCGAGGCGCAGCGCGTCAAGCTCGCGCTCGAGCTCTCCAAGCGCGACACCGGCCGCACGCTCTACATCCTCGACGAGCCGACGACCGGCCTGCACTTCGCCGACATCGACCTGCTGCTGAAGGTGCTGCACACGCTGCGCGACGCCGGCAACACGGTGGTCGTCATCGAGCACAACCTGGACGTCATCAAGACCGCCGACTGGGTCGTCGACATGGGGCCCGAGGGCGGCGCCGGCGGCGGCTCGAGTGGTCGCGACGGGAGCGCCGGAGGCGATCGCCGCCAGCGATGCGAGCTTCACCGGCCGCTATCTGCGGCCGCTCCTGGCGGCCTGAGCGTGCGGCGGCGCGCGGCGCCGGTCACGGCGCGCACTAGACTCGGCACCTCGCCGAAACAGGAGAGCGCGCATGACCATTGCCATCGACTACTTCCTCTCGCCGCAATCGCCGTGGACCTACCTCGGCCACGAGCGCTTCGCCGAGGTCGCCCGCAAGGCCGGCGCGACGATCAACGTCCTGCCGGTCGACCTCGGCCGGGTCTTTCCGGTCTCGGGCGGCCTGCCGCTCGCCAAGCGCGCACCGCAGCGCCAGGCGTACCGGCTGGTCGAGTTGCAGCGCTTCAGCGAGCACCTCGGACGGCCGCTCAACCTGCACCCGCGCTACTTCCCGGTGGCGAGCGACGACGCCGCCAAGCTGATCATTGCCGTTGACGCCAACGATGGCAGCGACGCGGCGATGAAGATCGCCGCGGCGATCCTGCGCGGCGTCTGGGTCGAGGAGAAGAACATCGCCGACCCGCAGGTGCTCCAGGCGATGCTCGCCGCGACCGGCCTGGCGGCGCGGCGACTCGACGATTCGCAATCGCAGGCGGTGCACGAGCGCTACGAGGAGGACTCGCAGCGCGCGATCGACAGCGGCGTGTTCGGCGCGCCGACCTATGTCGCCTGCGGCGAGATGTTCTGGGGCCAGGACCGGCTCGACTTCCTCGAGCGGCGCCTGGCCCGGGGCTGAGCCCCTCTTACATCTTGTACTTGGCCTTGGCCTGGGCGACGCAGGCGCTCTTGGCGTCGCCGGCCATCGCGTCGCACTTCTCGGCCGCGACCTTGTAGTCGGCTTCGCGCTTGTCCTTGGCCGCGTCCATCTTGGCGTCGGTCGACTTGTACGATGCCTTGGCGTCGGCCTGAGCCTTGGTCATGGCCGCCTTGGCTTCCTTGACGCAGACATCCTTGTCGTTGCCGGTCTTGTCGTCGCAGCGTTCCTTGGCGACCTTGTAGTTGGCCTCGGCGATCTCGTGCGTGGCGTGCTCGCGCGCCTTCGGCGTGTTCTTGTAGGTCGCCTCGGCTTCCTCCTCGGTCTTGACCCGGGCCGCCTTGGCCTCGAGGACGCAGACGTCCTTGGCGTTACCCGACATGGCGTCGCACGCCTTGCTGGCCGACTCATAGGTCGTCTTGGCCGACGCCTTGGCGCTGTCGTAGGCGGTCTTGTCGCCGGCGGCCTGGGCGCCGGCGGCAATCGCCATGGTGGCCACGGCGAGCGCAACCGCGCGTGCCAGGGACGAAATGTTGATCGTTTTCATGAGCGCACTCCTCGTTGGTGTGGGTCGCACTGTGCGGCCGCGTCGCGGCCGAGCGCCTAGGCCGGCGTCGACGGCCGCCGTGGGACGCCACCAAAACGCCCGGTCGGCTGCCTCCTACGCCGGAGCGTGGACGAAAAAAAGCCGGCGCTTGCGCCGGCTTTTCCGCTTCGCGCCTTGCGGCGCGAGGCTCAGCTCAGGTGGCTGTTGATCAGCTTGGTCATCTCGAACATGGAGACCTGGCCCTTCTTGAAGATCTCCTTCAGCTTGGCGTCGGCGTTGATCATGGTCCGCTTGGCGGCATCTTGAAGATTGTTCTTCTTGATGTACTCCCAGACCTTCTTGGTGACCTCGGTCCGCGGCACCGGCTTGTCGCCGATGATCGCGGCGAGCGAGGCGCTCGGCTGCATCGCCTTCATGAAGGCCGCGTTCGGGGTGCGCTTCTTGGCCGCAACCTTTTTCGCCGCCTTCTTCGCCGGAGCCTTCTTCGCCGGAGCCGCCTTCTTGGCGACGGTCTTCTTGGCCGGAGCCTTCTTCGCAGGGGCCGCCTTCTTCGCAGCTTTCTTCGCAGTTGCCATGTTGATTCTCTCCATCAAGTGATTGGTTGATGTGCTCGGAGCGGGCGAGAGTCGCGTGGACTCTCATTTCTCCGTGTTTCCGCGCGGAGCGAATAGTACTGCGTGTATAGGGGCAGGTGAAGAAGTTTTCACTCGAAGATCAAGCATTCTTCAGAGGTGGAATGCGCTTTTGTCGTTGCCGCGCGTCAATCGGCGGCCGATTCGAGCGTCGCCGCTCAGCCGATGTCGTCGTCGCGCGGTGCGCGCCTCTTGCGATCGAGCATCGCCGCGAGCAGGTTGTCGCGCTGCTGGAAAGCGGCCCGCCGACGACATCGCGCGGCGGCGAGCGGGCGTCCGAGCCGACGGCGACAGCGCTCGGGCGCCCGATCGGCGACCCGCTTCCAGCGGTGTCGCCTTCGCGGCGTTCCGCTATCCTGCCGTGCCATGAAGATCGTCGTCCGCTGGCTCCTCCTCGCCGCCGCGCTCCTGCTCGTCGCCAATATCTACCCGGGCGTTCAGGTCTCGAGCTTCACCTCGGCGCTGATCGCCGCGCTCGTCCTCGGCCTGCTGAACACGCTGCTCCGGCCGATCCTGGTGCTGCTGACGTTGCCGGTGACGCTGCTCACGCTCGGCCTGTTCCTGTTCGTCATCAACGCGCTCATGTTCTTTTTCGCGGCCTCGCTGCTCGACGGCTTTCACGTCAACGGCTTCGGCGCGGCGCTGATCGGCTCGGTCCTCTACAGCCTGTGCGGCCTGGTGATCGACGCCGCGATGGAGCGGCTGTTCGGCGCCTCTGGTCGCCCCGAGGGCGCGGCCCGGGCCAAAGCGCCCGAAGGCGACGGCCTTCAGCGCGACGCGCGCTGATCGGCGGCGATCTGCTTGCGCTGAAGCTCGATGTCGCGCAGACGTGAATCGATGACCGAGACGTCGATGAAGTCGACCGGGCCGCCGCCGCGCGCGAGGCGCTGGCCGGCGCGCAGCCGGTCGACCGCGCCCAGCAGGTCGCCGAGGGCGTAGCGCGATTCGGCGTCGGCGCGCAGGGCGCGCAGCGGCACGCCGAGCCGGGCCCAGACCTGGCCGAGCGCGCCCCAGGCGAGCGAATCGTCGCCGTGCAGCGCGACCCAGGTCTGCAGCTCGGAGGCGCGTGCCTTCAGCGCGGCGTTGTCGGGGCTGACCGCCGGCGTCGCGCGCAGCGTGATCTGCGATTTGAGCAGCAGCGTCGGCCGCGAGCCGTCGCCGGCATAGGCCGCCATCGCCTCTGCGGCAGGGCCGACCGCGCCGCGGTCGAGCAGCGACTGGGCCTGCATCAGCACGACCGCGCGCTCGGCGCGCGCACTGCCCGTCGGGCTGCCGTGAATGACGCCGAGGGCGACCGCGAAGGAGGCATCGGCGCGCGCCCAATCGCGCAACAGGCTCGCGCCGAGCGCGCTCTCGCAGGCGGCGCGCAGCTTGTCGGCGGCGCTGCCTTCCTTGTCGGCGTCGCGCGATTCCCAGCGCCGCAGCGCATCGACCCGGGTATCCATCAGCACCCGCGCGCGCGCCTGCGCCACGGTGTCCTCGAGCACGCTCGCGCGCGGCACGGTCGGGGCGATTCCGGCGCGCGCGCGCGCCTCGCCGATGCGCTCGACCGTGAGCGGGTGGGTGCGCAGATAGGGAAAGCCGCCGAAGTCGTTGAGGCGCGACGAGGCGTCCATCTTTTCGAACATCGCCGCCATGCCGCCGGGCGCGAAACCGGCCGTCGTCATGACCTGGAAGCCGACGCGATCGGCCTCGCGCTCGACCTCGCGCGAGAAGTTGAGCTGGCCCTGGATCGTCGCCGCCTGGGTGCCCGCCATGACCGCGCTCATCGCGTCGGGGCTGTTGCTGCGCGAGGCCGCCAGCATGCCGAGGACCAGCGTCGCGAGGCCGACCAGCGAGCGCTTCGAGTCGCCCGAGATGCTGCGCGCGATGTGGCGCTGCGTGACGTGCGACATCTCGTGCGCGAGCACCGAGGCGAGCTCGTCGCGCGTCGTCGTCATCGCCATCAGGCCGAGGTGGACGCCGACGTAGCCACCCGGCAGCGCGAACGCATTGACGCTCGGATCGTGGACCAGGAACGGTCTGCCAGGCGAAGCGCTGGTCGATGTCGGCGGTGATGTTGCCGAGCGTGCGCCCCGCGGCGACGAGCGGCTGCCAGATCGTACCCAGGTATTCGAGCAGGAGCGGATCGTCGACGTAGTCGGGGTCGGCGTGGATGGCGCGCATGATCTCGTCGCCGAGCTTCTTCTCCGAGCCGAGGGTGAAGTCGGCGGAGTCGGTATCGCCGAGCGCGGGCAGGGCGTTCTGCGCCGCGACCGGAGCGAGCCCACCCGGCGCGAGCAGCGACAGCGCGCAGGCCGCCGCGACGACGCGCCGGCGCAGGCGCGGCAACGCCGCGGCGGGGAAGGCGCGAGATGCAGGCATGGGAGACGGCGGGCTGGATTCGGTGCACGACGACCGGACGCGCGCGGCGGTGCGGACGGACGCCTCGCTATGATGCAACGGAATCATTTCCCCTTCGTTTCGCTCGATGCCCGCCCCTTTCCCGACCCGCCCACCGGCCCGCTCAGCCACTTCGACGGCGCCGGGCAAGCGCACATGGTCGACGTCGCCGACAAGGCCGAGACGCACCGCGTCGCGCGGGCGAGCGGCACGATCCGGATGCGCGCCGAGACGCTGGCGTTGATCGAGACCGGCAGCGCCAAGAAGGGCGACGTGCTCGGCATCGCCCGGATCGCCGCGATCCAGGGCGCCAAGCGCACCGCCGACCTCGTGCCCCTGTGCCACCCGATCGCGCTCACCCGTGTCGCGGTCGAGTTCGAGCTCGACCGCGCGGCCGGCGAGGTGCGCTGCACGGCGCAGGTCGAGACCGTCGGCCGCACCGGCGTCGAGATGGAGGCGCTGACCGCGGTGCAGGTCGGCCTGCTGACGATCTACGACATGTGCAAGGCGGTCGACCGAGGAATGGTGATCGGCGACGTTCACGTCCTCGCCAAGCGCGGCGGCAAGTCGGGCGACTGGATCGCATCGGCCCCTTGAATCGGCGGGCACCGACTCAAGGAAATATGTGCTTCGCCCAGAGCGGAATCTGCCGAAACGCCGTGTGGAGGTTCGCCGAAGCGCTGGCGGAGCTGAATCCGTAGCGACGCACGCAAATCTGCATGCTCTGGGACGAGAACAGGCTGATGTGACCGTTGCGGGGTGCTGCATACCACCAGGACAAGGGCCGTCCCCTGACGATCTCGCCGTCGGAGAGCAAGGTCGAGAACAGGATCATCCCGTCGGGCTTCATCAGCGACGCAAGTCCTGGAACAGCGCATCGATGTCAGGAACATGCTCGAAGACCTCGAACGCGGTGACGAGGTCGAATCCACCGAGGCTCCGGACATCGACGTCCTTGTTGACGAAGGGATCGTAGCTCTGCGAATCCCATGACTTGGCCGCGAGCAACTGGCTCAGCAGTCCCGAGCCACCGCCGTAGTCGATGTGCCTCAGCTTCGCGGCGCCGAACGTCTGGTCGACCATTTCCGCGTTGCCGGTCGGCCTGACAGCCTTGTAGTCGGGGTCCACTGCCGCGTAGTCGTGGTTGTAGATTCGGGCTTCGAATTTGTCGACCGGCCAGTCGGAGAGCTCCGGCGCGAAGCAAAAGCCGCAGCCGTCGCAGAGGAAATAGCGAACCAGTTCACCGCTTCTCGGTAGCCGCAGACCCCGCGCTTCTTCACAATTCTTGTTGAAGTCGACCGAGTCCAGGTAGGACGCGGGCGCCTTGCACACCGGGCAGGGCGGATCGATCGGCAGCTTCCGCGCCTGCGGCTTGCCGAGCGACCGCTTGACGACATCTAACAGGAGGGAGAGCGATGACATTGACATTCACCTCGAAAATCGGCGGTTCGGCTGAAGGCGTCCCCGGGGGTCGCGCCACGACGCCGCGCACGGCTCGACACGCCTGACATGACGGACTTCGGCTTCCTCGTCGCGTTGCTGATATCGGCCGTCTTGCTGACGTTGGCGATCGTCGTCTACCGGTCGCTGCGGTCGCAGCGTTTGATTCAACAGGCGCTTGCGGCGAAGGTCGCAAGCGCGCCCGACGAAAGACGCTTGTCCGGCCTGGCGCGCGGCTACCAGTTGGTCGAGTCTCGTCATGGGCCGATGCTGGTGAACTCCAAGGACCGCTACCTGGGACAGTCGGTCATCGCCTACGGCGAATGTTGCGAACTGGAAGTCGGATTCTTGATTCAACTGCTTTCGCTACGCCCGGGCTCGGTGATCGAGATCGGGACCAACATCGGCACGCACACGATCCCGCTGGCGCGCAGCCTCGAGGCGCAAGGCCGTCACATGATCGTGTTCGAGCCGCAGCCGATTATCTTTCAGAACCTTTGCGCCAATCTGGCGTTGAACGGCCTGGGCAACGTCGCCGCGTGGCCCTTTGCATGCGGCGACCGCGATGCCACGGTCCACTTTGCGCGGCCGGACTATGCGGCCGACGGCAACTTCGGCGGCGTGTCGATGGCCTACGACGCGACCGAGAACAATGTCGCGGTACCGTGCCGCCGGCTCGATGACCTAGTGCGTGGCGACGATGTAGCCATGATAAAAGTCGATGTCGAGGGCTTCGAATTGGCCGCCCTGGCGGGCGCGGTGGGCACGCTCGCGCGCTGTCGCCCGATCCTGTATGTCGAAAACGATCGCCCGGAGAAATCGGCAGAACTGATCGCTTGGCTGCTGGCCCAGGACTATCGGCTGTGGTGGCACATCCCGGCCCTGTTCAACCCCGACAACTTCTTCGGTAATCAAGAAAATCTCTATCCCGGAGTGGCCTCCTTCAACATGCTGGGATTGCCGAAGGAATCGAATGTTCCGGTCGGCGGGCTGCAGGAGATTCACGTGAACACCACTCACCCGCTGGCTGGACGCTAGACGTCGAAGGGAGCTTGCAAAAATGATATTCAGTTGGTTCGATGCACGCGAGGCGAACGCCTTCGGTGCCTCGCTGGCAACGCTGCTGATCGAGCGAACGCCCGTGGAAGGCACTGTCGGCAAGCACCTGCTGACCAAGAAGCATGAGGCCATGCTGCACCAGCTCGAACAGCACGTTGTCCGCTTCAAGCGCGATCACAAGTTGAACACGTACAAGAAGGCGCAGCTCGGCAACAGGTTCAAGTGGACCTTGAAGGACAAGGGCTACGACGCCGGTTATATCGATCAGGTCACGAACTGGTTGATGTTCCAGCTGCAGAACCAAACCCCCACGCCATGACCCGCGGCGGCGATGTTTGATCGCCTCGGCGCAGCGCTGTCCCGTGCCCTGACCAAGGGAGAGGGCCGGTCCAGCGATCGCGATGCCCTGGTCGACAGTGCGGCGCTCAAGGCGGAGGCCGACGCTCGACTGAAGGGCGGCGAGCTCGTCGAAGCGGCGCGCCTCTACCAGCGCGCCGTCGCGCGCGATCCAATGAACGGACGCGCCCATTTCGCGCTCGGCTACGTGCTGATCGAAACGGGGAACGCTCCGGAAGCAATCAGCCACTTGCGGACCGCCTTGACGATCGACGCCGGGATGAGCGACGCGCACTATCTGCTTGGATCGATCCTTGCGGGCACGGCAGAGCCGTCGGCGTCGATCGCGCACTTTGACGCGGCGATCGCTCTCGGCTCGACCAACGCCTTCGTCTACCGAGACTGCTGCTTGGCACTGTTGCAACTGGACCGCGCGGAGGAAGCAAAGGCGGTGATCACCAAAGGGGTGGCGATCGTGCCGGAGGCGCCGGAGCTGCACCTCCTGGCGGGCAACCTGAAGATGCAGGAGGGGCTTGCCGAGGAGGCCTTGCTCTGCTTTCGATCGGCCTTGTCGCTGAAACCTCAGCTGGCCGAGGCGCACTTCAATGGTGGTCTGGCACTGCAGGGGCTGGGCCGACTCGACGAGGCGCTGTCGAGCTTCGCCGCCGCGATTGAATCCAGGCCCGCCTACGTTGCGCCGCTGCGTGCTCGCTGCCATCTATTGCAGCGGCTCGGGCGACCCGCCGACGCCTTGCTCGATCTCGACCGATTGATCGCGCTTTTACCGCATTCGGCCGAGCTCGATTTCGAGCGCGGCGGCCTGCTGGCCACGCTCGAACGACGGGACGAAGCGCTCGTCTGCTTCGCCCGCGGTCTGGTGCTGAACCCAGACGACGCGGATGCGCTCTTCAACCAGGGCAACACCTTGGCGCAGGCGGGCCGCGCCAGCGACGCACTGCGCAGCTTCGACAAGGCGCTCGTGCTGCGCCCGGACTTCGTCGCCGCGTTCTGCAATCGCGGTGCCGTGCTGGCCGGGCTCGAGCGCCATGCGGAGGCGCTCGGCTGCTTCGATCAAGCCATCGCTCTCGACGCCCGTGGTGCCGATGCCTTCGGCAATCGGGCGGCTTCGTTACGCGCGTTCGGAAGACTCGAGGAAGCCCTCGCCAGTGTCGACGAGGCGCTCCGTCTCCAACCCGACTCCATCACCTCTTGGATCAGCAAGGGTGACCTGCTGAGCGATTTGAAACGACCCGCTGAGGCGTTGGCCGCCTACGAGCGTGTCCTCGCCAGCGACCCCGCTCACGCTGACGCGATGAACAACGCCGGCCTCGCGCTGCACACGCTCGAGCGATTCGACGAAGCAGCGCTGATGTACGACCGAGCCCTGCGGGTCAAGCCCGACTTCGCGGAAGCACTCAACAACCGCGGGCTGACACTTCGCAGCCTCTTCCGGTTCGACGAGGCGCTGCTTGACTTCGACCGGGCGCTCGCCTGCCGACCGGCCTATTCCGCGGCGCACGCCAATCGTGGCAGCGTCTACAGTGACCTCGCACGCCATGAAGAGGCGATCGATTGCTACACGCGAGCGCTGGCGACCGAGCCTGACTTCGCCGACGTCCACTTCTACGAAAGCATGTCGCGCCTGATCCTGGGCGACTACGCGATCGGCTGGAAGAAGTACGAATGGCGCCACCTGAGTACTTGGTGGAAAGAGGCGCTGGGAGCGGCCGGAGCGCGCAAGTTCAACGCGCCGCTCTGGCTCGGCGACGAGCCACTCCGCGGCAAGACGATCCTGCTGCACGCCGAGCAGGGCCTCGGCGACACGATCCAGTTCGGCCGCTACGCCACGGTGCTGGCCGAGCAAGAAGCCGACGTCGTGCTCGAGGTCCAGGCCTCGCTCAAGACCTTGTTAGCCGGCCAGCTCGGCGTCAAGCCGGTTGCAGATCGTCGGCGAGTCGCCGCCGCCGCACGATTTTCATTGCCCCTTGTTGAGCTTGCCGCTGGCCTGTCGCACCACGCTGGAGACGATTCCGGCGGCGACCGGCTACCTTGACATCTCGGCCACGCATTCCGCGGCAGTGGAGCGTTGGCGCCAGAGCTTGGGCCCGAAGATGCTGCCGCGCGTCGGGCTGGTGTGGTCCGGAAATCCGGTTCACCGCAACGACAAGAACCGCTCCATACCGCTCGAACGGTTCGCCGCGATCGGGCCAGGCCTGGAGCTGTTCTGCCTGCAGACTGGCATCCGCGAAGCCGACGCGCGGGTGCTGGCCGAGCGCGGCGACATTCGCTGCCCGATCGCCGATGGCATGGACTTCGCGGAGACCGCGGCCCTGATCGAGAACCTCGATCTCGTGATTTCGGTTGACACCTCGGTGGCCCATCTGGCGGCGGCGATGGGCAAGCCGGTCTGGCTATTGATCGCCGCACGTCCCGACTGGCGCTGGTTGCTGGATCGGGACGACAGCCCCTGGTACCGGACGATCAGGCTCTTTCGCCAAAGCGCTCCCGGTGACTGGGACGGCGTCCTCGCGACCGTCGCCCGAGAGCTCGTCCTTTTGCCGTCGCTCGGCCGGACCGCCTGAATGTTCGATCGCCTGAAGCGAGTCTGGTCGGGCGATCCTGCAAGGGAGGCGAGCGGCAGTGACCAAGCTCCCACCGGCGACAGCGCCACGCTGAAAGAACGGGGCGACGCGCTGGTGAGATCGGGCTCGCTCGCCGACGCTTGCCGCTTGTACGAGCAGGCGATTGCCGCTGACACCGGTAACGCGCGAGCGCACTTTGCGCTGGGATTCGCGCTCAAAGAGATCGACCGTCTCGACGACGCGTCCCGCCACCTCGAGGCCGCGCTGGCCCTCGATCCAGCCATCGGCGAAGCCCACTATCTACTCGGCTCGATCGATCAGGCGACCGGACGCGGTCCGGATGCGATAGCTCACTTTCGACGTGCCGTCGAGCTTGGTCCCGCCAATCCGTTCGCCTACCGGGATCTCTGCGTCGCGTTGATCCAGTCCGGCGCGATGGCAGAAGCCAAGACGGTGATCGAAGCCGCAAGGGCTGCTCTTCCCGAGGTAGCCGAACTCCATCTTCTGGCCGGCAACCTGCTGCTGCAAGAAGGCCGCGCCGCCGAAGCCCTGGCATGCTTTCAAACGGCGCTGGACCGCCGGCCCGACCTCGCCGAGGCGCAGTACAACCGCGGGCTGGCGCTGGAGAATCTTGCTCGCTTCGACGAAGCACGGGCGAGCTATGGCGCCGCGTTGACGCTGCGGAGCGGCTACCCCGCGGTGCTGCTGCGAAGGGCGCCGTTGCTGCGGCAGCTCGGTCGCCTCGCGGAGGCCCTGTCCTGCTATGAGCACCTGGTCGCGCTCGTGCCCGACTCCGGTGAGCTGGAATTCGACCGCGCGGGCCTGCTGCTGGCGTTGGGCCGCCCCTCGGACGCGCTCGCTAGCCTGGACAGGGCGCTGACCCTGAGCCCCGGCTCGGCGATGTCCCACTTCACCCGGGGCAACGCGCTGTTCGCCCTGGGTCGACTTGCCGATGCTTTGCAAAGCTACGACCGGGCCTTGGCGATCGATCCCGCGCTCGCCGAGGCGCACAGCAACAAAGGGTCTGCGCTCGCCAGATTGGAGCGATGGGACGAGGCGATGAGCAACGTGCTCAGTGCCTTGCGCATCAAGCCCGGGATGGCAGGCGCTCTGACCAACCAGGCAACCCTGCTGCTTGACCAAGGCCGATCATCCGAGGCGGCCTCAGTCTGTGCGCGGGCGCTCGAGAGCAATCCGGATGACCCGGACTTGCTCAACGTCTACGGCGTTGTGTTGCAGGACCTTCGCCAGCGCGAGGAGGCGATCCGCGCCTACGACCGGGCGCTGCAAACAAGGCCCGGATTTCCGGCAGCGTTGACGAACCGCAGCCTGTCGCTGCTCAGTGTGAACCGCTTTGAGGAAGCCTTGGCTGACCTCGCGGTCGTGGAGGGCGTCAAGCCCGACCTTCCTGAGCTGCACACGACCCGTGGCCTGGCGCTGCAGGAAGTCGAGCGCCATGACGAAGCACTGGCGAGCTTCGCCCGGGCGCTGGAATTGAAGCCGATCTTTGCGGAAGCGCACGTGAACGCCGGGATGTGTCGGCTCCTGCTGGGAGATTTCGCGCGGGGCTGGGCGCAATACGAGTGGCGCTGGGAAAGCCGGCAGTGGCGAAACAGCCAGAGCATCGCCGGCTATCGCCAATTCGACGCACCGCGCTGGCTGGGAAAGGAATCGCTGCGCGGCAAGACCATTCTGCTGCACGCCGAGCAGGGGCTGGGCGACACGATTCAGTTCTGCCGCTATGCCGAGCCCCTTGCGGCACGCCGCGCGCGTGTCCTGCTCGAAGTACAGCCGGCGCTGAAGAAGCTGATGATCGACCTTAATGGCGTGGCCCAGGTATTTGCCCACGGCGAACAGCTGCCGAGGTACGACTTTCAGTCTCCCCTGCTGAGTCTGCCGCTCGCCTGCGGCACGACCATGAGCACGATCCCAACACCGGGCCGCTATCTCGGCCGCTCCGAGTCGCACCTCGCGAAAGTGGAGGCATGGCGGCGCAAGCTCGGGCCCGGCAAGGCAGTTCGTGTCGGCCTGGTGTGGTCCGGAAGCAAAACGCACAGGAACGACGCCAACCGATCGATTCCGCTGGCCGACTTCGCACGAATCCTCTCGGATCGACAGCAGTTCGTCTGCCTCCAGAACGAGCTGCGCGACAACGACAGGGCTCTCGCCGAGAGCCGCGGGATCGCCCTGTACACGGAGGACCTCACCGACTTCTCCGACACCGCTGCGCTGATCGACAACCTCGACCTTGTCATCAGCATCGATACCTCGGCGGCCCATCTGGCGGGCGCGCTCGGCAAGCCGGTGTGGGTGTTGCTGCCGTTGAATCCCGACTTTCGCTGGCTCCTGCAACGCAGCGACAGCCCGTGGTACGACTCGGCCCGGCTTTTTCGTCAACCGCGCTTTGGCGATTGGCAGAGCGTCTTGCGTGACGTCAAGCGCGAGCTAGCGGCGCTGTGTGTCCCGCGCGCTACTTGAAGTCGGAGAAAGTGAATGTCTTGCCAGGCGACTGGCACTGGAACGGCAAGTCGGCGGATGCCTCGGGCGGGGCGCCATTGCATGGGGCGAAAAACGACTCGGCCTGTTCGTTGCGAAACTCCTTGAGCCGACCCGCGATATAGCGGGCCTTGTCGACCTCGCCGTTCTCGTTCAGCGCGTTCGCCCAGGCCATGAGCAGGCGGGCGTCGAGCAGATAGTGCGGCGCACGCTCGAACGCGCTCATGACCTGGCCCGGGTGCTCGGCGATCGTGGCCGCCGCATAGTCGGCATGGTGGGCGAATAGAACGCTTCTGCGGCCTCGGGCGACGCGCTGCTCCAGAGGTCCGGCATCGGCGGGAGGCGCGAAGATGATCGCGACCTGCATGTAGTCCCACACCGCCAGCGATCCCCCGAGGATCAGTGCCATGGACGCCAGCACCAGCGGCCTCGTGCCCGACAAGCGAGGCGACGCCTCGAGCTCGACGACCGACGCCCGGCGCGACTCCAGACAGAGGCCGAACGCAAAGGCCGTCAGGCAGCAGAAAGTAGGAATACCACAGCGGGTACTCAAGCATGCTGTGCACCGCCACCATGATGACGACGACGAACGCCGCGCGCTGAATGGAGACCTGTGATCCCTGCCCGATGGTGTCCGGCGATTCTTCTGCCGGCAGGCGCCTCCCGTCTGCAATCGCGTTCTGCAGCGCTCGCCAGAGCGCAAACGACATCAGGCTCGTCACGAGCACCGCGAGCGGAATGCCGAGCTCGACCAGGAAGTTGAGCAGGATGTTGTGGGTGTGATCGAAGAACGCCACCGGCCGGCCGGGAAACGGCGTCAACGACCAGGCGAAATTGAACTCGCCGAAGCCAACGCCCAGCCATGGATGCATCGCGATCAGCGACAGCGTGTTCGACCAGATGCCAAAGCGCGAGCTGGAGATGTCGCCGCTGCCGCCGAAGCGCGTCTGGCCGCCGAAGAGATGATGGCTCTGGGTGGCCCATAGCGTCGTTCCCCACCAGCATGCGCCGTAAATCAGCGGCGAGAGCACGAGCAGGGCGCGAGCGCGCGGCGACAAGCGGCGATCGAAGCAACCCCACGCCGCAAGGGTCAGCATTCCCACCGCGCCGGTGCGCGAGGCGCTGAGCACGATCACATAGATGAATCCGAGCACCAGCGCGATGGCGAGCTTTCGATAGACAGGTTTCGTTTCGCCGAGCCAGACGGCCGCGACGATCGACCACAGCAACAGGCTGCTGAGGTGATTTGGCTGGCGCACATTGCCGGTGGCACGGCCCGGGATCGCCGAGATCGCGACCCAGTCGCCGTCGGGCAAGCCGGGGGCGAATACCTGCACCAGGCCGATCAGGCTGCTGGCGATTCCAGCGACGACCAGTGCGACGCAAAAGGCGTGGAACGCACGTCCTCCGAAACCGTCGCGCTGCGCCGCTGCGCCGACGACCAGGGCGAGGATGGCGCTCAGCACGGTTCCCACCGCCGATAGCGATAGGGACCACGGGGCCTGGGCGAATGCCGACGCGCCCAACGCCGCCAGACAGACGATGGCCAGCGCGGCCAGCATCGCGAGCGTGCCCGGCGCATGCGGCCACGCCTCGCTTCGGCATGGCGCCGGCCAAGGCGAGCAAGAAGCCTCCCCAGCCGACGAACGCGGCCGCCTGATTGAAGAACGTCGCCGACGGCGCGATGTTGAAGGCGATCAGCGTCGGTAGAGCGATCGCGAACGACGCGAGGAGCGCAAGAACGCCCGACAGGATCCGGGGGCTGGGTGAAAGCAGCTCGGCCTCGCGCGCCATGTCAGATGAAGCCGTCGATCGGCAGGTAGCCGCGGACCGCACCGTCGCTGTCGAGCACGGCAGACCAGTAGCCGCGTGCCTGCGCCGGCAGGAACCGGCCTGTCGCCGGGTCGACCTTCATCTCGCGCAGCAACTCGCGCATCTCCGCGGCCTTGTCGGGATAGCGATCGAGCAGATCGCGCAGCGGCCGCGACTTGGCCAAGACGGCGGCGGTCGACGCATCGTAGGGTTGCCAGAACCCGGGCCGGCTGCTGATGTCGCTGCCGGCCAGTCCCTTGAACAGCGCGTCGTTGTGCTCTTCGACATCCTTGGGCGCGCGCGCGGCGAGCAGCCAGGGGCCGGTCGAGGGGCAGCTCGCGGTACTGCGGCAACGCCTTCGGCAGCTCCTCGACGGCCACATCGACCGCCGTGACGAGGCGGAGGCGATCGACTTCGAACACCATCGCCACCGGGCGCGCCGCGTAGACCGTGTTCAGCCCGTACGCCAGCCCCGCGAGCTGCAGCAGGCCGATGATCGCCAGGTCGCGGCGCAATTCGCGGCGCGGCTTGGCGCGATTGAAGACCGCGAAGGTGAGGACCGGCCCGAGGACGACATCCACCGAGGTCACAAGGAGGAACAGATCCCGCCCGCCTGCCAGCGCGCGGAACGGTCCGGGATACCAGAGGCCGAACACGAGAGCCGCAGCGAGGCCGGCGACAACGGCGGAGATCAGGAGGTGACACCCGCCCGCCCAGGCGCGGCGGCGCAGGTCGAAATTCTTCAGCATCGGCCGCAAGTGTAGGAGGAGAGCGGTCGCCAGGACCGGCGCGGAAGGCTCGCTGGGGCGAGGCGGATCAGCGCAATGCAGGGGCTGCGGTCAACGGTATTCCGACGCGGCGATCCATTGCCGTCCTGAAGGTCACTTCACCCGAGGCGCCATCGATCCGGGGGTCGTACCGGGTCGCCTTTTGCGAGAGGGCCGGCCTTGGCTTCTGCCGGGATTCATGAGGTGCCATCGTCTCCGGCCAGGAAGACGGGCTGAAGTTCCCTAGGAGAAGAAAAAGGCGCCGAAGCGCCTTTTCCTTCCGGAGAAAGGCCGATTAGCGGCACTCGGCCGGCGCGTACTTGGCCGGCAGGGTACCAGGCGTGACGCGCGGTCAGGCCCTTGGCCGTCGCCGTCGCGTTGCGTGATGCGTGGCGCAAGCCCAGTCGATGGCACCAACGGTACCGGCGATCGCGACCTTGTTGACGTTCGGCGTCATGGTGATCGTCTTGCCCTGGACCGCCGTCGGCAGGCCAGACGAGGCGCCTTGCGTCGTCGCGGTGATCGCGCCGGTAACGGCGTCGATCTGCATGTCGGCGACGTACTTGGTCGCCTTCTCGGTCGCGTTGACGGCGTTGTACGTGGTCGCAGCGGCAGCGACGCCGTCAGTGCCGTCACTCTGGAACGCTTCGCTGACGAGCGTCTTCGGCGCCGTCATCGCGATGACAGCTTCCGTGATCTTCGCCCGGACCGTGTAGTCCTGGTACGCCGGCAGCGCAACCGCCGCCAGGATGCCGATGATCGCAACCACGATCATCAACTCGATCAGGGTGAAACCCTGTTGGATGGAACGCTTCATGGAGAACTCCGATTGGAAGTGGGGGTGGATAGACCCCTTGTTGATTGCAGGGGTCATGCCACGGGAGACATCCGCGAGAAATCGTGACTTTCAACCGCCCGACCTGACACCGGGCGTCACCATGCTTGGTGGCAGCCAGCCTTCAGCTGCTCTCGGGCTGACACATTTGGTCACGCGGTCGCGTCGCGGCGATCGCCGCGCGCGAGCCCTTGAGCGAATCGCTGCCGAGCGCCCATGAAAAAAGGCGCCGAAGCGCCTTTTCTCGGGGATACAGAGATCCCGTCGCTTACCGGCACTCGGCAGGCGCGTACTTGGCCGGCAGGGTGCCAGCCGTCGCCGCGGTCAGGCCCTTGGCCGTGGCGGTCGCGTGCGTCACCGTGCCGCAAGCCCAGTCGATGGCACCGACGGTGCCGGCAAGCGCGACCTTGTTGACGTTCGGCGTCATGGTGATCGTCATGCCTTGGACCGCGGTCGGCAGGCCAGATGACGCACCCTGCTGTCGTCGCGGTGATCGCGCCGGTGGCGGCGGTGATCGTCATGTCGGCGACGTACTTGGTCGCCTTCTCGGTCGCGTTGACGCGCGTTGTACGTGGTCGCAGCGGCAGCGACGCCGTTCAGTGCCGTCACTCTGGAACGCTTCGCTGACGAGCGTCTTCGGCGCCGTCATCGCGATGACAGCTTCCGTGACCTTCGCCCGGACCGTGTAGTCCTGGTACGCCGGCAGCGCAACCGCCGCCAGGATGCCGATGATCGCAACCACGATCATCAACTCGATCAGGGTGAAACCCTGTTGGATGGAACGCTTCATGGAGAACTCCCGATTGGAAGTAGGGGTGGAAAGACCCCTTGTTCATTGCAGGGCTCATGCCACGCCGCTGTGACCGGAAACCGTGAACTCCACCCGACCACGTGACACAAACGGTCACCAAATCCGGCGAACCTCCTTCGGATCGGGTCAATGCTGACGCATTCGGTCACGCCTGCCGCCGCTCGGCGGGCCGTCCGCGCGGCTCAGGCGTAGGCCCGCTTCGGCTCGTCGATGAGCCGCATCACGTCGCCGATCTCGAGGGCGCGGATCTTGTGCGGCGAGCCGAGCTTGCCGATCTCGGCCATCACCGCCGCCCGCTCGCCCGGCTTGATGTGGGTGATGTGGACATCGACGCTGCCCGCCAGGTGCTGCAGCTCGTGGCCGAGCGCCGCCGGGCAGAGGTGCCGGCTGATGCGGGCGAGCTGGCGCTCGTCGTCGCTGAACGCGGTCTCGATGACCAGGTGCGCGACCTTCATCCGCGCCAGCCGCTCCCAGAGCGCCGGGTTTGGCCCGGTGTCGCCGGTATAGACCCACCAGCCGGCGGTGCCGCCGTCGACCGCATAGCCGACGGCCGGCACGGTGTGCGCGGCGTCCAGCACCTCGACCCGCTTGCCGTTCAGCTCGAGCACGTCGCCGACGGCGATCGGCGACAGCGCGATCATCGGCTGCTCGGCACTCGGCAGGCGCGTGAAGTCGGGCCAGATGACGCCGTTGAAGATGTGGGTGCGCAGCGCGGCCAGCGTCTCCGGCAGCGCATGCACCTGGATCGGCGGGCGGGCCTTGCGCTCGCGCATCACGCTGTCGGCGAGCAGGCCGATCGAGAGGATGTGGTCGAGGTGCGAATGGCTGATCAGGATGTGCTCGATCCGGGCCAGCGCGTCGAGCGGCATGTCGCCGACGCCGGTGCCGGCGTCGATCAGGACGTCGTCGTCGAGAAGGAAAGAGGTCGTCCTGCAGCCCGCGGCGATGGAGCCTGAACAACCGAGTACCTGAACGATCATGAGCTGCCGGTAGTGTGCGCGCCGTTGCAGCTCGGCGGCAGCGGACGTTCGAGTCGAAAGAAGGGTGAGGGATGTTCAGCCGAGGCGGCTTCGGGCACAAGCGGCCGATGCCGCATTTGGGGCGTGGACGTGACGCTTCGAGCTCGCCTCCCGCAAAGTCGTGACATTGGTCACGGCTTTTGCCCTCAAGTCGGCTCAGGCGGCCTGCACGAACTGCATCTGCGTGCCCGCCAGCTCGATGACGTCGCCGTTCTTGAGGCTCACCGTCTCGCCGACCAGCGGTGCGCTGTTGACGGTCGGCCGCGCCGACCCTTCGACGTGGGCCAGGACATAGCCGGTCGGCCGCTTGGTGATCGACGCGACCTGGACGCCGGGCTTGCCGACGGTCGTGACGACCTTGGTCAGCACCACCTCGCGCCCCGCGGCGGCGCCGTTCATGACGCGGATCGTCGCCGGGCCGATGCTGCCGGCGGCGCCGCCGAGGCCGCCGAAGCCGGAAGCGCGGCCGGTGGCGGGCGCCATCGAGCCCGGCTTCATGATCATCGTCTTCTCATAGTCGGTGCCGTCGTCGACCATGAACTTGATCTTGTACTTGCCGACCTCGACCGTGTCGTTGTGCGCCAGCAGCTGCTTCTTGACGGCCTTGCCGTTGATGTAGGTGCCGTTGGTGCTGTTGAGGTCCTCGATGAAGACATCGGCGCCGACCATCTGCAGAACCGCGTGCTCGCCGCTGACGGCGAGGTTGTCGATCACGATGTCGTTGTACGGGCGCCGTCCGAGCGTGGTCTTGTCCTTCGTGATCTGGACTTCCTTGATCACGACACCATCGAGCGATACGACCAGTTTGCCCATTGCTTCAGACCTCGAGTCTCTATCTTTTAGTGCGCGGCGCCCGGCTGAAGCGAGGGGCCGGCAGCCCCCGGCACGGCGTTAGCGGCGAAACGGCCACCACGACCGCGCGGCACCCGCCGGGCCCCTCACCCTCACGAGTACGACGGAGATATTATCCTTTCCGCCTGCCTCGTTGGCTGCGTCGATGAGGGCGCTGGCGGCTTCCGGCAGTAATTCGCAACTCTGCAACAGCTGGCTGATCGTCTCGTCGTCGATCATGTCGGAGAGGCCGTCGGAGCACAGCGCGTAGACGTCGCCCGGCATCACGTCGTGCAGGTGCGTCTCGAGCAGCACCGTGTCCTCGACGCCGACGGCGCGCGTGACCAGGTTCTTGTTGGCCGAGAACGCCGCCTGCTCGGCAGTGATCAGGCCGGCGTCGATCTGCTCCTGCAGCAGCGAATGGTCGTGCGTGATCTGCACCAGGCGCCCGCCGCGTTGCCGATAGCAGCGCGAATCGCCGACGTGGCCGAGCAGCAGCCGGTTGTCGCGGAAGACGCCGACGACGAGCGTCGTTCCCATGCCGGCGTACTGCGGGTTCGAGTTGGCGGCGTTGAAGATCGCCCGGTTGGCGTTGTCGACGCAGATGTCCATGGCGCGGCGCACGTCGGTGTCGGTCGCCGACTCGGACGCCTCGGCGAGCCAGCGCCCGAGCTCGGTCTTGATGAACGCGGTGCACATCCCGCTCGCCACTTCGCCGGCGTTGTAGCCGCCCATGCCGTCGGCCAGGACGACGAGCGAAGTGGCCTCGTCGACCACCGCGGAGTCCTCGTTGTTGTTGCGCGCCCGGCCGGTATCCGTGGCGCAATGGAACTCGAGCGTCATCATCGGCACGGGGGTCGGGAGGCGATCGTTCAATTCGGCGAATTGTGCATCGTCGCCCCCATCCCGGCGCGCCGGCTGCGATGGTGCAGCCATTTGCCGACGATCACGACCAGGATCGCGCCGCCGATGCCGAAGACAAGACGCGCGTGGGCGAGGTTCGCCGTGAACCAGGCGGCGATCGCCGGGTCGGTGACGAACATCTCGCCCGCCAGCCAGCCGAGCAGGGCCGCGCCGAGGACGATGATGATCGGAAATCGCTCCATGATCTTCATCAGCAGCGTGCTGCCGATGATGATCAGCGGGATCGATGTCGCCAGGCCGACGACGAGCAGCGTCAGGCGGTATTCGTCGGGCGCGCGGCTGGCGGCGGCGGCCACGGCGATGACGTTGTCGATGCTCATCACGAGGTCGGCGACCAGGATGGTCCGGATCGCCGCGGCGAGCGTTCCGGGCTCCTTGACCTCGCCTGCTTCCTCGGTGTCGAGCAGGAGCTGGGTGCCGATCCAGAGCAGCGCAAGGGCGCCGACGATCTTCAGGTAGGGCACCTGGAGCATCTGGACGGCGACGATCGTGAGGACGATCCGCATCACGATCGCCGCAGCGCTGCCGTAGACGATCGCTTTCCTCTGCTGATGCACCGGCAGCGCTCGCGCCGCCATCGCGATCACGACCGCGTTGTCACCGGAAAGCAGGATGTTGGCGACGATGATCGCGCCCAGGGCGCCCCAGACGGCGCCCGACGTCAGTGCTTCCATGGCTTGCGCAGGGGTCGCAATTCGCCGCTCAGACCAGCGCCTTCATCAGGCGGCCCATCTCCGACGGATTGCGCGTGACCGTGAAGCCGCACTCCTCCATGACCGCGAGCTTGGCATCGGCCGTGTCGGCGCCGCCCGAGATCAGCGCGCCGGCGTGGCCCATGCGCTTGCCCGGCGGCGCCGTGACGCCGGCGATGAAGCCGACGATCGGCTTGTTCATGTTGGCCTTGCACCAGCGCGCCGCGTCGGCCTCGTCGGAGCCGCCGATCTCGCCGATCATGATGACCGCGTCGGTGCCGGGGTCGTCGTTGAAGAGCTTCATGATGTCGATGTGCTTCAGGCCGTTGATCGGGTCGCCGCCGATGCCGACCGCGCTCGACTGGCCGAGGCCGACCTCGGTGAGCTGCGCGACCGCTTCGTAGGTCAGCGTGCCCGAGCGGCTGACGACGCCGATGCGGCCCTTGCGATGGATGTGGCCGGGCATGATGCCGATCTTGATCTCGTCGGGCGTGATCAGCCCGGGGCAGTTCGGCCCGAGCAGCAGCGTCTTCTTGCCGCCCGCGGCCTCGCTCGCGCCGCATCCGGCTGCTGACCTCGAGCATGTCGCGCACCGGAATGCCCTCGGTGATGCAGATCGCCAGATCGAGCTCGGCCTCGACCGCCTCCCAGATCGCCGCCGCGGCGCCGGCCGGCGGCACGTAGATCACGCTGACGGTGGCGCCGGTGTTCTTCGCCGCTTCCTTGACGGTCGCGAAGATCGGGATGCCTTCGAAGTCCTCGCCCGCCTTCTTCGGATTGACGCCGGCGACGAAGCAGTCCTTGCCGTTGGCGTACTCGCGGCACATGCGGGTGTGGAACTGGCCGGTCTTGCCGGTGATGCCCTGCGTGATGACACTGCGTGTTCTTGTTGATCAGGATGCTCACTTCAGCCTTGGCCTCCACGACCTTCTGCGCGGCCTCGGCCATCGTGTCGGCGCTGATGATCGGCAGGCCCGAGTCGGCGAGCATCTTCTTGCCGAGCTCCTCGTTGGTGCCCTTCATTCGCACGACCAGCGGCACGCTCAGGTTCATCGCCTTGCAGGCGGCGATGACGCCCTCGGCGATCGTGTCGCAGCTCATGATGCCGCCGAAGATGTTGACGAGGATCGCCTTGACCTTCGGGTTCTTCAGCATGATCTTGAAGGCCTCGGTCACCTTCTCGGCCGTGGCGCCGCCGCCCACGTCGAGGAAGTTGGCGGGCTCGCCGCCGAACAGCTTGATGGTGTCCATCGTCGCCATCGCCAGGCCGGCGCCGTTGACCAGGCAGCCGATGTTGCCGTCGAGCTGGATGTAGGCGAGGTCGAACTTGGTCGCCTCGATCTCGGCCGGGTCTTCCTCGTCGAGGTCGCGATAGGCGACGATCTCGGGGTGGCGGAACAGCGCGTTGGAGTCGAAGTTGAACTTCGCGTCGAGCGCCTTGATCGCATCGGCTTGCCGTTCTTGCCGTCGAGGATCAGCGGATTGATCTCGGCCAGCGACGCGTCGGTCTCCATGTAGCAGGCGTAGAGCTTCTTGAAGACGTCGATCGCCTGCGCCTGCGGCCTCCGCCGGGATGCCGATGCCGGCGGCGAGCTCGTCGCGCGGCCTCGTCGCGTCAGGCCCTCAGCGGGTCGATGAAGACCGTGATGATCTTCTCGGGCGTGGCGTGCGCGACTTCCTCGATGTCCATGCCGCCTTCGCTCGAGGCCATCATCGCGACCTTCTGCGTGGCGCGGTCGGTGACGACGGCGACGTAGTATTCCTTCTTGATGTCGGCGCCTTCTTCGATCAGCAGGCGGCGCACCTTCTGGCCTTCGGGGCCGGTCTGGTGCGTCTTGAGCTGCATGCCGAGGATCTCGCCGGCGAGCTGCGCTACGTCGTCGTCCGAACTTGCGCGAGCTTGACGCCGCCGCCCTTGCCGCGGCCACCCGCGTGGATCTGCGCCTTGACGACCCAGACCGGGCCGCCGAGCTTCTGCGCCGCCTCGACCGCTTCCTGGACGGTGAAGGCCGGGATAGCCGCGCGGCACGGGCACGCCGAAGCTGGGCCAGGATTTCCTTGCCTTGATATTCGTGAATCTTCATCGCGGGTCGGCGCTGCGGTGCCGGAAAGTAGAGTGCGTCAGCCCGGCGCACGCCCGGGAAATCGCCTGGCAATGTAGCACGCGACTTCGCCCCGGCCGAGCCTGGCGGCCGCAAAGAATCGGTCGGCGAGGGCCGCGCTGCGCGCCCGAAAACGCGGCTCAGGCAGGCTCGTGCGGCGCGCTCGCGCCGGCTTCGCTCCCGGAGCGACGCAACTCGCGCATCAGGCGCTGCGACGAGCTCGGCGAAAAGCCGCGCCCGAGCAGGAAGCGCGACTGGCTGGCGCGCTCGGCGGCGTCGCGCGGCGCGGCGGCAAAGCGCCGCGCCCGAACCGCCATCGCGCGCGCCCATTCGGACTCGTCGAGATCGCGCGCCAGCTCTCCCGGCAAGGCGAGCGCATGCTGCGCCAGCTCGCTTTTGATGCGCAGGTGGCCGAAGCGGGCCTGGCGCGCGCATGGACACGCGACTGAACGAAGCGATCGTCGGACAGGAAGCGATTCGCCTCGAGCCAGTCGAGCAACGTCTCGACCTCGTCGCCGGCGACGGCCGAGCGCGCATCGTCGTCGCCGTCGTCGGTTCGGCCGCGCGCGCGTGGCGCAGAAGCTTTCGGCGCAGTTCGAGCCGGCTCTG
>CAVXZM010000021.1:0-44507 GCA_963766315.1 uncultured beta proteobacterium
GCCGCGGCCGCCGGCAGGACGGGCGATGATGTCGCCATCGCCGAGGTGAAAAGAGAGACGGATTGGACTGTTGGCGTGCTCCTTCGGGAGACATCGATGCGGGCGTCGCCGGAACGAGCCGGGCGCGACAACCCCTCATCGCGCCTCCGGGTGACGCGGATAAAGCGGATGATGTGGTCGTGCGCGTCCTCGACCACCCACGGATAGCCCACAGCGTCGACCCGACCGCACGGGCGATGCGCTCGCTGACAGCCAGTGGACGCGCCGGTTCGCCGCGCTGCGCGGCGCGGTCGGTCGCGAGGAACCCGGCGTGATCGATGCGGTCGCGGCTTTGGCCGTGCAGCCGCCGTGGCGATCCATTGCTGGCCGCGTCCTGTGCCGGCCTGACTGTGGTCGAGCATCTGCGCGCTGCAGGGTATCGCCACGCCTCGCGCATGCTCACCGTTCTCGACGCAATGGGCCGGCCGCTGCTGCCAGCTCCGAGGAGGGATTGCTCGCCTGGCTGGTGCAGCCATCGCCAACGACTACGGCGTCCTGCCGTCGTGGCCGCACGCCAACGTTGCCATCCTGATGGAACATCTTCGGCGGCGCCCGCCGACGTCGCGCTCGCGCTCGGCGCTGCGCTCGGCGGCTCTGCAGCGCAATGGCCGCGACGCCGACTTCGCTGCCTTGCTGGCGCAGCTCGGCGGGGCCGAGTCGGACTGCGCCGCTGCGCCGTCGGCGCGGACATTGGGCCATCGCCAGCGCCTGGCATCTCGTCTCGTTCGGACGGCTCGACGACGCCGCGGCGCGGCTCGAGCTGGCGCAAACGCTGGCCGCTGCGAACGGGCTGTACGACCTTGGCGCGACCGCGGCCTTGCAGGCGCGCGCCTGATCGAGTCGTCGCGCGATCCGGTCGGGCGATGGCGCTCGCGAATGGCGCGGTCGCGCACGGCGACCCGGCCCGCACGCCGCTCTGGCTCGCCGACCGGGACGACGGGCGCTGCCGGCTGGCACTGCACGGCGGTGACTTTCACGCCGCCATCGGCCACGCGCGCCGCGCCGTCGGCCACCTTCAGGTCGCGGACGTGTGGCCCGGCTACCAGGTGACCTAGCGCGTCAACGAGGCGTATGCCTTGCTCGGCGCCGGCGCAGTCGACGAGGCGCTGGCCTGCTTCAACGCAATCAACGAGACGGCGATGCCGCGCTACCTCGGCGCCCGCCTGCGCTGTCTGGGCGATCTGGCGACGTTTTCGGCTGCCGACCGGCGCGGTCAGTGGAACGCCGAGTGCACGGACGAGCTGGCGACGTCTGCGTCGCCTGCGCGAACTCGAATGGCCGGCGTGCTGCCGCTGCTCCCGGAGCATGTGGCGCGATTGTTCGCTCGCGCGCTCGCCAGCGGCATCGAGACCGACTGGATACGCGCGTCGATCCGCACCCGCGGTTTGCCGGCGCCGCCGGGCGCACCGCAGGAGTGGCCGTGCAGGTGAAGGTGCGCAGTCTCGGTGCCTTGCAGGTGACTACCGAGTCAGGGCCTCTGCGCGATGCTTCCGGCGACCCACGCAAGGCCGCGAGCAAGCCGCTCGAGCTGTTGCGATTCCTCGCCGGCAGCGGCAACGAGCCGGTGCCGCTCGATGGTCGCGGCGGCGCTGGCCCGGCGATGGCCGGGAGGGTCGGCACAAGGCGCTCGACATCACGACGGCGAGACTGCGCCGCCTGCTCGGCGGCGATGCGGCGGTATCGGTCAGCGACCGGCGCATCCGTCTCAGCGAGCAATCTGTGTGGAGCGATGTCCAGACGTTGCACGACTGCCTCGCCGAAGGCGAAGCCGGTGCGCTCGACAGCGCCGCGATCGCGAATGCGTGGAGTCTGCGCTGGCCCTTTATCGTGGGCCGTGCCACGCCGGTTTGCGCCAGCCGTGGCCGTGGCGGCGAGCGAGCACATCGTTCGCGGCTCCGGCGCTGTTGCTTCGTGCGATCCGATCGCCTGTCAGCTCGTCGTCGCAGCGGCGCGAATGGGCCTTGCCGCCGCCGCTGCCGATCCGCTGCTCGCGTCCCTGCTCGTCCCGACCTCGCCCTAGCGATCAGGTGACGTCGGCGAGGTGCAGGTCGAAGCGGCCGGCGCGCCGGTCGGCGAAGTAGAACTCGAGCGTCATCTTCGTCGTTCGAAAGGCGATCTCGGCCCACGGGACCTCGGCTTCGCTGAAGAGGCGCGCCTCGAGCGATTCCGGCCCCGGGACGAAGTCGGCGTCGAGCATGCGCGCGCGATAGAACAGGTGCACCTGGCCGACGCGGACGACGTTGATCAGCGAGTACAGGCCCTCGAGCTCGACGTTCGCGCCGGCCTCCTCGGCGGTCTCGCGGAGCGCGCCCTGCGCGGTGGTCTCGCCGAGCTCCATGAAGCCCGCCGGCAGCGTCCAAAGCCGTGGCGCGGCTCGATGGCGCGCCGGCACAGCAGCACCTTGTCCTGCCAGACCGGCAGCGTGCCGACGACGTTGAGCGGGTTCTCGTAGTGGATCGTCGCGCAGACGGTGCAGGTGGCGCGATCGCGGTTGTCGTCGGCCGGCGTCTGGTAGCGGACTCGCCGCCGCAGGCGCGGCAATGCTTGATGCTGCGCGGCGCGAACATGGCACGAGTGTAGGGTGGGCGTGGCATCATCGGCGCCGCCGGCCGCGTCGGCCGGTGCCGCTCGCCTGCACAGGAACTCCCGTCCATGAGCCACGTCATCACGCCGCCCGTCGTCCGTCAGCGTTCCGGTCGCCGGAACCGCCGGAGCGACGTTTCCGGTCCATCGCATCTACTGCGTCGGCCGCAATTACGTCGAGCACGCGAAGGAGATGGGCTTCACCGGCCGCGAGCCGCCGTTCTTCTTCATGAAGCCGGCCGACGCGGTGTTGCCGGTCGCCGAGGGCGAGGACGGGCCGGATGCCGTATCCGACGCTGACCAAGGACCTGCACCACGAGGTCGAGCTCGTCGTCGCGATCGGCAAGGGCGGCAAGGGCATCGCCGCCGCCGACGCGATGGGCCACGTCTGGGGCTACGCCGTCGGCCTCGACATGACACGGCGCGACCTGCAGGGCGAGGCCAAGAAGCTCGGCCGGCCTTGGGACATCGGCAAGAGCTTCGACTTCTCGGCGCCGATCGGGCCGATCCGCCGCGCCGCGGAGTGCCGCATCGAGGCCGAGACGCGCGATCAGCCTCACGGTCAACGGCACGCCGCGCCAGCAGAGCACGATCGGCAAGCTGATCTGGAGCATCGCCGAGGTCATCGAGCACCTGTCCGCGGCCTGGGCACTTCAGCCCGGCGACCTGATCTTCAGCGGAACGCCCGAGGGCGTCGCTGCGGTCGGGCGCGGCGACGTGCTGAAGGGCGAGGTGGCCGGCGTCGGCAGCCTGCAGGTCGAGCTGGTCTAGACGACCGGGTCGGAGCGACGGCGTGCGCCTCTACAGCTACTTTCGCTCGTCGGCGTCGTACCGGGTTCGAATCGCCCTGGCGCTGAAAGGCCTGGCGTACGAATACGTGCCGGTGCACCTGGTCAAGAACGAGCAGCTCGCGCCAGGCTATCGCGATCTCGTGCCGGCGCAGCTCGTTCCGGCGCTGACGCTGGATGACGAGCGGCGATGCGCCGCTGCGACGCTGACGCAGTCGATCGCGATCATCGAGTACCTCGACGAGACCCACCCCGAGCCGCCGCTGCTGCCGAAAGACGCGCTCGGCCGCGCGCGCGTGCGTGCGCTCGCGCTCGACATCGCCTGCGAGATCCATCCGCTCGACAACCTGCGCGTGCTGCGCTACCTGCAGCGCGAGATGGGCGTTGCCGACGAGGCCAAGAACAGCTGGTATCGGCACTGGGTCGAGACCGGCCTCGAGGTGGTCGAGCGCCAACTCGCCGATGACCCAGCCAGCGGACGCTTTTGCCACGGCGACACGCCCGGGCTGGCGGACTGCGTCCTCGTGCCGCAGATCTTCAACGCCCAGCGCATGGATTGCCGGCTCGATCACGTGCCGACCGTGATGCGCATCTTCGACGCCTGCATGGCCGAGCCGGCCTTCGCTTCGACCCAGCCGTCGGCCTGTCCCGACGCGACGTGAGCATCCCGGTGGACTGGCTCGAGCCGCGACTGGCGCATCGCCGGCGTCGGCGCCCTGATGACGACGCGTGCCGGAGGTCTCAGCAGCGGACCTTACGCGTCGATGAACGTCGGCACTGCCGTCGGCGACGACGCCGGCGCGGTCGCTGCCAATCGGCGCCGTCTCGCCGCGACGATCGGCGCGGTGCCGGTGTTCCTGCGCCAGGTGCACGGTGCGCGCGTGGTCCACGTCGGCGCCGCCGATGCCGCCGCGGGCGCGCCGGTACACGAAGCGGACGCATGCGTCGCCACCGGGCCGGGGGTCGCCTGCGTGGTCCAGGCCGCCGACTGTCTGCCGGTGCTGCTCGCCGCGCCTGACGCGCGCGCGGTCGGCGCCGCCCACGCCGGCTGGCGGGGCTTGTCCGCTGGCGTCGTCGAGGCCGCGGTCGCGGCGGTGAGCGCGGCCGGAGGCTGCGCGCCGGAAGAGCTCGTGGCGTGGCTCGGCGCCTGCATCGGCCCGAGCCGGTTCGAGGTCGGGGCCGACGTTCTCGTCGCATTCGGCGCCGACCCCGGTGCTGCTGGCCAAGGGCAGCCACGGTTCGTCGCGCGCGGCGGTGGCAAATGGCTCGCCGATCTACCTGGCCTGGCACGCGACCGGCTCGCCGGCGCCGGCGTGCGTCGCATCACGGGCGGCGCCTGGTGCACGGTCAGCGAACGATCGCGCTTCTTCTCCTACCGTGGCGCCGGCGTGACCGGCAGGATGGCCGCGACGATCTGGATCGACCCCCCGACCTGATACCACGCGACTACATGGTTGTCCCGGAGCCCTCGCCGATGCGGATCACGATAATGCAGCGATGGCAAAAGCGAAGGCAGCGACGCAGGCACCGAAGGCGCTGAGCGGGTCCGCAGGTGAAGCGAGCCGCGCGCGCGGCATTCAGACGACGCTTGCGCCCGATCTGGGCGAGGTCTGGCATTCGCTCGCCGGACTCGGCCTGCCGGCCGACGCGCTCGCGGCGGCCCAGCGCGACTACGTCGAGGAGGCCGGAGCGATCTGGAACCGGGTCCTGGCGGCCGCGCCGCCAACGCTCAGCGACCGACGCTTCGCCGGCGCCGACTGGAGCGCGAACCCGTCGGCGGCATTTCTGGCTGAGCTCTATCTGCTCAACGCGCGCACGCTGCTGCATCTGGCGAAGAGCGTCGAGGGCGATGCCAAGACCAGGGCGCGGATCCGCTTCGCCGTGCTGCAGTGGATCGACGCCGCAGCGCCGAGCAACTACCTCGCGCTCAACCCCGAAGCACAGAAGAAGGCGATCGAGACCCGGGGCGAGAGCCTGATGCACGGCCTGACCCAGCTCTGGAACGATGCCCAGCGCGGCCACCTCTCGCAGACCGACGAGAGCGCCTTCGAGGTCGGCCGCAATGTCGCCACGACTGCCGGCTCGGTGGTGTTCGAGAACGAGTTCTTCCAGCTGCTCGAATACGCGCCGCTGACTGCAAAGGTCTACGAGCGGCCGATGCTATTCGTGCCGCCCTGCATCAACAAGTACTACATCCTCGACCTGCAGCCCGAGAACTCGCTCATCCGCTACACCGTCGCCGAAGGCCACCGCGTCTTCGTGATGAGCTGGAAGAACGCCGGCGACGAAATCGCGCAGCGGAGCTGGGACGACTACATCGAGCACGCCGTGCTGCGCGCCATCGAGGTTGTGCAGGAGATCACCGGTCAGAAGCAGATCAACACGCTCGGCTTCTGCATCGGCGGCACGATCCTCTCGACCGCGCTCGCCGTGCTCGCGGCGCGCGACGAGCGGCCGGCGGCGAGCATGACGCTGCTGACGACGTTCCTCGACTTCAGCGACACCGGCATCCTCGACATCTTCGTCGACGAGACCGGCGTGCGCATGCGCGAGCAGACGATCGGGGTTCAGAGCGCGGGTGGCGGCAGCCTGCTCAAGGGTCAGGAGCTGGCGACGACCTTCAGCTTCCTGCGCCCGAACGAGCTGGTCTGGAACTACGTCGTCGGTAACTACCTGAAGGGCGAGACGCCGCCGCCGTTCGACCTGCTGTACTGGAACAGCGACGGCACCAACCTGCCCGGGCCCATGTACTGCTGGTACCTGCGCAACACCTATCTCGAGAACAACCTGCGCGAGCCAGGCAAGGTCACGGTCTGCGGCGAGCCGCTCGACTTCGGCAGCATCGGCATCCCGAGCTACCTCTACGCATCGCGCGAGGACCACATCGTCCCCTGGCACGGCGCCTACCGCAGCACCGAGATCCTCGAGGGCAAGCGCCGTTTCGTTCTCGGCGCTTCCGGACATATCGCCGGCGTGATCAATCCGCCGCTGAAGAAAAAACGCAGCCACTGGATCGGCAAGACGGCGTCGCTGCCCGAGTCCGCCGATGCCTGGCTCGACAGTGCAGTCGAGCATCCGGGAAGCTGGTGGACCGACTGGTCGGCCTGGCTGGCGCCGTTCGGCGGCAAGCAGGTCGGCGCGCCGAAGAAGCCGGGCAACGCGCGCTGGAAGGCGATCGAGCCGGCGCCGGGCCGCTACGTGAAGGAAAAGGCCTGAGCTTTCCGCGCAGGTCGCCGATCGTCATCGACAGGAGACTTCCATGACCACCGACATCGTCATCGTCGCCGCGGCCCGCACCGCAGTCGGCAAATTCGGCGGCTCGCTCGCCAAGATCCCCGCGCCCGAGCTCGGTGCCGCGGTCATCGCCAACCTGCTCGAGCGCGCCAAGCTGACCGGCGACCAGGTCGGCGAGGTCATCCTCGGTCAGGTGCTGACTGCGGCGTCGGGCCAGAACCCGGCGCGCCAGGCGGTGATCAAGGGCGGCCTGCCGCAAAGCGTTCCCGCGCTGACCATCAACGCCGTCTGCGGCTCGGGCCTGAAGGCGGTGATGCTCGCAGCGCAGGCGATCCGCGACGGCGATTACGAGATCGGCATCGCCGGCGGCCAGGAGAGCATGAGCCTGGCGCCGCACGCGCTGCCGGGCTCGCGCGACGGTCAGCGGATGGGCGACTGGAAGCTGGTCGACACCATGATCACCGACGGCCTCTGGGACGTCTACAACAAGTACCACATGGGAACGACGGCCGAGAACGTCGCCAAGAAGTATGACGTCAGCCGCGAGAAGCAGGATGCGCTGGCGCTTGGCTCGCAGCAGAAGGCGGCGGCGGCGCAGGAAGGCGGCCGCTTCAAGGACGAGATCGTGCCGTTCTCGATCCCGCAGAAGAAGGGCGATCCGATCGTCTTCGCGAGCGACGAGTTCATCAACCGCAAGACCAGCGCCGAGGCGCTCGCTGGCCTCCGCCCCGCGTTCGACAAGGCCGGCACGGTGACCGCGGGCAACGCCTCCGGCTTGAACGACGGCGCCGCCGCGGTCGTCGTGATGACCGCGAAGCGTGCCCAGCAGCTCGGCCTGACGCCGCTCGCCCGGATCGCCAGTTACGCCACCGTCGCCCTTGATCCGTCGATCATGGGCATGGGTCCGGTGCCGGCGTCGAAGAAGGCGCTCGACCGCGCCGGCTGGAAGCCGCAGGACCTGGATCTGCTCGAGATCAACGAGGCCTTCGCGGCCCAGGCATGCGCGGTCAACAACGAGATGGGCTGGGACACGAGCAAGGTCAACGTCAACGGCGGCGCGATCGCGATCGGCCACCCGATCGGTGCGTCGGGATGCCGCATCCTGGTGACGTTGCTGCACGAAATGGGCAAGCGCAACGCCAAGAAGGGGATCGCATCGCTCTGCATCGGCGGTGGCATGGGCGTTGCACTGTGCGTCGAGCGATGAAGGCCCCGCGACGATGACCAGCAAGAAGAAGATCGCCTACGTCACCGGAGGCATGGGCGGAATCGGCACGTCGCTTTGCCAGCGCCTGCACAAGGACGGCTTCACGGTCATCGCCGGCTGCGGCCCGAGCCGCGATCACGCCAAGTGGCTGGGTGAGCAGGCGGCGCTCGGCTTCACCTTCGACTGCTCGGTCGGCAACGTCGGCGACTGGGACTCGACGGTCACCGCGTTCCGGAAGGTGCGCGCCGAACACGGCCCGGTCGATGTGCTGGTCAACAATGCAGGCATCACGCGCGACGGCATGTTCAGGAAGATGACGCGCGTCGACTGGGACGCGGTGATCGAGACCAACCTGACCAGCCTGTTCAATGTCACCAAGCAGGTGATCGACGACATGGTCGAGCGCGGCTGGGGCCGGATCATCAACATCTCGTCCGTGAATGGCGAGAAGGGCCAGTTCGGCCAGACCAACTACTCTGCGGCGAAGGCCGGCATGCACGGCTTCACGATGGCGCTGGCGCAGGAGGTGGCGAGCAAGGGCGTCACCGTCAACACCGTGAGCCCGGGCTACATCGCCACCGACATGGTCAAGGCGATCCGCCAGGAGGTGCTCGACAAGATCGTCTCCGGCATCCCGGTCAAGCGCCTCGGCACGCCGCAGGACATCGCCTCGATGGTGTCGTGGGTCGCGTCCGATGAATCGGGCTTCGCGACCGGCGCCGATTTCTCGGTCAACGGCGGCCTGCACATGGGTTGAGCCGGGCTCGGCCGCGCCACCCCGTGAACACGGGGTAGGTCCGAGCGGCCGCCGGCAGCGTGAACTGGTTCGTGCTGCGCGCGTTCGCATTTACCTTCGTCGCGGATCATCCCGGATCACGGGGGACAGCGCGACGTGCGCCCTGCGGATACTCCGCGCACTCGCAGAGAACCTGCGTCGTTCAACCTACAGGTCTCCCATGAAGTTACGTTCCTCGCTTCTGTCCGCTGCTGCCGCGCTCAGCCTCAGCGCGATCGCACTGCCCGCTGCGGCCGTCGACTATTTCTTCGGCGCGACGGATGTCGCCGCCTTCGGTGGACCAACCTCTACGGCAAGGTGTCGCTGAGCCAGCTTGGCGCCGACGTCAAGTTCGAGGTCTTCCTCAATCCCGAGTTCAACTTCGTCACGACCGGGAACCACTTCGTGTTCTCGTTCAACGGCAGCGGTGTCGCGCTGGCCGACATCGGCACGATCACCGACGCCGGCGCGCAGACCTTCAGCAAGACGTCGACTTCGGTGGTCAACCCGCCGTTCGGAACCCTTCCAGTTCGGCATCGCCTGCGCGACCGGCTGCAGCAACGGCAATTCGGGCGGCAGATACAACGATCCGCTGACGTTCACGGTCGCCAACGCCAACATCGCCGATTTCCTGGTGCTGAGCACCGCCGCCGCAGCCTCGGATCGGCCTATTTCGCGGCCGACGTCGTCTGGACCGCCGATACCAAAGCTTCGGCAAGACCGGCGCGATCGGCGTCACCACCGCCGTGCCCGAGCCCGAGACTTTTGCGCTGATGCTCGCCGGTCTCGGCGTCGTCGGCTTCGTCGCGAGGCGCCGCAAGCCGGCGGCCTGAGGTCAGGGCGTGGCCGCGGCGCGGAGCGCCGCCGCCGCGAGCGCCTCGGTACTGCCGTCCCAGGAGAGCGAAAGCCGGCCTGGCGCCGCCAACGCCGGGAAATTGCGCCGCATCGATTCGAGATAGATCGGGTCGTAGTGCGTCACGAGCAACGCCTCGACCACCTCCGCGGTGCGACCCTCGCGGGCGGCCTCCTGCCACGCGGCGACGACCTCGTTGCCGCGCAGGACGCGCAGCGCATCGAGCCGGGCACAGAACGCATCGCAGTCGCGAACGAAGAAGTCGTAGTCCTCGATCAACAGGGCAACGCGCCGCGCAAGCGGCAGCTCGAGCCAAAGGCAGCGGCTTGCGCGCATCTCCCGGATCAGCGCTTCCGGCACACGCAGGTCCCCGACCTTCTTGCTCTCGCTCTCGACGAACACAGGCTGCGCCGGATCGAAGCGCCGCAGGGAGTCCCAGATGCGGCTGTCGAACTCCTTCTGCGACGGCTGGCGGTTGCCGGGCACCAGGCCGAGGACCGAGCCGCGATGGTTGGCGAGCGTCTCGAGATCGAGCACCTGCGTGCCTTGCTGCGCCAGTTCGGCGAGCAGCCGGCTCTTGCCCGATCCCGTCGGCCCGCAAACGACGCGCCAGGAGAAGCGCGCTGGCCAGATTTCGAGCTGGGCGACGACGGCGCGCCGGTATTCGCGGTAGCCGCCTTCAAGAATGTGGACGCGAAAGCCGATCTGGTCGAGCACCGTGGCGAGCGCGCCGCTGCGCTTGCCGCCGCGCCAGCAGTAGACCAGGGGCGTCCAGCCGTGTGCCGTATCGAGCAGGTGGCGCTCGACGTGGGCGGCGACGTTGCGCGCGACCAGCACCGCGCCGCGCTTGCGTGCCGCGAACGGCGAGACCTGCTTGTAGAGCGTGCCGATCGCGACTCGCTCGGCATCGTCAAGCGAGGGCCAGTTGACTGCCCCGGGCAACCGGTCTTCGGCGAACTCGCTCTCGGAGCGCGCGTCGACGATGGCGTCGAAGCGGCCGAGGTCGGCGAGCGCCTCGCTGGCGCTGACGACGGTCAGCGACACGTCGCTCGTCGTCTCGGCGCGTCCGCCCTCATGAGCTGATCGCGTCGAGCATCTCGCTCTCGATCTGCAGCTGCAGCTTGTTCTGCTGCAGCGCGCTGCCGTCGATCAGGAACGTGTCCTCGACGCGCTCACCCAGGGTCGTGATCTTGGCCAGCTGCAGGTTGATGTTGTGGTGCGCGAGCACGCGCGAGATCGCGTACAGCAGGCCCGAGCGGTCACTCGCCGACACTGCGAGCAGCCAGCGTTGCGCGCGCTCGTCGGGGCGCAGCGTGACTCGCGGCGTGACCGGGAATGAGCGCACCCGGCGTGAGATCCGGCCGCGGCTCGGCTCGGGCAGCGGCCCGGTCGCCTCGAGGGCCAGCGCCAGCTTGTTCTCGACGTAGGAGATCAGGTCGCGATAGTGGGGCTCGAGGTGCGGGCTGATGACGAGGAAGGTGTCGAGCGCGTAGCCGGTCCTCGTCGTGTGTACCTTGGCGTCGAGGATGTTGAAGCCGGCGCTGTCGAAGTAGCCGCAGGTGCGGGCAAACAGGTCTTGCTGGTCGGGCGCGTAGACCAGCACCTGCAATCCGACGCCGATCGGGCTGACGCGGGCGCGAACGACCGGCTTGGGCGAATCGACCTTGTCGAGTAGCGAGCGCGTGTGCCAGGCGATCTCGCCCGCCTCGTGGCGCGCGAAATAGCTGAGCTCAAGGGTGCGCCAGAGCGGCACCTCGACCGTTCCCGGGAGCATCGCCAGGTTGAGCAGCAGGCGCGCCTCGAGCTTGGTCGCCTCGATCTCGGTGTCGAGGTTCGGGCGCGCGCCGCCGAGCGCGCGCAACGTCAGCCGGTACAGGTCCTCGAGCAGCTTGCCCTTCCACGCGTTCCAGACCTTCGGGCTGGTGCCACGCACGTCGGCGACCGTCAGCAGGTAGAGCGCAGTGAGACGCCGCTCACTGCCGACGGCGGCGGCGAAATCGGCGATCACGTCGGGGTCGGAGAGATCTTCCTTCTGGGCAATGCGCGACATCGTCAGGTGCTCGGCAACCAGGAACTCGATCAGCGTCGCGTCGGCACCGGTGATGCCGTGGTCGCGGCAGAAGCGCCTGGCCTCGAGCGTGCCGAGCTCGGAGTGGTCGCCGCCGCGGCCCTTGGCGATGTCGTGGAAGAGGGCGGCGACGTAGAGCACCCAGGGCCGCTCGAACGTCGAGGCGAGCTGTGAACAGAACGGGTACTCGTGGGCGTGCTCGGGAATCAGGAACCGGCGCACGTTTCGGAGCACCATCAGGATGTGCTGGTCGACCGTGTAGACGTGGAACAGGTCGTGCTGCATCTGGCCGACGATGCGGCGAAAGACCCAAAGGTAGCGGCCGAGAACGCTGGTCTCGTTCATCAGGCGAAAGGCGTGCGTCTGGCCGCCGCTGGCCTTCAGGATCTTCATGAAGGTCGCATGGTTGACCGGGTCGCGCCGGAACTTCGCGTCCATCAGGTGGCGCGCGTTGTAAAGCGCACGCAACGTCCGCGCCGAGAGGCCCTTCGGCCCGACAGTTTGCTGGTAGACGAGGAAGGTTTCGAGTATCGCGTGCGGGTCGCGCTCGTAGAGGTCGTCACTTGCGACCTCGAGCATGCCGCTGCGCTCGAGGAATTTCTTCGAGATCGGCCGCATCGGCGCGTCCTGCAGACCGGCGACGCGCTCCTCTATGTTGAGCATCAGGATCTGGTTCAGCTGGGTCACGGCCTTGGCCGCCCAGTAGTAGCGCCGCATCAGCCGCTCGGAGGCGCGCTGGCCGCCCAGCGAGCGGTAGCCGAAGCTCTCGGCGACGGCGGTCTGCAGGTCGAACACCAGGCGGTCCTCGCGCCGTCCGGCGATCGCGTGCAGCCGGGCGCGGATCAGCTTGAGCATGCCGCCGTTCCTCTGCAGCTGGCGCACCTCGAACGGCGTGATCAGGCCGTGCGCGGCGAGCTCCTGCCAGGTACGGCCGAAGCCGGCGGCGCGCGCGACCCAGATCACGGTCTGCAGATCGCGCAGGCCGCCCGGGCTTTCCTTGCAGTTCGGCTCGAGCGAGTAGGGCGTGTTCTCGTACTTCTGGTGGCGCTGGCGCATCTCGAGCGTCTTGGCCCGCAGGAACGCCTTCGGGTCCATCGCCGCGGCGATCGCATGCTCGAACGTCTTGAACACTTTGCGCGCGCCGCACAGGTAGCGCGATTCGAGCATCGCCGTCTGCACCGTGACGTCGGCGAGCGCCATCGTCACGCACTCGTCGACCGAGCGAACGCTCGAGCCGATCTCGAGGCCCGAGTCCCAGCAGGCGCCGATGAAGCGTTCGATCGCCGAGTCGCGCGCGTCGTGGTCGGCGGCGAGACCGCCCGAAGGAAGCAGCACCAGCACGTCGACGTCGGAGTAGGGGAAAAGCTCGCCCCGGCCGTAGCCGCCGACCGCGACCAGGGCGGTGTCGACCGGCATGCCCGCGTCGCCCCAGAGATCGCGCAGGGTCGCGTCGACGTCGTTCGACAGGCTGCGCAGCAGGCGCAACGCGGCGCGCGCGGTCGGCCGCGTCGCCAGGAATTGCTCGAGGCGTGCCGCCTTGGCGTCGCGAAAGCGCGCCCGCGCGACACCGGCCGGGCGCGCGACGATTGCCGAGAGCGCGGGCGCCGGCGCCGGATCGAGAGCGTCCGGAGCGGCCGCCACCGCCTGCGGATCGCTGCTGTTCACGGTCCGGCCCGCTACGCGGTCACGAACGCCGGCGGCGGCGGCGATCCGGCCGAGAGCGTCATCACCTCGTAGCCGGTGTCGGTGACGAGCACCGTGTGCTCCCACTGCGCCGAGAGCGACCGGTCGCGGGTGACGATGGTCCAGCCGTCGCCAGCCTCGCGAATCTCGCGCTTGCCGGCGTTGATCATCGGCTCGATCGTGAACGTCATGCCGGGCTTGAGCTCGTCCAGCGTTCCCGGCCGGCCGTAGTGGAGCACCTGCGGGTCTTCGTGGAAGCGGGCGCCGATGCCGTGGCCGCAGAACTCGCGCACCACCGAAAAGCCGTTGCCTTCGGTGAAGATCTGGATCGCGCTGCCGATGTCACCGAGGCGAACGCCGGGCTTGACCTTGGCGATCCCCTTCCACATCGCGTCGTAGGTGATCTGGATCAGCCGCTTCGCAGCGATCGAGCCTTCGCCGACGATGAACATCCGGCTGGTGTCGCCGTGCCAGCCGTCCTTGATGACGGTGACGTCGATGTTGACGATGTCGCCGCTCTTGAGCGGCCGGTCGTTCGGGATGCCGTGGCAGACCTGGTGGTTGATCGAGGTGCAGATCGACTTCGGGTACGGCGTGTAGCCGGGCGGCGCGTAGTTCAGCGGCGCCGGAATCGCGTCTTGCTCGTTGACGATGTAGTCGTGTGCGAGCTTGTCGAGCGCATCGGTCGTGACGCCCGGCTTGACGTGCGGCGTGAGCATGTCCAGCACCTCGGACGCGAGCCGGCCGGCGACGCGCATGCCGGCGATCTCGGACTCGTTCTTGATCGATATCGTCATCCCCGAATTATCGCATCGGGGCCCTAGAATCCCGGGTTTCCACCGAGGTCGCCCCGTTGCCGCAAGGCCGAATGCGACCCGCTTCCCGACCTCGCCGAGCGCCCTCAGTGACGACCGAGCCCAAGCACCTCGCCCGCTTCGAAGGCGGCAACGCGTTGCCCGGGTTCCGCGCCGAGTCGCTGCTCGCCCGGCTGCGCGACGCGGTCGAGCGGATTGAGCGCGTCGCGGCGCGCCACGTCCACTGGGTCTGGAGCGACAGCGCCCTGACACGCGCGGAGAACGACCGGCTTGAATCGCTGCTGCGCTACGGCGAGCCGGCGACGGCGCTGGCTGGCGCTGAGACCATCGTCGTCGCGCCGCGTCTCGGAACGATATCGCCGTGGGCGTCGAAGGCGACCGACATCGCGCGCAACTGCGGCCTGGTCGTGCACCGGATCGAGCGCGTCACCCAATACGCCCTGAGCGTGCACAGTCCGCTACTCGGCCGCGCCGCGCCGCTCACTCCGGGCGAGCGCGCCGTTGTCGCGCTGCTGTTGCACGACCGCATGACCGAATCGGTGCTGTTCGACCCGGCCGATGCGAAGCATTTGTTCGACGAGCAGCCGGCGCGGCCGGGCGTGGCGATCGACATTCGGGGCGGTGGCCGCGCCGCGCTCGTCGCGGCCAACCGCGAGTTCGGTCTCGCCCTCTCCGACGACGAGATCGACTACCTGCTCGACGCCTTCCGCGGCCTCGGCCGCAACCCGAGCGACGTCGAGCTGATGATGTTCGCGCAGGCCAACAGCGAGCACTGCCGGCACAAGATCTTCAACGCCCGCTTCACGATCGACGGCGAAGCGCAGGCACGCTCGATGTTCGAGATGATCCGCCACACGCACGCGCTCGCGCCGCAGCACACCATCGTCGCCTACAGCGACAACGCCTCGGTGATGGCGGGCGGCGAGGCCGAGCGCTGGCTGCCAGAGGGCTATACCAACGCACCGCGCTACAGCGGCCGGCGCGAGCTGACGCACGTGCTCATGAAGGTCGAGACGCACAACCATCCGACCGCGATCGCGCCCTTCCCGGGCGCCTCGACCGGCGCCGGCGGCGAGATCCGGGACGAAGGCGCGACCGGCCGCGGCTCGCGGCCGAAGGCGGGGCTGACCGGCTTTTCAGTCTCCAACCTGCACCTGCCCGGAACCGACGAGCCGTGGGAGAAGAATCGCTACGGCAAGCCCGGTCACATCGCCAGCGCGCTGCAGATCATGATCGACGGCCCGCTCGGCGGCGCAGCCTTCAACAACGAGTTCGGCCGGCCCAACCTGCTCGGCTACTTTCGCGTGTATGAGCAGACCGTGCCAGGCGGCACGGGCGAGCCGACGGTCGCGAGCGAGCGCCGCGGCTATCACAAGCCAATCATGATCGCCGGCGGCCTCGGTGCGATCGCGGCGACGCAGACGACCAAGATCGAGTTCCCGCCCGGAACGCTCCTGATCCAGCTCGGCGGCCCGGGAATGCGGATCGGCATGGGCGGCGGCGCGGCGAGCTCGATGAGTGCCGGCGCCAACAGCGCCGAGCTCGACTTCGACTCGGTCCAGCGCGGCAATCCCGAGATCCAGCGGCGCGCGCAGGAGGTCATCAACCACTGCGCCGCGCTCGGCGATTCGAACCCGATCCTGGCGATCCACGACGTCGGCGCGGGCGGCATCTCGAACGCCTTTCCGGAGCTGATCGACGGCGCCAGTCGCGGCGCGCGCTTCGACCTGCGCCGGGTGCCGGTTGAGGAGAGCGGCCTCGCGCCCAAGGAGATCTGGTGCAACGAGAGCCAGGAGCGCTACGTCATGGCCGTGGCCCGGGAAGCGCTGCCGCTGTTCGACGCGATATGCGTGCGCGAGCGCTGCCCGTACGCGGTCGTCGGCATCGCGACCGAGGCGCGCGATCTCGTCGTCGGCGCGATCGAGCCCGAGGCGCCGCGCGACGCCGATGAAGTCGGCGCCGAAGTCATCGCCATGCCGCTCGACGTGCTTCTCGGCAAGCCGCCGAAGATGCAGCGCGAGGTTCGGCGCCGCGTCGTCGACTCGGCCGCGCTCGACCTCACTGGCGTCGATCTGGCGCGGGTCGCGTTCGATGTACTGCGCCATCCAACTGTCGCCAGCAAGCGCTTCCTGATCACCATCGGCGATCGCACCGTCGGCGGCCTGTCGAGCCGCGATCCGATGGTCGGGCCGTGGCAGGTGCCGGTCGCCGATTGCGCCGTCACGCTCGCCGACTTCTCGGGCTTTGCCGGCGAGGCGATGGCGATGGGCGAGCGCACGCCCCTGGCGGTCCTCGACGCGCCGGCGTCGGGGCGCATGGCTGTGGGCGAGGCGATCACCAACCTGCTCGCCGCGCCGATCGAACTCGATCGCGTCAAGCTCAGCTGCAACTGGATGGCGGCGTGCAGCGACGACCCGGCGGCGCCAGGCGACGACGCGGCGCTCTACGACACCGTTCGCGCCGTCGCCATGGAGCTCTGTCCGGCGCTCGGCATCAGCGTTCCAGTCGGCAAGGATTCGCTGTCGATGCTCACCCGCTGGCGCGATCCCGAGAGCGGCACGGCCAAGCAGGTAACGGCGCCGGTGAGCCTCGTCGTCAGCGCCTTCGCGACTCTCGCCGACGTCCGCCCGACATCGACGCCGCAGCTCACGCCGGGCGATTCGACCCTGATCCTGATCGACCTGGGCGCGGGTCGCATGCGGATGGGGGGATCGATGCTGGCGCAGGTGCGGGGCCAGTTCGGCAGCGAGGTGCCCGACCTCGATGATCCGGCCCGACTGCGTTCGCTCGTCGACGCGATCAACCGCCTGCGCGCCGCCGGCATCGTCCTCGCGTACCACGACCGCAGCGACGGCGGCCTCTGGGCGACGGTCTGCGAGATGGCCTTCGCCGGCCACCTCGGCGTCACCCTCAACGTCGATCTCCTCGTCACCGAGAGCGACGGCATCGGTGACAGCCGCGCCGAATACGGCGACTCGAAGAACTGGGCGACGCAGGTGAGCGCGCGGCGCGACGAGCTGACCCTGCGCGCTCTCTTCAACGAGGAGCTCGGCGCCGTGATCCAGGTGCCGACGGCGCGCCGCGACGAGGCGATTCAAGTTCTGCGCGCGGCCGGACTGAGCCGCTACAGCCACGTCATCGGCAAGACCCAGGCGCGCGCGGTGGTCGAGGTCTGGCGCGACGCCAAGGTCGTCTTCACCGCGCCGTTGAGGGAGCTTCATCAGGCGTGGGACGAGGTCAGCTGGCGCATCGCCCGGCTGCGCGACGATCCGCAGTCAGCCGACGCTGAGCACAACGCGGCGGGTCGCGACGAAGACCCGGGGCTGCACGTCCACCTCGTCGACGCCGCGCTCGCAGGCGCACCCGTGCTCGTTGGCGCGCGGCCGAAGGTCGCGGTACTGCGCGAGCAGGGCGTCAACAGCCACGTCGAGCTGAGCTACGCGATGGACCGTGCCGGCTTCGACACCTACGACGTCCACATGACCGACCTGCAGGCGGGCCGGGCGAGTCTCGACATGTTCCAGGGCTTCGTCGCCTGCGGCGGCTTTAGCTACGGCGACACGCTGGGCGCCGGCGAGGGCTGGGCGCGCTCGATTCTGTTCAATCCGCAGCTCGCCGACCAGTTCGCGAGCTTCTTCGCGCGGCCCGACGTGTTCGCCCTCGGCGTCTGCAACGGCTGCCAGATGCTGGCCGCGCTCGCCGGAATGATTCCGGGCGCAGAGGCGTGGCCGCGCTTCACGAAGAACCGCAGCCAGCAGTTCGAGGCCCGCCTCAGCATGGTCGAGGTGCTGGCGTCGCCGTCGATCTTCTTCAGCGACCTGGCTGGCAGCCGGCTGCCGATCGCGGTCGCGCATGGCGAGGGCTTCGCCGACTTCTCGCAGCGGGGCGACGCGGCGCGGGTCCATGCGGCGATGCGCTTCGTCGACAACCATGGCCACGCGACCGAGGCCTATCCGGCGAATCCGAACGGAAGCCTGGGCGGCTTGACCGCTGTGACGACTGGCGACGGCCGCTACACCGCGCTCATGCCGCATCCCGAGCGGGTATTTCGCAACGTCCAGATGAGCTGGTCGCCCGGCTCGCGCAGCGAGCCGAGCGCGTGGCTACGCATCTTCGAGAGCGCGCGCCGACGTCTCGACTGAGAGGCGCCAGCGCCTCTTGCCGAAGCGCTCAGGCAGCGACCTCGCCGAGGAGCGACAGCACGGCCGGCGCGGCGCCGCCGAAGGGAATGGGGTTGTATTTCACGCCGACCTTGTCTTCGAGCGCGGCTTGCGCGAGGTGCCAGATCGAGCCGTTGCCCGAGTTGCCCATTTTCAGCTCGCCTGGCTTGGCCTTGCGGGTGGCGAGAAGCACCTCGATCGTGTTCCAGGGCGCGCCGGCTTGCACCGTTGTCGCCGCGGGGTCGGCGTTGAGCGTGCGATCGGCGTGAAGTCCTCGTACGACAGCTTGCTCAGGCCGAGGTGCGGGATGATGACGATCTCGGCGAAGACGATCGCCAGTTTGTAGCCGTCGGGCTTGGTGTCGATCATCTCACCGTGATCATCCCCGACGCGTCGGGCCGGTTGATGACCGTGATCGACTGCGGCAGGTGATTCTTCGCCGCCTCGGCGCCGGTACGCGCCAGCACGTCGGTGCCGCCGCCCGCGCCGGCGGGAAGGATGAGTTTGATCGGCCGGTTCGGATAGCCGCTGGCCTGGGCGAACGCGGCCCCGGGTAGCGCGCTCGCCGCCGCGGCAGCAAGGAGGCGACGGCGGCTGAATTGATTCGACGCCATGGAAAGGTCTGCTCGCGGTTTGGCGAGCTCATGCTATTCGGCGCCGCGGCCGACGGCGCTCGGCAATTTCCCACGTTGCGGCGTGCCAGCGAATTGCCGCGATACTGCGGCCCACGTTCCTCGAGCGACTCCCGGCATGTATCTCTGCGGCATCGGCACCGCCACCCCTTCAGCGCGCTACACCAAGGCCGAGTGCCTTGCCGCCTTCGAGCGATCCGACTGGTTCGCGCGTCTCGACACGCGCTCCCACCTGGTCGCGCGAACCGTTCTGCAGCGCGACAACGGCATCGAGGCGCGCCGCCTCGCGCTCGATTCACTCGACGAGGTCTTCGCGATCGATCCCGACACGCTCGACCGGCGCTTCCTCGCCCATGCGCCGGCGCTCGCCGCAGATGCCGCGGGGCGCGCGCTCTCGTCGGCGCGACTGACGCCGGGCGAGATCGACGCCGTCGTCGTCAGCACCTGCACCGGCTATCTCTGCCCGGGGTTGTCGGGCTACGTCGTCGAGCGGCTCGGCCTACGCGCCGAGGTGCAGGCATTCGACCTCGTCGGCCAGGGCTGCGCCGCGGCGCTGCCCAACCTGCAGCTCGGGCGCGCGTTGATCGCCTTGGGTGCCGAGCATGTGCTCTCAATCTGTGTCGAGGTGAGCAGCGCCGCGATGTACCTCGACAACGATCCCGGCGTGCTCATCAGTGCTTGCCTGTTCGGCGATGGCGCCGGCGCCGCCGTGCTCTCGCGCGCGCCACGTGCGGACGGCCGGCGGATCGAATGGAAGGACGGCGCCTCGCTGATCGAGCCGAAGCAGCGAAAGGCGCTGATGTTCGAGCAGAAGGACGGCATGCTGCGCAACATCCTCACGCGCGAGGTGCCGACGCTCGCGGCCGACTACGCGCAGCGCGTCCTCGCCACTGTGCTCGGCCGCGCGCGCCTGACGAGCGACGACATCGCCGCCTGGATCATGCACGCAGGCGGTCGCGACGTGCTGCTCGCCGTCGAGCGCCGCTTCGAGCTCGACCACGACGCCTTGCGCTACAGCGCGGCGATGCTGCGCGAGTACGGCAACCTGTCGAGCGCGTTCGTCTACTTCGTCCTCGAAGCCGCGCTCGCCGACGACGCGCCGGCTGGCTGGTGGTGGCTGTCGTCGTTCGGCGCCGGCTTCAGCTGCCATGGCGCGCTGCTGCGCGTCGACGACTGAATCGACATGGCTTCGGCGTCGCTCATGCTGCCGCGCGTCCTCGAACCCGAAACGCTCGACCATCTCGCGCCCGACGACCCGGTGGCGCAGCGCTCGCGCCGGGACCTGCGCCGCGTCAACGCCTTCATGGGCGCGCGCCGGATCCTCGCGCGCGCGCTCGACCGCGTCACAAGTGAGAGCAGGGCGCGGCCGCTGCGCATCGTCGAGCTCGGCTGCGGCGATGGCCAGCTGATGCTCGACGTGGCGCGCCATCGCGGCGATCGCTGGCCAGCGGCGACGATCGACCTGCTCGATCGCCAGCCGATCGTCGATGCCGCCACCGTCGCCGCCTACGCCAATGCCGGATGGCGCGCTCGCCCGGTCGCCGCCGACGTTCTCGACTGGGCCGACGACGTCGACGGCGAGCGCTGGGACGTCGTCGTCGTCAATCTCTTCCTGCATCACTTCGAAGGTGCCGCGCTCGGTCGACTGCTCGCCGGCTGCGCCCGTCGCGCCGACGCGCTTGCCGCATGCGAGCCGCGGCGCAGCCGCTTTGCGCTCGGCGCCAGCCACCTGATCTTCTTTCTCGGCGCCAATGCCGTGACGCGCAACGACGGCGTGCTGAGCGTTCGCGCCGGCTTTGTCGGCAACGAGCTCGCCGCGGCTTGGCCCGGCGACGCCGGCACGTGGCGGATCGACGAATACGACGACGGCCTGTTCACGCATTGCTTCTGCGCCGCGCGTCGCGGCACTTTGTCATGACGGCATCGTTCGACGCGGCGGTCGTCGGCGCCGGCCCGGCCGGTGCCGCGACCGCGCTCCTGCTCGCCCGTGCCGGCTGGTCGGTGGCGCTGATCGAGCGCCAGGCGTTTCCACGGCGCAAGGTCTGCGGCGAGTGCGTCGCGGCGAGCAACCTCGCCTTGCTGGATGCCCTCGGCATCGGCGCCGAATTCGAGCGCCGCGCGGGCGCCGAGCTGCGCCGCGTCGCCTTGGTTCGCGGCGACGACACGATCGTCGCCGCGCTGCCGGGCGGCGAAGGGTCGGCGCGACGCTGGGGTCGCGCGCTCGGCCGCGAGCAGCTCGACACCTTGCTCGCCGACGCGGCTGAGGTGGCCGGCGCGACGCGCCTGCAGCCGTGCGCGCTGCGAACGATCGACGGCAGCGCTGGCGCGTTTCGCTTGCGTGTGCGCCCGCTCGCCGGCGCCGACCGCGAGCTCGACGCGCGCCTGATCGTCGCCGCGCACGGCTCGTGGGAGCCGCTGCCCAGCGAGCGCGCCGAACGGCGCGAGACGCGCGCGGCGAACGACCTGTTCGCCTTCAAGGCCAACTTTCGCGGCGCCGCGATTGCCACCGACCTGCTGCCGGTACTGGCGTTCGCCGGCGGCTACGGCGGCATGGTCGTCGCGGACGACGAATTGACGACGCTCGCCTGCTGTGTGCGCAGCGATCGGTTGCAAACGTTGCGCGGCCGGCAGCCGGGTGCGCGTGCCGGCGATGTCGTCGAGGCGATGCTGCGGCGCGAATGCGCCGGCGTTCGCGATGCGCTGTCCAGCGCTGAGCGAGAGGGACCGTGGCTCGCGAGCGGCCCGCTGCGGCCGGGTGTGCGCCTCGGCCAGGGTGACGGCATCTTTCGCGTCGGCAACGCGGCCGGCGAGGCGCATCCGATCGTCGGTGAAGGCATCAGCATGGCGCTGCAGTCGGCGTTCGTTCTCGCGGCGTTGATCGGACCGCTTCGTTCCGACCTCGTCGACCGAGCGACCGCGGTGCTGGCGCAGCAACGCGTCATCGCCAGCTACGAAGCCCTCTGGCGCCGCCGCTTCGCGCGCCGGCTGCGTGTCGCCGCGGTCTTTGCCCACGTCGCGATGCGGCCGGCCCTGGCGCGCGCCGCGTGGCCGTTGGTGCGCCGCTGGCCCGGGGTCTTGACCGAAGGGGCGCGCTGGAGCGGCAAGACGCGCTGCGCGCCGGAGGCCGCGCGCTGGTCCGGCGAAGCTGCATGATGGTGGCGGTTGCCAGCGCCGTCACGACGACCTCGGAGGCCGTGGCCGAGCGCCAACGCTTCGATCGCCTCGACGCACTGCGCGGCCTGGCGATCGTCTGGATGGCGGCGTTCCACTTCTGTTTCGATCTCAACTACTTCGGCTTCATCCATCAGAACTTCCACGGCGATCGGCTCTGGACCGTGCAGCGCGCCTGCATCGTCACGCTCTTCATGTTCTGCGTCGGCGCCGGCCAAGCCGTGGCCTCGGCGCAGCAGCAGCCGCTCGCGCGCTTCTGGCGGCGCTGGGCGCAGATCGCGGGCTGCGCGGTCCTGGTCTCGCTCGGCTCGTGGCTGATGTTCCCGAACAGCTTCATCAGCTTCGGCGTCCTCCATGGCATCGCCGTGATCCTGATCATCGTCCGCTTCACGGCGTCGTGGGGCGCCTGGCGCTGGCCACTCGGGCTGGTCGCGATCCTGCTTCCGCGGCTGATCTCGCATCCGTTCTTCGACAGTCGCTGGACCAACGGCGTCGGCCTGGTGACACACCTGCCCGTGACCGAGGACTACGCGCCGGTCTTTCCCTGGCTCGGCATCGTCTGGTGGGGCGCGGCGGCGGCAACTTGGCTGCTCGTCCATCGCGCCACGGTGATCAGCGGCCCGCTGCCGCGCGCGGCGCGGCCGCTCGCCGTGCTCGGCCGCTGGAGCCTGACCTTCTACATGGTGCACCAGCCGGTCTTCATCGGACTGCTCTGGCTGGTCGCTAAGATCGGCCGATGACGCGCCAGCTCCTGTTCGGCTTCCACGCCGTCGGCGTTCGCCTGAAGACGGCGCCGCGTTCGGTGGTCGAACTGCACGTCGACGCGAGCCGGCGCGACCAGCGGATGCGCCAGCTGATTGCGCGCGCCGAGGCTGCCGGCGTGAAGCTGGTCGAAAGCGACGACGGGCGCCTGCAAGGCCTCGCCGGAACGCATCGCCATCAGGGCGTCGTCGCCCGCGTCGAGGCGATCGCGCGCAGCCATTCGCTCGACGACACGCTCGACGCGGTCGACGCCACCGGCGCGCCGGCGCTGGTGCTGGTGCTCGACGGTGTCACGGATCCGCACAATCTCGGCGCCTGCTTGCGCGTCGCCGACGGCGCCGGCGCGCACGCCGTGATCGCGCCCAAGGACCACGCGGTCGGTGTCAACGCGACCGTCGCCAAGGTCGCGAGCGGCGCGGCCGAAACGGTGCCGTACTTCATGGTCACGAACCTGGCGCGAACGCTCGGCGAGCTGAAGGAGCGCGACATCCGCGTCGTCGGCACCGCCGAGGACGCGCCGCGCTCGATCTACGAGCTCGACCTGAGCGGTCCGCTCGCGCTCGTCTTCGGCGCCGAGGGCAGTGGCCTGCGCCAGCTGACCGCGCGCACTTGCGACGAGCTGGTCCACCTGCCGATGCTCGGCGCGGTCGAGAGCCTCAACGTCTCGGTGGCAAGCGGCGTTTGCCTGTACGAAGCGGCACGCCAGCGCCTGGCCCGCGTAGCTCTGGAGCGCGCCGGGCAGCGCGCCTGAGGCGATCGACGATGCCGGTCATCGAGCTTACTCATCCGCTGGTCCGGCACAAGATCGGCCTGCTGCGCGAAGCCGAGCTGTCGACCAAGAGCTTTCGCGAGATCACGGCCGAGCTCGGCCGGCTTCTGACGTACGAGGCGACCGCCGATTTCCCGCTCGAGCCCGCGACCGCGTCCGGCTGGGCGGGCCTGGTCGATGTGGAGCGCATCAGCGGCAAGAAGGTAACGGTGGTTCCGATCCTGCGCGCCGGCCTCGGCATGCTCGAAGGCGTCCTCGATACGATCCCGAACGCCAAGGTCAGCGTTGTCGGCATCGCCCGCAACCACGCGACGTTGTTGCCCGAGCCGTACGTCGACCGTCTCGCCGGCAGCCTGCACGCGCGGACCGCGATCGTCCTCGATCCGATGCTCGCCACCGGTGGCTCGATGAACTCGGCGATCGCGCTCCTGAAGTCGCGTGGCGCGACCGACATCCGCGCCCTGGTGCTGGTCGCCGCGCCCGAAGGCATCGCCGCGCTGAACGCAGCCCATCCCGACGTCCGCTGCTGGACGGCAGCGATCGACAGCCACCTCGACCACAACGGCTACATCATTCCTGGCCTCGGCGACGCCGGCGATCGCATCTTCGGTACTCGGTAGCGTCTTCAACGCTGCGCCTGGGCTCTCGTCGTGGAGGTGAGAAATTGACGAATCGTCGATCGCTGCTCGGAGCGTCGGCTGCCACCTGGCTCGGCGCCTGGCTCACCGTCGCGAAGGGACAAAACGTCATCCGCCGTGTCGCGCTCCTCGGGATTTCAGATGGGCCATCGAATGCCGATCTGTTTCGATCGAGGCTGAGTGAACTTGGCTGGGTCGAACATGGAAACCTCGTCCTGGAGAGGAGATTTACGCATGGCGACGGCGCGCGCATCGCGCCGCTGACAGCCGAGTTGTTGGCACTGCGACCTGACGTCTTCGTCGCACCTTTCGACACCATGGCCATTGCGGCCGCCGGATCCACAGCGACAGTGCCGATTGTGTTTGCGGTGGGAATCGATCCGGTCGGGTACGGCCTCATCAAATCGCTCTCCCAACCCGGTCGCAACATTACCGGCTTCAGCGGCGGCGGCCCTGAGCTTGGGATGAAGGGACTGTCGCTGCTCAAAGAGGCCGTCCCCGACCTGAGAGTGGTCGGTGTCTTGGTCGGCAATCGTGATCGCTACAGGGTCGAGTATCTGGAGGAAGGTGGGCACCGCCTCGGCCTGGTGCTGGTGCAGTTTGAGCTGACCAAGCCAGGCGACATCGACGCGGGGTTTCAAGCGTTTGCCAAAGCTGGTGCGGGTGGCGTCATGGACTTTGCTGGCACGCCATCAACTTTTGAACTCCGCGATCGGCTCGCCGCGCTCGCCATTCAGTATCGGCTGCCGATGATCGTGCAATCCGGACAGGGGTATGCCGGAGGATTGATGTCGTACGGTGTGAACGTTCCTGACTTGTTCCGACGCACTGGTGAACTCGTCAATCGGATTCTGCGTGGCGCGAATCCGGCGGACATTCCCGTCGAGCAGCCCAATGTGTACGACTTCGTCATCAACCTTCGAACCGCTCGCGCACTTGGAGTGGTCTTTCCGCGAAGTGTGTTGCTGCAGGCGACAAGCGTGATTGAGTGAACCGACTTCTACGGGCAAGTTCTTGCAGGTAGACCCAAGCCCGGTCGCGCACGACCCTAGACCCAGCCGAGCGCACCGACGACGGCACCCAGGCCGACCAGCCACATCGGGCTGATTCGCGTCCGCAGCATGACGACGATCGACACGACGATCAGGCCGATCGCACCGAACGCGCGCAGGTCGTTGCCGACGTAGGGCCGCGCCAACAGCCAGCCGGTAGCGACCAGGAGGCCGATGGTCAGCGGCGTCAGGCCGGTCGTGAACGCGCGCACACCGCGCGTTTCGCTGCGTCGCGCGCCCCAGCGGGTCGCCACCAGGGTGAGCGCCGTCGATGGCATGAGCGTGCCGCTCATGGTCGCGAGCGCGCCGAGCGGTCCGGCGACGTTCCAGCCGAGGACGGCGACGAACAGGACGTTCGGCCCCGGTGCCGCCTGAGCGATCGCGACCGAGGCGCTGAACTGGGCATCGCTGATCCAGTGGTGCTCGGCGACGATGTAGCGATGCATGTCGGGCGCGGTCGTGATCGCGCCGCCGACTGCGAGCAGGCTCAGCACCAGGAAGTGCGCGAACAGGCCGAGCAGGTCGGCATTCGAGAGCGCGGCATGGGCGAGCGGCGTCATGGTGTCCGGAGGTAGGCGATTGCGACCGCGAGCGAGCCGAAGCCGGCGATGACCCAGACCAACGGCCAGCGCAGCCAGGCGATGGTCACGAAGGTGATGATCGCGAACCCGCCGGCGATCGGTCGGCCGAGGCGGCTGCTGGCGAGCGCCGGCATCAGCTTGAACGCGGTGGCCATGACCAGCCCGGCGGCGATCGCGCCCATGCCGCGCAGCGCGCCGGCGACGACCGGCAGGTGCGAGAACTCGCCGTAGGCGTAGGTCAGGGCGATGACGATCGCCAACGGCACGACGAGCATTCCGCCGAGCGCGGCGAGGGCGCCGGGCAGGCCGAAGAAGCGGTCGCCGAACATGAGCGCGAGGTTGACGACGTTCGGTCCGGGAAGGACCTGGCTCAGCGCCAGCATCTCGACGAACTGCTGGCGTGTCAGCCAGCCTTTGCGCTCGACCAGCTCGCGCTGGGCGATGGCGAGGACGCCGCCGAATCCCTGCAGCGCGAGCCGGTTGAAGGTGAAGAAAAGGTCGCCGGGCGATGCCGGTTGCGCGCGGGCGTGATCGTCGCGCTCGCCCGGGCTCGCCGCCGCCGCGGCGCTCGGCTCGTCGCTCATCGCGTCGTGCGCTGGTTTGCCCGGCCGGCCCAGACGCTGAGCGCGATTGCCGCGACCATCCAAGCCAAGCCGACCCAGCTGAGCGCGCCGTAGCCGGGATGCGCGATCAGCCAGCCGCCGCTGGCAGCGCCCCCGGCCTGACCGAGATAGACCGCCGACGTGTTGAGCGCGAGCAGCGCCGGCGCGAGCAGCGGTGCGGCCGCGCCGAGGCGTGCCTGCTGGAGCGACACGGTGGCGAAGAACGCCAGCGCCCACGGCACCATGACGATCACCAGCCGGGTCAGGGTCGTGGCCCACGGCCAGACGAAGAGGGTGAGCGCCACCAGCACGAGCGCGAAGAGGATCGCCCGATCGGCGCCGGTCCGGTCGACGTAGCGCGAGCCGATCCCGTTGCCGACCACGCCGAAGACCCCGAAGAAGACGAACAGAGCGGTCACCTCGCCGGTGCTCGCGCCGATGACGTTTTTGAAGTAGGGCGCAAAGTACGAGAACAGCGCGAACTGGCCGGCGCAGGAGAGCGCGGTGACGAAGACCATCGCCATCAGCGCGCGGTCGCCGAGCGCGTCGCGCCAGGCGGCCATCGAGAGTACCGCTGGCCGCACCTTGGCTGGCACGGCGGCGAAGACCCAGACCGCGCCGACGGCGCTGAGCGCCGCGACCGCGAGAAATGCGCTGCGCCAGCCGAAGGTGTCGCCCAGCCACGCCGACACCGGAATGCCGATCACCGAGGCGAGTGACCAGCCGAGGAAGATGAACGTGATCGCGCCGCCGCGATGCTGGGGCGCGGTCATCGCGCCGATCGCCGCGGCCGCCTGCGGTGTGAACACAGCCGCGCCGAGAACGGTCAGGGCACGCGCCGGCAGCAGCGCGAAGTAGCTCGGCATGAGCGCGGAGAGCGCGTGGCCGAGCGCGTACCACGCGAGCGACGCGGCGAGGAGCTTGCGCCGGTCGAAGCCGCCGACCCAGATCGCGAGGAAGGGCGCGCCGACGCACATGACGATCGCGGCCGCGGCGACGAGCTGACCGGCCACCGAGACCGAGACGTCGAGCGAGCGCGAGATGTCGTTGAGCGTGCCGACGACGACCATCACGCCGCAGCCGATCGCGAAGTTGCCGAACAGGAGCGACCAACGCACTTGCGTCAGGCGTCGCGCCGCGAGCATCGAACCTGAGGCCGGAATCGAACCGGGCGGCGTGCCCGGCAGGGCCGCATTCAATGGCGCACCTTGAGCGCCTCGGGGTTGACGATGTTCGTCGGCCGGCCTTCGACGAAGTTGACGACGTTCTCGAACGCGGCGCGGAAGTAGAGCTCGTAGCTGTCCTGCTCGACGTAGCCGATGTGCGGCGTGCAGACCGCGTTCTCGAGGCGCAGCAGCAGGTGGCCCTGCAGGATCGGCTCGACCTCGAAAACATCGACCGCGGCCATGCCGGGGCGGCCACGATTGAGCGCGGATACGAGCGCGCCTTCCTCGATCAGCTCGGCGCGCGAGGTGTTGACGACGAGCGCCGTCGGCTTCATGCGCGACAGCGCGTCGAGCTTGACAATGCCGCGCGTCTCGTCGTTCAGGCGCAGGTGGAGCGACAGCACGTCTGCGCTTTCGAACAACTCCTCGACGCTCGCGGCGGCTTCGTAGCCCTCGGCGACAGCACGCTCCCGGCTCGCCTCGCGCCCCCAGACGAGGACGCGCATGCCGAATGCCTTGCCATAGCCGGCGACCAGCTGGCCGATCTTGCCGAAGCCCCAGATGCCGAGCGTCTTGCCCCGCAGCACCATGCCGATGCCGAAGTTGGGCGGCATCGACAGCGACTTCAGCCCCGACTGCTGCCAGGCGCCGTGCTTGAGCGTGCTGATGTAGTGCGGCAGGCGGCGCATCGACGCCATGATCAGCGCCCAGGTCAGTTCGGCCGGAGCCACCGGCGAGCCGACGCCTTCGGCGACCGCGATGCCGAGCCGCGTGCAGGCCTCGACGTCGATGTGCGAGCCAACCCGGCCGGTCTGCGAAATCAGCTTCAGCTTGGGCAGCTTTTCGAGCAACTGGCGCGGGAACTGGCTGCGCTCCCTGATCAGCACCAGCACGTCGGCATCGCGGACCCTGACCGAAAGCTGGCCCAGTCCCTTGACGGTGTTGGTGAAGACCTTGGTGTTGAGGTGCTCGAGGATGCTGGCGCACTTCAGCTTGCGCACGGCATCCTGGTAGTCGTCGAGGATGATGATGTTCACGGGCGAGAGGCAGTGCCGCGGCGCGAGCCGCGGCTTCGGTGGTCGATTGTGCACGGCGATTGGCGGACGGCTACGATCCAGCCCTCACTCGCAAGGACCCACGATGGCTCTCACCATGCACTCGGCAAGTGTGCCGATTTTCGTCCGGATGCTCGGCAATCTCGTCACCTGGCTCGACCAGGCCGAAGCGCACGCGGCGGCGAAGAAGTTCGAACCCTCGGTGTTTCTCGCCGCGCGCCTGGCACCCGACATGCTGCCGTTTCCGCAGCAGATCCAGATCGCCTGCGACGCCGCGAAGTTCTGCGTCGCCCGCCTCGCCGGTGTCGAGGGACCGGCGTTCGCCGACGACGAGAAGACGCTGGGCGAGTTGCGCCAGCGGGTCATGAAGACGATCGACTACGTCCAGTCGGTACCGGCGGACAAGCTCAGCGGCAGCGATGTCAGGGAGATCTCGGTGCCGCGCCGTGCGGGCGCGCTGACGATGACGGGCGAGACTTACCTCAAGCACTTCGCCATGCCGAACTTCTACTTCCACGTCACGACGACGTACGCGCTGCTGCGCCACAACGGCGTCGAGCTCGGCAAGACCGACTATCTCGGCAGCACGCCGCCTGCGGGAACGACCGCGAGCTGAGGCGAAGGCCTATGGCCCGGGGACGGCGGCGCTGTCGGCAGCGGCACCGGCCATGAACGCGGTGACGCGCGTGCGGCGCGGAAAGTGACGGTCGAGGGCGACCAGGCGGCGCTCGGCCTCGGCCTGGTCGTGGTGGCAGGCGATCCGGCTGAACACTTCCTCGCGCAGGTGCCAGAGCTCGTGCAGCGACCGTGTCACGGCGATCCGGTCGAGTGCCTCGGCAGCGCCCCCAGTGCGGACATCGAACAGCGCCTCGGCGAATTCGAGCCGCGCCGCGGCGAGCGCCCGGCTGCGACCCCGCCGGCCGAATGACGACACCAGCTCGCTGCTGGAAGCGCGCCAGCCGCTCGCGGCGAGCCAACGGGGGAAAAAGGGCAACGGCATGCGCGGCGACGACGAATCCGCCGGCAAGAGCCGGCCTGCCGATTGTTCGCACCGCGGCCGCAGCCCGAGCGTGGAAAAAGGCGCCCGCAGGCGGCCAGTTCTCGCGCCTTGGAGGTGCGCGCCGCTCAGACCGGGCCGAAGGTCGCCTTGCGCGTGGCCGTGTAGTTCCACCATGGCGCCGCCGCGGCGCCGCGCATGAAGTCGGTGGCGGCCATGAAGGTGTCGAGCACGCACGGATCCTGGCGCTGGCCGGTCGCCTCGCAAAGCCGGCGGTAGAGCGAGAACGCGTCCTGGTCCTTCAGGTCGACTGGCCGCTCGATGCCGATCCGGCGCAGGTCGGCGGCGAGCGAAGGGCCGATGTTGGGCAGCTGCTCGAGCCGCTCGCATTCGGCCGCGGTTCTTGCCTTGGGCGTCTTGATCACCATCGTCCGCTCCTGCAGCGTCACATGAGCATGTTGTTGCGGATCAGGCCGACCGCCAGGCCTTCGATCGTGAACTCGTCGCCGGGGCCGACGACGATGGTCTTGAACTCGTCGTTCTCGGGCATCAGCTCGACGCCGTGGCGGGTCTTCTTGAAACGCTTGACGGTGACGTCCTCGCCGAGGCGGGCGACGACGATCTGGCCGTTCTTGGCCTCCTTCGCCTTCTGCACGGCGAGCAGGTCGCCGTCCATGATGCCGGCGTCCTTCATGCTCATGCCGCGCACCTTGAGCAGGTAGTCGGGGCGGCGCGAGAACATGCTCGCTTCCATCAGGAAGGTGCGGTCGATGTGCTCCTGTGCCAGGATCGGGCTGCCGGCAGCGACCCGGCCGACGAGCGGCAGCGACAGTTGCGCCAGGCTCGGCAGCGGCAGGCTGAACTGGCGCCCGCGCGCCTGGTTGAGCGCCCGCAATGTGTCAGACTGGAGACGAATCCCGCGCGACGTACCGCCGACCAGTTCGATCACGCCCTTTCGCGCCAGGGCCTGCAGGTGCTCCTCGGCGGCGTTGGCCGACTTGAAGCCGAGTTCGTTGGCGATCTCGGCCCGGGTCGGCGGCGCGCCGGTGCGCTCGATCGCGCTCTGGACGAGATCGAGGATCTGCTGCTGACGGTCGGTGAGCTTGGGCGATTCCTGCACACGAGCCTTTCCTCGGCCGAGCCGAATGCTTGAGCGGTAGCTGAATAAATAACCAGTCCTGTATTTTCATCCAGTTTTCCGCAAAATGCAAAGCGCCCCCACGACCATCGTCGTTCTCGGCACCGGCGGCACGATCGCCGGACGCGCCGCGTCGCCCGACGAGCACGTCGCCTACACCTCGGCGGTGCTGCCGGTCGGCCGCCTACTGGCCTCGCTGCCCTCCGTCGGCGACGACCTCGTCACCGAGAGCGAGCAGGTGGCGCAGGTTGACAGCAAGGACATGGACTTCGCGATCTGGCGCCGCCTCGCCGAGGCGGTCACGCGCCATCTCGCGCGCCCAGAGGTGCGCGGCATCGTGATCACCCACGGCACCGACACGCTCGAGGAGACGGCGTACTTCCTGAGCCGCGTCGTCGACGCGGCAAAACCGGTCGTCTTCACGGCGGCGATGCGGCCGGCGTCGTCGCGCGAGGCCGACGGGCCGGGCAATCTCGCCGACGCGATCGCCGTCGCGACGCGGGCGCCCGGGCACGGCGTCGTTGTCGTCGTCGCCGGCCAGGTCCACTCGGCGCGCGCGGTACGCAAGGTCCATCCGACCCGCGTCGACGCGTTCTCTTCGGGCGAGCAGGGCGCGCTCGCGACGTTCGATCGCGGCGCGCTTCGACCGATGCGCGACTGGCCGCACGACGCCCTGCCGATCGGCCTTGCCGCGTTGCCCGAGGAGCCGACAGCCTGGCCGTGGGTCGAGATCGTCACCAGCGTTGCCGGCGCCGACGGCCGCGCCGTCGATCTGCTGGTGGAGGGCGGCGTCGCGGGCATCGTCGTCGCGGCGACCGGCAACGGCACGCTGCACCGGCGCCTCGAGCAGGCGCTCGTCAGGGCAGGGGAGCGCGGCGTCGCGGTCCTGCGCAGCACGCGTTGCTTCGACGGTGGCGTCGCCGCGAGCGAAGGCGACGTGCTCGCCGCGGCCGGCGATCTGACGCCGGTCAAGGCGCGCGTCGAGCTGATCCTGACCTTGCTGCGCGCGGTCGCGCTGCCGCCGCTGGGCGCTTAGCGCCGATTGGTCCTAGACGACGTCGAGCGTGACCTCGATGTTGCCTCGCGTCGCGTTCGAATACGGGCAGACCTGGTGCGCCGCTTCGACGATCTTCTGCGCCTGCGCCTTGTCCATCCCCGGGATCGAGACGTGGAGCGCGACCTGGATCCCGAAGCCTTGCGGGATCGGGCCGATGCCGACGTCTGCGTTGATCGAGGTGTCGGCGGGCAGGGCGATCTTCTGCTGCCCGGCTACGAACTTCATCGCGCCGATGAAACAGGCCGAATAGCCGGCAGCGAACAGCTGCTCGGGGTTGGTGCCGACGGCACCGTTGCCGCCGAGGCCCTTCGGCGTCGTCAGCTTAAGGTCGAGCACGCCGTCATCGCTTCTCGACGTGCCTTCGCGGCCGCCGGTCGACTTGGCATGGGCGGTGTAGAGGACTTTCTCCGGCTTGATCATGAACTTTCCTTGAACGGTGAAATGGGGTTAGCCGATGGATTCTGCGATGACGTCGAGTTGCGTGCTGAGCTCGAGCCAGCGGGCCTCGAGCTCCTCGATCTGCGCGCCGATCGCTTTCAGCCGGCGGCCGCTCTCGGCGCGCTCGTTCGCGTCGATGGTATCGGCGGCGATCGGCGCTTCGAGACGGTCGCGCTCGGCGAACAGGACGCCGAGGCGGTTGTCGATCTGGTTCAGCTCCTTCTTCAACGGCTTGGCCGCATCGGCGCGCTGCTGGCGTGCGGCCGCAGCGGACTTGCGGTCGTCGCGCGGCTTGGCTTCGGCGACGTTCGCTGCCGCCGCTGCCTTCGCGGCAGGCACGGACTTCTTCGCCGGCCGCGGCTCGACCGCCGGCTTGGGCACCGACGCGTCGGGACGCGCCGCGCGCGCGGCCGCCTTCGACTGCTCGAGCAGCCAGCGCTGATAGTCGTCGAGGTCGCCGTCGAAAGGCTCGAGGCCGCCGTGCGTGACCAGCCAGAACTCATCGCAGACCTCGCGCAGCAGCGCGCGGTCGTGGCTCACGAGCATGACCGTGCCTTCGAACTCGTTGAGCGCCATGCTGAGCGCTTCGCGGGTCGTCAGGTCGAGGTGGTTGGTCGGCTCGTCGAGCAGCAACAGGTTCGGCCGTTGCCAGACCAGCATCGCCAGCACCAGCCGCGCTTTCTCGCCGCCCGAGAGCGTGCCGACCGCCTGTTGCACCATCTCGCCGGTGAACCGGAAGGAGCCGAGGAAGTCGCGCAGCTCCTGCTCGCGCGCAGCCGGGCCGACGTCGCGCGCCAGCCGGACCATGTGCATCAGCGGCCCGTCCGCGGGCGAGAGCACGTCGAGCTCCTGCTGCGCGAAGTAGCCGATCGTCAGGCCTTTGCCGGCTACGATCTCACCCGAGAGCGGCGCGAGGTCGCCGGCGATCGTCTTCACGAACGTCGACTTGCCCTGACCGTTGGCGCCGAGGATGCCGATGCGCTGGCCGGCGAGCACCGAGCGGTCGATGTGGTCGACGATGCGCCTGGTCTCGCTGCCGTCTTCGCCGCGATAGCCGCAGGCGACATCGGCGAACGCCAGCATCGGGTTTGGCAAGCTCTGCGGTTCCCGGAACTCGAACTGGAAGTCGGCGCTGGTCAGCACCGGCGCGAGTTTTTCCATCCGCGCCAGCGCCTTGACGCGGCTTTGCGCCTGCTTGGCCTTGCTCGCTTTGGCCTTGAAGCGGTCGATGAACTTCTGCAGGTGCGCCATCCGCTCCTTCTGCTTCTCGAAGCTCTGCTGCGCCTGCTCGAGACGGATCGAGCGCATCTCCTCGAATGCGGTGTAGTTGCCGGTGTAGCGGATCAGCTTGGTCTCGTCGAGATGGACCGTGACCTTGGTGACGGCGTCGAGGAACTCGCGGTCGTGGCTGATGACGATCATCGTTCCGCTGTAGCGCTGCAGCCAGGCCTCGAGCCAGACCAGCGCGTCGAGGTCGAGGTGGTTGGTCGGCTCGTCAAGCAGCATCAGGTCGGCCGGGCACATCAGCGCGCGCGCCAACTGCAGCCGCATCCGCCAGCCGCCGGAAAAGCTCGACACCGGCGCGTCGAGCTCGGCGCTCTTGAAGCCGAGGCCGAGCAGCATCGCCTGCGCGCGCGGTCGAGCGTCGAAGCCGCCAGCTTCGCTGATCGCCTCGTGCGCGTGCGCCATCGCGTGGCCGTCGTCGCTCGCCTCGGCCCGGGCGAGCTCGGCCTCGGCCTCGGCGAGCGCGGTGTCGCCGGCGAGGACGAAGTCGGTCGCGCCCTCGTCGGTCTCGGGCATCTCCTGCGCCACTTCGCCGATGCGCCAGCGCGCCGGCAGCGCGAGGTCACCGGCGTCGGCGTGGAGGCGACCGGCGAGGAGCGAGAACAACGACGACTTGCCGGCACCGTTGCGGCCGACCAGGCCGACCTTCTCGCCCGGCTGGATGGTCAGGCTGGTGCGGTCGAGGACGAGCTTGACGCCGCGGCGGAGCGAGAGCTGGGTGAGAACGAGCATGCGCGATTTTCGCCGCTCGCGCGCTTCGGTGCTCGCGCCGCGCTGATCGACCTAGGCGGCGAGGGCGCGGCGCTCGATCAGAACGACGCTGTCGCTGCCGGCGCTGGTCTCGAGCCAGGCGCACTCGAGGCGCGGGAACGCCTGCTCGAAGTGGCCGCGCTCGTGGCCGACCTCGATCACGATCACGCCCTCGTCGCTCAGATGCGCCGACGCTTCGGCGACGATGCAACGAACCAGATCCATGCCGTCGCTGCCACCGGCCAGCGCCAGCGCCGGCTCGGCGCGATATTCGGCCGGCAGCGCCGCCATGCTGGCGTCGTTGACGTAGGGCGGATTGCACAGGATCAGGTCGTAGCGCCCCGCCAGTTGGGCGAACAGGTCGGACTCGACGATGCGGATGCGAGCGCCGAGCTGGTGGCGAGCGACGTTGATCCGCGCCAGCTCGAGCGCGGCCGGCGAGATGTCGGCCGCGTCGACCGTGATCTCGGGATACGCCATCGCCGCGATCACCGCCAGGCTGCCGTTGCCGGTGCACAGGTCGAGGACGCGTTGGGTCTGCTCCGAGAGCCATGCGTCGAGCGTGCCAGTCTCCTCGATGTCGACCAGCAGCTCGGCGATGAACGAGCGCGGCACGATCGAGCGCTCGTCGATCGTGAACGGAATCTCCTGCAACCAGGCCTCGCCAGTGAGGTAGGCGGCGGGCTTGCGGGTCTCGATCCGACGCACGATCAATGCGTCGGCCTTCGCCTGCTCTTCGGCCGTGAGCGCGCGCCGGCCCTTGGCCTCGAGGGCGTCGAGCGGCAGGCCGAGCGACCAGGTGACGAGCCACGCGGCCTCGTCGAAGGCGTTGCCGGTACCGTGGCCGAACGAGACGCCGGCTTGCTTGAGCCGCGCGGCCGAGGCGACGACGAGATCAACGAGGGTCATTGAATCAATTGCTCGAGGGTTGCGCGGTAGACGCTCTTCAGGGGGTCGAGGCTCGCGACGTCGATGTGCTCGTCGATCTTGTGGATGCTCGCGTTGACCGGGCCGAACTCGACGACCTGCTTGCAGATCTTTGAGAGGAAGCGGCCGTCGGACGTGCCGCCGGTGGTCGAGAGCTCGGTCGCGACGCCGCACTGCTCGTGGATCGCTGTCGCCAGCGCGTCACTCAGCTCGCCCGGTGCGGTCAGGAACGGTTCGCCGCCGAGCGTCCAGGCGATGTCGTGCTCGATGTCGTGCCGGGCGACGATCGTCTCGAGCCGCTCGCGCAGCGATGCCGGCGTCGACTCGGTGCTGAAGCGGAAGTTGAAGTCGATCACGATCTCGCCCGGAATGACGTTGCCGGCGCCGGTGCCGGCGTGGATGTTCGACATCTGCCACGAGGTCGGCGGAAAGTGGTCGTTGCCGCGATCCCATTCGACCGCGATCAGCTCGGCGAGCACCGGCGCGGCGAGATGAATCGGATTCTTCGCCAGCTGCGGATAGGCGATGTGGCCCTGGACGCCGCGGATGCGCAGTTTCCCGGAAAGCGTGCCGCGCCGGCCGTTCTTGATTGTGTCGCCGAGCCGGCGCACCGAGGTTGGCTCGCCGACGACGCAGTAGTCGATCCGCGTGCCGCGCTCTACCAACCAGTCGCACACCCGCGCGGTGCCGTCGCGCGACGGGCCTTCCTCGTCGCTGGTGATGAGCAGCGCGATGGCGCCGCGGTGCTCGGGCCGTGTGGCGACGAATTCCTCGGCGGCGACGACCATCGCCGCGATCGAGCTCTTCATGTCGGCGGCGCCGCGTCCGTACAGCCTGCCGTCGCGCAAGGTTGGGACGAACGGATCGCTGCTCCATGCCGAGGCCGGCCCGGTCGGGACGACGTCGGTGTGGCCGGCGAAGACGAGCAGCTTGCCAGTCGACGCCACGCCGCGCCGCTTCGCCCAGAGATTGGTGACGCGCGCCGTTTCCGGGCCGAACGGCAACGAGGTGCAAGTGAAGCCGATCGCCTCGAGGCGTGCGGCGACCAGCGCCTGGCAGCTGCCGTCTTCGGGCGTCACCGAGCGACAGGAGATCAGCTGCTGGGCGAGATCAAGCGTCGCCGACATCGGCGCGGGCCATCTGGGAACGGGGGATCAGAAGCGGCGCACGTTCGGCGAGACGCCGATGACTTCCTCGGGCCGCACGTCGATCGTGATCTCGGTGAAACTCGGCTGGTCGCTGTCTTCTTCCTTCTTTGGCACGATCCTAGATACCGGCGACATGTCGTTCTGCAGGCGCCACATCAGGTTGGTCGGCGAGTCGGCGTAGGCGAGACCCTCGTCACGGGTGATGATGTTGCCGTCGATCATTCGCGCCAGGTCCTGCTCGAAGGTCTGCGAACCCTCGGCCATCGACTTCTCCATTGCTTCCTTGATGCCGCTGAAGTCGCCGCGCTCGATCAGCTCCTGGATCAGCTTGGTGTTGAGCAGCACCTCGACCGCCGGCATGCGGCCGCCGGCGACGCTGCGCACCAGTCGCTGCGACACCACCGCGCGCAGGCCCGCGGCCAGGTCGGCGAGCAGCGCCGGGCGCGCTTCCGGGGTGTAGAAGGACAGGATTCGGCCGAGCGCGTGGTAGCTGTTGTTGGCGTGCAGGGTCGAGAGCACGAGGTGGCCGGAAAGCGCGTACGAGATCGCCGCAGTCATCGTTTCGCGATCGCGGATCTCGCCGATCATGATCAGGTCGGGCGCCTGGCGCAGCGCCGTCTTCAGGCCGATCTGCAGCGTCTGCGTGTCGCGGCCGACCTCGCGCTGGTTGACTACCGACTTCTTGTTGTTGAACAGGAACTCGATCGGGTCCTCGATCGTCAGGATGTGGCCGGCCATCTGCTGATTGCGCTGCTCGAGCATCGACGCGAGCGTCGTGCTCTTACCGGCGCCGGTCGCGCCCACCATCAGGATCAGGCCGCGCTTCTCGAGCACGAGCGTGCTCAGGATCGACGGCACGTTCAGGCTCTCGAGCGTTGGGATCTCGAACGGGATGCAGCGGAACACGGCGGCGATCGTGCCGCGCTGCTTGAAGCCCGAGAGACGGAAGCTGCCGACGCCTTGCAGGCCGACGCCGACGTTGAGCTCGCCGGTGTCCTCGAGCTCCTCGAGCTGGCTCGGCGTCAAGAGCTCAGCGAGCAGTTGGCGCGGCTGGGCGTGGGTCAGCGGCTGGTCGGAGAGCTGCAGCAGCTGGCCGTTGATCTTGATCAGGATCGGCGAGCTCGCCGAGAGGTAGACGTCGGAGGCGCCTTTTTCCGACATCAGGCGGAGCACGCGCTCCATGTTGCCGCTACTCATGGGATGTCCTTCAGCTTCGCAGCAGTTCGTTGATGCTCGTCTTGGCCCGCGTCTGCGCGTCGACGCGCTTGACGATGACCGCGCAGTACAGGCTGTGACTGCCGTCGGCCGCGGGCAGGTTGCCGCTGACGACGACCGAGCCGGAGGGAATCCGGCCGTAGCTCACCTGGCCGGTCGCGCGGTCGTAGATCTTGGTGCTCTGGCTGATGTAGACGCCCATCGAGATCACCGAGTTCTCCTCGACGATTACGCCTTCGACGATCTCCGAGCGCGCGCCGATGAAGCAGTTGTCCTCGATGATCGTCGGGTTGGCCTGCATCGGCTCGAGCACGCCGCCGATGCCGACGCCGCCCGAGAGGTGCACGTTCCTGCCGATCTGCGCGCACGAACCGACGGTGACCCAGGTGTCGACCATCGTCCCTTCGTCGACGTAGGCGCCGATGTTCACGTAGCTCGGCATCATGACGACGTTCTTCGCGAGGTACGAGCCGCGCCGCGCGACCGCCGGCGGGACGACGCGGACTCCGCTTGCGCGCAGCGCCGCCTCGCTGTCGGCCGAGAACTTGGGCTCGACCTTGTCGAAGAAGGCGAGCTCGCCCGACTGCATGAACCGGTTCTCGCTCAGGCGAAAGCTGAGCAGCACTGCCTTCTTGACCCACTGGTTGACCGTCCATTCGCCGACGCCGCGGCGCTCGGCGACACGCAGCTCGCCGGCGTCAAGGCCGGCGATGACCTCCTCGACCGCATCGCGCACCTGCGGGCTGTTGACCGAGTCGAGCGAGGCGCGGCCTTCCCAGGCCAGGTCGATGAGGCTCTGCAGTGGATGGCTCATGAAGCGTGCGGATTGTAGGTAGCGGGCCGGCCGCGAAAGCTGCGCCCGGTGGGCTCGCCCGGCACTTTTGCCCACCGGGCGTGATTCATCAGCGCATTATGGGATTCGGGTCCGGCGGCAGCGTGACCGCTTGTGCCGGCCGCCATCCCTTCTTGCGGTGCTCGGCGACGACGTTGGTGTAGATCCCGCCGCGGACGTTCCAGCGCGCGCTAATGCGAACGAAGCGCGGATTGGTCGCGGCGACGATGTCGTCGAGGATCTCGTTGGTCACCTTCTCGTGGAATGCGCCGACGTTGCGGTAACTCCAGAAGTAGAGCTTCAGACTCTTCAGCTCTATGCAGAGCTTGTCGGCCACCATTTCGATCGTGAAGTGGGCGAAGTCTGGCTGGCCGGTGAGCGGGCAGTTGCAGGTGAACTCGGGGACGACGAACTGGATTGTGTAGTCGCGCTTCGGGCTTGGATTGGCGAACACGTCGAGATGTTTTTGCGGTGCGCTCGGCGGCACTGCGGGCACGGGGCGGGTCGAGCCGAGGTTGCGGGAAGAAGAGGTTCTGGCCATGACGGAAAAGCCTTGCGCGCGCCCAGGGACGAAGGGTCGCGATGCTATCATCGAAGCCCGGTCTGCCTCTCTTTCGGCGGTACTTTCTCCAATTAAATCAATAACTTAGGCAGAGCCAGCTGCCGCCGTCCATGCGTCTGAATTCGATCAAGCTGTCGGGCTTCAAGTCGTTCGTCGAGCCGACCCATTTCCAGCTCCCCGGCCAGCTCGTCGGCGTCGTCGGCCCCAACGGCTGCGGCAAGTCGAACATCATCGACGCGGTGCGCTGGGTGCTCGGCGAAAGCAAGGCGAGCGAGCTGCGCGGCGAGTCGATGCAGGACGTGATCTTCAACGGCACGAACCTCAGGAAACCTGCCGGTCGCGCCAGCGTCGAGCTGGCGTTCGACAACGCCGAAGGCCGCGCCGGCGGACCATGGAATCGGTTCGCCGAGATTGCCGTCAAGCGCGTGCTGACGCGCGACGGTACGAGCAGCTATCACATCAATGGCCAGCCGGTGCGGCGGCGCGACATCCAGGACGTGTTCCTCGGCACCGGACTCGGCCCGCGTGCCTACGCGATCATCGGCCAGGGAACGATCTCGCGGATCATCGAAAGCAAGCCGGAGGAGCTGCGCCTGTTCCTCGAGGAAGCGGCGGGCGTCTCGAAGTACAAGGAGCGCCGGCGCGAGACCGAGACGCGGCTAAAGGACACGCGCGAGAACCTGGTCCGGGTCGAGGACATCCTGCGCGAGCTCACCGGCAACCTCGAGAAGCTCGAGTCGCAGGCCGAGGTCGCCGGCCGCTATCGTGCGATGCAGCACGAGGCGCAGCTCAAGCAGCATCAGCTCTGGTTCCTGAAGCACCGCGACGCAACGCGCGAGGAAGAGCGCGTCGGCCAGGCGGTCGTCGCGGCGACGACCGCGCTCGAAGCACGCAATGCCGACCTGCGCCATGCCGAGGCCGAGCTCGAGTCGATCCGCCAGTCGCACTACGACGCCAACGATGCGCTGCACGCCGCCCAGGGCCAGCTTAGCCAGGCCGCACTCGAGGTCAGCCGGCTCGAAGAGCGAATCCGCTACGTCGCCGCTGGTCGCGAGCGGCTGCAGCGCCAGCGCGCCGACCTCGAGACGCAAAGCGCCGCTTGGCGCGTGCGCGAAAGCGAAGCGCAAGCCGAGCACGAGCGCCTCGGCGGCGACGCCGAAGCAGCCGAGCGTCGGGCCGAGACGATCGCCGCCGATCTCGCCGCGCATGCGGCACGCATCGCCGGCAGCGAGGAGGCGGTGCGCGCGGCGCAGGCGCGCAGCCATGAGCAGCGCAGCGCGGTCGCGACGGTGCAGCAGCAGATCCAGGTCCTCGCCGCCGAGGCGCGCGGTGTCGAGGAGCGTCAGGCACAGGCCGAGGCGCGCGGCGAGCGCCTACGCACCGAAGAAAAGGGATTGGCCGAGGTTGAGCCGGCCGAGCTCGAGGCGGCGCGGCGCGCGGCCAGCGACGCCGAGGCCCAGCATGCGGCGGCGTTGGCCACTGTCGCCGAATGGCAGGGGCGGATCCCGGCGCTCGAAGAGGCGCGGCGGACGCTGCAGGACGCGGTCAACGACGAGAGCCGGCGTCACGCCGAGCTCGGTGCCCGGCTGGCGGCGCTGCAGGCGTTGCAGGAAAAGGTGCAGGTCGAGAACAAGCTCAAGCCGTGGCTCGCCAAGCACGGCCTCGAGTCGCTCGCGGGGCTGTGGACGCGGATCCGGATCGAGCCCGGCTGGGAAGCGGCGCTCGAGGCGGCGTTGCGCGAGCGGCTCGGCGCGCTCGAGGTCGGCAGGCTCGACAGCGTGCGCGCCTTCGCCGCCGACGCGCCGCCATCGCGGCTCGCGTTCTTCACCGCGCCCGCGGCGACCCATCCTTCATCGCATCACACCTTGCCGCGCCTGGCCGATCTGCTCCATCTCGGCGACGCCGGGCTGGCCGCGCTGCTCGGTGACTGGCTCGAGGGCGTCTACACCGCGAGCGACTTCGACGCCGCGCTCGCCGCGCGCTCGAGCCTGACTCACGGCGAAGTGATCATGACCCGCGAAGGCCATGCGGTGAGCCAGTTCGCGGTCGCCTTCTACGCGCCCGATTCGGAGCAGGCGGGATTGCTCGCGCGCGCCCAGGAGATCGAGAACCTGCGCAGGCAGACGAGGGCGCAGGCGCTGGTCAGCGACGAGGCGCGCAGCCGCCTGATTCGCGCCGAGGCCGAGAGCACCGATGCCGCAGCGCATCTGGCAACGAGCCAGCGCGAGGCGGCGCGGCTGCAGTCGCTCGGCCACCAGCAGCATGTCGAGCTGCTGCGCCTCTCCCAGCTGGTCGAGCAGACGAGCTTGCGCCGCGAGCAGCTCGGCGGTGAGCGCGCCGCGCTCGAGGCAGAACTTGCCGAGCTCGCCGAGCGGCGGCGCGCAAGCGAGTCGCGCTTCGAGGCGCTCGACAGCGAGCTCGGCGTCGCCCAGGAGCTGCAGGCGACACTCGACGAGGAGACACTCGCCGCAAGCGGTGCGCTCGACGCCGGGCGTGCCGAGCTGCGTGCGCTCGAGCATCGCGCCCAGGAGACTCAGTTCGAGCTGCGCTCGTTCGCGGCGCGACGCCAGGAGCTTGAGCGCGCGGTCGAGACGGCGCGTCAGCAGATCGAAAGCAATCGGCTCGCAGACGTCGCGCTCGCCGACGAGCACGCCCAGCTCGACGACGCGCCGGCGCAAGCCGAGCTGCAGAGCGCGCTCGCGGCGCGCCTTGAGCACGAGCAGCGCCTAGGCGAGAAGCGCAGCCTTTACGACGACCTCTCGCAGCGCCTGCGCGGGGCCGACGAAGCGCGCCTCGGCCACGAGCAGGCACTGCAGCCGCTGCGCGACAAGGTCACTGCGTTGCAGCTCGAGGCGCAGGCGGCGCAGCTTGGCGGCGCGCAGTATCTCGAGCAGTTCGAAGCAGCGGGCGCCGACCGTACCGCGATCGCCGCCTCGATCGAGGAAGGCGGCGTCCGGCTCTCGGGCTTGCAGACGAAGATCGACACCTTGAACCGCGAGATCGAAGCGCTCGGCGCGGTCAACCTCGCCGCGCTCGAGGAGCTCGGCACGGCGCGCGAGCGGAAGACCTTCCTTGACGCCCAGAACGCCGACCTCAGCGAGGCGATGGCGACGCTCGAGGATGCGATCAGGAAGATCGACCTCGAGACGCGCGAGCTGCTCGGCTCGACCTTCGACAAGGTCAACGAGCATTTCGGCCGCATGTTCCCGACCCTCTTCGGCGGCGGCACGGCGCGCCTGGTCATGACCGGCGACGAGATCCTCGACGCCGGCGTGCAGGTGATGGCGCAGCCGCCGGGCAAGAAGAACAGCTCGATCCACCTGCTCTCGGGCGGCGAGAAGGCGCTCGCCGCGATCGCGCTCGTGTTCGCGATCTTCCAGCTCAACCCGGCGCCGTTCTGCCTGCTCGACGAGGTCGACGCGCCGCTCGACGACGCCAACACCGAGCGCTACGCCAGGCTCGTGACGGAGATGTCGCAGGCGACCCAGTTCCTGTTCATCAGCCACAACCGGATCGCGATGGAGATGGCCGAGCAATTGATCGGCGTGACGATGCAGGAGCAGGGCGTCTCGCGCATCGTCACGGTCGACATGCCCGGAGCGATGCGCCTCGCCGAGGCCGCCTGATGAGGCGGCCGGCGCGCGGCCCGGGGCGTCCGAGATGAGCACGCTCACCGTCGCGCTGGCATCGCTTGGCGGCGTGGTCCTCGCCGGAGTCATCGCCCACGGCGCCTGGCAGGCGCGGCGCGCGGGTCCGAAGCGCGCGACCACGAGCGAGCGTGCCGAGCCGAGCGCCTCGGCGCCGAGTGATCGCGACGGCACCGAAGCGCTCGACGACGACCCCGTCGGCGACGAAGGCGCGGGCAGCCCGCCGGCGGCGCGCCGCTTGTCGAAGCGGCTGCCGTTGCAGCTCGATGCGCTGATCGACGCGATCGCACCGCTCACCTTCGATGCGCCGGTCGCCGGCGACGTCGTCCTCGCACATCTGCCGTCGAAGCGTCACGTCGGCAGCAAGCTGACGATCGTCGAAGGCCTCGACAGCGAGACCGGCCAGTGGGAAGTGCCCGCAGCCGGCCGGCGCTATGGCGAGCTCCAGGCCGGCGTCCAGTTGGCGAGCCGCACCGGCGCGCTCAACGAGATCGAGTACTCGGAATTCGTGCAGCGCATGCAGGTGTTCGCCGATGCGATCGGCGCCAGCCTCGATCCGCCCGACATGCTCGACGTGATGGGGCGCGCGCGAGAGGTCGACGCCTTCGCCAGCCAACACGACGCCCAGCTCGCGGTCCACCTCCATGCGCGCGGCCCGGCGTGGAGCGTCGGCTACATCCAGCAGCACGCGCGCCGCCATGGCTTCGTCGCCGGCGTCGTTCCCGGTCGGCTGGTCTATCCATCGAGCGAGGAGGGCGCGCCGCCGGTCCTGACGCTCACCTTCGACTCGCAGGCCGCGCTCGCCGACGAGCCCGATCGCGCTTCGGTGCGCGACGTCACGCTGGCGTTCGATGTGCCGCAGACCGACCCGTCGGTTGAGCCCTTCAAGGCCTGGCAGGCGGCGGCGCAGGCGCTCGCCGTCGGCATGGACGCCGACGTCGTCGACGACGACCAGCGTCCGCTCAGCACGCCGGGCTTCGAGGCGATCGGCGGCGAGCTCGGTACGCTCTACGGCGCGCTTTCCGCGCGCGACCTCGCCGCGGGGACGGCCTCGGCGCGGCGCCTGTTCAGCTGAGGAGACGCGATGGACCTGCCGCGAGCGCTCGGCGTCGAGTTGCCGGTGATCCAGGCACCGATGGCCGGCGTCCAGAACAGCGCACTGGCGATTGCCGTGGTGGCGGCGGGTGGCCTGGGCTCCTTGCCATGCGCGCTGCTCGAAGGGGCGGCGATCCGGCGCGAGATCGGCGCCATCCGCGCCGCGAATCCAGCCTCGCCGTTCAACCTCAATTTCTTCTGCCATCGTCCGCCGGTCGCCGATCCTGGCCGCGAAGCGGTCTGGCGCAGCGTCCTGGCGCCGTACTACCGCGAGTTCGACCTCGACATCGACGCGGTGCCCGCGGGTGGTGGGCGGTTTCCGTTCGACGCCGCCGTGGTCGACCTCGTCGAGGAGCTGCGCCCGCCCGTCGTCAGCTTCCACTTCGGCCTGCCCGACGAGCCGCTGCTCGGCCGCGTTCGCGCGACCGGCGCGCGCATCCTCTCGAGCGCGACGACGGTGGCCGAAGGGCTCTGGCTCGAGCAGCGCGGCGTCGACGCGGTGATCGCGCAAGGGCTCGAGGCGGGTGGTCACCGCGGCCACTTTCTCGACCACGACCTCAGCCTGCAATGCGGCACGTTCGCGCTCGTGCCGCAGCTGGTCGCGGCGCTGCGCACTCCGGTAATTGCCGCCGGCGGCATCACCGACCGCGCCGGCGTCGACGCGGCGCTGCGCCTGGGCGCGGCGATGGTCCAGGTGGGAACGGCGTACCTGTGCTGTCCGGAAGCGACCACGAGCCGGATCCATCGCCAGGCGCTAATGAGCCCTGCAGCGCGCCACACCGCA
>CAVXZM010000022.1:0-42217 GCA_963766315.1 uncultured beta proteobacterium
GCGAAAGTGACGACGATCACCTTCGCGGCGAATGCGCCGGTCGATCCGGGCCGGATCATCGAGCTGGTGCAGAAGAACCGCCACATCAAGCTCGCCGGAAACGACAAGCTGCGCATCGAGCGGCCGGCGAACGAGGTGCGCGATCGCGTCCAGCTGGTGCGCGACGTGCTGCGCTCTCTCGGCGCGCCGAAGATGCTGGAAGCGGCGTGAGCTACAGCGGCATCGCTCCCGGCCTGGTCGTTCGCGGCATAGAGGCACCGCTTCGCCTCGCCGACTTCGGCCTCGCCGCGTTCGACATGGACTCGACGCTGATCGCGATCGAGTGCGTCGACGAGATCGCCGACATGGCCGGCAAGAAGGCCGAAGTCGCCGCGATCACCGAGGCGGCGATGCGCGGCGAGATCGCCGACTACAAGGAAAGCCTGCGCCGCCGTGTCGCGCTGCTGCGCGGCTTGCCGGTGCAGGCGCTACAGCGCGTCTACGACGAGCGATTGCGCTTCAATCCCGGCGCCGAGCGACTGGTCGCGGCGTGCAAGGCCGCCGGCCTGAAGACACTCCTCGTCTCGGGCGGCTTCACCTTCTTCACTGATCGCGTCCGCGACCGCCTCGCCTTCAACTTCACGCGCAGCAACGTCCTCGACATCGTCGACGGGAAGCTGACCGGCCGGATGGTCGAGCAGCCTTGGGGCGACATCTGCGGCGGCGCCGAGAAACGAAAGATGCTGCTCGAGACCTGCGCCGCGCTCGGCCTCGATCCGCGCCGCGCGATCGCCGTCGGCGACGGCGCCAACGACCTGCCGATGATGGCCGCCGCCGGCCTCGCGGTCGCGTATCACGCCAAGCCGAAGGTGCGCGAGGCGGCGATGGTGGCGATCGACGAAGGCGGCCTCGACCGCCTGCTCGAGGTCGTCCGGCCTTAGGCCATTGCTGTCACGACGGTTCGGCCGCGACCGGGCGGCGGCGATCGGCGGCGATGACGACGATGCCGTCGGCATCGGCGACGAGCCGATCGCCCGGACGCACCCAGACGCTCTGAATCTGCACCGCCACGTCGCGCTCTCCCTGCTTGCGCTTCTCCGTCGGCAGCGGCACGAGCGCGAGGGCGCGGATGCCGATCTGCGTCGCCGCGAGCTCGGCGACGTCGCGCACCGCACCGTCGATGACGACGCCGGCCCAGCCGTTCTTCGCCGCCGCCGCGGCGACGTTGCCGCCGACGAGCGCGCGGCGCAGCGACCCGCCACCGTCGACGACCAGCACACGGCCATTGCCGGGCTCGTCGAGCGCGGCCTTGACGAGCGAGTTGTCCTCGAAGCACTTGACCGTCGCGACGTTGCCGCTGAACGCCGGCACTGCGCCGTAGTCGCGAAACGCTGGCGGCAGGATGAAGAAGGTCGTGCCGACCGCGCCCTTGTTGGCGTCGCAGAGGTCGCAGGTGGATTGTGGATTCGTTGCAGTCATGAAGGCTTGGTGGTCTTGCCGAGACGCGCCTCGGCGTTGCGGCGGATCGAGGCGAGCGTCGTCCGGCTGGTGATGACGTCGGCGTCGAGGCGAAGGTGGATCAGCGCCGGCCGATCGGCGGCGAGCGCGGCGACGAGTGCCGGCTCGAACGCCTCGGTGGTGTCGACGCGCTCACCCGCGAACCAGCCGTAGGCTCGCGCCAGCGCCGCGAAATCGGGGTTGCCGAGATCGGAGCCCGAGACCCGGCCCGGGTACTCGCGCTCCTGGTGCATGCGGATCGTGCCGTACGTGCCGTTGTCGACGACGATCGAGATCAGCTTGGCGGCGCCGCGGCCGAGGCCTTGCGCGGTCGCGGTCGCGAGCTCCTGGCCGGTCATCAGGAAATCGCCGTCGCCGGCGAGATTGACGACGCTGCGCCGCGGCTCGACCAGCGCCGCGGCGACGGCGGCGGGCACGCCGTAGCCCATCGCGCCTGAGGTCGGCGCGAGATGCGTCCGGCCGGCGTGGCGCATGCCGACGAAGCGGTGGAAGCGGCTCAGCCAGCCGGCGAAGTTGCCGGCGCCGTTGGTGAAGATCGTGTCGTCGCCGAGGTGGCGGTCGATGCAGCGAATCACTTCGGCCATGTTGAGCGGCGCGACCGGCGTCGGCACGCGGTTGGCGTCGCTGTCGGCGTGCGCCGCGTCGGTCCACTCGCGCCAGCGGATCGTCGCGGGCGGCGCGAGCGTGGACAGGGCCGGCGCCGCGCACGCCATCGACGCGTTGATCAGCAGCTCGCCGTCGTAGACGCGGCCGAGCTCCTCGGCGCCGGCGTGGATGTGGACCAGGCGCTGGCGCGGCCGCGGCGGCGCGAGCAGCTCGTAGCCGCCGGTTGTCATCTCGCCCAGGCGCGGACCGATCGCGACGATCAGGTCGGCGGCCTCGATTCGCTTTGCGAGCTTTGGATTGATGCCGATGCCGACGTCGCCGGCGTAGTTCGGATGGCGGTTGTCGAACACGTCCTGGAAGCGGAAGGCACAGCCGACCGGCAGCTGCCAGCGCTCGGCGAAGCGCTCCAGCGCGTCGCACGCGCTCGCGGTCCAGCCACTGCCGCCGGCGATGACGAATGGGCGCTCCGCTGCCGCGAGCAGTTCGCGCAAGCGTGCGAGCGATTCGGGCGCGGGCGCGGCGAGCGCGGGCTCGATCCGCGCCAGCACCGGCGCCGCAGTCGGCGTCGTCAGCATGTCTTCGGGCAGAGAGAGGACGACCGGCCCGGGCCGCCCTTGCATTGCCACGTGATAGGCCCGGCCGACGTATTCGGGGAGTCGGTCGGCGTCGTCGATCTCGCCAACCCACTTGGCGAAGCCGAGCGTTCCGGGTCCGAACATCTGCCGGTAGTCGACCTCCTGGAACGCCTCGCGGTCGCGCTGGCCGCGCGCCACCTGGCCGATGAAGAGGATCATCGGCGTCGAGTCCTGGAAGGCGGTGTGCAGGCCGATCGCGGCGTTGCTCGCGCCCGGTCCGCGCGTCACGAAGCAGAGGCCCGGCCGGCCGCTGAGCTTGCCCTGCGCTTCGGCCATGTAGCTCGCGCCGCCTTCGTGGCGGCAGGCGACGAAGCGAATCCGGTCGCGGTGTTCGTGAAAGCCGTCGAGCGCGGCGAGAAAGCTCTCGCCGGGAACGCCGAACGTGGTGCTCGCGCCCTGGGCGATCAGCGCCTCGATCAGGGCGTGGCCGGCAGGACGAGACGGCGAGACGGGTTCGTTCATGGCGCGACGAGGAAGCGAACCGAGAGGATACGGGCCGGCGCTCTCGCTCGCCACGGCTTCCACGCGCGCTCAGGGTTCGCCCCAATTCTTCAATTCACCAGTTGGTGAATTATCACAACGTGGCTGCCAGGTCGAGCACCGTCGTCGAGTTCCGCTCCCGCGATGCCGACCGCACGCGCCAGGAGATCCTGCGCGCAGCGATGGCCGAGTTCGCCGGCCACGGCTTCGGCGGCGCGCGCATGGAAAAAATCGCCGAGCGGAGCAGCGTCAACAAGAAGCTCATCTACTACTACTTCGCGGGCAAGGACGAGCTGTTCCTCGCCGTCCTCGAGCAGACCTACGCCGATATCCGCAGCGCCGAGCGCGCGCTGCACCTCGAGGCGAGCGATCCGCTGCAGGCGATCCGCGCGCTGGTCGAGTTCACCTGGCGCTACTACCTCGCCCATCCCGAGTTCCTCGCCCTGCTCAACAGCGAGAACATGCACCGCGCCGGCCACCTGAAGCGCTCGCGCCGGATCCGCCAAATGAACTCGCCGCTGATCGAGGTCCTCGCCGACGTGCTCGGGCGCGGCGAAAAGAGCGGCGAGCTGCAAAAGGGAATCGACCCGATGCAGCTCTACATCTCGATCGCCGGCCTGGCCTATTTCTATCTCTCCAACAATCACACGCTGGCGGCGATCTTCGGCCGCGAGCTGATGACGCCGGCGGCGCAGGACGAGCGGCTGGCGCACATCTGCGCCGTCGTCCTCGGCTATGTCGGCGCGCCGAAGAGCGCCGCGGCGAAGTCGCGCCCCGCCGCCGCCCGAGCCCCGATCGCTTCCACCCTCAGGAGACAACGATGAAGAACTTTCGCCTTGCCCATCGCGCCGCGCTCGCGGCCGTGCTCGCCGTCGTCTGCGGCGGCGCCCTGGCCCAGAATTGGAAGCCGACCCGGCCGATCAACCTGATCGTTCCTTGGGCCGCGGGCGGCTCGACCGACCAGATCACGCGCGTCACCGCGGCCGAGCTCGAGAAGGTGCTCGGCCAGACGATCGTCATCGTCAACCAGCCGGGCGCCTCGGGATCGATCGGCACCAAGAGCGCTTTCGACGCGCCGCGCGACGGCTACACCTGGACCGCCGGCGCGGCGCAGGACCTCGGCACCTACCAGACGCTCGGCTCGCTCAACGCCGGCATCAAGGACTGGAACCTATTCCTGACCGTCGCCAACATCCAGGTGATCGGCGTCAATCCGGCGACGCCGTACCAGAACCCGAAGCAATTGCTCGACGCGATGAAGGCCAAGCCAAACTCGATCCCGGTAGCGACGGCGGGCGTCACCTCCGCCGGCCACAACGCGATGGAGCTGATCGCCAAGGCGACCGGCGTCACCTACCGCCACGTCACCTACGACGGCGGCAATCCGGCGGTGGTCGCGACTGTTGCCGGCGAGGCCGAGGTGACGACCCAGCTCGCCGTCGAGCAGGCCGACATGATCCGCGGCAAGCGATTGCGCCCGCTAGCGACGGTGAGCGACAAGCCACTCGAGCTCGAAGGCTACGGCTCGATCCCGCCGCTGTCGCAGACGCTGCCCGGCTTCACCGCGCCGGCCAACTACTTCGGCATCTTCATCCCGAAGGGCGTTCCCGACGACGTCGTCAAGACCATCGAGAAGGCGTGGGTCGACAGCATCAGCAAGAGCGAGGCGATCAAGAAGTACGCGACCAGCCGAGGCGCGCTGTTCGCGCCATCGTCGGGCGAGGCGGCGCAGCAGGCGGTGTTCCCGGCGATCCAGGCCAACGCCTGGCTGCTCTTCAACGGCGGCAAGGCGAAAGTCTCGCCGGACACCGTCGGCATCCCGAAGCCCTGAACGAGGGCAACGCCATGTCGACCAGCGGCAACGTCGCCTACGTCGATCTGCCACCAGCGCAGGCGCGCGCCGTCGCCGCGAGCGAGCTGCGCGGCGGCCTGGCGTGGATGGCGTTCGGCATCGCCGTGCTCGCGCTCTCGTGGCGCATGGACCGGCTCGAGGCGCAGCACATCAATCCGCACACTGTGCCGGGACTTCTGCCGGGTCTGCTCGGCGTCGTCATGATCCTGCTCGGCGGCCTGCTCGCGCTGCGCAGCTGGCGCCGCGGCGGTCGCCTGGTGCGCGGCCCGCAATTCGCGATGAGCGGCGAGGCGGCACGGCGGCTCGCCCTCGTCGTCGGCCTGATCGTCGCCTACACCGTCGTCCTGCTCGGCCGCGGCCTGCCGTTCTGGGCCGGCGCGACGATCTATGTGACGGCGTCGATCCTTCTGCTGCAGGCGCCGCAGCGCGCCGCCGAAAGGCGGCGGCTGACGCTGCGTGAGGCGGCATTCGCGCTGGCGGTCGGTCTCGCGTCGGGCTTGGTCATCACCTGGGTGTTCCAGGACGCGTTCCTGGTTCGGCTCCCCTAAACCGGCGCCATGTTTTCCGGACTCGCCGACTTCGGCAACGCCTGGCTCGGGTTCATGAACCCGACCTCGATTGCGCTCGGCCTCGGCGGCGCGCTGCTCGGCATCGTCGTCGGCATCCTGCCCGGTCTCTCGGCGACGCTCGTGATCGCGTTGCTGACGACGATCACGATCAAGCTGCCGGCGAACAACGCGATCCTGGTCCTCATCTGCTCGTATGTCGGGGCGCTCTACGGCGGCTCGCGCACTGCCATCCTGCTCAACATCCCGGGCACGGCGGCGAACGCCGCGTCGTGCGCCGACGGCTACGCGCTGGCGCAACGCGGTGAGGCCGGCCGAGCGATCGGCATTGCCACCTCTGGCGCGTTCATGGGCACGCTGTTCGGCGTGCTCTGCCTCGCGGCCTTCACGCCGTCGCTGGCCGAGGTCGCGCTTGCCTTCGGCGCGTTCGAGTTCTTCTGGCTGGCCCTCTTTGGCGTCGCCCTCTCGGGATCAATCGTCGGCGACGATCCGATCAAGGGATGGCTGATGGGCGCGCTCGGCCTGTTCGTCGCTCAGATCGGCCAAGAGGGCCTCTACGCCTACGACCGCTTCACCTTCGACTGGGACCAGCTGGCTGGCGGCATCTCGCTGATCCCGGCGCTGGTCGGCGCCTTCGGTCTGGCCGAGGTGCTGACCTCGCTCGCAGATCCGATCGAGAAGAAGCTGGTCAAGGTAAAGGACTCGGTGCTGCCGCGCTTTCGCGAGGTGGCGCAGTACTGGCGTACCGTCCTGCGCTCCGGCGCCATTGGCGTGCTCACCGGCCTCCTGCCCGGCATCGGCGAGGACTCGGGCGCGTGGATGTCGTACGCCGCCGCGAAGGCGACAAGCAAGGAGAAGCACCTCTTCGGCAAGGGCTCGATCGACGGGCTGATGGCCGCAGAAACCGGCGACATGGCGTCAATCCCCGGCCACATCATTCCGTGCCTGGCGCTCGGCATCCCGGGGTCGGCACCGTCGGCGGTGCTGATGGCGGCGATGATCATCCACGGCATCCAGCCGGGGCCGATGATGATGATCTCGCACCCGCACTTCGTCTACGAGGTCGTGGCGATGACGTCGCTGGCGACGGTGACGATCCTGATCTTCGGCCTCTTCCTGGTGAAGCCGCTGCTCGTCATCCTGAAGATCAGGCGTACGGTGCTGATGCCGATCATCTTCCTGCTCTGCACCGTCGGCGCGTTCGCGACCGCGTCGCGACTGTTCGACGTCTACGCGATGCTCGTCATCGGCATCGGCGCGTTCTTCCTGCGCCGCCGTGGCTACCAGATGGCGCCGTTCGTTCTCGGCCTCGTCCTCGGGCCGCTGCTCGACAAGAGCCTGCGCCGCGGCCTGGTGCTCTCCGACGGCAGCCTCGCGCCGTTCTTCACGCGGCCGATCTCGATGGCGTTCGCAGTGGTGACGATCTTCACCCTGCTGCTCTATGTGCCCGCGTTCAAGGCAGCGGTACGGCGCGTCACCGGCGGCACCGGCGCGGCGTGGCGATCGGTGCTCGGGCGCAAGGGCGGCGCGGACGCGGCGTAATGAAGATCGCCCTGTGCAACGAAGTGCTCGGCGCGATGCCGCTCGCGGAACAGTGCGAGCTCGCCGCCCGGCTCGGCTACGACGGCCTCGAGATCGCGCCGTTCACGCTCGCCGAGGCGCCCGAGCGCATCGACGCCGCCGAAGCGCGCCGCCTGCGCGGCGTCGTCGAGGCGAGCGGCCTGGTCGTGACCGGCTTGCACTGGTTGCTCGTCAAGCCATCCGGCCTCTCGCTCACGACTGCCGACGCCGCGGTGCGCACGCGAACGCTCGAGGTCGTGACGCGCCTCGTCGCCCTCTGTGCCGAGCTCGGCGGCAAGGTCCTCGTCCACGGCTCGCCGAAGCAGCGCGCGATCGACGCGAGCGAGACGCACGCGACGGCGCACGCGCGCCTGGTCGACTTCCTCGCCGCGGTCGCGCCGATCGCGGCGGCGCACGGCGTCGCCTACTGCCTCGAGCCGCTCGGCCGCGCCGAGACGGCGCTCATCAACACCGTCGCCGAAGCGGCTGAGGTGATTCGCGCGGTCGGCAATCCGGCCCTCCGGACGATGATCGACTGCAGCGCCGCCGGCGCGACCGAGGCGCAGTCGCTGCCCGATCTCATCGACACCTGGCTGCCGACCGGGCTGATCGCCCACGTGCAGGTGAACGATCCGAACCGGCGCGCGCCCGGCCAGGGCGAGATGAAGTTCGCGCCGATCTTCGCGGCGCTGCAGCGCCACGGCTATGACGCGACCATCGCGGTCGAGCCGTTCGACTACGTTCCTGACGGCCTCGGCGCCGCCGCCTTCGCCGCCGGCTACCTGCGCGGCGTCCGTGAATCCCTCGCCTGAATATTTCGAAAGCAAGCCATGGCCACGCAACGACTCGGTCTCATCATGCACGGCGTCACCGGCAGGATGGGGATGAACCAGCACCTCATCCGCTCGATCTGCGCGATCCGGGCCCAGGGCGGGGTCACCCTCGCGAACGGCGACAACGCGATGCCCGACCCGATCCTGATCGGCCGCAATGCCGAGAAGATCGAGGCGCTTGCCAAGGCGAACGGCATCACGCGCTGGGGCACCGACCTCGACGCCGCGCTCGCCAGCCGGGACGACACGATCTTCTTCGACGCGGGCACGACGCAGATGCGGCCGATGCTCCTCGCCAAAGCGCTGCGTGCCGGCAAGCACGTCTACTGCGAGAAGCCGATTGCGACCAACCTGAACGAGGCGGTCGAGGTCGCGCGCATGGCGCAGGCTACGGGGCTGAAGCATGGCGCGGTCCAGGACAAGCTCTTCCTGCCGGGCCTGCGCAAGCTCGACATGCTGCGCCGCGCCGGCTTCTTCGGCCGCCTGCTGACGCTACGCCTGGAGTTCGGCTACTGGGTCTTCGAGGGCGACCTGCAGCCGATCCAGCGGCCCTCGTGGAACTACCGCAGCGAAGACGGCGGCGGCATGATCCTCGACATGATGTGCCACTGGCGCTACGTCCTCGACAACCTGTTCGGCGAGGTGCAGTCGGTATCGTGCCTCGGCGCGACCCACATCCCGAAGCGCTGGGACGAGGACGGCAAGCCCTACCCCGCGACCGCGGACGACGCTGCCTACGCCACGGTGCAGCTGAAAGGACACGGCGGCGAGCCGGTGATCGCCCAGCTCAACATGTCGTGGGCAACGCGCGTGCGCCGCGACGACCTCGTCACCTTCCACGTCGACGGCACCGACGGCTCGGCGGTCGCCGGCCTGCACGACTGCCGGGTGCAGCCGCGCGTCGCGACGCCGCGGCCGGTGTGGAACCCCGACGTCAAGCAGCCGATGAAGTTCGTAGAGCAGTGGCAGGACGTTCCCGACACGACCGTCTACGACAACGGCTTCAAAATCCAGTGGGAGCACTTCATTCGCCACGTCGTCGAGAACGCTCCGTACAAATGGACACTCGAGGAAGGCGCCAAGGGCGTCCAGCTGGTCGAGGCGGCGCTCGCGAGCTGGAAGGAGCGGCGCTGGATCGACGTTCCCGCGCTGGCGCTCTGAGGTGGCGATGACGACCTCATCGCTGACCTTGTGCCTGCCGACCGACGGCCGGCGCCTCGCGCCCTACACCGTGCGCGGCGCGCCGCTCGGCGGCGCCGCACCCACCGTGCCCTTTACGCGCCTCGCCTACTCGGCGGCGCACGTCGTCGCCGATCCGCTTTCAGCGGTCGACCCATGGCTCGACGCCGCGCTCGACTGGGACGCGACGATCGCCTGCCGGCAGCGTCTCTGGTCGCTCGGCCTCGGCGTCGCCGAGGCGATGGACACGGCCCAGCGCGGCATGGGCCTCGACTGGCCGACCTCGCTCGAGCTGATCCGGCGCTCGCTCGACGCGGCGAAGGACCATCCTGGCGCGCTCGTCGCCTCCGGCTGCGGCACTGACCATCTCGTGGTCGACGCGGCGACGACGATCGACGATGTCATCCGCGGCTACGAAGAGCAGATGGCGGCGATCGAATCGCTCGGCGGCCGCCTGATCGTCATGGCCAGCCGCGCGCTCGCCCGCGTCGCGACCGGCGCCGCCGACTACGAGCGCGTCTACGACCGGATCCTGATGCAGTCGAGGCAGCCGGTGATCCTGCACTGGCTCGGCGACATGTTCGATCCGCACCTCGCCGGCTACTGGGGCAGCAGCGACGTCGACACGGCGATGGCGACGGCGCTCAGCGTCATCGCCGCCAACCCGGGCAAGGTCGACGGCATCAAGATCTCGTTGCTCGACAAAGACAGGGAGATTGCGATGCGCCGGCGCTTGCCCGAAGGCGTTCGCATGTACACCGGCGACGACTTCAACTACGCCGAGCTGATCGCCGGCGACGACGTCGGCGCGGCAACGAACCAGCGCCAGAGCGATGCCCTGCTCGGCATCTTCGACGCGATCGCACCGGCGGCGAGCGCGGCGCTCTCGGCACTGGCCGCCGGCAACGTCGATCGCTTCCATGCGATCCTCGCGCCGACGGTGCCGCTGTCGCGCCACATCTTCCAGGCGCCGACGCGCTTCTACAAGACCGGCATCGTCTTACTCGCCTGGCTCAACGGCCACCAGTCGCACTTCACGATGGTCGGCGGCCACCAGAGCGCGCGTTCGCTGGCGCACTTCGCGGGCATCTTCCGCCTTGCCGACGGCGCCGGCCTGCTCGAGCAGCCCGAGCTCGCAGTCGCGCGAATGCGTCACCTGCTTGCGCTCCACGGGATCGAAGGCTGAGCTCGCCGTGCGCGACTTTTCCGCCGACGCCCGCTGGCTATCGATCAACACGGCGACGCTGCGCGGCGCCGGCACGCTCGATCGAATCATCGAGGCTTGCGCGCGCTACGGCATCCGCGCGATCTCGCCCTGGCGCGACCAGGTGCATGCGATCGGCCTCGAGCGTACCGCCGGGCTCGTTCGCGACCATGGGCTCGTGCTCTCCGGCTACTGCCGCGGCGGCATGTTCCCGGCGCTCGACGCGGCCGCACGTCGCGCGGCGCTCGACGACAACCGGCGCGCCGTCGACGAAGCCAGGCGGTTCGGTGCCGCGTGCCTGGTGCTCGTCGTCGGCGGCCTGCCCGGAGCGCTCGCCGGCGCGCCTCAGTCGAAGGATCTGTTCGCGGCGCGGCGCGACGTTCGCGACGGCATCGCCGCGACACTCGAGTACGCGAAGAGCGTCGCCATGCCACTCGCGATCGAGCCGCTCCATCCGATGTACGCCGCCGACCGCGCCTGCGTCAACACGATCGAGCAGGCGCTCGACCTCTGCGATGCGCTCGACCCTGAGAGGAGCGGCGCGCTTGGTGTCGCCGTCGACGTCTATCACGTCTGGTGGGATCCGAAGCTCGAGGCGCAGATCGCGCGCGCCGGTCGCGACCGGTTGCTCGCCTTCCACGTCTGCGACTGGCTGGTGCCGACCCGGGACCTGCTCGACGACCGCGGCATGATGGGCGACGGCGTGATTGAGATCCGGCGCATCCGCGGCTGGGTCGAGGCGGCGGGCTTCTCCGGCTACAGCGAGGTCGAGATCTTCTCGAGCGAGGACTGGTGGAAGCGGCCCGCAGACGACGTCCTCGCGACCTGCATCGAGCGGCACCGCAGCGTCGTCTAGGCTGACGGCCGCTCAGCGCGGGCTCGTCAGGCCGGCGCCGGAGCGAGCACCGTGCGGCGCGCGCGATGGACGTTTATCGCGGTCGTGATCAGCAGCGCTTGGACGACGGCGATGCCGAGCCACACGTCCTGCGGCCGGTGCATGTCCATCAGCGGCCCGAAAACCAGCGGCGCGAAGGCCTGGCCGATGTCGAGCCCGGAATAGACGACGCCGTAGACGCGGCCGGTGGCGTTCTCGGGCGCCGCGCGCTTGACGATCAGGTCGCGCGACGGCCCGGCGATGCCCGCGGCGACGCCCATCACGGCGAACAGCACCGGCACGGCCATCGGCGCGAGCGGCGCGAAGCCGATCGTCAGCGCGAACGCGGCAGCGATGGCGAAGGCGAAGGCGACGATCTTCTCGCACCGCGACGGGTCGGCGGCGAGGAAGCCGCCGACGACCATGCCGCCGGCGCTCGCGACCATGTAGAAGGTGAGGCACAGCGCCGCCCAGCGCGTCGGCACGTCGTGCAGCAAGCGCGCCGCCTCGGGCGCGAACGCCTGGATCCCGCTGATGACGACGGCGTAGAGGAAGAAAAAGCCGAAGCACATCCACACCGCCGGGATGGCGAGGAACGCGAGGCTGTGCCCGTCCGCTGCCGCCGCCTTAGCGCGCGACTTGGGCGCGGCGGCGCTGGTCATGTCGATCGTCAGGTGTGAGCGGTTCAGCACCAGCACGATGAGGACGACGAGCGCGAGCACGCCCGCCGAAGCGAGCGCGACGCGCCACGAGAACGCGAGCGCGATCGGCACCATCATGGCTGGCGCGAGCGCCCAGCCGAGGCTGCCAGTGATGCCGTGGACGCTGAACGCATGGCCGAGGCGCGAGGGATGGACCTTGCGATTGAGCAAGGTGTAGTCGACCGGATGGAAGACGCCGTTGCCGATGCCGGCGATGACCGCGAAGCCGGCAAGCATCGCGTAGCTGGTGCTCGCGGCGAAGCCGAACGCGGCGACAGCGAGCAGGCTGATGCCGCCGAACAGGATCGGCCGCGGCCCGAAACGATCGACGACGAAGCCCGACAGCGCCTGGACGGCGCATGAGACGGCGAAGAAGACGGTGAGCAGGAAGCCGAGCTCGGCGTAGCCGACGTGGAAGGCGTCCTTCAGCAGGAAGAAGAGCGGCGGCAGCAACAGCTGGCTGAAGTGGCTGACGCAATGCGCCAGACCGACCAGACCGATCACGGCCGCGTCCTGGCGCGCCGGCGGCACAGTGGGGGAAGAAAAAGTGGTGGCAGTCATGGCAGGCGACCGGAAGACCCGGCAGCCGCTATCGTAGACTTCGAGGGCAAGTCGCAATGTCGACAGCGTGTCAAGTTCTATTGAGATCGCGCCAATGACGCCAAAGCCGAGGAAAGCGCCGCCGATCGGCCCGCTGACGCCGCACCTCTACATGCCGACCGCGGAGCGGCCGGTACGCGCGAAGCAGCAGCGACTGCACGCGGATACCCACGTCGTGCCGCATTCGCATCCTTGGGGCCAGGTCGCACTGTCGGCTACCGGCGTCGTCCGCGTCACCGCGCCGCTCGGCAGCTACATCGTGCCGCCGTCGCGCGCCGTCTGGATCCCGCCCGGCGTCGAGCACGCCGTCACCGTGATCGAGGATGCGGAGCTCCTGACGCTCTATCTCCATCAGCCGCGCGGGCGGTACGGGCCGGCGCGCTCGGCGGAGGAGTCGGCCGGCTGGCGCCAATGCCGGGTGCTCGAAGTCTCGAGCCTGTTGCTCGCGCTCGCGCTCGAGCTCGACGCCCGCCCCGATAGTCGCAGCCCGATGCTCGACCGTGACGGCCGCACGCGCGAGCAGCGCCTCGCCGGCTTGCTGCTCGACGAGCTGCGCCGCGCCGCGCCGGTGCGGCTCGGCATCGACCTGCCCCAGGAAAAGCGCCTACGTCGCCTGTGCGCGGCGGTGATCGACGAGCCGACGCGCCACGCCACTCTCGCTGCCTGGGCTGCAGACGCCGGCGCCAGCGCGCGGACGATGGCGCGCCTTTTTCGCAGCGAGCTCGGAACGTCGTTCGTGCAATGGCGCCAGCAAGTGCTGCTGGCGCGCGCAGTGCCGCTGGCCGCGCGCAAGCTGCCGATGGCGCGCATCGCCGCCGAGCTCGGCTACGCCAGCCCGAGCGCTTTCGCGGCGATGGTGCGGCGCTCGGTCGGTGCGCCGCCGAGGCGTTTTCTGAGTGTCGCCAGGACGCGTTCCGGCTGAGCGACGGCACTCCGGCCGGCCATCGCCCCGCCCGTGCCGCATGTCGCTGTAACTAAACGTACGCGCAGCCGCAGCCTAGACTCCGGCGCATTGGGACCGTGGGTCGGAACCGTCCTGCCCGCCACCAGGAGCCGCCATGCTGACATCGCTCTTCGGAGACCTGAGAGCCACACGCGACGCGAAGCCGAAAGAATCGGAATTCGCTGACACCCAGGTCGGCAGCGGCGGCCAGGACTTCGCCGCGACCGCGATCATGGAAAGCATCGCCACCGAGGTCAACGAGCGTGGCCAGATCATCGACCGGCACGTCAGCGACCTGGTCGTCACGGGTTCGCCGGCACAAGCGATCCGCGAGCACTTCGCCGCGACTCGCGCCGACCTCGAGACCGCGACCTCGATGATCACCCTGCTCGATCCGGTAGGCGTCTGGGCGTCGTCCGTGGTCAAGGCTTTGTCCGATGCCGGCGGCAGGCCGATCGAGAAGCTTCACCTGCGCGAGCAGTCGACGCTGCGCACGATCGCGATGATCGAGCGCACGACGCTGGTTCGCCGCCAGGAAGACACGCTGCGCATCTTCCACGCCGACGTGCGCGCGCCCGGCCCGGAGAACGCCGAGATCCCGGTCGCGCTGATGGAGCGCAGCCAGATGACCGCGGTGATCATCGGACCGATGCAGCCGCACGCCATCGACGCGCTGCTGACCTCGCTCAAGCTCGCGACTAGCCTCGCGACGTGGCGCTGCCCGCACCTGCTTTTCCAGCTGCCGCCCAACGCGGCCTGGATCAACAACAAGGTCAAGGCGATCCGCTGGCCCGAGCGGCTGCACGTGCACATCGTCAGCGAGCCGATGACCGGCGCGTCGTCGGTGTGGAACGCGATGCTCAATATCTGGAACAACGCCAAGCTCCAGCCGGGATGGGACCCGGCAGCGGTCTCGCCGATGCTCGGCACGAGCGACTTCCCGATCAAGGTCGGCGAGCTCGACCCCGGCTACGACGCGACCGCGAAAGCCGTGAGCAGCACCGTCGATAGCGAAGTCGTCCCCGGATCGGTCGTCTCGCGCAACGTCCTAGACGCCGCGCGCGGCCGGCTCGCGCTCGCCAGCCTGCTCAAGCTCGATGGGCTGCTCGGTTGCGCGCTAGTCGATGCCGGCAGCGGCCTGGTCCTCGCACACGAGACGCGCGATCCGCAGGCGCTCGACATGGAGCAGGCAGCGGCCGCCTGTGCCCAGGTGCTGAGCAGTCATCGCGACGCGGCGCACAGCATGGGCCTCGCCGATCCGATCGACGAGATCATTACCACGGCAGGAGCACGGCACATCCTGATCCGCGCGTTGCAGCGCCATCCCGAGCTGGTGCTCGTCGCGCTGCTCGAGAAGCACCGCACGAACTTGGCGCTGGCGCGCTTCCAGCTGCTCGAGGTCGAACGCAGTCTGCCCTGACGACGCCGGATCCGGTCAGCCCGAAGCGTCGCTGCGCGTCTTCAGCGCCAGCGCCTTGTTGGCGAGGGCATCGGCTTTCTCGTTGCAGCGGTCACCGGTATGGCCGCGCACCCAGCGCACGCTCACCTTGCGCGCGTCGGCGGTCGCGAAAAGCCGCTTCCACAGGGCAAGGTTGGCCACCGGGTCACCTTTGGAGTTGCGGTAGCCTTTCCTCTCCCAGCCGGCGCGCCACTCGGTCAGACCCTTCAGGACGTACTGGCTGTCCGAGACCAGCTCGACCGCTGCGCCAGCAGGAACCAGGGCAAGCCCTTCGATTGCCGCTGTCAGCTCGGCGATCTGGTTGGTGCCGAGGCCGATGAAGCCGAAGTGATCCGTCTCTTGGCCGCCGTCGGGCGCGATCAGGACGGCGCCCCAGCCGGCCGGTCCCGGATTGGTGGGTGCGCAGGCGCCGTCGGTATAGGCGATCCACTTCATCGACGACCGCCTGCGCAGGCTTCGTCGCGATGCGCCGGGAGAGCGTGGAGCGCGCTGCGTCACCGCGACCGGCGCCGGCGCGGTCACGGCCTTGACGCGCGCCTCTTTCTTGATCAGGCCGACCAGCCGCATGCCGCGCACGCGCTTGACGGCGACGATGTAGTAGAGCGCGCCGAATACCGGCCACCAGTGATCGCCGGCCCGCTCCATCCAGGCGAAGCGCGAGACCCAGCGCGCCGACGTGACCGGCGGGATGTAGCAGCCGAAGCGGCCGGCCTCGACCTCGAAGCTGAGCAGGCGCAGCCAATCGCGCAGGCGCCGATAGCCGATGAACTCGCCGGCGTGCGGCAAGAACAGCTCGCCCCCGCCCGGCATCAGGTGACGGCGCAGCCGGCCGAGCTTTTGGCGCGCGCCCCAGAGGCTCGCCGGATTGAAGCCGACGATGATCACGCGGCCTTCCGGTACCAGCACCCGTTCGACCTCGCGCAGCGCCAGGTGCGGATCGCGCGCCAGCTCGAGGGCATGGGGCAAGACGACCAGGTCGAGGCTGGCCGCGTCGAACGGCAAGGCGTCGAAGTGGCAGCGCAGGCTCGGCGGCGGTGCCAACGGCGGCGCGCTCGCCTGGCGCGGCCACCGGTGGCTCGGTGCCTGCTGGGCGAGGCTCCGGCGCGGCGACGGAGGCGGGTTCGTCGCCCTCCGCCGACTCGACCGCGAGCCAACGGTGCGGCATGCGATTGGCGCGCAATGCGTCGAGTTGCGGCAAGCCGAGCTGCAAAGCATGAAATCCGAACAGATCTGCGACCGCCTGGTCGAGATGGCGCTGCTCCCACGCGAGCAGGTACTGACCTGCGGGAGACCGCAGCCATTGGGGCAACTGTATGATCGCGCCTTCCGTCATGAACCTGACCGCCTTGCCCGCGTTCGTCGATGCCCGGCGCCTCGAATTGGCGGCGATTCTAGTGACCGGCAGACACATCGCTTTCCTCAACCGTACCGGTACCGACGATTCCATCGTTTTATGCGGTGATACGCTCATGTCGGCGTTACGTGCCTGGAAGAACGATTTCCGATGACGACACGATCCGAGACGCCGCCGGCATCGGCTGCCCGAACCCTGCACTGGCTCGCGCTGCCGCTCCTTCTTCTCGTCGGCTGCGCTTCGGCGCCTTTCACAGCTCCCGGTTCCGAAGGCGCCACGACGGCCGGCGCCCTTCAGTTACGCGGCTGAGCCGGCGAAGAATCTCGACGCAGCCGCTGCGACGGCGAGCACGCGGACACCGCCGGGGTAGCCGCGGATGTCGTCGCCGCGCCGGTACCAGTCGACGCGGTTCGTCCAAACGTCCGCCTCGACCTCGACGATCGCGCTGCCCGGGTCGACCTGTGGGATCGCGTTCGGCGCGGCTTCGCGATGTCCGACCTCGACAACGAGGCCGTTCGCGCCCAGGAGCGCTGGTACGCGTCGCGACCCGACTACGTCGCGCGCATGACCGAGCGCGGCGGCCGCTACCTGTTCTACATCGTCGAGGAGCTCGACAAGCGCGGCATGCCGACCGAGTTGGCGCTGCTGCCGTTCATCGAGAGCGCCTACAACCCGCAGGCGATTTCGGTCGCGCGCGCCTCTGGCATGTGGCAGTTCATTCCCTCGACCGGACGCGACTTCGAATTGAAGCAGAACGTCTTTCGCGATGACCGCCGCGACGTCCTCGCCTCGACCCGTGCCGCGCTCGACTACCTGCAGAAGCTCTACGGCATGTTCGGCGACTGGCACCTTGCGCTCGCCGCCTACAACTGGGGCGAAGGCAGCGTCCAGCGCGCCGTCGCCAAGAATCAGCGCGCCGGCTTGCCGACCGACTACCGAGCCTGCGCATGCCGATCGAAACGCAGGGCTACGTGCCCAAGCTGCAGGCGGTCAAGAACATCGTCGCCCATCCCGCCAGCTTCAGCCTGACGCTGCCGGAGCTGATGAACCATCCGTATTTCCTGAGCGTGCCGATCGAGCGCGACATCGACGTCGCTTTGGCAGTCCAGCTCGCCGGCCTGCCGCTCGAGGAATTCCAGTTCCTCAATCCGCAGATGAACCGGCCGGTGATCCTCGCCGCAGGCACGCCGCAGTTGCTCCTGCCCTACGACAACGCCAACCGCTTTGTGCGTGAGCTGCCGCTGCATCGCGGGCCGCTCGCGACGTGGACGGCCTGGCAGGCGCCGAAGACGATGAAACCCGCCGAAGCGGCGCGCAGCCGTCGGCATGAGCGAGGAGCAGTTCCGCGAGGTCAATCACATCCCGGCGCGGGTATCGATCAAGGCCGGATCAACCTTGCTCGTGCCGCGCGGCAACACGCTTCTCGCCGACGTCTCGAGCAGCATCGCCGACAACGGCACGATGATGCTCGTCGCCGACGGTCCGACGCTCAAGAAGACCTCGCTCAAGGCCGGCAAGCACGACAGCGTCGCTTCGGTCGCGACCCGCTATCGCGTCAGCGCGGCACAGGTCGCGGAATGGAACTCGGTCAGCGCGGGCTCGAAGTTCGCACCCGGGCAGACGGTGATCGTCTACGTCGCCGCGAAGGGCGGCCACAAGTCCGCGACGTCGGCCGCGTCGACAAGGACGGCGCAGCGCAGCGGCTCGAGCCATGTCGCGAGCAGCAAGGCGGGATCGACCCATCCGGGTCGCGTGGCGACGCCGGCGCACAAGAACGTTCTGGCCAAGAACTGACCCGGGCTCGTCGCGGCGCGGCCTTCCGGCAGCGCCTCAGCGACGATCGACGAACGCGTGCGCGATCGTGCCGAGGTCGACGTACTCGAGTTCGCTGCCGATCGGCACGCCGCGCGCCAGCCGCGTGACGCGAACGCCGCGCGAGCGCAGAGCCTCGGCGAGAACGTGCGCGGTGGCTTCGCCCTCGGCGGTAAAGTTGGTTGCGATGATCACCTCTTCGACCCGGCCGTCGCTCGCCCGGTCGAGCAGCTGCTGGGCGCCGATCTCGGTCGGGCCGATGCCGTCGAGCGGGCTGAGCCGGCCCATCAGCACGAAGTAGTAGCCGCGAAAGCTTCCGGTGCGCTCGAACGCCGCCTGGTCGGCGGGCGTCTCGACCACCGCGAGCTGGCGCGGGTCGCGCGACGGATCGCGGCAGATGCTGCACACCTCGGCCTCGGTGAAGGTGTGGCAGCGCTCGCAGTGACGCACTCGGGCGACGGCGTTCTGCAGCGCATCGGCGATGCGGCGCGCGCCCTCGCGGTCGTGCTGCAGCAGGTGCCAGGCCATTCGCTGCGCCGACTTGACGCCCACGCCGGGCAAGCGGCGCAGCGCCTCGACGAGGCTTTCGAGAGAGGGTTCAGCGACCAACTAGAACGGCAGCTTCATGCCGGGCGGCAAAGGCATTCCGGCGGTCAGCTTGCCCATCTTTTCCTGGCTCACTTCCTCGGCCCGGCGCACGCCGTCGTTGAACGCCGCGGCAACCAGATCCTCGAGCATCTCCTTGTCGTCGCCGACCAGGCTCGGGTCGATGGCGATTCGCTTGACGTCGTGCTTGCAGGTCATCGTCACCTTGACCAGGCCTGCGCCGGACTGGCCTTCGACTTCGATCAGGGCGAGCTCATCCTGCGCCTTCTTCAGGTTGTCCTGCATCGCCTGCGCCTGCTTCATCAAGCCGGCGAGTTGGCCCTTCATCATGTCGTGTGCTCCTTCAATGTCGGGTCGCGGCCGCTAGTGCGGTTTCACCGAACCGGGAACGATGCGCGCCGTCTTGTACTGCGCCATCAATGCCCGCACCAGCGGGTCGTCGTTGATCAGTCGCTCAGCCTCGGCCTGGCGCCGATCGCGCTCGGCGGCGTCGCGCACGGCCGGCGTGTCGACCGTGGCACCGGCCTCGACTTCGATGCGCAGCGCATGGCCTTCGCTCTGCGCCGCTGCCGCCTGCAACCGCTCGCGCAGCGCCGGAGCGCGCAGGTTCTCGCGCTCGACGCGCAAATGCCAGACCGGGCTCGCTGCCGTCGTCGACAACGGCGATGCATTCGGACTGCAGCGCCAGCTCGCGCACCATCGCCGTGATCGCGCCGGTGTCGATCAGGCGCCGCACTAGCACGCTCCAGCGATCGGCGGCGGCAATTCCTTCGATAGCTGCCGCGCAGGTCGTACGTGGCAGCGCTGCCGGCGCGGGTGCCGCAGCTGGTGCCGGTGCCACTGCCGGCGCGGCGACGGCCTTCGCCTCGACCACGCGCGCTGGCGCAACCTGCGGCGGCGACGTCGGCGTCGGTGGCTGCGGGGTCGCGGGCACGTTCGTCGGCAGGCGCGAACGCGAGCATCCGCAGCAGCACCATCACCAGGCCGCTGTACTCGTCGGGGGCGAGCGCGAGTTCGGCGCGGCCGGCGAGAAGCATGCTGTAGAGCAGCTGCGTCTCGTCGGCTGGCAGCAGCGCGGCAAGCCGCACGACGGCCTCGGCGTCGGGATCGTCGGCCGAGACCGCGTCCGGCACCGCCTGGACCACCGCCATCTCCTGCAGCAGCGCCGCCATCTCCTCGAGCGCGCCCGACGCCGACAGGCCGAGGCTGCGCAGGCCATCGACGGTGCCGATCAACGCCGCGCCGTCGCGCGCCGCCGCTGCTTCGATGCAGCGAACGGCGTGGCTGCGGTCGACGGCGCCGAGCATCTGGCGAACGCCAGCCTCCTCGACCCGGCCGCTGCCGTGCGCGATCGCCTGGTCGGTGAGCGACTGTGCGTCGCGCATCGAGCCGCGCGCCGCGCGCGCGATCAGCTTCAGCGCACCCGGCTCGGCGGCGACGCTTTCGGTCGCGAGGATCGAGGCCAGATGCTCGGCGATCGTCGCCGCCGCCATCGGCCGCAGGTTGAACTGCAGGCAGCGCGAGAGCACGGTCGCCGGAACCTTCTGCGGGTCGGTCGTGGCGAGGATGAACTTGAGGTACTCGGGCGGCTCCTCGAGCGTCTTCAGCATCGCGTTGAAGGCGTGGTTCGACAGCATGTGCACTTCATCGATCAGGTAGACCTTGAAGCGGCCGACGACCGGCTTGTAGACCGACTGTTCGAGCAGACGCGAGATCTCCTCGACGCCGCGGTTCGAGGCGGCGTCGAGCTCGACGAAATCGATGAAGCGGCCGGCATCGATGTCCTTGCATGCGGCACACATGCCGCACGGGTGGGCGGTGATGCCGCCGCTGCCATCGGCCCCGGTGCAGTTGAGCGACTTGGCGAGGATGCGCGCGATCGTCGTCTTGCCGACGCCGCGCGTTCCAGTGAAGAGATAGGCGTGGTGCAGGCGCTGCTGCGTGAGCGCGTTGGCGAGCGCCTGGACGACGTGCGCCTGCCCCACCAGCGACTCGAAATTGCGCGGCCGGTACTTGCGCGCGAGCACGGTGGAAGACATGCGATCGATTCTACGGGCCGACCCTGTCCGCCCCTCTGCGCTGCGGGATAATGCGGGCCACCGTGGCCACCTCGCATCCGCCCTCTGTTTCGGCTCCGGCCCCCTCAGCTACGGTGGCTCAGGCGTCGACTACGGGCGCATCGATCCGCTCAAGATCGCCGCCCAGCGCGCCGCCGCGGCGACCGCCTCGCACCTCGACGCACACGGCTTCAGCGAAGTCGAGTCATCGCGCGGCGAATCGGCATACGTCGTCGACGTCGGCCCGTTCTATCTCGCGAGCATCGTCGAGTGCCTGGGGTCGAAGGCGCTCGTCGCCGACACGATGGCCGCGCTGACCGGCAAGGTCGCCTATGCGGGCATCGCCCAGGACACGATCGCGATGGCGGTCAACGACCTGATCACGGTCGGCGCGACGCCGCTCGTCGTCCAGGCTTACTGGGCCGCCGGCGGCTCTGACTGGTTCGCCGACGGCGAGCGCTCGGCCGAGCTCGTCGCCGGCTGGAAGCGCGCCTGCGACCACTGCGGCATCGCCTGGGGCGGCGGCGAAACGCCCGCGCTCGCCGGCATCGTCGAAGCGGGCCGGATCGACCTCGCCGCCTCGTGCACCGGCATCGTCAGCCCCAAGGAGCGGCTCTCGCTCGGCGATCGGCTCGGCACCGGCGACGCGATCGTCATGCTGGCGTCGAGCGGCATCCACGCCAACGGCCTCAGCCTGGCACGCCAGCTCGCCGATCGGCTGCCGCGCGGCTATCTGACGCCGCTTCCCGGAAGCGCGGTGCCGACCTCGTTCGGCGAAGCGCTGCTCGCGCCGACCGTTCTCTACTCGCCGGTCACCGAGGCGCTGCACAAGGCCGGGATCCGGGTCCACTACGCGGTCAACGTCACCGGCCACGGCTGGAGCAAGCTGATGCGCCACCGCGCCGATTTCACCTATCGCATCGACCGGATGCGCCGAAGTGCCGACGGTCCTGTCCTTCATCCAGAAGAGGCCGGGCTCGACGCGCGCAGCGCGTACGGCACGTTCAACATGGGCGCCGGGATTCGCCGTCTTCGTCGCCTCCGGCGCACGCCGAGCGGACGGCGGCGGTCGCGCGCAAGGCCGGCGTCGACGCCTGGGTCGCCGGCCGCGTCGAGGCCGGGCCGAAGCGGCTCGTCATCGAGCCGCTCGATCTCGAATACGCCGGCGGCGAGCTCGGCGTTCGTCTCTGACCGCCACGGCGGCGCGCCGAACACACCGCCTAGAATCGAGCGTGACGGGCCTCCCCGCATGGGAGCGCGGCCAAACGGGTCAGGTCGGGAACGAAGCAGCCCTAACCGTTGCGACCAGTGCCGGGGTCAGGCTCGTCACCCTTCCCTCTTCGATCGACAGCACGCTGCCTAGCGCTCTTCGGCGCGCGTTTCGGGCGAGCGCGGCGCGCCCTGGCGCGGCTCACGCTCGATCGTTGCCGCATAGGCGGAGCGCGCGGCGTCGAGCTGAGAGGCCGTGATGTGGCCCATCGAATGCAGCCGCTCGACCTCGCGGAGCGATTCGACCAGGCCGGCAGGATCGATCGTCGACGGCGCAGCGAGATGGCGCAACAGATCGGTGTAGCGCTCTTCCTCGGGTCGGGCCATGGCTTGCTCCGGCAACTGCGACGGCATCGAGGATCGCACTGCGGCGCCGACGGGTGTGTCGGACAGCGCGCCATCGCGCTGTCCCTCGCGGCGAACTCAGCCGCGCTGCTCGCGCTGCAGCGCGGCATCCGGCATCGGCGGGGCCGTGCCCTCGGTCACCTCGTCGTCGGGCGCTGCCTCGACCTGCTCTTCCTTCTCGCCCGGCGGCCGGAACGCCGCCCTCATGCCGTCGCTGTGGAGCGCCTCCTTCGGCATCCTCGATCGCGTCGTGGACGATCCGCGTCGTGAGGCGAAGCGGCCGCGAATAGCGGGACGATGACCTGGTTGAGCGCCGCCGCGACTTTCGCCGCGGGCTGGCCGAGCGCATCGACGACCTCGTTGGCGGCGCTGGCGACGATCCGCAGGAGCTCGTTGTCGTTGTCGGGCTTGCGCACGACGACGTCGCCAGGAAGGCGTCGGATCATGTGCAAGACCTCGTCGCCGAGCCCCCAATGCCGCGCCGCCGCGCTGCCGAGCGCCTCGATGTCGACGCCGAGGACGGCGTAGGCCGCAGCTTCTTCGCCGAGGCCGGGCTGCTCCGGCGCGGTGGTTTCACCCTCGACCCGGACGGCCGGCATCGGCTGCATGAGCTGATGAATCTGCTCGGCCTCGTCGGCGAAGTGGTAGCGCACCAGCAGGCGTCCGAGGCTTTGCAGCGCCGCGATCAGGTACACCGCCTCGCCGTCGTAGCCGGCCGGCCGCAACGCCTGCGCCAGATGGCCGGCCAGGCGCACCCGGTCGATCGTCTGGCGCAGTGCCCGCGCGCTTTCTTCGTCGAGCGGGCCGGGCCAGATGCGCAGGCTGTTCGCGGCGCCGCGGACGCCGTCGACGCCGATCAGCGCGACCACCCGGCGCAAGGTGAGCACCGGGCCGTTGCCGGGGATCTGCGTTCCCTGCACCCGCGCCGAGCTGAGCGTCCTGAGAAGCTCGAACGAGAGCGCCATGTCGGGCAGAAGGTGACGGGCGATCTCGTCGGTACGCTGGCTCTCGATCGCGGTGACGCGCTGGACGCGCGTTGCCAGCCCGGGCAGCGCCGGCAGGTGGCCGACGCTGCGCAGCCGGTCGAGCAGCAGCGCGACCGGGCCGCCGTCATCCTCGGCCGCCGCCTCGCGCCAGCCGGTGAGCGCGCCGAGGAAGGTACGCGCGTTGCGATAGCGCAGTCGCACCTGGCTCGAGGTGCTGCGGTTGGCGATGGCGCGCACCGGCTCCGGGATCGGCTGCGGCGTCGTCCAGGGCAGACGGACGTGCTCGCGGCCGTGCGGCGCCATCCGCGCCAGCACCTGCGCGATGTCGATACTGTCGAGCACCGGCTCGCCGGTCAGCAGCACGTGCAGCAGCACCCCGCAGGCGAGCACGTCGCGCTCGGCCGCGGCGCGATGGGCACGCAGCGCCGCAGGCTCGGCCGGACCCGTGCGGGCGTCGCCGCCGCGCAGGCTGGGCGCGGCGGCGACGTCGTGGCTGGTCTCGGGCGCGACCGCGAGCCCCATCACGCTGGCCTGGCCGCGTTCGTTGATGAGCACGTTGTGCGCCTGCACGTCGAGGTGCGCGACGCCGGCGTCGTGGGCGAAGGCGAGGCCGCGCAGGACGCTGGCGATCCAGAGCGCGGCGTCTTCGACGCCCGATGCGGGATGCTGCGCGAGCCATTCCTCGAGCGTGACGCCGGCGCGGCGATCGACGACGACGAACGGCCAGTGCTCGTGCACGCCGCATTCGACGACCCGGGCGATGTCAGGATGGTCGAGCCGCGCCGCGCGACGCGCCAGCAGCAGCCAGTTGCCGATGCCCGCGGCACCCGTCGGCGGCAGGCGCGGCATCGACACCATCGTCTCGGTCGACGTGCGCGTGTCGATCGCCAGCCAGGTCATCGTCGCTTCGCTCTTGCCGATCAGGCGTTGCAGCGCGAAGCGGCCGAAGGCGCGGGCGGGCGAGGAGGAACGGATGAGAAGGGGCGATAGCGGACGGCATCGCGAGCGAGACGGAGTTGCCTGATTGGAGCCTACCGGAGCAGCGGCCGAAGTGGCGATGAACGACCGGAAAGTGCGCCTTCTTGCCGTGAAGCCGTGCCCTCAAACCACCTCGACGACCCGACCCGCGCCGGTCACGAAGGCACAGCGCACTTCCTCGCCGGGCTGGGCGCGCGCGACCGCCGCGCGGTAGCGGAGCAGCTGCGCGCGGTAGAGCGTCGAGCTCTTCCGGCGCATGGCTGAGCTTGTAGTCGAGCACCCACCAGACCGGGCCGCCGGCTTCGTCGACGAGCGCCAGGCGGTCGATGCGCAGGACCTCGCCCTCGTCGCCCACCGACACCTCGTTGCCGCTCCAGCGGATCTGCGGGCCGCGGAAGAAGCGGGCGCCGTCGGGATGGTCGACGATGGCGGCCACGCCGTGGCGCACCGGCGCGACCGCGGCGCCGAACTCGCGCGCCGCGGCGTCGGCGGCTTCGTGGCGATCGATCCCCGGGTCGGCGACGATCCATTCGAGCGCGCGGTGGACCGCCCGGCCGATCCGTGCGCTCGCCGCCGGCGTCTCGACGGCCCTGGCGCCAGTCCCGATCGAAGCCGCACGCCACGGCGGAAGCGTCGCGATGACGACGTCTCCTTCCGGCGCCGCGGGTGGGGCGACGGCGGCGGGCACGTCGAAGAGCAGCTCGGCCTGCCCCGGCGGCGCGGCCGGGCACGCGGCGCAGACGCGGCTCCACCAGGTCGGGCCGTTCGGCGCCAGGTAGGGCTCGGTGGCGCTGAAGACGAGGCGCCGCTTCGCGCGCGACATCGCGACGTAGAGACCGTTCAGCTCCTCGCGCTCGCGTGCCCGCAGCTCATCGTCGAGCGCGGCACGCAGCGAGGGCGGGCAGCGGTTCTCGTTGTAGACGAAGGCGCATCGCGTCGGCCGCTCGGCCTCGACCGGCCACTCGACCAGCAGCGTCGTCGTCGGCGGGTTGGTGCGCTCCGGCTCGGTGTCCATCACGAACACGGTGTCGGCCTCGAGTCCCTTCGCGCCGTGCACCGTGAGCAGGCGCACGGTCGAGGCGCGCACCGGCAGTGCCGCCTTCAGCGCCCGCTTCTTCAGCGACCGCACGAATGCATACGGCGTCGCATAGCGACCGCCATCGAGGGAGAGCGATTGCGCGAGCACGGCGTCGATCGCGTCGAGTGCGAACACCCGCTGCTCGGGCGGCACCGCGGCCGCATAGCGCGCGTGGACGTCGCCCTCGGCGATGATGCGATCGAGCAGGTCGTGCGGCGGCAGCGCGGCGACGAGCGCCTGCCAGCGCCCGAGCAGGTCGCGCGCCCTTTCGAGCGCGGGGCTGGCGCCCGCCAGCTCGCGCAGCGCGCGCCACCAGCTCGCGCCTTGGACGGCGCCCGCATGGAGCGCGAGCAGGTCGAGATCGGACGCGCCGAACAGCGGGCTGCGCAAGGCGCGGGCGAGCGAGAGGTCGTGGCCGGTCGAGACGAGCACGTCGAGCAGCGCGATCAGGTCCTGCGCTTCCGCGGTCTCGGACAGCATGGCGTCTTCCACCGCCGAATGGCCGACGTGACGGCGCTCGAGCGCGCGGGCGACGAGGCGAAGCGACTGGCGCTTGCGGCAAAGCACGTAGATCTCGTCGGCGCGCGAGCCGGTCGCGATCTCCGCCATCACGGCCTCGGCGACCGCCTCGGCCTCGCGCTCGCGCAGCACCTCGTCGACGACCAGTCGCGGCGTGGTGAGGCTGTCGCGCCAGACCAGGGGCGTCGCGTCGTCGCCGCGGCGCGATGGCGGACGCGGCGGGCGGTCGATGCGCGGCAGCGTCGACACCTCGCTCGCGGCGACGGCGCCGACTTCGGTCGTGTGCCGGCGAAAGCCCGGGAACAGCGCGCCGGCGGCGCCGAACACGCCATTGATCGCCTCGATCACCGGCGGCGCGTTGCGACGCGTGTGATCGCAGGCGAGGACGCTGCCGGCGAGCCCTTCGCGCACGAACCGCGCGGCCGCCTCGAACACGCGCGGCTCGGCGCGGCGGAAACGGTAGATGCTTTGCTTCGGGTCGCCGACGATGAAGACGCCCGGCGGTCGTTGCCCGCTCGCGCCGCCACCCGCGCCTGCGTAGCCCGAGAGCCAGCCGTGCAATGCGTGCCATTGCAGCGGGCTCGTGTCCTGGAACTCGTCGATCAGCAGGTGCGCGACGCGCGCGTCGAGCCGCTCCTGGACCCAACCCGACAACTCGCCGTCGCGCAGCAGGACGAGCGCGACGCGCTCGAGGTCGGCCATGTCGGCGAGGCCTTGCGCTCGCTTGTAGTCGGCGAGCGCGGCGAGCAGCGCGCGGCCGAGGCGAACCATGCGCAGATGCTCTTCGCGCGACTCATGCTGATGGACCTGATCGGCCAGGTGCTGGAGCTCGTCCTGCACGTTGCTCGACAAGCGGCAAGCCTCGGGCGAGCGCGCGCGGCTTGTCGTCCGTCGCCGTGAAGAGCGTCGACCACACGGCGGCGAAGCGCTTCCTCGGCGCGAGGAAGAGCGCGGCGGCGAGCTCCCCGGCCGCATCGCGCGCGAGCTTGGCGCGCGCGGCGGCGAGCTCGCGCGCGGCGGCGCGAAGGAGATCGGTCCACGTCTCGGTCGCGATCGACTCGGCGGGATGGTCATAGGCCGCGAGCTCCGGCCAGACTTCTTCGGCATGCTCGACGCTCGTCGCGAGAACGCCCGCCTCGTCGGCGAGCTCGAACTCCACGCGCCGGTCCCAGACCGCGTCGAGCCAGACGCGAAGCTGATGCCGGCCGCGCGCCGCCGTGGCCGCGGCGTGATCGGCGCGCAAGGCCTCGTCGCGCAGCAGCGCGGCGTGGAAGGCGCGGTGCACGGCGGGGCGGTGCTCGCGCCAGTCCTCGACGAGCTCGGCGTCGGCCTGAACGCCGAGCCGATCGAGCAGCGCGAGCGGCGCCGAACGCAGCAGCTGCGCGAACCAGCCGTGGAAGGTGCGGATCTCGACCGGCCGTCCGGCCGCGAGCACGCGTGACTGCAGCGTGCCCAGCTCGGGCGCGAGCGCCTCGGCGCGCGCCGGATCGACGCCGCGTTCGACGAGCGCGCGCACGCGCTGCTCGTGGGTCGAGCGCGGCGTGGAGAAGTCGGCGAGCCACGTCGTCGAGCCGCTCGCGCATCTCGCCGGCCGCGGCGCGCGTGAAGGTGATCGCCAGGATCTCATGCGGCGGCGTGCCGTCGAGCAGCGCGCGCAGCATGCGCGAGACCAGCATCCAGGTCTTGCCCGAGCCGGCGCACGCCTCGACGACGCACGAGCGCGCCGGGTCGCAGGCGGCGGCGTAGAAGGTCGGCGGGTCGACGCGCCGGCCGTCGACGCGCAGCGCGGGCGCGTCACGGGCCATCGTCGTCGCTCGCCCAGTGGTCGCGCCGGCACAGGCCGCGCGCCCGGCAGTAGTCGCATGCGCTGCCCTCGCCGAGCGCGCGCAGGCCGGCGCCATCGCGCAAGCGCTTCATCTCGTCGGCGATGCCGGCGACGAGGGTGCGCGCGTCGTCGGCGACGCGGTGATGCGCGATCTGGATCAGGCCCCGGGTTCGATCGATGGCGAGATAGCTCGCGGTGACCGGCACCTCTTCGCCGACGAGCGCGGCATAGAACGCGAGCTGGGTGTCCTCGAGCGGCTCGCGCACCTTCTCCTTCAGCTTCTCGGCGCTGCCGGTCTTGTAGTCGATGAGCTCGATCGTCGCGCCGTCCTTGCCCTCGCGGCGGTCGATGCGATCGATGTAGCCGTGCAGCTCGAGGCCCTCCAGCTCGGGCGGCGCGCGCCGTGTCTCGCTTTCGCCGCTAAGCCAACGCCAGCCGATGCGCTCGCGGTCGTGCAGCCACTCGACGTAGCGCGGCACGAAGCCCGCGAAGCTGGCGTCGTACGGCAGGAACGCGCCGCATCGATGCCCATCGCGGCGCGCACGCTGTCGCCGATCTCGCGCAGTCGCGCCTCGTCTTCGGCGGCGGGCGCGCGGCTCGCCACGCTCGCGATGAAAGACGGCAAGGACCTCGTGCAGCCAAGTGCCGTAGTCGCGCTTCTCGACCTCGTCGTCGAGCTCGTCGGGCTCCGAGAGATGCAGGACGCGCTCGGCGAAGAAGCGATACGGGCATGCGCGCAACGCTTCGAACGCGCTCGCGGACAACCGTACCGGCAAGGCGTGCACGGGAACCGCGGGCGCGGTCGGCCGCACCGGCTCGGCCGCGAAGCGACGTTCGCCGCGCGGGTCGCGCCAGGCGCGCAGATCGCGCGGCGCGCCATCGGGCATGCGTACCTCGGCCAGCGCGGAGCGCAGGCGTTCGACGAACGGGCTCGCCGCGACCGGATCGCCGCCGTCGCCGCGCCGCCGCGAGATCGTCACGCGCGCCAGGCGCAGCACCTGGGCGAAGGCAAGAAGCTCGTTGTCGCGACGATCCGCCGAAGTCGGCAGCGACAGCGCGGCGGCTGCGCTGCGCGGCAGCAGCGAATCGTCGACCGGCATCGCGCCGAGCGAGCGATGGTCGGCGCCGGGCATAACGACGGCAGCGAACGGACGAAGGATCGTGCGCGCGAGCGGTGTGACGATGACGTCGGGAAGGGTCGTGCCGGCGTCGCCCGCATCTTCATCCGCGACCGCGGTAGTCAGCGGGCGGTAGGCGACGCGTTCGAGGACGTCGTCGGCCCAGCGCGTGAATTCGGCCAGCGTCAACGACTCGACGCCGTCGGTGAGGGACGCGCGACGCGCAGGCGCGAGCGGTGGGTCGAGGCCGAGCGCGGCGAGCGCCTGGCGGCCGGCGTCGTCGTCGCGCAGTTGCGCGAGCACGCCCCAGCGCTCGAGCGCGTCGTGGACGGCATCGAGCCACTCCGGTAGGTGGCGTCGCGATGTCGCCGCGATCGCGTCGAGCGTCGCGGTCGCTTCGGCATGGAGACGCGCCGCGCCCGCCGGCAGGTCGTCGGCGGCGATCGCGTCGCGGCGCGAGACGCGCCGACGCCGGCAGATCGCTTCGAGCGCGGCGAGCGAGCCCGCCTCGCGCGTCGCCGTCGGCGGCAAGGACTTGAGCCAGTCAAGGTAGGTGTCGGCGCTCGCAATCGGACGAACCGCCTGGAGCAGCGACATCACGCTGGCGCCGGCGCGCGTAGTCGACATCTTCCAGCCGGTCTCGTCGGCAATGCGCACGCCGGCGCGCTCGAGCAGCGCACGCACGCGGCGCACGAGGACGCGGTCGAGGGCGACGAGCGCGACGGGACGCTCGCCGCGACCGAGATGGTCCAGCACCTGCGCGGCCGCGGCCCAGGCCTCGTCCTCGAAGCCGTCGCAGAGCGCGTGCGCCGGCGCTTCGGGAGCGAGCTCGTGCGCGATCGCCGCGAAGGGCTGGTCGAGCGACACGTCGGTGTCGACGACCAGCGCCAGCGCCTCGCCACGGGAGAGCAACGCCAGCGCGAGCGGGTCGGCGCCGCCGGCCTGGATGGCGATCCACGCCGAGGGACGAAGGTTGAACAGCCGATCGGTCGACGCTGCCTCAGGTGCGTTCGCCGCCCATTCGATAGCGATGCGGGCGAGTTGCCTCTCGAGGCTCGTCGGTCCGGCGACGCCGCCGTCGAGCGCGTCGCGTGCCGCCTGCCACCACACGCCTCGCTCGGACGGAGCCCGCGACGACGCCGCGCGTGCGAGCTCGCGTGCCGTCGTCGCGACCCGCGCCGCCGCGTGCTCGAACCCGCGCCGGTCGCGACGCATCCATTCGGCGCCCCAGCGCTCGCGCGCGAGCAACTGCGTCGCCACGAGCGTGTCGAGCGCGGCGTCGAAGCTGCTCTCGGCATCGACCGCGGGCTGCGGCCCGAGCGAAGCAGCGAGGGTGCGCGTCGTCTCGATGCGCGGCATCCAGGTGCCGAGACGCGCGAAGGCATGCCGGGCCGGCGCGAGGAGCTCGACGAACGGGACGAGCACCACGGCATCGCGCCACGAGAGCGATGCCTGTCGCGCCCAGTCGGCGCAGGCAGCGGCGATCTCTTCCCAGCGCGTTTCGGCCGCCCCATCGCGTCGCGAGATCCGCAGGTCACTCGCGCCGCCGGGCCTCACGCGGGCTATCGTCTTCATAGGGAGCAGATGGGGACAGGCAGCGCCGGTAGCGAGGCCGGTATGTCAGAATGATTGTGCCTGCCGACGCGCTCTTGACCTCGGCGTTCCCGGCCCCACCTCCCGAGCCACCGGTACGAGGATCCGACATGAGCACCGACTTGATCACCCATACCTCCGACGCATCGTTCACCGCAGATGTCATCGAAAGCGGCACGCCGGTGCTGGTCGACTACTGGGCGGAATGGTGCGGCCCGTGCAAGATGATCGCGCCGATCCTCGACGAAGTCTCGAAGGACTACGACGGCAAGCTGCGCATCGCCAAGATGAACGTCGACGAGAACCGCGACGTCCCCGCCAAGTACGGCATTCGGGGCATCCCGACGCTGATGCTGTTCAAGGGTGGCGAGCTCGCCGCGACCAAGGTCGGTGCGCTGTCGAAGGCGCAGTTGACCGCTTTCATCGACTCTCACCTATAATCCCTAGCTAACGAATCGGCCCGCGTCTTCCGACGGCGGTCCGGCACCAGACAGTCAGGGCGTTTGGCCGGCGATCGCACCCGATCGACCGCGAGCCGGCGCCCGGCACAGCGCGAAGCGGTTACCGCTTCAACCCCGAACGCCGTTGTTGTCGTCCCGAGCTGCGCCTGACGCAGCCTGCTCGCCCGGGCACATCTCCCGCCGGGCTCCACCCGAGTCTTTGCGCCAAGTGGCGCTCCCTCCATGCACCTCTCAGAACTGAAAGCCATCCACGTCTCCGAGCTCATCAAGATGGGCGAGGCGCTGGAGATCGAGAACGTCGCCCGCATGCGCAAGCAGGAGCTGATGTTCGCGATCATGAAGAAGCGCGCCAAGGGCGGTGAACAGGTCTTCGGCGATGGCGTCCTAGAGGTCCTGCCCGACGGCTTCGGCTTCCTGCGCTCGCCCGAGGCGAGCTACATGGCGTCGACCGACGACATCTACCTCTCGCCGAGCCAGGTGCGCCGCTTCAACCTGCACACCGGCGACATGGTCGAAGGCGAGGTCCGTGTGCCCAAGGACGGCGAGCGCTATTTCGCGCTGGTCAAGGTCGACAAGATCAACGATCTGTTGCCCGAGGAGAGCAAGCACAAGATCATGTTCGAGAACCTGACGCCGCTCTTTCCGAAGGAGCAGTTCAAGCTCGAGCGCGACATCAAGAACGAAGAGAACATCACCAGCCGGATCGTCGACCTGATCGCGCCGATCGGCAAAGGACAGCGTGCCCTCCTCGTCTCGGCGCCGAAAAGCGGCAAGACGGTGATGATGCAGAACCTGGCGCATGCGCTGATCGCCAACTACCCCGAGGTCTACCTGATCGTCCTGCTGGTCGACGAGCGGCCCGAGGAAGTGACCGAGATGCAGCGCACCGTGCGCGGTGAAGTCATCAGCTCGACCTTCGACGAGCCCGCGGCGCGCCACGTACAGGTCGCCGAGATGGTGATCGAGCGGGCCAAGCGCCTGGTCGAGATGAAGAAGGACGTGGTCATCCTCCTTGACTCGATCACCCGTCTGGCGCGCGCCTACAACAACGTCCTGCCCTCGTCGGGCAAGGTGCTCACCGGCGGCGTCGATGCCAACGCGCTGCAGCGCCCGAAGCGCTTCTTCGGCGCCGCCCGCAACATCGAAGAAGGCGGTTCGCTGACGATCATCGGCACAGCGCTGGTCGAGACCGGCAGCCGGATGGACGAGGTGATCTACGAGGAGTTCAAGGGCACCGGCAATTGCGAGATTCACCTCGACCGTCGCATGTCGGAGAAGCGCGTCTATCCGTCGATCCTGCTCAACAAGTCGGGAACGCGGCGCGAAGAACTGCTGCTCAAGCCCGAAATCCTGCAGAAAAGCTGGATCCTCAGAAAGCTTCTTTACTCGATGGACGAGATCGAGGCGATGGAATTCATCCTCGAGAAGATGAAGGCGACCAAGAACAACCTCGACTTCTTCGACATGATGCGGCGCGGCGGCTAGCGCCGGAAGGGCGCTCCCGACTATAATTTCGGGTTCTTCGGAAAGTGCGCCACTGAGGGTTCAGTGCGGCGTGGCTCCCGGCATCACCAGCAAAGGCATACCGTGAAAGAAGGCATCCACCCCGCGTATCGCGAAGTCTGCTTCGTCGACCTCTCCAACGGCTTCAAGTTCGTCACGCGCTCGTGCGCACAGACGCGCGAGACGGTCAAGATGGACGACGGCCGCGAGCTGCCGCTCTACAAGCTCGAGACCACGAGCGAGTCGCATCCGTTCTACACCGGCACCCAGAAGAGCGTCGATTCCCTCGGCGGCCGGGTCGAGAAGTTCCGCAACAAGTTCGCGCACCTGAGCGCGAAGAAGTAGACCGCACCGCTCGACGAAAAAGGCAGCTTCGGCTGCCTTTTTCATGCACAGACAACGAGCAACAGGGACGCGCGACGCATGCGGCATCATTCGCGGTTGCCGATTCGAGCCACCGCGTGAATTCACCCAACCCCGCCCTCGTCAGCCAGCGCGAAGCGGCCCCTCTGCCCCGTCTCGCGCTCCTGATCCTGAGCGCGGCCTACGTGCTGCCGGGCCTGTTCGGTCGCGATCCGTGGAAGAACGCCGACATCACCGCGTTCGGCTACATCGTCAACATCGCTCAGGGTCGGACCCCGTGGCTCGCGCCGACCGTGGGTGGCATCCCGGCCGACGGCTCGCTGCTGCCGTACTGGATCGGCGCTCTCTTCGTCAAGCTCTCGAGTCCCTGGCTTGACCCGGCGTTCGCGGCGCGGGTGCCGTTCGCGCTGCTGCTTGCGCTCGCGCTGGCGCTGACGTGGTATGCGACGTATCACCTGGCGCGCGCCGAATCGGCGCAGCCGTTGCCGTTCGCCTTCGGCGGCGAAGCCGATCCTACCGACTATGCCCGGGCCATCGCCGATGGCGGCTTGCTCGCGCTGATCGCTTCGCTCGGCCTGCTCCAGCTAGGCCACGAGACGACCCCCGAGTTGGTTCAGCTCGTCGCCCTCTCGCTCCTGCTCTACGGTCTCGCCGCGAGCCCGGTCAAGCCAACGCAGGGCGGCCTGGCGACAGCGCTCGCGCTTATCGCGCTCGCCGCGAGCGGCGCGCCGACGATCGCCATGCTGCTGGCCGCGGTCGCCGCGCTGGTGACGCTGCGACGCTCTACGCGCGACTGGCAAGGTCTCGCCTGGGTCGGCGCCGGCACGCTGCTCGCCGCCGCCGCGGCCACGGCGCTCGGCGCCTGGGCCAACCGGCTCGGCGCGGTGCCGCATCCGGCGCAGCTGCTCGGCCTGGCGCGCGCCATCGCCTGGTTCGCCTGGCCGGCGTGGCTGCTCGCCTTGTGGACGCTGTGGCAATGGCGCCGGCGACTCTCCGCGCAACACGTGATCGTTCCCCTTGCCTGCGCGGCGACGCTGCTCGGCGTCTGGATCGCGATGGCCGGCAGCGACCGCGCCTTGATGCTTGCCCTGCCCGGGCTCGCCATCCTGGCCGCGTTCGCGCTGCCGACGCTCGAGCGCGGCGCCGCCGCGGCGATCGACTGGTTCTCGGTCTTCTTCTTCACGATCGCGGTCGCCACCGGTTGGCTGTTCTACCTCGCGATGCAGACTGGCGCGCCGGCCCAGCTGGCGGGCAACCTCGATCGGCTGTCACCGGGCTACAGCCATGATTTTTCGCTGCTCGCCCTGGTGTTGGCGTTGGCCGGAACGGTTGCCTGGCTCTGGCTGGTGCGCTGGCGCACGAGACGAAGTCGCCATCCGCTCTGGAAGAGCCTGGTGCTTCCGGCCGGCGGAGTCAGTGTCTGCTGGCTGCTGGTGATGACGCTGCTGTTGCCGCCGCTCGACAACGCGCGCAGCTATCGGGCGATGATGCAGCGCGTCGCACGCGTCGTTCCAGCCAGTGCCTGCGTCGCGGCGCCCGGAATGGTGCGCGCCGAGGTGGTCGCGCTCGAGTACCTTGGCGCCTATCGCGTCGACGCGATGACACCGGCCGGCACGACGCCGTGCGACTACCTGCTCCTGGCGCGCGGGGAGCCCGCGCCTGCCGCGGGCTGGCAATTGATCGCCAGCGCCTGGCGCAATCGCCCCGACGACGACCTCACCGATATCTATCGCCGGACCACGCCTCGCTGACGCGCGGTCTCGCGCCGGCTAGCGTGCCGACAGCTCGGTCGCGGGCGCACCGCTGCCGACGCCGGCATCGCCGGCGGGACCCGGCGACGCCTCGGCAACGCGGACCCGCGCCGCCGGAAAGACGAGCCGGAAGCTCGAGCCCTTGTCGGGCTCGCTGGCGATGTCGAGTTCGCCGCCGTGGCGCTGCATGACATGCTTGACGATCGCGAGGCCGAGACCGGTACCGCCCGACTCTCGTGAGCGGCTGCCGTCGACGCGATAGAAACGCTCGGTCAGGCGCGGAAGATGGGCGCGAGCAATGCCGCGGCCGCTGTCGACGACGGCGATCTCGCCACTGCCGTTGTCGGCCAGGCGCCAGCCGACGTCGATCCGACCGCCGTCGGGCGTGTAGCGCACCGCATTGCTGACCAGGTTACCCAGTGCGCTCTGCAGCTCGCTGTCGCTGCCGGCGAGCTGCGCCGCGCCGGCGCTGCCGAAGGCGATCGTGTGCCGGCCGGCCGAAAGCGCGCGCGCCTCGGCCTCGACGTGCGCGAACAGGGCATCGACGCGGTTCCATCGGTCGGCCGTCGGCCGCGGGCTGCCTTCGAGACGCGCCAGTGTCAGCAGATCGGCAACCAGGTGGGCCATCCGCTCGGCCTGCTGCGTCATCAGCGTGACCACGCGCTTCTGTTCGACCTCGGTGAGCGGCAGGTTGCGCATGGTCTCGAGAAACCCTGACAACACGGTCAGGGGCGTCCTGATCTCGTGCGAGACGTTGGCGACAAAGTCGCGCCGCATTGCCTCGGTGCGCTCGCGCTCGGTCTGGTCCTGCGAGATCACGAGCTTCGAGTTGCCGCCGTAACGACGGATCGTCACCTGCAGCGAGCCCTGGCCGCGCGGCCCCGGAAACGACACTGGCTCGTCGAAGTTGGCCGCCTGGAGGTACGCGACGAACGCCGGCGAGCGGATCAGGTTGGTAACGCGCTGGCGCCGGTCACGCTGCGGATCGAGGCCGAAATGATCGGCGGCGCGCGCGTTGCACCACTCGATCTGGTCGCCTTCGTCGAGCAGCAGAACGCCGTTCGGCGACGCTTCCATCGCCGAGACGAACTGGTCCAGGCGCATGCGTTCGATCTCGGCGTTGCGCTCGAGGCCTCGGAGGCTCCGCTCGACGCGATAGCCGATCTCGCCCCAGAAGCCGGAGTCGCGCGGCGCCGCGTCGTCGTGCGATCCGCGCAGCCAGCGCAGGAAGCGCCAGCCGCGCAGCGAATCGAGCGCGACCACCGCGCCAAAGCTGATCAATCCGCCGAGCAAGGCGCCGACAAGCGCGCCGCGCTCGCTGGCGATGATCAGCCCGGCGAAACCGCCGGCAGCCATGCACAGCAGTCCGGCGACGAGGCGTGGCAGCAACCAGCTCATCGCCGAAGTCGAGGCCTCAGACCGGCACGGCCTGCGGGTTCGTGAGGCGGTATCCGGCGCCGCGGACAGTCTCGATCATGTGCTGGCAGCCGACCTGGCTGAGCGCCTCGCGCAAGCGCTTGACGTGAACGTCGACCGTGCGCTCCTCGATGAACACGTGGTCGCCCCAGACTCGATCGAGCAGCTGGGTGCGGCTGTGGACGCGCTCGGGATGGGTCATCAGGAAGTGCAGCAGCTTGAACTCGGTCGCGCCGATCTTGACCTCGCGTCCCTTACTCGTGACGCGGCGCGTCGCCGGATTGATCGTCAGCAGCGCCGACCTCGACCGCGGCGTCGAGCGCGTCGGGCGCACGCCGGCGCAGCAGCGCGCGGATGCGGGCGAGGAGCTCGTTGGCGGAGAACGGCTTGGTCAGGTAGTCGTCGGCGCCGGCGTCGAGCCCCGAGACCTTGTCGGCTTCCTCGGCGCGCGCCGTCAGCATGATGATCGGCAGCGCACGCGTGCGCGGCTCGCTGCGCCAGTGGCGCGCGAGCGAATGGCCGCTTTGTCCGGGCAGCATCCAGTCGAGGACGACCAGGCTCGGCAGGACGCCGTCGACCGCGATCAGCGCCTGCTCGGCGTCGCCGGCGATCGTCACTTCGAAGCCGGCGTGGCGCAGATTGAGCGAGATCAGCTCGGCGATCGCCGCCTCGTCCTCGACCACCAGGATTCGACTCATCTTGGTCCTTCCTCCGCTCAGCGAACCAGGGTCTCGACCATTCCCACCGGATTGTGGCGAACGTCGGTGCCTTTGACGATGTAGATGATCTGCTCGGCCAGGTTCTTGGCGTGGTCGCCGACGCGCTCGATCGCCTTGGCGACGAAGATCAGGTCGATGCTCGACGAGATCGTTCGCGCGTCCTCCATCATGAAGGTGATCAGCTTTCTGAGCAGGCCTTCGAACTCCTGGTCGATCAGATCGTCCCTTTTCAGGACCTCGACCGCGCGGTCGACGTCGAGGCGGGCGAACGCGTCGAGCGCCTTCCTGAGCTGCGAGACGGCGAGCTCGGCTTCGTAGGCCAGGTCGTTCACCGGCAGGCGCAGCCGGGTCGAGACGCCGGAATTGACCAGGCGCTGCACCGTGCGGGCGATCCGCGCCGCCTCGTCGCCGACGCGCTCGAGGTTGGCGATCGTCTTCGAGATCGCGATCAGCAGCCGCAGGTCGCGAGCCGTCGGCTGGCGCCGGGCGATGATCGTCGACAGGTCGAGATCGATCTCGACCTCGGTCTGGTTGACGCGCTCCTCGGTCGTCAGCACCTCGGAGGCGATGTCGCTGCTGAAGGTGACGAGCGCCTGCACGGCGCGCGCGACCTGCGACTCGACCATCCCGCCCATCTCGAGGACGCGGGTGGAGATGCCGCTCAGCTCGGCGTCGAACTGGGTCGAAATATGGCGATCGTTCATGGTGGTTCCCTCAGCCGAAGCGTCCGGTGATGTAGTCCTCGGTGTCCTTCTTCCTGGGCCGCATGAAGACGTCCTGGGTGCGGCCGAACTCGATCAGGTCGCCGAGGTACATGTAGGCGGTGAAGTCGGAGCAGCGCGCGGCCTGCTGCATGTTGTGGGTGACGATGACCACGGTGTAGTCGGCTTTCAGCTCGTGGATCAGCTCCTCGATCTTGCCGGTCGAGATCGGATCGAGCGCCGAGCACGGCTCGTCGAGCAGCAGCACTTCGGGCCGGATCGCGATGCCGCGGGCGATGCACAGGCGCTGCTGCTGGCCGCCCGACAGGCCCGACCCGCTCTGGCCGAGCTTGTCCTTGACCTCGTCCCAGAGCGCGGCCTTCTTGAGCGCCCATTCGACCCGCTCGTCCATCTCGATCCTGGGCAGCGACTCGAACAGCTTCACGCCGAAGGCGATGTTGTCGTAGATCGACATCGGAAACGGCGTGGGTTTTTGAAACACCATGCCGACCTTGGCACGGATCAGCGAGACGTCATCCTTCGAGGTCAGCAGGTTCGTGCCGTCCATCAGGATCTCGCCCTCGGCGCGCTGCTCGGGGTAGAGCTCGTACATCCGGTTGAAGGTGCGCAGCAGGGTCGACTTGCCGCAGCCCGAAGGGCCGATGAAGGCGGTCACCTTGCGCTCCGGGATGTCGAGCGTGATGTTTTTCAACGCCTGAAATCCGCCGTAGTAGAAATTCAGGTTCCGTACCGACAGCTTGGCTCGCTCGGTCACGGAAAGGTCAACTTTGGCGTCCATGCGAAGGGTTCCGATCAGGCGCGGTTGCGAAAGAAGATGCGGGCGAGGATGTTCAGCAGCAGGACCCCGAGCGTGATCAGAAACACGCCCGCCCAGGCCAGCTTTTGCCAGTTCTCGTAGGGGCTCATCGCGAACTTGAAGATCGTCACCGGCAGGCTCGCCATCGGCTTGGTCAGGTCGCTGGTCCAGAACTGGTTCGACAGCGCCGTGAACAGCAGTGGCGCAGTCTCGCCGGCGATGCGCGCGAAGGCGAGCAGCACGCCGGTGATGACGCCGGCGCGCGCCGCCTTCAGCGTCACCGTCATCACCACCCGCCATTTCGGCGTGCCCAGCGCGTAGGCTGCCTCGCGCAACGCGTTCGGGATCAGCGAGAGCATGTTCTCGGTCGTTCGGATGACGACCGGGATGACGATCAGTGCCAGCGCCAGGACGCCGGCGAAGCCCGAGAACGTCCCGGTGCGGGCAACGACGACGGCGTAGATGAACAGGCCGATGACGATCGACGGCGCCGACAGCAGGATGTCGTTGATGAACCGGGTGGTGCTGCCGAGCCAGCCCTTTTGCCCGTATTCGGCCAGGTAGACGCCGGCGAGGATGCCGATCGGCGTGCCGAGCAGCGTCGCCAGCGTCACCATCGCGAGCGAGCCGAAGATCGCGTTGGCGAGGCCGCCGATCTCGGCCTGCGGCGGCGGCGTCATCTCGGTGAAGAGCGAGAGCGTCAACCCGCCGATGCCGAGGCGAACGGTCTCGATCAGGATCCAGATCAGCCAGAAGATGCCGAAGCTCATCGCCGCCAGGGCGAGCGTCAGGGCAATGACATTGACCCGTTTGCGCCGGGCGTGAAGCCTGCGGCGCGCGGAGTCGAGGACGAGCGCGGCATCGGCGCTCACTGGACTACCTTCCCGTTCATGTCACACAAAGGTCCCGGCGCGACCCGCCTCCCGAAACCGCCGTGGTCAACACTCCCCCCTCATTTCGCCGCCGCCGCTGCTTCTAAGATGTTCTTCACTCTTCCCCCCCCCGGGTACCTCCCCCTCGCCGTCCCCCCGCCTGAACCCCCCCCCCCCCGTGCCGAAAACAGAGCAAATGACCGCCGCCCACATATCCCCCCGCTCGCCCCGCACCATCCACCTCACTTATGTTTTCCATACCTTCGGCGCCCACGCATGCGCTGTGCGTCATCGACAGGATGTCTCATGCGACGAGGCCTTCGCGCTTCTTCAACTGCTGCAGCAGCAACTTCGAAATCGACAGGACGACGAAGGTGATCAGGAACAGCACCAGGCCGAGGTAGATCAGCGATGCCTGGTGCAGGCCCGGCGCGGCCTCGCCGAACTCGTTGGCCAACGCCGAGGTGATGCTGTTGGCGGCCTCGAACAGCGAGAGCGAATTGAGCTGGTTGAAGTTGCCGATGACGAACGTCACCGCCATCGTCTCGCCGATGGCGCGGCCGAGGCCAAGCATGATGCCGCCGACGACGCCGGTCTTGGTGTACGGCAGCACGACCTTCCAGACGACCTCCCAGGTGGTCGAACCGAGCGCATAGGCCGACTCCTTCAGCATCGGCGGCGTCACCTCGAAGACGTCGCGCATCACCGAGGCGATGAACGGGATCACCATGATCGCCAGGATGATCCCGGCCGAGAGCAGGCCGATGCCGACCGGCGGGCCCGAAAAGAGCTGGCCGAGCAGCGGCACGCCCTTGAAGATCGACTGCAAGGGCTGCTGCACGTAGGTCGCCAGGATCGGGCTGAAGACGAGCAAGCCCCACATGCCATACACGATCGACGGCACCGCCGCGAGCAACTCGATAGCCGTGCCGAGCGGACGCTTCAGCCAGAGCGGCGAGAGCTCGGTCAGGAACAGGGCGATGCCGAAGCTGACCGGCACCGCGATCACGAGCGCGATCAGCGACGTCATCAGCGTGCCGTAGATCATGACCAGGCCGCCATAGCGGTTCTGGACCGGATCCCACTCGCTCGTCCACAGGAACGACAGGCCGTATGCCTTGATCGCCGGCGCGGCGCCGATGACGAGCGAGATCAGGATGCCGGCGAGCAGTGCCAGCGTCAGACAGGCGGCGCCGTGAGCGAGCGCCGAGAACACGACGTCGGCCCAGGGCGATGCGCGCCGGGGGGTCGGTGGCCGCTCGTTCATGTCGGAGCGGCCCTGCTCGTCGGCACGAATGAAGGGAGTCGCGGGAAGCGTAGCTGCCACGGGGTTTCCTCGTTCACGAAAGCAAGCGCGACGGCCGCGCCAGACGGTCGCAGGCCGAGCTTACTTCCAGGCGATCGGCTTCCCGGACGCATCCTTGATGTTGGCGGACCACGACTTGCGAACCATCTCCTTCACCGGAGCCGGCAGCGGCACGTACTCGAGATCGTCGGCCATCTTGTCGCCGTTGCCGTAGGCCCAGTCGAAGAACTTGAGCGAGTTCGCCGCATTGACCGGCTTGTCCTGCGACTTGTACATCAGGATGAAGGTCGCACCGCTGATCGGCCAGGCGTCCTTGCCGGATTGATCGGTCAGCACCTGGAAGAAGCTCTTGCTCCAGTCTGCGCCGGCGGCGGCTGCCTTGAAATTGTCGGCTTCGGGCGCGACGAAGTGGCCGTCCTTGTTCTTGAGCATCGTGTAGGTCATCTTGTTCTGCTTGGCGTAGGCGTACTCGACGTAGCCGATCGAGTTCGGCAGCCGCTGTACGAAGGCGGAGACGCCTTCGTTGCCCTTGCCGCCGGCGCCGGTCGGCCAGTTGACCGCCGTGCCTTCGCCTACCTTGGCCTTCCAGTCCGGATTCACCTTCGACAGATAGTTGGTGAAGATGAACGACGTCCCCGAGCCGTCGGCGCGACGCACCACGGCGATCGCCTCGCTGGGCAGCGGCACGCCGGGATTGAGTGCCACCAGCGCGGGGTCGTTCCACGTCGTGATCTTGCCGAGATAGATGTCGCCGAGCGCCTGGCCGGTGAGCTTGATCTGGCCCGGGGCGATGCCCTTGATGTTCACCACCGGAACGACGCCGCCGATGACGGTCGGGAACTGGAGCAGGCCGTCCTTGGCGAGCACATCGTCGCTGAGCGGCATGTCGGAGGCGCCGAAGTCGACCGTCTTGGCACGGATCTGTTGGATGCCGGCACCCGAGCCGACCGACTGATAGTTGAGCCGCGCGCCGGTGGTCTTGTTGTAGGCATCGGCCCACTTGGAGTAGATCGGTGCCGGAAACGTGGCCCCGGCGCCGGTCATGTCCTGCGCCATGGCAAGGGGCGGGGCGAGCAGGGTGGAAACGAGGAGCGAGCCGAGCAGTGACTTCTTCATGGGCGAGCCTTTCGAATGCGGACGGAACGGTTGTGCGATTGCCGGGACTCTACGAATCGTTTGTGACGCCGCCGTGACATGCCCGTCTGCTACGAGGGCGGACGACGCCATCGACCTGTCATCAATTACTCACGAAACTGTCACAGAGCGAACGTATCGTCGGCCCGAGCGATTTCGAGGCGCAGTCCGAGGGACCCGTTCATGAAGAAGCTATTCCGAACTGCCGCCATCTCGATGTCGATCGCCGTCCTCGCGCGTGCGCGACGACGCCGACGCCGACCACCGTCGCAGGAACGAGCGCGGGCTCGCCCCAGCTGACCACCCTTCGCAGCTGATCAACGACTCCGGGCTCGCCGAAACCCTGCAGGCACTCGGTCCCTACACCGTCTTCGCGCCGACCGACGAGGCATTCAAGTCGGTCCCTGCGGCGACGCTGGCAAGACGCTCGGCAGCGACAAGGAAAAGCTGACGGCGGTCCTCATCTACCACGTCGTATCGGGCAAGGTGAGGGCCACCGACGTCAAGAACGGGCCCGCCAAGACCTCGCAGGGCGCCAACGTCGCCCTGGCCAAATTGGATCCTTCGTGCCGGTCGACGAAGCCGTTGTCATCAGCGCCGACCTGCCGGCGACCAATGGCGTCGTCCACATCGTCGACCGCGTCC
>CAVXZM010000023.1:0-82766 GCA_963766315.1 uncultured beta proteobacterium
CTCGGCGGACCGCTGGATGCCGATGCGCTCGCCTCGTTCTTCGATTCGATTCAGGTCGTGAGCTAGGCCTCGCCTGGCCACGGGGCGACGCCGACAACGAGGCCGACAACTGTCGATAATCCGCCGCCATGCCCGGACTGCTCATCATTGCCCACGCGCCGCTCGCGTCGTCGCTCAAGGCCGTGGCCGAGCACGCTTTCCCCGATTGCGCGGCCCGGCTGGCCGCGCTCGACGTGCTGCCCGACCTGTCGGTCGAGGAGGTCGAGGCGCAGGGCAGGCAGATGCTGGAGCATCGTGCGCACGCCCGAGGCCCTGATCCTCACCGACGTCTTCGGCGCGACGCCCTGCAACATCGCCCAGCGGCTGGCCGACGGCGTGCAGGTCAAGGTCGTCGCCGGCGTCAACGTGCCGATGCTGTGGCGAACGCTTGTGCTACTGGCGACGAATCGCTCGATGCGGCGCTCGCGCGCGCCGTGGCGGCGCGACGCAAGGCGTGATGCAGGTCGCAACGTCGCGGCCCCAGAACCAGAACGCTGAAAGCGCGGCGATGATCAAGGCGACCGCCAGGATCAATAACAAGCTCGGCCTGCACGCGCGCGCGTCGGCCAAGCTCACCAAGCTTGCCGGCAGCTTTCGCTGCGAGGTGTTCATGAGCCGCAACGGCCGGCGCGTCAACGCCAAGAGCATCATGGGCGTGATGATGCTGGCCGCTGGCATCGGCAGCGAAGTCGAGCATCGAGACCGAAGGCGAGGACGAGGCCGAGGCGATGACGCGCTCGTCGCCCTGATCGACGACAAGTTCGGCGAAGGTCAGTAGGCGGCTGGCGCGCGGCCTTCCGTCGCCGCAGTTGCGGCAACGCGGCCGGGCGCCTGCGCTGCTAGGATCGAGTCGATGAGCTTCCAGCTGTTCGGGCTGCCGGTCTCGCGAGGCATCGCGATCGGCCGCGCCGTGCTCGTCGCCTCGAGCCGGCTCGACGTCGCGCACTACTACGTCGGCGAGGCCGAGGTCGAGGCCGAGATCGAGCGCCTGCGCGTTGCCCGCGACACCGTCGCCGCCGAGCTCGCCGCGATGAAGCGCGACCTGCCCGGCGGAAGCGCCGGCCGAGCTGTCGGCGCTGCTCGACGTGCACCTGATGCTGCTCGCACGACGACACGCTGACCGGTGCGACCAAGCAATGGATCCGCGAGCGCCACTACAACGCGGAATGGGCGCTGTCGGCGCAGCTCGAGGTGCTGGCGCGCCAGTTCGACGAGATGGAGGACGAGTACCTGCGCGAGCGCAAGGCCGACCTCGAGCAGGTCGTCGAGCGCCTGCTCGGCGTGCTGGCGCGCGGCGTCGACGGTGCGTCGCCGCTGATCGCGCCGCACGCGGTCGCGCGCGTGAAGCGCGGCGGCGATCCGCTGGTGCTGGTCGCCAACGACATCTCGCCGGCCGACATGCTGCAGTTCAAGGGCGGCGTGTTCCTCGGCTTCGTCACCGACGTCGGCGGCAAGACCTCGCACACCGCGATCGTCGCGCGCAGCATGGACATCCCGGCGGTGGTCGGCGCGCGCGAGGCGAGCCGGCTGATCCGCCAGGACGACTGGGTCGTCATCGACGGCGACGCCGGCACGGTGATCGTCGACCCCCGCCGGCGGTGATCGACTGAATACCGGGCGCTCAAGCGCCGGCCGTGACTGCGGCGCGCGCCGGGCTCGCTGCGCCTGCGCCACCTGCCGTCGGTGACGCTCGATGGCGAGCGCGTCGAGCTGCTGGCCAACATCGAGCAGCCGGGCGATGCCGCTGCCGCGCTCGACGGCCGGCGCGGTCGGCATCGGCCTGTTCCGCAGCGAGTTCCTGTTCATGAACCGCGACGGCGAGCTGCCCGGCGAGGACGAGCAGTTCGAGGCCTACCGCACCGCGGTCGAGGCCATGCGGGGCCTGCCGGTGACGATCCGCACGGTCGACATCGGCGCCGACAAGGCGCTCGACCGCATGTCGGCGAACGAGCTGCGCCACGAGCACGCGCTCAATCCCGCGCTCGGGCCTGCGTGCGATCCGCTGGAGCCTGTCGGAGCCCGCGATGTTTCGGCAGCAGCTGCGCGCCATCCTGCGCGCCGGCGCGCACGGCCAGGTGCGCATCCTGATCCCGATGGTCGCGCACCTGAGCGAGGTGCGGCAGACGCTCGACGCGCTCGCGCGCGCGCGCCAGCAGCTCGACGATGCCGGCCGCGCCTACGGCCCGGTCGAGATCGGCGCGATGGTCGAGGTGCCGGCGGCAGCGCTGATGCTGCCGGCGTTCCTGCGCCACTTCGACTTCGTCTCGATCGGCACCAACGACCTGATCCAGTACACGCTCGCGATCGATCGTGCCGACGAGAGCCGTCGCCCATCTCTACAACCCCTGGCACCCGGCCGTGCTGCAACTGGTCGCGCAGACGATCGCGCAAGCGACGAGGCTGCGGCAAGGACGTCAGCGTCTGCGGCGAGATGGCGGGCGATCCGGCCTTCACGCGAGCTGCTTCTCGGCATGGGCTTGCGCAGCTTTTCGATGCATCCGTCGCAGATCGTGACGGTCAAGGAGCGCGTCCTCGCGACGGACACGAGCGAATGGTCGCGCGGGCTCGGCGCGCATCCTCGGGGCGGACGATCCCGAGCGCGAATGCGCGGCGATCGCGGGCGAGTGCGCGTCGCGCGGGAAGCCTCCCGCTGTCAGCGTCGCGGCGCGCTGTAATCTGCGGCTTCACCCTGCGCCGGCACGCCGCGGAGAGCGCGGTCGGGATCGCCCCGGGCGCTTGTCGATGTTCAGACCCTACGGCTTGACAGGGCTCTTCGAAAACGTGCCAGAATCGTGGTCTTCGCTGAGAGCTGCATTCGTTAGCGCTCCCGGCCGCCGCAAGGCCCGCTCTTTAAAAACTAACAGCCGATAAGTGTGGGCGTTCGAGGCCGAGTGCCTTGGTCGAAAGACCGAGGTCTCATGGACCTTAAACGCTCGAAATGAAGTGAAGTTCACTTCAATTCATTTGAGCAAACATTCAAGATCGAACTGAAGAGTTTGATCCTGGCTCAGATTGAACGCTGGCGGCATGCCTTACACATGCAAGTCGAACGGCAGCACGGGAGCAATCCTGGTGGCGAGTGGCGAACGGGTGAGTAATACATCGGAACGTGCCCAGTAGTGGGGGATAACCCGGCGAAAGCCGGACTAATACCGCATACGACCTACGGGTGAAAGCAGGGGATCGCAAGACCTTGCGCTATTGGAGCGGCCGATGTCAGATTAGCTTGTTGGTGGGGTAAAAGCCCACCAAGGCGACGATCTGTAGCTGGTCTGAGAGGACGACCAGCCACACTGGGACTGAGACACGGCCCAGACTCCTACGGGAGGCAGCAGTGGGGAATTTTGGACAATGGGCGCAAGCCTGATCCAGCCATGCCGCGTGCGGGAAGAAGGCCTTCGGGTTGTAAACCGCTTTTGTCAGGGAAGAAACGCTCCGGGCTAATACCTTGGAGTAATGACGGTACCTGAAGAATAAGCACCGGCTAACTACGTGCCAGCAGCCGCGGTAATACGTAGGGTGCAAGCGTTAATCGGAATTACTGGGCGTAAAGCGTGCGCAGGCGGCTTTGCAAGACAGATGTGAAATCCCCGGGCTTAACCTGGGAACTGCATTTGTGACTGCATGGCTGGAGTGCGGCAGAGGGGGATGGAATTCCGCGTGTAGCAGTGAAATGCGTAGATATGCGGAGGAACACCGATGGCGAAGGCAATCCCCTGGGCCTGCACTGACGCTCATGCACGAAAGCGTGGGGAGCAAACAGGATTAGATACCCTGGTAGTCCACGCCCTAAACGATGTCAACTGGTTGTTGGACGGCTTGCTGTTCAGTAACGAAGCTAACGCGTGAAGTTGACCGCCTGGGGAGTACGGCCGCAAGGTTGAAACTCAAAGGAATTGACGGGGACCCGCACAAGCGGTGGATGATGTGGTTTAATTCGATGCAACGCGAAAAACCTTACCTACCCTTGACATGTCTGGAATTCTGCAGAGATGTGGGAGTGCTCGAAAGAGAACCAGAACACAGGTGCTGCATGGCCGTCGTCAGCTCGTGTCGTGAGATGTTGGGTTAAGTCCCGCAACGAGCGCAACCCTTATCATTAGTTGCTACGCAAGGGCACTCTAATGAGACTGCCGGTGACAAACCGGAGGAAGGTGGGGATGACGTCAGGTCATCATGGCCCTTATGGGTAGGGCTACACACGTCATACAATGGCCGGTACAGAGGGCTGCCAACCCGCGAGGGGGAGCTAATCTCAGAAAACCGGTCGTAGTCCGGATCGCAGTCTGCAACTCGACTGCGTGAAGTCGGAATCGCTAGTAATCGCGGATCAGCTTGCCGCGGTGAATACGTTCCCGGGTCTTGTACACACCGCCCGTCACACCATGGGAGCGGGTTCTGCCAGAAGTAGTTAGCCTAACCGCAAGGAGGGCGATTACCACGGCAGGGTTCGTGACTGGGGTGAAGTCGTAACAAGGTAGCCGTATCGGAAGGTGCGGCTGGATCACCTCCTTTCTGGAAAATGGCAAAGCAATTTACCGCTCGATCGATCTTGCATGCAGGATCGAGGTGGCGAATCAGCGGAGCCCAAAATGGCACTCGAAGATTGAGCGCCCACTCTTATCGGCTGTAGTTGAACGCAGCATGTCGTGTGAGCCGGCCTCGCGTCGCGCCGTTCTGTGCTTCGGCCGGCCGGATATCCGGGTGACCGTCTCCTTGCGCCTTGCGTGAAGGGTCTGTAGCTCAGCTGGTTAGAGCACCGTCTTGATAAGGCGGGGGTCGTTGGTTCGAGCCCAACCAGACCCACCAATCTTCATGGGGGATTAGCTCAGCTGGGAGAGCACCTGCTTTGCAAGCAGGGGGTCGTCGGTTCGATCCCGTCATCCTCCACCATCACACGCATGTCGCTCGGATCTCTGACGCAAGTCGCTGCGCGGCCTTCTTTGCCGCGGCAGTTTGCGCCAGCGATTCCAGCGAATCGGCTGTCGTTCTTTAACAATTCGTAGAGTCGAAAATCAGAGTCGTCGACGGAAAGTCGCTCGCCCGCTGGGGCCGCGACACCGTGCCGTCGGCGACAACTTGATTGCGTCAAATAGATGTTCAACGGCCCGCAAGGGCCGCGAAGAACGGCGAACGCGTGATACTCAGAAAGTCCTTGACGATGCCTGTACAGCCAGGCGTCAAAGTTATAGGGTCAAGTGACTAAGTGCATGTGGTGGATGCCTTGGCGATTACAGGCGACGAAGGACGTGATAGCCTGCGATAAGCTTCGGGGAGCTGGCAAATTAGCTTTGATCCGGAGATTTCCGAATGGGGAAACCCACCCTTAGGGGTATCGCATGATGAATACATAGTCATGCGAGGCGAACCGGGTGAACTGAAACATCTCAGTAGCTCGAGGAACAGACATCAACCGAGATTCCGAAAGTAGTGGCGAGCGAAATCGGAACAGCCTTGTACTCTTTAGCCATCGACTTATCAGAACGGAATGGAAAGTCCGGCCATAGCGGGTGATAGCCCCGTATGAAAAAGGTTGGTGGTGGAACTAGGTGTACGACAAGTAGGGCGGGACACGTGACATCCTGTCTGAAGATGGGGGGACCATCCTCCAAGGCTAAATACTCGTAATCGACCGATAGCGAACTAGTACCGTGAGGGAAAGGCGAAAAGAACCCCGGGAGGGGAGTGAAATAGATCCTGAAACCGCATGCATACAAACAGTCGGAGCCTCGCAAGGGGTGACGGCGTACCTTTTGTATAATGGGTCAGCGACTTACATTCAGTGGCAAGGTTAACCGAATAGGGTAGCCGAAGAGAAATCGAGTCCGAATAGGGCGATCAGTCGCTGGGTGTAGACCCGAAACCAAGTGATCTATCCATGGCCAGGATGAAGGTAGGGTAACACCTGCTGGAGGTCCGAACCGACTAGTGTTGCAAAACTAGCGGATGAGCTGTGGATAGGGGTGAAAGGCTAAACAAACTTGGAAATAGCTGGTTCTCTCCGAAAACTATTTAGGTAGTGCCTCAAGTATTACCGTCGGGGGTAGAGCACTGTTATGGCTAGGGGGTCATGGCGACTTACCAAACCATTGCAAACTCCGAATACCGATGAGTACAGCTTGGGAGACAGTGCACCGGGTGCTAACGTCCGGACACAAGAGGGAAACAACCCAGACCGCCAGCTAAGGTCCCTAAAATTGGCTAAGTGGGAAACGAAGTGGGAAGGCTAAAACAGTCAGGATGTTGGCTTAGAAGCAGCCATCATTTAAAGAAAGCGTAATAGCTCACTGATCGAGTCGTCCTGCGCGGAAGATGTAACGGGGCTAAGCCAGTTACCGAAGCTGCGGATGTGCGCGCAAGCGTACGTGGTAGGAGAGCGTTCCGTAAGCCTGTGAAGGTGGGTTGTGAAGCCTGCTGGAGGTATCGGAAGTGCGAATGCTGACATGAGTAGCGTTAAAGGGGGTGAAAAGCCCCCTCGCCGAAAGCGCAAGGTTTCCTACGCAACGTTCATCGGCGTAGGGTGAGTCGGCCCCTAAGGCGAGGCAGAGATGCGTAGCTGATGGGAAACAGGTCAATATTCCTGTACCGATATATAGTGCGATGTGGGGACGGAGAAGGTTAGCTCAGCCGGGTGTTGGATGTCCCGGTTCAAGCGTGTAGTCGTGCTGCCTAGGCAAATCCGGGCGGCTTAGATGAGGCGTGATAACGAGGCGGCTTGCCGCTGAAGTGAGTGATACCCTGCTTCCAGGAAAAGCCACTAAGCTCCAGCTATATACGACCGTACCGCAAACCGACACTGGTGCGCGAGATGAGTATTCTAAGGCGCTTGAGAGAACTCTGGAGAAGGAACTCGGCAAATTGACACCGTAACTTCGGAAGAAGGTGTGCCTTTAGTAGGTGATCCATTTACTTGGTGAGCCCAATGAGGCTGCAAAAAATCGGTGGCTGCGACTGTTTATTAAAAACACAGCACTCTGCAAAGACGAAAGTCGACGTATAGGGTGTGACGCCTGCCCGGTGCTGGAAGATTAAATGATGGGGTGCAAGCTCTTGACTGAAGTCCCAGTAAACGGCGGCCGTAACTATAACGGTCCTAAGGTAGCGAAATTCCTTGTCGGGTAAGTTCCGACCTGCACGAATGGCGTAACGATGGCCACACTGTCTCCTCCAGAGACTCAGCGAAGTTGAAATGTTTGTGATGATGCAATCTCCCCGCGGAAAGACGGAAAGACCCCATGAACCTTTACTGTAGCTTTACATTGGACTTTGAACAGATCTGTGTAGGATAGGTGGGAGGCTTTGAAGCGGTGCCGCTAGGTGTCGTGGAGCCAACGTTGAAATACCACCCTGGTGTGTTTGAGGTTCTAACCTTGGCCCGTGATCCGGGTTGGGGACAGTGTATGGTGGGCAGTTTGACTGGGGCGGTCTCCTCCCAAAGCGTAACGGAGGAGTTCGAAGGTACGCTAGGCACGGTCGGAAATCGTGCTGATAGTGCATTGGCATAAGCGTGCTTGACTGCGAGACTGACAAGTCGAGCAGGTACGAAAGTAGGACAAAGTGATCCGGTGGTTCTGTATGGAAGGGCCATCGCTCAACGGATAAAAGGTACTCTGGGGATAACAGGCTGATACCGCCCAAGAGTTCATATCGACGGCGGTGTTTGGCACCTCGATGTCGGCTCATCTCATCCTGGGGCTGTAGCCGGTCCCAAGGGTATGGCTGTTCGCCATTTAAAGAGGTACGTGAGCTGGGTTTAAAACGTCGTGAGACAGTTTGGTCCCTATCTTCCGTGGGCGCTGCAAGATTGAGAGAGCCTGCTCCTAGTACGAGAGGACCGGAGTGGACGCACCTCTGGTGTATCGGTTGTCACGCCAGTGGCATCGCCGAGTAGCTATGTGCGGAAGAGATAACCGCTGAAAGCATCTAAGCGGGAAACTCGTCTCAAGATGAGTCTTGCCGGGGCCTTGAGCCCCCTGAAGAGTCGTTCTAGACCAGGACGTTGATAGGATGGGTGTGGAAGCGGGGTAACCGGTTAAGCTAACCATTACTAATTGCTCGTGCGGCTTGACCCTATAACTTTGACCAAAGTCGAGGAAGTGTTACGCGTTTACCGTTCTTCGAACGACGTACGCAAATCAAGTATCTGATTCCCGCGCAAGCGGTCGACTCTGCGAATTGGCCTACCGGCCGGAGTGCCGGGGGCGATCGGTTATGCCTGATGACCATAGCGAGGTGGTCCCACTCCTTCCCATCCCGAACAGGACAGTGAAACGCTTCTGCGCCGATGATAGTGCGGGTTCCCGTGTGAAAGTAGGACATCGTCAGGCTATTAATTCCTTGAAGGCCTCCGTCGAAATGACGGAGGCCTTTTTTATTTGCTGCGACAAATGCTGGCGCGCCTGCAGCAGCTGATTTCGCTCGGCCTGCTCGCCGTGACGCTCGCCGCCATCTGGCTGGCCGTTCGATTCCGATATCGCCGCTCTCTGGGCGACGCCGGCGATCGTGATCGCGGGCCTATGCAGCTGCGCTCGGGATGGAGTTCTGCTTGCTGCGACGCTCGTACGACGTATCGGATGCGGACCGGCCCAGCGGCGTCGCAACTGGCGCGGGCGTGGGCTGCCGAGCTGGCCGTGGCTCCCTGCGTCTTTCTTTGGCGCCAGCCCTTTCGCTCGACCGCCGAGCCCGATCACCTGCCCGACGGCGGCCCGCGGGCGCCGCGGCGTGCTCCTCGTGCACGGATTCTTCTGCAACCGCGGCTTGTGGAATCCCTGGCTGCATCGTCTGCGCGCTAGCAGGCGTCGCCGTTCATCGCGGTCAACCTCGAGCCGCTGTTCGGCGTCGATCGACGACTACGCCTCGACCATCGATGCCGCGGTGCGCGACCTCGAGCGGGCGACCGGAAACCTCGCCGGTCATCGTCGCGCACAGCATGGGCGGCTTGGCCGTTCGTTCGTGGCTCGCCGCCGAGGGACGAAGCGAGCGCTTCCACCACCTGGTGACGATCGCCACGCCGCATGCCGGAACGCGCATCGCCAGCCGCGGCTTCGGGGTCAACGTCGGCCAGATGAGGACCACCGGCACTTGGCTCTTGCGCTTGCTCGCCAATGAACCGGCGACCGTGCGCGGGCGATTCGTCTGCTTCTGGGGCCACTGCGACAACATCGTCTTTCCGACGCGCAACGCGACGCTCGCCGGGGCCGACAACCGCCATCTCCCCGCGACGCCACACGTGCGGATGGCCTACCACCCGGCGGTATTCGACGAGGTGCTGCGCCTGATCGTTCCAGGTCGAGCCGAAGCCGTCCGCGTCTCGCCCGCTAGCCGGCGTCAATCTCGGTGACGAGGTGAAGCGTGGCGGCCGGCGACAGATTGAGCAGCGACGCGATTTCGGCGACGTCGTCCGGGACGGCCGCGTTGTCCCAGCCGTTGGCGGTGTGGCGCGCCAGGCGCGACGCGAGCGCGACGGTGCGTGCACCGGTATGTCCGAGCTGCGGCTCGCGATCGGCTTCGCTGAGCAAGGCAGGGAGCTGCCACGCCTGCGTCAACGCCTGCTGCAGCTCGGCAAGCTCGATATGCAGGACGCGCTTCTGGGCGACGCTCGAACGCAGCGTCGGATCCGCGGCCTGGCTCTGCCGGATGCGCAGCGCCAGGCGCGGCGCGTGGCACCAGAGCAGCATTTCGGCGAACTCGTGCAGCAACGCGGCGGCGTGGATCGTGGCCGCGTCCGGGTCGGTGCGATGGATCGCGAACGCGAGCGCGAAACGCGCGCCGCGATGGGCACGGCGCATGACGTGCTCGAGCCCTGCGAGCGCCGCCGGAATCGCCGCCAGGCGTCTCCTCGACCACCGGTTGCGTCGCGAAGGCGCGAAAGAACGGCGGGATGCCCATCATGACCAGGGCCGCGATCACCGTCTCCGCGCCGGTGACGACGCTGCGACCGCGATGCGCCGAGGCATGGACGAAAACCTTCAGCGTCATCAGCGGATCGCCGCCGATCATCTCGCCGATGCTGTTGGCGTCGGTGCGTTCTTCGTTCGCGCGTAGGGCGTCGAGCGCCTCGACTGTTTCGCGCAGCACCGGGATCTCGGCGCTGCGGAAATACGCCGTCCACGCCGACAGATCGGCGAGCGGCCGGACCAGCTCTCCGGGCGCGGGCATCGAGCTCGTCATCGAACCTCCGGACGCGTGGCTGTTAACGGCATATCGGCATCGGCCGCCGGCGATTGAGGGCGCGCGCGGGCCGCGTCCGTGATCACAGCGTCAGGACGCGGCCTTCATCGGCAGGAATGCGTCCCTCGATCAGCGACTGATAGGTGGCCAGGACCGCATCTCGCCCTTCTGCCGCGACGACCCGAATCCAGGGATCGATCGCGGTCGACAACGCGTTCGATGAAGAGCGCCCATGCCGCGGCCACGCCCTGCATGCCGCCGCCTGTGTCGCGGGCGGCACGCTTCTGGATCTGCGCCGGCGCGAAGAAGAGGACCGGGCGCGGGCCCGGCAAGCCCTTGCCGCCGCCGAGCGCCTCCCAGTGCGTTCCCCCGACCGAGCAGCTGTAGGCGAGCTGCTCGTTCCAGTGGCCATGCACGCGCGCCCGCAGCGCAGCATCGCCGCTCATGTCGACGTAGACCGCGCGCGCGTCGCGAGCGATCGCCTCGATGTCGCCATAGACCACCGTCTGGTCGTAGCAGCCGAGCGAGCGCGTGAAGTCGGCGTTGCGCGCCGACGTCAGCCCGATCGTCATCGGTGCCCGCGAGCCGCCGCGGCGTCGGGCAAGGCAGAACGCCAGCCCGTACGCGGTCTTGCTCGACGCGCTCGAGATCACGACCGTGCGGGCGCCGAAGAAATCGTTGTCGGCAAGGAAGTCGTCGATCAGGAACGAAGTGATGAAGAGCGGCCGCAGCAACGCGATCACCGCCTCGTGGTCCGGGCGATAGAGCGGGTCGCTGCTGCAACGCAGGTAGCGGTTGTAGGCGCCGGGCAGGGCGGCGCGATGCGCGGCCTCGTCGACAAAGCCGTTGCCGCTGCTGCGTACCGGACCGAGCGACGATCTCGTCGGCGATCGGCCAGTAGCCATAGAAACGCTCACCGACCTCGATCCCCGGAACGCGCGACTCGCGCACGGTCGCAAAGCCCCACACCGGGATGCAGCCGAGCTCGGCATCACCGGTGGGAAAGAAGTCCCAGTACTGCATTGCTTCGCCGAACGCGCCGTACGTGATGTTGTTCGAGGTCAGCGCAAAGCGGTCGACCGACAGCCGCAGCTGGCCCGGCGCGACCGTTGGTGTCGGCGTCTCGATCCAGGCGGTTCGGCGCAAATCCTTGCGGCCGACGGCGAAGGTGGTGGTGCTCATGCGATTTCGCGATCCTGAGCGTCCACGCTACTGGAACGCCACCTCGGCGAAGCTGCGCAGCTTGCGGCTGTGCAGCTGATCGACGCCGGCCTCGCGCAGCAGCTCGATCGCGCGCACGCCGATGCGCAGATGCTGGTCGACGCGCTCGCGATAGAAATGATTCGCCATGCCGGGCAGCTTGATCTCGCCGTGCAGCGGCTTGTCGCTGACGCAGAGCAGCGTGCCATACGGAACGCGGAAGCGAAAGCCGTTGGCGGCGATGGTCGCGCTTTCCATGTCGAGCGCGATCGCCCGGCTCTGGCTGAAGCGTCGCTCCGGCGTGCTGAGCGCGTGGCGCGACGGCAGCAGCTCCCAGTTGCGGTTGTCGGTGCTCGCCACCGTGCCGGTGCGCATGATCCGCTTCAGCTCGTAGCCCTTCAGCTGCGTGATCTCGGCGACCGCCTCCTCGAGCGCGACCTGCACTTCGGCAAGCGCCGGGATCGGCACCCAGAGCGGCAGGTCCTCGTCGAGCACGTGGTCCTCGCGCACATAGCCATGGGCGAGCACGTAGTCGCCCAGCTGCTGCGTGTTGCGCAGGCCCGCGCAGTGACCGAGCATCACCCAGGCATGCGGACGCAGCACCGCGATGTGGTCGGTGATCGTCTTGGCGTTGGCCGGGCCGACGCCGATGTTGACCATCGTGATGCCGCTGCCGTCGTTTCGAACCAGGTGATACGCCGGCATCTGCGGCAGGCGCGGCGGTGGCGAGCCGAGGTCGTCGCCGGGCCGCGCCGGCGCGCCGCTCGGCCGCTCGATCACGTTGCCAGGCTCGACGAAGGCGTCGTAGGCGGCGCTGCCCGGCGCGCCGGCCATCGCTTCGTGGCCGAGGCGAACGAACTCGTCGATGTAGAACTGGTAGTTCGTGAACAGGACGAAGTTCTGGAAATGCTCGGGGTCGGTGCCGGTGTAGTGGCGCAGCCGATGCAGCGAATAGTCGACGCGCGGCGCGGTGAACAGCGCGAGCGGATGCGCCTCGCCGGCGCGGGCGACGTAGGTGCCGTTGGCGATGCCGTCGTCCATCGCGCCGAGATCGGGCAGATCGAACAGGTCGCGCAGCAGCAGGCGCCGCTCGGCGCTCATGCTGCCCTCGATGTGGTCGTGCTGGGCGAACGAGAAGTGCACCGGGATCGGCTGCACGCTGGTGCCGACCTCGAGGGCGACGCCATGGTTCTCGAGCAGAAGGCGGAACTGCTCGCGGTAGTAGCTCGCGAACAGGTCGGGCCGGGTGAGCGTCGTTTCGTAGGTCCCGGGGCCGGCGACAAAGCCGTAGCTGAGGCGCGAGTCGGCGCGTGCGACGGTGTCGGTGTGGACGCGCACGAACGGATAGCAGGCGCGCACGCGCCCGGCAGGTGCTGCGCCGTTGACGAATGCCTGCAGCGCGGCGCGCAGATGATCGACGCTGCCAGCGTAGATCTGCTGAACGCGGCCGAGGGCGGCGTCGGCGTCATCGAACAACGCCGGGGCGATGAAGGGGGGCACGAGGGTCACGTCGAGGCGATCGTCTGGATCATGGGCAATCCGTGGGTGGGGTGCGTGCAAAATCGCCCGCACCGTCCAATGATGCCGCACCACGATGAAGGTACTCGTTCTCGGCGCCGGCGTCATCGGCGTCACCGTCGCCTACGAGCTCGCCGGGTCTGGCCACAAGGTCGTCGTCGTCGACCGCCAGGGTGCGCCGGCGCTCGAGACCAGCTTCGCCAACGCCGGCGAGGTCTCGCCGGGCTATTCGGCGCCATGGGCCGGGCCGGGCGTTCCGCTCAAGGCGATCAAGTGGCTGGCGATGCACCACCGTCCGCTCGTCATCCGGCCGAACATCGACTGGGCGCTGGTGCGCTGGGCGCTGGCGATGCTGCGCAACTGCACCGCGGCGCGCTACGAGATCAACAAGACGCGCATGGTGCGGCTCGCCGAATACAGCCGCGACAGCCTGCGCGCGCTGCGCGCCGCGACCGGCATCGCCTACGACGAGCGCATGCGCGGAACGCTGCAGCTCTTTCGGACGCAGAAGCAGCTCGACGGCAGCGCCGACGACATCGCCGTGCTGCGCCGCAGCGGCGTCGCATTCGAACTGCTCGATCGCGCCGGCTGCATCCGCCACGAGCCGGCGCTGGCGCGCGTCGCTGAGAAGATCGTCGGCGGCCTGCTCCTGCCCGGCGACGAAACCGGCGACTGCTTCAAGTTCACGCAGCGGCTGGCCGCACTGTCGACAGAGCGCGGCGTCGACTTCCGCTTCGGGACGACGATCGCCTCGCTCGTGCGCAGCGGCGACAGGATCGTCGCGGTCGACACCTCGACCGGCCGGCTCGAGGCCGACGCCTACCTGGTCGCGCTCGGCAGCTACTCGCCGCTCCTGCTCCGGCCAATCGGCATCCGTATCCCGGTCTATCCGGTCAAGGGCTATTCGATCACGCTGCCGATCGTCGACCCGACCGGCGCGCCCGAGTCGACGGTGATGGACGAGACGCACAAGGTTGCGGTTACGCGACTGGGTGATCGAATCCGTGTCGGCGGCACCGCCGAGCTGGCCGGCTACACCTTGAAGCTGCACGAGGCGCGCCGCAAGACGCTGAGCCACGTCGTCGGCGACCTCTTTCCCGGTGGTGGCGATCCGGCGCGAGCAGAGTTCTGGTGCGGCCTGAGGCCGATGACGCCCGACGGCACGCCGGTCATCGGCGCGACGCCGGTCACCAACCTGTACCTCGCGACCGGCCACGGCACGCTCGGCTGGACGATGGCAGCGGGCACCGGCCGGATCATGGCCGACCTGATATCGGGCCGAAGCGCCGGCATCGACCTGTCGGGCCTGACGATCGCGCGCTACGGCGGCGCGGCGACGCCGCGATGAGCAAGGCCCGCCCGACTTCCCGGCTCGACGTCTGCGCGCCGCTCGCGGGCAGCATCGTTGCGGTTGCCGTCGATGCCGGCGATCGCGTTGCCGCGGGTGCGCTCGTCGCCGTCGTCGAGTCGATGAAGATGGAGCACGAGGTGCGTGCGCCGTGTGATGGCGAGATCGTCGCGCTGCGCGCCAAGGTCGGCGACGTCATCGCCGAAGGCGAGGTCCTTGCGATCGTGCAGGCGATCGACAGGCCTGCCGCCGCTACGGGCAGCGGCGACGCCTTGCCCGGCGCAAGCGCGCCGCTCTTGCGCGCCGACCTCATCGAGCTGCACGAGCGCGAAGCATTGCTCGCCGACGCCGCCCGCCCCGAGGCCGTCGCGCGGCGCCATGCGCTCGGCCTGCGCACCGCGCGCGAGAACATCGCCGACCTGTGCGACAGCGACAGCTTCGTCGAATACGGCGCGCTCGCCTACGCCGCGCAACGCGCGCCGGCGCGGGCTCGACGACCTGATCCGCAACACGCCCGGCCGACGGCATGGTCACCGGCATCGGCAGCGTCGAGCGCGAGCGCTTCGGCGCCGAGCGCTCGCGCACCGTCGTCATGGCGTACGACGCCACCGTGCTTGCCGGCACGCAAGGCATGCGCAACCACCAGAAGACCGATCGCCTGCTCGCCGTCGCGGCGCGAGAACGGCTGCCGGTGGTGCTGTTCGCCGAGGGCGGCGGCGGCCGGCCCGGCGACGTCGACATGCCGATCGTCGCCGGCCTGCACGTGCCGACCTTCGCGAGCTTCGCGCGTCTCAGCGGCCGCGTGCCGCTGGTCGGCATCGCCGCCGGCCGCTGCTTCGCCGGCAACGCCGCGCTGCTCGGTTGCTGCGACGTCATCATCGCCACCCGCGCCAGCTCGATCGGCATGGGCGGCCCGGCGATGATCGAAGGCGGCGGCCTGGGCGCGTTTCGGCCCGAGGAGATCGGCCCGAGCGCCGTGCAATCACGCGCCGGCGTGATCGACGTGCTGGTCGAGGACGAAGGCCGATGCGGTCGCCGTGGCGCGCCGCTATCTCGCCTTCTTCCAGCGGCCGACCGCGGCGGTGGCGCAGGCGATCCCGACGCGCGCTGCGCGAGCTGCTGCCGGCGAACCGGCTGCGCGTCTACGACGTGCGCGCCGTCATCGCGGCGCTTGTCGACGGCGACTCGCTGCTCGAGCTGCGCGCGGCTTCGGCGCCGGCATCGTCACCGCGCTCGCTCGCATCGAAGGCCGGCCGGTCGGCGTCCTCGCCAACAATCCGGCGCATCTCGGCGGCGCCATCGACGCCGACGCCGCCGACAAGGCCGCGCGCTTCATGCAGCTCTGCGACGCGCATGCGCCTGCCGATCGTCTCGCTGATCGACACGCCCGGCTTCATGGTCGGCCCGGAGATCGAGAGCCGCGGCCAGGTGCGTCACGTCAGCCGGATGTTCGTGGTCGCGGCGCAGCTGCGCGTGCCGGTCGTGGCCCTCGTGTTGCGCAAGGCCTATGGCCTCGGCGCGATGGCGATGGCCGCCGGTGGCATGCATGCGCCGGCGGCCACCGCCGCCTGGCCGAGCGGCGAGTTCGGTGCGATGGGCCTCGAAGGCGCGGTCGAGCTGGGCTACCGCAAGGAGCTGGCAGCGGCTGCGGCCGGCGCCGACGCGCGATGCGTTGCGCGCCCGCCTGGTCGCCGAGCAGTACGACAAGGGCAAGGCACTCAACATCGCCGCGACGCTCGAGATCGACGCGGTGATCGACCCGGCCGAGAGCCGGCGCTGGCTGCTTTCGATCCTCGAATCGGTAAGGCTGCCCGAGCCGGGCGGCCGGTTCATCGATCCGTGGTGAACGGCGCGTCGGGCCAGTAGCGCGCCTGCAAGCGCGGGGTGGGCGGCTTCGTAGCCGATCGCAACGTCGTCGTCACCGCTGTCACCGGGCGCGACTGGCCGTCGGCGTGGCACTGGCAAGGTACCAGCGCTTCACGTCTTGAACCCACTCTTCGTCGTTCGCCATGGCGCTTCCTGATCGGTTCTGGGTCCTTGGTCTTTCGGCAATGTCCGACAGGAAACGACTGCTGACCATCGGTGGTGGCTTCAAACGCCGGTAGGAATCCGCCTACTTGCCTGTCGCATGCTGCCAGTCGACTGTGACGAAAGCATGAACGCGGGGCGAGGCCCGAGGAGTCGGTGCCTTCCGACAACGGATTCAGCGCTCGCGCACGCAGCGGCGCGAGTCACCGGAGACGCACGGCCGACAGCGCCGCGGTCATCCTCTGGCATCGGGCCGAGGCTCGACGATCGATGGAGTCCGTCATGAACACCCAACCGGCTTGTCCTCCCGTTGTGAAGCGCGCGCGCTTCTCCTTGTTCGCGGCGGCCAGCTTGGTTGCCGCCGTGGCCGCCGGGACACTCAGTGCGTGCGGTCCGCGCGACGACACCGCCGTTGCCGCCAGAGCCAGTGGCGCCGCGGCGCAGACCGCGCCCGCGCCGACCGGGCAGCCGGTTCCGTCGGCACAGACGTCGCTCGCCGCGGTCGCTCCAGCGCCCGTCTACGCGCCGTCACCGCGGGTCGCGAGCCGGACCTATCCTGCCGACCCGCCCCAGGCCCAACCGGTGCCCAGCCCGGCGATGGCGCCGGTGGCACCCGCAGTCCAGCCCGCTCCCGTCGTCCAGCCCGCGCCGAGCGGGCAGATCGGCTCGATCGACAGCATCGAGCCGATCCGGCAACGGCCGCAGGGCACTGGCACCGGCGCGGTCGTGGGCGGCGTTCTCGGCGCGGTCGTCGGCAACCAGTTCGGCCATGGCCTCGGTCGCGCGGCGATGACCGGCGTCGGCGCGGCGGGCGGCGCGATCGCAGGCAACAATGTCGAACGCAACTACAAGACGACGGTCGTCGGCTACCGCGTCAACGTCCGTCTCGACAATGGCCACACGCGCACGTTCCAGCGGAGCAGCGTCGGCGACCTCCACGTCGGCGACCGGGTCCGCGTCGACGCAGACGGATTCCATCGCGCCTGACGCCGCGGGCCGGGTCCGCGTCGGCGTCGGCGGCTGGGTCTACGAGCCATGGCGCGGCAATTTCTATCCGTCCGGGCTCGCCCACGCGCGTGAGCTCGAGTACCTGAGCCGGCGCGTCACTGCGATCGAGATCAACGCCACCTACTATCGGACGCAGAGCGCCGCGAGCTTTGCCAAATGGCGCGACGCGACGCCCGACGGTTTCGTCTTCGCCGTCAAGGCGAACCGCTTCGCGACCAACCGCCGCATCCTCGGCGAGGCGGGCGAATCGATCGAGCGCTTCCTCGGCAGTGGCCTCGCCGAGCTAGGCCCGAAACTCGGGCCGATCGTCTGGCAGTTCGCGACGACCAAGCAGTTCGACGGCGCCGACTTCGAGGTCTTTCTCAAGCTCTTGCCGCAGCGTCTGGGCAGCCTCGCGCTGCGTCATGCGATGGAGGTGCGGCATGCGAGCTTCAAGACGCCCGAGTACCTGGCGCTGGCGCGGCGCTACGGCGTCGCCACGGTGTTCGCCGATTCCGACGAGTACCCGTCGTTCGCCGATCCCAGCGCCGATTTCATCTATGCCCGGCTGATGAAGACCGAGTCGCGGTTCGAGAGCGGCTATCCGCCCGAGGGCATCGATGCATGGGCGGCCCGGGCGCGCGACTGGACCGAAGGACGCGAGCCCGCCGGCCTGGCGCGCGTCGCCGCGCCCGCAGCCGACGAGGCGCGGCCGCGCGACGCCTACCTCTTCTTCATCAGCGGCGCCAAGGAGCGCGCGCCTGCGGCGGCGGTCGCGACCCTGGCTGCGCTGGGGCTTTCGCCGCCGAGCGACGAAGGCCCACGTGACAAGGCCCCGCGCGCCCGAAAGCGCGCGGGGCCTGTCGCGATCGCCTGTCGCTATACGCCGCGGTTGCGGCCGAACAGGAACGTGGCGATGGCCAGGATGATGAAGACCACGAACAGGATCTTGGCGATGCCCGCCGCGCCGGCAGCGATGCCGCCGAAGCCGAACAAAGCCGCGATCAGCGCGATCACGAAGAACACGACGGCGTAGTGAAGCATGTCTGGAACTCCTAAGTTGGCCCGCGGCGCGGGTCGATGCGATAACAACGAGCGATCGCATCTTCGCCGCGCGCCGGGTCGCGATCGATAGGCCGCCGGGCCGATCCTTTGTCGGGTGCGCGACGCCTGCCGTGTCGGACCGCTCCCACGTCGCCTGGCGCCAACGCGTCGTGCCACACTCGCTGACCAGTCCCTTCGCCGCCCTGCGATGCCCGCACCGACCGTCGATGCTTCAGCCTTCCCTGCGCCGCAGGCGGGCGCCGGCGCGGATCGGCCGCCGCGCGCCGCCGCGACCCTGGTGGTCGTTCGCGACGGCGCCACGGCGATCGAGGTCCTGCTCTCGCGCCGCGCCGAGCGCGGCGACCACAACAGCGGCGCCTGGGTGTTCCCGGGCGGCATCGTCGAAAAGGCCGATGCGCGCGCACACGCGGCCTGCGTCGGCCTCGACGACGGCGAAGCGAGCCGCCGCCTCGGCCTGGCGCAAGGCGGTCTCGACTACTACGTCGCGGCGATCCGCGAGTGCTTCGAGGAATCGGGCCTGCTGTTCGCGCGCGGCGGCGGCCGCGAGCTGGTCGACCTCGACGGCAGCGACGCCACGCGTCTCGGCCCGTGGCGCGGCGCGCTCCATCGTGGCGAGCAGGGGATGGCCGAGCTCTGCAGCACCGAAGGCCTGAGCCTGGCGGTCGATCGGCTGACCTACCTCAGCCACTGGCTGACGCCGCTCGGCCGGCCGAAGCGCTTCGACACGCGCTTCTTCATCGCCGAGGCGCCGGCGGCGCAGACCGCGGCGCACGACGGCGCCGAGTTGGTCGAGCAGCTTTGGATCGCGCCCGGCGAGGCGCTCGCGCGCAGCACCTCGCTGAAGTTGCTGACGCCGACGCAAAAGACGCTCGAGACGCTGGCCCGCTTCGCCAATGTCTCCGAGCTAATGGCGTGGGCCGCGGCGCCGCGCGAGGTCGCGCTGGTGATGCCGCGCGTCGCCAATGGCCATGACGGCTTCCGGCCGGTGATGCCCGACGAGCCGGCATGGAGCGAGCTCGGGCGGATCGATCCGGCGGGGCACGGCCACGGCTCGTACGAGCTCGTTCCCGATCGTGCGGTGCGCTTGTCGGAGCGCGTGATCCGCGTCACCGCCGACAACGGCAGCATCATGACCGGGCCGGGAACGAACACCTATCTCATCGGCGGCGAGCGGGGCTGCGGGCTGGGCGGTGATCGACCCAGGCCCGGCGCTCGCCGCTCACGTCGAGGCGATCGTCGCCGCCGCGCCGGGGCCGATCGATCGGATCTTCGTCACCCACACGCACAACGACCATTCACCGGCGACCGTTGCCCTGAAGGCGCGCACCGGCGCGACCGTGCACGGCCTCCTGCCGCGCCACCGCGAATGGCAGGACACGACCTTCGCCGCCGACGTCACGCTGCACGGCGGCGAACGCATCGCTCTGAGTGAAGACACGCACCTGCGCGTGATCCACACGCCAGGCCACGCGAGCAATCACCTCTGCTATCTACTCGAGGAAGAAAAGACGCTCTTCACCGGCGACCACGTGATGCAGGCATCGACCGTCGTCATCAATCCGCCCGACGGCGACATGGCGGCGTACGTGGCCTCGCTGCGCGCGCTGACCGAGCTCGACCTCGACTGGCTCGCGCCCGGCCACGGCTTCCTGATGGCCGGGCCGCGCGCGGCGATGGAAGCGATCGTCGCCCATCGCCTGAAGCGCGAAGCCAAGGTCGTCGCCGCATTGCGCGCGAGCGGGCCGGCCTCGGTCGACGAGCTCCTGCCGGTCGTCTATGCCGACGTTTCGGCCAAGCTCCATCCGATGGCGCTGCGCTCGCTCACCGCGCACCTGCTGAAGCTGCGCGACGACGGACTTGCCGGCGAGGCCGTGGGCCGCTGGTCGCTGCGCGATACGCCGGCGGCGTAGCGTCCCGCGTGGCTTCAGGCTGACGCGGCGAAGGCGACGCCGAGCCGGCGTAGGGACTCGATCGCCGCCGCGTCGAAGCCCCAATCGCACAACGCTTCGGCGCCGCCCGCGCCACGCTCGGGTGGCAGTGCGCTCGACGCAGCCGGGAGTGCGACCGAAGCGCGGCGCCGGTGCCGGCTGGGCGATGCCGCCGGGATCGATGCTACCTGCACGCGCCGCGACGTGGGGATGGCGGCGCGATTCGCTGAACGACAGCACCGGCGCGAAGCAGGCGTCGCTGCCGTCGAACGCCGCGCACCATTGGTCGCGCGTGCGTGTCGGCGAAGCGTTCGGCGAAGAGACTGCGCAGCGCTGGCCAGGCGGCGCGGTCGTGCTGCGTCGGCAGCGTCTTGGCATCGAGTCCGAGTCGCAGCAGCAGCTCGGCGTAGAACTGCGGCTCGATCGCGCCGATCGCGACATGCTTGCCGTCGCTCGTTCGAATAGGTGTCGTACCAGGGCGCGCCCGAGTCGAGCCAGTTCGCGCCGCGCGTCTCGCTCCATTGGCCCGAGGCGAGGAAGCCGGCGAACATCGTCGCTAGCAGCGCGGCGCCGTCGATCATCGCCGCGTCGACGACCTGGCCGCGGCCGCTCGTGCGCGCCTCGATCAGGCCGCAGGCGATGCCGAACGCGAGCAGCATGCCGCCGCCGCCGAAGTCGCCGACGAGATTGAGCGGCGGCACCGGCGCTTCGCCGGCGCGGCCAATGGCGTTCAGGCACGCCGGCAAGGGCGATGTAGTTGATGTCGTGGCCGGCGCGCGACGCGAGCGGCCCATCCTGGCCCCAGCCGGTCATGCGGCCGTAGACCAGCCGCGGGTTGCGCGCATGGGCAGCGTCGGGTCCGAGGCCGAGCCGCTCCATCACGCCGGGACGAAAGCCTTCGATCAGCGCGTCGGCCTTCTCGATCAGGCGCAGCGCCGCTTCGGCGCCGCCTTCGCTCTTCAGGTCGAGCGTGAGCGAGCGTCGGCCGCGCAGCATGACGTCGACGCGCCGGTCGCGCTTCAGGCCGAGCCCGGCATCGAGAGGCCGATCGACGAGGATCACGTCGGCGCCCATGTCGGCGAGCATCATGCCCGCGAACGGGCCGGGGCCGATGGCCTCGAATTCGAGGATGCGCAGGCCGGCGAGGGGACCCATTCGTCTGTGCGGCTCGCGGGCCGCTACATGTTGCGCCGGTACTGCCCGCCGACCTCGAACAGCGCATCGGTGATCTGCCCCAGCGAGCAGACCCGCACCGCGTCCATCAGCACCGCGAAGACGTTGCCGTTGGCGATCACCGCGTCCTGGAGCCGGCGCAGCATCGCCGGCGCCTCGGCTGCATGGCGCTCGTGGAAGTCGGCGAGGCGCGCCAGCTGGCTCTGCTTCTCCTCGTCGGTCGAGCGCTGCAGCTCGACGTGCTGCGGCGCCGCCTCGCCGTGCGGATGGCGGAAGGTGTTGACGCCGACGATCGGGTACTCGCCCGAGTGCTTCAGCATCTCGTAGTGCATCGACTCTTCCTGGATCCTGCCGCGCTGGTAGCCGGTCTCCATCGCGCCGAGCACGCCGCCGCGCTCGGCGATCTTCTCGAACTCGGCCAGCACCGCCTCTTCGACCAGCTCGGTCAGCTCGTCGATGATGAACGCGCCCTGGTTCGGGTTCTCGTTCTTGGCCAGGCCCCACTCGCGGTTGATGATCAGCTGGATCGCCATCGCCCGGCGCACCGAGTCTTCGGTCGGCGTCGTGATCGCCTCGTCGAAGGCGTTGGTGTGGAGCGAGTTGCAGTTGTCGTAGATCGCGATCAGCGCCTGCAGCGTGGTGCGGATGTCGTTGAACTGCATCTCCTGCGCGTGCAGCGAGCGGCCGCTGGTCTGGACGTGGTACTTGAGCTTCTGGCTGCGCTCGTTGGCGCCGTAGCGGTCGCGCATCGCCACCGCCCAGATGCGCCGCGCCACGCGGCCCATCACGGTGTACTCCGGGTCCATGCCGTTGGAGAAGAAGAACGACAGGTTGGGCGCGAAGTCGTCGATCTGCATGCCGCGCGCGAGGTACGCCTCGACGAAGGTGAAGCCGTTCGAGAGCGTGAACGCGAGCTGGCTGATCGGGTTCGCGCCGGCCTCGGCGATGTGATAGCCGGAGATCGACACCGAGTAGAAGTTGCGCACCTCGTGGGCGACGAAGTACTCGGCGATGTCGCCCATCACCTTGAGACTGAACTCGGTCGAGAAGATGCAGGTGTTCTGGCCCTGGTCTTCCTTCAGGATGTCGGCCTGGACCGTGCCGCGCACGTTCTGCTTCACCCAGGCGGCGATCTCGGCGGCCTCGGCCGCGGTCGGCTCGCGCTTCTTGTCGGCGCGGAAGGCGTCGAGCTTCTGGTCGATCGCGGTGTTCATGAACATCGCCAGGATCGTCGGCGCCGGGCCGTTGATCGTCATGCTCACCGAGGTGCTCGGGCTGGTCAGGTCGAAGCCCGAATAGAGCACCTCCATGTCGTCGAGGGTGGCGATCGAGACGCCCGAGTTGCCGACCTTGCCGTAGATGTCGGGGCGCAGCGCCGGGTCGTTGCCGTAGAGCGTGACCGAGTCGAACGCGGTCGACAGGCGCTTGGCCGGCATGCCCGGCCGAGAGCAGCTTGAAGCGGGTGTTGGTCCTGAAGGCGTCGCCCTCGCCGGCGAACATCCGCGTCGGGTCCTCGTTCTCGCGCTTGAAGGCGAACGTTCCCGCCGTGTACGGGAAGGAGCCCGGCACGTTGTCGAGCAGCAGCCACTTGAGGATCTCGCCGTCGTCCTCCCAAGCCGGCAGCGAGACCTTGCGGATCTTGGTGCCCGAGAGGGTCGTGTGATCGAGCGGCGTGCGGATCTCGCTTGTCCGCGTACTCTTGACGACGTACTCGTCGCTGGCGTAGGCTAGCTGCAGTCCCGGCCAGTCGGCGAGCAGCCGTCGTGCGCGCGGGTGCAGGCGCTCCTCGCGCGCCTCGGCCAGGGCGATGACGGCGCCGACGGCGTTCGTCTCGTCAGGGTTGGCCTCGAGCAGCATGCGCGCGCTCGCCCGCAGCTGCTGGATCTCGCGCGCCAGGCGCGCCTGCATCGCGCGCCCGTTGCTTGTAGCCGCGCACCGCGTCGACGATGTCGGCCAGGTAGCGGACGCGCGCACCGGGAACGATCGGCACCTGGTGGGTGCTGTGCCGGGTCTGGACCTTGGGCAGCGTGCCGGGCGCGAGCTTCAGGCCGAGCTCGCCGAGGCGCGGCAGCATCGCCTGGTAGAGCGCCGTCACGCCGTCGTCGTTGAAGCGGCTCGCCATGGTGCCGAACACCGGCATCTCGTCGGGCTTCTTGGCGAACGCCTCGCGGTTGCGCTGCACCTGCTTGGCGACGTCGCGCAGCGCATCGGCGGCGCCCTTGCGGTCGAACTTGTTGATGGCGACGAACTCGGCGAAGTCGAGCATGTCGATCTTCTCGAGCTGGCTCGCGGCGCCGAACTCGGGCGTCATGACGTAGACCGGGACGTCGACCAGCGGCACGATCGCCGCGTCGCCCTGGCCGATGCCCGAGGTCTCGACGATGACCAGGTCGAAGCCGGCGACCTTGACCGCGGCGAGCACGTCGGGAAGGGCGGCGCTGATCTCGCTGCCGAAGTCGCGCGTCGCGAGCGAGCGCATGAAGACGCGCGGCCCGCCGCTCCAAGGCGCGATGGCGTTCATGCGGATGCGATCGCCGAGCAGAGCGCCGCCGCTCTTGCGCCGCGACGGATCGATGCTGATCACGGCGATGCGCAAGCGCGTCGCGCTGGTCGAGGCGCAGGCGCCGGATCAGCTCGTCGGTGAGGCTCGACTTGCCGGCGCCGCCGGTGCCGGTGATGCCGACGACCGGCGTCTTCACCGCTTGCGCCGCCTGCCGGAGCTCGTCGCGCAGCGCGTCCGTCACGGCGCCGCTCTCGAGCGCGGTGATCAGCCGGGCGAGGGCGCGCCGCGCCGGCTCGCCGTCGCCGCGGATCGCGTCGAGCGACGTCGGCGCCTGCGCCGCCAGGTCGACGTCGCAGCGCATCATCATCTCGCCGATCATTCCCGCCAGGCCCATGCGCTGGCCGTCCTCGGGGCTGTAGATGCGCTCGACGCCCTAGGCGTGCAGCTCGGCGATCTCGCTCGCGACGATCACGCCGCCGCCGCCGCCGAAGACCTTGATCGCAGCGCCGCCGCGGGCCTTGAGCAGGTCGACCATGTACTTGAAGTACTCGACGTGGCCGCCCTGGTACGAGCTGATCGCGATGCCCTGAACGTCCTCCTGCAGCGCCGCCGTGACGACCTCGTCGACCGAGCGGTTGTGGCCGAGATGGATCACCTCGGCGCCCATCCCCTGGAGGATGCGCCGCATGATGTTGATCGCCGCGTCGTGGCCGTCGAAGAGGGCCGCGGCGGTGACGAAGCGCACCTTGTGCCGCGGCCGGTAGTCGGCGAGCGCCTTGTAGTCGGCGGAAAGCTCGGTCATCGCCCCGTCCTCGCGGCGCTCACACGACCTTGATGTCGGCGAGCGCCGGGTCGCCGGGAGGGTAGCGCAGCTTCAGCGCCACCAGCGCCTGCTTCACCACCGTGCCGATCATGACGTTGCGGTGCGACTTCGAATCGGCGGGAACGATCGTCCACGGCGCCCAGGGCGTGCCGGTCGCGGCGATCGCGGCGCTGTACGCCGCCTGGTACTCGTCCCAGAGCTTGCGCTCCTCGAGGTCGCCGACCGCGAACTTCCAGTGCTTGGTCGGATCGTCGAGCCGCTCCTGCAGGCGCAGGCGCTGCTCTTCCTTCGAGATGTGGAGCATGAACTTCAGGATCACCGTGCCGGTCTCGGTCAGCATGCGCTCGAAGTCGTTGATGTGCGCGTAGCGCTGCAGCGTCTCGTCCTTGGTGATCCAGCCCTTGACGACCGGGACCAGCACGTCTTCGTAGTGGCTGCGGTTGAAGATCACCATCTCGCCCGCGCCCGGCACTTCGCGATGGATGCGCCAGAGGTAGTCGTGCGCGCGCTCGACCTCCGAGGGCGCCTTCCAGCCGACGGCGTGAACGCCGAGCGCACTGGTCTCGCCGAAGACGCCGCGGATCGTCCCGTCCTTGCCGCTCGTGTCGGTGCCCTGGAGGACGACCAGGACCTTGAAGCGCCGGTCGGCGTAGAGCCGATCCTGGAGCTTGTCGAGCTCGAGCGCCAGCGTCAGCGCGGCGGCCTTGTCGGCGTCCTTGTCGCCGAGCGAGAACGGCTTCGCGGAAGGGTCGACGCGGCGCAGGTCGAACTTCGGCGCGGCTCGCCGCTGGCGCGACCCTCGATTTCGCGGGAACGGCCTCGGCGAACTGGAAGTCGGCGAGGCGCGGGGTCGCTTTTTTTTCGCCAAGGGCAGGAGCCTGTGAACGCTGGTGAGGGTCGGCTGTCGCCGATTGACGTGCACGTCAATCCTCAGTGTAGCGCCGGCCCCTGCGCGCCGGCCCTGCGCAACGGCCCGCCAGGGGCTCCGCCGGCTCAGCGGCGCGGCGACTGGCCGCCGTCGTCGTGCCACCGGTCGTCATGCTGGACCCAGTGGTGCTGATAACCGCCGTAGCCGTACGGACGACCGAGCGGCGCGACGATGCAGGCGGAAAGCGAGGTGCAGCAAAGCGCCACGATGGCGAGCTTGCGAAGAAACATGTCCATGTCTCCAGCGGGAAGGCGCCGCGAGGCGCGACCTTTCCTTAACCGGGCGTGTCCGGCCGGCGATGACCTCGGCCGCGCGGCTTTACAGTCCTTTTCGGGCGGTCGCCGCGATCTCACCAAAAGCTGCATGATGGCGACCCGGCCGCCGCAAGGAGACGCCATGCCACGCATGATCTCGACCCTCGCCCTGACGTTCGCGCTCGCCCTGTTCTCGGCGATCGCGCCGGCCGCGGCCGAGCCGGTCTCGGCGGCCGACACGAAGGCAGTGCGCGCCGTCGTCGAGGCGCAGCTGGCGGCCTTCGCGGCCGACGACGCCAAGCGCGCCTTCTCGTACGCGGCGCCGTCGATCCGCGAGATGTTCGGCACGCCGGAGCGCTTCGTCGCGATGGTGCGCGCCGGCTATCCGGTCGTCTATCGGCCGAGCAACGTCAACTTCCTGCTCCCGGTCTGGGTCGACGGGCAACTGGTGCAGGGCGTCCATCTGACCGACGCCGACGGCGCTCTCTGGCTCGCGCTCTACCGGCTCGAGCGCCAGGCCGACAAGTCATGGCGCATCAGCGGCTGCGAAGTGCAGCCGGCATCGGGCAAGAGCACTTGAGCCGGCCGGCGCGGACGCACGTGAGCTTTCTCGCGGTCGACATCGGCAATACGCGCCTCAAGTGGGCGCTCTATGCGAAGCCGCAGCCGGGCAGCGCACCGCTCGCCCACGGGGCGGTCTTTCTCGAGGCGATCGACGATCTCGCCGAGGGACAGTGGCGCGAGCTGCCGATGCCGTCGAGCATGCTCGGCAGCTGCGTCGCCGGCGAGGGCATCCGCCGCCGCACCGAGGCGCAGCTCGAGCTCTGGGACGTCGAGCCGCGCTGGGTCGTGAGCAGCGCGGCTGCCTGCGGCGTCACCAACGGCTACGAGCACCCGAGCCGACTCGGCGTCGACCGCTGGGTGGCGCTGATCGGCGCGCGCCACCATGTCCTGGCGCGCGGCCCGGCCCGGCCGGTGCTGGTCGTGATGGTCGGCACCGCGGTCACGGTCGATGCCCTCGATGCGAGCGGGCGCTTCCTCGGCGGCCTCATCCTGCCCGGCTTCGGCCTGATGCTGCGCGCGCTCGAGATGGGCACCGCCGGCCTGAAGGCGCCGACCGGCGAGGCCGTCGACTTCCCGACCAACACCAGCGATGCGCTGATGAGCGGCGGCGCCGACGCCATCGCCGGAGCGGTCGAGCGCATGTACCGCAAGCTCCTCGCCCAGACCGGCCAGGAGCCGGCGCTCATCATGAGCGGCGGCGCCGCGGTCAAGCTCGCCTCGATCAGCGACCTGCCGTTCGAAACCGTCGAGACGCTGATCTTCGAAGGGCTGCTGCAGCTGCAGTCCCGGCGGCTCGCGCTCTGACCGAAGAGGGCCGGGCGGCGTGTCGCTCTACTTCGCCGAGACCATCTGGACGCGCGCCGAGAGCGAGCGCGATTTTCTCGCCAACCGCTACAGCCGGCGCCATCTGCTGCGCTTCGACGGCGGCGCCGAGGTCGTCGCCTCGTCGTCGCCACACAACGTGCCCTTGCCGTGGTCCGACGCGGCGGCGGTCGATCCGGAGGAGGCATTCGTCGCCGCGCTGTCGAGCTGCCACTTGCTGTTCTTCCTCTGGTTCGCCGCCCGCGACGGCTTCTGCGTCGATCGCTACGTCGATGCCGCCGAGGGCGTGATGGCAAAGGACCGCGACGGGCGCGTGGCGATGACCGTGGTCACGCTCAGGCCGCGGGTCGAGTTCTCGGGCGAGCGCCTGCCTTCGCACGGCGAGATCGAGCGCTTGCACCACGAGTCGCACGAGGCGTGCTTCATCGCCAATTCGGTCAAGAGCGAGGTCCGCTGCGAGCCGGTCTGGGCCGACGCGCCGCCGGCGCGCTAGAGGATGTAGCGCGAGAGGTCTTCGTTCTTCGCCAGGTCGGCGAGCTTGGCGTCGACCGCGGCGCCGTCGAGGCGCACCGTCTGGCCGCTGCGATTCGGCGCGTCGAAGCTGACCTCGTCGAGCAGCCGCTCCATCACCGTCGACAGTCGCCGCGCGCCGATGTTCTCGGTCCGCTCGTTGACGTCGAAGGCGATCTGGGCGATGCGCCGGATCGCGTCGGCGCTCAGCTCGAGCGTGACGCCCTCGGTCGCAAGCAGCAGCCGGTACTGCTTGACCAGGCTGGCGTGGGTCTGCGTCAGGATCGCCTCGAAATCGTCGACCGAGAGCGAGCCGAGCTCGACCCGGATCGGGAAGCGCCCCTGCAGCTCGGGGATCAGGTCGCTCGGCTTGGAGAGATGGAACGCGCCCGAGGCGATGAACAGGATGTGGTCGGTCTTGACCATCCCGTACTTGGTGTTGACGGTCGTTCCCTCGACCAGCGGCAACAGGTCGCGCTGCACGCCCTGGCGCGAGACGTCGGCTCCCTGGGTTTCCGAGCGCGAGGTGACCTTGTCGATCTCGTCGATGAAGACGATGCCGTTCTGCTCGGCGTTGGCGAGCGCGCTCGCCTTGACGTCGTCGTCGTTGACGAGCTTCGCGGCTTCCTCGTCGATCAGGATCTTCTGCGCCTCGGCGATCTTCATCTTGCGCGCCTTCTTCTTGGCGCCGCCGATGCTCGCGAACATGCCGCGCAGCTGCTCGGTCATCTCTTCCATCCCGGCCGGGCCCATGATCTCCATCGACGGCTTCGGCTCGGCGACCTCGATCTCGATCTCGCGGTCGGCGAGCAGGCCCTCGCGCAGGCGCTTCCTCATCACCTGGCGCGCGGTGTTGTCCGCCGACGGCGTCGCCGCCAGGCCGAGGTCGCTGCGCACGCCCGGAACGATGACCTCGAGGATGCGGTCCTCGGCGGCGTCTTCGGCGCGGGCGCGCTGCTGCTTCATCGCCGTCTCGCGCGCCTGCTTGACCGCCATGTCGACCAGGTCGCGGATGATCGAGTCGACGTCCTTGCCGACGTAGCCGACCTCGGTGAACTTGGTCGCCTCGACCTTGATGAACGGCGCGTCGGCGAGGCGCGCCAGGCGGCGCGCGATCTCGGTCTTGCCGACGCCGGTCGGGCCGATCATGAGGATGTTCTTGGGCGTGATCTCGCCGCGCATCGCCTCGTCGACCTGCTGGCGGCGCCAGCGGTTGCGCAGCGCGATCGCGACGGCGCGCTTGGCGCCCGACTGGCCGACGATGTGGCGGTCGAGCTCGGAGACGATCTCCTGCGGCGTCATGCTCGACTTCACGGGCTTGGCGGCGTCCATCAGTCCAAGCGTCTCGATCGTGTGGTTCTGGTTGGTGTAGATGCACAGGTCGGCGGCGATTTCGAGCGAGCGCTTGACGATGTCTTTCGGCGCCAGCTCGGTGTGTTGCAGAAGGGCGCGCGCGGCAGCGCTCGCGTACGAGCCGCCCGAGCCGATCGCGACGATCCCGTATTCGGGCTCGAGGACGTCACCGTTGCCGGTGATGATCAGCGACGACTCGTGGTCGGCGACGGCGAGCATCGCCTCGAGCCGGCGCAGGACGCGGTCGGTGCGCCAGTCCTTGGTCAGCTCGATCGCCGAACGCACCAGGTTGCCCTGGTGCTTCTCGAGCTTGGCCTCGAAGCGCTCGAACAGGGTGAAGGCATCGGCGGTCGCGCCCGCGAACCCGGCCAGCACCTTGTCGTGGTGCAGGCGGCGCACCTTTCGCGCCGTCGCCTTGACGACGATGTTGCCGAGCGTGACCTGGCCGTCGCCGCCGAGCGCGACCGTGCTGCCGCGGCGCACGCTGACGATCGTCGTGCCGTGATAGGTGTCCATCGGGGAGAGATTGTGGCGCGCCGCGCCGAAGTCAAGCCAGCATCGGCCGAGCCGCGGGATCAGATCGTCCGCACCTTGACGTTGGCGTGCTCGTTGATCCCCATCGCGCCGAAGAACAGCGCGACCATGCGGTGCGCGTCGATGAAGCTGACGGTGCGGTTCTCGTTGCGCCGCGCCAGGACCCAGTTGAGCAGGTCGCCGGCGGCGATGAAATCGACCCGGATCAGCCGCGCGCACGAGACGTTGACGATCTTGGCGTTACCGAGCTCGCTGTCCATCTTCTTCAGCGTCAGGGCGATGTCGCCGACCAGCTGGCCGGAGAGCTCGACCGTCGCCACCTCGACCATCTGCGGCGCGTCGGTCAGCTGCGACTCCTGGAAGCTGGTCGAGACGTCGCTGACGACGGTCAGCGACGGCTGGGTCGTGCCCAGGTTCGATCCGGTGACGCGGACGACGCAGCGCGCCGCCTCCCACGAAGGCGGCGAGACTTCGTAGGTGACGCAGTAGTCGATCGCCGCCTCGTCGAACTGGTCCGGCCGGTTGGTCATGCGCAGCGCATCGAGGCGCAGCTGCCAGTACGCCGGGTCGGCGTCGCGAGCGCCCGTCGGCGCCGCTTCCTGCAGCACCGTGAACAGGCGCTCCCCCGAGAGCCAGCGCATGTCGAGGTCCTGCTGGATCCAGCTGCGGAAGAGCTCCGACAGGCGCCCGCTCGCCTCGGCGTCGATGGTTTGCAGCGCGCCCCAGTCGAATACCCACGGCAATGGCATCTGCAGCGCCAGCGAGGCGAGCTTGGCGACGCCCTCGGCGTCGAGGTAGGTCGGGCAGACCCAGCCGACCTGGCCTTCGATGCGCGAGCTGCTCGGCCGCTCCTCGCTCGCTGCCTCGGCGACCAGCTTGGGTATCGAGAACCATTGCGGCGCCGACCAGCCGAACTGCTGCGCGTAGTCCATCGCCAGGCTCTCGAACTTGTGCTGCTGACCGGTGGCGCGGTAGAGGTCGAACAGCACCAGCCAGGTCTCGGCGTGCTGGGAGCGGTTGCCGCCGAGCCCGGTGAGGCCGCCGAGCGCCTGCTCGCACTGCTCGAAGTCGGCGTTGGCGAAGGCGATCACGGCCTCGTCGAGGTCCGGGTCGTGGGTGACCTCGGCGTTGGCGACGGCGAACGCCTTGCCGAACTCTTCGGCCTGCGGCATGTCGAGGTGGATCGGCGCGACCGACGCGGCGCGCGAGACCAGCGGCGCCTGCTGGGTCTGCTGGGCCTGCGGCGCGGCGACCGGCGGCGCCATCGGCGCGGCCGTGGGCGCCGGATGAGCGGCGAAGTCCTCGACCCGGCCGCCGTGCGACGGCGGCACGACCGGCTTGCCGGCGAGCAGGTCCATCGGTGCCGGCTGGGTCGGCGCGTTGTAGAACTCGGGGGCGCGCCGCTGCGTGTTGGAGTAGCCGTCGCCGACCATCTGCTGCTCGATCTCGTCGATCTTGGCCTTGACGCCGGCATCCTGGCGCGCCGGCGTGTCGGTGTTGCGCGGCACCGAATCGTCGATCCGCGACGAGCCGCCGAGCGCTGCGAGCTGCTCGCCGGAAAGGCCCTCCCGGCGCACCTTCCGCAGCATGTCGAACTCGCGCTTGCGAACGAAGTCGTTGCGGCGCTTGCGCTCGATCATCGCCTTGAGCTCGCCCTTGGCGTAATCGCTCTCGCGCGTGTCCTCGTTCGGCGCGTCGAGGTCGGTCCATTCCGTCCCCGGGTTGGCGACGAACTTGACCACCTTGCGAAAGAAACTGGTCGTGTCTTTGGGTTCCGCCATCGAGAAGTCCTGAGCGGAGCGGCCGCCACCGGCTCGTGGCCAGCCCGGGCGCAGGGCTCTTTGCCCCGGCGCCGCGCGGCCTAGTCGCCGAACATCTTTTGCTTCAGCTCACGCCGCTGCTGCGCTTCGAGCGACAGTGTAGCGGTGGGTCGGGCGATCAAGCGGCCAAGGCCGATGGGTTCGCCGGTTTCGTCACAAAAACCATACTCGCCCGACTCGATCCGGCCGAGCGACTGGGAGATCTTCTTGAGAAGCTTGCGCTCGCGGTCGCGCGTGCGCAGCTCGAGGGCGTGCTCTTCCTCGATCGTCGCCCGGTCGGCCGGATCGGGGACGATCGACGTGTCCTCGCGCAGATGCTCGGTGGTCTCGCCGGCGTTGCTGAGCAGGTCGTCCTTGAGGGCCTGCAGCTTCATCCGGAAGAACTCGAGCTGCTTCTCGTTCATGTACTCGGCGTCGGGCATCGCCAGGACCTCGTCGTCGCTGAGGTCGCGCCCGGCCTTGGTCTTCCAGGCGTTGGCCAGCTTCGGGTCGGCCTTGTGCTTCTCGCGCGGCGTGTCGTTCTCTTCTTTGTTCATTTGTCGGGTTGGCGGCCGGGGCGGCGCAAACCGATCGGCAAAACGCGAGGTCGGCGGCGGCAGGGGCGCCTGCACCGGGGCGACGAAATACTTGGGGGTGCCCCGTCCCGGCTTGCGCGGAACGAAGCCGTTCGGCGTGGCAATCGCTGCGCCCGGAGCCACCGTCGCCACGGTACGGCGACCTTGGCCGTCGCCGGCGCCGGCGCCGGCGCGGGCTTGGGCGCCGGCGGCGGGGCTGCCTTCTTGAGCGGCACGACCTTCGTCGGCGCCTTGGCTGGCGTCGGCTTGACCGACTTCGTCGGCGCCGCCTTCTTCGCCACGGACTTCTTGGCGGGCGGCGCCTTCTTCGCGACGGCTTTCTTGGCGACCGGACGGGCTGGCGCCGCCTTCTTTCGGGCTGGCGGCGCGGCCTTCGCCTTCTTCGGCGCGCTCCGGCCTGGCGTCGCCTTCTTGGCGGGCGTCGCCCGCTTGCTCGCGGGGGCGGCCTTCTTGGCTGTTTTCTTGACGGCTGTTTTACTCACGGATTCTCCTCGCAACGGCGGCGCGACCCTCGTTCGCAAGGCGCGTCGCGAAGGGCGCAGCCGTTTTGGCCGCCGCGGATTGTAGTCACGCCCCGAGCCCGGGACTCTGCGCCACCGGCAGCAGCCTCGGCCGGCGGATTTCAGGGGCGCCGGCAGGCCGGCGACGACGGCCTGCCGCTTAGACCAGGCACTGCTCGAGGCCCTGTTTCAGGATGTCTTTCGGCAGGTCGATGCCGATGAAGACGATCTTGCTGCCCTTCTTTTCCCCGGGCGCCCACTTCGGCCCGAGGTCGCTGCCCATCAACTGGTGCACGCCCTGGAAGATCACCTTGCGCTCGGCGCCCTTCATGTGCAGCACGCCCTTGTAGCGCAGCATCTTCGGGCCGTAGACCTGGACGATGGCGCCGAGGAAATCCTCGAGCTTGCCGGCATCGAACGCCTTGTCGGCGCGAAAGACGAACGACTTGACGTCGTCGTCGTGGGCGTGGTGATGCGGGTGGTCGCAGTCCTCGCCGTGCTCGTGGTCGTGGTGCCGTGATCGTGGTCGCCGTGGCATGGTCATGGTCGTGGTCGTGCTCGTCGGCCTTCAGGAAGTCGGGGTCGATGTCGAGCTTGGCGTTGAGGTTGAAGCCCTTCAGGTCGAACACGTCCTTGAGCGGCACCTCGCCGAAGTGGACCCGGGTCTGCGGCGCACGCGGATTCATGTGCTTGACGCGGTGGATCAGCGCCTCGACCGTCTGGTCGTCGACCAGGTCGGTCTTGCTGATGAAGATCTGGTCGGCGAAGCCGATCTGGCGCCGCGCTTCCTGGCGGCTGTCGAGCTGCTGGTCGGCGTGCTTGGCGTCGACCAGCGTCAGGATCGAGTCGAGCAGGTAGCTCTCGGCGATCTCGTCGTCCATGAAGAAGGTCTGCGCCACCGGGCCGGGGTCGGCCAGGCCGGTGGTCTCGATGACGACGCGGTCGAAGTCGAGCTCGCCCTTCCGCTTCTTCTCGGCCAGGTCGGCGAGCGTGGTCCGCAGGTCCTCGCGGATGGTGCAGCAGACGCAGCCGTTGTTCAGCTGGATGATCTGCTCCTTGCTGTCCTGGACCAGGATCTCGTTGTCGATGTTCTCCTCGCCGAACTCGTTCTCGATGACAGCGATCTTCTGGCCGTGCGCCTCGGTGAGCACACGCTTCAGAAGCGTCGTCTTGCCCGAGCCGAGGAAGCCGGTGAGGATGGTGGCGGGGATCAGGCTCATGGACGGGTCACCTTTGTCTGGGATCGGGCCGGCGCGGCAGCGGCCGGAGCGCGGAGCGTGCCAGATGCGGTCACAGGCGCGTCTTACAAGGTAGCAGACGTGTCAAGGGGCGCCGTCGCCGCCGGGTACGGCGCTTGCAATCGGTTGCGGTAAGCTTCCCGGCTCTGCTTTTCGGCCGTCTCCCGCGCCGCGCTCCACCCCGATGTCCGAATTTCCCGCCGCCCGCGCCCCGCGAGGCGCCGACAAGACCGCCGCGCCGGCAGAGAAGCGCACGTTCCTGAAAAAGCTCCTCGACCTGGTCGCGCCGGGCCCCGACTCGCGCGACCAGCTGATCGAATCGCTCGCCAACGCCGAGCACAAGGAGCTGATCGAGCCCGAGTCGCGGATGATGCTCGAGGGCGTGATCCGGATGGCCGACATGACCGCCGGCGACGTCATGGTGGCGAGCCGCCACATGGACCTGCTCGACATCGACGCCCCGTACGACGAGATGCTGCGCGTCATCATCCACACCGGCCATTCGCGCTTTCCGGTGTTCGAGGAGCGGCGCGACAACGTCGTCGGCATCCTGATGGCCAAGGACCTGCTGAAGCTGCAGCGCTCGCCCGACCTGAACCTGAAGACGCTGCTCAGGCCGGCGTTCTTCGTTCCCGAGTCGAAGGGGCTGAACGACCTGCTGCGCGACTTTCGCACCAGCCGCAACCACATCGCCATCGTCATCGACGAGCGCGGCCACACCGCCGGCCTGCTGACGATCGAGGACGTTCTCGAGGAGATCGTCGGCGAGATCGAGGACGAGTTCGACGAGAACGACGCCGAGTCGAGCATCTACACGCTCGCCGACGGCAGCCAGCGCGTCGCCGGCGACGCGACCCTGGCGGCGGTCAACGAATCGTTCGACGTCACGCTGCCGACCGACGAATTCGAGACCATCGGCGGCCTGGTCGCGCACGAGCTCGGCCGGGTGCCGCGGCGCGGCGAGTCGGTGACGATCGGCGGCCTCGTCTTCTCGGTGATGCTGGCGCGCGGCGGCGCGGTGCGCTGGTTCAAGGTGACCCGCGCTGCCGAAGAGGCGCTCGGGTCCGACGGCGCTTGAGCGCTGCCGACGGCGCAGCAGGCGCGCCCGAGGCACCCGAGCCACCGCGCCTGCGCGGCGGCGTCTGGGGCCATCCCGCGGTCGAGCTGGCGCTGATCGCGGTGCTCGCCGCCGCGCACACCTTCGCCTACGTCGCCGGCGACCTCTGGCCGCTGCAGCTGATCGCCGTCGCGGTCCTCGCCTGGCGCGTCGGCCGCGCCTCGGTGCGCCGCGCCGCGGCGCTCGGGCTGGTCTACGGCACGGCCTGGCTGGTCGCCGGGACCTGGTGGCTGTTCGTCAGCATGCACCGCTACGGCGGCCTCGCGGCGCCGCTCGCCGCGCTGGCGGTGATCGCGTCTGGCGGCGTTCCTCTCGCTCTACCTCGCCGCGGCGATGGCCGTGGTGGCGCGCTGGCGCGCGCCGACGCCGGGGCGCGCGGCCGTCGTCTTCGCGGCCGCGTGGCTGCTCGCCGAGCTGGCGCGCGGCGTCATCTTCACCGGCTTTCCCTGGGTCGCGAGCGGCTACGCGCACCTCGACGGGCCGCTCGCCGGCCTGGCGCCGTGGCTCGGCGTGTACGGCATCGGCGCCGTCGCCGCCGGGCTTGGCGGCCTATTTCGGCTTCTCGCGCGCTGACGCGCGCCCGCGGCCTGGGTTCGGCCCGGGGTCGCGCTCGTCGTCGCCCTGCTCGCCAGCACGCTGCTCGGCCTGGCCGACTTCACCAGCGCGAGCGGCGCGCTCACCGTCTCGCTGCTCCAGGGCAACGTGCCGCAGCAGGAGAAGTTCGAATCGCGCCTGGTTCCCGAGGCCCTCGCCGCGACAGTGGCCCAGATCGACGCCGCCCGCGGCGACCTCGTCGTCGGCCCCGAGACCGTGATCCCGGTCCTGCCGGCCGAGCTCGACGAAGGCTTCTGGCGCGCGCTCCTGGCGCGCTTCGGCGAGCCCGGTCGCGCCGCGATCATCGGCATTCCGATGGGCGACGAAGAGGTCGGCTACACCAACTCGGCGCTCGGCCTCTCGGCCGGGGCGAGCGCGCTGCCGAACGGCTTCTATCGCTACGACAAGCACCACCTCGTGCCGTTCGGCGAGTTCGTTCCGACCGGCTTTCACTGGTTCACGCAGCTGATGAACATCCCGCTCGGCGACTTCAACCGCGGCCCGCTGACCGCGCCCTCGTTTCCCTTCGGCGACGAGCGCATCGCGCCGAACATCTGCTACGAGGACCTGTTCGGCGAGGAGCTGGCGTCGCGCTTCGTCCCGGCGGCGACGGCGCCGACGATCCTCGCCAACATCAGCAACATCGGCTGGTTCGGCCGGACGATCGCGGTCGAGCAGCACCTGCGCATCTCGCGCATGCGCTCGCTCGAGCTGCAGCGGCCGATGATCCGCGCCACCAACACCGGCGCCACGGCCGTGATCGACCATCACGGCGTCGTCACCCACGCGCTGGCGCCGTTCACGCGCGGCACCCTCGAGGCGACGGTCGAAGGGCGGCAAGGCCTGACGCCGTTCGCGTCGTGGGCCGGCCGATTCGGCCTGTGGCCGCTGTGGCTGCTCGGCGTCGGCCTGCTGCTCGCCTTCGCGCGCCGCCGCGCCCCCTAAAATCGCGCCCCTGGCAGCGCCGCATCGGCGCTGCGGCCCTTGCAACGAAAGACCGGGCGCGATGCTCTCGTTCCAGCAAATCATCCTGCGCCTGCAGTCGTACTGGGCCGAGCAGGGCTGCGCCTTGCTCCAGCCGTACGACATGGAGGTCGGCGCCGGCACCAGCCATACCGCCACCTTCCTGCGCGCGCTCGGCCCCGAGCCGTGGAAGGCGGCCTACGTGCAGCCGAGCCGGCGGCCGAAGGACGGCCGCTACGGCGAGAACCCGAACCGCCTGCAGCACTACTACCAGTACCAGGTCGTGCTCAAGCCCGCGCCCGCCAACATCCTCGATCTCTACCTCGGCTCGCTCGCGGCGCTCGGCTTCGACCTGAAGACGAACGACGTCCGCTTCGTCGAAGACGACTGGGAGAATCCGACGCTCGGCGCCTGGGGCCTCGGCTGGGAGGTCTGGCTGAACGGCATGGAGGTGACGCAGTTCACCTACTTCCAGCAGGTCGGCGGCATCGACTGCAAGCCGATCACCGGCGAGATCACGTACGGCCTCGAGCGCCTGGCGATGTACCTGCAAGGCGTCGACAACGTCTACAAGCTGCAGTGGACCGACGGGCTGACGTATGGCGACGTCTACCGTCAGAACGAGATCGAGCAGAGCACGTACAACTTCGAGAAGAGCGACGTCGAGTTCCTGCTCATCGCCTTCGGCGCGCACGAGCGCCAGGCGCAGGCGCTGATGGCGGACTCGCTTGCGCTGCCGGCGTACGAGCAGGTGCTGAAGGCGGCGCACAGCTTCAACCTGCTCGATGCGCGCGGCGCGATCAGCGTCACCGAGCGCGCCGCCTACATCGGCCGGATCCGCGCGCTGGCGCGCAGCGTCGCCCAGAGCTACCTGGAAAGCCGCGCCCGGCTCGGCTTTCCGATGGCGCCGAAGGCCTGGGGCGACGAGGTCGCGGCGCAGCTGCAGGCGAAGAAGCTCGCCGCCGACGCCAGGCAGCCGGCCTGATGGCGACCGCGCCGTCCCGTCCGCTGCTCGTCGAGCTGCTCGTCGAGGAGCTGCCGCCGAAAGCGCTGCCGAAGTTGGCGGCGGCGTTCGCCGACGGCATCGCGGCGGGTCTGTGCGACGAGACGTTGCTCGCGTCCGCGACGCCGCAGTGCACGCCGTATGCGACGCCGCGCCGGCTCGCCGTGCTCGATCGACGGCGGTCGCCGCCCGCGCGGCCGACCGCGCCGTCTCGCACAAGCTGATGCCGGTGAGCGTCGGCCTCACGGCGAATGGCGAGGCGACGCCCGCGCTGGTGAAGAAGCTCGCCGCCCTCGGCGCCGATGCGTCGGCCGTGGCGCGACTCGCGCGTCGCCTCGACGGCAAGAGCGAGACGCTGTTTCTCGATACCGTCGCCGCCGGCGCCAGCCTCGCCGAGGGGTTGCAGCGCGCTCTCGACCGCACGCTGGCCGCAGCTGCCGATTCCGAAGGTGATGCAGTACCAGCTCGCCGACGGCTGGACCAGCGTCAGCTTCGTTCGTCCTGCGCACGGCCTCGTGGCGCTGCACGGCAGCGAGGTCGTTCCGGTGCGGGCGCTCGGCCTCGCCGCGGGACGAGTGACGCAGGGTCACCGCTTCGAAGGCGAGCCGCACGCCGATCGAGCTGAGCGACGCGGCCGGCTACGCGACGCAACTGCGCGACGAAGGCGCGGTGATCGCGAGCTTCGACGAACGGCGCGCCGAGATCAGACGACAGCTGAACGCGGCCGCCGCCGCGGCGCACCTCGCGCCGATCGACGACGACGCGCTGCTCGACGAAGTGACGGCGCTGGTCGAGCGGCCGAACGTGCTCACCTGCCGGTTCGATCGCGAGTTCCTCGCCGTGCCGCCGGAGTGCCTGGTCCTGACGATGAAGGCGAACCAGAAGTACTTTCCGCTGCTCGCGGCCGACGGCCGCCTCACCGAACGCTTCCTCGTCGTCAGCAACATCACGCCGGCCGACCCAGCCCGGATCGTCGAAGGCAACGAGCGCGTCGTCCGGCCGCGCCTCGCCGATGCCAAGTTCTTCTACGACCAGGACCGCAAGCGCACGCTCGAATCGCGCGTTCCCGGACTCGACAAGGTCGTCTATCACGGCAAGCTCGGCAGCCAGGGCGACCGCGTGCGGCGCGTGCGCCGGATCGCTGTCTGGGTCGCCGAGCGGATCGGCGCCGATCCGGCGCTCGCCGACCGCGCCGCGCTGCTCGCCAAGGCCGACCTGCTGACCGACATGGTCGGCGAATTCCCCGAGCTGCAGGGGATCATGGGCGGCTACTACGCGGCGCACGACGGCGAGGCGCCCGAGGTCGTCGCGGCGGTCCGCGGGCAGTACGTCAACCGGCGTGGCGACAGCGACGCGACGGCGACCCACCTCGTCGGCGAGGCGCTGCTGATCGCCGATCGAGCCGAGAGCCTGGTCGGCATCTGGGGCATCGGCCTCAAGCCCACCGGCGACAAGGACCCTTACGCACTGCGTCGCCACGCGCTGACGCTGATCGACTCGTTCCAGCGCGTCGCCGGAGGCGTAGCGACGACGCGATTGGGTCTGCGCGATCTGCTCGAGCAGGCCGCGGCGACATTCACGGCGCCGCTCGCCGCCGGCGTCGTCGAGCGAGGTCGAGGCGTTCGTCTACGAGCGCTATTTCCAGCAGCTCGCGACGCTTTACGACACGCGCGCCGTCGATGCCGTGATCAGCCTCAAGCCGGCGCTGCACGACGTCGTCAGCCGCGTTCTCGCGGTGCGCGAGTTTTTCGCCCTGCCCGAAGCGCCCGCGCTCGCCGCGGCCAACAAGCGCGTCGGCAACATCCTGAAGAAGAGCGACGCGCCGGCAGCCAGCGTCGACGCCGCGCTGCTCGCCGAGCCGGCCGAGCGCGCACTCGCCGGTGCGCTCGACGACGTCGGCGCGCGCGCCGACCAGGCGTACGGCACGGGCGAGTACGCTCGCTCCCTCAGTCTCCTCGCCGGCCTGAAGCCGTCCGTCGATGCGTTCTTCGACAGCGTCATGGTGAATGTCGACTCACCCGAACTGCGCGCCAACCGCCTCGCCCTCCTGGCCGCGCTGCGCGCGACGATGAACCGCGTCGCCGACCTGTCGCTCCTGGCCGTCTGACTGATCGCTGCCGCCATGAAGCTCGTCATCCTCGACCGCGACGGCACGATCAACGAAGACCGCGACGACTACGTCAAGTCGCCAGCCGAGTGGGTGCCGATCCCCGGGTCGCTCGAGGCGATCGCACGGTTGAACCACGCCGGCTGGCACACAGTGATCGCGACCAACCAGTCGGGCCTGGCGCGCGGCCTGTTCGACATGGCGACGCTCAACGCGATCCATGCGCGGATGAACCGCGAGCTGGCCGCGGTCGGCGGCCGCATCGACGCGATCTTCTTCTGCCCGCACGCGCCCGACGACGGCTGCAGTTGCCGAAAGCCGCTGCCGGGCCTGATCACGCTGATCGGCGAGCGCTACGGCGTCGAACTGAGCGAGACCTACATGGTCGGCGACTCGCTGCGCGATCTGCAGGCGGGCGTCGCCGTCGGCTGCGCGCCGCACCTGGTCCGCACCGGCAAGGGCGCACGGCTCGACGCTGCGGCGCTGGCCGTGCTCGCCGACGAGATCCCGCATGCGGTGGTCCACGCCGACCTGGCGACGTTCGCGCACCAGCTGATCCTGCGCGAGCGCCAGCTGCGCGGCGACGATGCCGCGGAAGCCGATTCGGCCTTCGCGGCGCTCAATTGATGGGCCGCGCGCTCGCCGCCGCGCGCTCGGCGATCTTCGTCGTCTTCCTCGTCGTCACGGTCATGCCGTGGGCCATGGTCGGCCTGGTCTATTCGATCTTCGTCCGCGGCGAGCCGCTGTACTGGTATTTCGCCGGCTGGCTGCGCCTCGCGATCTGGGGCGCGCGCGTCATCTGCGGCGTGAAGGCACGCGTCCAGGGGCGCGAGAACCTGCCCGGCTCGGCGGTCATCCTGTTGCCTAAGCACCAGTCGACCTGGGAGACCTTCGCCTTTCCGACCTTGATGCCGCGGCCGCTCTGCTACGTTTTCAAGCGCGAGCTGCTCTTCATTCCGTTCTTCGGCTGGGCGATGGCGCGCATGGACCTGATCCACATCGATCGCAGCAAGCGCACCGAGGCCTGGTCGAAGGTCGCCGAGCAGGGCCGGCGCTACATGGCGCAAGGCAACTGGGTGATCATGTTTCCGGAAGGGACGCGAACGCCGCGCGGCGGCCAGGGCGTCTACAAGGTCGGCGGCACGCGCCTGGCGGTCGAGACCGGCCGGCCGGTGGTGCCGATCGCGGTGACTTCGGCGCGCTGCTGGCCGAGGAAGAGCTTCCTGCTGCGCCCTGGCGTCATCGACATCTCGATCGGCAAGCCGATCGAGCCGGCCGGGCGCAGCCGCCGACGAACTGATGCGCGAGGTCGAGGCCTGGATCGAGGCCGAGATGCGCCGCCTCGATCCCGAGGCGTATCGGTGAGCGCGCGACTCGTGCGCGGCCTGCGCCGGATCGTCGATTCGCTGCAGCGCGGGCTGTTCGATGACGCCGAGCCGGCGCCACCCACCGGCGCGCCGCCGTCGCCCTCCGTTGGCGCACCGACCGCGCCCCCCGTCTGTCCGCCGACGCCCGCCGACGCGCTGCCGCGCCATCCGCGGGCGACGCGCGAGCTGGTCGTCGACGGCACCACGATCGCGTTCCTGCTCGCGCGCTCGAAGCGACGCAGCATCGGCTTCGTCGTCGACGGCGATGGCCTCAGCGTGCGCGCGCCGAAGTGGGTGAGCCTGCGCGACATCGACGCGGCGGTGCGCGAGAAGGGCCGCTGGATCGTCGCCCGACTCGGCGAGCAGCGCGAGCGCGCGCGCCAGCAGACCGCGGCGCGCACGCTCTGGCGCGACGGCGCGACCGTCGCCTATCTCGGCCGGCCGCTGACGATCGTCCTCGATCCGCACGGCGACATCGGCGCCGGCGAGGCGGCGCTGCTCGACGGCGGTGTCGCGAGCGCGCCGCGCCTGCGTGTCGGCCTGCCGGGCGACGCCGGCGAGGAGCGCGTCAAGGACGCCGTGCAGAGCTGGCTGCAGCGCGAGGCGCGGCGCATCTTCGCGGCGCGCGCGGCCCATTTCGCCGAGCGCCTCGGCGTCAAGGTCAGGCGGCTGTCGCTTTCTTCGGCGAAGACGCGCTGGGGCAGCGCCAACGCCAACGGCTCGGTGCGGCTGCACTGGCGTCTGATCCACCACCCGCTGGCGACGATCGACTACGTCGTCGCCCACGAACTCGCCCATCTGCGCGAGATGAACCACAGCGAGCGCTTCTGGAACGTCGTGCGCTCGGTCGTGCCGGAGTACGAGCAGGCGCGCAAGGAGCTGAGACGCAGCGAACAGTCGCCGCGGAGCGGCGCGTGAGGCGCTGACCGATCAGCGGGTCGAGAAGCGGATAACGCCGTCGGCACCGACGTGCCGCTCGAGCTTGCCGCGGAACCAGAGCGCATGCAGGTGCGCCAGCGACTCGCCCATCGCGAACGTCATCTGGTGCAGGTCGAGCTTGCGCTTGAACAGCACCGGCACGAGCTCGAACGCGCTCTGCGCCTTTTCGGCGCAGGCGGCGAGCGCTTCGGCGAAGCGCTCCTCGTGGTGCGCCTGGAGCTGGTCGATGCGCGTATGCAGGCCCTTGAACGGCAGCCCGTGCGACGGCAGGACGAGCGTCCCGGCATCGATCGCGCGCATCCGCTCGATCGAGTCGAGGTAAAGCGTCAGCGGGTCGGCCTCGGGCTCGACGTCGATCACGCTGACGTTGGTCGAGATCCGCGGCAGCACCATGTCGCCGCTGATCAGGATCCCCGCGCTCGCGCAATCGAGCGCCATGTGCTCGGGCGCGTGGCCGTAGCCGACGCGGCAGGTCCAGCGTGCCGTCGCGCCGCGCGCGCCGATCTCGAGCACCTTGCCGTCGAGCAGGCGCCGGTATGCGTTCGGCACCGCCGGCACGAGGTTGCGGTAGTAGTTGGTGCGCGAGGCGACGCCGTCGACCGCGGCCGGGTCGGCGGCCATGCCGTGCACGGCCATGAACGCCGCCGAGAGCGGGCCGCCGAAGCCGGCGCTCGCGCGAGCTCGCCATGCGGGCGATGCCGAAGTCGGTGGCGCTGATCCAGAGACGCGCGTTCCAGCGCTCGCACAGCCAGTTCGCCGAGCCGATGTGGTCGGGGTGCATGTGGGTGACGATGACGCGCAGCACCGGCAGCCCCTCGAGCTCGCTCGCGAAGATCTGCTCCCAGGCGGCGCGAGTGGCGGCGTTGTCGATGCCGCAGTCGACGATCGCCCAGCCTTCCCGCGCCGGCGCGTCGCCCTCGGCCGGCAGCGAGTCGCGCAGCAGCCAGAGGTTGATGTGGTTGAGCGCGAACGGCAGCGCCATGCGCAGCCACTTGATGCCGGGCGCGACGTCGAATGTGCGTCCGGGCTCGGGCACTTCGGTGCCGAGGCAATAGTCGAGCTCGCGTTCCAGTTCGTTCATCGACGCCTCTTCCCTTTACACTTTCGGCACTTTACGTAAACGTCAATCCGAAGTTTAGTTGGCTTCATGACCCGCGCCGCCGCACGTCCGACTCGCCCACGCCGGCTCCGCCCGCAAAACGGCCGCGCCCGCCGCCACATTCACCATCGGCGAGCTGGCGCGCGAGTTCGGCCTGACGACCCGGGCGATCCGCTTCTACGAGGACTGCGGCCTGCTCGCGCCGGCGCGCGCCGGGCGCAACCGCATCTACACCGCACGCGACCGGGCGCGCCTGACGCTGACCTTGCGCGGCAAGCGGCTCGGCCTGAAGCTGGCCGAGGTCAAGGAGCTGGTCGACATGTACGAGGGCCAGCGCGACAGCGAGGCGCAGCTGCGCCGGTTCGTCGACGTGCTCGGGCGCCATCGCGCCCAGCTCGAGGCGCGCCTCTCGGACCTGCGGACGACGCTCGACGAGGTGCTGGCGCAGGAAGCGTCGGCGCGGCGCATGCTGCGCGCGCGAACCAAATGACGGCGACCGCCCCGGCGTTTCCGGCCGCGCTCACCGACGCGCGCGCGTTCGCGATCGCGCGCGCGATGCTCGACGGCTTCGATCGCCACTACCGGCTCTTTCGCCAGGCGAGCGCCGAGGCCAAGGCGCGCTTCGAGGCCGCCGACTGGCACGGCCAGCAGCGCGCCCAGGCGCAGCGGATCGAGTACTACGACAAGCGCGTCGCCGAGGCGACCGAGCGGTTGCAGAACGAGTTCCAGGCGGCGACCTTGCCGATGGAGGTCTGGCAGCAGGTGAAGCTGCACTACATCGGCCTCCTGATCGAGCACCTGCAGCCCGAGCTCGCCGAGACCTTCTTCAATTCGGTGACGACCAAGATCCTGCACCGCAGCTACTTCCACAACGACTTCATCTTCGTCCGCTCGGCGGTCTCGACCGACCACCTCGAGAACGACGAGCCGGCGGCGCTGCCGACCTACCGCGCCTACTACCCGACGCGCGAGACGCTGGGCGAGACCTGGCACCGCGTCGTCACCAACTTCCAGCTCGCGCGCGAGTTCGAGGACCTCGACCGCGACGTCGATCGACGTGATGGCGGCGGTCGACGCGCAGATCGGCGAGTTCCGCATGCGCACCAATTTCCAGATCCAGGTGCTGTCGTCGCTGTTCTTTCGCAACAAGGGCGCGTACGTCGTCGGCAAGATCATCAACGGCTTCAACGAGACGCCGTTCGCGCTGCCGATCCTGCACGGCGCAAGGGGCCTGGTCGATCGACGCCGCCCTGTTCGGCGAGGACGACCTCGAGCTCGTGTTCAGCTTCGCGCGCGCCTACTTCATGGTGACGATGGAGGTGCCTTCGGCGTATGTGCAGTTCCTGCGCTCGTTGATGCCGAGAAAGCCCCGCTCCGAGATCTACAGCGCGCTCGGCCTGCAAAAGCAGGGCAAGAGCCTGTTCTATCGCGACCTCTTGATGCACATGCGCCACTCGTCGGACAAGTTCCGCATCGCCCCGGGCATCAAGGGCATGGTGATGCTGGTGTTCGACCTGCCGAGCTATCCGTACGTGTTCAAGGTGATCAAGGATTTCTATCCGGTGCAGAAGGAGACGACGCGTGAGCTGATCCAGTCGAAGTACCTGCTCGTCAAGCGCCACGACCGGGTCGGCCGGATGGCCGACACGCTCGAGTACAGCGACGTCGCCTTCCCGCGCGCGCGCTTCGACGACGAGCTGGTCGCCGAGCTGCGCCACTTCTGCCCGAGCCTGCTCGAGGAGGACGGCGAGATGCTCGTCATCCGCCACGTCTACATCGAGCGGCGGATGATCCCGCTCAACATCTACCTGCAGGACGCGACGCCCGAGCAGATCGCCGCGGCGGTGGTCGAGTACGGCAACGCGATCAAGGACCTGGTACGGGCCAACATCTTCCCGGGCGACATGCTGTGGAAGAACTTCGGCGTCACGCGCCACGGCAAGGTCGTCTTCTACGACTACGACGAGATCGAATACCTCACCGACTGCACTTTCAGGAAGGTGCCCGAGGCGCACAACGAGGAAGAGGAGATGTCGGGCGAGGTCTGGTACCGGGTCGGCCCGAAGGACGTCTTTCCGGAGACCTTCGCGCCGTTCCTGCTCGGCAACCCCGCGGTTCGCGAGATCTTCATGGCCGAGCATGCCGAACTGCTCGATCCGGCATTCTGGCAAGGCCACAAGCAGGAAATCCTCGCCGGCTACGTGCATGATGTCTTCCCATACGAGGCGCAGAAGCGCTTCGCGATCCGGCGCGCCGCGCAGGGCCGCACCGTCTTCGTCAGCTTGATTCATAAAAGGAGCCCACCATGGCCGATTCCATCGTCATCGTCTCCGCCGCACGCACGCCGATCGGCGGCCTGCTCGGCGATTTCAGCGCGCTCGCCGCGCACCAGCTCGGCAGCGTCGCGGTCAAGGCCGCGGTCGAGCGTGCCGGCATCACCGGCGACGCCGTCAGCGAAGTGCTGCTCGGCAACTGCCTGATGGCCGGCCAGGGCCAGGCGCCGGCGCGCCAGGCCGCGCTCGGCGCCGGCCTGCCGCAGTCGGCCGGCGCCGTGACGCTGTCGAAGATGTGCGGCTCGGGGATGCGGGCGATGATGTTCGCGCACGACATGCTCAAGGCCGAGAGCGCCGAGGTCGTCGTCGCCGGCGGCATGGAAAGCATGACCAACGCGCCGCACCTGACGTTCGCGAGGAAGGGCATCCGCTACGGCGCGGCCCAGCTCTACGACCACATGGCGATCGACGGCCTGGAAGACGCCTACGAGCGCGGCAAGGCGATGGGCGTGTTCGCCGAGCAGTGCGTCGACAAGTACAAGTTCAGCCGCGAGGCGATGGACCAGTTCGCGATCTCGTCGACCGAGCGCTCGAAGAAGGCCAACGAGGACGGCAGCTTCGACTGGGAGATGGCGCCGGTGAGCGTTCCCGGCAAGGGCGGCGAGACCGTGGTCAAGTTCGACGAGCAGCCGTTCAAGGCCAAGCTCGACAAGATTCCCGGCCTGAAGCCCGCGTTCAAGAAGGACGGCACGATCACCGCCGCGACTTCGTCGAGCATCTCCGACGGCGCCGCGGCGCTGGTGCTGATGCGCGAGTCGACCGCGTCGCGCCTCGGCGTCAAGCCGATCGCGCGGATCGTCGGCCACACGGTGCATGCGCAGGCGCCGGCGTGGTTCACGACCGCGCCGGTCGGCGCGATCGACAAGCTGTTGAAGAAGACCGGCTGGAGCGCCAAGGACGTCGACCTGTGGGAAGTCAACGAGGCCTTCGCCGCGGTGACGATGGCGGCGATGAGCGAGTTCAAGCTCGCGCACGAGATCGTCAACGTCCACGGCGGCGCGGTCGCGCTCGGCCATCCGATCGGCGCGAGCGGCGCGCGCATCGTCGTCACGCTGCTCGGCGCGCTCAGGAAGCATGGCAAGAAGAAGGGCGTGGCGGCGCTTTGCATCGGCGGCGGCGAGGCGACGGCGCTGGCCGTCGAGATGATTTAGGGTTCGGCTTGTCCTGGTCTGCACCGGCCCGCGCGATCGCATGAATCGGCGCGAAACGCTTGCCGCCTTCGTCGGGTTCGGGGGCGGATCGGGTGCCGCCCGGGCGCAGACGGCGGCAAGGGTCGCGCGCATCGGCTTTCTCTCCCTCAACCGGGCGGGCGACTCGCGCGGCCGCGATGGCTTCATCCAGGGACTGCGCGAGCTCGGCTACGTCGACGGCCGCAACATCGTCGTCGACTATTGCGACGCCGACGGCCGGATCGCCGCCCTTCCCGCTCTTGCAGCCGAGCTCGTTGCCCTCAAGGTCGACGTGATCGTCGCCCCGAGCACGCCCGCTGCGCAGGCAGCCAAGCAGGCGACCCGGACGATCCCGATCGTGTTCGCGGGCGCTGCCGACCCGGTGGCCGACGGGTTCGTCGCGAGCCTGGCGCATCCGGGTGGCAACGTGACCGGCTTGTCCAACGTCGCCGCCGATCTCGTCGGCAAGCGGCTGGAGCTGCTCAAGCAGTCGGTGCCGAAGCTGACCCGGGTCGCCGTGTTTTGGCAGCCAGCGCCGGGACGCACATACGAAGACATGCTGAAGACCGCCGACGTCGCGGCGCGCGCTCTCGGCATAGAGCTTCAGCTGGTCGAGGCGCGCGGCCCGGCCGACTTCGAGCGCGCCTTCGCCGAGATCGTCCGCGCCGGCACGGGTGCATTGACGGTGCTGCCGATCGCCACGTTCTTCAGCGAGCGCAAGCGGATCATCGAGATGGCGGCGAAGAACCGTCTGCCTGCGGTGTACACGACCCGTGGCTTTGTCGAGGACGGTGGCCTGATGGCCTATGGCGCCGATCTGACCGACCTGCTGCGTCGTGCCGCGGGCTACGCCGACCGGATCCTGAAAGGCGCTCGCCCGAGCGAGTTGCCGGTCGAGCAGGCGACCAAGTTTGAGCTGGTGATCCACCTCGGCACCGCCAAAGCGCTGGGACTGACGATCCCGCGGGCGGTGCTGCTGAGCGCCGACGAACTGATCGGCTGAGCCAAACCATGCTCGGTACCCATTCGCTCGGCGTCTTCGCGCTCACGGTTTTCGTCGTCAACGCGACGCCCGGCGTCGACATGATCTTCGTCCTGACGCGGACCTTGCGCCACGGCGTCATTGCCGGTATCGCCGCCGCGCTCGGCGTCGCCGGCGGCTGCGTCGTGCACACGCTGGTGGCGGCGTTCGGGCTGGCGGCGCTGCTGGCGGCGTCGAGCGCGGCGTTCGCGTTCGTCAAGTACGCCGGCGCGGCGTACCTGGTCTGGCTCGCCATCGGCATGCTGTGCGCGAGCGTGGCCAGCGACGCGACGGTCGCGGTGACGTCGTCCGCGCCGGGCCCGGGCGCGTGGCAGCTGTTCCGCCAGGGCCTCCTCACCAACGTGCTGAACCCGAAGGTCGCGCTGTTCTTTCTCGCCTTGTTGCCGCAGTTCATCGATGCCGACGCGGCCGACAAGCTCGCCGCGTTCCTCTTCCTCGGCGCGTGGTTCGTCGTCCAGGGCGGGCTCTTCCTGGTCGCGTTCGCGCTGCTGGTCGCGCCGTTGCGGCGCTGGCGCGCGAGCGCGTCGCTCAGGCGCGGCCTCAATGTCGCCGGCGCGGGCCTGTTCGGCTGGCTCGCGCTGCGCCTGGCGCTGGTCGAGCGCGCATGACGACGGCCAGCGCGCCGGTCGGTGCCCCGCTCGCCGCGGTCGGCGAGACGTTCGCGCAACGCGCTCGGTTCTCCGACGACGCCATTCGCGCGTTCGCGACCTCGGTGCACGACCACAACCCGCTGCACCACGACCTCGCTGCGGCGAAGGCGGCCGGGTATCGCGCGCTGATCGCCTCGGGGACGCAGCTCGGCAGCGTCTTTATGGCGATGACGGCGACCCATTTCGCCAAGCCCGCGCCCGACGGCCGGCCGCGCCTGGGTCTCGGCCTCGGCTTCGAGCTGCGTTTCTCGGCGCCGGTCTATGCCGGCGAGAACATCGAGCTGCGCTGGACCGTGACCGGCGTCGACTGGAAGCCGAGCCTCGCCGGCTGGATGACGCGGCTCGAAGGTGACGCGCGCTCCGCCGACCGCCTGCTCCTGAGTGGCACCGGCACCCTGCTGCTCCGTGCGCCCGCGCGCGAGCCCGGCCGATGATCCTCGACGACGACCACCGCGCGGTCCAGGACGCCGTCCGCGCCTACGTCCAGGATCGGGTCGCGCCGAGCGCGGCCGGGTGGGATCGCGACAGCCACTTCCCGCGCGACGAGCTGCAAGGCCTGGCCGCCCTCGGCTGCTACGGCGTCGCGGTGCCGGCCGAGCTCGACGGCGCCGGCCTCGACTATCTCGCGCTCGCCCTGATCCTCGAGGAGATCGCCGCCGGCGACGGCGGCACCATCGACGGCCATCAGCGTCAACAACTGCCCGGTGTGCGCGATCCTGATGGCGCTACGGCAACGAGGCGCAGAAGAAGCAATGGCTGACGCCGCTCGCGCGCGGCGAGATGCTCGGCGCGTTCTGCCTGACCGAGCCGCACGTCGGCTCGCGATGCCGTCGGCGCTGCGGACCACCGCCGACGCGCGACGGCGGCGAGTACGTGCTCAACGGCGTCAAGCAGTTCATCACGAGCGGCAAGAACGGCGACGTCGCGATCGTCATGGCGGTGACCGACAAGGCCGCGGGCAAGCGCGGCATCAGCGCCTTCGTCGTGCCGACCGACGACACCCGGCTACGTCGTCGCGCGGCTCGAGGACAAGCTCGGCCAGCACGCCAGCGACACGGCGCAGATCATCTTCGAGGACTGCCGCATTCCGGCCGCGAACCTGATCGGCGAGGAAGGCGAGGGCTACTGAGATCGCGCTGTCGGGCGCTCGAAGGCGGGCGCATCGGCATCGCCGCGCAGAGCGTCGGCATGGCGCGCGCGCGTTCGAGGCGGCGCTGGACTATGCGAAGGAGCGCGCAGAGCTTCGGCACAGCCGATCTTCGAGCACCAGGCGGTGGAATTCCGTCTCGCCGAGATGGCGACGCAGCTCGAAGCCGCGCGCCAGCTGATCTGGCACGCCGCGAGCCTGAAGGACGCCGGCCAGCCGTGCCTGAAGGAAGCCGCGATGGCCAAGCTGTTCGCCAGCGAGATGGCCGAGCGGGTCTGCAGCGCCGCGATCCAGATCCTCGGCGGCTACGGCTACGTCAACGACTTCCCGGTCGAGCGCATCTACCGCGACGTGCGCGTGTGCCAGATCTACGAAGGCACGTCGGACGTGCAGAAGATCCTGATCGCGCGCGCCCTCGGCTGACCCGCGCGTGCGATGAACGAGGGTCGGGCCCGCGACGTCACCTGGCTCGAGGCTTTCGAGACTGCGCGGCCGCTCGCGCCGAGCTGGACCGACGCCGAGCGGGGCCTGGGCCGACCGGGTCGCGCTCGAGGCGGTCCCGCCCGAAGCGACGGACGACGAGTTCGTCGCCCGGCGTGCCAGGCCATGCCCTGCAGCGGCTCGGCCCGCGCGAGCCGGCGCTGGCAGCGCTCGCCGGCCGAAGCAGCCTGCGCGTGGAGGCTGGTCGGCTTGATCGCGCTGATCGCGTTCACGCTCGGCATCGCTGCCGACACGATCGGCGCCAGCCAGCGCATCGACCTGCTGGCGCCGCCGCTCTGGGGCGTGCTGCTCTGGAACGCTGGCGGTCTACCTGCTGCTGATCGTCTGGCCAGCTGGTGCGACTCGTGCGTCGCTCGCGGCAGCCGACCCGGCCGCTCGTTCGCGCTATCGAGAAGCTTCTGCGAGTGCGGCACCGCCTGCCGCGTCTGTCGGCCGGAGGCAACGCGACCGCGGTGCGCGGCTTCGCCGCGCTCTGGCTCGAGCGCAGTCGGTCGCTCGCCGCGCTGCGCGCCGAGACCGCGCTGCACGCCGGCGCGGCGGCGCTGGCGCTCGGTTTGGTCGCGGGCCTGTATGCGCGCGGCCTCGTCCTCGATTACCGCGCCGTCTGGGAAAGCACCTTCCTCGACGTTGCCGCCGCGCACGGCGTCGTCACGACGGTCTTCGGGCCCGCCGCGCGCCTGTCGGCAATCGCCTTGCCCGACGAGGCGGGCTTCGCCGCGCTGCGCGATATCCACGGCGGTAACGTCGCCGGCGCGCCGGCGGCGCCATGGATCCATCTGATCGCCTTGACGCTGCTCGGCGCCGTCGTCATCCCGCGAGCGTTGCTCGCGCTTGCTTGTGCGGCGCTGGCGTCGGGGCGCTCGCGTTGCTTCGCCGTGCCGCTCGACGCGCCGTATTTCCAGCGCTTGCTGCGCCTGCGCAAGGGCGGCCCGGCGCGTGTCTCGGTGCATCCTACGGCAGCGACGCCGACGCCGCAAGCGACCCTCGGCCTGCGCGCGCTGCTAGCGGCGAGCTGCGGTCGAATCCGACCTCGAGGTCCGCGTCGCGCCGCCGGTCGCCTTCGGCGCGGAAGACGAGGCGACGCCGAGTGATCGCCGCGGACAGCACTCACGCGATCGCCCTGTACGAGCTCGGCGGCGACGCCCGAAGCCGAGCACCAGACGCGCTTCCTGCACACGCTCGCGCGCGGCGGGTGCCGAAGGGAGCGATGCTGGCCACGGTCGTCGATGCGACCGGGATTCACACGTCGCTTCGCCGCCGTCGCCGGCCGCGTGATCGAACGGCGCGAGGCGTGGCGCCCGTGGAGTGAAGGCGCTGGGCATGGCGGCGGTGATGGTCGATCTCGAAAGCGGCGAAGTCAACACGGCGCCGAGTCGTACCTGGAGGCCGCGTTCGTCCGGCCCGGGGCGATGGCGGCGTCGATGAACGAGGCCGGCCTTCGGGATGTCTCGCTGAGCCTGGTCTCGCCGATACCCAACGCGGGCAAGACGACGCTGGCCCGCACGCTGCTCGGTCGCGACATCGGTGAAGTGCGCGACGCGCCGCACGTCACCGAGTTCCCCTCCCCGCCGGACGCGCACGTCTTGATCGAAACGAGCTGCCGGCGAGCGCCTGCGCCTCTGGGACATCGCCCGGCTTCGGCGACAGCGTCGCCTCGCCAAGCGCCTGCGCGCCAGCGGAGCAGCCGGTCGGGCGCTTCCTGAGCGAGATCTGGGACCGCTGGAGGGATCGGCCGTTCTGGGCCAGCCAGCAGGCGATCCGCAACATGCGCGATGAAGCCGACGTGCTGCTCTACCTGGTCGACGCATCCGCAGATCGCCGGAGGCGGCGGCCTACGTCGCGCCCGAGATGGAATTCCTGTGGCTGGATTGGCAAGCCGGTCGTCGTGTCTGTAAACCAGCTTGACGGCACCGCACGTCGGCAGCGACGACGAAGCCCCGAGGTGGCGCGCTGGCGCGCGCCATCGCGTCGCCTACCCGCATCGTCCGCGCCGTGCTGCCGCTCGACGCCTTCGCGCGTTGCTGGGTGCAAGAGCTGACCTTGCTCGCCGCCGTCGCGGCGGCGCTGCCGGCGAGCCAGGCGGCCGCTGATGGAGCACTTGGCGCGGCCTGGCGGCGTGGGACGCATCGAGACTTTCGACGAATGCAGGCGATCGCTGCCACAGAGCCTGGCGCGGATGGCGCTGATGAGCGAGCCGCTGCCCGAACGCGGCGACCTGCGCGCGCGCTTGCGCCAGGCGGGCGCTGCGCTCGGTATCGGCAACGCCAGACGGGACGCCGGCGGCGCTGGCGCAGAAGTCGCTCGCCGACGCGTCTCAACGACGAGATCCGCACCAACACGCGCGCGCTGCTCGCCCTGCATGGCCTGGGCGGTACGGCGGAGCGCGACATCCGCGAGCGGGTCGCCGCCGGCTACGACCTGCGCCTTCGCCTCGACGAGACCCAGGCGGCGATGTGGGGCGGCGCGGTCACCGGCGCGCTGGTCGGCCTCGAGGCCGACGTCCTGAGCGGCGGCCTGACGCTCGGCTTTTCTGATGCCGGCGGCGTCCTCGGCGCACTCGGCAGCGCCGGGCTGGCGCGCTGCGTCAACCTCGTCCGCGGCACCGGCCGCTCGTTCGTCACCTGGAACAGCGCCGCGCTCGACACGATGGTCGAGGCCGCGCTGCTGCGCCTGCTCGGTGCGGCGCGTTTTCGGCCGCGGCCGCGGCGACTGGGTGCAGGGCGAGGCGCCGCCACACTGGGCCGGCGTCGTCGCCGGCGCGCTCGCGCCGCTGCGCGAGGCGCTCGACGCCGCCTGGTCGGAGCGCACCGCCAGGCCGCCGGCCGACGCTGCCACTACTCGCGGCGCGGCTGGCGCCGGTCGTCAGCGAAGCGGCGCGCGCGTCGCTGCAGCATCTCTATCCGGACGCCCGCGCGCGTCTGGCTGTAGAGAACCTTGCCGAGGAGCGAAGCGTTATGAGCCTGCCCACCCCTGACCGCAGATCTCCCTCGCGCCCTGGTGTTCGACGTCTTCGGCACGGTCGTCGACTGGCGCGGCTCGCATCATCCGCGAGGGCGAGGCGCTCTCTGCCGCCAAGGGACTGCAGCGTCGACTGGCCGGCCTTCGCCGACGCCTGGCGCGCCGGCTACCAGCCGGCGATGGAGCGCGTGCGCAGCGGCGCGAGCGCCTGGCGCAACATCGACACGCTGCATCGCGAGATCCTCGATACGCTGCTGCCGCGGTTCGGCCTCGTCGTCGCTCGACGAGAACGAGCGTCGCGCGCTCAACCTCGCCTGGCATCGCCTCGATCCGTGGCCGGACTCGGTCGCCGGGCTGCAGCGTCTGAAGCGCCGTTTCACGATCGCGACGCTTTCGAACGGCAACGTCTCGCTGCTCGTCGACATGGCCAAGCGCGCCGGCCTGCCGTGGGACACCGTGCTCTCGGGCGAGCTGATCGAGCGCTACAAACCCGATCTCGCCGTCTACCGGATGGCGGCGCGCCTGCTCGGCGCCGAGGCGACGGAGGTGGCGATGGTCGCCGCGCATCCGAGCGACCTCGATGCGGCGCGTGCCGCGGGCCTTGCCACCGCCTATGTTGCGCGACCGCTCGAGCACGGCGTTGCGGCGCGCGGCCAGACCGTCCCGGTCGCTCGCTTCGACTGGCAGGCGCGCGACTTCGCCGACCTGGCGACGCAACTCGGCTGCTAAGCGGCGCGATGGAGCTGCTGTCCTTCCTGCGCACGCAGACACGCGCCAACCGGCTCGCCAACCATCGCTTGCACGCGGCGATGGCCGCGCTCTCGCGCGAAGACTACGAGGCGCCTCGGACCAGCTTCTTCGCGAGCCTGGCGCAGACACTCGAGCACATCCTTGCCGTCGACCGCTACTACCTGGCGGCCCTGCATCGGCGAGGCTGACATGGAGCAGCAATGGCGCGATTCGCCGCGCGGCGTGTCGCTGGCGAGCTCGCCGACGGCGCAGGCCGTCGCCGACCAGCGCTTCATCGACCACGTCGACGCGCTCGCGCCGCTTGCGCTCGAAGAGATCGTCGACCTCGACCGGGGCGAAGGTCGCGTCCAGCGCGAGCGGCGCGGTCACGTCCTCGGCCATCTGCTTGCCCACCAGGTGCATCACCGCGGCCAGGCGCACGCGATGCTCGCCGGCACGGCGGTCGCGCCGCCGCAGCTCGACGAGTTCCTGCTGCCGAGCGAGGCGCACCTGCGCGCGAGCGACATGCGCGCGCTCGGCTGGAGCGAGGCGACACTCTTCTCCTGATCCGGACCGCGCCGCGTGGAAAGCATCTACCTCACCCCCGAGCACGAGCTGCTGCGCGAGCAGGTCGCGCGCTTCGTCGCACGCGAGGTCGAGCCGCACGCGCTCGCCTGGGAAGACGCCGGCATGACGCCGCGTGAGGTGCTGCGAAAGCTCGGCGCCGCCGGCCTGCTCGGCCTGATGTACGACGCCGCGCACGGCGGCGGCGAGGCCGACGCGCTCACCAACCTCGTCTTCGCCGAAGCGCTGTCGCAATCGACCTTCGGCGGCTTCATCGTCACCGTGCTGGTCCACACCGACATGGCGAGCCCGCACCTGCACCACGCCGGCAGCGCGGCGCAGAAGGCGCGCTGGATGCCTGGCATCACGGCGGGCACGACGATCACCGCGGTCGCGATCACCGAGCCCGGTGCCGGCTCCGACGTCGCCGGCATCCGCACGACCGCCGTGCGCTCGGCCGACGGCAGCGAGTGGATCCTCAACGGCACGCAAGCTGTTCATCACCAACGGCGTTCACGCCGACCTCTACTTCGTCGCCGCCAAGACCGGCTCGGGCTCGGCACGCGATGTCGATGTTCGCGGTCGAGAAGGGCACGCCGGGCTTCGCGCGTGGGGCGCAAGCTCGACAAGAGCGGCTGGCTCTCGTCGGACACCGCCGAGCTGGTGTTCGCCGATTGCCGCATCCCGGCCGCGAACCTGCTCGGCGAGGAGAACCGCGGCTTCTATTCGGTGATGAAGAATTTCCAGACCGAGCGCATCGCGCTCGCGGCGATGGCGGTCGGCCACTCGATGCAGGCGCTCGCAGGCGACGCTCGACCACGTGCGCGAGCGGCGCGCCTTCGGCGCGACGCTGTTCGACAAGCAGGTCGTGCGCCAGCGCCTGGCGATGCTCGACGCCAAGGTGCGCGCGGCGCGCTCGTTCATGTACCACTGCGCCTGGCGCGTGACGCAAGGGCACGACGTCGTCCAGGAAGTCTCGATGCTGAAGGCGCTGACCGGCGAGCTGGTCAACGAGGTGGTGTCGGGCTGCCAGCAGTTCCACGGCGGCATGGGCTACATGCGCGGCACCGTGATCGAGCGGCTCTGGCGCGATGCGCGCGTGCTCGCCATCGGCGGCGGCGCGACCGAGGTGATGCTCGATGAAGTCGCCAAGCGCTACTGAGCCCGCCGCGGAACGCGGCGCAATGACGATGATCAACTACCCTTGCGGCGAGCTTGACTATGGTGTGGCTGCAGCCGATGGAAAGCAGGAGACCGCGCCATGACGAATGCGCTTCGCCTCGAGCGCACCGGCGGGGTCGCGCGCGTCTGGCTCGACCGACCCGAGGTGCGCAACGCCCTCGACGGCGCGCTGATCGGCGAGCTCGCCGACACGTTCGGCGCGCTCGCGAGGAAGCCGCCGCGGGACGGTTCGCGCCATCGTCCTCGGCGGCAGCGGCAAGGCGTTCTGCGCCGGCGCCGACCTGGCCTTCATGCGCGCGATCGGCGGCGATACCTGGGCGCAGAACCACGCCGACGCCGCCGCGCTGGCCGAGATGCTGTGGACGATCTACAGTTGCCCGGTGCCGGTGATCGCCCGCATCCACGGCGACTGCTACGCCGGCGGCCTGGGCCTCGCGTCGGTGTGCGACATCCGCGTCGTCGCCGAAGGCGTCACGTTCTGGCTCAGCGAAGCGCGGCTCGGCCTGCTGCCGGCGACGATCAGCCCGTACGTCATCCGCGCCATGGGCGAGCAGGCGGCGCGGCGCTACTTCGTCACTGCCGAGCGCTTCGGCGGCGCCGAGGCCAAGGCGATGGGCCTGGTCCACGAGGTCGTCGCCGCCGACGCGATCGACGAGGTCGCGGCGACGTCACCGCGATCGTCGCCAACGGGCCGATGGCGACGAGCGCCTGCAAGCGGCTGGTGCGCGACGTCGCCGGCCGCGAGATCAGCGCCGAGTTGCGCGCCGAGACCGCGCGCCGCATCGCCGACATCCGCGCCAGCGCCGAAGGCCAGGAAGGGATCCAGAGCTTCCTCGACAAGCGCGCGCCGGCTGGCTGCGCCGGCGACCTGGAAGAAATGAACCTCGATCTGACGCAGCTGGTCGCCATCGCCGCCGCGCTCGGCTGGGCGAGCGGCCTGCGCCTCTACGCCGTCGTCTTCATCACCGGACTGGCCGGCTGGCTCGGCTGGATCCCGCTGCCCGGCGACCTGCACGTGCTCGCCCATCCGGTCGTCATCGGCGCCGCCGGCTGATGCTTTTCGTCGAGTTCTTCGTCGACAAGATCCCGGGCCTCGACAGCATCTGGGACGCGATCCATACCTTCGTCCGCATCCCCGCCGGCGCGGCGCTGGCGGCGGCCGTGTTCGGTGGCGACCAGGCGAGCTGGGTGACGGCGGCGGCGCTGATGGGCGGGACGCTCGCGGCGACCAGCCACGCCACCAAGCTGACAATGCGCGCCTCGGCCAACACCTCGCCCGAGCCGTTCTCGAACATCGCCCTGTCGCTGCTCGGCGACAGCGCCGTGCCGTTCATGCTCTGGCTCTCGTGGATGCACCCGGTGATCGCGCTCTGCGCCCTGGCGGCGCTGGTCGTCGCTTCGCTGGTCATCGTCTGGGTGCTGTGGCAGTTCCTGGCGCGGCTGCTGCATCGCATGCGCAGCGGCCAGATCGTGCACGCGCTCGAATAGCGAACGGAGATGAACATGATTCCTTCCCGCGTCACCCTGGTCGACGTCGGCCCGCGCGACGGCCTGCAGAACGAGAAGCAGACGGTCGATGCGGCGATCAAGATCGAGCTCGTCCATCGGCTGCAGGCGGCCGGGCTGCGCGAGATCGAGGTCACCAGCTTCGTCAGCCCGAAGTGGGTGCCGCAGATGGCCGACAACGCCGCCGTGCTCGCCGGCATCGAGAAGAAGCCCGGCGTCCGCTACTCGGTGCTGATCCCGAACATGAAGGGGCTCGATGCCGCGCTGTCGGCGCCGCGCGCCGAGTGGCCCGACGAGATCGTCGTCTTTGCCGCCGCCACCGAGGCGTTCAGCCGGAAGAACATCAACTGCTCGATCGCCGAAAGCATCGAGCGCTTCCGCCCGGTGGTCGCGGCCGCGCACGAGAAGGGCATCAAGGTTCGCGGCGCGGTCTCGTGCGCGCTCGGCTGCCCGTACCAGGGCGAGGTCAGCGCCGACGAGGTCGAGCGCGTCGTCAGGCTGATGCAGGAGATCGGCGTCGACCACTGCGGCATCGCCGACACGATCGGCGTCGGCACGCCCAGGCGCGTCCAGGCGGCGCTCGAGCGCGCCCTGCGCCACTACCCGATCGCCGAGGTGAGCGGCCATTTCCACGACACCTACGGCCAGGCGATCGGCAACGTCTACGCCAGCCTCGAGGTCGGCATCGCCACCTTCGACGCCAGCGTCGCCGGCCTCGGCGGCTGCCCGTACGCGAAGGGCGCGACCGGCAACGTCGCCACCGAGGACGTGCTGTTCCTGCTCGACGGCCTCGGCATCGAGACCGGCGTCTCGCTCGACGGGCTCGTCGATGCCGCGGCGTTCATCTCGGGCGTGCTCGGCCGGAAGCCGGTCTCGCGGGTCGGCCAACGCGATGCTGGCGAAGCGCACGCCGGCGTAGCGGGCGGGTCGTGGGGCAGGGCAGCCCGGCGCCGGCGCCCTCGCCGGTCGGCGCGCATCGCGGCGATCAAGACGATGCGCAGGGTCGCCTTCACCTATCGCCGGCGAAGGCGCGTTGCCAGCCGCAATGCTCGGCTTCACCTTCACGGACAGCGAAACCTCGCGTGGCTATCTGCCGAACGGCGGCAAGGTGTCCGAACCGCTTTTCACGGTCGCCAAGATGTCGGATTTCGTCGTCCTCGACGAGCAGTTCACGAAGCCGGGCCGCGCTACAAGAAGGGCGACTCGGCCATGAAGACGATCCTGGCCGAGTTGTGAAGCCAGCGTGGCGTAGACCGCCCCGTTCCTGAACCTGATCGCTACTTCTCGACGAACGCCCGCTCGATGACGTAGTCGCCGGCGTGGCCGATGCCGGTCGAGATCGTGAAGCCGGCGGCGTCAAGGACGGCGCGCATGTCCTTCAGCATCGCCGGGCCGCCGCAGATCATGGCGCGGTCGGTCTCGGGGTCGATCTGCGGAAAGCCGATGTCGCTGCACAGCTTGCCGTTGGCGATCAGGTCGGGCAGCCGCCCCTGGTTGCGGAACGGCTCGCGCGTCACCGTCGGGTAGTAGACGAGCTGGTCGCGCACCTGCTCGCCGAGGTGGTCGTGCTGCGGCAGCTCGTGCGAGATCAGGTCGGCGTAGGCGAGCTCGTCGACCTTGCGCGTGCCGTGCACGAGAACGATCCGGGCGAAGCGCTCGTAGGTGTCGGGGTCGCGGATGATGCTCATGAACGGCGCCAGGCCGGTGCCGGTCGCGAACAGGTAGAGGTTGCGGCCGGGCAGCAGGTCGGTGAGGACGAGCGTTCCGGTGGGCTTCCGGCCGACCAGGACGTCGTCGCCGACCTTCAGGTGCTGCAGACGCGAGGTCAGCGGGCCCTCCTGGACCTTGATGCTGAAGAACTCGAGGTGCTCTTCCCAGTGGGCGCTGGCGATCGAGTAGGCGCGCATCAGCGGCCTGCCGTCGACCATCAGGCCGACCATGACGAAGTGGCCGCTCTCGAAGCGCAGGCTCGCGCCGCGCGTGCACGTGAACGTGAACAGCGACTCGTTCCAGTGATGAACCGTCAGGACCTTTTCGATTTCGTAAGCCGCCATGCACCGCTTTCACTTTCGCAGCCGGAACGCATACCGCCGCCATCATCACGCGCTTGATCTCCGCGAGCCAGGCCTCGCACTCGTCCGGGCGCATCAGGTCGGTGCCGAGAAAGCTCGACAAGGTGAAGCGATTGGAGAGATAGAAGTACCCGAGCGCGGCGAGCGTCAGATAGACCTTCTTGATGTCGAGACCGCGCCGGAACACCTTCTGGCGCGTGCCCTCGGCCAGTATTGTCCCCAAAATGGCGAGCACCGGCCGCGACAGCTGCTTGACCTTCACCGACTTGGTGATATGGCGGCCGCGCTGCAGGTTCTCGTTGCTGAGCAGGGCGACGAACTCGGGGTGCTCGACGTAGTAGCGCCAGGTGAATTCGATCAGCGCGTCGAGCGCCTCGACCGGGCGCGCCGGGTCGATGGCGAGCGCGCTCTCGGCCTCGCCGAGCTCGCTGTAGACGCCCTCGAGGACGCGCAGGTAGAGCCCTTCCTTGCTCGCGAAGTAGTAGTAGAGCATCCGGTCGCTCGAGCGCGCGGCGCGCGAGATTCGCTCGACCCGCGCGCCGCTGTAGCCGTGGCGCATGAACTCGTTGCGGGCGGCGCGCAGGATGCGCGCCTGGGTCTGGACCGGGTCTCGGGTGGCGGGCATCGGCGACGGCGGAGAAGCGGGGGCGCGCTCTTTGCAAACTGACGCGGGCATGCTAGATTGACTCGCCAATGAAGTAAACACTTCATTCGCGGAGACGCTGCCAGGCAGCGGCCAGGAGCGAGCTGATGCAGACCCGTTTCGAGCGGCCCGGATCGATCGGCGAGGCGACCCGCCTGCTCGCCGCCGGCCCGTGGGCGGTGCTCGCCGGCGGCACCGATCTCTACCCGGCGCACGTCGGCCGGCCGATCGTGGCGCCGCTGCTCGACATCACCGCGATCGCCGCGCTGCGCGGCATCCGGCAGCGACGAAGCCGGCTGGTCGATCGGCGCGACCACGACCTGGAGCGACGTCGTCCGCGCCGAGCTGCCGCCGCTGTTCGACGGGCTCAAGTCGGCGGCACGCGAAGTCGGCGGCGTGCAGATCCAGAACGCGGCAACGGTCGCCGGCAACCTGTGCAACGCCTCGCCCGCGGCCGACGGCACGCCGGTGCTGATGGCGCTCGGCGCCTCGGTCGTGCTGCGCAGCGAGCGCGGCGAGCGCGCGGTGCCGGTCGAGCAGTTCGTCGTCGGCAACCGGCGCACGGTGCGCGCCGCCGACGAGCTGCTGGTCGCGGTGCGCGTTCCGGCGCGCGGCGCGGGCGCGCGCTCGGCGTTCATCAAGCTCGGCGGTCGCCGCTATCTGACGATCTCGATGACGATGGTCGCGGTCGTGCTCGACGTCGATGGCGCCGGCGCGATCGCCTACGCCGGCGTCGCCGTCGGCAGCTGCGCGGCGATGGCGCGGCGCCTGCCGCGGCTCGAGGCGCGCCTGCTCGGTGCGGCCGCCGCCAGCGACCTCGGCGCGCGGGTCGAGCCCGCCGACCTCGCGCCGCTGACGCCGATCGACGATCTGCGCGCCAGCGCCGACTACCGCCGCGACGCGACCACGACTCTGCTGCGCCGCGCCCTGCGCGCGGCTCGCCGCCTCGTGACCGCGCGCGACCTGCCCGCCATCCACGTCGTTCGCGTCGGCGTCAACGGCGCCGCGCGCGAGCTCGCCGGCGATCCGGCGCGGCGCCTCTCGGACGCCTTGCGCGACGAGCTCGGCCTCACCGGCACCAAGATCGGCTGCCACGCCGGCGACTGCGGCGCCTGCACCGTGCTGCTCGACGGCGAGCAGGTCTGCTCGTGCATCGTCGCCGTCGGCCAGTGCGCCGGGCGATCGGTGACGACGGTCGAGGGCCTCGCCGCGGCCGACGGCTCGCTCTCGGCCCTGCAGCGCGCCTTCGTCGCCCACGGCGCGGCGCAGTGCGGCATCTGCACCCCGGGAATGCTGATGAGCGCCGAGTCGCTGCTGCGCGCGAACCCGCGGCCGAGCGAGGCCGAGGTCGAGGCCGCGCTCGCCGGCGTGCTCTGCCGCTGCACCGGCTATCGCAAGATCGTCGAGGCGGTGCTCGCGGTGGCGGCCGGCACGGTCGTCGATGCGCCGCTGCCGGCCATCGGGCCGCGCCGTCGGCAGCCGCGCCGCACGCCTCGACGCGCCGGCCAAGGTCACCGGCAGCGAGCGCTTCGGCGCCGACGCCTGGCCCGAGGCGGGCGCGGCCGCGGTGCTGGCGATGCGCGTGATCCGCTCGCCGCACGCGCATGCCCGGTTCGAGGTCGGCGACCTGCGCGAGCTGCACGCACGCTGGCCGGGACTGGTCGACGTCGTCAGCGCCGCCGACGTGCCGAACAACGCCTTCGCGATCTTTCCCGACCTGCGCGATCAGCCGGTGCTCGCCGACGGCGTCGTCCGCTTTCGCGGCGAGGCCGTGCTGGCGCTCGTCGGCGACGCGGCGACCGTGCTGGCGATCGCCGACGGCGACGTGCCGATCCGCTACCAGCCGCTCGCCGCGCACGAATCGATCGCCGCCGCGCTCGCCGCCGCCGATCACGGCGCGGCGTTGCACGCGCGCTATCCCGACAACGTGCTGTGCCGCGGCCGCGTCGTCCGCGGCGACGTCGACGCCGCGCTCGCCGGTGCCGCGATCGTCGTCGACAGCGCGTTCACGACGCGCCACGTCGAGCACGCCTACATCGAGCCCGAAGCCGGCTACGCCGAGGTCGTCGCCGGCAGCGACGCCAGCGGCGCGCCGCTGCGCCGCGTCCGCATCTTCGCCTGCACGCAGACGCCCTACATGGACCGCGACGAGATCGCGCAGCATTCTCGGCATCGCGCCCGAGCAGGTGCACATCGTGCCGTCGGCGATCGGCGGCGGCTTCGGCGGCAAGCTCGACCTCTCGGTGCAGCCGCTCGTCGCGGTCGCGGCGTGGAAGCTCGGCCGGCCGGTGCGCCTGGTCTACGAGCGGCCCGAGTCGATGCAGTCGAGCACCAAGCGCCATCCGGCCGAGATGCACGCGAGCGCGGCGTGCGATCGCGACGGCCGACTGCTCGCCTTCGATTTCAGCGGCGACTTCAACACCGGCGCCTACTCGTCGTGGGGCCCGACCGTGGCCAACCGCGTGCCGATCCACGCCAGCGGCCCGTACCGCGTGCCGCACGTGCGCGCGCTGACGCGCGCCGTGCTCACGAACGACAGCATCGCCGGCGCCTTCCGCGGCTTCGGCGTGCCGCAGTCGACGCTGCTCGGCGAGCTGCTGATCGACGAGCTCGCCGCGCGCGCAGGCCGCGACGCGCTCGAGTTCCGTCACCGCAACGCCCTCGTCGCCGGCGACGTCACGCCGACCGGCCAGACGCTCGCGGCCAGCGTCGGCCTGCAGGCGTGCCTCGACGCGCTCCGGCCGGCGTGGGCGGCAGCGCGGAGCGGCCGCGCGCGCGTTCAACGCGACGGCAGACACACGCGGCTCGGCGCTGCGCCGCGGTGCCGGCATCGCCTGCATGTGGTACGGCATCGGCAACACCGTGATCGCCAATCCGTCGACGATGCGCGGCGCGCTGCGCTGGGACGCGGCGCGCGGCGGCCATCTGTTCCTCTACAACGGCGCGCAGGAGATCGGCCAGGGCACGCGCGACGGTGATGCCGCAGATGTTCGCCGACGCGGTCGGCCTCGAGCTGGCGTGCGTCGAGCAGGTGATGGGCGACACCGACCTCACCGCCGACGCCGGCAAGTCGTCGGCATCGCGCCAGACCTTCGTCTCGGGCAACGCGGCGCGCGCCGCGGGCCGCGCGCTGCGCCGTCAGCTGCTCGAGCGCCTCGGCTTCGCCGCCGCGCGCGATGGTGAGATCGCGCTCACGCTCGACGGCGAGCGCCTCGTCGCCAGAAGCGACGGCGAAGAACGCGCGCTCGACCTGCGCGCGCTCGCCGCCGACGCGGCCGGCGCCGACCTGTTCGTCGCCAGCGGCTACTTCAATCCGCCGACCGTCCCGCTCGACGCCGACGGCCAGGGCGTGCCCTACGCGACCTATGGCTTCGCGGCGCAGATCGCCGAGGTCGAGGTCGACGTCGAGCTCGGCACCGTGACGCTGCTCCACATCCACGCCGCCCACGACGTCGGCCGGGCGATCAACCCGACCCAGGTCGAGGGCCAGATCCACGGCGGCATCGCCCAGGGCATCGGCATGGCGCTGATGGAGGAATACGTCAACGGCAGGACCGACAACCTGCACGACTACCTGATCCCGACCGTCGGCGACGTGCCGCCGATCACAGTCCACCTGATCGAGGATCCCGAGCCGCTCGGGCCGTGGGGCGCGAAGGGCGTCGGCGAGCCGGCGCTGGTGGCGACGGCGCCGGCGATCCTCAACGCGATCCACGCCGCGACCGGCGTGCGCATGCGCGAGGTGCCGGTGACGCCGAGCCGCCTGCGCGCGGCGATCCTCGCCGCGGAGCGCGCGTCGTGAGCGACACCTTCGCGCCTCGCTCCGACGGCCAGCCGGTCGTCCTCGAGCACTCGCGCGCGCCCGAGAAGATGGCCGCCGACAAGGTGCGCTGCGAAGCGTGCCCGGTGCTGTGCCAGATCAGCCCCGGCAAGCTCGGCGCGTGCGACCGCTACGGCAACGTCGACGGCGTGCTGACCCGGCTCGACACCTTGCATCTCGTCGCCCGGCCCGGGCATCGACCTCGTTCCCTGGCAGGCGGCGCGGGACGGCGCATGGGACGGGTCGCTGGTCGCCGCGAGCGGCGCCGACGCGCCGGTGTTCGTCTCCGGCGTCGGCTCGGGAACGACCTATCCCGACTACAAGCCGGCGCCCTTCATCGTCGCCTCGAAGCACGCCGGCGTCGACCTCGTCACCGTCGTCACCGAGGGCATCTTCAGCTACTGCAGCTTCAAGGTGAAGATCGACACCGACCGCTACCTCGGCCCCGAGCAGGCGACGGTGCGCTACCAGGGCGAGGCGGTCGGCCACGTCAGCACGATCGAGTACGGCTCGCAGTTCCTGGCCCTCGGCGGCGTCCACCACCTGACCGGCGGCTCGAAGAAGGAAGGCCGCATCGCCTGCGAGATGATGATGGCGCTCGGCAACAAGCAGCCGGTCGAGCTGCAGATCGACGGCGGCGCGCGCATCGTCGTCGCCGCCGACAAGGCGCCGATCGTCGACGGCGTCGAGGAGGAGCGGATGCGCGTCGGCTGCGGCTCGGCGACGATCGGCATCTTCGCCCAGCAATGGTTCGGCCACGTCGACGAGGTGGTCGTCGTCGACGACCACATCACCGGCGTCCTCTCCGAGCACCAGGCCGGCAAGTTCCTCGACATGGCGCCTTCGGGAATCCGCGTCCGCGGGCGCAAGTCGACGCCGGGGCGCTACTTCCAGGTCGCCAACCCGGGCTCGGGCTGGGGCGGCACCGACATCACCGACCCGCTGGCGATCGTCGAGGCGTGGGAGCCGAAGCACGGCGCGCGGCCCGGGCTGCGCCTGCTGATGGTCTCGACCACCGGCGAGGACTCGGCGTGGTTCGTCCTCGACGACGATCTCGTGCCGCGTCCGGCCGAGATGCCGGCGGCGGTGCGCCGCGTCGTCGAGCGCATCGGCGAGAACTGCGAGCCTTCGCTCTGCTCGGTGCTCTACGTCGCCGGCGCCGGCGGGTCGCTGCGCGCCGGCGTCACCGAGAACCCGGTCGCGCTGACGCGCTCGATCAAGTCGCTGCTCGTCAACGTCACCTGCGGCGGCGCGCCGGTCTACGTCTGGCCGGGCGGCGGCATCACGGTGATGGTCGACGTCGCGAAGATGCCGGCGATGAGCTTCGGCTCGGTGCCGACGCCGGCGATCGTCTCGCCGATCGAGTTCACGATGCGCACGCGACGACTACCGCGCCCTCGGCGGCCACATGGACCGCGTCGGAGCCTCGACGAGGTGCTCGCCGGCGGCGGCTGGCGCGTCGTCGACGCCGCGCCGGGCGTGCCGTGGCCGCTGCACGCGCCGGCGCGGAGGAAGGCGATGAGCGCGCCGGCGCGCGGCGGCGCAATGCGACGCCGGCTCGACGCCGGTCGCTGGCATTTCCAGCACGGGCCGATCGACTGCATCGTCGCCGCCGACGGCGAGCCGGGCGCGGTCGACGAAGCCGTCGAGCGCGCGTGGAGCCGTTTCGCGATCGTGCTCGACGAGCTCGTCGGCGAGCTGCCGCTGCTGCGCGCCGACCTCTCGCGACCCGAGGCGGCCAGCGCTCGCGCCGCGCGGCGCCGTGGCGCGCCGGATGGTCGCGGCGTGCCGCGCGCACGCCAGCGACGGCCGCTTCATCACCGCGATGGCGGCGGTCGCCGGCAGCGTCGCCGAGGAGCTGATCGCCGCCTTCGCCGACGAGCGCATCGCCCGCGCGTCGATCAACAACGGCGGCGATATCGCGCTGCACCTCCGGCCCGGCAGCGACCTACGAGGTCGGCCTGTGCGCCGATCCCGTGCGCGGCCGCGTCGCCGCCGCGATCGACGGCCGCTTCACGGTCGACGCCGCGTCGCCGGTGCGCGGCATCGCCACCTCGGGCTGGCGCGGCCGGAGCTTCTCGCTCGGCATCGCCGACAGCGTCACCGTGCTCGCGACGACGGCGTCGACGGCCGATGCGGCGGCGACGATCGTCGCCAACGCGGTCGACGTCGCCGATGCGCGGATCGTCCGCGCGCCGGCGAGCTCGCTCAAGGACGACAGCGATCTCGGCGATCGCCTCGTCACGCGCCGCGTTCCGCCGTTGCCCGAACCGCTGGTCGCGGCGGCCCTCGAGCGCGGCGCCGCCGAGGCGCGGGCGCAGATCGACGCCGGGCGCATCATCGCGGCAGTGCTCTCGCTGCAGGGCCGCTGGCGCGTCGTCGGCGACGTGCGGCCGATGCTGCCTGCGGCGTCGGCGCCAGACGCCGATCGCAGCGCCTGCGCGAGCCCGCCACCGCCTGCTGAACGAACGCCGAAAGGACCGCCATGCTCTTTCCCGCCACCGCCGAGCTTCCCGCGGTCGACGTGCGCAAGCTCGTCTGCTCGGTCGAGGACGTCTGGCACGACAACGGCCCGCGCCTGGCCGCGCCGCTGCAGCGAGGCAGCGTCGCCGCGGTGGTGAGAAATCCCTACGCCGGCGGCTACGTCGAGGACATCCAGCCGATGATGGAAGCGCTCAAGCCGCTCGGCCGGGCGATGGCGGCGCGCCTGGTCGAAGCGCTCGGCGGGCCGGCGCGGATCGAGGCCTACGGCAAGGCCGCGCTGATCGGCCTGGCCGGCGAGCTCGAGCACGGCGCGCTCTGGCACGTTCCGGGCGGCTACGGCATGCGCGACCTGCTCGCCGGCTCGCACGCGATCGTGCCGTCGACGACCCGGATCGGCGCCGCCGGCACGTCGATCGACGTGCCGATCCACCACCGCGTCGCCGCCTACGTGCGCAGCCATTTCGATACCCTCGAGGTGCGCGTCGCCGATTCGCCGCGGCCGAACGAGATGCTGCTGGTCATCGCCATGACGACCGGGCCGCGGCCGCACGCGCGCGTCGGCGGCCTGCGGGCAGACGAGATTGCGAAGTTCGACGGGCAGCGCTAGCGTCGCCCGGCACGGCACGATCGATGCATGAGGCGCAGCGGAAATCCAACTCAACGGAGGCCATCCATGAAAGACATGCAACGCAGGGATTTCGTTCTCGGCATGCGGCGCGGCCGGCGCTGCTCGGACTCGGCGCGACCGCGGCTCGCCTTCGCCGCCGGCTCGATCAAGCCCGACGCGAAGAGCGCGCTGCTCGTGATCGACGTGCAGAACTGCTTCGTCACCGGCGGCACGCTGCCGGTCAAGGACGGCGAGCAGGTCGTGCCGATCATCAACAAGCTCTCGGGCGCGTTCGAGAACGTCGTCGTCACGCAGGACTGGCACACCGCCGGCCACGTCTCGTTCGCCTCGGCGCACCCCGGCAAGAAGCCGTTCTAGACCACCAAGCTCGCCTACGGCACGCAGGTGCTCTGGCCCGACCACTGCGTCCAGGGCTCGCAGGACGCGGCCTTGCTGAAGGACCTGGCGCTGCCGAAGGCGCAACTGATCATCCGCAAGGGCTATCACCAGTCGACCGACAGCTACTCGGCGTTCATGGAAGCCGACGGCAAGACCTCGACCGGCCTGGCCGCGTACCTGAAGGCGCACGGCGTCGACACCGTCTACGTCTGCGGCCTGGCGACCGACTTCTGCGTCGCCTGGACCGCGCTCGACGCGAGGAAGGCCGGCTTCAAGGCCTACGTCATCGAGGACGCGTCGCGCGGCATCGACCTCAACGGCTCGCTCGCCGCCGCCTGGGACAAGATGACCAAGGCCGGCGTCAAGCGCATCCAGTCGAGCGACATCGCCGTCGCCTGATCCTCGTCACTTCCGGAAAGCTTCTCATGCTCAAGCCCCTCGTCCTCGTCGCGTCGTTCGCCGCGCTCGCAGCCACTGCGCCGGCTCGCGCGCAGGACACGATCAAGATCGGCGAGATCAACAGCTACAAGGCGCAGCCCGCCTTCCTCGAGCCGTACAAGAAGGGCTGGGAGCTCGCCGTCGAGGAGGTCAACGCCGCGGGCGGCGTGCTCGGCAAGAAGATCCAGGTGATCTCGCGCGACGACAACGGCAGCCCGGGCGACGCGGTGCGCGTCGCCGAGGAGCTGGTCTCGCGCGAGGGCGTGGCGCTGATCGCCGGAACGTTCCTCTCGAACACCGGCCTCGCGGTCACCGACTTCGCCAAGCAGAAGAAGGTGTTCTTCCTTGCCGCCGAGCCGCTCACCGACAAGATCACCTGGCAGAACGGCAACCACTACACGTTTCGGCTGCGCCCGAACACCTACATGCAGGCGGCGATGCTGGTGCCCGAGGCGGCCAAGCTGAAGAAGAAGCGCTGGCTCGTCGTCTATCCGAACTACGAGTACGGCCAGTCGGCGGCGGCGACGTTCAAGGCGATGCTGCAAAAGCTCCAGCCCGACGTCGAGTTCCTGCCCGACCAGGCGACGCCGCTCGGCCGGATCGAGGCCGGCGCGGTGGTGCAGGCGATCGCCGACGCCAAGCCCGACGCGATCTTCAACGTCCTCTTCGCCGCCGACCTGTCGAAGTTCGTTCGCGAGGGCAACACGCGCGGCCTGTTCAAGGACCGCCCGGTCGTGAGCCTGCTGACCGGCGAGCCCGAATACCTCGAGCCGCTGCGCGAGGAGGCGCCGGTCGGCTGGATCGTCACCGGCTATCCGTACTACGGCATCCAGACCGACGAGCACAAGAAGTTCTTCCTCGCCTACTTCAGGAAGTACAACGAGTATCCCAGGCTCGGCTCGGTGGTCGGCTACTCGACCATCATCTCGATCGCCGAAGGGATCAAGAAGGCGAAGTCGACCGACACCGAGAAGCTGATCGCCGCCTTCTCCGGGCCTGCAGTTCATGTCGCCGCTCGGCAAGGTGACCTACCGCGCGCTCGACCACCAGTCGACGATGGGCGCCTACCTCGGCAAGACCAAGCTCGAAGGACAGAAGGGCGTGATGACCGACTACGTCTATCTCGACGGCGCCAAGTACCTGCCGAGCGACGACGAGGTGAAGAAGCTCCGACCGATCGACTGATGACCGGCTCGAGCGTCGTTCTCCAGATCCTCACCGGTCTGGCCTCGGCCTCGGCGTTGTTCCTGGTCGCGAGCGGGCTGTCGCTGATCTTCGGCGTGACGCGGATCGTCAACTTCGCGCATGGCTCGTTCTACATGCTCGGCCTCTACGCGGCGGTCGCGCTGACGACGGCGTTCGGTGCCGGCTCGCTCGGCTTCTGGGCCGGCGTGCTGCTCGCTGCGCTCGCCGTCGCCGCGCTCGGCGCGCTGCTCGAGATGCTGGTCCTGCGCCGGCTCTACGGCGCGCCCGAGCTCTACCAGCTGCTCGCGACCTTCGCCCTCGTCCTGGTGATCCGCGACGCCGCGCTCTGGGCCTGGGGCCCGGAGGACCTGCTCGGTCCGAAGGCGCCCGGCCTGAAGGGCGCGATCGACGTCCTCGGCAAGCCGTTCCCGAGCTACGACGTGCTCTCGATCTTCGATCGGCCCGCTCGTCCTCGGCGCGCTCTGGCTGCTGCTGACGAAGACGCGCTGGGGCCTGCTCGTCCGCGCCGCGACGCAGGACCGCGAGATGGTCGGCGCGCTCGGCGTCAACCAGCGCTGGCTGTTCACGTCGGTGTTCGCGCTCGGCACCTTCCTCGCCGCGCTCGGTGGCGCGCTGCAGATGCCGCACGAGCCCGCCAACCTCAACCTCGATCTGGCACTGATCGGCGAGGCGTTCGTCGTCGTCGTCGTCGGCGGAATGGGCTCGATCGGCGGCGCCTTCGTCGCCGCGATCCTGATCGCGATGGTCAAGGCGTTCTGCATCGCCGCCGGAACGATCGACGTCTTCGGCGCGCCGTTCCCGCTCAGCAAACTGACGCTGGTGGCCGAGTTCGGGGTGATGGCGGTCGTGCTCGTCTGGCGTCCGTCGGGCCTGTTCGGGCGGGCGCAGGCACTGGTGCGCGCGACGACGGCGATCGAGGCGCCGCTCCGGCCCCTGCCAGTCGCGTGGCGGCGCGCCGGCTACGCCGCGCTGGTCGTGCTCGCGCTCGGCGCGCTCCTCGCCGGACATCAGCCCATACGCGATCGTGCTGATGATCGACGTGCTGATCGCCGTCCTGTTCGCCGCCAGCCTGCATTTCCTGATGGGCCCGGCAGGAATGCATTCGTTCGGTCACGCCGCGTACTTCGGCCTCGGCGCCTACGGTGCTGCGCTCTGCTTCAAGGCGCTCGGCCTGCCGATGGAAGCGTCGCTCGTCCTCGCACCGCTGCTCGCCGCGCTCGGCGCGTTCGTGTTCGGCTGGTTCTGCGTCCGTCTCTCGGGCGTCTATCTGGCAATGCTGACGCTCGCCTTCGCGCAGATCGTCTGGTCGGTGGTGTTCCAGTGGGACGCGCTCACCGGCGGCAGCAACGGCCTGGTCGGCATCTGGCCGTCGCCGTGGCTCGCGCCCAAGGCGGCGTACTACCTGCTCACGCTCGCCTGCACGGTGGCCGGCTGCGGCCTGATCGTGCGAATGCTGCACGCGCCGATCGGTCTGGCCTTGCGCGGCAGCCGCGATTCGCCCATCCGCGCCGCGGCGATCGGCATCCGCGTGGCGCGGCTGCAGTGGCTCGCCTTCGTCGTCGCCGGCACGGTCGCCGGGCTCGCCGGCTCGCTGTTCGCCTTCGCCAAGGGGACGATCTCGCCCGAGACGCTCGGCGTCGGCAAGTCGGTCGACGGCCTGGTGATGGTGCTGCTCGGCGGCGTGCAGTCGGTCTCGGGGCCGTGGGTCGGCGCCGCGCTCTTCACCTGGCTGCAGGACACGGTCGCGCGCCAGACGGACTACTGGCGCGCGCTGCTCGGCATTGCGATGCTGGCGCTGGTGCTGGTCTTTCCGCTCGGCGTCGCCGGTGGCTTGAAGCGCGTCTTCATCCGCGAGGCGGCGTGACGCGATGAGCGCGCTGCTCTCGGTGCGAGGATCGACCAAATCGTTCGGCGGCGTCCGCGCCGTCGACGGCGTCACCTTCGACCTCGCCGCCGGCGAGATGCTGGCGTTGATCGGCCCGAACGGCGCCGGCAAAACGACTTGCTTCAACATCGTCGGCGGCCAGCTCGCGCCCGACGCAGGCTCGGTGACCCTCGCCGGCAACGAGATCGTCGGCCTGGCGCCTGATGCGATCTGGCGCCTCGGCGTCGGCCGCACGTTCCAAATCGCCGAGACCTTCGCCTCGCTGACGGTGCGCGAGAACGTCCAACTGGCGCTGATCTCGCACGCGCGCCGCGTGCTCGCCTTCTGGCGCCCGGCGCGGCTGCAGTTCCGTGCCGAGGCCGACGCGCTCCTCGCGAGCGTCGACATGGCCGAGCAGGGCGAGCGCGCGACCAGCGCGCTCGCCTACGGCGACGTCAAGCGGCTCGAGCTGGCGATCGCGCTCGCCCATCGGCCGCGCCTCCTGCTGATGGACGAGCCGACCGCCGGCATGGCGCCGCGTGAGCGGAACGAGCTGATGGCGCTTGGCGCGTCGCCTCGCGCACGAGCAGTCGATCGGCGTTCTCTTCACCGAGCACAGCATGGACGTCGTCTTCGCCCACGCCGACCGGATCATCGTCCTGGCGCGCGGCGAACTGATCGCCGAGGGTTCGCCGGCGCTCGTGCGCGACGACCCGCGCGTGCGCGAGGTCTACTTCGGCGGCGGCACGACGTTCGCGTCGGTGTCGGGCGAGGCGAGCCATGCTTGAGGTGACTGCGCTCGACGCCTGGTACGGTCAGGCGCAGATCCTCTACGGCGTCTCGCTCGCCGTGCGGGCGGGCGAGTGCGTCGCGCTCGTCGGACGCAACGGCGCCGGCAAGTCGACGACGATGAAGTCGATCATCGGCCTGATGGCGCGCCGCCGTGGCCGCATTGCCTTTCGCGGCCACGACATCTCGGCGCTCGCCTCGTACCGGATCGCGCGCCTCGGCCTCGGCTGGGTGCCCGAGGACCGGCGCATCTTCACCGACCTCACGGTGCGCGAGAACCTCGCGGTCGCGCGCCAGCCGGCGCGCGACGGCGCGCCTACCTGGAGCGAGGCGCAGCTGTTCACGCTCTTTCCCAACCTCGCCGCGATGCCCGACCGTCCCGGCGGTCGCATGAGCGGCGGCGAACAGCAGATGCTCACTGTCGCGCGCACGCTGATGGGCAATCCCTATCTGGTGCTGCTCGACGAGCCATCGGAAGGCGTCGCGCCGCTGATCGTCGAGGAAATGGCGCGCATGATCGTCGCCCTCAAGGCGGCCGGCGTGGCGATCCTGCTCTCGGAGCAGAACCTGCACTTCGCCCGGCTCGTGTCAGATCGCGCAGTGGTTCTGGAAAAAGGCGAGGTCCGGTTTGACGGCACGATGACAGCGTTGATGAGTGACGAGGCGCTGCTGCGCACCCATCTCAGTATGTGAGGCAACGATGAACGAGCCAGACAAGGACCGGTCACGTACCGACACGGCGTTCGCCGGCGCGATGCCGGAGATGTACGAGACCTTGATGGTGCCGCTGATCTTCGAGCCGTACGCGGTCGACCTCGTTGATCGGCTCGTAAACCGATCGCCGCGGCGCGTCCTCGAGATCGCCGCCGGGACGGGCGTCGTCACGCGCCGGCTGGCATCGCAGCTGCCGGCGAGCGCGGCGATCGTCGCCACCGACCTGAACCAGGCGATGATCGACCAGGCGGCGTCGGTCGGTATGGCGCGGCCGGTCGAGTGGCGCCAGGCCGACGCGATGCAGCTGCCGTTCACCGATCAATCGTTCGACGCCGTTGTCTGCCAGTTCGGCGTCATGTTCTTCCCCGACAAGGCGACAGCGTTTGCCGAGGTGCGTCGCGTTCTCGCGCCGGGCGGCGTCTTCCTCTTCAGTGTCTGGGACCGGATTGAGGACAACGAGTTCGCCGACACGGTGACGACGGCGCTCGCAACGCTCTTTCCCGCCGATCCGCCGCGCTTCATGGCGCGCGTGCCGCACGGCCATCACGACCTCGCCGCGATCGTCGCCGACGTGAAGCAGGGCGGCTTCGGCGCCACGCCGCAAACGTGGACGGTCGCGGCGCGCAGCACCGCACCATCGGCGCGCACCGTGGCCATGGCGTATTGCCTTGGGACGCCGTTGCGCAACGAGATCGGGGCGCGCGACCCCGCGGGGCTCGAGCGCGCCTGCCAGGTGACGACGGAGGTGGTAGCGGCGCGCTTCGGCGCCGGCGCCGTCGACGGCAAGATCCAGGCACACGTCGTGATGGTCGAGAAGTCGTGACGACGAGGCCGCGGCGATGAGCCGCATCGCCGGCATCGACGTCGGCGGTACCTTCACCGACCTCATCGTCGTCGACGACGAGACCGGGGAAGTGCGGATCGCCAAGGTGCCGACGACGGCCGAGAACCAGGCCTTCGGTGTCCTCGCCGCGCTCGACGCGGCCGGTGTCGATCCGGCGATGCTCGCGGCGATCGTCCACGGTACGACGACGACGACCAACGCGATGCTCGAGCGCAAGATCGCCAAGGTCGGCCTGATCACGACGCGCGGCTTTCGCGATGTCCTCGAACTCGGCCGGCGGACGCGGCCGACGCCGTACGGACTGAAGGGAAAGTTCGTGCCGCTGATCGAGCGCCATCTGCGCCTCGAGGTCGACGAGCGCATGGACGCTGACGGTCGCGTCGTCGTCCCGCTCGTCGAGGCGCAGGTCACGGCGGCGGCCGAGCAACTGATCGCGCTCGGCGCCGAAAGCGTCGTCATCCATTTCCTGCACAGCTACCTCGCGCCGGCGCACGAGACGCGTGCCGCCGAGTTGGTTCGCGCGGTCTGGCCGAATCGCTACGTCACGGCCGGGCACAGCGTCGTCGCCGAGTACCGCGAGTACGAGCGCGGCACGACCGCGGCAGTGAACGCCGCCATCCAGCCGGTGCTGCACCGCTACATCGAGCGGCTGCAGAAGGAGCTCGCCGGCCGCGGCTTCGCGCGCGAGCTGCTGGTGATGCAGGGCAACGGCGGCACGGTCGCGTCGGGCATCGTCGCCGAGCACGCCGTCACGACCGTGATGTCGGGGCCGGCGTCGGGCGTGATCGCCGCCGCGGCGACGGCGCTGCAGGCGGGCAATGATCCCGGCGAGTTCGGCGACGTCGTCACCTACGACATGGGCGGCACGTCGAGCGACGTCGCCCTCGTCCTCGGCGGCATGCCGACGGTCTCGAGCGATCTCGAGCTTGAGTACGCGATGCCGATCCACGTGCCGATGGTCGACGTGCACACGATCGGCGCCGGCGGCGGCTCGATCGCCTCGGTCGACGCCTCGGGGATGCTGCGGGTCGGACCCGAAAGCGCGGGCGCGACGCCGGGACCGATCTGCTACGGCCGCGGCGGCACGCGACCGACGATCACCGACGCCAACCTTGTCCTCGGCCGGCTCGACCCGGAGCGCCTCCTCGCGGTCGAGCACGCGGTCTCGCTGGATTCGATTCGCGCTGCGCTGCTGGCGCAGGTCGGCGCGCCGCTCGGCCTCGACGCGACCGCGGCGGCGGCGGCGATCGTCCGCGTCGCCAACGACCGAATGGCCGGCGCGATCCGCATGGTGAGCTTGGCGCGCGGCCACGACCCGCGCGACTTCGCCTTGTTCGCGTTCGGCGGCGCCGGGCCGCTGCACGCGGCGGCGCTCGCGCGGGAGCTGGCGATCCCGAGGCTGCTGATCCCGGCGCGGCCGGGCCTCACGAATGCGCTCGGCTGCGTCGTCGCCGACCTGCGCCACGACTTCGTCGCCACGGTCAACCAGCCGCTCGAGGCGCTCGCGGAAAGCCGCGTCGCTGAAGTCTTCGCGGCGCAGATCGCGAGCGGCCGGGCCTTGCTGGCGCGCGAGAACGTCGCCGTCGAGCAGGTCGTCACCCTGCACCGCGCCGACCTGCAGTTCCAGGGCCAGAGTCACATCCTGCCGGTGGCGATCGACTCGACGGCGATCACGCTCGACCAGCTGCGTGCGACGTTCGCGGCGACGTACTGGAAGCGCTTCGGCGTCGAGCTGCCGGAGATCCGGCCGGTGCTCGTCAATCTGCACACCGCCGTGATCGGCAAACGCAAGGCGGTGTCGCTGCGCGCGATCGCGGCCGGAACGCCGATGGCGACGCTGGCCGAGGCCCGACGAACGACGCGGCCGGTGTGGTTCGACGGCGGCTGGGTCGAGACGCCCGTCTACGTGCGCGAGCACTTGCCGCTCGCCGCCCGCTTCACCGGTCCGGCGATCGTCGAGCAGCTCGACTGCACGAGCGTGATCGAGCCCGGGAACGCGGTCACGCTCGATCCGCTCGGCAACCTGATCGTCGGCGTCTGAAGCGACGAAAATGAGCGCCATGGACACGCCCGACCCGATCACCCTCTCGGTGCTGCAGAACGGCCTGATGCAGGTCTGCAACGAGATGGATCTGGCGTTCGTCCGCAGCGCCTTCAGTCCGGTCATCGCCGAGGCGCTCGACCGCTCCGACGGCATCTATCACCGCACCAGCGGCGAGCTGATCGCCCAGGGCGAGCTTGGCCTGCCAGTGTTCGTCGGCACGATGCAGTTCACGGTCCAGGCGGTGATCGAGCGCGTCGCGCGGCTGAAGATCGTGCTGCATCCGGGCGACGTCTTCATCGTCAACGACCCGTACCTCGGCGGCACGCACCTGATGGACGTCAAGTTCGTGCAGCCGTTCTTTCGCGCCGGCACGCTGTGGTGCTGGCTCGCCAACACCGGCCACTGGCCCGACACCGGCGGCATGGTACCGGGCGGCTTTTCGGCCAACGCCACCGAGGTCGAGCAGGAGGGGCTGCGCCTGCCGCCGGTCAAGCTCTACAAGCAGGGCGTGCTCGACGACGAGATCCTGTCGATCATCCTGTCGAACATCCGCATCGCCGACCAGCGCATCGGCGACATCAAGGCGCAGTCGGCGGCGCTCGCGACCGGCGAGAAGCGCCTGACCGCGCTGCTCGACCGCTACGGCGACGCGACTGTCGACGCGGCGATCGTCGAGCTCAAGCGCCGCGCCGCGCGCCAAATGCGCGAGAAGATCGCGAGCATCCCCGATGGCACTTACGAGGGCGAGGCGTTCGTCGATTCCGACGGCGTGGTCGACGCGCCGCTGAAGATCGCGATGCGCATCACCAAGAGCGGAGGCCCCGACATCGATCGCGCGGCGCTGTCGTTCGACATGAGCGGCTCGTCGCCGCCGTGCCAGGGGCCGATGAACAGCGTCATCGCGACGACGCGCTCCTCGATCTATCTGGCAATCAAGCACGTGTTCCCGGAAGCGGCGATCAACGCCGGCACGTTCGAGCCGCTGCACATCGTCGATCCCGAGGGCACCTTTCTCTACGCCCGCTATCCGCGCCCGGTCTCGGGCTGCGCCGCCGAGGTCAGCCAGCGGATCGCCGAGGCGGTGTTCGCGGCGCTCGCCGAGGCGATCCCCGACCAGCTGTTCGGCGCGCCCGCCGGCACCAGCGGCAACCTCGGCGTCGGCGGCTTCGATCCGGCCAAGAACCGCGCCTACGTGATGTACGTGATCTCGGGCGGCGGCTATGGCGGCAGCCCGTCGGGTGACGGCATCTCGAACGGCTGCTCCACGATCGGCATCTCGAAGACGACGCCGATCGAGATCATGGAGCAGCTCTATCCGGTGCGCTTCGAGGAGTACTCGCTGCACGAAGGCTCGGGCGGCGCCGGTGAGCACCGCGGCGGCTTCGGCGTCAACTACCGCATCCGCCTGATCCGCGGCGACGCGCGCGTCTCGATGGTGATGGACCATGGCCGCGCCGGCCCGCCCGGCTCGCAGGGCGGCGGCGCCGGTGGCGTCAACAAGGTGTCGATCATCCGCAACGGCGTCGTCTACGTGCCGCCGCATCTGTCGAAGGACCAGGACATCGAGATCCACGCCGGCGACGTGATCTCGGTCTCGACGCCGGGCGGCGGCGGCTTCGGTCCGGCGGCGGCGCGGCCGGCCGAGGCGCGTGCCCGCGACGTCGCCCTCGGCTACTACAGCGTGGCCGACTCCGCGCGCGCCTTCGGCCCCACGGCATGAGCACGCCGACGACGGCGATCGCGAGTCCGTGCATCGGCGTCTGCGCGCTCGACCCAACGACCGGCCGGTGCGATGGCTGCCTGCGCACGATCGACGAGATCGCTGCCTGGGGCGCGCTCGACGAGCCTGCGCGACGCGAGATCTGGCAGCGCCTGCCGGCACGGCGCCGCGAGCGCGACGCGGCCAAGCAGGAGGTGTCGCGATGAAGGCCATCGACTTCTGGTTCGACCCGGTCTCGCCCTACGCATACCTCGCATTCGAGCGCCTGCCCGAAGCCTTCGCCGGCTTGTCGTATCACGTCGCCTACCGGCCGATCGTCTTCGCCGCGCTGCTGAAGGCGTTCGACCACAAGGGCCCGGCCGAGATCGAGCCCAAGCGCGCGTGGACCTTTCGCCAGGTGCACTGGCTCGCTCATCGCGCCGGCATTGCCATCGAGACGCCCGGGCGCCATCCGTTCAACCCGATCGCGCTTTCGCGGCTGGCGTGGGCAGCGGCGGCCGCGAGCGCGACGCCGAGCCGCTACGTCTGCGAGACGATCCTGCGCCACGTCTGGCGCGGCGGTGCCGATGCCGAGGCACCGGAGCGCCTCGCCGCGCTCACCGCGTCGCTCGCGCCACGCCTCGATCCGGCGGGCGACGAGGTCAAGCAGCGCCTGCGCGACGAGACCGACACGGCGCTGGCCCGCGGTGTCTTCGGGGTACCGACGCTGGGCATCGACGACAAGCTCTTCTGGGGCTTCGACGCGCTCGACATGGCCGCCGCGGCGATGCGCGGCGATCCATGGTTCGCCGCGCCGCACTGGCAGCGCGAAGGCGCGGCCCGGCCGGGGCTGAAACGCCGCTGAGCGGTCCGGCTAGCGCATATCGCCCGAGTGCCGCCTCGGGGTTTCACCCAAGAATCTGGTCCTGCTTTTCCGGCGCCGCGCCGAGAAAACTCGTCAATATTCGCCTTGCGATCGCTTTCGGCGATCAATTTTAAGACGGAGGGTACTTCACATGGTCACAGCAGCGGTCCCAGCAGGCGCAAACATCGCCCGACCGATGTCACGCGAGGAGAAGAAAGTCATCTTCGCGTCGAGTCTCGGAACGGTCTTCGAGTGGTACGACTTCTATCTCTACGGCTCTCTCGCGGCGATCATCGCCAAGCAGTACTTCGCCTCCCTCGACCCGACGGCGGCCTTCATCGCCGCGCTGCTCGCCTTTGCCTCCGGCTTCCTGGTCCGGCCCTTCGGCGCGCTCGTCTTCGGCCGCCTCGGCGACATGATCGGCCGCAAGTACACCTTCCTGGTGACGATCATGATCATGGGCACGTCGACGTTCATCGTCGGCCTCTTGCCCGGCTACGGCTCGATCGGCATTGCCGCGCCGATCATCCTCGTCGGCCTGCGCCTGCTCCAGGGCTTGGCCCTCGGCGGCGAGTACGGCGGTGCGGCGACCTACGTCGCCGAGCACTCGCCGCACGGCAAGCGCGGCGCATACACCTCCTGGATCCAGACGACGGCCACGCTCGGCCTGTTCCTCTCGCTGATCGTCATCATCGCCGTCAAGGAGGGCTCTCGGCGACACGGCGTTCAACGACTGGGGCTGGCGTGTGCCGTTCCTGCTGTCGTTCTTCCTGCTGATCGTCTCGGTCTGGATCCGGCTCAGCCTGAACGAGACGCCCGCCTTCAAGCGCATGAAGGAAGAGGGCAAGACCTCGAAGGCGCCGCTCACCGAAGCGCTGGCCAACTGGAGCAACGGCAAGATCGTGCTGCTGGCGCTGATCGGCCTCACCGCGGGCCAGGGCGTCGTCTGGTACACGGGGCAGTTCTATGCCCTGTTCTTCCTGACCGCGCAGCTTAAGGTCGATGCGACGGCGGCGCAGCTGATGATCGGCGCCGCGCTCGCTGCTCGGCACGCCGTTCTTCATCGTCTTCGGAACGCTCTCCGACCGGATCGGCCGGAAGCCGATCATCATGGCCGGCTGCCTGCTCGCGGCGCTGACCTTCATCCCGCTCTTCCACGCGCTCACGGAGGCGGCCAACCCCGACCTCGCCGCGGCGCAGCCGAAGAACAAGGTCATCGTCACCGCCGACCCGTCGCAGTGCTCGTTCCAGGGCAGCCCGATCGCGCGCGAGATCGATTTCAAGACCTCATGCGACATCGCCAAGCGTTACCTGGCGCAGAGCTCGGTCAGCTACGACAGCGTCGACGCGCCGAAAGGATCGCCCGCGGCCGTCACCATCGGCGACAAGACGATCACGCCGCCCGCGGCGACGGTCGTGAATCAGAAGTTCGACGCCGACAGCACAGCCAAGGTCGCCGCCTTCAAGAAGGAGATGGGTGCTGACCTCGTCGCGGCAGGCTATCCGGCCAAGGCCAAGGCGATCGTCTTCATGAGCGGGCAATGGTGGAAGGTCGTCGCCATCCTGTGGGTGCTCATGCTCTACGTGACGATGGTCTACGGACCGATCGCGGCGATGCTGGTGGAGATGTTCCCGACGCGGATCCGCTACACGTCGATGAGCGTGCCGTACCACTTCGGCAACGGCTGGTTCGGCGGCATGCTGCCGACCACCGCGTTCGCGATCGTCGCTTCCACCGGCAACATGTACAACGGCCTGTGGTATCCGATCATCATCGCCGCGATGACCTTCGTCGTCGGCATGATCTTCATCCGCGAGACGAAGGACGTCGACATCTACGCCCACGACCGCTGACGGCGGCGTCCGCATCGACAGGGCCGGCCGCGCGAGCGCCGGCCCTTTTTCATGGCCGGTTGGCCGGCGTGACCGTGCCCGGCGTGGCAGCGCTCAGGCGAAGAGCGCCGCGTGCTGCTCGCGCAGCAGGTTCTTCTGCACCTTGGCCATCGCGTTCCGGGGCAGTTCGGCGACGACGAAGATCGCCTTGGGCACCTTGAAGTTGGCGATCTTGCCTTCAGCGCCGCGGTCAGCGCGGCCGACGTCGAGCGCGGCGCCGGGCCGCGGCACGACGATCGCGACGACCGCCTCGCCGAAGTCGGCGTGCGGCACGCCGACGACCGCGCTCTCGGCGATGCCGGGCAGGTCGTTGAGCACGCCTTCGATCTCGGCCGGGTAGACGTTGTAGCCACCGCTGATGATCAGGTCCTTGCTGCGGCCGACGATCGTGACGTAGCCGTCGGCGTCGACACGGCCGACGTCGCCGGTGCGAAACCAGCCGTCGGCGGTGAACTCCTCGCGCGTCTTCTCGGGCATGCGCCAGTAGCCGGCGAAGACATTCGGCCCGCGCACCTCGATCGCGCCGACCGCGCCGGCGGGCACGACACCTTCGGCACCGGTGACGCGCAGCTCGACGCCGGGAAGCGGGAACCCGACCGTGCCGCCGCGCCGGTCGCCATCGCTCGCGTCGTAGGGGTTCGAGGTCAGCATCACGGTCTCGCTCATGCCGTAGCGCTCGAGGATCGTGTGGCCGGTGCGCTCGACGAACCGGACGAAGGTGTCGAGCAGGAGCGGCGCCGAGCCGCTGATGAAGACGCGCATGTGGCGGCAAGCGTCGCGCGTCAGCGCCGGCTCGGCGAGCAGGCGCACGTAGAGCGTCGGTACGCCCATGAAGACGGTCGCGCGCGGCAGCTCGCGGACGACGGCCTTGGCGTCGAAGCGGGCCAGCCACAGCATCTTCGCGCCGGCGAGCAGGGCGCCGTGCGAGGCGACGAAGAGGCCATGGACGTGGAAGATCGGCAGCGCGTGGATCAGCACGTCGCCGCCTTCGGCCGGCGTGCGCCAGCGCCAGTACGTTTTCAGCGTCAGCGCGTTCGAGAGCAGATTGGCGTGGCTCAGCATCGCCCCCTTGCTGCGCCCGGTCGTGCCGCTGGTGTAAAGGATCGCCGCGAGGTCGTCGCCCTGGCGCTCGGCGGGCCGATGGACGTCGGCGAAGTGCATCGCCCGTTCGAGCAGGCTGCCACTGCGGTCGTCGCCGAGGGTGAAGACCCAGGTCGTTCCGGCGGCGAAGGCGAGCTTGGAAGCCCAGACGAAATCCTTCGGCGCAGCAGACGAAGACGGCGGGCTCGGCGTCGCCGATGAAATAGCCGATCTCGTCACTCTTGTAGGCGGTGTTGAGCGGCAGGTAGACGTGACCGGCGCGCAGCACCGCGAGGTAGAACAGCAGCGACTCGACCGACTTCTCGGCCTGCACCGCGATCCGGCTCGCCGGAGGCAGGTCGAGCGAGTCGAGCAGGTTGGCGAGCATCGCCGTCGCCCGCTCGAGGTCGCGCCAGGTGTAGCAAAGGCCTGACTCGACGGTCTCGATCGCGGTCTGGTCGAGGTCGTCGGGGAAGCCGGCGCGCAGGGCGACGAACAGGTTGGCGTTGGCGGTCATCGACGAGTCAGCGAGCATGCGAACGGGAGTCGATTCTTGCTCCCTTCGCGGTGCCGTCAATCGGGCCCATCGCCGAGACGCCGGCATCCCGATTGCCGCGCCGAAGATCTCTTGCAACGGGAGACGAACATGCCCCGAAACCAGTGGAGCGACAAGCGCGAACGCCAGTACGAGCACATCAAGGAAAGCCTGCTCGAGCGCGGCAAGGGCGAGCAGACGGCCGAGGAAATCGCCGCGCGCACCGTCAACAAGGATCGCGCCCAGCACGGCGAGAGCGCGACCGCGAGCCACACCTCGCTCGACGATATCTCGCCCGAGCGCCGCGGCGGCCTGCGCTCGCATCGCGGCGAGGGGGGCCGTACCCATGCCCAGCTGTATGCCGAGGCGGTGAAGGCGAGCGTCAGGGGCCGCTCGAAGATGAGCAAGGCCGAGCTCGAGCGCGCCATCGCTCGCTGACCCCTCGCGCAGCCTGCCCGGCGCAAGCCGCCGGGCTGATCGCACGGCTTCCCGCGGCGCCGACGTTCATCAACGTGAGCTTTGGCTCGAGTGAAGCTGTCACTCGGTCGCGAGTTCGAGTGCGCCAACGCGTTCAGCCCGTCGAACGGCGAACGATCCCCTAAACTTTGCGCCGATCTCGCCCAGCGCGAGCCGTGCGACCTTCGCCCAGGAGCTTTCTCATGTCGTCCCCATTCGCCCTTGCTCTTCGCGGCCGTCGCCGCACGATGCTTGCCGCCGCCGCCGCGGCAACGCTCGCGCTCGCGCCCTCGGCGTTCGCGCAATCGAAGGGCGAGATCCGCATCGCCCACGTCTACAGCAAGACCGGGCCGCTTGAGGCGTATGGCAAGCAGACGCAGACCGGTTTCATGATGGGCCTCGACTACGCCACCGGCGGAACGATGACCGTTGCCGGCAAGAAGATCGTCGTCATCGAGAAGGACGACCAGGGCAAGCCCGACGTCGGCAAGAGCCTGCTCGCGACCGCCTACGGCGACGATAAGGCCGACATCGCCGTCGGTCCGTCGTCGTCCGGCGTCGCGCTGGCGCTGCTGCCGGTGGCCGAGGAGTACAAGAAGATCCTGCTGGTCGAGCCGGCGGTCGCTGACTCGATCACGGGCGACAAGTGGAACCGCTACATCTTCCGCACCGGCCGCAACAGCTCGCAGGACGCGATCGCCAACGCCGTGGCCCTCGACAAGGACAACGTCTCGATCGCGACGCTGGCCCAGGACTACGCCTTCGGCCGCGACGGCATCAAGGCCTTCAAGGATGCGCTCAAGCACGCCAAGATCGTGCACGAGGAGTACCTGCCGCCGAACACCAGCGATTTCACCGCCGGCGGCCAGCGCCTCATCGATGCGTTGAAAGACAAGCCGGGCCGCAAGATCATCTACTTCTACTGGGCCGGCGCCGGCAACCCGCTCAAGGTCGCCGACATGGACCTGAAGCGCTACAACATCGAGGTCGCCGCGGGTGGCAACATCCTGCCGGCGATGGTCGCCTACAAGCCCTACGCCGGAATGGAAGGTGCGTCGTACTACTACTTCGGCCTGCCCAAGAATCCGGTCAACGAGTGGCTCGTCGCCAACCACTACAGCAAGTTCAAGACCCCGCCCGACTTTTTCACCGCCGGCGGAATGAGCGCGGCGATCGCGCTGGTCGAGGCGCTGAAGAAGACCGGCGGCGACACCAATACCGAAAAGCTCATCAAGACGATGGAAGGGATGAGCTTCGAGTCGCCCAAGGGCAAGATGACGTTCCGCAAGGAGGATCACCAGGCGATGCAGTCGATGTATCACACCCGGATCAAGAACGATCCGGCGTTCGCCTGGGGTGTTCCGGAGCTGGTGCGCGAGATCAAGCCGGAAGAGATGGACATCCCGATCAAGAACAAGCGCTGAATCGGCGCGAGCGGACGCATGGCGCCGTGCTCGAGACCAG
>CAVXZM010000024.1:0-52294 GCA_963766315.1 uncultured beta proteobacterium
CGCCCCTTGACATCCATGAATGACCGAACCCTGGTGCGAGGCCTGTTCCTCGTCGCCATTTCCCTTGCCTTCGGCCTGCAGGCCCTGCGCTACCCGATCGGCACCTTCAGCCGCGCCGGCGCCGGCCTCTTCCCCTTGATCGTCAGCAGCCTGCTGCTCCTGATCGGGATCATCACCGTGGTGCGCTCGCGCTTCGAAACCCGGCTGGCCATCGACTTCAACCTGAAGAACATCGCGATCATCCTCGCGAGCCTGTGCGGGTTCGCGCTGATCTCCGCCTATCTCAACATGATCGCCGGAATCATCTTCATGGTGTTCTTCTCCTCGCTGGCCGCGCAGGACGTATTCGCTGGTGCGCTGCCTGAAGATCTCGGCCGGGCTGATCGCCGTCGCGTTCGCGTTCCAGAAGCTGCTCGGCTTCAACCTGCCGCTGTACTGATGGACGTCCTGCACAACCTGGCGTTCGGCTTCGAGCACGCGCTGACCTGGCAGAACCTGCTGTTCTGCGCCATCGGCTGCACCGTGGGAACGCTCGTCGGCCTGCTGCCCGGGCTCGGGCCGCTGGCGACGATCAGCATCCTGCTGCCGTTGACCTACTCGATCCCGACGACGGGCGCGCTCATCATGCTGGCGGGGATCTACTACGGCGCGCAGTACGGCGACAGCGTGAGCGCCATCACGATGAAGATCCCGCACGCCAGCAGCATCGTCGCCTGCATCGACGGCTACCAGATGACGCTGAAAGGCCAGACCGGCCTCGCGCTCTTCACCGCGGGCGTGTCGAGCTTCATCGGCGGCACGGTGGCGATCGTCGTGCTCGCTTTTTTCGCGCCGATGCTGGGCGAGGTGGCCTTCCTGTTCGGCCCGGCCGACTACTGCGCCCTCATGCTGGTCGGATTCGTGTGCGTGAGCTTCGTCACCACCGGCAGCCTCCTCAACGGCATGGCCATGTGCCTGATCGGCGTGCTGCTCGGGCAGATCGGCACCGACGTGACCAGCGGCATGCAGCGCTTCACCATGAATCTCGACTTCCTGGTCGACGGCGTCGGCCTGGTGAGCATCGCGCTGGGCTGCTTCGGCATCGCCGAGATCACCAAGAACCTCGACAACCGAGACGAGCGCACGCCCTTCAACGGCAAGATCAACCTGATCCCGACCTGGCCGGAGTTCAAGCGCATCATTCCGAGCGCCTTGCGCGGCAGCGTGATCGGCTCTTTCCTCGGCATCCTGCCCGGCGGCGGCCCCGTGATCGCCCAGTTCGCCGCTTATGCGGTCGACAAGAAAGTCAGCAAGTACCGAGACGAGATCGGCTCCGGGGCGATCGAGGGCGTGGCCGGGCAGGCGGCCGCCGACGAGGCGGCGGCGCGCACCAGCTTCATCCCGCTGATGAGCATCGGCATTCCCGAGAACGCGGTCATGGCGCTGATGATGGCCGCCTTCATCATCAAGGGCATCCAACCGGGGCCCAACATGATCGCCGGTCACCCCGAGCTGTTCTGGGGCCTGGTCGCCAGCATGTGGGTCGGCAACTGCTTCCTGCTCATCCTGAACGTGCCGCTGGTGCGCTACTGGCTGTCGGTGTTCAAGATTCCCTACGCCGTGCTGTTTCCCTCGATCCTGTTCTTCTGCTGCATCGGCACCTTCAGCGTCAACAACAACCTGAGCGACATCTACACCACCGCCGTCTTCGGCTTCATCGGCTACATGTTCCTGCGCCTCGACCTCGATCCCGCTCCGCTGATGCTGGGCTTCATCCTCGGCCCGATGCTGGAGGAGAACTTCCGCCGCGCCCTGCTGATCAGTCGCGGCAGCTTCGGGGCGTTTTTCCTCCGTCCGATCAGCGGCACCTTGCTCGCCCTGATCGGCATCTTCGTTGCCTGGCAGATCGTGGCGTTTGTGCTGCAAGCCAAGCGACCCCGAGGTGATCCGAGCCTCGCGTCGCCCGGGACGCAGGGCGCGGAATAGCTTCGGAGGGAGGCCGGACGCGGGCGGCCGCGAGTGTCGAGCCCCAGGATGGGCGAACACCTGCACTCGAGTCGTCAAGACCTGGCTGATGATTGGATGTAATCTGCCAAGGCGCGTGGCCTTCTGCGTCCGGTGAAGTGCGTTGACGTCTCTCGATGGCAATATGGGGTGCAACCGGCGGCGAGTCCGAATCGCCGTCCCGACCGACAAATCGACGGCTTACAGGCATTCTGTCGTAGCCCGTTTTGACTACGTGAGCAGGCTTTCGGCCGATCGAAAGATGAAGGCCGCGGGTAGACTCGTCGCCATGCTCAACCCTCCCTCGTACACGGGGCTGCATTCGCCGACTGCGCGATGAGTGTGATCAAGGCCCTGCTGCTGACCGATGTCGTGGACAGCACCCACTTGTCGGAGATGCTCGGCGACAGCGCGATGGCCGAGATCTGGGCGGCGCACGACCGGGTCTCGCGCGCGTTGCTCGGCCCCTTGCGCGGGCGCGAGATCGACAAGACGGACGGCATGCTGCTGCTGTTCGACAACGCCGCCGACGCCGTCGCCTATGCGATCGAGTACCACCGCGCTCTGGCCACGCTGCCAATGGCTCTGACGGCGCGCTGCGGCTTGCACGTCGGCCCGGTGATCCTGCGCGAGAACGCGCCCGACGACATCGCCCGAGGCGCGAAGCCTCTCGAAGTCGAGGGCCTGGCCAAGCCCATCGCTGCCCGGGTGATGGCGCTGGCCCGCGGCGGTCAGACGCTGCTGTCGGCCGCCGCCTGCGAAGACCTCGGCACGAGCGCGCACAAGCTGGCTTCCCATGGGCACTGGCGAATCAAGGGCGTGTCCGATCCCATCGAGCTGTTCGAGATCGGCGAACCGGAAGCCCAGTTCGTGGCGCCACCCGACGGCGAAAAGGCGCATCGCGTCGTCTGGATGGGCGACTGGTGGCTGCCGGTCAACGAAATCGCGAACAACCTGCCGTTCCAGGCGACGTCGTTCATCGGCCGCGAGCGCGAGCTCACTGAGATCCGGAACCTGCTGGGCACGTCGCGCCTGCTGACGCTGCTCGGCATGGGCGGCCTGGGCAAGACCCGGCTGTCGCTGCAAACCGCGGCCGAGCAGATCCACCACTATCCCGATGGCGTCTGGTTCCTCGACCTGGCGCCGATCAGCGATCCGGCCCTGATCGTCAGCGAGACGGCACAGGTCCTGGGCGTGCGCGAAGAGCCCGATCGGCCGATGCTGCAGACCTTGTGCTCGCACCTGAAGAATCAGCGGGTGCTGCTGATCCTCGACAACTGCGAGCATCTGATCAAGGCCTCGGCGCAGATGGCCAGCGCCATCCTGAAGGTGGCGCCGCACGTGCGGATCCTGGCGTCGAGCCGCGAGGCGCTGCGTGCCCCGGGCGAGCAGTGCTACCCGGTGCTGCCGCTGCCGGTGCCGGCCCGTGGCGACAGCCTCGAGGCGCTGTCGCGGTCGACCGCGGTGCGCCTGTTCGTCGATCGAGCGCAACTGCACAAGCCCGGCTTCACGCTCAACGAGCGCGAAGCGCCCGCCGTCGCCGAGCTGGTCGCCCGGCTGGAAGGCATTCCGCTGGCGCTCGAGCTCGCCGCCGCACGGATTCGCGCGCTCTCCGTCGCCGACATCAACGCCCGGCTCAAGGATCGCTACAAGCTGCTGACCGGGGGTTCGCGCGTCCTGCAGGAACGACAGCAGACCTTGCGCGCCCTCGTCGACTGGTCGTACGAGTTGCTCGAGCCGGAAGAGCAGACGTGCTCGACCGGCTCGGGGTGTTCGTCGGCGGCTTCGACCTCGCCGCGGCCGAAGCCGTGTGCGGCGGCGAGCCACTGGCCAGCGAGGACGTGCTGGATCTGCTCTCGTCGCTGATCGAGAAGTCGCTGGTCATGCTCGAGGAGCGTGACGACGGCGCGCGCTACCTCATGCTCGAGACGATTCGCGAGTACGCGCGCGAGAAGCTGGCCCAGCGCGACGATGCCGCGGCGGTTGCCGAGCGCCACTGCGATCAATATTTCGCGATGGCCAAGTCGGCCAACCACGGGCTGAGGGGCCCGCAACAAGCCGACTGGCTCTGGAAGGTCGAGGTCGAGCTCGACAACATCCGCAGTGCTATCGCGCTGTCGCTCGCCGAAGGCGTCGACCCGTTCATCGCGGTCAAATTCGCGGTCGCGATGCAGGGTTTCTGGATTCTCCGCGGCTACTCGACCGAAGGCCGCAAGCTCGTGCAGACGGCGCTGGCGCTGCCCGCGATACAGGCGTCACCGGTCGCCCAGGCCTGGGCGCTCTATGTCGGTGCTGCGCTGGCCGAAAGCCAGAGCGACCATGCCGAAGCGCGCCGGATGCTCGAGACCTGCCTCGACCTGAGGCGAGCGCAGGGCAACGAGGTCGACATTGCTGCGACGCTGTCGACACTCTCGCTGGCACGTCTCCAGGCCGGCGACGCCGTAGCGGCGGCCGAGGGCGAGAGCGAGGCGCTGCAGATCTTCAGGCGCCTCGCTGACCGCATCGGCGAGGTGATCGGCCTGCTCCATCTCGGCCAGATCAGCCTGTACCGGGGCGACGATGCCTCCGCCCGGTCGCATCTGGAGCAGTGCTTGGCGATCGCGCGCGAGATCCGTCACCAGGAGGTCGAGGGCGAGTGCGAGCTGGTGCTCGGCGAAGTCGCCTTCGAGACGGCCGACGATGCCCAAGCCAGCCTCCGGTTCAAACGCTCGCTCACGGTCTGTCGCGAAGCTGGCGACAAGCGGGGCGAGGCGAACGCGCTACGGTGGCTCGCGCGGGTTGACCTGCAGGCCGGCGAACTGGCTTCGGCGCGCCTGCGCCTGTCCGACGCCATGCGCGCTTTTCGGGCCTTCGAGATGCGCGAGGAACTGCTCGCTTGCCTCGAAGACTACGCCGAGCTCGCCCAGGCGGAGCGCAAGGCCAAGATCGCGGTCGGATTGGCGGCTGTGGCGGCTAGGTCACGGGAGCGGCTTGGCTTGAGCCGTTCGCCGCGAGCCGAGCTGCATTGGCAGGCGCTCATTGCCGCGTTGCGGAGGACCTTGACCGATGCGCCGTTCGATAGCGCTTGGGCGGAGGCCCAGGAATGGCAGATCGACGAAGCGATCCGCCAGGCGCTGCCGGCTCAGGTCGAGCGCGCTACTGCCTAAATGGCGACGTAGCCCCAAGGGCCACGTCTGGTTGTGGAGCTTCCCGGCAAGCCGGGATCGCGCAGATTGCTAGCGGCGACGCCTGCGGGCGACGAAGCCGAGGGCGCCGAGGCCGGCGAGCATCAGGGCGTAGGTCTCGGGCTCGGGGACCGGCGCGAATACGCCGGTGGCTGAGCTGACCGAGTGTCCGCAATGCGTGTCCGGCACCGGAAATTGGTCGCAGGCCGGCGACACTGTGGTCGGGTCAGCATAGATCAGTTGCGCCTGAGTGCCGCCGAAAAGGATCAGACTGAACGAATAGGTGCCACCTCCGGCGATGTCCAGCGTCGGCACGAAGAAATCGAAGAAGTTGGTGTCGATTCCGCTCAGCTTGCCGGCGGTGAGGTCGATCCCGGTGACGTTGACGTTGGGGTTCAGGCTGAACGACGCGAGGATCGTGCCGGGGTTGGCGATGTTGTAGAACTCGACCTTCGCGCTGAGGACGTCGAAGCCGGCGCAGTTGCCGCTGATCGGAATGTTGCTACCCGTGCCGATGGCAGCGCACGCGTCCGGAAGGTCGAACAGCCCCGATGCCTGCCAGCCGAGGCTTGGGAAGATGCCGCCGTACGCAGGGTCCCAGCTACCCGTGTAGATCGCGGCCTGGGCGGATCCGATGCTGCCGAGCGTTGCAGCGCCGCTCAATAGGACGACTGAAAGCAAGGACTTCGCACGATTCATCAACATGGTTGCTACCTCAGTCGTTTTCTTCGTTACCAGCGAGGCGAATCTCGTATCGGCCGGCGGCGTTCAAAGGAACTGAACCGGAGAAAATCCCCGATTCGGCCTCGCCATTGTAGGAGCCGAAGCCGGCGCACAACGCCCGTGACCCCGTGGATTGGGGGGGACTTTCGGACCAACGGAACTCGGCACCGCCGGCACCTCGCACCGGCACTTGGCGGCGCGCACAGCGGAGGCCCGCGCGGGCTCATGTATGGTGCGAAGTCCTCGCCGCCCTCGATTCCGGAGCCTGTCGCAATGACCCGTGTCTTCAACTTCAGCGCCGGCCCGGCCGTCCTGCCCGAGGCGGTGCTGCGCCAGGCCGCCGACGAGATGCTCGACTGGCACGGCAGCGGCATGTCGGTGATGGAGATGAGCCACCGCGGCAAGGAGTTCATCGCCATCCACGCCGAGGCCGAGTCGCTGCTGCGCGAGCTGATGGCGATCCCGGCGAACTACAAGGTGCTGTTCATGCAGGGCGGGGCGATCGGCGAGAACGCGATCGTGCCGATGAACCTGCTGCGCGGCAAAGCCAGCGCCGACTACATCCACACCGGCGAGTGGTCGAAGAAGTCGATCGCGGAGGCGAAGCGCTACGGCAAGGTCAACGTCGCCGCCAGTGCCGAGGCGAGCGGCTTCACCTGCGTGCCGGCGCGCGACAGCTGGCAGCCTCGATGCCGATGCCGCCTACGTGCACATCTGCGCCAACGAGACGATCGGCGGCGTCGAATACCACTTCACGCCCGACGTCGGCGCCGTGCCGCTGGTCGCCGACATGTCGAGCAACATCCTGTCGCGGCCGGTCGACGTTGCCCGATACGGCCTGATCTACGGCGGCGCGCAGAAGAACATCGGCCCGGCCGGCCTGACGATCGTCATCGTCCGCGACGACCTGATCGGCCACGCGCACCCGTTCACGCCGTCGGCCTTCGACTACCAGCAGCAGGCCGCGAACGACTCGATGCTCAACACGCCGCCGACCTACGCGATCTACATCGCCGGGCTGGTGTTTCGCTGGATCAAGGCGCGCGGCGGCCTGGCGGCGATGGCCGAGCACAACCGCGCCAAGGCGGCGCTGCTCTACGACTACCTCGACCAGAGCGCCCTCTACCGCAACCCGGTCGCGCGCGCCGATCGTTCGCTGATGAACGTTCCCTTCAAGCTCAAGGACGAGGCGCTCGACGACGCGTTCCTGAAAGGGCGCGCAGGCGCGCGGCATGGTGCAGCTGAAGGGCCACCGCTCGGTCGGCGGCATGCGCGCGTCGCTCTACAACGCGATGCCGGTCGAAGGCGTGCAGGCGCTGGTCGCCTACATGAAGGAGTTCGAGGCCGAGCATGGCTGAGCGGCTCGGCATCCTGGTGCTCAACCAGATCTCGGCCTCCGGCCTGTCGCGGCTGCCGGCCGAGGGCTACCGCGTCGGCAAGGACGTCGCCGAGCCGGCCGCGATCCTGGTGCGCTCGGCCGACCTGCACGCCATGGCGATCCCGGCCAGCGTGCGCGCGATCGGCCGCGCCGGCGCCGGCACCAACAACATCCCGGTCGAGGCGATGAGCGAGCGCGGCGTGCCGGTGTTCAATGCCCCCGGCGCCAACGCCAACGCGGTCAAGGAGCTGGTCCTCGCCGGCATGCTGCTGGCGGCGCGCCAGATCGCGCCGGCGCTGCGCTTCGTCGCCGCCCTCGACACGGCAGCGACCGATCTCGACCACGCGGTCGAGCGCGACAAGAAGGCGTTCGCCGGCTACGAGCTCGCGGGCCAGACGCTCGGCATCATCGGCCTGGGCAAGATCGGCTGCCTGGTCGCCGACGCCGCGATCAAGCTCGGCATGAACGTGCTCGGCTACGACCCCGATATCACCGTCGACGCGGCCTGGAGCCTGCCTTCGCAGGTGCGGCGCGCGACCAGCGTCAACGAGGTCCTGAAGCAGGCGCAGTTCGTGACGCTGCACGTGCCGCTGATCGAGGCGACGCGCCATCTCGTCAACGACGCCAACATCGGCCTGATGCGCCCGGGCGCGGTGCTGCTCAACTTCAGCCGCGAGGGCGTCGTCAGCGACAGCGCGGTGCTCGACGCGCTCGCCGGCCGGCGGCTCGGCCAGTACGTCTGCGACTTTCCCAGGCGCTGCCATCCACGGCCATCCGCAGGTCATCGCCCTGCCGCACCTCGGCGCCTCGACGCGCGAGGCGGAGGACAACTGCGCGGTGATGGTGGTCGACCAGCTGCGCGACTACCTCGAGCACGGCAACCTGTGCAACGCGGTCAACTTCCCGCAGGTGAGCATGGCGCGCGAATCGGCCTACCGCGTGGCGATCGCCAACGCCAACGTGCCCAACATGCTCGGCCAGATCTCGACCGCGATGGCGCAGGCCGGGCTGAACATCCACAACATGATCAACAAGTCGCGCGGCGACATGGCGTACACGCTGGTCGACGTCGACAGCCCGGTGCTGCCGGAGGTGCAGGCCGGCCTGGTCGCGATCAACGGCGTTCTGGCGGTGCGCTACCTGCCGGCACCCTGAGTCAGCGGGGAGAGAGACGCGAGCCTTCACGGTCAAAGATAGCGAAAGGAGATGCCACCATGAGCAATCACGTCTACAAGATGGTCGAGCTGACCGGGTCTTCCACGGTCGGCAGCGACGATGCGATCCGAAGTGCCGTCGCGACCGCGGCGAAGACGCTGCGCAACCTCGACTGGTTCGAGGTGGTCGAGAACCGCGGCCACATCGTCGACGGCAAGATCGCCCACTGGCAGGTCACGCTGAAAGTCGCCTTCCGGCTCGAAAGCTGAGCCGCCGAAGCGACAAGTCAGTCACGCGCGGTGGCGTCCGCGCGAGCAAATTCACACATCTCGCCCAGCGCGGATGCGGAAGACTCTCGCTCGTACCGAAAAGCCATGAATGCGCACGGCCCGAGAAACGTTCAGTCTGGGTTCGCTCAAGGTCCGCCTGGCCCTGGCCAGCGCGTTGCTGATCCTGGCGAGCGTCGCGCTGACGGTCGTCTTCGTGCTGCGCGAAGTCGGCCGCGCCACCGAGCAGATCGTTCTGGCATCGCAGGAAGACGACGCGCAGCGCCTGGCGGCGACGATCTCGCAGCGGCTCGTCGCCTTGCAGCGCGCCTTGCGCAGCGTCGCCCTGCGCCTGCCGCTGGCGGCGCTTGACGAGCCGGCGCGCCTCAACGAGCTGCTGCAAAGGGAATCGGTGCTGTCGACGCTCTTTTCGAGCGTCTTCGTCGTCGCCCTCGACGGCACCATTCTCGCGGTCAGCGACGACCAGGGCGCGCGCAACCCGCGCACCAGCGTCTCCGACCGCGAGTACTTCAGGAATACGCTGCGCGACCAGCGGCCGATGATCGACCGGGTGACGTCGTCGCGCGTCTCGGGCGAGCCGATCGTCATCCTGACGATGCCGGTGTTCGCGCCCGACGGCCGCGTCGGCGCCGTCCTCGGCGGCTCGCTCAGACTGTCGAGCCGGTCGCTCCTCGACGACCTGATCCAGGCCAGCCAGGACCGGAGCTCGCCGATCACGACCATCGTCGTCGATGCCAAGGGGCAGATCCTGGCCCACCCGGCGCGCGAATGGCTGCTGCGCGACGGCGCCGCCGAGCCGAGCATCGCCGCGGCGCTCCAGGAATGGCGCTCGCGCGGCAGCCCGATCGAGCCGAGCGGGTTCGCGCTGCGCGCCGGCGACCATGAGGTCGGGATGGCGGGCGTTCCCGACGCCGACTGGCTGGTGCTGCGCACCGGGCCGGGCCGACGCGCTGCTCGGCGGTGTCTTCCAGGGCGAGCAGCGGGCGCGCTGGCTCGCCTTCGGCGTTGCCCTGGGCGGCGGTGCGCTGACCTTGCTGATCACGCTCTATCTGCTGCGGCCGCTGGCGCGCCTGAAGCAGCGCGCCCTGCAGCTGATCGCCGCCGACGCCGACGTCGAGGGCGGCTGGCCCGAGGTCGGCGGCGAGCTCGGCGAGCTGTCGCAGGTGCTCCAGCACGTGATGCGCGAGCGGCGCGCGAGCCAGGCGGCGGGCGAGATGCTGCTGGTGAAGATGCGCGCCGTCATGGCCAAGGCGCCGGTCGGCATCGCCTTCACCCGCAACCGCCGCTTCGAGCTGGTCAGCGACGAGTTCAACCGGCTGCTCGGCTACGAAGGCAGCGGCCTCGAAGGCGAGGCGGCGCGACTGATCTACGCCTCCGACGAGTTCTATCAGGGGCTCGGCACGCGCGTCGCCGCGACCTTCGGCATCGGCCGCGTGTTCGCCGAGGAGATCGAGTTCGTGCGCCGCGACGGCAGCCGCTTCTGGGGCCAGCTGATGGGCGCGCCGGTGAGCCAGAACGATCCCGGCGCCGGCACGATCTGGACCCTCGGCGACGTCAGCGACGAGCGGAGGAAGCGCAATGCCCTGTCGTGGGCCGCGACCCACGACGCGCTCACCAACATCGCCAATCGCCACGAGTTCGAGAGCCAGCTCTGCCGAGCACCTGCGCGACCGGCGCAAGCGCGAATCGGCGTGCGTGCTGTACGTCGACCTCGACGGCTTCAAGGCGGTCAACGACGCCGCCGGGCACGCCGCCGGCGACCAGCTGCTGCGCGACATCGCCTCGCTGCTGCTGGCGCGGATCCGCGCGATCGATCTGGCGGCACGCCTCGGCGGCGACGAGTTCGCGGTCCTTCTGCACGCCTGCGGCCTGGCGACGGCGATGAACGTCGCCGAGCAGATCCGCGTCCGGGTCGATGCCCATTCGCTGGTCTGGCAGGGCGCGCACTTTCGGGTCGGCGTCAGCATCGGCGTGGTCCAGGTCGACGAGACCTACGCCGACGTCGCCGCAGTGCTCGCCGCTGCCGATGCCGCCTGCTACGCCGCCAAGCATGCCGGCAGGAACCGCGTCAGGAGCGGTGGCTCGGGGCTGCGCCTGGTGCGCGACGGCGCGCCCTAGGCCGCGGCGATGCGCGCCATCCACTCGGCCATCGTGTCGAGCATCGCGGCGAGCGCCTGAGCGTCGTTGCGGCCGCTGCGCGCCCGCACGTGGAACGAGTGGTCGGCGTCGTCGACGAGCGCCAGCGTCGCCCGCGGGCCGAGCCGTTCGCAGAGCGCGGTCATGAGCGCGAGGTCGGCCAGCTCGTCGCGCGTTCCCTGCAGGAAAAGCATCGGGCACGGCCACCGCGGCGAGATGCTCGCCGCGCTCGCTCGCCGGCTGCTTGGCCGGATGGAGCGGAAAGCCGAGGAAGGCCAGCCCGACGACGCCGGGCAGCGGCGCCGCGGCCTGGGCTTGCGAGCTCATCCTGCCGCCGAACGACTTGCCGCCGGCGAAGAGGGCGAGATCGGGAGCTGCCTGCGCGGCGGCGGCGACCGCGGCGCGCACGGTCGCGTGCGCCAGGCGCGGCGGGTCGGGTCGCTTCGAGCCGCGCTCCATGAACGGAAACTGGTAGCGCAGGGTGGCGACGTCGCGCGCCGCGAGGCCGTCGGCGACCGCAGCCAGGAACGGATGGTCCATTCCGGCCCCGGCGCCGTGGGCGAGCGCATAGACGGCGCTCGCTCGCGGTGGCAGACGCAGCAAGGCCGAGACGGTGCTGCCGTCGCCGAGATCGATCGTCAGTGCGGCGGCCGATTCCATCGCACACCGCCGCCGCCGTGCCGATCGCGCCATGGCCCGCGCCGCGTCGCCGACGTCGCCCGAGGTCAGTGGAGAGTGACCTCGACGCGTCGCGCCTCGGCGTGGTCGCCGGTGCCGGTGATGGCTTCCGGCTTCTGCAGGTCGATCTGGTCGTCGCCGACGCCGGCGGCGTGCAGGGCATTACCCACCGCGACGGCGCGCGCCTTGGCGAGCTCCGCGTTCGCCGCCGGGTCGCCGGTCGCGTCGGTGTAGCCGCTGACGACCGCGCGCTTGCCCGCCGCGACGCCCTTGGCGACGTCGGCCAGCGCCGCTTCGGCGCCGGTCGCGAGATCGGCCTTGCCGGTGGCGAAGTAGAACTTGATCACGCCGCTCTCGACCTTGATCGACGCGCTGTCCGGCAGCGCCGCGGCCGACGCGGGTGCCGACGCGCCGTGGGCGCCGCGGCGTGGCGCCGGCGATCGGCAGCAGCGGCACGATCAGCAGGGCGACGATGTTGATGATCTTGATCAGCGGGTTGACCGCCGGGCCGGCGGTGTCCTTGTACGGGTCGCCGACGGTGTCGCCGGTGACCGCGGCCTTGTGCGCCTCGCTGCCCTTGCCGCCGAAGTGGCCGTCCTCGATGTACTTCTTGGCGTTGTCCCAGGCGCCGCCGCCGGTGCACATCGAGATCGCGACGAACAGGCCGGTGACGATCGTTCCCATCAGCAGGCCGCCGAGCGCGGCCGGGCCGAGCAGCAGGCCGACCAGGATCGGCGCGACCACCGGCAGCAGCGACGGGATCATCATTTCCTTGATCGCGGCCTTGGTCAGCATGTCGACCGCGACGCCGTATTCGGGCTTGCCGCTGCCGTCCATGATTCCCTTGATGTCGCGGAACTGGCGCCGCACTTCGACCACCACCGAGCCGGCGGCGCGGCCGACCGCTTCCATCGCCATCGCGCCGAACAGATACGGGATCAGGCCGCCGATGAACAGGCCGACGATGACGCGCGGCTCGCTCAGGTCGAACGAGACGCTCATGCCGCGACCGGCGAGCGAGTGGGTGTAGTCGGCGAAGAGGACGAGCGCGGCCAGGCCGGCCGAGCCGATCGCGTAGCCCTTGGTCACCGCCTTGGTCGTGTTGCCGACGGCGTCGAGCGGGTCGGTGACGTCGCGCACGCTCTTCGGCAGCTCGGCCATCTCGGCGATGCCGCCGGCGTTGTCGGTGATCGGCCCGTAGGCGTCGAGGGCGACGACGATGCCGGCCATGCTCAGCATCGCGGTCGCGGCGACGGCGATGCCGTACAGCCCGGCGAGCCAGTAGGAGACCAGGATCGCGACGCAGACGCACAGCACCGGCCACGCGGTCGAGCGCATCGACACGCCGAGTCCGGCGATGATGTTGGTGCCGTGGCCGGTGGTCGACGCCTGCGCGATGTGCTGCACCGGCTTGTATTGCGTGCCGGTGTAGTACTCGGTGATCCAGACCATCGCCGCGGTCAGCACCAGGCCGACGGCGCACGAGCCGAACAGCGCCATCGCCGAGACCGTGCCGCCGGCGGCGAGCGCAAGCGGTTGCGGGAAGAGCGCGCGTGGTGACGAAGTAGAAGGCGATCAGCGACAGCACGCCGGCGACCGCCAGGCCCTTGTAGAGCGCCGGCATCACGTTCTTCATGCCGGGCGAGGCCTTGACGAAGAAGCAGCCGATGATCGAGGCGATGATCGAGACGCCGCCGAGCGAGCAGCGGGTAGATCACGGCGTTGATCGTCGCGCCGGTGACCATGAGGGCGCCGAGCGCCATCGTCGCGATCAGCGTCACGGCGTAGGTCTCGAACAGGTCGGCGGCCATGCCGGCGCAGTCGCCGACGTTGTCGCCGACGTTGTCGGCGATCACCGCGGGGTTTCTCGGGTCGTCCTCCGGGATGCCGGCCTCGACCTTGCCGACCAGGTCGGCGCCGACGTCGGCGCCCTTGGTGAAGATGCCGCCGCCGAGTCGGGCGAAGATCGAGATCAGCGAGGAGCCGAAGGCGAAGCCGAGCAGCGGCTTCAGCGATTCGGAATCGACCTTGGCGCCGCCGCTGCTGACGTACCAGAAGAACGCGCCGACGCCGATCAGGCCGAGGCCGACGACCAGCATGCCGGTGATCGCGCCGCCCTTGAAGGCGACGTTGAGCGCCGGGCCGATGCCGAGCGTCGCCGCCTGCGCGGTGCGCACGTTGGCGCGCACCGAGACGTTCATGCCGATGAAGCCGCACGCGCCGGAGAGGATGGCGCCGAGGACGAAGCCGGCGGCGGTGGTCTTGTCGAGGAAGATGAAGATCAGGACCGCGAGGACGATGCCGACCATGCCGATCGTCGTGTACTGGCGCTTGAGGTATGCCGCAGCGCCCTGCTGGATCGCCGCGGCGATCTCCTGCATGCGCGCGTTGCCCGCGCTCTGGCTGAGGATCCAGCTTCGTTGCACGAAGCCGTAGACGACCGCGGCCAGGCCGCAGGCGAGAGCGATGTAGAGCGCCGTCGTGGTGGAGATCAAGAGCAGTTCCTTCGTCGTTCGATTCGTCGGATCCGTGCGCGGAGCTCGCCGGATTCTTGTCGCGGCGTGAATAGCGCACGCGCAGGGGCAAACCCGTCGAATGTTAAGGGATGACGGAGCATTGGCGATCCGGGGGCCCGGCGGCCGCCTTCGGGGCGGCGCGGGCGCATAACATCGGCGCTTCCTCTTCCTGCGCCGCCGCCATGAGCCTGCACAACGTCACCCCGGGCGCGAACGCGCCCGACGAGTTCAACGTGATCATCGAGATCCCGATGAACGCCGACCCGATCAAGTACGAGGTCGACAAGGAGAGCGGTGCGATGTTCGTCGACCGCTTCATGAGCACCGCCATGCACTATCCGTGCAACTACGGCTACGTGCCGCAGACGCTCTCCGACGACGGCGATCCGGTCGACGTGCTCGTGATCACGCCCTTTCCGCTCGCGCCGGGGGTCGTCGTCACCTGCCGGCCGATCGGCGTGCTGAAGATGGAGGACGAGGCCGGCGGCGACGCCAAGCTGCTCGCGGTGCCGATCGACAAGATCCTGCCGATCTACACGCCAGTGGCAGCAGCCCGCCGACCTGCACGAGATGCGGCTGAAGCCAGATCCAGCACTTCTTCGAGCACTACAAGGATCTCGAGGCCGGCAAATGGGTCAAGGTCGGCGGCTGGGAAGGACCGGAGGCAGCGCGTGCCGAGGTTCGCAACGGCATCGCGAGCTACGCCGCGGCGAAGGCCGAGCACCCGTCCTGAGCGCACGCGACGGCGTTCAGCCGTCGCCGGCGTCCTTGAACGGGCGCCGCTCGGCGAGCTCGTCGAGGTAGTTCTCGATGCCCGCGCCCTCGCGCGCGAGAAAGTCGTCGATCGCGCGCGCGAACTGCGGATGCGCGAGCCAGTGCGCCGACCAGGTCTGCACCGGCAGCAGGCCGCGCGCCATCTTGTGCTCGCCCTGCGCACCGCCTTCGAAGCGCCGGTAGCCGTTGGCGATGCACCAGGCGAGCGGCTGGTAGTAGCAGGCGTCGAAGTGCAGGCAGGGAACGTACTCGACCGCGCCCCAGTAGCGGCCGAACGCGGTCTTGCGCTCGGGGTCGATCGCGATCAGCGAGCTGGCGATGCGCGCGCCGCCGCGCCAGGCGATGAAGAGCAGCCAGTTGGCGCCCATCGTCGCGCCCGTTCGGGCGAAGAAGTCGCGCGTCAGGTACGGCGTCGAATGGTGCGCGCGGTAGGTGAGCGTGTAGCAGCGATAGAAGAAGTCCCAGTCGGCCTTGGTGATCGCCTCGCCGCTGGCGACGCTGAACGTCACGCCCGGCGTCGGCGACGCGGCGCCGTTCCTGCTGGATCTTCTTGCGCTTCTCGCGCTGCAGGCTGGCGAGGAACTCGGCGAAGTCGGCGTAGGGCTCGGGTTCGCGATTGGTCCAGTGGAACTGGACCGTGCTGCGCATCGACCAGCCGGCCGCGCGCGCGGCCGCCTGGTCGGCGTCGTCGAGAAAGAGGAGATGGGCCGACGACAGCTTGGCCGAGCGCGCGAGCTGCTCGATGCCCTTCAGGAGCAACAGCCGATGCTCGTGGTTTCGCGCCAGCAGGCGTGGGCCGGGCACCGGCGTGAACGGGATCGCCGCGACCAGCTTGGGGTAGTAGTCGAGCCCGTGCCGCTGATAGGCGTCGGCCCAGGCCCAATCGAAGACGTACTCGCCGTAGGAGTGGTCCTTGAGGTAGAGCGGGCAGGCGGCGACGAGCCCGCCGGCATGCTCGAGGACGAGGAAGTGCGGTGCCCAGCCGGTGGCGCCGACCGCGCTCTTCGACTGGTGCAGCGCGCGCAGGTAGGCGAGCGAGACAAAGGGCGTCGTCGTCGACTGGCCGGCGAGCAGCGCCGACCAGGCGTCGGCGTCGATCGCGGCGGGATCGTCGACGATCTTGATGACGTACTCGTCGGGATCGGTCGTGCGTTGCCTGCGCGGCCTTGCCTCGTCGCTCATCGCCGCAAGTTTCGCCCATCGCGCGTCGCCGCGTCGGCCGACAAGGCGAGGTCGGCGCGGGCACGCGCCCACACGCGCCTGAACGACGCGCGCCATTGCCCTAAACTCGGTCGCATCTAATTTCCTCGCGGAGCCCGGCCATGAAGCAGATCACCGCCATCGTCAAGCCCTTCAAGCTCGAGGAAGTGCGCGAGGCGCTCGCCGAGATCGGTGTCTCGGGGCTCACCGTCACCGAAGTCAAGGGCTTCGGCCGGCAAAAGGGCCACACCGAGCTCTACCGCGGCGCCGAGTACGTGGTCGACTTCCTGCCCAAGGTCAAGATCGAGGTCGTCGTCAAGGAAGGCGAGGCCGAGCGCTGCATCGACGCCATCGTCAAGGCGGCCAAGACCGGCAAGATCGGCGACGGCAAGATCTTCGTGACGGAGGTCGGGCACGTCGTGCGGATCCGCACCGGCGAGATCAACGAGGACGCCGTCTGACGGCTTCGGCGCCGCCGCGAACGTCGATGAGGCGCGTCCGGCACAGGCGGTCGTGCCAGAACTGGCGCTCGGGCGCGACGAGCGCGCTGAGCGCGTAGACGACGATCCCGGCGGCGACCGCGCCCAGGCTCGGCCAGGGCGGTAGCGCGAAAGCCGCCGCGAGCAGCGTCGCCGGCCCGAACCAGACACAGCAGCAGGCGAGATAGCGGCCGAGCGCGCGCGCCTGCGTCAGCGGCGCTCCGGCGGCAGTGACGACGCGGATGCGCCAGGTCTGCATCGCCAGCGTCTGTCCGCGGCTCGACCAGAGCCAGACGAAATAGACGCCATAGAGCACCAGCGCGAACAGGCGCAGCGCGGTCTCGCTCTGGAGCGGGTGGCGCTGGCCGGTCTGAGCGACGAACAGCGCGCCGAGCGCGCCGGGGATCAGCGCGAGGCCGAACAGAAGCGTCGCTTCGTAGACGAAGCACGCCATGCGACGAGCGAGCGAGGGCGTCGGGCCGGTCGCGGCGAGGGGCTCGCCGGCCGCACCGGGCTCGCGCCGTCATCGCGCCCCGCGGGCCCGCATCAGCGCGACGCGGCGGGCGCTGCCGCAGGGGCCTTCGCTACCGGTCTGGCCGGCGCTGCCAGCGGAGGCCGGACCGGCGCCGCGGTGGCCACGGCGCTGGTCGGCGCGACGGCCGCCGCCTGCGGCCCGCGCTTGGGCAGCAGGGTCGAGCGGTTCACGAACTCGGGCGTGGCCGCGATCTTCGGCATGCCGGTCTGCTGGTGCGCCGGAGGCGCCGGCCGGCGCGTGATGAGGGTGGTCGTCGCCCCCGGCGCTGCCTGCACGAGCGTCGGCGCGACCTGTTTGGGTGGCTGCGTCAGCGCCGGATTGGGAACGAGATTGAATTTCGCTTCCTTGGTGTCGCGGGTCTTCGACGGTGCCTTGGCGCCGGGCGGCTCGCGCGCTCCGCTGGCTGCCGCCGAGGCGGCGCGGGCGGCGAACTGCTGGCGCTGCTCGGGCGGCAGCGCCTGATAGGCCTCCCAGCGCGCGCTTCTGTCGGGGGCGGGCAGTTGGCGCGCCTCCTCGAAGTTCATTCGCGCCTGGCCGCGCTCGGTGGGAGTGAGCTTGGCCCACTCGGCCATCCGCGCGGTGATGCGGGCGCGCTCTTCGGGGGCCAGGGTCCGGTAGCGGCCGGCCAGGGCGATCCATTTCTGCTTGCGCGCCGCGTCGATGCCGGGCCAGTCGTGCTCGAGCGGGGCGAGCGCCTCGTGTTGAGCCGGTGTCAGGCTGGCCCAGCGGACGCCTTCTTCGCGCGTCGCCGCGGGCGCCGCCGAAGCGGGGCGGGCGACGGGCGCCTGCGCCTGCGCGGCGCACGCCAGCAATGTGGCAACGCCGAAGGCCCAGGCGGCGCGGCCGGTGACGGACGCGGGCAAGGCGCGGCTAAGAGAACTCGGCGCGCGCGTCACTGTCACCGTCTCATTCGCTGGGCGGCGCCTTCAGGAACTCCGAGAAGCCCGGATCGCGGTAGGCGTTGATGGGCAGGGCGTCGCCAAGCAGGGCTTCGTCGACCTCGGCGGCGACCGAGATCTGGGTCCGGTTCTGCCAGTCCTGGATCAGGACCAGGCCGCCGACCAGGGCGATCAGCGGGAGTACCGAGGCGAAGCGCAGCCACCACGGCGAGCGGCTGAAGCCGGCGACCGCAGCGCCCGAGGCGCTGACGCCGACGATCCCGCCAGCGTCGTGCGCGAGGCGCGCCGTCTCCAGCGCCTTCTCGCGTGCGAAGCGAAGCCGCTCGGCGACGTCGGGCGCGACCGTTTGCGCGCTCTCGGTCAGGCACGCCGCAATGCTCCGCGCGAAACGCGATTCGATCGCGTCGCGGGCGGCGAGCCGGTAACTGCTGTCGTTCTGGTTCATGTCGTGATCCCCTTCGCCTTCAGGGCTTTGGCCAAGGCATGCACGGCCCGCGAGCAGTGCGTCTTGACGCTTCCCTCCGAACAGCCCATCGAGGCGGCGGTCTCGGCGACGTCGAGTTCCTCCCAGTAACGCAGGAGAAACGCCTCGCGTTGACGAGCCGGCAGGAGAGCCACCTCAGCGTCGATCATTTGCAAGATCTGAGCCCGGGAAACCGAGTCGGAAGCGCTTTCCGACTGGAGCGGACCGCCCAGCGCCTCGAGGGTTTCGAGAATATCGAAATCATCGCCGCCGCCGGCGCCTTCGAATTCCGAGAAATTGCGCACGACCTGGTTGCGCACCTTCTGGCGCCGGAACCAGTCCATGGTGGCGTTCGAGAGGATCCGCTGGAACAGCAGCGGCAGCTCGGCGGCCGGGCGATCGGCGTATTTCTCGGCGAGCCGGATCATCGTGTCCTGGACGATGTCGAGCGCCGCGTCGTCGTCCCGGACGGCGTACACGGCGCGCTTCCAGGCACGCTTCTCGACGCTTTTGAGAAAGTCGGAGAGTTCTTTTTCGGTCGCCAAGGAAAGCGCGCCTTCGTCACAGCTCGGGCCGGCGGGATTATCTCATCGGCATTTCGGCGCCGAAATCCGGCGATCGCCGGGGTGTCGTGCGGCGATGCAATAATCGACGGTTGCACGACAGTTTTCGATTGCCGGGTCGCCCGAAGCGCGGCGGCCCCTTGCGATCGCTCAGGCACCGCACCCGCCTCACGAGGGCGAGGAAAGGTGCACCGATGGTTTTTCGTCAGAGAAATTCACAGAGGTGAAGATCATGGAAACGACAGCGCCGGCGCTCAAGCGCGGGCCCGCGGCGGCGCCCACGTCCGCCGCCAACGCCGAGCCGAACGGCTCGGAAATCCTCGTCCGCTGCCTGCAGGCCGAAAACGTCCAGCTACCTGTGGGGCTACCCGGGCGGCGCGGTGCTCTACATCTACGACGCGCTCTACAAGCAGCAGACGATCCAGCACGTCCTGGTGCGCCACGAGCAGGCGGCGATCCATGCGGCCGACGGCTACGCGCGGGCGACCGGCGAAGTCGGCGTCGCGCTGGTCACGTCGGGGCCGGGCGTCACCAACGCGGTCACCGGCATCGCCACGGCGTACATGGATTCGATCCCGATGGTCATCGTCACCGGCCAGGTGCCGACGCCGGCGATCGGCCTCGACGCTTTCCAGGAATGCGACACCGTCGGCATCACGCGGCCGATCGTCAAGCACAACTTCCTGGTCAAGGACGTCCGCGACCTGGCGCTGACGATGAAGAAGGCGTTCCACATCGCCCGCACCGGCCGGCCTGGGCCGGTCGTCGTCGACGTGCCGAAGGACGTCTCGATGGCGACCGCCCCGTTCCACTATCCGGCGAGCGTCGAGATGCGCTCGTACAACCCGGTGAAGAAGGGCCATGGCGGGCAGATCAGGAAGGCCGCGCAATTGCTTCTCGGCGCCAAGCGGCCCTACATCTACACCGGCGGCGGCGTGGTGATCGGCAACGCGTCGGCCGAGCTGCGGGCGCTGATCGATCTGCTCGGCTTCCCGTGCACCAGCACGCTGATGGGCCTCGGCGCGATTCCGGCGAGCGATCCGAAGTTCCTCGGCATGCTCGGCATGCACGGCACCTACGAAGCGAACATGACGATGCAGAACTGCGACGTCCTGATCGCCATCGGCGCCCGCTTCGACGATCGCGTCATCGGCAACCCGAAGCACTTCGCGTCGGTCGAACGGAAGATCGTCCACATCGACATCGACCCGTCGTCGATCTCCAAGCGCGTCCGGGTCGACGTGCCGATCGTCGGCGACGTCAAGGACGTGCTGGTCGACCTGACGGCACAGATCCGCGAGGCCGCGTCGAAGCCCGACGTCAAGGCGCTCTCGCCGTGGTGGGCGCAGATCAACGAGTGGCGCAAGAAAGACTGCCTGGCCTACTCGAAGGGCAGCGGCGACGTGATCAAGCCGCAGCACGTGATCGAGACGCTCTGGAAGCTGACCAAGGACCGCGAGACCTACATCACCTCCGACGTCGGCCAGCACCAGATGTGGGCCGCGCAGTACTACCGCTTCGAGGAGCCGCGGCGCTGGATCAACTCGGGCGGCCTCGGCACGATGGGCGTCGGCCTGCCGTACGCGATGGGGATCAAGCTCGCCAGGCCCGAGGCCGAGGTCGTCTGCATCACCGGCGAAGGCTCGATCCAGATGTGCCTCCAGGAGCTCTCGACCTGCCTGCAGTACAAGACCGCGATCAAGGTCGTCTCGCTCAACAACCGCTACCTCGGCATGGTGCGGCAGTGGCAGCAGATCGACTACGGCGGCCGCTACTCGCACAGCTACATGGACGCGCTGCCCGACTTCGTCAAGCTCGCCGAGGCCTACGGCCACGTCGGCATCCGGATCGACAAGCCCGAGCGAGGTCGAGCCGGCATTGCGCGAGATGCTGCGCCTGAAGGACCGCACCGTGTTCCTCGACGTCCGCACCGACCAGACCGAGAACGTCTGGCCGATGGTGCAGGCGGGCAAGGGCATCACCGAGATGCTGCTCGGATCGGAGGATCTGTGAAGCACATCATCGCGGTCCTGCTGGAAAACGAGCCCGGCGCGCTGTCGCGGGTCGTCGCCCTGTTCTCGGCGCGCGGCTACAACATCGAGACGCTCACCGTCGCGCCGACCGAAGACCCGTCGCTGTCGCGGATGACGATCGTCACCACCGGCTCCGACGAGGTGATCGAGCAGATCACCAAGCACCTGAACCGCCTGATCGAGGTGGTCAAGGTGGTCGACCTGACCGAGGGCGCCTACACCGAGCGCGAGCTGATGCTGATCAAGGTGCGCGCGGTCGGCAAGGAGCGCGACGAGATGAAGCGCATGGCCGAGATCTTCCGCGGCCGCATCATCGACGTCACCGAGAAGAGCTACACGGTCGAGCTGACCGGCGCCGCCGACAAGCTCGACGCCTTCCTGCAGGCGATCGACAGGAGCGTCATCCTCGAGACGGTTCGCACCGGCTCGAGCGGAATCGGCCGCGGCGAAAGAATCCTTCGCCTCTAGCCACCACGAATCACGAATCACACGGAGAAACCAATGAAGGTCTATTACGACAAGGACGCCGATCTCAGCCTGATCAAGAACAAGAACGTCACCATCGTCGGCTACGGCTCGCAGGGCCACGCCCATGCGCAGAACCTGTCCGACAGCGGCGTTCGCGTCACCGTCGGGCTGAGAAAAGGCGGCGCCTCGTGGGCCAAGGCGGAGCAGGCCAAGCTCAAGGTCGCCGAGGTCGCCGAGGCGGTCAAGACTGCCGACATCGTCATGATGCTGTTGCCCGACGAGCAGATCGCCGCCGTCTACAACGCCGAGGTCGCGGCGAACATCAAGCAGGGCGCCTCGCTCGCGTTCGCGCACGGCTTCAACGTCCACTACGGCCAGGTCGTGCCGCGCGCCGACCTCGACGTCTGGATGGTCGCGCCGAAGGCGCCGGGCCACACGGTGCGCTCGACCTACGTCCAGGGCGGCGGCGTGCCGCACCTGATCGCCGTCCACGCCGACAAGTCGGGCAAGGCGCGCGACCTCGCCCTCAGCTACGCCGCGGCCAACGGCGGCGGCAAGGCCGGCGTGATCGAGACCAACTTCCGCGAGGAAACCGAGACCGACCTGTTCGGCGAGCAGGCGGTCCTCTGCGGCGGCACGGTCGAGCTGATCAAGGCCGGCTTCGACACGCTCGTCGAGGCGGGCTACGCGCCCGAGATGGCGTACTTCGAGTGCCTGCACGAGCTCAAGCTCATCGTCGACCTGATCTACGAGGGCGGCATCGCCAACATGAACTACTCGATCTCGAACAACGCCGAGTACGGCGAGTACGTGAGCGGGCCCAAGATCATCGGCGAGCAGGCGCGCGCGGCGATGAAGACGATGCTGAAGGACATCCAGACCGGCGAGTACGCCAAGAGCTTCATCATCGAGAACCGGGCCGGCGCGCCGACGCTGATGAGCAAGCGCCGCCTGACTGCCGAGCTGCCGATCGAGGTCATCGGCGAGAAGCTGCGCGCGATGATGCCGTGGATCAAGAAGAACCGCCTCGTCGACCAGTCGCGCAACTGACGGATCGCCCGATGGCCGAGAGCCGAAGCGTCGTCGCCGCCGTCGTCGACAGCGAGCTGCCCGACGACGTCGTCGAGCTGCCGCCGCGGCGGCGCAGGAAGGGCATCTACATCCTGCCCAACCTGTTCACGCTCGGCGCGCTGTTCGGCGGCTTCTACGCCGTCGTGATGGCGATGAACGGCCGCTTCGAGCAGTCGGCCTACGGCGTCTTCGCGGCGATGGTGCTCGACAGCCTCGACGGCCGGATCGCGCGCATGACCAACACCCAGAGCGTCTTCGGCGAGCACATGGATTCGCTCTCCGACATGGTCTCGTTCGGCGCCGCGCCGGCGCTGATCGCCTACGAGTGGGCGCTGCGCGGCCTCGGCAAGCCGGGCTGGATCGCGGCGTTCGTCTATTGCTCGTGCGCGGCGCTGCGCCTGGCGCGCTTCAACACCAACGTCGGCGTCGTCGACAAGCGCTTCTTCCAGGGACTGCCGAGCCCGGCGGCGGCGGCGCTCGTGATGGGCTTCATCTGGCTGATGGACAACCAGGGCTTCACCGGCATCGAGGAAGGGCCGTGGCTCGGCTGGGTGACCTTCGCCTTCACGCTCTATGCCGGGCTGACGATGGTGACCAACGTCCCGTTCTACAGCTTCAAGGACCTGAGCATCAAGCGCTCGGTGCCGTTCATCGTCATCGTCCTGATCGCGCTCGGCATCGCGATCATCAACATCCACGTCCCGGGGGCGCTGTTCGGCCTGTTCGTGACCTACGGCGTCTCGGGCTACGGCATGTACGTCTGGAAGAAGATGAAGGGCAAGCCGGTGAGCGTGATTGCAACGTCGACCGACGAACCCGACGAACAAGGCTTGCACCGATGACCCGCGCTGAGCTATATTGACTCCGTGACCTCGCGAATTCGTTCCGCCCTTCTGCTTCTGCTTCGACCCTTCAGGGCTCGCTGAACGAACTCGTCCCAAACGTCTCGTCTGACCGGCCCGCTTGCAAACGCAGCGGGCCGTTTTGTTTTTGCAAGGGGAAATTGCCGTGACCGACCGCCTGTTCATCTTCGACACCACCTTGCGCGACGGCGAGCAATCGCCCGGCGCCTCGATGACCAAGGACGAAAAGCTGCGCATCGCGCGCCAGCTCGAGCGGCTCAAGGTCGACATCATCGAGGCCGGCTTTCCGGCGTCGTCGAACGGCGACTTCGAAGCCGTGCGCGCGATCGCCCAGGCGATCAAGGGCTCGACGGTGTGCGCGCTGGCGCGTGCCAACGACCGCGACGTCAGCCGCGCCGCCGATGCGCTGAAGGGCGGCGAGTCGACCCGGATCCACATCTTCCTCGCCACCAGCGACCTGCACATGGAGAAAAAGCTGCGCATGACGCGCGAGCAGGTGTTCGAGCAGGCCAAGCTGTCGGTCCGCTTCGCCAAGAACCTCACCGGCGACGTCGAGTTCTCGCCCGAAGACGGCTACCGCTCGGACCCGGAGTTCCTCTACCGCGTGCTCGAGGCGGTGATCGCCGAGGGCGCGACGACGATCAACATCCCCGACACCGTCGGCTACGCCGTCCCCGAGCTGTACGGCGAATTCCTGCTCGACCTGCGCAAGAAGATCCCGAACTCGGACAAGGCGATCTGGTCGGTCCACTGCCACAACGACCTCGGCATGGCGGTCGCCAATTCGCTCGCCGGCGTGAAGATCGGCGGCGCGCGCCAGGTCGAGTGCACGATCAACGGCCTCGGCGAGCGCGCCGGCAACTGCTCGCTCGAGGAGATCGTCATGGCCGTGAAGACGCGGCGCGACTACTTCGGCCTCGACATCGGCGTCGACGCGACCCAGATCGTTCCGGCGTCGCGCCTGGTCGCGCAGACGACCGGCTTCGTCGTCCAGCCGAACAAGGCCGTGGTCGGCGCCAACGCCTTCGCGCATGCCTCCGGAATCCACCAGGACGGCGTCCTGAAGGCGCGCGACACCTACGAGATCATGCGCGCCGAAGACGTCGGCTGGGCCGCCAACAAGATCGTTCTGGGCAAGCTCTCGGGCCGCAACGCCTTCAAGCAGCGCCTGAAGGAGCTCGGCATCGAGATGGACTCGGAGGCCGCGATCAACGACGCGTTCGTCAGGTTCAAGGAGCTCGCCGATCGCAAGAGCGACATCTTCGACGAGGACATCCTCGCCCTCGTGATGGAAGAGTCGGTGACGGCCGAGCACGAGCACTACCGGTTGATCGACCTGTCGCAGCACTCGGCGATGGGCGCGCGGCCGCAGGCGACCGTGGCGTTCGCCGCCGGCGAGGTCGAGCACCGCGCGTCGAGCGATGGCAACGGGCCGGTCGACGCCAGCCTGAAGGCGATCGAGTCGAAAGTAGCGAGTGGGGCGGAAATGCTGCTCTATTCGGTCAATGCCATCACCTCGGGCAGCACAGAGTCGCAGGGTGAGGTGACGGTGCGACTTTCGCACGGCGGCCGGGTCGTCAACGGCGTCGGCGCCGATCCGGACATCGTCGTCGCGTCAGCCAAAGCGTACCTTTCCGCGTTGAACAAGCTGCACAGCAAGGTCGAGCGGGTCGCGGCGCAGGGGTAGGCGGTTGCCGGCGGCCGCGAAGACGTCCTTTTCGTGCCTTCAGTCTCACTTTAGAAACAACGCGCAAGCTTTTGATCTTGCGCGTTTTTATCGGGTCACTTAGACTCGCGCCGCTGATTCCGATGACGACCCGCCGATGCGCTCCCTGATCTCCGCAGCTTCCGCTGCTTCTCCTGGCCAGTGCCTGTGTCGGCGCGCAAGCGAGCGCCGTGACGCGCGCCCGAGCCGGCGAAAAGCAGCGCCGAAGCCGCCCGCCTGGCCAAGATCGCCGGCCAATGCGCATGTGCGCCAGGTTCTCGTCGTCCGCAGCGGGCGCCAGGGCACGCGGCGCGTGGTCACGATCCGCGCCGAGCCGGCCAAGCCGTCGTTCGGCCAGCTGATCGGCCTGCACCAGGCGGCCGATTCGCTCGAGCTGAAGTCGGGCGTCGCCCTGGTCATGGATCAGGACACCAACGAGGTCCTGTTCAGCAAGAACTCGGAGGCGATCCTGCCGATCGCCTCGCTCACCAAGCTGATGACCGCCGTCGTCGTCACCGAGGCGCACCTGCCGCTCGACGAGACGATCACGATCACCGACGACGACATCGATACCGAAAAGGGCAGCCGCTCGCGCCTGCGGGTCGGCACCCAGCTGGCGCGCGAGGACATGCTCCATCTGGCGCTGATGTCGTCGGAAAACCGCGCCGCCCACGCCCTCGGCCGTAGCTATCCGGGCGGCCTCGGCGCGTTCGTCGCGGCGATGAACGACAAGGCCCATGCCCTGGGCATGAACGACACCCACTACGTCGAGCCGACCGGGCTGTCGAGCAAGAACCAGTCGAGCGCGCGCGACCTGGCGACGCTGGTCAAGGCGGCGCACGAGGTGCCGCTCATCCGCGAGCTTTCGACCTCGCCCGAGTACATGGTCGAGGTCGGCAACCGTCCGATCCAGTTCCACACCACCAACGGCCTGGTCAAGAACCCGGAGTGGGAGATCGGCCTGCAGAAGACCGGCTACATCACCGAGGCCGGGCGTTGCCTGGTGATGCAGGCCAAGCTCGCCGGCCGCCAGCTGATCATGGTGTTCCTCGATTCGGCCGGCAAGTACTCGCGGATCGGCGATGCCGAGCGGGTGCGCCGCTGGATCAACGCCTCGGTTCCTGCCGTCACCGGCGTGACGAGCGTTCCGTCGGCCCTCGGCAGCACGAAGCCGACGATCTGACGTCGGCCTGCGGCCGCGTCCGCGGGCGCTCTCAGGCTCGGTGACCGAGCGTCGCCGAGATCTGCGCCGCGGTCGCGCGCAGCCGCTCCAGCCACGTCTCTTCCAGCCGATCGGCCGGCGCCGAGATCGACAGGCCGGCCACCAGCTTGCCCTGGTCATCGAGGATTCCCGCCGCCATGCAGCGCACGCCGAGCTCGAGCTCCTCGTCGTCGCGCGCCGTGCCGTACTGATTGACCCGGGCGAGCTCGCGCTCGAGCCGGGCCAGCTCGGTGATGCTGTTGCGGGTGTGGCCGGCCAGGCCGGTGCGCGCGGCGTAGGCGCGGACGCGCTGGGCGTCGTCGTGCGCGAGGAAGAGCTTGCCGACCGAGGTCAGATGGAGCGGCGCCCGCCCGCCGACGGCGCGAACGACCTGCATGCCCGAGCGTTCGCTGTAGGTGCGCTCGACGTAGACGATCTCGTCGCCCTGGCGCATCGAGAGGTTGACCGGCTGGTGCGTCAGCTTGTGCAGCTCGCGCATCGGGCCGAGCGCGGCGTCGCGAACGTCGAGCCGCGCCTTCACCAGGTTGCCGAGCTCGAGCAGGCGCATGCCGAGGCGGTAGCTGCCCGGCTCGGGGCGGTCGACGTAGCGGCCGATCGTCAGGTCGTTGAGGATCCGGTGCGCGGTCGACGGATGCAGGCCGCTCTGCTCGCTGATCGCCTTGAGCGCGACCGGCTCCTGGTGCGAGGCGAGCAGGTCGAGCAGGCCGAAGGCGCGCTCGAGCACCTGGATCGTGATGGTGCGCTCCTCGCTTTTCCGTCATGGTCGAATTCTCGCCCGATCAGCCGGTCGCGGCGCGCGCCGCGGCGACGCCGCTGCGGACCGCGCCCTCGAGCGTCGCCGGATAGGGGCCGTCGATGTAGTCGCCGCAGACGAGCAGGCCGGGGCGGCGGTCATGCCCGGCCGCACGAGCCGCGGCGTGCAGGCGAACGTCGCCCGCTTCTCGGTCATCGTGCGGACGACCTCGAGCGGCCCGCGCAAGATGGCGCGCGAGCGCCTCGCGCGCCTGCGCCAGCGTCGCCTCCTCGGTCGCTGCAGCGCCGCGCTCGACCCAGGCCGATGCGCCGCTGATGACGAAGCCGAGCAGTCCCGCCTCGCCGCCGAGCCGGCCGCGGTCGAACACGAATTGCGCCGGCCGCCCGGCGATCGGACGGCAGGGCGAGCAGCGGCTCTGGCAGCGAGCAGCCGGCGCTGCGCGCGTAGACGGTGACGATCGGCTCGTGGCGCAGGGCGCGCGGCACGAGCCGCCCAGTCGCTCGCGTGCGGTGCGACGAGGCGCGTCGCCTCGACCGCGCTGGCGGCGACGACGACGCGGTCGACCGGCATCGCGTCGACGAGCCAGCCGTCGCCGTGGCGCTCGAGCTGCTCGACGCGATGCGCCAGGCGGATCGTCGCCCCCGCCTGCTCGAGCCAGGCGAGCGCCGGCGCCGGAAAGACCTCGCCCAGGCCGCGCCGCGGCAGCAGCAGGTCGGCGGCGCCCGGCGTCGAGTCGAGCGCGTCGTGCAGGACGCGCAGGAAGACCGTGCCGCTCGCTTGATCGGCGGGCGTGTTGAGGGCGGCGACGCAGAGCGGCTCGATGAAGTCGCGGCGCACCGCCGTCGGCAGCGCTGCCGTCAGATCGGCGACGGTCTCGCTCGGGAGCGCAGCGGAACCCGGCGCGGCGCCACGCCGAGGCGACGCGCAGCAGGGCGATCCGGTCGCGCCAGCGCCAGCCGCGCCGGCCGAGGACCGCGAGGACGAACGCCGGCAGCGGCGGGCCGCTGCCCATCCTGAGGCCGAAGCCGTCGGCGTCGACCAGCGTCAGCGGCCGGCGCAGGAAGGCCGCGTCTTCGTCGACGCCGACGGTTCGCAGCAGGCGCAGCGTCTCGGCATACGCGCCGATGCAGATGTGCGCGCCGTTGTCGAGCACCATGCCGTGCGAGATGACGTCGCGCGCCCGGCCGCCGGCGGCCGGCGCCATCTCGAACAGCGTCACGTGCGCGCCCGAGCGCGTCGCCTCGACCGCTGCGGCGAGGCCGGCCCAGCCGGCGCCGACGACGGCGACCTCCATTCAGCGCCCGCGCCAGTTGGTGCGCATCGCGATCCAGAGCTTCCGGATCGGCGTCAGCGAGATGCGCTGGTGCAGCACCTTGAAGTCGTCGGCCTCGATCTCGCGCAGCAGGCTGCGGTAGATGTTGGCCATCATCAGCCCGGGCTTTTGCGCCGGCCGATCGGTCTCGCCGAGCAGCGCCAGCGCCTCGTCGTAGGTGCGGTGGGCGCGCTCGGCCTGGAACCGCATCAGCGCGGTGAAGCGGTCGCTGTAGCGACGCTCGAGCAGCTCGGCGGCCTTGACGTCGAACCGCTTCAGCTCGTCCAGCGGCAGGTAGATGCGGCCGCGCCGCGCGTCGTCGCCGACGTCGCGGATGATGTTGGTGAGCTGCATCGCCAGGCCGAGCCGATGCGCGTAGTCGACGGTCGAGGCCAGCTCGCGGCCGAAGATGTTGGCCGCGACCTCGCCGACGACGCCGGCGACGAGATCGCAGTACTTCGCCAGGCCCGGGATAGTCGAGGAAGCGCGACTGGTCGAGGTCCATCTGGCAGCCGTCGATCACCGCCAGCAGGTGCCGCTGCTCGATGCCGAAGGCGGCGGTGTGCGGCATGAGCGCGAGCATCGCCGGATGGCTCGGCCGGCCGGCGAAGGCGGCGCCGACCTCGCTGCGCCACCAGGCGAGCTTGGTCGCCGCGACGCCCGGGTCGCTGACCTCGTCGGCGACGTCGTCGACCTCGCGGCAGAAAGCGTAGAAGGCGGTGATCGCAGCGCGCCGCGGCGGGGCGAGGAAGAGGAACGCGTAGTAGAAGCTCGAGCCGCTGGCGGCCGCCTTGTCCTGCACGTACTGCTCGGGCGAAACGGCCATCGTCGTTACGAGCGGTCGGTGCCGGGCGATGGCGCGGATGCGGCGTCGGCCTCGGGTCGGGCGCGCATCGCGAGCGCGCGCCAGGCGATGGCGGGCGCGTCGCGCCAGCCGAGCGCCGGCCGCGTCAGCAAGGTCGCGCCGCCGAGTCGGTCGATCCGCTCGAGGACGCGCAGCCCGCCCTGCACGACCAGGCGCAGCTCCCAGCCGGCACGGCCGGGGATCGCATGGACCAGCGGCGCGCCGCGACAGCATCAGCGCGCGCGCCCAGGCGACGAGCTCGCCGACGAGCGCGTGCACCCGCTCGCTGTCGCGGCGCGCGAGAAGCTCCTCGCTGGCGACGCCGTGGCGCGCCGCGTCGGCGGCGGGCACGTAGAGCCGGCCGCGGCTCGCGTCGAGGCCGAGGTCCTGCCAGAAGTTGGCGAGCTGCAGCGCCGTGCAGATCGCGTCCGAGCGGGCCAGCGAACGCGGTGTCGTCGACGCCGTAAAGATGGAGCAGCAGCCGGCCGATCGGGTTCGCCGAGCGCCGGCAGTAGTCGAGCAGCTGCGCCCGATCGTCGTAGCGCGTCTGCAGCGCGTCCTGCCGAAATGCGTCGAGCAGATCGCCGAGCAGCGGCAGCGGCAGGCGATGCCCGGCGATGGCCGCGGCGAGCGGCGCGAAGACCTCGGGCCAGCGCGGCGACGGCGCGCGCGCCGCGGCGACGGCGAGCAGGTCGGCGCGGAACGCGTCCAGGTCGGCGACGCGCTCGGCCGGCGTCGCGTCGCCTTCGTCGGCGATGTCGTCGGCGGTGCGCGCGAAACGGTAGATCGCGACGATCGGCGGGCGCAGCGCCGGCGGGCAGAGCCAGGAGGCAACCGGAAAGTTCTCGTAGTGATCGACGCTCACCGGCCCGATTCTCCACGGCGGCGAGGACACGTCGGCAGCCGGGCTTCGGCGCGGCGCCGCGGGCCGGTAAACTAGCGGGCTGTCCAAGGCCCTACCCAGGCCCCCTTCAAGCGGTCGCCCAGCGACCCGCTGTTCCTCTCACATTCATCCGCGCGGGTGGCGAAATTGGTAGACGCACCAGGTTTAGGTCCTGACGCCTTCACCGGCGTGTCGGTTCGAGTCCGACCCCGCGCACCAGGTTCATAGAAAGCAGAACATGTCGGTCCACGTTGAAACCCTCGACAAGCTCGAGCGCCGCATCACGCTGTCGGTGCCGGCGTCGACGATCGCCTCGGAAGTCGAGTCGCGCCTGCGCCGGCTCTCGCGCACCGTCCGCGCCGACGGCTTTCGGCCCGGCAAGGTGCCGATGAGCGTCGTCTCGCAGCGCTACGGCTACTCGGTGCACAGCGAAGTCCTCAACGACAAGGTCGGCCAGGTCTTCTCGCAGGCGGTGAACGAAGCCAAGCTGCGCGTCGCCGGGCCGCCGCGGATCACCGAGAAGGCCGAAGCGCCCGAAGGCGAGGTCGCCTTCGACGCCACCTTCGAGGTCTATCCCGACGTGAAGATCGGCGAACTGGCCGCAGGCCGAGGTCGAGCGCGTCACGACCGAGGTCGGCGACGAAGCGGTCGACAAGACGATCGAGATCCTGCGGAAGCAGCGCCGCACCTATCAGCAGCGGCCGGCCAGCGAAGGCGCGGCCGAGGGCGACCGGGTGACGATCGACTTCGCCGGCACCGTCGACGGCGTTCCGTTCGACGGCGGCAAGGCCGAGGCGTTCCAGTTCGTGATCGGCGAGGGCCAGATGCTGGCCCAGTTCGACAACGCGGTCCGCGGCATGAAGGCCGGCGACTCGAAGACCTTCCCGCTCCAGTTCCCGGCCGACTACCAGGGCAAGGACGTCGCGGGCAAGGAAGCCGACTTCGTCGTCACGCTGAAGAAGATCGAGGCCCAGCATCTGCCGCCGATCGACGAGTCGCTCGCCAAGGCGCTCGGCATCGCCGGCGGCACGGTCGAGGCGCTGCGCGCCGACGTGCGCAAGAACCTCGAGCGCGAGGTCAAGTTCCGGGTCCAGGCGCGCAACAAGGCGAGCGTGATGGACGCGCTCGTCAAGGCGGCCGAGCTCGAGGTGCCGAAGGCGCTCGTCGCCGGTGAAACCGAGCGGATGATCGAGCAGATGCGCGCCGACCTGAAGAAGCGCGGCATGAAGGACGCCGAGAACGCAGCGCTCCCGCCCGAGATGTTCCAGGCGCAGGCCGAGCGGCGCGTCCGCCTCGGCCTGGTCGTCGCCGAGCTGGTGCGCAGCCAGAACCTGCAGGCCAAGCCGGAGCAGCTGCAGGCGCACATCGAGGAGCTGTCGCAGAGCTACGAGAAGCCGAGCGAGGTGATGCGCTGGTACCTGAGCGATCGCAACCGGATGGCCGAGGTCGAGGCGATCGTGGTCGAGAACAACGTCGCCGCGTACGTCCTCGAGCGCGCCAAGTCGACGGCCAAGAACGTTCCCTTCGACGAGCTGATGGCGGGCTGATGCGCGGCTGTCCGATCGGGCAGGCCGCACGTCGCGAAGCGCTGCCTTGCCGACCACATAATCGGCCCCGATATGTCGACCATCGAAGCGAACGGGGAAGTGAAATGAGCGCGCTGGAAACTCAAGGTCTGGGCATGGTGCCGATCGTCATCGAGACATCGGGCCGCGGCGAGCGCGCCTACGACATCTACAGCCGGCTGCTGCGCGAGCGGCTGATCTTCCTGGTCGGCCCGGTGACCGACCAGACCGCCAACCTGGTGGTCGCGCAGATGCTCTTCCTCGAGAGCGAGAACCCCGACAAGGACATCCACCTCTACATCAACTCGCCCGGCGGCTCGGTCAGCGCGGGCCTGTCGATCTACGACACGATGCAGTTCGTCAAGCCCGACGTCTCGACCATGTGCATGGGCATCGCGGCGAGCATGGGCTCGTTCCTGCTGATGGCCGGCGCCAAGGGCAAGCGCATGGCGCTGCCGAACTCGCGCGTCATGATCCACCAGCCGTCGGGCGGCGCGCAGGGCCAGGCGACCGACATCGAGATCCACGCCCGCGAGATTCTGAAGACGCGCGAGCAGCTCAACAAGATCTACGCCGAGCGCACCGGCCAGCCGATCGAGAAGATCCGCGCCGACATGGAGCGCGACTTCTTCATGGATCCGGAAGAGTCGAAGGCCTACGGCCTGATCGACCAGGTGCTGACGTCGCGCAACGCGCCGGCAGCCGCGCCGCGCTGATCCGGCGCCGAGCGCGCAAAAGTGCCGACCTTCGGGCCGGCGCGTGGGACCGCAACAACACGCCGAACGGGGCCTTTCTCCGGGTGAAGGGCCCGTTTTCTTTTCCACTATGATTGTTTTCGCGTCCCCGTTGGCCGCCGCCTCCTAAGCGACTTACATGGCCGAGAAAAAAGGTTCCTCGAGCGAAAAGGTTCTTTACTGCTCGTTCTGCGGCAAGAGCCAGCACGAGGTGAAGAAGCTCATCGCCGGCCCGTCGGTGTTCATCTGCGACGAGTGCATCGAGCTGTGCAACGACATCATCCGTGATGAAGTACCGGTCGACGCCGGCGACGCCAAGGCCGCCAAGTCCGATCTGCCGATCCCGAGCGAGATCAAGGCCAGCCTCGACCAGTACGTGATCGGCCAGGAAGTCGCCAAGCGCACGCTCTCGGTCGCGGTCTACAACCACTACAAGCGGCTCAAGCACATGAGCCGGACCAAGGACGAGATCGAGCTCTCGAAGAGCAACATCCTGCTGATCGGGCCGACGGGCTCCGGCAAGACGCTGCTCGCGCAGACACTCGCGCGCCTCCTCAACGTGCCGTTCGTGATCGCCGACGCGACGACGCTGACCGAAGCCGGCTACGTCGGCGAGGACGTCGAGAACATCATCCAGAAGCTGCTCCAGAACTGCGGCTACGACGTCGAGAAGGCGCAGCGCGGCATCGTCTACATCGACGAGATCGACAAGATCTCGCGCAAGGCCGACAACCCGTCGATCACGCGCGACGTCTCGGGCGAGGGCGTGCAGCAGGCGCTCTTGAAGCTGGTCGAGGGAACGATGGCTTCGGTGCCGCCGCAAGGCGGCCGCAAGCACCCGAACCAGGACTTCCTGCAGATCGACACGACCAACATCCTGTTCATCTGCGGCGGCGCGTTCGACGGCCTCGAGAAGGTGATCCAGAACCGCTCCGAAAAGTCGGGCATCGGCTTCGGCGCGACGGTTCACACCAAGTCCGAGAAGCGCGTCTCCGAGATCTTCCGCGAGGTCGAGCCGGAAGACCTGATCAAGTTCGGCCTGATTCCCGAGCTCGTCGGCCGCCTGCCGGTCGTCGCGACGCTCGGCGAGCTGACCGACGACGCACTCGTTCGCATCCTCACCGAGCCGAAGAACGCGCTCGTCAAGCAATACCAGAAGCTCTTCGCGATGGACGGCGTCGAGCTCGAGATCCGGCCGTCGGCGCTGGCGGCGATCGCCAAGAAGGCGCTGGCGCAGGAAGATCGGCGCCCGCGGCCTGCGCTCGATCATGGAGCAGTCGCTGATCGACACCATGTTCGAGCTGCCGACGCTCGACGGCGTCGCCAAGGTCGTGCTCGACGAGCACACGATCCAGGACGAAGCCAAGCCCTTGCTCGTGTATCGAGAGCCGGCCAAGTTCAGCGCCTGATGGCCGACGCGCCCGGCGCTCCCCGTTCGGGCAGGTTCTTTGCCGGCGCCAGCCTCCGCGCCGCCCCTTTTAATCGCTGTCTCGAGCCTCACATCGGCTGAGAAAGAGAGGTCCCCATGTCCGGTCATCCCGTTTTGCCTGCCGAGAAGATCACGCTGCCGTTGCTGCCGCTGCGCGACGTCGTCGTCTTCCCGCACATGGTCATTCCGCTGTTCGTCGGCCGTCCCAAGTCGATCAAGGCGCTCGAAGTCGCGATGGAGGCGGGTCGCCAGATCATGCTGGTCGCGCAGAAGGCCGCCGGCAAGGACGAGCCCAAGCCCGACGACATGTTCGAGGTCGGCTGCGTCTCGTCGATCCTGCAGATGCTGAAGCTGCCCGACGGCACGGTGAAGGTGCTGGTCGAGGGCGTGCAGCGCGCGACCACGCACAGCGTCACCGACAACGGCGAGTACTTCGTCTCCGAAGTCACGCCGGTGCCGCCCGAGACCGAGCAGAAGAGCGAGGTCGAAGCCCTGCGTCGCGCCGTGACGCAGCAGTTCGACCAGTACGTCAAGCTCAACAAGAAGATCCCGCCCGAGATCCTGACCTCGATCGCGGGTATCGACGATGCCGGGCCGGCTGGCCGACACGATCGCGGCGCATCTGCCGCTGAAGCTCGAGAACAAGCAGTCGGTGCTCGACCTCGTCGACGTCGACAAGCGGCTCGAGAAGCTGCTCGAGCAGCTCGAGCACGAGGTCGACATCCTGCAGGTCGAGAAGCGCATCCGCGGCCGCGTCAAGCGGCAGATGGAAAAGAGCCAGCGCGAGTACTACCTCAACGAGCAGGTCAAGGCGATCCAGAAGGAGCTCGGCGACGGCGAAGAAGGCGCCGACATGGAGGAGCTCGAGAAGAAGATCATCGCCGCCAAGATGCCGAAGGAGGCGCGGAAGAAGGCCGACGCCGAGTTCAAGAAGCTCAAGCTGATGTCGCCGATGTCGGCCGAAGCGACGGTCGTTCGCAACTACATCGACACGCTGGTCAACCTGCCCTGGGCGAAGAAGACCAAGATCAAGCAGGACCTGCGCGTTCGCGGCGCAGGTGCTCGACGAGGACCACTACGGCCTCGACAAGGTCAAGGACCGCATCCTCGAGTACCTCGCGGTGCAGCAGCGCGTCGACAAGATGAAGTCGCCGATCCTGTGCCTGGTCGGGCCTCCGGGCGTCGGCAAGACCTCGCTCGGCCAGAGCGTCGCGCGCGCCACCGGCCGCAAGTTCGTCCGCATGGCGCTCGGCGGCGTTCGCGACGAGGCCGAGATCCGCGGCCACCGCCGCACCTACATCGGCTCGATGCCGGGCAAGGTGCTGCAGTCGCTGACCAAGATCGGCACCCGCAATCCGCTGTTCCTGCTCGACGAGATCGACAAGCTCGGCATGGACTTCCGCGGCGATCCGTCGTCGGCGCTGCTGGAAGTGCTCGACCCGGAGCAGAACCACACCTTCAGCGACCACTACGTCGAGGTCGACTTCGACCTGTCGGACACGATGTTCATCGCGACCTCGAACTCGATGAACATCCCGCCGGCGCTGCTCGACCGGATGGAAGTCATCCGCCTCTCGGGCTACACCGAGGACGAGAAGGTCAACATCGCGCTGCGCTACCTGCTGCCCAAGCAGCAGAAGAACAACGGCGTCAAGGCCGAGGAGATGGAAGTCACCGAGTCGGCGGTGCGCGGCATCGTCCGCTACTACACGCGCGAAGCCGGCGTGCGCTCGCTCGAGCGCGAGATCGCCAAGATCTGCCGCAAGGTCGTCAAGGCGATCCAGCTCAAGCAGGTGACCGACAAGGTCGTCGTCACCGAGGACAACCTCAACGACTACCTGGGCGTGCGCAAGCACGACTACGGTCAGGCCGAGAAGGAAAACCAGGTCGGCCAGGTCGTCGGCCTGGCGTGGACCGAGGTCGGCGGCGACCTGCTGACGATCGAGGCGGCGGTGATGCCCGGCAAGGGCAACATCATCCGCACCGGCTAGCTCGGCGACGTGATGAAGGAGTCGGTCGAGGCCGCGCGCTCGGTCGTGCGCAGCCGCGCCGCCGGCTCGGCATCAAGGACGAGATGTTCGAGAAGCGCGACATCCACATCCACGTGCCCGACGGCGCGACGCCCAAGGACGGGCCGAGCGCGGGCGCGGCGATGACGACCGCGTTCGTCTCGGCGCTCACCGGCATTCCGGTGCGCGCGCACGTCGCGATGACCGGCGAGATCACGCTGCGCGGCGAGGTCACGGCGATCGGCGGCCTGAAGGAAAAGCTGCTCGCGGCGCGCCGCGGCGGCATCAAGACCGTCCTCATCCCCGAGGAGAACGTCAAGGACCTGCAGGACATTCCCGAGAACGTGAAGAATCACCTCGAGATCGTTCCGGTCAAGTGGATCGACCGCGTGCTCGAGATCGCGCTCGAGCGCGCGCCGCAGGCGCTGCCCGACGAGGAGCCGGCGAAGCCGGCCGAAGCGGGCGCCGCGGCGACGACGACCACGGCGGTGCCGCCTCCGGTCGGCGACGTCCTGACGCACTGAGGTTGCGCGCGCGCCGTCCACCGTCGAGGGCGGGGACGGCGCGATGCCGCTATACTTGCGGCCGCGTCGCTCGGGCTGAAAGGCAAGGGCGAACGACGCGGGAGTAGCTCAGTTGGTAGAGCGCAACCTTGCCAAGGTTGAGGTCGAGAGTTCGAGACTCTTCTCCCGCTCCAAGGACAATGAAAAGGGAAGCCGAGGCTTCCCTTTTTCATCGAGTCGGCTTCGTCGGGATCTCTGTCCCGCGAGGCACTGATGACGGCGCGGTAGCAAAGCGGTTATGCACCGGATTGCAAATCCGAGTAGGTCGGTTCGACTCCGGCCCGCGCCTCCAACCCTCATGGCGTGAATCCGGACCCAGCCCGCTTCGGCGGGCTTCGTCGTTTGCGCGAGGCGTGTCATTCGGTGAGATCTGTGTCCAATACGGGCGCCGATGCGGCCCGGCTCACCGCTGCATACGAGTGCGCGTCGGCGCGAATTGCGCACGACTATGATGCCGCCCGCTGTGCACCTGGACAGCCGCGACCATTACATTGAGAAGACCGGACCCGGGTGGCGAAATCGGTAGACGCAGCGGGCTTAAAACCCGTGGCTACACAGCTTGCGGGTTCGAATCCCGCCCCGGGTACCAGCCGCAGTGAAACCGCGCGTCGCGTGGTCTCGGCGGGGTGATGGCGTCGAGCAGAACAGGAACAGCATGAAAGCCTTGACCGGGATCCTCGTGGTGGCGCTCGCCGCCTGCTCGACTCCCTCGGAGGTCGTGAAGACCGGCCCCAACGCCTACCGCGTGCGCACCAACGCCGGCGGCGGCAATCCGACGGACGTCGACATCAAGACGCGCGGCATCGCCCGCGCGAACGAGTTCTGCGACGCCCAGGGCAAGCGCGCCGTGATCAACGTCGGGCAGTCGTCGGCGTGGCATCTGTTCAGCATCCAGACGGCCGAGGTGCAGTTCTTCTGCGACGACCGGTTGCCGCCGCGGCCGGTGAGCGCCATCGTCCAAGCGCCGCCGGCCAGCGGCGCAGCAGCGGTGGCGAGCGCGAACGCGGCAACCTCGTCCGCTAGCGGCGTCTCGCCGGTGCGCGCTGCGAGTGCGAGCTCGGCGCCCTGACCTGCTGAACGCGGCGGCGACGCCGCGATCGGAGGAGGGCGAAAACGGGAGCCGGCGATGGCGGTGGCTAAAATAGCACGACCGTTCGATTGATCCCTCGCTGGCAGGAGCCGCTCGATGAAGGTTCTCGTCCCCGTCAAGCGCGTCGTCGACTACAACGTCAAGGTGCGCGTCAAGTCCGACGGCACCGGCGTCGACATCGCCAACGTCAAGATGAGCATGAATCCGTTCGACGAGATCGCCGTCGAGGAAGCCGTGCGCCTGAAGGAGAAGGGCGTCGTCACCGAAGTGATCGCGGTCTCGTGCGGCGTCCAGCAGTGCCAGGAGACGCTGCGCACGGCGATGGCGATCGGCGCCGATCGGGCGATCCTGGTCCAGACCGACGACGAGCTCCAGCCGCTCGCGGTCGCCAAGCTGCTGAAGGCGCTGGTCGACAAGGAGCAGCCGGGCCTCGTCATCCTCGGCAAGCAGGCGATCGACGACGACTGCAACCAGACCGGCCAGATGCTGGCCGCGCTCGCCGACCTGCCGCAGGCGACGTTCGCGTCGAAGGTCGAGATGGCCGACGGCAACGCCAACGTCACGCGCGAGGTCGACGGCGGCCTCGAGACGCTCAGGATCAAGCTGCCCGCGGTCGTCACCACCGACCTGCGCCTGAACGAGCCGCGCTACGTGACGCTGCCCAACATCATGAAGGCGAAGAAGAAGCAGCTGGACATCTTCAAGCCGGCCGACCTCGGCGTCGACGTCAAGCCGCACCTGAAGACGCTCAAGGTCAGCGAGCCGCCCAAGCGCGGCGCCGGCGTCAAGGTGCCCGACGTGGCGGCGCTCGTCGCCAAGCTGAAGACCGAAGCGAAGGTGATCTGACATGGCCGAGCACAAGACTCTCGTCATCGCCGAGCACGACAACGCCGGCGTTCGTCCGGCGACCCTCAACACCGTCACCGCCGCGGCCCAGATGGGCGGCGAGGTCCACGTGCTGGTCGCCGGCTCCGGCTCGCCGGCGCCGCCGCCGCAGCCGCGGCGATCGGCGGCGTCGCCAAGGTGCTGCACGCCGATGCCGAGATGTTCGCGCACGGCCTGGCCGAAAACGTCGCCGCGCAGGTGCTCGCGCTCGCCGCCGGCTACAGCCACATCCTCTTCGCCGCGACGGCATCGGCAAGAACATCGCGCCGCGCGTCGCCGCCAAGCTCGACGTCGGCCAGATCTCCGACATCACCAAGGTGATCGCGCCCGACACCTTCGAGCGTCCGATCTACGCCGGCAACGCGATCGCCACGGTGCAAAGCCTCGACCCGGTGCAGGTCATCACCGTGCGCACCACCGGCTTCGACCCGCGCTCGCGCGACCGGCGGCTCGGCCGCGGTCGAGAGCGGTGACGCCGGTCGCCGACCCGGGCAAGGCGACCTTCGTCGGCGCCGAGATCGCCAAGAACGACCGGCCCGAGCTGACCGCGGCCAAGATCATCGTCTCCGGCGGGCGCGCGCTCGGCTCGAGCGAGAAGTTCAACGAGGTGCTGACGCCGCTCGCCGACAAGCTCGGCGCCGCGCTCGGCGCCAGCCGCGCCGCGGTCGACGCCGGCTATGCGCCCAACGACTGGCAGGTCGGCCAGACCGGCAAGATCGTCGCGCCGCAGCTCTACATCGCCATCGGCATCTCCGGCGCGATCCAGCACCTGGCCGGCATGAAGGACTCGAAGGTCATCGTCGCGATCAACAAGGACGAGGAGGCGCCGATCTTCAGCGTCGCCGACTACGGCCTCGTCCAGGACCTGTTCACCGCCATCCCCGAGCTCGTCGCCGCGCTCTGAGCGCTGCCGGCCCGGCCCGGCCCGTCACCGACTGATCGGCCGACGGGCTTTGCTCGACGCCGCCGTCGCGGCGTCGCACTGTTCTTGGCAGAGGAAAGCCATGAGCTACATCGCGCCCGTGAAGGACATGCTGTTCTGCATGAAGGAGCTGGCCGACCTCGAGGCGGTCGCGCAGCTGCCGGGCTTCGAGGAGGCCGGCCTCGACACGGCCCAGGCCGTGCTCGAGGAGTGCGCCCGCTTCAGCCAGGAGGTGCTCGCGCCGCTGAACCGCGAAGGCGACGTCAACCCGTCGACGTTCAAGGACGGCGTGGTGACGACGACGCCCGGCTTCAAGGATGCCTTTCGCCAGTTCGGCGCGGGCGGCTGGCAGGGCTTGCAGCATCCCGGCGACTTCGGCGGGCAGGGCCTGCCGAAGACGATCGGCGCGGCGTGCATCGAGATGATCAACAGCGCCAACCTCAGCTTCTCGCTGTGCCCGCTGCTGACCGACGGCGCGATCGAGGCGCTGCTCACCGCCGGCACCGCGAGCAGCAGGACCGGTTCATCCCGAAGATGATCTCGGGCGAGTGGACCGGCACGATGAACCTCACCGAGCCGCAGGCCGGCTCCGACCTGGCGCTGGTGCGCACCCGCGCCGAGCCGCTCGGCGACGGCCGCTACAAGATCTTCGGCACCAAGATCTTCATCACCTACGGCGAGCACGACATGGCCGAGAACATCGTCCATCTGGTGCTGGCCCGCGTTGCCGGCGCGCCCGAGGGCGTCAAGGGCATCAGCCTGTTCATCGTGCCCAAGTTCCTGGTGAACGCCGACGGCTCGCTCGGCGCGCGCAACGACGCCTGGTGCGTGAGCATCGAGCACAAGCTCGGCATCAAGGCGAGCCCGACGGCGGTGCTGCAGTTCGGCGACCAGGGCGGCACGGGCCTCGACGGTCCGGGCGCGATCGGCACGCTGGTCGGCCAGGAGAACCGCGGCCTCGAGTACATGTTCATCATGATGAACGCGGCGCGCTACGCGGTCGGCATGCAGGGCATCGCGGTTGCCGAGCGTGCCTACCAGCAGGCGGCGGCGTTCGCCAAGGAGCGCGTCCAGTCGCGCCCGGTCGACGGCTCGGTTGCGGGCAGCGCGACCATCATCCATCACCCCGACGTGCGCCGCATGCTGATGACGATGCGCGCCTACACCGAGGGCTGCCGCGCGCTGGCGCTGGTCGCCGCGGCGGCATCCGACGCCGCGCACCACAGCGAAGACGCCGAGGCGAAGAAGCAGAACCAGGCGTTCTACGAGTTCATGGTGCCGCTGGTGAAGGGCTACAGCACCGAGATGAGCATCGAGGTCGCGAGCCTGGGCGTGCAGGTGCACGGCGGCATGGGCTTCATCGAGGAGACCGGCGCCGCGCAGTACCTGCGCGATGCCCGCATCCTGACGATCTACGAAGGCACGACCGCGATCCAGGCCAACGACCTGGTCGGCCGCAAGACGGCGCGCGACGGCGGCCGGGTCGCGAAGGCGATCGCCGCGCAGATCGCCGCGACCGAGGCCGAACTCGGCGCAAGCAAGAGCGACGCGGCGCGCTCGATGGCCAAGCGGCTGCGTGCCGCGCGCGAGGCGTTCGAACAGGTCGTCGCCTTCGTCGTCGCCGAGAGCAAGGAGCATCCCAACGCCGTGTTCGCCGGCTCGGTGCCGTATCTGATGCTCGCCGGCAACGTCATGGCCGGCTGGCAGATGGCGCGCGCGCTGCTCGCCGCGGAACGCCTGCTCGCCGCCGGCGACGGCGATGTCGAGTTCCTCAAGGCCAAGATCGTGACCGCGCGCTTCTACGCCGAGCACCTGCTCGGCAAGGCGCCCGGCGAGCGCGACGCGATCGTCGAGGGCGCCGAAAGCGTCACGGCGATGGCGCTCGAAGCGTTCTGATCTGCGCCCACATCCTGAACAGGGAACCTGATGCCGCTGCCTGCCGTCCTGCGCAACCTGCCCTTGCCGATCATCGGCTCGCCGCTCTTCATCATCAGCAACCCCAAGCTCGTCATCGCCCAGTGCACCGCCGGCGTCGTCGGTTCGATGCCGGCGCTCAACGCGCGCCCGGCCGAGCAGCTCGACGAGTGGCTGGCCGAGATCACCGAGGCGCTCGCCGCTTACGACCGGGCGCACCCCGAGCGGCCGGCGGCGCCGTTCGCGATCAACCAGATCGTCCACAAGAGCAACGACCGGCTCGAGCACGACCTCGGCGTCGTGCGCCAAGTACAAGGTGCCGATCGTCATCACCTCGCTCGGCGCGCGCACCGACCTCAACGACGCCGTCCACGGCTGGGGCGGGATCGTCCTGCACGACATCATCAACAACACCTTCGCCAAGAAGGCGATCGAGAAGGGCGCCGACGGCCTGATCGCGGTCGCGGCCGGCGCCGGCGGCCATGCGGGCGTGAAGAGCCCGTTCGCGCTGGTCGCCGAGATCCGCGAATGGTTCGACGGGCCGATCGCGCTGTCGGGCGCGATCGCCAGCGGCGGCGCGGTCCTCGCGGCGCAGGCGATGGGCGCCGACTTCGCCTACGTCGGCTCGGCATTCATCGCCACCGAAGAGGCGCGCGCCGCCGATGCCTACAAGCAGATGATCGTCGCCAGCTCGAGCGACGACATCGTCTACTCGAGCCTCTTCACCGGCGTGCACGGCAACTACCTCAAGGGCTCGATCCGCGCCGCCGGGCTCGATCCCGACGCCTTGCCCGAGAGCGATCCGACCAAGATGAACTTCGGCGGCGACGCGCGCAAGGCGTGGAAGGACATCTGGGGCTGCGGCCAGGGCATCGGCGCGATCAAGCGCGGTCGTTCCGGCGCGCGAGCTGGTCGCGCGGCTGGCGCGCGAATACGACGCGGCGCGTGCGAAGTTGGCGTCGCCACGATCGACCCTCGTCACGTAGCTGGCATGCGCGAGTGCTACAGTCGATCGTGATCTAGGTCCTTCCCGTTCGCCGGTGCGCATGCCGGCCGGGTCGCTAGTCCGCACTCCGGCGAAGCCGGGCGTGCGGAAGGTTCCAAACCCACTGCAGCGCCGGAAGCCGGTGCGAAAGGTGAGCGAAATGATGCAGGAAAACAGGGCGAACTCGTACCTGTTCGGCGGCAACGCGCCGTACGTCGAGGAGCTGTACGAGGCCTACCTCGACAACCCGGGCTCCGTGCCCGACAAGTGGCGCGCCTACTTCGATGCGCTGCAAAACGTCCCCGCCACCGACGGCTCGCGCGCGCGCGACATGGCGCACGCCCCGGTCGTCGAATCGTTCGCCCAGCGCGCCAAGGCCAATGCCTTCGGCAACCGCGCTTCCGGCGAAGAGCTGGCGATCGCGCGAAAGCAAGTCCACGTCCAGTCGCTGATCGCCGCCTACCGGATCCTCGGCTCGCGCTGGGCCGACCTCGACCCGCTGAAGCGCCAGGAACGGCCGAAGATCCCCGAGCTCGAGCCGGCGTTCTACGACCTCACCGAGGCCGACATGGACATGGCGTTCAGCGCCACCAACACCTACTTCACGACCGCCGAGGACATGACCTTGCGCGAGATCGTGCAGGCCTTGCGCGAGACCTACTGCGGCACGATCGGCGCCGAGTACATGCACTGCACCGAGCCGACCGAGAAGCGCTGGTGGCAGCAGCGGCTCGAGGCGATCCGCTCCAAGCCGACGTTCACGCCCGACCAGAAGGTCCACGTCCTCGACCGCCTGACCTCGGCCGAGGGACTCGAGCGCTACCTGCACACCAAGTACGTCGGCCAGAAGCGCTTCTCGCTCGAAGGCGGCGAGAGCTTCATCGCCTCGATGGACACCTTCGTCCAGCGCGCCGGCGACAAGGGCGTCCAGGAGATCGTCATCGGCATGGCGCACCGCGGCCGCCTCAACGTGCTGGTCAACACGCTCGGCAAGATGCCGAAGGACCTGTTCGCCGAGTTCGACCACACGGCGCCGGAAAACCTGCCCTCGGGCGACGTCAAGTACCACCAGGGCTTCTCGAGCGACATCACGACGCCGGGCGGCCCGGTCCACCTGAGCCTGTCGTTCAACCCGTCGCACCTCGAGATCGTCAACCCGGTCGTCGAGGGCTCGGTCAAGGCGCGCCTCGACCGGCGCGGCGACGCCGAGGGCGACACGGTGCTGCCGGTCATCGTCCACGGCGACGCCGCGTTCGCCGGCCAGGGCGTCGTGATGGAGACGCTGGCGCTGGCGCAGACGCGCGGCTACTACACCGGCGGCACGGTCCACATCGTCATCAACAACCAGATCGGCTTCACCACCTCGGACCCGCGCGACTCGCGCTCGACGCTCTACTGCACCGACGTCGTCAAGATGATCGAGGCGCCGGTGCTGCACGTGAACGGCGACGATCCCGAGGCCGTGGTTCTGTGCAGCCAGCTCGCGCTCGACTATCGCCAGGAGTTCAACAAGGACGTGGTCGTCGACATCGTCTGCTTCCGCAAGCTCGGCCACAACGAACAGGACACGCCGGCGCTGACGCAGCCGCTGATGTACAAGAAGATCGCGGCGCATCCGGGAACGCGCAAGCTCTACGGCGACAAGCTGGTCGCCCAGGGCGTGTTGCCCGCCGACGGCCCCGACGCGATGGTCAAGGCGACCCGCGCCGCGCTCGACGCCGGCAAGAGCAGCTACGACCCGGTGCTCACCAACTACAAGAGCAAGTACGCGGTCGACTGGACGCCGTTCCTCGGCAAGAAGTGGACCGATGCCGCCGACACCGCGCTGCCGGTCGCCGAGCTGAAGCGCCTGGCCGAGCGGATCACGACCGTGCCGGCCAACTTCAAGGTCCACCCGCTGGTCGAGAAGGTGCTCGCCGACCGCGCTGCGATGGGCCGCGGCGAGGCGCGCGTCGACTGGGGCATGGGCGAGCACCTCGCCTACGCCTCGCTGGTGGCAAGCGGCTACGCGGTGCGCCTGTCGGGCGAGGATTCGGCGCGCGGCACGTTCACGCACCGCCACGCCGTGCTCCACGACCAGAACCGCGAGCGCTGGGACGAGGGCACCTACACGCCGCTGCAGCACGTCGCCGACGGCCAGGCGCCGTTCGTCGTGATCGACTCGCTGCTCTCGGAAGAGGCGGTGCTCGGCTTCGAGTACGGCTACGCCAGCGCCGAGCCGAACACGCTCGTCATCTGGGAAGCGCAGTTCGGCGACTTCGTCAACGGCGCGCAGGTCGTCATCGACCAGTTCATCGCCTCGGGCGAGGTCAAGTGGGGCCGCGCCAACGGCCTGACGCTGATGCTGCCGCACGGCTACGAAGGGCAGGGGCCCGGAGCACTCGTCGGCGCGGATCGAGCGCTTCATGCAGCTCTCGGCCGACAACAACATGCAGGTCGTGCAGCCGACCTCGGCGAGCCAGATCTTCCACGTGCTGCGCCGGCAGATGGTGCGCATGTTCCGGAAGCCGCTGATCATCATGACGCCGAAGTCGCTGCTGCGCGCCAAGGACGCGACCTCGCCGCTCACCGACTTCACCAAGGGCGAGTTCAAGACCGTGATCGGCGAGCAGAGCAGCGAGCTCAACGCCGAGAAGGTCAAGCGCGTGATCGCCTGCTCGGGCAAGGTCTACTACGACCTGGTCAAGACGCGCGCCGAGAAGAAGACCGACGTCGCGATCATCCGCGTCGAGCAGCTCTATCCGTTCCCGCACAAGGCGTTCGCCGCCGAGCTGAAGAAGTACCCGAACGCGACCGAGATCGTCTGGTGCCAGGACGAGCCGCAGAACCAGGGCGCCTGGTTCTTCGTCCAGCACTACATCCACGAGAACATGAGCGAGGGCCAGCGCCTCGGCTACGCCGGCCGCGCGCCGTCGTCATCGCCGGCGGTGGGCTACGCGCACCTGCACCAGGAACAGCAGAAGGCGCTGCTCGAGCAGGCCTTCGCCAAGCTCAAGGGCTTCGTCCTCTCCAAGTGAGCGCGGTGCGGGCGAGAACAACAAGGCGAACGAGATGTCATTGATCGAAGTGAAGGTTCCGCAACTGTCGGAGTCGGTCGCCGAGGCGACCCTCCTGCAGTGGAAGAAGAAGCCGGGCCAGGCGGTCGAGATGGACGAGATCCTGGTCGAGATCGAGACCGACAAGGTCGTCCTCGAGGTGCCGGCGCCGGCCGCGGGCGTGCTCGCCCAGATCATCAAGAACGACGGCGACACCTGCATCAGCGAAGAGGTCATCGCCAAGATCGACACCGAAGGCGAAGAGGCGGTGTCGGGGGCGATGCAGATCAAGAGCATGCCGCCGGCAGAGCCGGCGCCGGGCGAAAAGCCCGGCGTTTCGCCCGAGGTCGCGGCGCGGGTCGAGAGCACCAGCGCGCCGGCAATGCCGGCGGCCGCCAAGCTGATGGCCGAGCGCGACGTCGCGCCGCAATCGGTCACCGGCACCGGCCGCGACGGCCGCATCACCAAGGGCGACGTGCTCGAAGCGCTGGCCAGCGGCAGCACCACGCCGGCGAGCGCGAAACCGCCACCGGTGCAGCCGGTGGCCGCGCCCCGGCCGCGGCGCCGCTGTCCAAGCCTGCGCGCAGCGAGCCGCCTCCGGCCGCGCCGGCACGTCCGCTGCCGACCGTGCCGGCGATGCCGACGCCGAACTACGGCGATCGGCCCGAGCAGCGCGTGCCGATGAGCCGGCTGCGCGCCCGCATCGCCGAGCGCTTGCTGCAATCGCAATCGACCAACGCCATCCTGACGACGTTCAACGAAGTCAACATGGCGCCGGTGATCGAGATGAGGAAGCGCTTCCAGGAGAAGTTCGAGAAGGAGCACGGCGTCAAGATCGGCTTCATGAGCTTCTTCGTCAAGGCGGCGGTGGCGGCGCTGAAGCGCTATCCGATCATCAACGCCTCGGTCGACGGCAACGACATCGTCTATCACGGCTACTTCGACATCGGCATCGCCGTCGGCTCGCCGCGCGGCCTGGTGGTGCCGATCCTGCGCAACGCCGACCAGATGAGCTTTGCCGACATCGAGAAGAAGATCGCCGAGTTCGGCAAGAAGGCGGGCGAAGGCAAGCTCTCGCTCGACGACCTGACCGGCGGCACGTTCTCGATCTCGAACGGCGGCGTCTTCGGCTCGATGCTGTCGACGCCGATCATCAACCCGCCGCAATCGGCGATCCTCGGCGTGCACGCGACCAAGGACCGCGCCGTGGTCGAGAACGGCCAGATCGTGATCCGGCCGATGAACTACCTGGCGATGTCGTACGACCACCGCATCATCGACGGCCGCGAGGCCGTGCTCGGCCTGGTGGCGATGAAGGAAGCGCTCGAGGATCCGGCGCGATTGCTGTTCGACATCTGACATGGCGACCGCCAACGCATTCGACGTCGTCGTCATCGGCGCCGGCCCGGCCGGCTACATCGCCGCAATCCGCGCCGCGCAGCTCGGCTTTTCGACCGCCTGCATCGACGAGTGGAAGAACGAGAAGGGCGGTCCGGCGCCGGGCGGCACCTGCACCAACGTCGGCTGCATTCCGTCGAAGGCGCTGCTCCAGTCGTCGGAGAACTACGAGCACGCCGGCCACCAATTCGCCGACCACGGCATCGTCGTCGGCAAGCTGACGATCGACGTCGCCAAGATGATGGCGCGCAAGAAGACCGTCGTGAAGCAGAACAACGACGGCATCCTCTATCTGTTCAAGAAGAACAAGGTCGCGTTCTTCCACGGCCGCGGCTCGTTCGTCGGCCGCGCCGAGGGCGGCGCGTGGCAGGTCGCGGTCGCTGGCGCCAAGGCCGAGACGATCACCGGCAAGCACGTCATCGTCGCCACCGGCTCGAATCCGAGGCCGTTGCCTGGCGCGCCGTTCGACGAGGAGAACATCCTCTCCAACGACGGCGCGCTCGCCATCGACGCGGTGCCGAAGACGCTCGGCATCGTCGGCTCGGGCGTGATCGGCCTCGAGATGGGATCGGTGTGGCGTCGCCTCGGCTCCGAGGTCACGGTGCTCGAGGCGCTGCCGACGTTTCTCGGCGCGGTCGACACGAGCGTCGCCGCCGAGGCGCAGAAGACGTTCACGCGCCAGGGGCTGAAGATCGTCCTCGGCGCCAAGATCAGCGCGATCAACCAGGGCGCCGTCGGGCGTGACGGTCGCCTATGCCGACGGCGCCGGCGCGGCGCAGACGCTGTCGTGCGACCGGCTGATCGTCTCGATCGGCCGCGATCCCGAACACCATCGGCCTGAACGGCGAGGCGGTCGGCCTCGCCCTCGACGAGCGCGGCTTCGTCGCCGTCGACGACAACTGCCGCAGCAACCTGGAAAATGTCTGGGCGATCGGCGACGTCGTGCGCGGGCCGATGCTCGCGCACAAGGGCGAGGAAGAGGGCGTCGCGGTCGCCGAGCGCATCGCCGGGCAAAAGCCCCACGTCGACTTCAACACCGTGCCGTGGGTGATCTACACCAGCCCCGAGATCGCCTGGGTCGGCCAGACCGAGCAGCAGCTGAAGGCCGCCGGGCGCGAGTACCGCGCCGGCACCTTCCCGTTCATGGCCAACGGCCGGGCGCGCGCGCTCGGCGACACGAGCGGCTTCGTCAAGGTGCTCGCCGACGCCAAGAGCGACGAGATCCTCGGCGTCCACATGATCGGGCCGATGGTCTCCGAGCTGATCTCGGAGGCGGTCGTGGCGATGGAGTTCAAGGCTTCGGCCGAGGACATCGGCCGCATCTGCCACGCCCACCCGAGCCTTTCCGAGGCGACCAAGGAAGCCGCGCTGGCCGTCGACAAGCGGGCGCTCAACTTCTAGCCGCTGAGTGGGAGTCCGCCAGCTCTACGAGCAGACGCTCGCTGAACGCGGCTACCAGTCCGACCCGGCGCAGCTGCGCGCGCTCGATTCGCTCGAACGCTGCGAGAGCGAGTGGGCCGACTACAAGGCGCGGCGCGCGAACGCATTGACCAAGCTGATCGCGCGCCCGCCGATCCCGCGCGGCGTGTACCTCTGGGGCGGCGTCGGTCGCGGCAAGAGCTTCCTGATGGACTGCTTCTTCACCGCGCTGCCGCTGCAGAGGAAGACCCGCCTGCATTTCCACGAGTTCATGCGCGAGGTGCATCGCGAGCTGTCCGAGATGACCGGCACCAGCGACCCGCTCGAGCATCTCGGCGCGAGCATCGCGCGCCGCTTTCGCCTGATCTGCCTCGACGAGTTCCACGTCGCCGACATCACCGACGCGATGATCCTGCATCGCCTGCTCGAATCGCTGTTCGCCAACCGCGTCAGCATCGTCACGACCTCCAACTTTCCGCCCGACGGCCTCTATCCGAACGGTCTGCACCGCGAGCGCATCCTGCCCGCGATCGAGCTGCTGAAGGACAAGCTCGAGGTCGTCAATGTCGACGGCGCGGTCGACTACCGGCAGTCGACGCTGCTCGACGTCGAGCTGTACCACACGCCGCTCGGGCCCGAAGCCGACGCGGCGATGAACGATGCCTTCGAGCGCCTCGCCGAGGCCAAGGACGAAAGCCCGCTGCTGAAGATCGAGCATCGCGAGATCCGCGCCCGGCGCCGCGCCGGCGGCGTCGTCTGGTTCGACTTCAGGCAGCTGTGCGGCGGACCGCGCTCGCAGAACGACTACCTCGAGCTCGCGACCCAGTTCCACACGCTGCTGCTTTCGGGCGTGCCGCAGATGTCGCCGCGGCTCGCTTCCGAGGCGCGCCGCTTCACCTGGCTGGTCGATGTCCTCTACGACCGGCGCGTCAAGCTGATCATGTCGGCGGCGGTCGAGCCCGAGGCGTTGTACACCGAGGGGCCGCTGGTGCACGAGTTTCCGCGCACCGTCTCGCGCTTGCGCGAGATGCGCTCGGCCGAGTTCCTGGCCGAGGCGAGGCGCACCGTCGACACGACGCTGACATGAACTGCTCGGACGACTCTCTCGCGGCCGGCGCGCCGGACTGGCATTGGCCGTGTTCGCGCTGGCGCCGGCGACGGCGGCAAGCGCCGACGACGCCGAGCGGGCATCGATCGCCGCCGAGCGGGCGTCGATCGAAGCGCGCTACGCGGAGCGCGAGCGCGAGTGCGTGCAGCGCTTCGTCGTCACGTCGTGCGTCGACGAGGCCAAGCGCGAGCGCAGGCTCGGGCTCGACGCGCTCAAGGCGCGTCAGCTCGCGCTCGACGAGGCGAGGCGGCGCGCGCGCACCGCCGAGCGCAGTGCCGAGCTTGCGGCGAAGGCGGCCGAGGACGCCAAGCGCGAGCAGGCGGTCCACGCCCCGGCCGCCTCGGCGCCGCGGTCCGACGGCATGCCGCGCGCGGCGAGGCTGAGCGACAGCGCCGCCAGCATGAGCAAGACGTTGGGTTCTGCCGTCCCGACCACCGGCGCGCCGCCAGCGCTGCGGCTTCGAAGCCAAGCTCCGCCGAAAGCGCCGAAGTCCGCCAGGCGAACGAGGCGCGCAACCGCGCTGCATTCGAGGCGCGCCAGCGCAACGCTGCCGAGCACCGCGAGGAGGTGCTCGACAAGGCGACGCGACAAATGAGCGAGAAGCCGCCTGCGCGCTCGTTGCCGGTGCCGCCGCCGGCCTCGGCGGCGAGCGGCTGACGCGTCCAATCCGGCCGCGCCGCGGCAGGATTCTCAGCCGAGCTGCTCGACCCGGACCAGCGCCAGCGACAGGTTGTCGCCCGATCCGCGCGCGCGCTGGCGCGCCTTGCCGACCAGCATCTCGGTCGCTTCGCGCGGCGGCAGCGCATGGACGATGGCACCGAGCTCGCGCGGCGTGAAGTAGTGCCAGAGACCGTCGCTGCACGACAGCACGCTGTCGCCGATCTCGAGCCGGTCGATGTGCTTCTGCGACAGCGGCGGGTCCTGGAACGTGCCGAGGCAGCCGGTGAGCAGGTTCGACTGCGGATGACTGTTCGCCTCTTCCTCGGTGATCTGGCGCTCGTCGACCAGCCGCTGCACGTACGAGTGGTCGATCGAGCGGCTCACCATCTCGGCGGCGCGGAAGTGATAGATGCGCGAATCGCCGGCGTGAACGAAATCGCATTCGCGCGTCGGGCTGATCATGAACGCCGCGATCGTGCTGTGCGGCTCTTCTTCCGACGTGATCGCCGTCAGCTTGATCATCAGGTGCGCCTCGAGGACGAGCTGCTTGAGCGCCTCGGTCGGATCGTCGCGGTTCGGCGCGTAGCGCTCGAACAGCTGCTGGGCGGTGAGGATGACCTGGTCGGCCGCCTTGCGTCCGCCGCTCTTGCCGCCCATGCCGTCGGCGAGCACGCCCATGACGCAGCCGGGGACGCGCTGGTGGGGAAGGATCTGGACCTGGTCTTGCTGATAAGCGCGGTCGCCGCGATGGATACCGGTCGTCGCGGACAGCCGGTAGCCCAGGCTCGAGGTGCTCATGGGCGAAAACTATAATCGGTTTGACACCCCCCAATAGGGCCAAAACCGCGAACTAGTCGCGAGTCCACGGCGTCCATGGACGACAACCTGCACTCCCTGCCGCGGCAGCTGATCGAACTGCGAATGGAGCATGCGGACCTCGACAACCTGATCGATCGCGCACTGCTCGATGCAGCCAGCGACGACCTGACGTTGCGTCGTCTGAAGAAGCGTCGTCTCCTGCTGCGCGACCGGATCACGCGCATCGAAGCCGAGCTCGACCCGCGTCAGCCGGCATGACGGTCGCGGGCGCCGCGTCGCGGCCTGAGGCGAGCGAGCTCGAGCGCGCGGTCGACCTCGCGTTGTCGGCCGGCGGCGCGCTCGCCGCGATCGACCCGCATCACGCCGAGCGCGAGGTGCAGCTGGCGATGGCGCTCGCCGTCGCCGCGGCGATCGAGGACAAGTGCGCGCTCGTCGTCGAGGCCGGCACCGGCGTCGGCAAGACCTACGCCTATCTCGTCCCGGCGCTCCTGAGCGGCGCGCGCACGCTGCTCAGCACCGCCACCAAGACGCTGCAGGACCAGCTCTTCGTTCGCGACCTGCCGCGCCTGCGCAACGCGCTCAAGCTGCCGTTGACGGTGGCGCTGCTCAAGGGCCGATCGAGCTACCTTTGCCTGCATCGGCTCGGCCAGGCGCGTCACGACGCGCACCTGCCCGATCGCTTCGCGGTGCGCGCGCTGGCCAAGGTCGAGGCCTGGGCGCAGACGACCGCGAGCGGCGACATCGCCGAGCTCGAAGGGCTCGACGAGCGCAGCAGCGTGATTCCGCTCGTCACCTCGTCGCGCGAGAACTGCCTCGGCAGCGAGTGCCCCGAGTACCGCCAATGCCACGTCATGAAGGCGCGGCGCGAGGCGATGCTCGCCGACATCGTCGTCGTCAACCACCACCTCTTCTTCGCCGACATGACGCTGCGCGACAGCGGCGTCGCCGAGCTGCTGCCGAGCGTCGAGCTGGCGATCTTCGACGAAGCGCATCAGCTCGCCGAGGCCGGCGTCCAGTTCCTCGGCACGACGCTCGGCTCGGCGCAGCTGATCGACTTCGCGCGCGACATGCTCGCCACGGGCCTGCAGCAGGCGCGCGGTCTGGCGCCCTGGCAGGAGCTCGCCGCCGCGTCCGACCACGCGGCGCGCGAGCTGCGCCTGGCGGCCGGCGGCACGCTCGGCGACGTCCGCGGCAGCCTCAAGCTGCGCTGGGCCGAGCGCTCCGGAGACGATGCGTTTCGTGCCGCGCTGCGAGCGCGTCGGCGAGAGCGCCGCCGCGGCCGGCGCCGCGCTCGAGACGGTGAGCGAGATCGCGCCCGACTTCGTCCGCCTCGCCGAGCGCGCCGCCCGGCTCGGCGAGCTCGCCGCGCAGTTCGCCGCGCGGCCGGCGAGCGGCAACATCCGCTGGATCGATCTGCTGGCGCACCAGGCGCGGCTGGTCGAGTCGCCGCTCGACATCCGCGCCGCCTTGCGCGAGCAGATGGCCAAGAGCAGCAAGGCCTGGATCTTCACCTCGGCGACGCTCGGCGACGACGAGCGCCTGAGCTGGTTCACCGAGCCCGCCGGGCTCGACGACGCGCGCGTCGTCCGCCTCGGCAGCCCGTTCGACTACGGCGCCCACGCGCGCGTCTTCGTGCCGCGCGCCTTTCCGAAGCCGAACGAGCCCGGCCAC
>CAVXZM010000025.1:0-62799 GCA_963766315.1 uncultured beta proteobacterium
CCGCCTTGGCTATCGGGGCATTGCCACCGCACACGGATTTCGGACCTTGTTTTCTACATGCGCCAATGAGGCTGAATGGAACTCGGATGTCATCGAGAAGCAGTTGTCTCATGAAGAGAGAGACGACGTCAGGGGTGCCTATAACCGGGCACAGTGGCTTCCCGAGCGCATCAAGCTGATGCAATGGTGGGCCAACCACTTGCAAACGCTTCGCACCGTATCGACGTCTTCGCCCGCATCACAGATTAAAGGCGTCAGACATTCTCGAGGTCGCATAGGCACGCGCGTGCGGGAACGGCCCGGCGCACCTACGGCCGTCGCCTTCTCGAAGACGGGAATCCGTAGCGCGCCGATGCCATCACCCTCGTCCCAAAGCGCCGTCCCGGATCCGATTGAGCTGTTGCGCGCGTTGGTAGCCGCATTCGACCAAGCCTCAGGTCGCGGGCGACGCTAGGTCAGACGGTGAGCGTCGCGCTCGCCGCGGTCGCACAAAGGCTCCGAGGGTGTCCGCCGGCGTTGAGGATTGACGCGGGTTGCAGGGAGGCAGGGAGGCAGGGAGGCGGGAGCGGGAGGCGGATTCCGATGCGCCCGTCGTCCCGCCCGCATCGACGTGGCGCCGCCTTGAACGTCGCCATTCCCGTTTGCCTAAGCGCATGACTGGTGCGTGGCATTTTGCATAGCCGCTGCACCCCGAGAGGCGCATGCAATCATCCCATGCGGGGCCGCGCGGCGCACCCTAACGCGGATAGAGAGCGGGTGGAGCAATGCCACCTTCGGGACGGCAATTGAGGTGTCGGAGCGTCGCTACACAAAGGCATCTGTGGGATCTCCGATTCAGCCCCTTCGCGAACCTCGGCGTTTTGATGGCCAAGGGCTCGACCAAAGAAGCTGCCGAGCTTCTGCTGGTCGTAGATCACACGTAATTCGCCCGAACCTTTACTTCACGACTTACTCGCGCGATTCGTTTGTTCCGATGGTGCCGAGCGCGGGACGGTCCCGCATCTCTTGGGATCGGTGTTGGATTGCGGCCAGTACGCGTACCTTCCATCGTCGCCCCCGCCTGCGCGGCCCGTTCGGTCTCGGCGGGGCGAAGAGAAGGGTGAGCGGTGACTTGGAACCGTTTGAGACCGAGTCATCGAAGACATCCGGGCCGGCAACGTGGCATCCTGACGCTCGACTCGCTTCAGGAGATCGAGCGTAAAGGCGTTCAGATCTACAAAGGTTGATAGGTCTAAGCTTGAGGACGATATTCCGTTCTGATCGTCAGCGGGCTTGGTAGAGCGGCCGGGTGTCGGAACGCCGCGCCGGAGTCAATACAGTGTGTTGTTCGCCATGCGCTGCCAAAGCGCCTTCCTGTCGAGCGCGAGGCCGTTGTGCACGACTTTGCCAAACGTGTCGTCAACGATGCGCCTGCGTCCCTCGATCGTTCCTTCGTAGACGTGAACGTGAATACCCAACTCCTGAGGGCGATCCGCCGTCCACACGACCGCCGGCGTCGAGGACCATATCTCGAACTCCCGGCCTTCATAATCGTCTAGGTTCAGCGTCCGTTCCGGGACGACGTACGTGTTGCTGTTGTTGAATTGGTCGTGCAAGGGCTTAAGGGGCGTCGAGACGATCTTCCCCTTGCTCCTGACGCTGTCGTTGCCGCAGTTGCCGCAGAAGTGCTTCGCATGGGGAGCTCGCGCGAAGCTTCCTAGGTCCAAGTGCGGATAGCCGCACTTCTTGCACGTCACACAGGACATCGCGCGACCTTCCTCCAAGGAGCAGACAAACTCGAAGGCGGCCGGAGGCGTCACCTGGATCTGGGTGATCGCGTCACTAGCGAACAAGCCGAGGTCCTGGTTGTACGAGCAAACGATCGCATCGAAGTCCCTGTCGAGCACCTTCTTTTCGGCCCCTGAGAACCTCTTGTGGACGTGGATCTTGGGTGTGCGAGGCCCTATAGGCTTTGACGACATAGCCGGTGGCAAGGAACACCAGACGCCGATCTCCTCGTACTGGCTGAACTCGACCACCATCGGATCGACTACGTAGCTCATGTCTATCGCATGGTTGCTGCACGTCACGTCGCCGGAGGGAGGTAGCGCGGCAACGTCGGCGTTGGTTCCCCAGTGCATCTGGTGGTCTTGCAGTACCACCGCTTTGCGCCGTTCCTGAACTTCCCGCACGGCACTATGTGGCAAGGCAGAGTCGCATCAGTACCAGACTTCCCTTCGAAGCTCCCGAAAACCTCCTCGGAGCTGACGGCAATGTTTCCGATGGTTCGGCCAGGCGCCCAACACACGGCAGCAGCGACGGAGTAAGCCTCAACCGGAGCGACAACGTCCTCCTCGTCGGCGTGCTTCGAACGAACAGCTTCTTTGCCGTTCCGGTTCCGGGGTTTGACCACTCGCACTCCCACACCTCGACTCGCCCCGTCTCTTGGTTCAGCCTTCGCGAAAAGAACATGCATGCTCTCAGTGATTCGACGAATGTCCGGCCCAGGCTAGTCAGCGAATGGCTAGCGGCCAGTAGCTTCAGCAAACAAGCAAAGGCTGTACGTTTGAACAGGCGCGCAGACGCCCCCTCGCGTTAAGCTTTCCGCAATGTTACCATTATGGTAACAGCTCCGCAGCGCTAGACTGGGCGACCCGCGCTTTCAAGGTGCTAGTCTATGGTGATGCTGCTTTCGATCCGGTCCAGAATGGATTACCAGCATGGTAAACGCATTGTCCTTTCCCAGTACACTTCTGATCCGCCGGAGGAAGGGGGACGGGTCAAGATCAACAGGCCCGGCCCGATCTACGACCTTGAACAAGTGCTGGCCTTGGCAGAGAAAGCTTCGGTGCAGTTGTGGACGCGCAAGTGCATCCAGAACGTGCGGGATCTCTATGAAGTGGTTCGCGACGAGTACGAGAGTGATCTGGCGATGGCGGTCGACCTGTTGAAGCGCTTGGGCACGAGTGGCCGGTACCAAGACTCCGAATGGTGTGACAACGGCCGAGGGGCAATCGCAGCATGTGATGCATACGAGGTACAGCGTGGCGATCTCGTGCCCGCCATGAGGCAGCGAGTTCAGACGCGTTACTACCTCAAGTTCGCTGTAGGCAAGACGGGAGAGGTACTGCTGCTTGTCGCGTGCCATGTTTGATAGGAAGGAATCCACCATGACGGCTCAAGACTTGTGCCCTCTTTGCGGCGAAGGTCACGTGACGAGCTACCGCGAAGACGTCGAGCAGTCCTACGCAGGCCATCGTTCGCTTGTCCCGATGTATTTCCGCAATTGCGGTCATTGCGGTTCAGACTTTGCGGGTGCAGCTGAAAGCGCGCTAAACAAGCGAGCCATGATGGCCTTTCGCAAGCGTGTCGACGGCCTGCTGCCGGCAGCGAGCATTGTCGCGATTCGGAACAAGTACCGGATTACACAAGCACAAGCGGCCAAGCTATTCGGCGGAGGCCCGGTCGCCTTTAGCAAATACGAAAACGACGAGGTCGCGCAGTCAAGTGCGATGGATACGCTTTTGCGTCTAGTCGACGCAAACGAGAGCGCCTTCTGGACATTAATTGATCAGAAAGGAATGAAGGGCGACTTCACTCGTACTGAGGCGCAGCCGGCGCTGTCTTCGCAGGCGAGTTATCGAATCGAGCGGCAAGCGCCCGACGGGGATCGTTCGCCGATTTACCGACCGAAGGAGTTCCGCCGATTCAATGGTGACGAGAAGCTGACGGGTGAAGCATGAGAGTGCTGCCTAAGCTCATTACCTTCAAGGTAGAGGCATTTAGCAGTGAGAACCGGGCTGAGGGCGGTGCTGTGTCGTGGGAGCTCAATGTGTCCAATACGATCGAAATCGGCATGGCAGTTCCTACCGTGCCGGGTGCTGCCATTGTGGCTATCGTAAAGGTACGCCTAGTTGGGGCCGCCCACAATTCGGAAGATGCCGGGATCACTGCATCGTTCAAAGGCGACTACGTAGGTCAGTTCAACTATCCAACGTCGGCTGCGGAGGAAGAGGTGACGGCTCTCATTTCGACAGAGGAGCATCGCTATCTCTTGGCGGCGCAAGTGTTTCCATTGGCGATGTCGCACTTTCGAAGAGAGCTTTTGTCCACTGGTTTTGATGCCAAGAACCTTCCGTTTGGACTTTAGACCGCTGTTAGGTGTAGGCAAGCTGGGCCACGAGCACACCCAGCCGCTTTCGAGTAGGCCTGCCGGTCTTCGTCTAGCGCCTACGGGACGTTCGACGTCAGCTTTCTGCACGAGCCGACATTCGGTGCGGAAGGGTCGAGCGACCGAGCGACAGCAGTTAGTCCTGAAGCGGTCGTCCGGTGAAAATGTTGAGTTAAGACAGTGCGACCAGGGACTGGAGCCCTGGTTCATCACCCATGGATGCCGCGTTGGGGCGTAAGCGCGGTCTCAGGGCCCCATTGCAAGGTATGCGTCCGGGCCGGACGCTTACATTGCAAGTTGCCGGCGGGATGAGCACGATCGCGTGAGGGTGCTCACGCTTGGATGTGTGCACTTAGCAAGGCACGTGCACACATGGACAAGCGAGTCATCAAGGGCAAGGACACGCGGCGCAGGCACAGCGAGGCGTTGAAGCGCGATCTCGTCGAACGAAGCCTGCGGCCGGGTGCGTCGGTGTCGGCCCTGGCGCAGGAGCATGGCATCAACGCGAACCTCTTGTTCAACTGGCGCCGGCTTCACCTTCGTGCGCAGAACCCCGACAGAGCGTCGACTTCGTTGCCGACGCTGCTACCGGTCACAGTGCAGCGCGAGATGCGGGTGCCGACGGCCGCGGCGCAGCAACCGCCGTCGGCACCGGCCCGCGCGCCGACGGAAACCATCGAGATCGAGATTGGCAACGCCCGAGTGCGGCTGCGCGGCGCGGTCGACGACGCCAGCGTGCGCGGCGTCCTGCGCGCGCTGAGCGAGCTCGCATGATCGGCCTGCCATCGGGGACTCGCGTGTGGATCGTCGCCGGTCACACCGACATGAGGAAGGGCTTCGACGGTCTAGCTGCTGTGGCGCAGACCGCACTCGCGGCCAACCCGTTCTGCGGCCACGTCTTCGTCTTCCGTGGCCGCCGGGGCGACATTCTCAAGGTCTTGTGGTTCGACGGCCAGGGCCTGATGCTGCTGGCCAAGAGATTGGAGCGTGGTCGCTTCATCAGCTTCATCTGGCCGCAGGCCACCTCGGGCAGCGTGTCGTTGACGCCGGCGCAGTTGTCGATGCTGCTCGAAGGCATTGACTGGCGCGTGCCGGTGCGGACACATCAGCCCGAACTCGCGGCCTGAAGCACTGTGTGAACTTGCCTCCGGTGCGCCACCAATGGTGGGCAGTGCCGAAGGTCGGCACAGTAGATATCCGTGCCGACCACGCCTCCCACGCCTGCCACCGTCGAAGCGCTGCTGCGCGTCGTCGCGGAGCGCGACGCCGAGGTGGCATTGCTCAAGCTGGTGGTCGACAAGCTCACGTTGCAGTTGCTGCGCGCGCGTCGAGCCCAGTACGGCCGCTCCAGCGAGCAGTTGGATGACCCGCAGATCGCCTTGATCGAGGGCGCAGCACTGTATGAGCAGCCGGCGCCCAAGGCAGCGCCGAAGCCTGATGCGGCCAACAGCGCAGGCATCGACCGGCAACTGCCCGCGCACCTGCCGCGCGAGAACCAGGTGCACCGCCCGGCGACGACCGAGACTGCGCACGACGCGACCGGCAACGCCTGTGGCTGCACCGCATGCGGCGGCCGGCTGCGCCAGATCGGCGCCGACGTGTCGGAACAACTCGAGTACGTGCCGTCGCGCTTCAAGGTCATCCGCCACGTGCGCCCCAAGCTCGCGTGCGTGAACTGCGAGACCATCTTCCAGGCCGCGGCCCCGAGTCGGCCGATCGCACGCGGCGTGGCGGGCCCGGCCTTGCTCGCCAACGTGCTCGTCTCCAAGTACTGCGACCACCTCCCGCTCCACCGCCTGGCTCGCATCCACGCCCGCGACGGCGTGTGCTTCGATCCCTCGACCTACGGCGGCTGGGTCGAACAGAGCCACGCCTTGCTCGATCCGCTGGTGGCCGCGCTCGGCCGCTACGCGCTGGCCGGCGTCAAGGTGCACGCCGACGACACGCCGGTGCCGGTTCTGGACCCGGGCCGCGGCAGGACCAAGACGGGCCGCCTGTGGGTCTACGTTCGCGACGACCGGCCGGCAGGCAGCACCGAGCCCCCCGCGGCTTGGTACCGGTACTCCCCCAACCGCAAGGGCGAGCATCCGCAGGACCACCTGAGGGGCTACAGCGGCATCCTGCAGGCTGACGCCTACGGGGCTACGGCAAGATCTATGCGAGCGGACGCGTTGAAGAAGCACTGTGCTGGGCTCACGCGCGACGACCGTTCTGGGACATGTACGAGAACCAGGGCCGCGTCGCGGGCTCCATTGCCGATCAGGCGCTGCAGCGTATTGCAGCCCTCTACGCGATCGAGGCCGAGATCCGGGGTCAGCCACCCGACGTGCGGCGCCGGGAGCGTCAGGCCCGCGCCGGGCCGCTGCTCGACGACATGTACGCCTGGCTCACCAGCATGGTCGGCAAGGTGTCGGCGAAGTCGGAACTGGCCAAAGCAATCGGCTACTCTCTCACGCGCTGGCGGGCGTTGACGCGCTACCGCGATGACGGCCGCATCGAGATCGACACGGATGCATTTGACAAGCGATTCAGGTGCTCCCCTTCTTCAAGCCGGGTCTTGTCTGCGCCGGCGGTTGATCTCGCCAAGCCGCGACGAAGCGTCGGTATTCCTGTTCGGCCATCCCGAGCCAAGCGCGTTCCTTATCCCTCACGGTCTTCAGGCTGTAGTCCCGGGCGGGACCTGGCTTGTTGCCGCCGCGGCGCGAGGCATTGCCGGCCTTTAGTTCCAGCGCTCGAAGCTTCCATTGCAGCAGCGCCGGTCGTGTCCAGGCGTAGTCCTCGTTCTTGGTCAGCATGTGCCAGACCAGGACGGTGAGCTTGCGGGCGGTGGCTACCGCGGCCACCTGCTTGCCCCGCTTGAGACTGATGCGGTGGAAGAACGCGCTCAGAGGTCCAGGACCCGGCGCGAGGGACCACGCGGCTTCCACCAGCATCCCACGAGCATGGCCGCGGCCCTGGTGAGTGATGTGTCCGTGGAACGCGGGTTGATCTCCAGACTGGTGCACGGAGGGGTTCAAGCCGAGGTAGCTCACCAGCTTCTCAGGGCTCGAGAAGCGCTTGATGTCGCCAATGGCAGCCAGCACGCTGGCAGCGACGATCGAGTTGACTCCGCCGATCGTCATCAGACGTCGCACATTCGGATCGCCGAGCGAGCGTTGAGCAAGGTCACGGTCGATGACTGCGAGCTCGGCAGCAAGGCGCTCGAGCTCGTCGTGGTGGCGCAGCGCCATCCGCGTCTGATCCGGCGGCAGGGGCAGCGCCTCGAGTCGAGCGCGACCCTTCTTGCTGAAGATGTGACCCGTCTCGCGTGGCACGAGGTTGGCATGCAGGATCGACTGAATCCGGTTCTTCAGTCGTGTCATCTGCGAGACGAGCTGGGTTCGCTCAGCGATGACGCGCCGTTGCAACTCGACTTCCTCGGTCGGCATCCAGACCTCCGGCAGAAATTGCGCCGCATGCAGTCGTGCCAAAGTCGCGGCGTCGATCTTGTCGGTCTTGACCTTGGCGCAGGCGATCGCGCGGACCTGCAAGGGATTGGCGATGGCGACACGGTGCACGAACGGCGTCAGCAGCCGGACGATGACTGCGGTGTTGCCGGTGGCCTCGAGCACGACGTCGTCCGCCTTGGTCAGTACCGTGCGCGCAAAGGTGAGTACCGCCTCGCGCTCCATCGCGAATCGGCCATGATCCTTGACAAGGCCGTTCTCTAGGATCGCGACCTGCGCAAAGTTTCGGTGAACATCCAGTCCGATGACTCTCATATGCGATTTCTCCTGCGGTGTTTCAGATACACGGCGGAAGCTCGCGGACAACACGACAACTACGGATTCGCGCTCGCAGCGCAACCGGGCGGATCGAAGGGGCAGCCAGTTAACAACCCGAGCTCGCAGCTCATTGTCTATTCACGGCCTGCCCGCAAGACATGCTTCCGTCGCCCCTTTCCCGGTGCGCGAACGTTACCCCTGTCGGATGCAACATCCGCGCGCCCAGTCAGGGCGCGCCACAAGCATGCCGGTTAACAACTGGGTCGAGAACCAGATCCGGCCGATTGCGATCGGGCGCAACAACTGGCTGTTCGCCGGGAGCCTGCGCGCCGGCAAGCGCGCGGCCGCGATCATGAGCTTGGTGCAGTCTGCAAGACTCAACGGGCACGATCCCTATGCGTATCTGCGTGACGTGCTCGAGCGGCTGCCTACGCAGCCGGCCAGTCGGATCGACGAGTTGCTGCCGCATCGCTGGCGAGCGCCGTGATCGGCACCTTCACCAACATCACCGCGTTGGTCGAAGGAGGCGGCGAGATCACGCTCGGTCACCTCGACGCCATCGGCAAGTGCGTCGCAACGGCCACCGACGACGCGCATTGCCTGGCCATGCTTGTGCGCCGCAAGGGCGAGTCGCTCGACGCGCTGCTGCTGCGGCTCGATGCCGCGATCTTCGACGCATACGAGAACGAGAACTTCACCGACGAGATCAACGCTCCGACCTCCTCCGGCTCGCGTACGCCACGACGCTGAACTCAGCAAGAGGTGTTCGCCGGACGCTTACGTACGGGCGTACGGGCGTACGCGTGGATCGAAGGATCCATCGTGAAGTCGCTGATAGTCTGCGCCGGGGCTTCCGTGGTGATCATCTTCTCTGCGGCGCTGTTACCCGATTCTTTGAGGACCAATCGCGCCTCAAACCGTTCTTCAGCGCCGCGCTTCGGAAACTCCAGCGGCGGTCAGTTAGGTCTGAACCGCCCGTCGTGCAAGCGGACAAACCTCGCGAAGAGGGCGCGCCCAACGCAACCCAACTCGGGCAATACCGGGTCACCCTTTACGATGTCCAGCCATGCGCGCTGGACGGGACGGTGAAGCACTGGCTGTTCGCTCAGGTTCCCGAGTACCGCCCACTTGGCCGAAGAGCGCGACAGTGCCGTCGGCGCGCAGCAGCCGTTGCAGAAGGCGTGCGATGGCGCGAGAGTGCAAGCCTTGGCACATCTCGTTCAGGTGATAAGTCATGTCATAAAAACAGTCTCGCGGATAACGTGACTGCTCCGGGCTCACCAGGATCCGCTGGCCCGCGCTCTCAAACAGCGTGCGAATTCGCGCGATGGAACGCGCATCGATCGGCGTGTCGGCCGGGACCGTGGGCAGGCCCCCCCGACCACGATGCCTCGGCTGCGCGCCTCCACTAGGAAGCGTTCGAGCACGCTCTCGGCGAACGAGGCATCTGGCACCCGCGTGTCCGGGGAACCTGCAGCAGAGATGAACTCGGCATAAGCAAGGCCCTTGTCCGGTGTGTGGCCGCGTTCGTCGCCTTGTTCGGTGAGCGTCTCCACTCCAGTCCGCCGGCGAAAGCTGGCGCGAGCCAGGCCCATTTCCGCTGCACCGCGCAGAAGAAACGGCAGGTCGAAGGCACCATAGGTCTGGACGATACGAAGCGCCGGCAACCTCCAAAGGTAGTTCGGGTTGTGGCGCAGCAGGACGGCGTTCTGTACGCCTAAGTGCATCTCCGGCTCCGTCACCCCATACTGGCTGTACTCGAGCGGCATGTACACGATGTCGCCGCGGCGAAGCATGGCGCCGAACTGGTCGAGGAGGAAGTCCAGCCCGATGCCCGCAGCGATAGACGCGTTGACGCAGGGCCTGGTCAAGACAGCGGAAAACTCCGCACAGCGATGGCTATATCGGCCGTTACTACCCGCCAAGATCACGATCTTTGGCGACTCCAGCTTGGCCGCGTAGGCGAGCTTGTAGTCGAGTTGCTGTGTAAGGTCGCCCAGCGTCAGAGGCCTCTCGACCACAGAGAAGACCGCGACGTACACGACCAGCGACGCGACGACAGCCCCCAGGAATTGCAGTAGCCTGCCCATGGCTCAGAATTGAAAGTAGAGGAATTCGGTCGACGTGCCGAACACGACTCGCTGCAGTGCCAAGGCGGCGCAGCAGACGACGAGCACCTGGCGCTGCCAGGGCCGAAGCTCGTGCATCGCCGGCGTGGCGAGCACGAGAACCATTCCCAGCGCGAGCATCGCGAGCATCTCGACGAAGCCCATCACCGTGCCGTCGCCCAGGTGCGGAACAGAGACGAGTGGCTGAGAGACGTGGCTCAACCACGGCGCGAAGGCGAACAGCTGGCTGGGCAGGTATGCGCCGTTGCGCCCGGCCATCCCTTCCAGCATGACCCACGCGCTATGCATATCAGACGCTCGGAAGAAAACCCATCCGACCATGACCGCCAGAAAGGTCAGAGCCCAGGCAACGCCTCTCAGTGGCATGCTCATTGCGGTCGGGACGCGATGGCGCCATGGCGAGACGTAGTGCGACCAGGCGTTGTTGATCGCCAGCAGTACGCCGTGGAGCGCGCCCCAAGCGACGAAGGTCCAGCCCGCGCCGTGCCACAGGCCACCGAGCAGCATCGTCAGCATCGAGGTTGAAGTAGCGCCGTGACCGGTCCCTTGCGGTTACCGCCCGAGTGGGATATACAAATAGTCGCGCAGGAAGCGGGAAAGCGTCATGTGCCAGCGGCGCCAGAATTCGGTGATGTTGAGCGCCTTGTACGGCGAGTTGAAGTTGAGCGGCAGGACGACGCTGATCATGAGCGCCAGGCCAATCGCCATGTCCGAGTAGCCGCGAGAAGTCGAAATAGATCTGCATCGTGTAGCGAGAGCGCTGCGCCCCAGCTCGCGAAGAGGCTCAGCGCATACTCGCGCGCAGCCGTGAAGCCGACACTCGCATAGGTGCCAGATTGCGTCGGCGAGGACGGCCTTCTTGAAGAGTCCGATGGCACGAAGATGCAAAGGCCGTCGCTTAGGTTTGAGCGAACTAACGCGGAAGATCTGAGGCTGCGCGAACTGCGGCATCATCTCCTTGTGATGCAGGATCGGCCCGGCGATGAGGTGCGGGAAGTAGGTCACGAACAGCGCCGTATCGAACCGCACTGAAGTCGGCTGCCTTGCGCTGATACACATCGACAAGGAAGGCAATCTGAGTGAAGGTGAAGAACGAAATTCCGAGAGGAAGCTCGCTTTCCGGCAGGCGCCAGCGGACGCCCAGGAGCGTTCCAAGGTTGTCCGCGAAAAAGGCCGCGTACTTGTAATAGACCAGCAAACCGAGGTCCACAGCTACGGCGAGGATCAGCAGCGTGCGGGCCGACGCAGTGCGATTGCCGTTGGCACACAGGGCCACCCGGCGGGCGAGCTCAATGCCCGCTAGGAAGTTGAAGGTGATGGACGCCAGAAGCAGCGGCACCCACGCTGGATTCCACCAACCGTAGAAAAAGAGCGATGCAACGGTCAGCCACGCGAGCGCGGCTTGCTGGCTGAGGCGCGCGACGAGAAAGAAGCCGAGTAGCGCCATCGGCGCGAAGCCGAAGATGAACGCGGGAGAGTTGAACAGCATGCTACAAAACGGATGCCGGCTGGAAATCGCCGATCAGGTCGACGATCCAGCGTCGCAGCGTATAGCGTGACCGAACCACCTCGGGAACGGGCGAGAACGGCGCCTCATAGAATTCCTGCGGCACTTGCGGGTGATCGCGGGAGATCACGTGAACGCGCGAGGGATCGAATAGGTCGCTGTCGACGATATGTCGATTCGTGGTGATGAGCTTACGCCCGGACAGGAGAGTCTCGATGGTGCGCATCGTCAGCCCGCGCTGCCGCGGATGCTCCACGTCGAGCATGGCGCGCGAGGCGCGGCAGATCGCCGTGACTTCGGCCGCCGGCATCATTTGAGTCGACACCTGCCGCGATGCTTTGAGCAGCCGCCAGTCGGCGAGATGCCGCACCGCCATCAGCGTGCGGCTGGGTGCGAAGCCAAAGAAGTACGAGCGGCGCGACGGATCCGAGCGTCGAAGGCGCTCGATAACGCGGTAGCGATCGGAGTGCAGCGTGCCGATGAAGCACCAGTCGTAGTCGAAGGCGTCTGCCTCGGTGGCCGTCGCGATCGACTCCGGCCGGGCGAAGAGCGGTCGGTATGACCAGCCGAGGCGGCGCGCGTCCACCGGATCGAACGTGGCTACGCTGTCAAACAAGGGCGCGATGGTCCTCGCGCGTGGCGCATTGTCCGCGCTGTCCCAGAAATACAGCGACATATGGGCCTGGGGTACGCAGCGGCGCAAGGCATGGATGAACTCCGCCGACATGCCCTCGCCCTTGACGATCAGCACACGGGTGACCGCCGATGCATCGAGTCGTTTGAGCTGGTCTACGAAGATCGGAGCGGAACGAGCCGCAACCGCGTCGGGGAAGAGGCGGAGCGCAACCTTGTACGCCGAGCTTTCGCTGCCGCGGTCGTTCCACCAAGTAACGTCGTAGCCCAGCGCCCGGATCTCGGCCTGGATGGACAGATGGTATGAAAACACCGGCGGGCATGCCAAGAGGACATGTTCTCGCTCCGTCCGTCGAGCGGCATCCATCGTGATCGGGTCAAGCTCCGGCAAGTCCCTTGCGCCGCAGTTCGTCGGTGGCTGCATCCAGTCGGTCGGCATGCACAGGCTGGCCGCCGGCCCAGGCGCAAAAGCGCTCGATACCGCTCTTCAGCGACACGCGCGGCCGCACGCCGAGCAAGCGCTGCAGCCGGCCGATATCGGCGAAGCAGTGGCGGATGTCGCCGACGCGGTACTGCCCAGTCACCGAGACCGGTACGCGGAACCCCGACGCACGCATGAGCACGTCGGCGAGATCCGTGACGCTCGTCGGCCCGCCCGATCCCACATTGACGACGCATCCGTCTGGCGTGTCTGCGAGCATTGCTGTGTGCATAGCGTCCACGACATCGTCGACGTGGACAAAGTCGCGCGATTCTCGGCCGTCCTCGTACAGCGGAATGCCGAGCCCCTGACGCGCCCGGTTGAAGAAGATGGAGATGATTCCCGTGTATGGGTTCTGGAGGGACTGTCCATCGCCGTAGACGTTCTGCAGGCGCAGGATCGTGCTGCGCAGACCTAAGGGCGTGCGAGGCGGAGCGGATGAGCAGCTCCTGCGCGGCCTTGGTCGCTGCGTAGACTGACCCCGGCGCGAACGCGAGCGATTCGGGAGTTGCGACCGGTATGAGCGCCGAGCCGTCATCCGCCAGGTGCTCCCACTGGTGCTGGGCAAGGCGAGCAGGCGTGCGCGGCTCCGGCTGCACGATGCGGCCATCGGGAGCACGGTAAGCGCCCTCGCCGTAAACGCTCCGGCTGGAGGCCAGCACGAGGCGCCGCGGGCGACGCGTGCAATTCGAGATGGCCTCGAGCAGCGCCGCCGTGCCCCCTTCATTCACCCTCACGTAATGTCCGATACGGTACATCGACTGCGCGGTGCCGGTCTCGGCAGCGAGGTGAAACACAACGTCGGCGCCTTCCAGAATATCGCTGCGCGACGCCAGCTCGGCGACGTCGAGGCGCAGCGCCCGGGCTCCCGCCGGAGAATCGACATGGGGCACTTCCCCGTGGATCTGCGGCGATAGCGAGTCGAGGAGAGTGACCGCATGGCCGTCGCCCAACAAGCGGCGAGCTAGGACCTGTCCAATGAACCCAAGTCCTCCGGTTACGACGATATGCATGCGTGGTTTTAATCGCGATGAAGGGGCAGCCGCGGGCGATGCGTCAACCCCCGCTGGGTCGCTGGCGACGATCAGGCGCCGAAACAAACTGGCGCAACAGCGGCGATGTAGATCGACCGGAGATGGTGAAGGCGTTTCCGGAGATCGGCGCAGCAGGACCAGCGGCGTGGGAGCGAATGATACGGTGCAAATCTTGAGAAGGAGAGGCACGGAAGGATAGAGTCTCGGAGCGTATGAAGTACGTCGTCGTAACGTCGACTCGACGCCACGAGGACGTTCATCGACGGTCTGAGACACCGACTCCGCATTCGCCGCAATGCTTTTCAAGGAAGCCGGCAGGCCTCGAGCCTGATACGCAGTTCCGTCGGCAGCGTGGTCCGGCAGGGCAGAGAAGCGCCTGACCTGCCCCTGGTAATTCGGGCCATTCATTCCTGGAAGATGGCTCGGTTGGGGATGCGGTGATGCTGCTGCTTGAACTCGAGCGGCGTCAAGTAGTTCAGGCTGCTGTGCGGGCGGATGGCGTTGAAGTGGAGGCGCCAGGTTTCGATCACGACCTTCGCCTCGGCGCGCGAGCGGAACCACTCGACGCTCAGGCACTCGTCGCGGAGCTTGCCGTTGAAGCTCTCGTCGTTGGCGTTCTGCCAAGGCTTGCCCGGATCGATCAACGCCGTGCCGATACCGGCGTGCGCCAGCCATTCGAGGACTGCCAGGCTGACGAACTCCGGGCCGTTGTCGGAGCGCAGGAAGAGGGGAGCGCCGTGCTGGCTGACGAGGCGCGTGAGCACCTCGATCACGCGCCTGGAGCGAATGGATCCTGCGACGTCGATCGCCAGGCACTCGCGGGTGAACTCGTCGATGATGGTCAGACATTTGATCTGCTGTCCGTTGGCGCAGGAGTCGAAGACGAAGTCGTAGGCCCAGATGAAGTTCGCACCTGCCGCGGGCAGTGGACGCGGCCGGCCGCTCGCGATGCGCCGCCTCGGACGGCGACGCGGCAGCTGCAGGCCGGCCTGGCGCCACAACCGGTGCGCCCGATGCCAGCCGAGCTGGTGTCCCTGGCGCTTCAAGAAGATGCGGATCCTCCGGTAGCCGTACCGCGGATACTGCGACGACAACGCCTTCATCGCCTCGATCACCGGTCGATCCTTGGCCGGCAGACGCAGCTCGTAGCCAAGCGTGGAGCGCGCAATGTCGAGCAGCCCGCAGGCGCGGCGCTCGGACAGGCCGCGTTCGCAAGCGAACGCAACCTGCTCGCGCCGCGCCTGCGGGCTCACCACTTTCGATGATTGATCTCCTTGAGCACGTCAATGGCGAGCTCGCGCTCGGCAAGCAGCTTCTTCAAGCGAGCGTTCTCTCCTTCAAGCGCTCGCAGCCGCTTGACGTCCTGCGGCGAGAGCTCGCCGAAGTGCTTGCGCCAAGCGTAGATCGTCTGCTCGCTGACCTTGTGCTTCTTGGCCGTCTCGGCCACCGAGGTCCGATCTGCCTCGCGCAACACCGCGACCATCTGCTCTTCCGTGAATCGACTCTTCCTCATGGGCTCCTCGCTGTCGAAGAGCCATCTTCACAGGAATCAGTGGACCGAAGAAACCGGGCAGGTCACTCCGGCCGAACGGAGGGCGGAGCAGGCATCACAATAGCGCCCGGCAACGCACCCCATGTCGTTCACCGATTTCTCCGGGCCGCAGAATTTCCACACCTGGGCCGTGCCTCTCATCGACGGCATCGGCGTGCTGGTCGCCATGGCCGTCGCGGGCGTGTTCGACAATCACGCAGAAGGACGCCTCGCCTCCCTTCTGGCTCTTCATCGCATGCGGCACAGCGCGCTTGGATTCTTGAGCGGGATCCAGCGTAGGCTGAGCGGATGAAGCCCAATTAGGAAAACCCAAATGACGGCACCTCTCACATTCGTTGCTTCAGACGCATTCCTGGACTCTCTCGCAAACCGACTCAATTCAGAGGGTGTCGTCTGCGTCGAGAACGCCATCGCAGCAGAAAGCCTGACGCGCTGGCGGGCGCAACTTTCTGATTATTTGAGCAAGCATGGAAGGCGCTACTTCTCAATCATTCAGCCATGGCAGGTACAGGACTCAGCCTACGCGGAACTAAGTAACGACCAGAACTTTCGGACTCTGCTGTGCGGTCTCACGCGACGCGGCATTCCTGGGCGTCTGGTGGACGAAGACATTTACAACGTACTACGTGTAATCGCCGGCCCGAACGGGAAACGGCAGTCGTTGATGTTCCACTACGACGCATCGATCATCACCGTCCTCATTCCCCTGGAGATTCCAGACGGCAAGCCGGAGGAGGCCGGCGATTTAATTGCTTATCCCAATCGCCGCCCCGTACGACGTCTCGCCTTGGTGAATGCCGTCGAAAAAATCATGGTACAGAACCCGGTGTCCCGCGCCATCTTCTCAAGGCGCGTCCGGCAACGGCAGACCGATAGCAACATTTTCCGCCTCACGCCAGGCAATATCTATCTCTTCTGGGGGTATCGCACCCTTCATGCAAACCTGGGATGCAAGTCCAACAGCCTGCGGGCGACGCTGCTGTTCCATCATGGTGATCCGCATAGGGGATCGATCATCACGCGTGCGATCAGATGGACTCGCCGCGTCCGTGAACTTGGAAACCTTCCGCAAGCCGGTTGATAAATGACGTCGAGGCGTTCATTCGATCACCGCCTGATCGTCGGTACATCAGCTAAGCATCTTTCGGCTGTTCAGCGTCTTGGCGAAGCCGTCCCTGGAAAGCGCCGGGCGTACGCAAGGCGAGCAGGCATCACAATAGCGCCCGGCAGCGCACCCCGATGTCGTTCTTCATCCTCGCATTCCTGACCTCGCTCGTCACGACCTTGCTCGTCGTGCGATCGGCGTCGTCGCACGCGTGGATGACGGCCGACACCGATTTTTCCGGGCCGCAGAAGTTCCACAGCCGGGCCGTGCCCCGCATCGGCGGCGTCGGCGTGCTGGTCGCCATGGCCGTCGCGGGCGTGTTCGACAACCTCACGCAGAAAGACGCCTCGCCTCCCTTCTGGGTCTTCATCGCGTGCGGCCTTCCCGCGTTCCTCGTCGGCATCGCCGAGGACCTGACCAAGAAGGTCGCGGCGCGCTGGCGGCTGCTCGCGACCTGCTTCTCCGCCGCGCTCGCGGTCTGGCTGCTCGACGCCGTCATCTTGCGCACCGACATCCCCGGGATCGACCACCTGATCGTCTGGATGCCCGCGGCGATCGCGCTGACGCTGTTTTGCGTCACCGGCGTCGCCAACGCGATCAACATCATCGACGGCTTCAACGGCCTCGCGTCGATGTGCGTGATGATGATGTTGCTCGGCATCGCCTACGTGGCGTTCCAGACCGGCGACCAGTTCATCGCCAGGACCGCGTTGATCGCCGCCGGCGCCGTGCTCGGCTTCTTCGTCTGGAATTTTCCCGCCGGCCTGATCTTTCTTGGCGACGGCGGCGCGTATTGCATCGGCTTCATCCTGGCCGAGCTGAGCGTCCTGCTGATCGGCCGGAACTCATCGGTGTCGCCGATCTTCCCGCTGCTTCTGTGCGCCTATCCGATCTTCGAGACGATCTTCACGATGTACCGGCGCCGAGTCCTGCGCGGCGTGGCAACTGCCCAGCCCGACGGCATCCATCTTCATACCCTGATCCACCGCCGTCTGATCCGCATGAATTTCCGCTCCGTGCCCAGCGACCGGCGCCAGACGACGCGCAACTCGATGACCTCGCCTTACCTGTGGATGCTCTGCCTCCTGTCGATCATCCCGAGCGTCCTCTGGTGGAACAGCACGCGCGTTCTCTCCCTCTTTCTGCTTCTCTTCATTTGCTCATACGTTTTCCTGTACTGGCGCATCGTTCGCTTCCGGACCCCACGCTGGCTCTCCTCGCGGCGCGGCTCCCTCTGACCCGGGCTCGGGCCGGTAGTCGGCGACCACCGCCTGCAGCCACTGACGCGCGGCGAGCGGCCCATCGGCAGGCGTTTCGGCCAGCTGTCCGAGAAGCGCAGCGTGGTCGCCGATGTCCTGCAGGCGGGCAATGCGAAGGCGGGGATGGCGCGACGCAAGCGTCCGTCGGCATCGGCGAGCAGCTCCTCGTACAGCTTTTCGCCTGAGCGCAGGCCACTGAAGGCAATCGGGATCTCGTCGTCGCGATGTCCGGAGAGCCGGATCAGGTCCCGCGCAAGCTCGAGAATCTTCACCGGCTCGCCCATGTCGAGGACATAGACCTCGCCCGTCTTCGCGAGCGCCGCCGCCTGCAACACCAACCGCGCCGCCTCGGTCACGGTCATGAAATAGCGCGTCATCTCGGGATGGGTGACGGTGACCGGCCCGCCCCTGGCGATCTGCTCCTTGAACTTGGGGATCACGCTGCCGCTCGATCCGAGGACGTTGCCGAAGCGCACCGCCGAGAAGATGGTCGAATGACCTTGCGTCGCCAGGTGCGAAAGCACCATCTCGGCAGCGCGCTTGCTCGCTCCCATCACGCTCGTCGGATTGACGGCCTTGTCGGTCGATATCAGCACGAAGCGCTCGACGCCGGCCTCGGCCGCCGCCGTGGCGGCGTGCAGCGTTCCGAGGGTGTTGTTCTGCAAGGCGGCCCAGGCGTTCTCGTCTTCCATCAAGGGCACGTGCTTGAACGCAGCGGCATGGAAGACGAGCTGGGGACGGTAGGCCGCGAAGGTGGCACGCACATGGGCCAGGTCCTTGACGTCGCCGAGCAGGCGCCGCAGCGCGATCTCGGGGTGAAGCTCGCCCAGGCTCTGCTCGACCTGATAGAGCGCGAATTCGCTCAGCTCGTAGCAGGACGATCGTCGCCGGCCGATAGTTCGCGAGCTGGCGGCAGAGCTCGGCGCCGATCGAGCCGCCGGCGCCCGTCACGAGCACCGTCTTGCCGGCGACGAGCTCGCCGATGCCGGCCTCGTCGAGCTCGACCGGATCGCGGCCGAGCAGGTCTTCGGGCTCGATGCTGCGCACGCGCTCGATCGCCGCCGTGCCGGCCTGGAGCTCGCTGATCGACGGCACCGTCAGGACCGGCAGGCCGGTTGCCGCGGCCCGGTCGATCGCGCGCCGACGCGCGCGCGAGCGGCGCGCCCGGCATGGCGACGATCACGTGCGTGGCGCCGGCGCGCACCTCGGCGCGCTCGACGTCGGCAATCGTGCCGAGCACCGGCACGCCGGCGATCCTCGCATCGGTCTTGGCCGGGTCGTCGTCGAGCAGCCCGAGGACCTGCCAGCCTTCGTGGTGGATGGCGGCGAGCAGCCGCTTGGCCGCGCCGCCCGCGCCGAGCACGATCGCGCGTCGAACCTCCGCGTCGCTGCCGGTGATGCGCGCGCGCGCGTGCTCGTAGAGCATGCGATAGGCGATCCGCACCATGCACACCCCCATCAGCGAGACGAACGGATGCAGGGCCAGCACCGCGCGCGGCACTTCGCGCAACTGCAGGCCGAGGACGACGGCGGCGCTCGCCACGCCCGCGGCGGCGCAGGCCACGGTCAGGCGCTTGATTTCGCCGAAACCCGAGAAGCGCCACATGCCGCGCGGAATGCCGGCGACGACGAACGCGACCAGGTAGATCGCGACGACGCCGAACATCACCGCCAGGTCGTACTCGGGCCGCGCCGAGCGCCAGCGCTCGAAGCCGAGGCGGAACAGATAGGTGAAGTTCCAGCACAGGCAGATCGTCACGCCGTCGATCAGCAGCGAGAGCGGCTGGCGATATGGCCGAACGCGCGTCAGCGCGCGCTCGAGGCGGTGCCAGATGCCGTCGCGCTTCAGGGTCGGCCATCACGCGAGAAAAACGGCCTTGAGCGTCCGCGCGATCACCCGCAGGTCGCTCGCCATCGTCGCCCTGTCGACGTACTCGGCCGCCAGGCGCAGCTTGGCGGGCAGCACGACTTCGCGGTACTCGCGCTCGGGATCGCTCGCCCGCGCCAGCCGCTCGCCTTCGTCGCGGTACTCGAGCGAGGCGAGATCGGTGATGCCGGGCCGGACGCTGAGCACCTTGTCGCGCAGCGCCGGCGGGTAGGTGGCGACGTAGCGCGGCAGCTCGGGCCTCGGTCCGACCAGGCTCATGTCGCCGCGCAGCACGTCGATGAGCTGCGGCAGCTCGTCGAGCTTGTGGCGGCGCAGGAACGCGCCGGCGCGGCTGATGCGCGGGTCGGCGCCGACGGTGATCGCCGGGCCCGCGTCCATCGCGCCGTCGCGCATGGTGCGGAACTTGTGGATGCGAAAGGTCGTTCCGCCGCGGCCGACGCGCTCCTGGCGAAACAGCGCCGGGCCGGGCGAATCGAGCCGGATCCAGAGCGCGGCCGCGGCGAAGAACGGCGCGAGCAGCACCAGGCCGCAGGCGGCGACGGCGAGGTCGAGCATTCGCTTGCCATCCATCGGCCGGCGCTCAGCCGAGTGCCGCGCGCAGCGACCGCAGGACGCGATCGACATCGGCAGCGCCCATGCGCGGATAGATCGGCAGGCTGAGCATTCGCTCGAAGGCGCGCTGCGAATGCGGAAAGTCCTGCGGCTTCAGACCGTAGCGGTCGCGCCAGTACGGCTGCAGGTGCAGCGGAATGTAGTGCACGCTGCAGCCGATGCCATCGGCGAACAGGCGCTCGATCAGCGCGTCGCGGCCGATCGGCGCGCCGTCGGTCGAGACGGGGCGCGTACAGGTGCCACGAGTGCGTCTCGCCGGCCGGCGCATCGGGCGGCGCCAGGAGCGGCAGCCCTTCGAGGCCGGCGCTGTAGGCGTGCGCCAGTGCCTCGCGTTGCCGTCGATACGCCTCGGCCCGCTGCAACTGATGGATGCCGATCGCCGCCGCGATATCGGTCAGGTTGTACTTGAACCCCGGCGCGACGATCTCGTAGTACCAGCTCGGCACCTTCGCCGTGAAGCGGTCGAAGGCGTCGCGGCTCATGCCGTGCAGGCGCATCGTCCGCATGCGCGCCGCCATCTTGGCGTCGCGGGTCACGACCATGCCGCCTTCGCCGGTCGTGATCGTCTTGTTGGCGTAGAAGCTGAACACCGTCGCGTCGGAGTCGAGCGTGCCGATCAGGCGGCCGCCGCAGGTCGCCGGCAGCGCATGCGCCGCGTCCTCGATCACGCGCAGGCCGCGGCGCCGGGCGATGGCGAGGATCGCCGCCATGTCGGCCGACAGGCCGCCGTAGTGGACCGGGATCACCGCCTTGGTCTTGGCCGTGATCGCATGCTCGACCTGGTTCGGGTCGATGTTGAGCGTCGCCGGATCGATGTCGACCAGCTTGACGTCGGCGCCGAGGTAGCGAACGACCTCGGCAGTGGCGGTGAAGGTGTGCGTCGTCGTGATCACCTCGTCGCCCGGGCCGACGCCGCAGGCTTCGAGCGCCAGGTGCAGCCCCGCCGTCGCCGAGTTGACGGCGAGCGACTGCAGCGTGGCGTCGCCGAGAAACGCGCTGAAGTCGTCCTCGAAGCGCTTGGCCTTCGGGCCGGTCGTGATCCAGCCCGAGCGCAGCGTGTCGACGACCTCGGCGATCTCGGCCTCGCCGATGTCGGGCAGCGCGAACGGAAGGAACGGTGGCTGGCTCATGGCTTCGCCGCCTCGCGGCCGAGCACGACCAGGTGCTTCGCGCTGGCGCCGGCGACGGCCTTGCGCTCGATCGCCTGGTCGAGCGTCACCAGGCGGCCGCCGTTCGCGACCGCGAGCGCGAGCAGGTAGACATCGGTGATCTGTCGCGAGGTCAGGACGTGGTTCCAGTCGAGACGCGCGCTCTCGAGAATGCTGAAGGAATCGGGCCAGAACCGGTGGCTCTTGTTCGCGGTCGCCTGACCGAGGCGGTCCGCGATCGCGGCCGGCGCTTGCGCGTTGCGATACCCGGGCAGCGAAAGAATGCGCAGGCAGCCGTTCTGGGTCAGGGGGCAGGACGCCCAGCCCTGGGCGACGTTCTTCGCCAGCCATGCGGTGGCGATGCGGTGGTGCAGATGGGCGGCGTCGAGAAGGGCCACGAGCACGTTGACGTCGAGCAGCGCACGCATCGCCGTCGTGGCTCCTAGATGCCCTCGGCCTCGCGCAGCGCGTTCACGTCCTCGTCGGTGACGACGACGCCGGAGTGCGCCGGAAACGGCCGGAAGCCGGCGACCGCGCGCACGCGCGCCGGCGACCGGGCACCCGGCGCGTGGTTTCCGGTGAGCGAGTGGCGCAGCAGCCGGGAGATGACCTTGCCGGCGCTGCTGCGTTCGCGCTGCGCCAGCTCCTTGGCGGCAGCGATCAGGTCGTCGTCGATGTCCAGGGTGGTCCGCACGTCAGCCCTCCTCCTTTGATGCGTTGATGCGTCGATGTCGTGATTCTACCGCGCCAGCCAGCAGAGCACGTGGGTGCGCAGCAGCGGCACGGCGTTCAGGACGCCGTACAGGCCTGGATGGAGGCGGCACGCCGCACGGGCGATCGGCGGCGCGAGCGTGACCCGCTGCCACGTCATCCGCGCCTCGGGAAACAGCGCCCGAACCCGCGCCAGCGGCACGCCGCGCACGTCGGCGTTGCGCGGGTTGTCGACGGTGAAGTCGTACCAGAGGACGCCGCCGCCGGGCTTGACCGCCGCCCACATCGCCCGCGCCAGGCGCTCCTGGTAGGCGTCGTCGAGCAGCGACGAGAACACCGTCGCCTGCAGCACGATGTCGACGCTTGCCGGCGCGATCGGCACGGTCGTCGCGTCGCCGCAGATCAGGGTCACGGCCGCCGGCAGGCGCTCGCGCGCGCTCGCGTGGCGCTCGGCCAGGAGCTCGATGCCGCTCAGCCGCTCGGGCGCAAAGCCGAGGCGCAGCAGGCCGAGCAGGTTGCCGCCGCTGCCCGGAGCCGACCTCGAGCAGCGAGAGCGCCGCGAAGTCGGTCAGGCCGGCGCCGACGAGCAGGCGCACCATCGCCCGCTCGCGCTCGTGGAGCGCGGCGAGCGCGGCCGGCTGCGTGAGGCTGTAGCGCGGGTCGGCGGCGGCACGGCGCGCATAGCGCTCGCGCACGGCGCCGGCTTCGTCGCGCTCGTCGGCCCGGCCGCTCATCGCGTCAACGTCGAGTAGCGCGCACGACCGCGAGCGCCGCGCGCGACGTCGAACCAGCCGGCGATCGAGCCGATGCCGTAGCCGAAGTGGCTCGCGCCGATGACGAGCGGCACGCGCCAGAGCGCCGCGAGGCGCGGCCGCGACGAGCGCGCGATCGCCGCGGTCATGGCGATCAGCGCGAGCGCATAGGCAGCGACGAGGATGACGATCGGCCACCCCGTCACGCCGCTCGCCGCGAGCACCGCGCCCACGACCAGCGCCAGCACGAACAGCGCCGGAACGACCTGCCGCAGCGCCGCCGCCTGGCCGTGCTTCCTCATCACGAACGGCTTCCAGTAGCCGTACTGCAGGTACTGGCGAAAAACACCGCCGAGGCGCGCGCGCGGCCGGTACGCGCTGACGATCCGCGCCGATTGCCAGACGCGGCCGCCGCCTGCCGTGATGCGCAGGTTGTGCTCGTCGTCCTGGTTGCGCACCAGCGTCTCGTCGAAGCTGCCGAAGCGGTCGAAGGTCGCGCGCGGCCAGGCGCCGAGGTAGACGGTGTCGACCGGCCCTTCGTAGTCGAGCCGGCGCGACAGCGCGCCGCCCGCGACCAGTGGCGACTGGAACGCGGCGACGATCGCTTCCTGCATCGCGCCGCCGCCGGCTTCGGCCTCGGCGCGCCACGGTCCGCCGACGTTGTCGGCGCCGGTGCGAGCGAGCGCGGCGATGCACTCGGCGACGTAGTCGGGCGCGTACGTCGTGTGCACGTCCATGCGGACGATGACCTCGCCGCGCGCCTCGGCAAGGGCGCGGTTCAGACCGGTCGAGACGATCTGCTCCGGGTTGGCGACGACGCGCAGCCGCGTGTCGGCGGCGGCCAGGCGCGCGAGCGCGTCGAGCGTGCCGTCGTCGCTGCCGCCGTCGGCGACGATCACCTCGAGCCGCCAGCTCGGCTGGCAGGCGTTGCGCCAGCGCGCTCGCCGCGAACTGGCGCGACGTGGCCGCGCTCGTTGCGGCACGGCACGATCACGCTGACGATGCGCTCGCCGCTCATGCCGGATTCGCTTCGCGAACGCGCGCGGCGACCTCGTCGATCAGCGCCGCCCAGCGCTCGACGTGCCGGCGCAGGCCGAACAGCGTCGCGGCTGCGCGCGATCGCCGCCACGGCCATGCGCGCGCGCCGCGGCTCGTCGCGCAGGAGCGCGACGATCGCCGCGGCCAGCGCCGCGCTGTCGCCGGCGGCAACGACGATGCCGGTGTCGTCGGCGAGGATCTCGCGCGGGCCGGTCGGGCAGTCGAACGCGACCGCCGGAACACCGAGCGCCTGCGCCTCGAGCAGCGCCAGCGGCATGCCTTCGTAGCGCGACGAGAGGACGAACAGCGCCGCCTCGCGGTAGAGCGGCTCGATCGCGGTCGTGGGCGCGGTCCAGTCGACGCTCGCGGCGACGCCGAGCTCGCTCGCGAGGCGCGCCAGCTCGGCGCCGAGCGGCCCCTCGCCGACGATGCGCAGGCGCGCCGAGGGCACGGCGGCGACGACATCGACCCAGGCGCGCAGCAGCAGGTCGAAGCCCTTTTGCGCCTGGAATCGGCCGACGGCGAGGACGCGCCCCGCGCGTCGGCGCGGCCGGCGCATCGGCGGTCAGCGCGGAGGCGTTGGCGATCACGCGCGTGTTCGGCGTTCAAGCGCGCGAAAGCGCGGCGCGTCGGCCTCGGTCAGGCTGACGACCGCGGCGACCCGCGGATAGAAGCGCGCGCGCAGCCGGCGCCAGAGTCGCGAGCGCGCATCGAAGTGGTTGTGGTCGCAGCAGATGCTGCGCCGCGCCAGGCCGGGCCGGAGCGCCAGCAGCGTGCACGCGGTGACGACGCCGTTGAGGACGACGACGTCGGCGCGCGCCGCGTCGACGACGCGGCCGAGAGCGCGACCGGCGCGCCAGCGCGCGCGCAGCAGGCCGAGCGCACGGCCGAGACCGCTGCCCTGCGTGCCGCTGGCATCGGCGCCGCGCCGGCGGCGACCCGAACGCGCGGGTCGAGCGGGTAGACGACCGCGGCGCGGTCGGCGTCGACGTTGCCGATCGTCACCGTCAGGCCGCGCGCGACCAGCTCGTTGCCGAGCTGGCAGACGAAGCGCTCGACGCCACCGGTGACGCGCAGGCTCTCGCAGATCAGGAGCACATGGGTCGCACGCTCGGGCGCTGCATTGGCGCTCATCGCGATCGGCCGGCGGCGCAGCAGATCGGCGACGTCGACCCGCTCGGTAGTCGGGCGCCGGCAGCGCCAGGCCGCTGCTGCGCCAGCCGCGCCAGCGCTCGCGCATGCGGCGCGCGAGGTCGAGCACGCCGAGCGTCGCCAGCAGTGGCGCGGCCGCGCTGGCGCTCGCGTCCTCCGTTGCCGCCGCCTCGGCCGGCTTCAGCCATTCGCTCTGCGCGTAGTCCGACTGCTGCGGCGCCGGCATCGGTCCGATCTCGGCGAGCTTCTGCGCGATCACGAGCAAGTAGACCTCGTGCGCATTGCGCAGCGTGACGCGGCGCTTGACACGCGCGCCGGGTCGGCGACCTGCCACCAGTGCTTCGGATCGGCCTTGAGCGCGAACCACAGGCCGCGCAAGGCGAAGCCGTTCTTCTCCTGATACAGGTTGAAGAACAGCTCGGGCGAGAACTGATAGAAGCCGTGGCCGGTGAGGTTGTTCGCCGGCAGCGAATGGAAGACGTGGCCGCCGACCTTGCACAGGTCGACGCAGTTGCGCCACGCGGTCGGAAAGTCGAACACGTGCTCGAGGCAGCCGAAGTCGAGCACCGCGTCGTAGCTGCCTCGCGCCACGCCGGTCGCGGGCAGCGGCAGGTTCATGTCGTGCAGCAGCGTCGCCTTCTCGTACGCCGAGGCATCGACCGAGTCGACCTGCTCGGCGGCGAGCCACTGCTGCAGCAGCGGCTCGAAGTAGCGCGGCGCGCCGGCCGGGCGCGGCGTCTCGCGCAGCGCCGGCAGGCCGCGCAGGCGGCGATGCTGCTCGAGCTCGCGCGGATCGACGAAGACCGCCTGGCGGCCGATGCCGATCGTCCGCGTGAAGCTCGCGCCGAGATCCTGCGCATGCGCGAGCAGGGCGAGGTTGTGCGAGGTCGATTCCCATCGCGCGCCTCAGCGAAGGCGTGCGCGCAGGCGCCCCGCGGCCATCAGCGCGATCGCGACGACGATCACGAGCAGCTCGACGCCGAGCGCCGTCCAGGCGAGGCCGATCGCCCCGGCGCGGCCGCCGACGGTCGCCGCCGCGACGACGCCGACGATGCCGCCGACGACGATGCAGGTGCGGTACGCGTGGTCGTGCCGGCCGCTGCCGAGCATCCAGTAGCCGATGAACTTCCAGGCGAAGAGCAGCGGCCAGAGCCAGGCGAGGACGAAGGCGACGTGGTGCACCGCCTGGACGTCGATGCCGCCGGCGCGCGCGACGATCGCCGGCTCGAGCCACGGCCAGAGCCCCTGCACCGCGGCGAAGACGAGCGCGCCGGCGACGCTGCCGGCGGCGGCCCAGCGCGCCGCGTACCAGAGCGCGGCGCGGCTGCTGCGCCCGAACAGGGCGACGATGCGCGGATAGACGACCGAGTACACCGGGTCGGCCGCGGCGAGCACGGCCCGGACGAGGCGGTCGGCCATGAAGTAGACGCCGAGCTCGGGCCGGCTCAGCTGCGCCGACGCCGCCGCCGGCAGGGCGAGCGAGTACGCCGCGCCGGCGACCGAGACCGGCAGCATCCTGAAGCCGAGACGAAGGCCCGGCCGCAGCTCGGCACGGCAATAGAGCGCGACATCCGGCGACGCCGCGGCGAGATCGGCGCGCACCCAGCGCCAGCCGAGCAGCGCGAGCAGCGCCGAGGCGACGAGCTGCAGGACGACGAAGGCGAGGACGCTGCGCGCGAACACGAAGCAGGCGACGATCATCGTCGCGTAGACGACGACCTCGACCCGCGACCAGCGGTTGAGCTGCTGCGTCGCCTGCAGGTACCACGTCGCCGGCCAGCCGAGGGCGCAGGCGAGCGCGGCGATGGCGAGCGAATCGGCGAGCCGATGGGCGTCGTCGGGAGCGCCCCATTGCACCGCGGCGAAGGCGAGCACGATCGCCGGCAGCGAAAGCGCGGTGCGCGCGGTGAACACCTGCTGCGCGAGGCGGTGCCGGCCGGCGGCATCGGCGCCGACCGCGAGTCGCGTCGCCGCGGCGAGGAAGCCGCCCTCGACCAGCGTCGCCAAGAGGCCCGCCCAGACGAGGATGAAGCCGAGCCGGCCGAACTCGGCCGCGCCGACGCGCGCGGCGACCAGCGGCAGGACGACGATCGGCAGCACCAGCCGCACCGCCGCGGCCGCGTACACCTGCGGCAGCGCGGTGAGCAGGCGCGGCGGCGGCGCGGCCGGCGTCACGCTCGGCCTTCATGCGCCGTCTTGCTTGACGACCAGGCGCGCCGTGTAGTCGACCCGGTGCAGGAACACCGGCTCGGCCGCGCGCCGCGAAATATTCGTCGACGGCCTGGCGCGCGCCCTGCCAATGGCCGTAGTCGTCGATCACGAGAACGCCGTGGCGCGCGAGCAGCGGATAGAGGTGGGCGAGCTCGTGCCGGGTCGATTCGTACCAGTCGGTGTCGAGGCGCAGCAAGGCGATCCGCGCCGGCAGCGTCGCCGGGATCGTCGCCTCGACCTTGCCTTCGACGAAGTGGATCCGCTCCTTCGGATAGCCGGTCGACCAGAGGTTGGCCTGGACGTCGGCAAGGCCGGCCTCGCACCAGACGCCGGTGCCGCGCGGCGTCCGCGCCAGGCGCGCCGCGGCGCTCTCGCCGTACGGGTCGCGGTCGGCGGCGGTGGGCTCGCTCATGCCCTCGAAGGTGTCGTAGAGCCAGAGATCGCGCGACGTGTCGCCGCGCGCCAGCAGCGCCAGCGCCGCGAGCATCATGCTGCCGCCGCGCCAGACGCCGCACTCGACGATGTCGCCGGCGATGCGGTGGCGCACGAGGTGGTCGACCGCGCCGAGCAGGCTGGCGCGCCGGTCGAGGCTGGTCATCGTGAACGGCTCGACGCGGGCGACGAGCTCGCGGTCGGCGGGAGCGAGGTCGGCGAGCGCGCTCTGGCGCCGGTCGGCGGCGCTCGTCAGCTCGAGGCCGCCGCGCGCCAGGGCGCTCTTGATCAGTTGCTTCATGGACATCGGCACGGCCCGGTGCGGCGCGCGACGTCGCGGCGCCGGCACGCTTTCAGGGCCGGGCGATTGTGGCATCGCGCCCTTCACGGCGAGGCGTAGATGCGGGCGATCGCGACCGCGGCGCCCGGGCCCGGTGCACGCGCCCTGCGCGGCCTGGAACGCGGCGACGATCGCCGGCTCGTCGCGGCGCAGCCGATCGAGCGCGTCGGCGACGGCGTCGGCGCTGCGCTCGCCGAGCAGCATCGCCTCGAGGCCGAAGCGGCGCATGAAGTCGCCGAGGTCGCCGCTGTCGGCGCAGACGACGAGCCGGCCGTGGTACAGCAGCGAATAGAGCGCGCCCGACTGCGACGCCTCGCGATACGGCAGGACGAAGACGACGTTGCGGGCGAGCAGCGCCAGCAGCTCGGCCGGATCGAGGTAGCGGTCGTCGACGACGACGCCGAGCGCGACGAGCTCGTCGCGCAGCGGCCGGAGCGTCGCGTCCCAGGCGCCGTGGATTTCGAGGCGCAGGCCCATCGCCTTGATCCGCTCCGAGCGCGCCAGCTCGGCGAACAGCTCGACCCCCTTGTACGGCTTGACGGTGCTCCAGTAGACGAGCGCCTCGGGCGGGCCCGCGGCGATGTAGGGCACCGGCGCGAGACCGGGCTGGACCGGCGCGGCGCCGTGGCGGATCACCTCCGAACGGGCACGAAAGCGCTCGCCGTAGCGGGCGAGGAAGTCGTCGCGGCTGAAGCGGCTGACGAAGATGAGCTTTCTTGCCAGCGCGGCGAGCCACGCCGTCGGTGCATGGCGCCGCCGCGCGAAGCCGTGCGGCACCGGGTTGTGGACGGTGAAAAAGAACTTTCGCCGCAGCGGCCAGAGGAGCGCGACTTCGAACGGCCAGAAGGCGCTGAACTGGAGATTGACGACGTCGTAGTCGCCGCGCCGGCGCCAGAGATCGACCAGCAGCGCCAGGTACGCAAGGGCGCCGCGCCAGCGCGGCGCGACGGTGCGCGAGATCGCGCGATCGCGAACCGCGACGCCGGGAAGCGCGCGCAGGGCCGCCAGGAACTCGCCGTTGTAGCGCGTGCGCGAGGCGAAGACGTCGACCCCGACCCCTCGGGACGCGAGCGCGGCCACCAGTTGGTAGTCGTACGGCAGGACGAACGACCCGCCGTCGACGAGCGCCACCTTCACTGCTCGCGCGCCCGAGCGCCGTTCAATGCGCGAACCAGTAGCGCCGGTCGAGCCGGTACGCGGGCTCGCCTTCGCGCCGGCCGAGGTCACGCGCCGGATTGCCGCCGACGATGCGATACGGCGCGACGTCCTTGGTGACGACCGATCCGGCCATCACCACGGCGCCGGCGCCGAGGTGCACGCCCGGCATGACCATCGCGCCGGCGAAGAGGACAGCGTAGTCGTCGATCCGCACCGCCTGACCGCGCGCGGCGAAGCTTGCGTCGTGGACGTCGTGGCCGAGGGTGTAGATGCGCGCGTCGTGGGCGATCGAGACGTTCTTGCCGATGACGATGCCGGCGCGGTTGTCGAGATAGACGCCGCGGTTGACGAGCGTGCCGGCGCCGATCTCGAGCCGGCCGACGTGGAAGAAGCGGACGCCGCCCTGGATCGTCGCGCTCGGATCGACCCGGAACCGGCACAAGCGATAGAGCCAGCGCCGGGCGAAGAAGGGCAGGAAGCGATGCACCGTGTTGATCGTCGCGAGGCCGAGGAAGTAGGCCTGGGCGGTGAGGCGCGGATAGCGGGAGCTCATGAGGCGTGCGGCGCGAATTGTCGCATCGCCGACCTTCCTAGAATGCACGGCCGCACGAGACCGCCATGACCGCTACTTCCGCTCCTCCACCACCGCCTGCCGACGAGAACGCGCTGATCGCCGAGCGACGCGAGAAGCTGGCCGCGATCCGCAGCCGCGGCATCGCCTTTCCCAACGACTTCAAGCCGAAGCACCGCGCCGCCGAGCTGGCGCGCAAGTACGGCCACCTCGACAACGAGGCGCTCGAGCCGCAGGCCGTCGCGGTCTCGGTCGCCGGCCGGCTGATGCTCAAGCGCGTCATGGGCAAGGCGAGCTTCGCGACGCTGCAGGACGCGAGCGGGCGGATCCAGCTGCGCGTCAGCGTCGACGCGATCGGCGAGGTCGACTACGGCTACTTCAAGCACTTCGACCTCGGCGACATCGTCGGCGCCGAGGGAACGCTGTTCAAGACCAAGACCGGCGAGCTCACGGTCAAGGTCGAGCAGCTGCGCCTGCTGACCAAGAGCCTGCGGCCGTTGCCCGACAAGTTCCACGGCCTGGCCGACGCCGAGGACAAGTACCGCCAGCGCTATGTCGACCTGATCACCGACGAGGCGGCGCGGGCGCGCTTCGCGGCGCGCAGCAAGGCGCTCTCGTCGATCCGCCGCTTCATGGTCGAGCACGGCTTCATGGAGGTCGAGACGCCGATGCTGCACCCGATTCCGGGCGGCGCCAACGCCAAGCCGTTCGTCACCCACCACAACGCGCTCGACCAGCAGATGTTCCTGCGCATCGCGCCCGAGCTGTACCTCAAGCGCCTGATCGTCGGCGGCTTCGAGCGCGTGTTCGAGATCAACCGCAGCTTTCGCAACGAAGGCATCTCGGTGCGCCACAACCCCGAGTTCACGATGCTCGAGTTCTACGCCGCGTACTGGGACCACCACGACCTGATGGACTTCACCGAGGAGGTGCTGCGCCACGCGGCGCGCGAGGCGGCGGGCTCGGCGAAGCTGACGTATGCGGGACGCGAGGTCGACCTCGACGCAAAGTTCGCGCGCATGACCGTGCGCGAGGCGATCGTTCGCCACGGCGGCGTGAGCGACGCCGAGGCCGGCAGCGCCGAGGCATTGCGCGCTCGGCTCAAGAGCCTGGGCGCGGCCGCGCCGGCGCACTGGAAGCTCCCCGAGCTGCAGTTCGGCGTGTTCGAGGCCGCGGTCGAGGCCGAGCTCTGGCAGCCGACCTTCATCGTCGACTATCCGGTCGAGGTCTCGCCGCTGGCGCGCGCGTCGGACGCCGACCCGTCGGTCACCGAACGCTTCGAGCTCTTCATCACCGGGCGCGAATACGCCAACGGCTTTTCCGAGCTCAACGACGCCGAGGACCAGGCGGCGCGCTTTCGCGCCCAGGCGGCGAACAAGGAAGCCGGCGACGAGGAGGCGATGTACTACGACGCCGACTTCATCCGCGCGCTCGAGATCGGCATGCCGCCGACCGGCGGCTGCGGCATCGGCATCGACCGGCTGGTGATGCTGCTCACCGACTCGGCGAGCATCCGCGACGTGATCCTGTTTCCGTCGCTGCGCAACGAGGGCTGACTCTAGTTCGTCGTGGGATCCAGGCCCGGCAGGAACGGCAAATCGGTGCTGCCGACGTCGAGCCCCTGTTGCGCGAGCAAGGTCGTGATCTGGCCGCGGTGGTGCGTCTGGTGGTTGAAGAGATGCGCCACCAGCAGCCAGCGCGGCCGGCTGCGCGTCGCGCCGTCGACCTTGCTGACGTAGGTGAGATCCCCGGCCAGCCATTCGGGCGCGAGCGCCCTCGTCCAGTCGAGCAGACGCTGATCGAGCCACTCGCGCTCGCACGCAAGGCGGCGAACGTGCCGAACAGATCGGCGCCGAGCTCGGGAACGAGCTTCGGCTCACCAGTGAAGCGCGCCAGGAAGGCGAGATCGGCGTAGGCGATGTGGTTGAGCGTCGCGTAGACCGAGCCGAAGAACGCGCCTCGGTCTGCGCGGAGCTCGGTCTCGGGCAACGTCGCGCAGAGCGCATAGAGGCGCGAGTTCATCCACTCGTTGTAGCGCGCCAGCGTCTGGCAAAAGCCGGCCGTGACCATCGCGCCCGCCCGGTCCCTAGCGGTGCTTGAAGTCGGGCTTGCGCTTGGCCAGAAACGCCGCCATGCCTTCGTTCTTGTCGTCGGTCGCGAACAGCGCGTGGAACAGCTGGCGCTCGTAGGCGATGCCGTCGCTGAGCGGCATCTCGAAGGCGCGGTTGACGGCGTCCTTGGCCATCATCACGCTCGGCCCGCTGTACGAGCAGATCGTCTCGGCGGCCGCGAGCGCGACGTCGAGCAGGTCGGCCGCCGGAACGACGCGCGACACCAGGCCGGCGCGCTCGGCCTCGGCGGCATCCATCATCCGCGCCGTCAGCACCATGTCCATCGCCTTGGCCTTGCCGACCGCGCGCGGCAGCCGCTGCGTGCCGCCCGCGCCGGGGATGATGCCGAGCTTGATCTCGGGCTGGCCGAACTTGGCGTTGTCGGCGGCGATGACGATGTCGCACATCATCGCCACCTCGCAGCCGCCGCCGAGGGCAAAGCCCGCGACCGCGGCGATCACCGGCTTCCTGATCGTCCGCATCGTCTCCCAGTTGCGACTGATCAGGCCCTTGGTGTAGGCGTCGACGAAGCCGTACGGCTGCATGGCGCCGATGTCGGCGCCGGCCGCGAACGACTTCTCGCCGCCGGTGACGACGATGCAGCCGATCGTGTCGTCGCCGTCGAACGCCTTCAGCGCGGCGCCGAGCTCGTCCATCAGCGTGTCGTTGAGGGCGTTGTACTGCTTCGGCCGGTTCAGCGTGATCAGGCCGGCCCGACGCGGGCCCGGCCCGCGCACGTCGGTGAGGATGCATTCGTAGGTCATGGCGTCGTTCTCGTCGGCTCGGTGGAGGTGAGGGCCTGGGCGTCGCCCATCTCGGGCTTCTGCGCGATCGTCAGCTCGGCGAAGGTCGCCGGATCCTGCTCGATGCGGATCCGCACCGGCAGGTAACGCAGCTCGGGCGCGATCCAGAACTCGATGCTGAGCGATCCGGGCTTGCGCCCCGGCCGCGGCCGGGGCTTGAGATGGAAGGCGACAAGCGGACCGAACGACGAGTCCACGGTCTGCATCTCGACCACGTCGTAGACGTAGGTGTCGATCGCGCGCGGCAGAGCGAGCGGAAAGCCGACCGCGGCGCCGACCTTGAGCAGCTCGGGACGGGTCGTGAACAGGTACGTCAGCTGCACGAACTGGCTCGCCGCGTCCTGCGCGCCGGCCACCGGGTCGCGCCGCTCGCCGTTGGAGAGGATGACCGCGTCGGGCTCGAAGACGACGCTCATGCGCCGGTGGTCGCGAAAGACGATGTGCGTGTCCTCGTCGTAGCGCTCGGGCACGAGTCCGCTCGCTGCGATCCGGCCGGCGCTCGTCATGCGCCGCGTGATCAGCGGCGCGAACTCGGGGCCGATGGCGAGATCGACGTTGGTCTGATAGCGCTCGGCGATGCGGATCCATTCGACCTGCGCGCTGCCGCTGACCTCGCCGCGGTAGTTGCCGACGAGCATGTAGCTGACGCGCGTCGACGCCGGCCATTCGAACGCGGCGGCGCGGCGGCGGCGCCGCTCGCCGTCGGGTCGGCGCTCGCGACCGCGCCGGCCGTCGGCGCGCTGGCGCTTTCGCTCGCTGCGGCCGCGACGCTCGACGCTGCGCCTGCCGGCGCGCTGGCGCTTTCGCTCGCTGCGGTCGCGACGCTCGACGCTGCGCTTGCCGGCGCGCTGGCACTCTCGTCGGCGCTCGCGAGCGTCTGTGTCCGCTCCGGGCAGCTGCCGACGCCGCCGGCGCCGCGTCGGCGACGACGACTTGCGATGCCGGCTGCTTCGACCGCCGAAGCGGCGCGCGCGACCCGGTGCGGCGCGCGCCGCGGCGCAGGTCGCGGCGCCGGCGCGGCGGCGCGCGGCGGCGCGTGGCGGCGCTTCCGGCTCGATCGTCCGCACGTAGGCGACGGCGATGCGCTCGGGCATCGCCGTTCGCCGGGTCGAGCTGCGGTCATCCGGTCGGCGAGCTCGCGCGTCACCGCGCCGTGCACGAGCACGACCGCGATCACCAGTGCCGCCCAGGCCAGGCGCCGCCGCGACGTCGCGCCGCGGCCGGCGAAGACGCGCGGTTTCAGCCCGTGGTCCATGCCTCGTACCGGCGTCGCGTCTCGGCGTCCATCTTCTCGACCGACCTCAGTTGCAGCGCGCCCGCCTCGGCGCCGGCGAGCGACGCGACGGCGAGCGGCAGATCGAGGACGCGCTGGTCGCGGCCGACGACGAGCGTGGCCTCGCCGGCGCTCGGCAGCGCGCGCAAGGCATCGTCGAGGCGGCGCACGCGCCAGCCGGCGACGGCGAGGATCTCGTCGCCGGGCGCGAGGCCGGCCTGCTCGCCGCCCCGCCGCGCAGCACATGGGTCAGCTTGACGCCGGTGAGCGCGCTCTCGCTGACGCGAACGCCGAGGCGCTGCGCCAGCGTCGCCGGCTGGACCTCGATCTCGACGCCGAAGCGCTGCAGCAGCGGCGCCAGCGGCAGCTCGCCGGTGCCGTGAACCCACGCCGCGAGCTCGGGCGCGTACGAGCGACCGCCGACCGACTCGAGCGCCGCGGCGATGTCGGCCTCGTCGATCGGGCCGCCGTCGCTCGCCTGCCAGAGTCGGCGCATGACGTCGTCGAGCGATCCCTTGCCTTCGCTGCGCAGCGTCAGGTCGAGCGCGAGCGCGACCAACGATCCCTTGGCGTAATAGCTGATCGTCGCGTTGGGCGTGTTCTCGTCGGCGCGGTAGTACTTGACCCAGGCGTCGAAGCTCGCCGCGGCGACGCTTTGCACGCCGCGCCCGGGCGATGCCTGCACCGCCGTAAGCGTCGTCGCCAGCAGCTTCAGGTAGCGCGGCGCATCGATCAGGCCGCTGCGCAGCACCATCAGGTCGTCGTAGTACGAGGTGAAGCCTTCGAAGAACCAGAGCAGCTCGGTGTAGTTCTCGCGCGCGTAGTCGAGCGTCGCGAACTCGCGCGGCTTCAGCCGCTTGACGTTCCAGGCGTGGAAGTATTCGTGCGCGATCAGGCCGAGGACGGCGACGTAGCCGTCGCCGGTCTCGGGCTTGGCCGCCTTGGCGTCACCATCGGCGCGGCGCGGCAGGTCGCGCCGCGCTGCGACCAGCGCGGTGCCCGAGCGGTGCTCGAGCCCGCCGCGGCCGTCCTCCAGGGCGTTGAGCATGAACAGATAACGCGCGAACGGCGCTTGGCCGGTACCGTGCCAGAAGCTGATTTCGGCCTCGCACAGGCGCTGGCTGTCGGCGAGCAGGCGTTCGCCGTCGAAATCGGGCAGCGCGCCGGCGACGACGAACTCGTGCGGGACGCCGGCAGCGACGAAGCGGCCGCGCCAGAAACGGCCGAGCTCGACCGGATGATCGACCAGCGTGTCGTAGTCGGCGGCGATGAACTCGCGCCCGCTCGCGTCGCCCGGGCGTGGCATCAGCGTCGTCGCGACCTCCCATTTCGCGGGAATGCCGGTCAACGCCAGCCGGTGCGGCGCCGACTCCTGTCCTTCGACGCGCAGGCAGATGCCGGTACCGTTGAAGAAGCCGCGCGTGCTGTCGAGAAAGGCCGCACGGACCGAGGTGTCGAAGGCATAGACCTGATAGCGGACGACGAGCGGCTTGCCGGGTGCGGCCCGAATGAGCCAGGTCGCCTTGTCGAGCTGCTCGACCGGCACCGCGACTTCGCCTTGCGCCGCGCTCAGCGCCGACAGATGGCGCGCGAACTCGCGCACCAGATAGCTTCCCGGGATCCACACCGGCAGGCTCAGGCGTTGCTCGGCCGCCGGCTCGTCGATCTGCAACTCGAGCGCGAACGTGTGGCGTCGGGTCGCGCCGACGTCGACCAGATAGCGGATCATGATTCCATTGTCGCCGCCGTCCGCAGCCGGCGATCGGAGGCAAGATGGCGACCTTTCCGGCCGCTGCGGCATCCAGCCGGATCGATGGGAAGCAACGGTTGCTCTCGTGAAAGGAACGACATGACGACCTACGACTGCCTCCGCCTTCTTGCGACCGCCGCGCTTTCCGGCCGACGAATGGGAGGCGCGCGTCCGCCTCGCCGCGGCCTACCGCATCTTCGATCACCTCGGCTGGACCGAGCTGATCTACAACCACATCTCGCTGCGCGTTCCCGGAGAAGGCGGCCACTACCTGATCAATCCATTCGGCCTGCACTACTCCGAGGTCTGCGCCTCGAACCTGATCAAGGTCGATCTCGAGGGGCAAATCGTGGGCCACGCCGACTGGCCGGTGAACCCGGCCGGGATCACCTTCCACAGCGCGATCCACGCGACCCTGGCCGAGGCGCACTGCGTGATGCACTTGCACACGACGGCGACGCAGGCGGTGTGCAGCCTGAAGGACGGCCTGGCGTTCACCAACTTCTACGCCGCGCAGCTCTACGGCAAGGTCGCGTACCACGACTTCGAGGGCATCACGGTGCACGCCGACGAAGGCGCGCGCATCCTGAAGAGCGCCGAGGGCCGGCCGGTGCTGCTGCTGCGCAACCACGGACCGGTGACGATCGGCGCGACCTTGGCGGAGGCGCTGTCGCTGATGTGGCTGGTCAACCGCGCCTGCGAGATCCAGGTCGCGACCCAGGCGATGGGCGAGGCGATCCCGATTGCACGCGCGCCGTGCTCGAGAAGTGCGTCGCCGACGCGCTTCAGTTCAATCCGAAGTACGGCGCCGGCGAGGACGCGTTCGCGGCGCTGCAGCGCCTGGTCGACCGCAAGGACCCGAGCTACCGCATGTAGCGGCCGGGCGCGGGCTCCCCGCTCAGCTCGGGCTCTTCTGGCGGCTGGCGACGAGCTGCTTTTCGATCTGCTCGGTGCCGAGCGCGCCGGCCTGCTTGCGGCCGTCCTCGAACACCAGCCCCGGCGTGCCGTTGATGCGATAGCGCTGGCCGAGCGCATGGTTGCGCTCGATCGCCGAGACGTCGCACTGGCCGCTGTCGGGGATCGGCGTGCCCTTGATCATCCAGTCGCGCCAGGTCTTGGTGCTGTCCTTGGCGCACCAGATCGCCTTCGACTTCTCGGGCGAGTCGCCGCCCAGGATCGGGTACAGGAAGGTGTAGACGGTGACGTCCTTGACCGCCTGCAGGTCCTTCTCGAACTTCTTGCAGTAGCCGCAGTTCGGGTCGGCGAAGACGACCAGCTTTCTTTCGCCGGTGCCCTGCTTCCAGACCATCGCATCCTTCAGCGGCAGGGTCTTGAAGTCGATCGCCGTCAGCTTGGCGATGCGCTCTTCGGTGAGGTTGACGCGGGTCTTGGTGTCGACGATCTGGCCGGCGATCAGGTAGTTGCCCTGCTCGTCGGTGTAGTAGATCTCCGTGCCGGTGCGAAATTCGTACAGGCCGGGGATCGCGGTCTTGGTGATCTCGTCGATCTTCGGGAACTGCGGGATCCGCTCGCCGATGTTCTTGCGGATCGCCGCTTCGTCGGCGAGCGCAGCCGGGGCGAGACAGGTGGCCAAGGCCAAGGCGATGAATGCGCGCGAGGGTCGGTTCATGACGGGCCTTCAGGAGTCGAGCGCCCTGGCGGTGAGCCAGCGCTTGAGCGGGGCGGCGCGATTGACGAAAGTCATTCCATTGTTGCGGAGTTCGCGAATCGGCGCTGACGGCATGGCGAACAAACGCTGCAAACCGTCGGTAATGCGCGCCATCGCCCAGGTCGGCGCTGCGCGCTGCCGCACGTATCGCCGAAGCAACCGTTCGTCGCCCAGGCCGCGCCACGGCTCGCGCCGCTCGATCGCCTCGGCGAGCGCGGCGACGTCGGCCAGGCCGAGATTGAGACCCTGTCCGGCGAGGGGATGAACGACGTGGGCGGCATCGCCGAGCAGCACCCAGCCCGGACCGCACCACGCTTCGGCGCGGCCGAGGACGAGCGGCCACGACGCGCGCTCGGACGCCAGTGCGAGGCTGCCGACGTCGGCGCCGACGGCCTCGCCGAGGGCGTGCTCGAACGCGGCGCCGTCGCCTTGCAGCAGCGCCCGGGCGCGTTCCTCGGCCAGCGACCAGACGAGGGCATAGGAACGGCCCGGCTCGGGGCGGTCGAACGGCAGCAGCGCGAGGACGTCGGGAGCGCGAAACCACTGGCGCGCGATGTGGCGGTGCGGCGCGGTCGCGACCAGCCGCGCAGCGATCGCGCGCTGGCCGTAGTCGCTGTGCTCGATGCCGGCGCCGAGGGCCGCGAGCTTGGCGGCGGCGCGGCCTTCGCAGTGCGCCGTCAGCGTCGCCGAGACGTCGCCGTCGACCCGCGTCACGTGCGGCGCAAAGCCGAGCGCGGCGTCGAGCGCATGCTCGAGCGCGGCGGCATCGGTGATCACCGCGAGCTCGCCGACACGCTGCTCCCACGCCGAAAACTCGAGGCGCGCGTCGCGCGCGTCGCCGCGAACGATCATGTCGTGGACCGGCGTCGCCGCGTCGGCAGGAAGCGCGTCCCAGACCTTGAGCCGGCGCAGCAGCGCGAGCGAGCCGGCGTTGAGGGCATAGGCGCGAACGTCGGGGCCTGTGGCCGTCGTCGCCTGCGAACGCAGGGCGACCGACAGGCCGAGGCGGGCCAACGCCAGCGCCAGGCTGCGGCCGACGATGCCGGCACCATTGACCTGCACGTCGAAGCTGCGCATCGGCCGATTGTAGGTAGCGCCCTCGGAGACAATCGCCGCTCCCGACGAGACCCTGGCAGCGACAACGTGAGCGACCTGAGCGTAGATCTCGAATCGATCCACATCTATCCGGTGAAGTCGTGCGCCGGCGTCGCGCTCGACGACGGCCTGCTGGTCGAGACCGGCCTCGACCTCGACCGCGCCTGGATGGTCGTCGACGCCGCCGGGCGCTTCGTCTCGCAGCGCGAGCTGCCGCGCATGGCGCTGGTCCGGATCACGCTCAAGTCGAGCGAGATGATCCTGCGCGCGCCGGGAATGCTCGCGCTCCACGTCGCCCTCGATCGGGTCGAGCAGCGGACCGAGGTCGAGGTCTGGAACGACCGGGTCGCGGCGTTCGACATGGGCGCTCTGTGCGCGCAGTGGTTCAGCGATTTCCTCGGCGCGAAGCTGCGCCTGGTGCGCTTCGATCCCGACGTGCGCCGCCTCTCGTCGCGCGAATGGACCGGCGAGCTCGCGGCCGAGAACGCGTTCCAGGATGGGTTTCCGCTGCTCGTGACCTCGACCGCGTCGCTCGCCGAGGTCAATCGGCGGCTCGCCGGCGCGGGCCACGAGCCGGTGACGTTGGCGCGCTTTCGCCCGAATCTGGTTCTCTCCGGCGTCGACGCGAATGGCGAGGACCAGATCGACGAGATCGTCTTCGCGAGCGCGGAGGGCCCGGTCCGCCTCAAGCTCGTCAAGCCGTGCGCGCGCTGCCCGATTCCCGACGTCGATCCGGCGACCGGAATCGCCGGCCACGCCGTCGGCGACGTGCTCGCGCAGTACCGCGCCAATCCGCGCCTCGGCGGCGCGCTGACGTTCGCGATGAACGCGGTGATCGTCGAAGGACATCGGCCGCACGCTCGTTCCCGGCGATGCGCGGCGCGGCCAGCTACGCCTTCGCCTGAGCGCGCGACGGGAGCGCGCGTGCATCGCCTCAAGACCTGGCAGCTGTTCGCGATCTGCGTCGTCGTCTGGGGGACGACCTGGCACGCGATCACCTACCAGCTGTCCGACTTTTCCGCCGAGTCCGGCGTCGCCCTCCGCTTCGCCCTGGCCGGCCTGGCCGTGCTCGCACTCTGTCGCTGGCGCGGCGTGCCGCTCGGCTATTCGCTCGCCGACCATGGCGCGCTCGCGCTGCAGGGCGTCTTCCTGTACGGCGTCTCGTACGTCTGCGTCTATCAGGCCGAGCGCTTCGTTCCGTCCGGACTGGTCGCGGTCGGCTACTCGGCGTCGCCGCTCTTGGCGGGGATCGGCGCCGCGCTCCTCTTCGGCGCCGCGCTCCACCGGCGCTTCGTCGCCGGCGGCGTGCTCGGCCTGTGCGGCGTGGTCCTGATCTTCTGGACCGAGATCACCCATTCCGGCAACGGCGAGCGCGGCATGCTGGGCGCGCTGTTCACGGTCGCTTCGGTGCTGCTCTCGGCCGTCGGCAGCCTGACCGCGAGCCGCAATCGCCACCGCGGCATCGCGCTGCTGCCGGCGATGGGATTCGGCATGCTGTACGGCGCACTCGCCGCGCTCGTCGTCGCCATCGTCATCGGCCACGGCCTGGTCTGGCCGACGGCGCCGAGCTGGTGGATCTCGCTCGCCTACCTCGCCTTCGCCGGCTCGGTGCTGACGTTCGCCTGCTTCCTCACGCTCCAGGACCGGGTCGGCCCCGGCCGGACCGGAACCGTCGGCGTGATGACGCCGTTGCTCGCCCTCCTCGTCTCGCTCGCCTTCGAGGGCTTTCGTCCCGACGCGCTCACCGCCGCCGGCGCCGCCCTCGCGGTCGCCGGCAACGCGCTCATGCTGACCCCGGCACCGAGCTCCCGTCGACCGCTCGACGCGCCGGCTCGGGAAGCGGGATGAACTCGGTCTCGCCCGGAACCTTGGCGAAGCGCTGGCCGCGCCAGTCGTCCTCGGCGGCGCGGATGCGCTCGCGCGTGGTCGCGACGAAGTTCCACGAGACGAAACGATGGCCGAGCGATTCGCCGCCGACGACGACGACCCGGCCGCCGCGCGGCGCCGCCAGCTCGGGCGTGGTACCCGGCGCGAGGACGACCATCGTCAGCTCGTCGTAGGCAACGTCGTCGACCTCGATCGGATGATCGAGGGCATAGAGCGCGCGCTCGGCCGCGTCGCTCGCCGGCAGCGCAACCTTCGCGCTGCTGGCGACGTCGAAGTCGAGCACCAGCGCCAGCGTCGGCGACGAGGTCGCGACCGGCGAGCTCTCGCCGAAGGCGCTGCCGACGACAACGTGCACGGTGGCGCCGCCGACACGAACGCTCGGAATTCGCGCCGCCGGCAGATGCTGGAACGACGGCGCCGAATCCTCGAGCGCCTCGGGCAAAGCGACCCAGAGCTGCAGCCCGTGGGTGCGGTGCGACCGGTCGAGCAAATCCTTCGGCGTTCGCTCGGAGTGGACGATGCCGCGTCCGGCCGACATCCAGTTGACCGCGCCGGGCTCGATCCGCTGCACCACGCCGGTCGAGTCGCGATGCATGATCGCGCCCTCGAACAGGTAGGTCAGCGTCGCCAGGCCGACGTGCGGATGCGGCCGGACGTCGTGATGCGCGCCGGGGGCGACGTCGATCGGCCCGAAGTGGTCGAAGAAGACGAACGGGCCGACGGCGAGGCGGTCGGCCGAGGGCAGGAGGCGGCGCACCATGAAGCCGCCGCCAAGGTCGCGCGGCTTCGGTGCGAGAGTCTGCAACTGGGTCACGAAGTCTCCGCGCGGGTGCAGTGACGCAGTGTAGGGGCCGTCTAAAATCCCCGGTTGCACTTTGCCCAGGGAGCTCCCTGAGCCCACCATGAGCCTCAAATGCGGCATCGTGGGCCTGCCCAACGTCGGCAAGTCCACACTCTTCAACGCCCTCACCAAGGCCGGCATCGCGGCCGAGAACTATCCGTTCTGCACCATCGAGCCGAACGTCGGCGTGGTCGAGCTGCCCGACCCGCGCCTGGCGCAGCTGGCGGCGATCGTCAAGCCCGAGCGGATCGTCCCGGCGATCGTCGAGTTCGTCGACATCGCCGGCCTGGTCGCGGGCGCGTCCAAGGGCGAAGGGCCTCGGCAACCAGTTCCTGGCGCACATCCGCGAGACCGACGCGATCGTCAACGTCGTGCGCTGCTTCGAAGACGAGAACGTGATCCACGTCGCCGGCAAGGTCGACCCGGTGTCGGACATCGAGGTGATCCAGACCGAGCTGTGCCTGGCCGACCTGGCGACGGTCGAGAAGACGCTCGCCCGCTCGGTCAAGTCGGCCAAGGCCGGCCACGACAAGGAGGCGCAGCGCCTGGTCGACGTGCTGACGAAGTGCGACGCCGCGCTCAACGAGGCGCGGCCGGTTCGTTCGATCGCCTTCAGCAAGGAAGAGCAGGCGGTGCTGAAGCCGCTCTGCCTGATCACGGCCAAGCCGGCGATGTTCGTCGCCAACGTCGCCGAGAACGGCTTCGAGAACAACCCGCACCTCGACCGGCTGCGCGTCGTCGCCGAGAAGCAGCACGCACCGGTGGTCGCGATCTCGGCCAAGACCGAGGCCGAGCTCGCCGACATGGACGAGGAAGACCGCCAGCTGTTCCTGGCCGAGATGGGCCAGACCGAGTCGGGCCTGGCGCGCCTGATCCGCGCCGCCTTCGGCCTGCTCGGCCTGCAGACCTACTTCACCGCCGGCGTCAAGGAAGTGCGCGCCTGGACGATCCACGTCGGCGACACCGCGCCGCAGGCCGCCGGCGTCATCCACACCGACTTCGAACGCGGCTTCATCCGCGCCCAGACGATCGCCTTCGCCGACTTCATCGCCCATGGCGGCGAGCACGGCGCCAAGGAGGCCGGGCGCATGCGCGCCGAAGGCAAGGAGTACGTCGTCAAGGACGGCGACGTCTTGAACTTCCTCTTCAACGTCTAGATCCACGAGCGGCCGATCGCCCATGCCGCGTTCCGCCGCTCCCGTCGGCCGCCGCGACGAAGCGCGGGCCGGGCACGTGGCTCGAGTGGGGCTGCCGCTGGCGCTGACTGCGCTGGCGTACCTCGCGGTGGCGGCGGCGACGATCCCGCTCGCTGACCCGCCGGCTTGCGCCTCGCCGCTCTATCCGGCTGCCGGCATCGCGCTGGCGAGCGTCCTCGCCTTCGGCCCGCGCATGCTGGTCGGCGTGGTCCTCGGCGCCTTGGCGGCCAACCTCCTGCTCGACGATGCGCGCGGGCTGCATGGCGCCGCCGCAATCGCCGTGCCGCTGGCGCTGGCCCTCGGCGCCGGCCTGCAGGCCGGCTTCGCCGCGGCGCTGGCCCGCCGCTTCGCGCGCCAGCCGTTGACGCTGACCCAGCCCGGCGACGTCGCCGGCTTCGTCGCCGCCTGCACCGCAGGCAGCGTCGTCGCCGCCAGCATCGCGGTGCCGGCGCTCGCCGTTGCCAGCGTTCTGGTCCCGGCAAAGGCGATCGCGACCTGGGCAACCTGGTGGATCGGTGACTTCGCCGGCCTCGTCATCGTGACGCCGATCGTCCTGACGCTGATCGGCCGGCCGCGCGGCGACTGGGCGCCACGGCGCGTCGCGGTCGGCCTGACGATGACGCTGGTCGTCGCCTTCCTGAGCCTCGGCATCTACCTCGGCGGGCGCTGGAACGAGGAGCGGCTGCGCGGCGCCTTCGCCCATGACGCCTCGAGCGCGTCGCTGATTCTTGCCACCCAGCTCGACGAGCCGCTGCGCGCGCTCGAGGCGCTGCGCGGCGTCTTCAGCGTCAACCGCCACATGAGCGCGAGCGAGATGCGGCGGGTCACGGCACCCTGGCTCGGCTCGCGCAACGTCGCCGCGATGGGCTGGAGCGAGCGCGTCCGGCGCGAGGATGTCGCCGCCTTCGAGCAGCGCGTTCGCGCCGAGGGCAGCGCCGGCTATCGCGTCTTCGACCGCAGCGACGACCCTCCGGCGCCGGCCCGCGGCAGCAGTGATGCCAACGGCGCCGGATCGCTCGACGCCGCTGACGTCATGGCGGTTCGCCTGATCGAGCCGATGGCGGGAAACGCCGCAGCCCTGGGCGTCAACGGCCTCTCTGTGGCACCGGCACAGGCGGCGATCCTGCAGGCGATCGATACCGGCGCGCCCGCCGCGAGCGCCAACTTTCGCCTGGCCCAGCAAGCGAGCGACGACAAACGCGCCGGCGTCGTCATCTACCAGGCGATCTACGACGGCGAGCCCGCCACCGCGGCGAGCCGCCGCGCTGCCGTTCGCGGCGTGGTCTTCGTGGCCCTGGCCATGGACTCGCAACTGGCCGGCCTCGCCGGCAAGGTGCCCGACTACCTGCGCCTGTGCGTGGTCGAGGCCGAGCAGGGCGCGCCGCGGCGCCGCCTGTCGGGCCCGCCCGGCTGCGAAGGCGAGGCCAGCGGCCCGTTCGCCCGCGACCATTCGCTGCTCTTCGCCGGCCGCCAGTGGGACCTGCACGTCAGCGCGGACCCGGACGAGATTCCGAACGGCGCCCGCCGCAATGCCTGGATCCTGTCGACGGTCGGCCTGCTGTCGGCGGCGATGCTCGGCGTCTCGCTCCTCATCACCACCGGCCGGACGCGCCGGATCGAAAGTGCGGTGCGCGAGCGCACCGCCGCCCTGCGCGCGGAAGTCGGCGAGCGTCACGTCGCCGAGATGGCCCTACGGGCGAGCGAGCAACGCTTTCGCAACATCCTCGACAACGTGCCGATCGGCGTCGTCTACACCGACCTCGCCGGGCGCGTGATCCAGGCCAATCCGCGCTACTGCGAGCTGACCGGCTACAGCGAGAGCGAGCTCGAGGCGCTCAGTCCCGCTGCCCTCGCCCATCCCGACGACCTCGCAGCCGACGAGATGCTCACCGCCCAGCTGGTCGCCGGCGAGATCCCGATGTATCGGCGTCACAAGCGCTGCTTCAATCGTGCCGGCGACGTCGTCTGGGTGCGCTCGACGGTGTCGGTCCTGCGCGACGCCCAGAACGAGCCGTGGCGCATCGTCGCCGTGGTCGAAGACATCACCGAGCACCTGCGCCTCGAGGACGCCGAGCGCGCGCGCGAGGCCGCCGAGGCGTCGAACCGCGCCAAGAGCGACTTCCTCTCGCGCATGAGCCACGAGTTGCGCACGCCGCTCAACGCCATGCTCGGCTTCGCCCAGCTGCTCGAGATCGATCGCCGCAATCCGCTGACACCGACCCAGCGGCCGTGGGTCGGCCAGATCCAGCAGGCGGGCTGGCACTTGCTCGAGATGATCAACGACGTGCTCGACCTGTCGCGCATCGACTCGGGCAACCTGCGCCTGGAGACGGCGACGCTCGACCTGGCCGAGCTGGTGGAGGCGACGACGGCGCTGGTCACGAGCGACGCCGCCCGCCGCGGCATCCGCATCAGCCGCGAGCTGGCGCCGGGAACGTCGGCGGTGCTCGGCGACGCGACCCGCGTCAAGCAGATCCTCACCAACCTGCTCAGCAACGCCGTCAAGTACAACATCGACAACGGGCGGGTCCACATCGCCAGCCGGCTGGCGACGCCCGACGTGATCGAGATCTCGGTCACCGACACCGGGCTGGGCATGACGCCGGAGCAGATGGAAGAGCTGTTCCGGCCGTTCAACCGGCTCGGTCGCGAGCGGACGGCGCTGCAGGGAACGGGGATCGGCCTGGTCATCAGCCGGCGCCTGGCCGAGCTGATGGGCGGCTCGATCCGCGTCAAGAGCGTCCCGGGCCAGGGTTCGTCGTTCATCCTCAAGCTGCCCAAGGCGATCGATCCGGACACCGTCCGCTCCCAGCTCGACGATTTCGAATCGGTGCCGGCCGACTACCACCGCCGGATCGTCCACTACATCGAGGACAACGAGACCAACGTCGAGGTCATGCGCGGCATCCTGGCGCAGCGCGCCCAGGTGCAGATGGAGGTCTCGCTGACGGGCTTGGACGGGCTGACGGCCGTCCAGGCGCGCCTGCCCCACCTGATCCTGCTCGACATGCACCTTCCCGACATCGACGGCATCGAGCTCCTGGGCCACCTCAAGGCCGAGGCGGCGACCTCGGCGATTCCGGTCATCGTCGTCTCGGCGGACGCGACCGCCCAGCAAGTCGATGCCGCCCTGGACGCCGGCGCGATCCGCTATCTGACCAAGCCGGTGGCGGTCAACGAGCTGCTGGCGACGATCGACGACCTGCTCGACCCGATGGACACCGGCTTCAGCTGACCGGCCGCGGGCGTGAGTTTTGCCACCTTCCATAGCGGGCCTGCATCGTCGCCATTGGGTGATCTCTTAGCACTCTCTGACCCCGAGTGCTAATATTTGCGGAACTGAAAGGGGCTTTCGAATGTCTGATATCGCCATGAAGAACCCTGCCCTGAACGCCCTGGCCGTCCGCGACCCGTGGGCGCTCGTTCCCTCGCTCGGCAACCTCGACGCCTACATCGGCGCCATCAACCGCGTCCCCCTGCTGACCCAGGAGGAGGAAACCGACGTTCGCCCGACGCCTCCGCGACAGCGGCGACCTGGCTGCCGCCGGCCGCCTGGTCGTCTCGCACCTGCGCCTGGTGGTCTCGATCTCGCGCAAATACCTCGGCTACGGCCTGCCCCACGGCGACCTGATCCAGGAAGGCAACGTCGGCCTGATGAAGGCCGTCAAGCGCTTCGACCCGGACCAGGGCGTTCGCCTGGTCAGCTACGCCATGCACTGGATCAAGGCCGAGATCCACGAGTACATCCTCAAGAACTGGCGCATGGTCAAGGTGGCGACGACCAAGGCGCAGCGCAAGCTCTTCTTCAACCTGCGCTCGATGAAGCAGTCGATGAAGGACGACGCCGGCGACCAGGACACGCACCGCTCGACCCTGACGCAGGGCGAGGTCGACATGCTCGCCAAGAGCCTGAACGTCAAGCGCGAGGAAGTCCTCGAGATGGAAACCCGCCTCTCGGGCGGCGACGTCGCGCTCGAGCCGCAGACCGACGACGGCGAGGAAAGCTACGCGCCGATCGCCTACCTGGCCGACGACGCCAACGAGCCGACGCGCGTGATGGAAGCGAAGAAGCGCGACTGGCTGGCCGGCGACGGCATCGCCCTGGCGCTCGACTCGCTCGACGCGCGCAGCCGGCGGATCGTCGAGGAGCGCTGGCTCAAGGTCAACGACGACAGCTCGGGCGGCATGACCCTGCACGACCTGGCGGGCGAGTACGGCGTCAGCGCCGAGCGCATCCGCCAGATCGAGGTCGCCGCGATGAAGAAGATGCGCAAGGCGCTGGCCCACGCGGCTTGAGCCGCGCTGCGGCCCAGCCTTCGGCGGACGGGCTGCTCCCTCCCCGCTTCGCTCCCCTCCCTCCGGGAGGGAGGGCCGACTCCCTGGGGCCGCTTGTCTCAGCCGGCGGCTGAGAGCTGCTTGATGTCGGCGGCGAGCGTCTTCGGGTCGCCGCCGTAGGGGACGTACAGGCGGACCTTGCCGCTCGGGTCGAAGACGAACGAGGCGGCGCTGTGGTCCATCGAGTAGCTGCCGGGCGACTTGCCCGCCACCTTGGCGTAGAAGACCTTGAACTCCTTGGCCGCGGCCGCGGTCTGCTCGGCGTTGCCGCGCAGGGCGGTGACGCCGGGGCCGAAGTTGGCGACGTAGGCCTTCAGGATCTCGGGCGTGTCTCGCTCCGGGTCGATGGTCACGAACACCGTCTGCAGCGTGTCGCCGTCGGCGCCGAGCAGCTTTCGGATCTGCGCCAGCTCGGCCATCGTCGTCGGGCAGACGTCGGGGCACTGGGTGTAGCCGAAGAAGACGACCGTCACCTTGCCCTGCCAGTCGGCGAGCGTGCGCGGCTTGCCGTCGGCGTCGGGAAGGTCGAGGCGGCGCGCGAACTCGGCGCCGGTGATGTCGGTGAAATGGAACGTCGGCTCGGCGCTCTGGCCGGCGAGGCGGTCGCAGCCGGCGAGAAACGCGAGGCCGACCAGGCCGAGCGCGAGCGCGCGGCGCGTCGTCGCCGTCACAGCAGCGGCCAGAGGTAGTGATCGACCAGCAACGCCGCGAACAGCAGCGTCAGGTGGACGATCGAGAAGCGGAAGGTCCGGCGCGCGAGCGCGTCCGAATAGCGCGCGCCACAGGCGCCAGCCGTAGCCGCTGAACATCACCCCGAGGACGATCGCGGCGGCGAGGTAGATCGGCCCGCTCATGCCGGCGACGAAGGGCAGGAGCGTCGCCGCGAACAGCACCAGCGTGTAGAGGAAGACGTGCAGGCGCGTGAACTCGGAGCCGTGCGTCACCGGCAGCATCGGCAGGCCGGCGCGCCGGTAGTCCTCGGCGCGATACAGGGCGAGCGCCCAGAAATGCGGCGGCGTCCAGAGGAAGATGATCAGGCACAGGATCAGCGCCTCGGGGCCGACGTCGCCGCGGATCGCGGCCCAGCCGAGCACCGGCGGCATCGCCCCCGAGGCGCCGCCGATGACGATGTTCTGCGGCGTCAGCGGCTTCAGCAGCACGGTGTAGACGACCGCGTAGCCGATGAAGGTGGCGAGCGTCAGCCACATCGTCAGCGCATTGACGCTGAACCAGAGGATGGCGCTGCCGGCTGCGCAGAGCAGCGCCGAGAACGACGAGCGCCTGGCGGCTGGTCAGCTCGCCGGTGGCGGTGGCGCGCCAGGAGGTGCGTGCCATGCGCGAATCGATGCGCTGCTCGACCAGGCAGTTGAACGCCGCGGCCGCCGCCGCGACGAGCCAGATGCCGGCCGTCGCGGCCAGCGCCAGGCGCCAGTCGGGCAGGCCCGGCGTCGCCAGCAGCATGCCGATCAAGGCGCAGAAGACGATCAGCTGGACGACGCGCGGCTTGGTCAGGGCGTAGAACTGGCGCAGCCTCGATGGCAGCGAGACGCTGCGCGGCGCGACCCGGGTGAGAGTTTCCGACATGGCGGTCGATTCTATGAAGCCAGCGCCGGCGCGCCGCCGGCATCGTGCGAAGACCGCGTCGCCCGAATCGGCGCGCTGCGCACGAGCAGCACGGTGAGCACGACGACGAGCGCCGCCGCGCCCGCGGTGTGCGCGACCGCGGCCAGCAGCGGCCAGCCGAAGAGAACGTTGCCGAGGCCGCTCGCCGCCTGCCAGACGATCAACGCGGCGACGGCGAGGCTCCATGGCCGCGCCGCGCCACCGGCGCCGTGCAGGCGCCAGGCGAGCGCCGCCAGCGCCGGCAGGAGCACGAGCGCGCCGAGGCGATGCGCCATGTGGATCGCGGTCAGCGCCGCGAACGGCAGGAACGCCGTGCCGCCGCTGCTGCCGAGCGAGCGGCGCAGGACGAAGCCCTGGCCGATGTCCATGTCCGGCCACCAGGCGCCCTGGCAGGTCGGAAAGTCGCTGCAGGCGAGGACGGCGTAGTTGCTGCTGACCCAGCCGCCGAGCGCGATCTGGATGACGGCGAGCGCGGCGACGACGATCGAGGCCGATGCGCAGCCCCGGCGTAACCGGGAGCCGGCGCGGCGCGTAGCTCTCCGCCTGGATCGCGAGCAGCGCGAGCAGGCCCATGCCGCCGAGCAGATGCAAGGTCACGATCGCCGGATAGAGACGCAGCGTCACGGTGAGCGCGCCGAACGCGCCCTGGACGCAGATCCAGAGCAGCGTGACAAGCGCCCAGCGCGCGCCGACGCTGCGATCGGAGCGCCGCGCGGCGACGCAGCGCGAGCGCGGCGAGGACGAGGACGAGGACGCCGATCGCGGTCGCCGCATAGCGATGCGCCATCTCGATCCAGGCCTTGGAAACGGTCACCGCACCGGTCGGTATCGCGGCTTCGGCGGAAGCGATCGGCGCGCTCGCGCCGAGCGGCGTCGCGTGGCCGTAGCAGCCGGGCCAGTCGGGACAGCCGAGACCCGAGTCGCTCAGGCGGGTGAAGGCGCCGAGCAGGACGAGGTCGAAGCTCAGCACGAGGACGAGCAGCGCCAGCGCGTGAAGCCGTGCGGCCGCGTCGGCACGGCGCCTGCCTGCGCCAGAACCAGAGCAGCGGCACGCCGGCGACGAGCACGCCGGCGCCGATCACGCCGAGCGCCGGCGCGAGGTCGTAGCCAGAGACGCCGGCGTTCATCGGCCGGCCCGGTCCCAGCCGGCCGAGGCGCGCAGCAGCCGGTCGATGTCGCGCTTCAGGCGCGCCGGCTCGGCGTCGACCGGCGCGCGCATCATCCAGTCGCCGTGCGGATCGACGATGTAGAGATGGTCGGCGAGGACGTGGCCGGGCGCGGCGGCGAGCCATGCCGAAAGCGCCGGCTCGCTCGTGCGCAGGACGGTCGTCGGCGCGAAGCCCGCCGTGGCCGACGTCGCCGGTCGCGGCGATCGCCGCCAGCGTCTCGCGCCGCGGCGCGGCGCCGTCGTCGATCAGCCAGAGCTTGTCGACGCGATCCTTCTCGGCGCCGAGCGCCTCGTGCAGCTGGCGCTGCAGCCAGAGATGGCGCTCGCAGCGCGAATCGCACGCGCCGCCGGCCACGACCACGAGCAGCCACTGGCCGCGCAGCGAGAGCGGCGCGACCGCCGCGCCCTTGGCGTCGAACAGCGGCAGCGATGACGGCAGCGGCAGCGCCGGAACGATCAGCTCGCTGTAGTTGCTGCGCGCCTGCGGCTTGAAGACGAAGTAGGCGAGGTACGAGGCCACGACCGGCGCCGCGCAAACCAGCAGGACGGCGATCATCAGCCAGCGGCCGCGCGCGGTTCGGCGCAGCGCCGCGGCCTCCTCGGGCGACGGCAGCGAGTGAACGCTGAAGTTGACCAGCGGCGACGCGTCAGCGCCGGCCGGGACGGATGAATCGATGCCAGACATAGAGGAAGACGATGCCCGCCGCGATGGCGAACCACTGGACTGCGTAGCCGTAGTGCTTCTGCACGTCGGTCGCCGGCGCAGGCCAGTGGCGAACCAGACCGTCGGGCGCGGCGCCGGCCTGGTCTTGCTGCATCACGGAGAGCGGCAGCAGGTCGAGGCCCGACTCGCGGGCGAACGAAGCGATATCGAGATTTTGCCGGATCGGCCCGCTCGCCGAGTCGGCGAACTCGAACAGGCGCGACGGCGCCGCGCGCGACGACGCCGGTGACCGTGACGACGCCGGCTGGCGTCGCGAGCGCCGGCAGCGCGGCGCGGTTGGTGAAGTCGCGCGCAACCCAGCCGCGCTGGACCAGCACCACGCCGCCAGGCGCCAGCGAGGGCAAGCGGCGTGACGACGAAGAAGCCGACCTTGCCGTCCATCTGTCGGTTGTCGAGGAAGACCGTGCGCGCGTCGAGCCAGCGGCCCTGGAGAACGACGCGACGGAAGTGCTGCGCCTCGGCGGCGCCGGGGTCGCGCGCGAGCGCTGCGCCATCGAGCGGCGGCTGGGTCGAGCGCGCCTCGAGGCTCGCCTGGAGCGCGTTCTTCTGTGCCGCGCGATCGAGCTGCCAGAAGCCGAGCCGCGCGGTGAAGCAGGGCTGCGGCCAGGGCGGCGAGCAGGACCACCGCGCCGCGCCAGCGCCCGCCACGCCGAGGCGTGCCGACCGCAGCGGTCGCGCGCTCGCTCATCAAGAGCCTGCTCGCATCCCGGCGCCGGGACGGCGCCGATAATGAGTCGCGATGATGAAAGTCCTCATCGGTCTGGCCTTCGCCGCCATCCTCACCGCGCTCGCCTGGGCCGGCGTGGCGATGCTGCGCGGCGGCCGCGGAGGCGATACCAAGGGCGTCGACATGATGCGCGCCCTCGCCGTCCGCATCGCCGTGTCGGTGATTCTGTTCGCCGGCATCGTCATCGCCTGGGCGCTCGGCTGGATCCACCCGACCGGCATGCCGATCGGCCATTGAGCGCCGCCGAGCGTCAGCGCGGCGGCTGGAATTGCTCGAGCGCGCAGCCGGGGCCGGTCGCCGGGCCGCCCCAAGGCGGCCCCGCGCCCCCTCGGGGGGCAGCGAACGCGATGCGGCGCCATCGGGCCCCTAAAGCCAATAGACGACGATGTAAAGGCCGAGCCAGACGACGTCGACGAAGTGCCAGTACCAGGCCGCGCCTTCGAAGCCGAAGTGGCGCTCGGGCGTGAAGTGGCCACGCATGATCCGGATCGTGATGAAGAGCAGCATCATCATGCCGACGAACACGTGGAAGCCGTGGAAGCCGGTCAGCATGAAGAAGGTCGAGCCGTAGGCGCCCGAGCTCAGCTTCAGGTTGAGCTCGGTGTAGGCGTGGTGGTACTCGTAGGCCTGGAAGCCGAGGAAGGCCATGCCGAGCAGCACCGTGCACCACATGAAGAAGATCGCGCGGCCGCGGTGGTTGGCGATCAGCGCGTGGTGCGCGATCGTCACCGTGACGCCGGAGCTGAGCAGGATCGCGGTGTTGAGCGTCGGGATCGGCCACGGACCCATCGTCGCGAACGGATCGACGATGCCCGCCGGCGAGCCGGTGTAGCCCGGCGCGACGCTCGGCCAGACCGCCTTGAAGTCGGGCCAGAGGAGCGGCGTTGTCGAGGTCGCCCAGGTCGGGCAGCGCGTGCAGCGCGGGCCCAGTACAGGGCGCCGAAGAAGGCGCTGAAGAACATCACCTCGGAGAAGATGAACCAGCTCATGCTCCAGCGGAACGACACGTCGATGCGATGGCCGTACATGCCGCCTTCGCTCTCGGAGATCGCCTGGCGGAACCACTGCTGGATGACGAACACCCAGACCGCGAATCCGGTAAGCACCACCCAGGCGCCCCAGGGCGCGCCGTTGATCCACTGGCTGGCGCCGAAGATGATCAGCAGCAGGCCGAACGCCGTCGCCGCCGGATGGCGCGAAGGCGCGGGAACGAAGTAGTAGGGCTGGGCGCCCGGCTGCGTCACTGCCGACATGTCATTTCTCCCGTTTTCGAATTCATGGATCAGGGCCGGGCAGCGACGCCGCTGCCGATGACCCAGTTGACGAGCAAGATCAAGCGCGACGACGAACAGCGCCGCGACGAGCACGCCGGCGATGACGACGTGCAGCGGATTGAGCTCGCCGACGTCGCGCTCGAGGTCCTTCGACTTGCGGACGCCGAAGAACGACCACACGACCGCGAGCAGCGTGCGCCAGAGCGAGCCCTTGCGCCGGACCGCGCTGTGCAGGTGCTTCGCCATGCTCGCTCACGACGGCGCCCCCGTCGGCGCCACCTGCAGCGCCGCCGCCGCGGCCTGCGGCTCGGCCGGGAACCTTGCCGCCGACCTCGAAGAAGGTGTACGACAGGGTGATCGTGCGCACGTCCTTGGGCAGCTTCGGGTCGACGTAGAAGACGACCGGCCACTGCTTCGACTCGCCCGGCTTCAGCAGGTGCTCGGTGAAGCAGAAGCACTCCAGCTTCTTGAAGTGCGCCATCGCCACGTTCGGCGCATAGCTCGGGAACGCCTGCGCCGCCATGGTCCGGTTCTGGCGGTTGCGGAACTCGTACATCACGGTCGCGAGCTTCGCCCGGGTGGACGTCGATCGACGCCTGCTGCGGCTTGAAGTCCCATGGGCCGCGCGCGTTGGCGTCGAACTCGATCGTCACCGTGCGGCTCGCGTCGACCTGGCCGTTGGCCGCGGGTTCGCGGTTGCTCGCCCGAGCAGCTCGGCGCGCGAGCAGGACGTTGACGCCGAGCGCCTCGCAGATCGTGCGATAGATCGGCACCAGCGCGTAGCCGAAGCCGAACATCACGACCGTGACGACGACGAGCTTGGCGACCATGCGCCGGTTGGCGGTGATCAGCGCGCGGGCGCGTGGCGACGGCGTGCACGATCGTCAGCCCGGCAAGAGCGCGCTCTTGGCGATGAAGCCGACGAAGAAGACCAGCGCGATCGACGCCAGGATCAGCGCGAGTCGCAGGTTGGCCTTCTTCTGCTCGGGCGTCATGGCGGCGATCAGGCGGGGTGAGCGCCGATGATCTTGGTGCCGGATGCATTGAGCCGCGGCGGCGTCTCGAAGGTGTGGAACGGCGCCGGCGACGGGATCTCCCACTCGAGGCCCTCGGCGCCCTCCCACGGCTGCTGCGGCGCGGGCGCGCCCTTGCCGCGCATCATCGGGATGACGACGAAGAACAGGAAGTAGACCTGCGACGAGACCGAAGCCGAACGCGCCGATCGTCGCGATCATGTTGAAGTCGGTGAACTGCATCGGGTAGTCGGCGTAGCGACGCGGCATGCCCGGCCAGGCCCGAGGAAGTGCATCGGGAAGAAGGTGAGGTTGAAGAAGATCAGCGAGGCCCAGAAATGGATCTTGCCGCGCGTCTCGTTGTACATCACGCCGGTCCACTTCGGTCCCCAGTAGTAGACGCCGGCGAACATCGCGTAGAGCGATCCGGCGACGAGCACGTAGTGGAAGTGGGCGACGACGTAGTAGGTGTCGTGGATCTGGATGTCGATCGGCGCCATCGCGAGGATCAGGCCGGTGAAGCCGCCCATCGTGAAGACGAAGATGAAGCCGACCGCCCAGAGCATCGGCGTCTCGAAGGTCATCGAGCCCTTCCACATCGTCGCGATCCAGTTGAACACCTTCACGCCGGTCGGCACCGCGATCAGCATCGTCGCGTACATGAAGAAGAGCTGGCCGGTGACCGGCATGCCCTGGGTGAACATGTGGTGCGCCCAGACGATGAACGACAGGATCGCGATCGACGCGGTGGCGTAGACCATCGAGGTGTAGCCGAACAGGCGCTTGCGCGCGAACGCCGGGATGATCGCGCTGATGATCCCGAACGCCGGCAGGATCATGATGTAGACCTCGGGGTGGCCGAAGAACCAGAAGATGTGCTCGTACATGACCGGGTCGCCGCCACCCGCCGGATTGAAGAAGCTGGTGCCGAAGTGGCGGTCGGTCAGCGTCATCGTGATCGCGCCGGCGAGCACCGGCATCACCGCGATCAGCAGGTAGGCGGTGATCAGCCAGGTCCAGCAGAAGAGCGGCATCTTCATCAGCGTCATGCCGGGCGCGCGCATGTTGAGGATGGTGACGATGATGTTGATCGAGCCCATGATCGAGCTCGCGCCGAGGATGTGCAGGGCGAAGATGCCGGCGTCCATCGACGGGCCCATCTGCAGCGTCAGCGGCGCGTAGAGCGTCCAGCCCGCGGCGGGCGCGCCGCCGGGCATGAAGAACGAGCCGACGATCATCAGCGCCGCCGGGATCAGCAGCCAGAAGCTGAGGTTGTTCATGCGCGCGAACGCCATGTCGGGCGCGCCGATCTGCAGCGGCACCATCCAGTTCGCGAAGCCGACGAACGCCGGCATGATCGCGCCGAAGACCATGATCAGGCCGTGCATCGTCGTCAGCTGGTTGAAGAACTGCGGGTGCATGAACTGCAGGCCGGGCTGGAACAGCTCGGCGCGGATCATCAGCGCCAGCACGCCACCGACCATGAACATCGTGAACGCGAACACCAGGTACATCGTGCCGATGTCCTTGTGGTTGGTCGCGTAGACCCAGCGCCGCCAGCCGTGCGGAGCGCCGTGGTCGTGGTGATCGTCGTGGGCGTGATCGTGGCCGGCCGGGTGGGCGTGGCCGTCATGGCCGATGACTGCGCTCATGGAATTCGTGTCCTCTGCGTATCGTGACTACTTGCGTGCGGCGGCGACTTCGCTCGGCTGCACGATCTGGCCGGTGGCGTTCGACCAGTGGTTCTTGGTGAAGGTGACGACCGCGGCGATCTCGGTATCGGAAAGCTGCTTCCACGACGGCATCGCGCCGTTGTTCTGGCCGTTCAGGACGACGTGGACCTGCTTCACCTTGTCGGCGTCGAGCACCGTCGGCGAGCCGTCGAGCGGCTTGATCGGGCCGCCGCCCTTGCCGTTCGGCTGGTGGCAGACCTGGCAGTTGGCGCTGTAGATCTGCTCGCCGCGCGCCACCAGCGCCGGCAGCTCCCAGACCTTGTTCGGATCGTCGGCCTTGGCCGCGGCTTCCTTCTTCTTGGTGTCGACCCAGGCCGCGTAGTCCTTCTGCGCCACCACCTTGACGTGGATCGGCATGTACGAGTGCTCCTTGCCGCACAGCTGGGTGCACTGGCCGTAGTAGTCGCCGACCTTTTCGGCGCGAAACCAGGTGTCGCGGACGAAGCCCGGCAGCGCCGTCTCCTGGACGCCGAGCGAGGGCACGTAGAAGGCGTGGATGACGTCGTTGGCGGTGGTGATGATGCGCACCTTCTTGTCGACCGGAACGACCAGCGGGTTGTCGACCTTGAGCAGGTAGTCGTCGCCCTGCGGCTTGCCGGCCTCGGACATCTCGCGCTGTGCCGGATCGAGGGTCGAGACGAAGCCGATGCCCTCGCCCTCGCCCTTCAGGTAGTCGTAGCCCCACTTCCACTGGATGCCGGTGGCCTTGATCGTCAGGTCGGCCGCGCTCGTGTCTTTCATGGCGACGACGACGCGCGTCGCCGGCAGCGCCATCAGGATGACGATCACGAACGGCACGATCGTCCAGGCGATCTCGACCGTCGTGCTTTCGTGGAAGTTGGCCGCGCGCGCGCCGATCGCCTTGCGGTGCTTGAGGATCGAATAGAACATCACCCCGAACACGGCGATGAAGATCACGCGTGCAGATGACGAGCATGAAGTTGTGCAGCCACTGCTGATCGACCGCGATCTGCGACATCGGCGGATGCAGGTTGATCTGGTTCACCGCCGGGCCGCCGGGGAGATCGCCCGCGAAGGCCGGCAGCGCGAACATGCCGCGAACCAGGCCAGCAGGGCGGCCGCCGGGCGCAAGAGGGCTCTCATCGTCATCATCGGTGTGGCCACTGTCAGCAGTGTTGTTGGAAGTTCAGGCGCAGCGCCGGAGCGCCGCTCGCAATTCGTCGGCCAGGGCGCGACGCAGCTCGGGCCGGACGAAGCGCCCGACCGCGATCCGCTTGCCCTGGCCCGAGAGCTCGATCAGCGAGCGGTCGCCGTGGGCGGGCTCGACGCGAACCCAGGCCGGCGCGAACTCGACCTGATCGGTGTGCCGGCCGAGCGTGCACTCGATCGTGAGGCGGCCCGGCGCCAGGACCATCTTCTCGCGGTCGCTGGCGTGGCGCGCATAGAGCAGCAGCGCGGCGCCCAGCGCGAGCAGCTCGGCGCCCGCGAAGGGCAGCACCAGCGGTGCGCCGCGCAGCCAGAACGCGCCGGCGATGACCACCGACCAGGCGCTGAGCGTGAGATAGAAGACGACGACCTGCGCCGGCGTCATCGAGCAATTGCGGCGCAGCAGCCACTGCACCGAGCCGTCTTCGGCGTCGCTGGCGAAGCGCAGCGGCGCGCCATACGCGGCGAGTCCGTGGAGAGTGCGAGCACTGAGAGCTGACATCTGCTGTCGTCGCCTGAAAGACCTGTCGATGCGCCGTTGCCACGGCCAACGGCGACCGCAGTCATGTCGGGCCGAGGCCGCCCCGACAAAGCAAAAGATTTTAGCGTACGGCTTCAGCGCGACGAACGCGGCCGGCGCACCATCGCGCGCATCTCGTCGAGCGAGACCGCTACCGGCGCGCCGTCGCCGAGGCGCGGCGCGGGCTTGAAGCCGTGGCCGTAGGCGATCTCGATGCTGAGGGCGATGCTGCCGTCGGCGTCGGCGCGCGCCTCGAGCGCGGCGACCAGCCGCCTGCGCCAGGCCGGCGTGCGCAGGCCGGCGAAGCGCTCGGGCGCGGTGTTGCCGCCGAGCTGGCGCAGCTCGACAAGCAGAGCCTCGGCACCGGACCAGCGCAGGGTGAGCGTCTCCTGGTCGAGGACCGGATCGGCGAAGCCCGCGCCAACCAGCATGTCGCCGAGATCGTGCATGTCGACATAGCCCGGCGTCGGCGTGGGCCAGCCGCATTCGGCATAGACCTCGCGCAACTCGCGCAAGGTGCCCGGGCCGGGGCAGGAGAAAAGCGCGAGTCCCTCGACCTCGAGCAGCGCATGCCAGCGGGCGAACAGCGCCGGCGGATCGACGACGAAGGCCAGCGCCATGTTGGCCCAGACCAGCTGCGCACGGCCGATCTCGGCGTCGCGCGCCGATTCCTCGACGACCGCCGCAGCCGCCGCAGCGCGCAACCACCAGGGCCGGCGCGTGCCGGCGAGTCGGCGTGCCGCCCATGCGGCGTCGGGCTCGACGGCGACCCGCGTGGCACGCGGGTAGGCGGCGCGCAGAAGCTCGTCGCCGCCGCCGGGTCCGGGCCACCATTCGACGATCCGGTCCGGCGTCGCCCGCATCGGCGCCAGCCGCTCGAGCAGGCGGCGCGCGATCTCGCCGTGCAGCCAGGGCAGCGCAGCGTGGCGACGCAGCCGCCCGAGCGCGGCGCGCGCGGCGACACTGTCGACGCCTCGCCCCTTGCCGCGATCGATCGTCGCCATGGCGCGGCAGTATATTGAGCCGATGCTTGCGACGCGCCAGTCGAACGCCGTGGCCGCCACCGGCGCTGTCCTCGCCATGCGCTTGCCGAGCCTGTGCGCGGTGTGCCCTGGCTCGCTCCGCGGCCGTGTCTGCGCGCGCACGCCGCGCCCGGGCGGGTAGCGCCGGATATCGCCGTGTTCAACATCGTCCTGGTCGCGCCCGAGATTCCGCCCAACACCGGCAACGTCATTCGTCTCGCCGCGAACACCGGCTGCCGGCTGCACCTGATCGAGCCGCTCGGCTTCGCGATGACCGATCCGCTGCTGCGCCGCGCCGGCCTCGACTACCACGAGTACGTCGACGTCCAGCGCCATGCGTCGTGGGACGCGTTCGTCGCTGCGACCGGGGCCGCGCCGGCACGCTCGTTCGCGTTCGCGACCAACGCCCGCCGCCCGTTCGCCGAGGCGCGCTTCCTGCCCGGCGACTGGCTGGTTTTCGGCGCCGAGAGCGCCGGGCTGTCGCCTGAGATGCGCGCGCGCTTCGACGACACGCAGCTGCTGCGCCTGCCGCTGCGTCCCGGCCAGCGCAGCCTCAATCTCAGCAATGCGGTCGCCGTCGCTGTCTTCGAGGCGTGGCGCCAGAACGGCTACGCCGGATCGGTCTGAGGGCCGGCGCCGGACGATTCCGATCGCGCTTCGCGCCGCATCAGCTGTTCGAGCGCCTGCTCGGGCGCGAGGCGGCCGTCGAGCACGTCGACGACCGCGGCGACGATCGGCATCTCGACCCCGGCCGCGGCGGCGCGGCGCAGGACCATCGGCGCGCTGCGCACGCCTTCGGCGACGTGGCCGAGCTCGCCGAGGATCGTCGCGAGGGCCGTGCCGGCCGCGAGCTCGAGACCGACTGTGCGATTGCGCGACAGATCGCCCGTCGTCGTGAGGACCAGGTCGCCGAGGCCCGACAGGCCCATGAAGGTCGCCGCCTCGGCGCCGAGCGCGACGCCCAGCCGGGTCATCTCGGCCAGGCCGCGCGTGATCAGCGCGGCGCGGGCGTTCAGGCCGAGGGCCATGCCGTCGGCGATGCCGGTCGCGATCGCGAGCACGTTCTTGACCGCGCCGCCGACCTCGACCCCGACTGGATCGGCCGAGGTGTAGATGCGCAGGCTCGCGCCGTGGAAGGCCGCGAGCGCGGCGGCGCGAACGCTCTCGTCGCTGCTCGCCGCTACCAGCGCGGTCGGCTGGCCGCGCGCGACCTCGATCGCGAAGCTCGGTCCGGAGAGCACGCCGACCCGCGCTGCCGGGCAAGCGCCCTTGGCGATCTCGTGGCCGAGCCGACCGGTCTCGTCCTGAAAGCCCTTGCACAGCCAGAGCACTGCGGCGTCGAGCCCGACCGGGAGACGGCGCAGCAGCGGCTCGAGCCCGGCCATCGGCGTGGCGATGACGACGACGCCGCCTGTCGGCATGAGCGATCGCGGCATCGAAGTCGGCGTCGATCTGCAGCGCTCGGCGGCAATCCGACCGTCGGCAGGTAGCGTGCATTGCGACGCGAAGACCGAAGCTCCGCCGCCTGCGCGGCGTCGCGCGCCCAGAGTCGCACCGGCTGGGTCGCCGCGGCGTGCACCGCGAGCGCCGTGCCCCAGGCGCCGGCGCCGAGCACGGTGACGTTCATCGTCGCGCGGCCGCCGCCCGATCGATGCGCGGCGAGGCCGCGTTCAGCCGACGGCGCCGGCGACGCCCGAGCCGTTGGTCACGGCCCCGGCCTGGGCCAGCGCCTGCGCCTGCTGCGCTTCGTACATCGCCTGGAAGTTGACCTCCGAAAGCACCACCGGCGGAAAGCCGGCGCGGGTGCAGATGTCGGAGACGATCGCGCGCAGCGAGGGGTAGACGATGCTCGGGCAGGCGATGCCGAGCACCTGCTTCAGCTGCTCGGCGGGGACGTTCCTGATCTCGAAGATGCCGCCTTGCTTGGCCTCGACGAGAAAGAGAACCTTGTCGTTGACCTTGGTCGTCACGGTCGCGGTCACGGTGACCTCGTAACACCCTCGGCGATCGGCTCGGCGCCGAGCGAGAGATTGATCTCGACCTGCGGCTGGCCCTGCTCGAGCAGGATCTGCGGCGAGTTCGGCTGCTCGAGCGACAGATCCTTCAGGTAAAGGCGCTGGATCTGGAACATCGGGGCGTTGGTGGTGTCGTCGGCCATGGGAGTCTCGGGAGTTCAGGAGGCTGCGCCGGACGGCGAAGCACGAAGGGAGGCCGCACGAACGGCGGCGCGAGATTATCGCGTGCCGGCCAGGAGCGCCTCGAGGCCGCCGCGCCGGTCGAGCGCGACCAGCTCGTCGCATCCGCCGACGTAGGTTTCGCCGATGAAGATCTGCGGTACGGTCCAGCGGCGGGTGACGCGGATCATGGTTTCGCGCTCGGCCGGATGCTCGTCGACGCGGATCTCGTCGATCGCCTCGACGCCGCGCTGCTTCAGAAGCGCCTTGGCGCGGACGCAGTAAGGGCAGCTCGCCGTGCTGTACATCTTGACTGCCTGCATGGCGGGTCGGCTCAGGCGGTTCGCTCGGTCGGCAGGTTGGCGGCGCGCCAGGCGGTCAGGCCGCCGGCGAGGACGTGCGCGTTCTCGAAGCCGAGCTTTTTCAGCAGCACCACGGCACGCGGCGCTCGCGACCCGGTCGGGCAGACGACGACCAGCGGCAGGGCCTTGTTCTTGGGCAGGTCGCGCGACGTCTCGAGGTTGGCCAGCGGCACGCTCTTGGCGCCGACCGCGTGGCCGGCCGCATACTCGGCGGGCTCGCTGACGTCGATCAGCACCGCGCGTTCGCGGTTGATGAGGCGCACCGCGTCAGCGACCGAGACGCGCGCCCCGCTCATCACCTCGAGCACCTTCGGCCAGGCAAGCAGCCCGCCCGAGATCAGTGCGGTCACGAAGAGATACCAGTTGTCGAGAACGAAGCTCAAGGTCGATGGCGAGCGCAACGGCCCGATCCGGCAAAAGGCGAATTATAGAATTCGCCCTCCTTCGCGCCGCTTCGGCGGCGCATCGCCTCACTCGCGCCGGGGCGGCGCACCCAGCCACTTCGTTTCCCATGCACAAGCTCGTCCTCCTGCGCCACGGCGAATCGACCTGGAACCTGGCCAACCGCTTCACCGGCTGGACCGACGTCGATCTCACGCCGACCGGCGTCGCGCAGGCGCGCGCCGCCGGCCAGCTTCTGAAGCAGGCCGGCTACGAGTTCGACCGCGCCTACACGTCGGTCCTGAAGCGCGCCCTGTGGACGCTCTGGTACGCCCTCGACGAGATGGATCGCACCTGGCTGCCGGTGACCAACGAGTGGCGCCTGAACGAGCGCCATTACGGCGCGCTGCAGGGCCTCAACAAGGCCGAGACCGCGGCCAAATTCGGCGAGGCGCAGGTGCTGGCCTGGCGCCGCAGTTACGACATCCCGCCGCCGGCGATGGCCGACGACGATCCGCGCAGCGAGCGCAACGACCGGCGCTACGCGGCGCTCTCGCCCGAGCTCGATCCCGCGCACCGAATGCCTGAAGGACACGGTCGAGCGCGTCCTGCCGTTCTGGCACGCGACGCTCGCGCCGGCGATCGCCGCGGGCGAGCGCCTCCTGATCTCGGCGCACGGCAACAGCATGCGCGCGCTGGTGAAGTACCTCGACGGCATCGGCGACGCCGAGATCGTCGGCCTCAACATCCCGAACGGCATTCCCGCTCGTCTACGAGCTCGACGATTCGCTGAAGCCGTTGCGCAGCTACTACCTCGGCGACGCCGCTGCGGCTGCCGCGGCGGCCGCAGCGGTCGCGAACCAGGCGAAGAGCGGCTAGTCGACGGCGACGCCGAGCGCGGCGGCGATGTCGCCGCGCAGCTGCCCGGCGAGATCGCGCCGGTCGACGCCTGCCGAAGGTCGCGGCGGCAGGAAGGCGAGGCGGACCGTGACGCCATCGCCGCAGGCCGAGGTCCACAGGCTCGTCATCAGACTGGTCGCGCCGACGAATTCGACCGCTTCGCTGACGGCGTGGCTCGAGTCCGAGAAGCGCAGCGCGATCGGCTGCACCGGCGTCGCCGTGACGATCGCGGCCTGCAGCAGGTTGGCGTGAAACGGCAGCAGGCCGTGGCCGGTCGAGGTCGTTCCCTCCGGAAAGATCGCGACCACCTGGCCGGCGCCGAGCGCCGCGGCGACGCCGTGGACGACGCGCAGGGCGTCGCGCTTCCGCTCGCGCTCGAGGTAGAGCGTGCCGGCGGCGTCGACCAGGCGCGAGATCAGCGGCCACGCCTTCACGTCCGCCTTCGAAACGAAGCGAGCCTCGGGAACGAGGCCATGGATCGCCATGATGTCGAGCCACGAGACGTGGTTGACGGCGAGCAGGCACGGGCTGCGTGCCGCCACGCCGTCGCTCACCAGCGTGATGCCGAGAACGCGCAGCATCTTGATCGCCCACCAGCGGATGCGTTCCTGGCGCGCCGCCGCATCGAGCTTGGGGAAAGCAAACAGGACGATCACCAGGCCATGCAGGCCATGGCCGACCGCGCGCACCAGGCGAACGAGCGCGCGCAGGCGCCGTCTCACCGCACTGCCTGGTTCGGCCCGCGCCGGCCGCGCCGTGCCGCCACGCCTCAGTCCGCGACCCGGTAGGCGACGGCGCCGGCGACGAGCGTGCAGCGGACGCGGCCCGGCAGCTCGTGACGCGCGAACGGCGTGTGGTGGCTGCGGCTCTTGAGCGTCTCGGCGCCGACCGTCCACACCTCGTCGAGCGCGAACAGGCACAGGTCGGCGAGTGCGCCCTCGCTCAGGCCGGCAGCGCTCTCGGCCGGGATCGTGCCACGAGCAGCGCCGCCGGCCGGCTCGTGACCGCGGCGAGCGTGCGCGCGAGCTCGAGCCTGGCGCTCGTGCCCCACTTGAGCGTCGCACCGAGCAGCAGCTCGAGCCCGGTCGCGCCCGGGTCGGCCTCGGCGAACGGCAGGTGCTTGGCGTCCTCGGCGACCGGCGTGTGGTCGCTCACCAGTGCGTCGATCGTGCCGTCAGCCAGGCCGGCGCGGATCGCGTCGCGGTCGCGCTGCTGGCGCAGCGGCGGCACGAGACGCATCGCCGAATCGAAGTAGCCGATGTCGACATCGATCAGGTGCAGCTGGTGGATGCTGACGTCGCACGTCACCGGCAGCCGCTCGGCCTTGGCCTGGCGCACGAGCTCGACGCCGGCGGCGCTGCTCAAGCGGCAGAGATGGACCCGCGCGCCGGTATCGCGCATCAGCTCAAAGATCGTCGCCAGCG
>CAVXZM010000026.1:0-304796 GCA_963766315.1 uncultured beta proteobacterium
CCCAGTGTCGCGGGCAATCCGGAAAGCTACATCAAGCCGGACTCGAATCCGGTGGAACTTCCCGGTGGCGTCTATCCTATTCCGGCCATGGAGGTCGCGCCGCTCTTGAAGTTCTCCGATCTGCTGCAGATCGAAAACACGCTGCAGCACGTGCTGCGAAACGTGGTGCGCTACTCAAGGCGGTCTGGTCCGCGCTGACGCCCGAGGAGCGCGTGATGCTCTTGCAGCCGTATCTGCTGTCGTTGCCCGGCCTTTCGAGCACGGTGCCGCTTCTCGACTGCGTGGGCAACGAGGTGCTCGGCTTCTACGGCAACTCAATGATCATGCCGTTCTCGATTCCTCAGGCGCTGGGCGACGTCAAGGGCTGGGGAATGACGACCGGCCAGATGGAAGATTCGCTGCTGCGCTTCCATCGCCAGGGCGCGCCCAACAAGCTAGCTCATGCTTCCTTGCCGACGCGTGGTGTGCTCGGCGAGGCGATGCTCGGCCATTGCGCGTCGGGAGAAAAGATCGATCTCACACGCTTCTGGAACTGGCAGGATTCGCCCACCGAGTCCGCGCCGGCGATCGCACCGGTGGCTGTCCCTGGCAGCCAGGCCGCGACGCTTGCCGGTGCCCAGGTCGGCAGCCAGCTCGGATCGATGCTGCCGAGCCTCATCAACAACAACGTCGCTCCGGCGGCTTCGACGCCGAACACCGCCCTCGCCCAGGGACTGATCTCGGCGCTCGCGGCGGTCAAGGGTCTCGATCCGGCATTGAGCGGCGCGGACAAGCTGGCCGCGTTGATCCAAAGCACGCAGAGCACCGCCGATTCCGCGCGTGCCGATCTGGTGAAGGCGAACACTCAGGTCACGTCTCAGGCGCTCTCGACCCTCGGCACCATCCTGGCCGCGCCGAGCGGCAGCGGCGGGGGCGGCGGCAAAGGCGGCGGGAAGTCCGGCGACAGTTCGTCCGGAAGCTCCGGTTCGGACAGCAGCGGTGGCGGCGGCTCGAACGGCGGCGAGATCATCTCAGCAGTGCTGCCGCTGATCATTGCGGCACTTGCCTGACCAGGGGGGACCGAACATGGCCACTCCGACCGTCACTTCTCTTTCTCCGGCGACCGGGTCCGCGGCCGGCGGCACGCTGGTGGCGTTGACTGGCACGGGCTTCAGCAACGCGATGCTCGTCGGCTTCGGTGCGACGCAGGCAACTTCGATTGCGGTGCTCAGCGACACCAGCCTGGTGGCAGCCAGCCCATCCGGCACCGGGAGCGTCAACGTCACTGTGGTGACGCCGGGCGGCATCTCCGCAGCTGTGCCGGCGGCGCAATTCGCCTACACGGGCACGCCGCCAAGCCCCGCCCCACCCCCAGTTGATCCGGCGCTGACTGCGCAGGCCGTGGGCACGCTGCTATCGATCATCCAGGCGAGCAACTCGCCCGATGCCGCAGCCGCGCAGTCGATCATTCTGCGCAGACTCGCCTTGCAGGGTGACGTTGTCGGCTCGCGAGTGCCCGCGCCGCGCAACATCACCGAGATCGGCGGCTACTTCAACATGCTCGAAACGCTCGGCGAATCTGCCATGCGCGAGCAGACGCTCGCCGGCATCCTTGGCGTTGCCGGCCCCATTCCGTCGCTGACGTCGCTGCAGCCGCAGCCGCTGTCAATGGTGAATCTCACCAACGACCGACCGGCCGGCACGGCGCAAGCAACTCTGCCGCTATCGGTGCAGGTACGCAGCGACTTCGTCAACGGACTGCTGGATGCCCTGAAGCAACTGCATGCGCAGAACGCGGCACTGCCGTTCGCCGGCCCGACATCGCTGACTCTTCCGACTGGCGCACCTGGCGCAAGCGTTCCTGCCGATCCGTTGTTCTATCTTGGCCGCGTATTGACGCTGCCGCCATCGGCCGCGTTGCGGGACGTGACTTCAGATCCTCTGGTTCTGGCGCGCAAGAGTGGCAGCGTGGGCGCGTTCGACATCATGGCAAATGTGCCGTCGCCCGGTAGCGTTGCCGTGGCCCCGGACGATTACGAGGCATTGCAGATCTCCGGCGGCGCCATCAACAAGGTGCCCCTGAACCAAGCCAGGCTTGTGACGCTGGCGCCGGTTCTGGCGAGCGTGGGCTTCTACCCGGTCTCGCCACTTCCCGTACCAGCTTCGCCGACGGCTTTGGCGTGGACGCGGCTCTCTAACATCACCGGCCTCGTGATCGGCGATACCAAGCTCGTCGACGAATTGTCGCTTCTCTATCCACCGAGTCTGATCGCGGCGAGCGCGTTCGCACCGGCTCTAGGGTGCACGTGGGACGGGGCGAACTTCGTCGCCTGAAAGCCGGATCTGGAACGCCATTCGATACGAGCGGAGCGTAAGCGTCCCGTCGAAGCCTGCGGAGGCCGTCGCGTTTGAACGAGCTACCGTCGGCCTTGAGGATCCCGGCGAGAGGCGGACCGCTTGTGTTCCAGCGGACGAAGAGCCTCTCTCATGTCACGGAACTCGCCCAGCGTGGTGTCGGGCTTGTCTGGGGTGGCCGGCCCCTGACCCTTTTCCTCTCGAGAGCGCCTGCGACTGCTGCGCAAATACAAGACGCCGAGCAGAATCGCGATGATTGACAGTGTGATAAGAATGGGGGACACGGGAGTTGGACGCGGCTGTGACCCCACAACTCTAGCGCGCTCATCCTCAATCCGATTACGTACGCTCAGGTAAAGGCGCACGCCCGCGAGCGGAAGTTTTTCCTCTCGTTCGTCGAGCGAGTTTGACTCAACTGTCCAGTTGGACCGTTTTGACCTGTCACGCAGCGCTTCGCAATAGTCGGCCCACCTCTGCGTCATGCCGCGCCGTTGTTGAAGGAACTCGGCTCGGTCATACGCACTTCCGAGCGGACCACTTTTCATGTGCGCCAGCTGAGCCTCGACAACATCCGGCGCCTCGTTCAGTCGCTCTACGCTCAACGTGCGGGGACTGGACCGAAAGCCGTGGGCGCTGTGCGCGTCCTTGTCGAAGCCAAGCCGACGCAGCCCAACATTGACTGTGTTCTCGCTTGTGCAGCGACCTGCGCCTACAGACTCGGAAATGCGAACGAACCGCGGAAGACGTCCTTTCCCAGACGCTCGATTCATCTCGTCGCGTGCGGCACGCTCCACTCGACGCGCTTGATGTCGAGAAACTCTCGAGCGACTGCTTCGAAGCTGTCCTCGGCCCAAACGCCGAGCGACAGCAGCTTTTCAACGCCACCGAAGTCGTATGCGAAGCGCCGGCCGTTTTCCTTCAGCTGGACAAACATCCCTTGGCCGTCAGACCGCTTCTTGGTGCCCTTGCCGAAGATGGCGTTTTTGCGACTTTACCGGGCGTCAGAGTGGTCAGCCTGCGGATGACGCTTGGAGCGGGTGAAGGGAATCGAACCCTCGTATGAAGCTTGGGAAGCTGCCGTTCTGCCATTGAACTACACCCGCGGTCCGCGCCAATTCTAAGGTGCGGGCGACGGTCGGCGAGCGTGCGTTCGCGCGCTAGAACTGCACGCCGACTCCTGCCAGGATCAGGTCGACATCGCGGTCGTACCGGGTCGCGATCCGGTTCCACGTGACGCGCGCGAGCCAGCGCGTGGCGAAGCGATAGCTCGCCGACACCGAGAACAATCCCGACAGGCGACCGTCGCCGGTCTGATCGTCGTTCTGCGTGATCGCGGCATAGGGCCCGGCGCCGGCAGACAGGGTCAGTCGATCGCCGAAATATGCTCCCGTCAACCAGAGCTGCGCGGCGAGACCATCGCGCCGCGCGTGAAGGCTTCCGCTCTCGCGCAGATAGGTCGCCGTCACGTCGACCTCGCGGCCGAGGCCGTGGCGGTACTCGAGGGCGCCGGCGGCCGACGTCTCCGAGGTCTCGCTATTCAGGATCGACTGGCCGAACATCGCCGTCAGCTCGTCGCCGGTGACGTTCCCACTACGTGCCGGCGCGGACTCGCGCGACCCGGGACGATCGGGCGCGTCGAGCTGGTAGCCGACGCCGAACAGGATTCCCGTCGTTCCCGGCCCGCCATTGACCTGCGTGCGATTGAGCTTCAGCTCGGCGATCCAGCGGTTGGCGAAGTAGTAGGCAGTGCGCACGCTCACGACGGCGCCCCAGCCGTGGGTGTTGGCATAGCTCTCGCCCGCCTCCGCGGCGATGGTGTCGAAGAACCGGTACGGGCCCGCGCCGGCGGCCAGCTCGAACTGGTTGTCGAGCAGCGGCAGCCGCGCCCATGCTTGAAGCATCGGTCCGTCGCGGTGATGGTCCGGGATATGACCTTCGTTGAGCCAGGAAAAGCTCCAGCCCGCGTAGCGTCCGAGGCCCTGACGGAAGCCGGCTTCCCATGAATAGGTGTCCTCGTGCTCGCCGCCCAGCGGCCCGGCAAGAAACGACAGCTCCTGGGCGCCGACTGTGGCGGGGCACGCCGGGCCAAGTGCCGCGGCGATGAGCGCCGCGGCACGCATCGCCAGCGCGGCGCGGCCGCCGGCCTTCCATACGGTCAATGGCACGGATCGCGTGAAAGGCATGGCGGCGGAGGGTCGGCACGAGGATATCGTTCGGGGCCGAACTCGGCCGACGCGACCACATAGCAACCCCAATGCCCGAGTGCCCCGCTCCCGATCCGGCCGAAGAGGCGTGCGCGTCACGATCGCGACGCATCCGAAGCTTCGTCGTCCGCGCCGGTCGCATCGGTCCGGGACAGGCGCGCGCGCTAGCGACGCTGGCGCCGCGCTTCGTGCTGCCGTTCAACGCAACGCCGGTCGACTTCGCAGCGACGTTCGGTCGTGCCGCGCCGCTGGTGGTCGAGATCGGCTTCGGCATGGGCAGCGCCACCGCGGCCGTCGCCGCGGCGTCGCCGCAGCTGAACTTCCTCGGCATCGAGGTCCATCCGCCCGGCATCGGCGCGCTCCTGCAACGCATCGACGAAGGCGCGCTCTCGAACGTCCGCATCGTCCAGCACGACGCGGTCGAGGTGCTCGAGCACATGGTCGCGGCCGGGTCGCTCGCGGGAATCAACATCTTCTTCCCCGACCCGTGGCACAAGAAGCGGCATCACAAGCGCCGCCTCGTCCAGGCCGAGTTCGTCCGCCTTCTCGCAGACCGGCTCGCCGCCGGCGGCTACGCTGCATTGCGCCACCGACTGGCAGCCCTATGCCGAGCAGATGCTCGCCGTGCTCTCGGCCGAGCCGCAGCTCGTCAACGCCGCAGGTGCCGGCTTCGCGCCGCGGCCGGCGAGCCGGCCACTGACCAAGTTCGAGAACCGCGGCATGGAACGCGGCCACGGCGTCTGGGACCTGCTGTTCCGCAAGCGCGAATAGCGACGCCGACGCGCCCGCGCGTCGGCGCGGCGCCCGAGCTCAGTCTGCCCAGACGACCAGGCCGCTCCAGGCCGTCGCCAGCACGACCAGGCCGAAGGCGATCCGGTACCACGCGAACGGCACGAAGTCGTGGCTGGAGACGTAGCGCAGCAGCCAGCGCACGCAGAGCCACGCGGCCAGGAACGAGAACACCAGGCCGACCGTGAACAGCGGCAGGTCGGCCGCCGACAGCAGCGCCCGTTCCTTCCACAGGCTGTACGCGCCAGCACCGAGCAGCGTCGGGATCGAGAGGAAGAAGCTGAACTCGGTCGCGGCCTGGCGCGACAGGCCGAGCAGCATGCCGCCGATGATGGTCGCGCCCGAGCGGCTCGTCCCCGGCACCAGCGCCAGGCACTGGCACAGGCCGACGCCGAGCGCATCGATCGGCCGCATGGCGTCGACGCTGTCGATCCGCGGCGCGGTCTTGCGCCGCTCGGCCCAGAGGATGACGAAGGCGCCGAGGATGAACGTCGTCGCGACGACGATCGGCGTGAACAGGTGCTCCTTGATCGCCTTGCCGAACAACAGGCCGAGGATCACCGCCGGAACGAAGGCGATGGCGACGTTGAGCGCGAAGCGCCGCGCCTGGGCGTCGCTGCCGAGACCGGCGAGCGTCGCGACGAGGCGCTCACGGTAGACGATCATCACCGCGAAGATCGCGCCGCTCTGGATCGCGATCTCGAACACCTTGACCTTCTCGCCGGCGAAGCCGAGCAGCGAGCCGGCGAGGATGAGGTGGCCCGTGCTCGAGATCGGCAGGAACTCGGTCAGGCCCTCGACGATGCCCATGATGGCGGCCTTGACGAGCAGCAGAAGGTCCAAACGTTCTCCCAGGCGCAAAAGGCGCCGATCTTAGCGGGCGATTGACCCCGGCCGATCGAACCGGGGCGCTCCGCGAAAGTCCCGGCCGCGACCGCCCGCGCGGGCAGCGAGAATGGCGCACCGCAGTGCCGAACCGTGAACGCCCGCACCCCGCCATGAACATCGAGCAAGCCCGCTTCAACATGATCGAGCAGCAGATCCGCACCTGGGAGGTGCTCGACCAGGACGTCCTGTCGCTGCTCTCGGTCGTCAAGCGCGAGGATTTCGCTCCGCCGGCGTACCGCTCGCTGGCCTTCGTCGACACCCAGGTGCCCTTGCCGCACGGCCAGTCGATGCTCGAGCCGAAGGTCGAGGCACGGCTGCTCCAGGAGCTCGCGGTGCAACGGCACGAGCGCGTTCTCGAGATCGGCGCCGGCTCGGGCTACATGGCTGCGTTGCTCGCGCACAAGGCGCAGCATGTGACAACGGTCGAGATCGTTCCCGAGCTGGCGCATCTGGCGAGCGAGAACCTGAAGCGCGCCTGGGTGATGAACGCCACCGTCGTCGCCGCCGACGCCTCGGCCGGGCTGACCGTCGACGGGCCGTTCGACGTGATCGTCCTGTCGGGCTCGGTGGCCGAAGTGCCGCGCGCCCTCCTCAGCCAGCTCAAGCCCGGCGGGCGGCTGACCGCCGTCGTCGGCCAGTTGCCGATCATGCGCGCCGTTCTCATGACCCGCGGCCAGGACGCCGGGCACGCGTCGGTCGAGCTGTTCGACACCGTCGCGCCGCGCCTGGTCGGCTTCGGCGAGCCGAGCCTGTTCGTCTTCTGAGCCCGCCGGCCGCTCCGCCGATGGCGCGGTCCGTCGCCGCGATTCGTCGCCACGACCGCTTGCCGGCGCAGCTCGTCGCATCGGTCGCGCGCAATGGGTGCCATCCGACCTATAACCTCGCCGGCGCCGACGATGTCGAAGGCGGCGGCGACACCACAGCGAATCGCAAGGGAACGAGCATGTCAGTGGAGATGGAGAGCGGGTCAACGACACAGTGTCGGCCTGGCCGCGACCGGGCCGGGTGGGCGGCCGTGCTGGGCGCGGCCATCGCGCTCTTGCTGGCGCCGCATCCGGCCGCGGCGCAGTCATTGCTCGAGCTCTACGAAGCGGCGCACGGCTACGACGCCACCTACCTGGCGGCGCGCGCCCTCGCCGACTCGGCACAGTACCGCGTCGAGCAGACGCGCGCCCTGATGCGCCCGAACGCGACCCTCTCGGGCAGCGGCGCGCGCGTCCAGACCAACCCGACGGGCGGCAACGAACTTCGGCAGCAACTCGACCGGCGTCGCGATCAACGGCCGCCAGCCGCTCTTCAACCGCGCCAACACGGCGACGATCGCGCAGTCGGAACGAACCCTCGAGTCGTCGCTCGCCGACCTCGACAGCGCCGAGCAGGACCTGATCGCTGCGCGTCAGCCAGGCCTACTTCGATGTCCTCGGCGCCCAGAACACGCTGCAGACGACGCACGCCAACAAGGTCGCGATCGCCGAGCAGCTGGCGTCGGCCAAGCGCAACTTCGAGGTCGGCACGGCGACGATCACCGACACGCGCGAGGCGCAGGCGCGCTTCGACCTGGCGACGGCGCAGGAGATCGCCGCCGACAACGACCTCGTCACCAAGCGCATCGCCCTCGACCAGCTGGTCGGGCGCAGCAACGTCAAGCCGCAGGAGCTCGCGGTGCCGATCGTCGATCCCGGAGACCGCGCGCACGCCGGTCGACGAGCTGGTGAGTCGCGCCGTCGACGATCACCCGAACGTGCGCCGGGCCCAGGTCGCCTACGACGTCGCCGTCCTCGAGACCGAGAAGGCGCGCGCCCAGGGGCTGCCGACGCTCGACGCGGTCGCCTCGCTGCAGGCGGGGCGCGGCACGGTGGCGAGCGAGATCACCGGCAGCAACACCGGCGCCAGCATCGGCCTGCAGTTCAACTTTCCGCTCTACACCGGCGGCGCGATCCAGAACCGGGTCAAGGAGACGCTCGCCCTCGAGGAGCGCTCGCGCAACGACCTCGAGGCGGCGCGGCGAACGCGTGACGCAGGCGGTGCGCCAGGCCTACTACACGCTGCAGTCGGGCGTGGCGCAGATGCGTGCGCTCGAGGCCGCCGAGGGGTCGAGCCAGCTGGCGCTCGAGGCGACGCAGCTCGGTTATCGCGTCGGCATCCGCGTCAACGTCGACGTCCTCAATGCCCAGAGCCAGCTCTACCAGACGCAACGCGACCTGGCGCGCGCGCGCTACGACCTGCTGCTCAACGCGCTGCGGCTGCGCCAGGCCGCCGCTCGGCTGACGCCGAGCGATGTCCTGGGGATCGATCGGTTGCTGGTGCGCTGAAGGCGCGCCGGCAAGCCGATCTATCGCTGCGCGCCGACCGGCTTGCTCGTGTTGAGGACGTCGACGATGCGGGCGGCGGTGCGGGCGGCGGCGCCGCGGTGCGAGGCGGCGAATGAGAGCGCGCGCGGCGGCGCGGCGCGCCAGGTCGTCGCTGCCGAGCAGGGCCAGCGCCGCGGTGATCGCTTCGGTGATGTTGGCGACGCGCAGCGACGCGCCGGCGGCGAGCGAGAGCGTCGCGGCGGCGGTGAAGTTGAAGGTGTGCGGGCCCATGACGACCGGGCAGCCGCACGCCGCCGCCTCGATCAGGTTCTGGCCGCCGAACGGCAGGAAGCTGCCGCCGAGCAGGGCGACGTCGGCGAGCGCGTAGTAGGCCGGCATCTCCATCATCGAGTCGCCGAGCCAGACGTCGGCGCGCGCCGCCTCGGGCGGAGGCAGATCGCCGCCAGGCGCTGCGCCGCGCGAGCGTGAAGCCGGCCGCGACGACGAGCTCGGCGACGGCCTCGAAGCGCTGCGGATGGCGCGGCACGATCACCAGCAGCGGCCGCGGCAGCGGCACCGCGTGCCAGGCCGCGAGCAGAGTCGCCTCCTCGCCCTCGCGCGTGATCGCGGCCAGAACGACCGGCCGGTCGACGCGCTCTTTCCAGCGCGTGCCGAGCGCCTGCACGGCCGGGTCGGGCGCGAGGTCGAACTTCAGGTTGCCGACGACGCCGACGCTCGCGACGCCGGCGTCGCGCAGGCGCGTCGCGTCGGCGTCGGACTGCGCCAGCGCCGCCGCGAGACCTTCGAACGCCGGGCGCAGCAAGGCGTCGACGCGCGCGCCGCGGCGCCGGCTGCGCTCGCTCAGGCGGGCATTGACGAGGATCATCGGCAGGCCGCGGGCGCGCGCCGCGGCGAGCACGTTGGGCCAGATCTCGGTTTCCATCAGGATGCCGGCACGCGGCGCGAAGTGGCGCAGGAAGCGACGCACCGCCGCCGGGCGTGTCGAACGGCAGCCAGGCTTGCGCGTCGCCCTCGCGCAGCAGCGCGCTCGCCGGCGGCGCGGCCGGTCGCGGTGCCGTGGGTCAGGAGGATGCGCACGTCGGTGATGGCGGCGCGCAAGGCATCGATCAGCGCCGCCGCGGCGCGCGTCTCGCCGAGCGAGACGGCGTGGATCCAGATCGCCCCCTTCGGCGCCGGCCTGCGATACAGGCCGAAGCGCTCGCCGATCGCGCTGGCGTAGAGCGGCTCGCGCCGGCCGCGCCAGAAGATCCTGAGCGCGTAGAGCGGAACGACGAGGCGCAGCAGCGTCGAGTAGGCCGAGCGCGCGACGGCGCGCCGCGGCGATCCGCTCATCGCGCGGTCGCCGCGACGCGTGGCTGCACCGTCTGCCACGCCGTCCAGACGGCGGCGACGTCGGGCGTCGGCCGGCCTTCGATCGACAGCTGATGGCGCGCGCCGTGCTGCACCTGCGGCCCGGTGCGCCAGGCGGTCGGAAAGTTGTAGATCTGGACGTGCGGCAGGCCGAGGGCGACGGCGATGTGGCTCGGCCCGCTGTCGACGCCGATCGCGCCGGCGCACGCGGCCAGGCGATCGATCAGCGCGCCGATGTCGAGCGCGCGGCCAGACCTCGCTCGCGATGCCGACCGCCGCGGCGATGCGCTCGGCGCGCTCCTTCTCCTCGGCGCTCGACTGCGGCAGCGCGATCGCCCAGCCGGCGGCGACCAGGCGCTTGCCGAGCTCGATCCAGCTCGCTTCGGGCCAGAGCTTGTCGGCGCGCGAGGTGCCGTGGATCGAGGACGACGGTGCGCGAGCCTCCGCTCGCCGCCGCTGGCGCCAGACCGAACGACGGCGCGACGTCGTTGCGCGTCGCCAGCGCCTTGGCGACCAGCTCGCGCGCGCGGTCGAGCGCGTGGCTGTGCGGCTCGACCCGGATCGGCGTGGCGCACCAGCCAGCGCGCCGGCCACTCGTGGCTGGCGCCGTCGGTGCGATTGGCCAGGCCGTAGCTCGGGCCGTGGCGCCAGGCTCGCGATCAGCGCCGACTTGGTCAGGCCCTGCAGGTCGATCACAGCGTCGTAGCGATGGCGCCGCAGCCGGGCGCGAAAGCGGCCGAACTCGGCCCGGGTCGCGGCGCGCCACCAGCCTTGCCTGGTCCAGCGCCGGAGCGCGCACTCGATCACCTCGGCGATGCCGTCGACGCGCGCGACCAGCGGCGCGAACGCCGGCTCGACGACCCAGTCGATCACCGCATCGGGATGGGCGGCGCGAATGTCGGCGACCACCGGCAGCGTATGGACGACGTCGCCGAGCGACGAGAGCTTGACGATCAGGACGCGCATGCCGCGAGGCGTCCGAAGCGCGCGTCGCCGCTGGGTCAATGCGCCGCCGTCGCCGATCTGCGCGTCGGGCTTGACGGCGCGCAGCGCGGCCAGGCAGTCGGTCTCGATCCGCGCCAGCGCCTCGGGCGTCGTGCCCTCGAAGCGCAGCACCAGCACCGGCGTCGTGTTCGACGCGCGCACCAGGCCGAAGCCGTCGTCGTACTCGACCCGCACGCCGTCGATCGTGACGATCTCGCGCGCGCCCGGGAAACTTCGCCTCGGCGCGCAGGCGGGCGACGACCTCGGCCGGCTCGCCCTCGGCGCACGGCACGTTGAGCTCGGGCGTCGAGAAGCTCGTCGGCAGCGCGTTCAGCACCGCGCTCGGATCGGCGCTGGCGCTGACGATCTCGAGCAGGCGCGCCGCGGTGTAGGTGGCGTCGTCGAAGCCGTACCAGCGCTCGCCGAAGAAGATGTGGCCGCTCATCTCGCCGGCGAGCGGCGCGCCGACCTCGCGCATCTTGGCCTTGACCAGCGAGTGGCCGGTCTTCCACATCAGCGGCTTGCCACCGGCGGCGCAGGATCAGCGGCGCCAGCTGCTGCGAGCACTTGACGTCGAACAGGATCGTCGCGCCGCGGTTGCGCTTCAGCACATCGCGCGCGAACAGCATCAGCTGGCGGTCGGGATAGATGATCTGCCCGTCCTTGGTGACGACGCCGAGGCGGTCGCCATCGCCGTCGAAGGCGAGGCCGAGCTCGGCGTCGCCCGAGCGGACGAGCGCGATCAGCTCGGCCAGGTTCTCGGGCTTGCTCGGGTCGGGATGGTGGTTCGGGAACGTGCCGTCGACTTCGGAATAGAGCTCGCGCACGGTGCAGCCGAGGGCGCGCAGGATCGCCGGGCGCCGAGGCGCCGGCGATGCCGTTGCCGCAGTCGACGGCGATCGTCATCGGCCGCGCCAGCCGGCAGTCGGCGACGATGCGCGCCGAGTATTCGGCGCCGATCGCCATCGTCGCGCTGCGCCCGCGGCCCGAGGCGTAGTCGTCGGCCTCCATGCGCCGGCGCAGGCGCTGGATGTCGTCGCCGTAGATGGCGCGGCCGGCCAGCACCATCTTGAAGCCGTTGTAGTCCTTCGGGTTGTGGCTGCCCGTCACCTGGACGCCGCTGGCGCAGCCGTGGCGGCTGCGCGTCGCCGCGACGTAGTAGAGCATCGGCGTCGTCACCGCGCCGATGTCGACGACGTCGATGCCGGTCGGAGGCCAGGCCGCGCACCAAGCGCGCGCGAAAGCGCCGGTCCCGAGACGCGACCGTCGCGGCCGACCGCGACCGCGCGCTCGCCGGCGGCCAGCGCCTCGCTTCCGAAGGCGCGGCCGAGCTGCTCGGCGAAGCGTTCGTCGATCGTCGTGCCGACGATGCCGCGGATGTCGTAGGCCTTGAAGACCGAAGCGCTGACGTGCATGGGGAAGATCGATCCTCGAGGGTGGCGGCGATTGTAGGGAGGCGGTCAGCGCCGCCGCGCTAGCCGCCGCTAGCCGATCGGCAGGCGGCGCCAGACGCTCGCCAGCCAGGGCTGCTGCTCGCGCGGCAGGCCGGCGGGGCGATAGAAATGCTCGAGCTCGGCGAAGCCCGCGGCCTCCAGATAGCGCGTCCACGCGGCGCGGTCGTGATAGGCGCCGAAGCGTCGCCCGTTCCAGCCCTCGCGGCCGTCGCCGCGCGGGTTCGAGCTGAAGAGCACGCCGCCTGGCTTGAGCGTCGCGTGCAGCTCGCCTAGGACCCGTGCCAGCGCCTCGGCCGGCACGTGGAACAGGACCGCGTTGGCGAAGACGCCGTCGAAGCGCGCCGGCGGCAGGTCGAGCGCGAGCAGGTTCTGCTCCCAGACCTCGCAGCCGCTCCAGGCGCGCGCCATCGCCGCCAGGCGCGGCGCGCCCTCGACGCCGATCGCTTCGTGGCCGAGGCCGCGGAAGGTCTTCAGGTCGCGCCCGGGGCCGCAGCCGAGGTCGAGGATCGTGAACGGCGCCGCGCCGTCGAGGTGGCGCAGCAGCGCGGCGACGTTCTGGCTGACGTCGTGGTCGCGCGTGCCGCTGCCAGAACTCCTCGGCGTTCTCGTCGTAGTGGGCGAGCGTCGTGGCGGCGATGCGCGTCGAGCTGTTCGCGCGTGAGCGGCATCGCCGCATCTTGCCGCATCGGCGGCGCCGGCCGAGCGACGCCGCCGCGCCGGCGCTCAAGTCGGCGCCGCCGCTGCCGATATCGCCGGCGAACCTGTGCACCGAGATCCTTCCGTGCGTCATCCGCCCAATCTTCACCTGCTCTGCGCTGCTCGCGCTGACGCTCGCCGCGCTGCAAGAAGGCCGAGCCGCCGCCGGCAAGGCGACGCCCGCTGGTCGAGCCGCGCAAGAACCGCGACTCGGCGTGCCGCGCGAGCGGCGCGAGTACATCGGCGATGCCGACACCGGCGCAGCGACCGCGACCTACTCGACCACCGACCGAACAGGCGATCGCCGGCCGAGGCGCTGCGCGGCGGCCCGCGCGGCGAGGCGCGCATCTTCGAGAACGCGCAGGAGCAGGCCGAGCTCGCCCGCGGCGCGTCGCCGAAGTACATGAACGCGCCAGTTCCGCTACTACCTCGCCGGCGTCTCCATGGTGCCGCCGCAGGGCGAATGCAAGAAGCCGCTGCTGGCCGTCCGGCTTGCGGTCGAGAACCTGCACGGCACGCCGACGGCGTCGATCTACGGCCGCGTTCACCTTCTCCCAGGCGGTCGGCGCCGAGGGCTCGTCGCTGACGCGAAGACGGTCGCGATCCCCTACCACGCCGACATCATCGGTCCGTTCTCGAACAAGGAGGGCGGGTATCGTCTACGTCACCGCCTAGCTCGAGCAGGTCGATGCCTAGCACGGATCCCGAGCGCTGGGCAGCAGATCGCCGCGGTCAGTCCGCAGCGGCTCAAGGTCTGGTTCGCGCCCGAGGCTTTCTACTACGCCGATGGCACGCAGTACACCAGCGCGTCGGCAACGGTCCCGGCCCGGCACGCGAGCCAGGACCTGCGGCGGCACCGAGGGCGCGGTCCGGGCGATCCGCGCTAGCTCCGGCGCTTCCCAATAGCGGCGCCGACGTGCGCCCGTTCAAGGCGACGTGACCAGGCTGGCGGCGAGCCAGCGGCAGAGCGGATGCGCCGGGTCGGCGAAGCCCTCGATCGCCGAGAAGTGATGGGCGCCGGGCTGCGCCAGCAGCTCGGAGCGATTGCCCGCCGCCTGCCACGCGGCGTGAAACGAGGTCGACTGGCGCGCGAATTCGCGCTCTCCTCGGCGCCCCAGGTGATGAGCGCCGGCGTCGCGCATGGCCGAACGCCGAACAGCGGCGAGTTGCGCCGGACGATGCCGTCGTCGAGCTGGATCGTCGGCTGCAGGAAGCTGTGGCGCAGCGGCTCGATGTCGTAGATGCCGCTCACCAGGATCGCCGCAGCGAGCGGGTCGCGCGCCAGGCCGTAGTCCTCGTCCCAGCGCGTCTCGAGGCACATCGCGCTCAGGTGGCCGCCGGCGGAATGGCCGCCGATCGCGACCCGCGCCGGATCGCCGCCGTACTCGCCGATGTGGCGCAAGCGTCCAGGCGACGGCGGCGCGGCACTGGCGCGTGATCTCGTCGATCGTCACCTTCGGGCAGAGCGAGTAGTCGACGAGGACGGTGGTGATGCCGAGCGCCACCGGGCCGAGGGCGACGAAGCTGTGCTCGCGCGCCGAGAACGCGCGCCAGTAGCCGCCGTGGATGAAGACGAACACCGGCGCGCCGGCGCGGGCGGCGGGGAAGATGTCGAGCTTCTCGTCGCGCGTCGGGCCGTAGGGGATGTCGAGCACGACCTTCGCGCTGCGTCCGTGCCTCGGCGCTGTGCTCGCCGTAGCGGCGCATGCACGCCTCGGCGTCGGCGATGCGCAGGCTCGGCTTGTATTCCCAGTCGATCTGCTCGGCGCTGGTGAAGTCGCGGTACAGCGGGGTGGCGGTCATGGCTGCCAAGTCTATGAGACCGCGCCGACGTCGCTGCAGTGTGCTGGCCCGGGCGCGCTGGCCTAGACTCGCGCGACGGTGGCAGCCGCGCCACCCCGAAGCGACACAGCGAGGCCCCCGATGGATGTCAGCGCACTGGTCGAACCCGACCGGGTCCACAAGACGGTCTACACCGACCAGCAGATCTTCGACCGCGAGATGGAGCGGATCTGGGAACGGATCTGGGTCTATTGCGGCCACGAGTCGCAGGTGCCGAATCCGGGCGACTACTACGCGGTGACGATCGGCCGCCAGCCGATGCTCATGATCCGCCAGCCCGACATGAGCGTGCAGGTGCTCTACAACCGCTGCCCGCATCGCGGCGTGCAGGTCGTCGGCAACCTCAAGGGCAACACCGGCAGCGCCTTCGTCTGCTCGTACCACGCCTGGAGCTTCCACCTCGACGGCAGCGTGCGCGCGATCCCGCTTGCCAAGGGCTACGAAGGCACGCGCATGACCAAGGACAACCCCGACTGCGGCATGAAGCGCGCGGCGCGGGTCGACAGCTACCGCGGCTTCGTCTTCGCCAGCCTGGTCGATGACGGGCCCGTCGCTCGACGAGTTCCTCGGCGAGGCCAGGATCGCCTTCGACGACATGTGCGACCGCTCGCCGCTCGGCGAGGTCGAGGTGGTGCCGATCTGCCATCGCGTGATGCAGCACTCGAACTGGAAGTTCTTCATGGAGAACCAGCTCGACGCGCTCCATCCCTCGGTGACGCACCAGTCGACCGGCATCTCGGCGGGCCGGGTCGAGAAGCGCGTCAAGGCCGAGAACGGCGCGGCGCCGCTCTACTACCATTACCTCTCGACCTTCGCCTCGAGCTTCGAGCAGTGGGACGGCGTGCAGACGATCAACTTCCCGCACGGCCACGGCATCCTCAAGGCGTACATGGGGCTGCGCCCGCGCGACCCCGACACGCTCGAGTACGAGGCGCTGCTTCAGTCCGCGTACGGCGAGGCCAAGACCGAGGAGTACCTCTCGCGCAGCATCCACCACGTGCTGGTCTATCCGTACCTCTCGGTGCAGTCGCCGCTGCAGCAGCTGCGCTGCCTGCGCCCGGTCGGGCCCGACAAGACGATGTCGGAGATCTGGCACTTCCGCCTCAAGGGCGCGCCGGAAGCGATCTACCGCAGGAGCCTCTGGTACTACAACCTCGTCAACTCGCCGGCGACGATGATCAACGCCGACGACCTCGAGAACTGGACCAAGGGCCAGTGGGGCCTGCAGTCGAACGGCGGCGACTGGGTCAGCTTTCACCGCTACTTCGGCGACGACCGCGAAGAGAACGGCGTCACCTACTCGAACCACGGCACGTCGGAAGCGGTGATGCGCAACCAGTTCAAGGCCTGGTCGAGCTACATGCAAGGCCGCTGACGGAGACGACGATGGCGAACGCGAAAGACAGCGGCGCGACGCGCGCGATCCCGACCGCAGGCCCGGACTTCGAGCACCTGCTCGCGCAGGAGGTCGTGATCGAGGCCGGCGACGCGGCGCCGACCGGCGCGCAGCGGATCGCGCCCGACCATTCGCCGCGCGCGCGCACGGGCACCGTCGACAGCGCCGCCGACGCGCTGCCCAAGCCCGGCGTGATCGTCGCCGGCGACGTCCAGCGCGAGGTCGAGCAGTTCCTCTTTCGCCAGGCCGAGCTGCTCGACGGCAAGCACTGGCAGGCGTTCATCGACCTGTTCAGCGACGACGGCGTCTACTGGATGCCGGTGACGAAGGAGCAGACCGAGTGGGAAGGGTCGCCGTCGATCTTCGCCGAAGACAAGCTGATGATGGAGATCCGGAAGGGCCGGGTCTCGCACCCGAACGCGTGGTCGCAGGCGCCGATGTGGGAGACCAACCACCTCGTCAGCCACGTCGCGCTCGAGTCGGTCGACGCGAAGTCGATCGAGGTGCGCTCGCGCTTTCACATGATGGAGCTGCGGCGCGACACCGTGCGCCACTTCGGCGGCAGCTACCGCCACACGCTCGTTCGCGACGCTGCCGGCGCGCTGCGGATCAAGCTGCAGCGCGTCGACCTCTTCAATTCGCAGGCGCCGTTCGACTACGTGCTCCAGGTCTGGGTCTGACCGGGCCATTCTCGTCGCATGCGAGTGACTCCACGGCTCTCACGCTGGCTCGTGCGTGGCGCGATCGGAGTCGCAGTGCTCGCCGCCGTGCTCGCCGCGGCCGCCTGGGCGGTGCTGTCGCAACCGCAGTTCGGCGCGCCGATGAGCGGCGCGCGGCTCGAGCGCGCGAAGGCGAATCCGCAGTACCGGGACGGTCGCTTCGTCAACGTGCAACCCGAGGCGCCGACGACGATCGCCGCGCTCGGCGACTACCTCGTGCATCAGTTCTCGGGCGACGAGATCCGCGTGCCGCCGAAGCCGCTGCCCGTCGTGGCGGTCGATCCGGCCACGCTCGCCGCGGCGCCGCCCGCCAGCGGCTTGCGCGCGTTCTGGATCGGCCACGCCAGCACCTACGTCGAGATCGACGGCCTGCGCCTGCTGCTCGATCCCGTCTTTGCCGAACGCGTGTCGCCGCTGCCGATCGGGCCGCGCCGCTTCCATCCGCCGCCGATCGCCTCGCCGATCTGCCGCCGATCGACGCGGTGCTGATCTCGCACGACCACTACGACCATCTCGACATGGCGACCGTGCGCCACCTGGCCGCGCGCGGCACCCGCTTCTTCGTGCCGCTGGGAATCGGCGCCCACCTCGAGCGCTGGGGCGTGCCGCTGGCGCAGATCGAGGAGATGGAGTGGTGGCAGCGGCGCAGCCCTCGGCGGCGTCGAGTTCGTGTGCACGCCGACGCGGCACTACTCGGGCCGAGGCCTCACCGACCGCAGCGCGACGCTGTGGTCGAGCTGGTCGGTCCTGGGCCCGCGGCATCGCTTCTTCTACAGCGGCGACACCGGTTACTCGACGCACTTCGCGGAGATCGGCGCGCGCCTCGGCCCGTTCGACATCGCCTTCATCAAGATCGGCGCCTACGGCCCCGGGCAGTCGTGGATCGACATCCACATGCCGCCCGAGCAGGCGGTGCAGGCGAACCGCGATCTGCGCGCGAAGCGGATGTTTCCGGTGCATTGGTCGACCTTCAACCTCGCGTACCACGACTGGGACGAGCCGATCCGTCGCGCCGTCGCCGAAGCGCGTCGCACCGGGGTCGAGCTGGTCACGCCGAAGCTGGGCGAATGGGTCGACGCCGACCGCGAGTTCGCCTCGTCGCCGTGGTGGGAGGCGGTGCGATGAAGCGATCAGGCGCCGCGCGTGCTGGCAGACGTCGTCCGGCGCACCGACCTCACGGCGATCGGCGGGGTCAGGAATTGCGTCGCCTGCGCCATCGAATGAAGCGCGCGAACAACGTCCTGCCCGGAGACGACCCGACCGAAGGCGGCGAAACCCTGGCCATCGGGGTTGCGGCCGCCGCCGAAATCGAGCTCGGGCTGGTCGCCGACGCAGATGAAGAACTCGGACGCGGCCGAGCCCGGCGCGCTGCGCGCCATCGACACGGTGCCGTCGAGGTGGCGCAGGCCGGTCTCGCGCGTCGTTTCGTGGGCGATCGGCGGCAGCGGCGGCGCCTGCCCGTCGGCCAGGTACATGCCCCATTGCACGACCTCGATCTTGTGCGGCGTCTCCGGTGCCTGGTTCGCCAGCGTGACGATCCGGTAGACCGAACCGCCGTCGAGCAGCTTGCGGTCGACGTAGGCGAGATAGTTCGCGACGGTGCGTGGTGCGACTTCGGGATTCACCGCGACGACGAATGCGCCGACCGCCGTGTCGACGCGGGTCAGAACGATGCTGTCGGCGGTCGCCGCGCGCGCGCCCGCGGCGACCAGCCAGGTCGCTGGCAGGGCGAGGACTCTTCGTCGTTGCATTGGGTCGGCTCCGTGGGTTCGCTATCGTCGCACCGATGACCGACGCCGCCATCGACCTCGACGCCTACCTGCGCCGGATCGCATTCGACGGGCCGGTCGCGCCGACGCTGGCAACGCTCGCCCGGCTGATCGAGCGGCACGCGGCGACGATCGCGTTCGAGAACATCGACGTCCTGGCCGGACGCGTGCCGCGCCTGGATCTCGCCTCGCTCGAGCGCAAGCTCGTGCGCGGCCGGCGCGGCGGCTTCTGCTTCGAGCAGAACCGGCTGTTTCAGGCGGTCCTGCGCCAGACCGGCTTCGCCGTCGCTCCGCTCGAAGGACGCGTTCGCGCCGGCGTTCCGGCCGACGTCGCCACCGCGCGCACGCACATGGCGCTGCGCGTGACGATCGATGGCGTCGACCACCTCGCCGACGTCGGCTTCGGCGGATTGGCGCCGACCCGGCCGCTGCGCTGGCGTGATCGCGGCGTGCAAGTCGATGCCGTCGGCGCCTACCAGCTGCGCGACATCGATGGCGATGTCATGCTGCAGTGCCAGACGCACGACGGCTGGATCGACTGCTATCGCATCGGCCCGGGCGAGCCGCAGCCGATCGACCAGGAGATGGGCAGCTGGTTCGCGGCCACGAACCCGAACGCGATCCTGCGCCGCAACCTGCTCGTCGGCCGCGTGGCCCGCGGCGGCCGCCTGACGCTTTTCAATCGCCAGCTGTCACTGCGCCTGCCGGCGCCTGCTGTCGTCGAGGAGACGACGCTTGCGAGCCGCGCCGAATTCGCCGATGTCCTCGCCGACGGCTTCGCGCTGCAGGTCGATGCCGGCGATCTCGATGCGGTGATGACCGCGATCGAGCAGCGAGCCGGCGCCTGAGCCGTCAACCGCCGAGCAGCTCGACCAGGACGGCCGCCGCGCGCTCGCACTGGGCGCGCGTGACGTCGAGGTGCGTCACGGCGCGCACGGTGCGCGCAGCGAAAGCGTTGACGAGAACGCCGCGTTCGCGCGCGCGGGCGCTGAGCGTCGCCGCATCGAGCGCCAGCGCGTCGGGCAGGTGGAAGACGACGATGTTGGTCTGGACCGTCGCCAGGTCGAGCCGCACCGACCCCGAGGCGGCGAGGCGCTCGGCGAACAGGCGCGCGTTGGCGTGGTCTTCGGCCAAGCGTGCCAGATGATGGTCGAGCGCGTAGCTCGCGGCGGCGGCGAAGATGCCGTTCTGGCGCATCGCCCCGCCCATGCGGCGGCGATGCCGGTCGGCGACCGCGATCATCTCCGCCGAGCCGGCCAGCAGCGAGCCGCCGGGCGCGCCGAGGCCCTTGCTGAAGGCGACGGCGACGAGATCGAACGGCGCCGCCAGCTCGTGCAGCGGCAGGCCGCTGGCGACGCTCGCGTTCCAGAGCCGTGCGCCGTCGAGAAAGCTCGCCAGGCCGAGCTCCCGCGCGACCGCACAGATGCGCCGCGCCTCGTCCTGCGGCACGACGACGCCGCCGGCGCGGTTGTGCGTGTTCTCCACCTCGACCAGCGTGGTCGTCGGAAAGATCGCGAAGTTGCGCGGCTTGACCGCGGCGCGCAGCTCGTCGGCGCTGAAGCGGCCGCCCTGCCCGATCTCGTGGATCTGGACCCCGGCGTTGGCCGCCGCGCCACCGACCTCGTGCCACGCGGCGTGCGACTCGCGGCAGGCGATGACCTCGTCGCCGGGCCGCGTCAGCGTGCGCAGCGCGACCTGGTTGGCCATCGTGCCGGTCGGCAGCCATACCGCCGCGGCCTTGCCCAGCAGCTCGGCGCAGCGCGCCTGCAGCCGGTTGGTGCTCGGGTCCTCGCCGTACTGGTCGTCGCCGACCGGGGCAGCGGCCATGACCGCGCGCATCGCGTCGGTCGGCCGGGTGACGGTGTCGGAGCGGAGGTCGATGCGGTCGGTCATGGGTGGGCCCGGTTCGTGCAAGTCGATGGCGAGCTGCCGGCTTGGGTTTATCACAGGAGAGGCGCGCGTCCGGCCCGCCTTGCCCGCCGGAGGCCGTCCCTACAATCCCTCGCCACGTGCGGCACTTCGCGACGCCCGATTCGAAAGGTCCCCGTCATGTCCAAGCGCCTCTCCTGCACCGCGGCCGTTGCCGCGCTGATCGCCGGCCCGCTCGCCTTCGCGTCGCTGCCGGCGCACGCCGCCGACAAAGTCAGGATCGGCTTCGTCAGCACGCTCTCGGGACCGTCGTCGGCGCTCGGAGTCGACATCCGTGACGGCTTCCTGCTTGCGGTCAAGCTGAACGGCGGCAAGCTCGGCGGCCTGCCGGCCGAGGTGCTGGTGAGCGACGACCAGTTCAAGCCCGACGTCGCCAAGCAGCTGTTCGAGAAGGACGTCAAGCGCGACAAGGTCGACTTCATGACCGGCGTCGTTTTCTCCAACATCATGCTTGCGGCGCTGCCCGAAGCGATCGAAAACAAGACGATCTACATCAGCCCGAACGCGGCGCCCTCGTCGATGGCGGGCAAGGACTGCAACCCGCTGTTCTTCGCCGTCTCGTGGCCGAACGACGCGTACCACGAGGCCGCGGGCCAGTACGCCAACACGCGCGACCTGAAGAGCGTCTACTTGGTCGCACCGAACTACCAGGCCGGCAAGGACTCGCTCGCCGGCTTCAAGCGCACCTTCAAGGGACAGGTCGTGGGCGAGAACTACACCAAGCTCGGCCAGCTCGACTACGCCGCTGAGCTGGCCGAGATCCGCGCCGCCAAGCCGCAGGCGGTCTACATCTTCCTGCCCGGTGGCATGGGCATCAACTTCATCAAGCAGTACGTCGGAGCCGGCCTGGGCAAGGACACGACGCTGTTGCTGCCCGGCTTTTCGGCCGACCAGGACGTGATCGGCCCGGTCGGCCCGGCGATGGCCGGGCTCTTCAACACCGCGCACTGGTCGCCCGACTTCACCAACGCCGCGAACCAGAAGTTCGTCGCCGAGTTCGAGAAGGAATACAAGCGCGTGCCGACGCTCTACGCCTCGCAGGGATACGACGCGGCGCTCCTGATCGGTGCCGCGGTGCGCGACGTCAAGGGCAAGCTCGACGACCAACCGGCGGTGCTGAAAGCGCTCAAGGCGGCGCGCTTCGAGTCGGTGCGCGGCGCGTTCAAGTTCAACAGCAACAACTACCCGATCCAGAACTACTACGTGCGAACGATCGGCAGCGACGGCAAGGGCGGCCTGATCAACAAGTCGTTCAACGAGCCGATCCTGAAGAACCACGGCGACGCCTACGTCCAGTCCTGCGCCATGAAGTGAGACGCTTAACGCGCCGCCGCGAGCACCTCGAGAACAGCGGCGACGACCGCTTGAGGCGCTTCGCGCTGCATGAAATGTCCGCTGCTCTCGACGCGGGTTTGCGTCGTGCGCGAAGAAAAGCTGAGGAAGGTTCGCTGCAATGCGTCCCACTGATCCTGTAGTCGAGGACGCAGCGCCTCGGGAACCAGCGGCTGCTTGAGGAAGGTGCCGGCACTCAGCACGTGGATCGGCAGATCGCCGAGCGGTGCATCGCGCGCGCTTGCACGCAAGCGGCGACGAGATCGATTCCTTCGCGCGTCGATCGCGGGTCGCGCCAGCCACCGGACCAGAACTCGCGTGTCTCGCGCAGGGCGGTCGGCTCGCCCGCGCGCGGCGGCGGAAAGGCCTGGCCGAAGACCTCGAACTGGTTCTGATGCATGGCATCGACGAGGACCAGCCCGGCGACGTCGGCAGGATGGCGCTGCGCGAACAGCCGTACCAGCAAGCCGCCGAAGGAATGCCCGACGAGCAAGTAGGGCGGCGCCAGCTCGACACGGTGCAGCAAAGTGTGCAGATCGGCGATGAGATCGGCGGGGCGGCGCGGCGAGACGGCCGCATCGCTCGCGCCGCGCCCGGCACGGTCGTAGCGGCAGACGCGAGCGTGCGTGGAGAGCGAGCGTTGCACCGCGCCCCACTCCGCGCTCTCGGCGCCGAGGCCGGTTTCGAGAACGACCACGGGCGAGCCGTGGCCGCTCGTGGTCAAGACGAGACGGCGCGTGCCCACGCTGATCGAGCGGGTCTCCTCGACGCAGACGGCCGTCTCGAGTTGCGCGACGAGTGCCCGCTCTTCCTCGTCCTGTGGCCAGGCACGGCGGGCGATCAGGGATGCGACGTCGTTGGCGCGGATCGCGCGCAGTCGGGCGAGGTAGTGATCGCGCTGCTCGATCGCGCTGGTCAGCTGTACGTCGCAACGCGCGATCGGCGTCGGATAATGCGAAACCTCGTCGCACGAATCGCGAACGCGTCGCTCGAGCAGGGCTTCCAGCGCGGCGAGCGCGGCGCGGACAGCTTCATCGTTTTGGGTCATGGCTCGGTTCCTTTTCGCGATCGGTGACGACCGCTTCGATCGCGCTGAATTCACCCACCAGTTCGTGCGTCCGCGGGGGTTCGAACCGGGCGCGGCATAGCATCGCCCGGTACTCTGCCTCGGTGCGCTCGCGCCCGCCGAGCGAGACCAGCATGTTGAGGTCGGATCGGGCGATGGCACGATCGCGCGTCGTGGGGCTGAAGCGCTCGGGGGCAAGCCGCTCGATCACGAACAGCCGCGCATCCGCAGACGAACCATGGCTTGGCGGCAGGCGCCGAGAATGTCCGCGCTGCGCTCGTCGTCCCAGTCGTGCAGCACGCTCTTGAGAAGGTAGGCGTCGGCCCCTGCCGGAACAGTCTCGAAGAAGCTGCCGCAGACAAGCTCGCAGCGGCCGGCCACGCCGGCGCGCTCCAGCTGCGGCGCTGCGGCTGCGATCGCATGCGGGAGGTCGAACAGCACGCCGTGCACGCCGGGATATGCGACGAGCACGGTCGCGATCAGCCGACCGTAGCCGCCGCCGACATCGACCACGCGCCGCGCTCGAGCCAGATCGACCGCGGCAGCGAAGGCCGCGGCGATCGGTTGCGTAAGGTCGGTCATGGCCCGGTGGAACAGGTCGGCGCGTCCGGGTCGAGATCGAGATGGGCGAAGTCGTCGCTGCCGCCCGAGCTCATGCGCACGCTGTGCCCGCTGCGCACGCTGTCGGTCAATCGCGGCCAGACGCGACGCGGCGTGCCGGCCGTTGAACAGCGCCCAGGCGGCGAGCGAATCGGCGAGATCGGCGCGCAGCAGCGCACCGCTCGTGGTCAGGGCGAAGCGGCCGTCGTCATCGTGGGCGACCAGGTCGAGGCTCGCGAGCGCTGCGAGCAGGCGCCGCAACGAGGCCGCGTCGCAGCCGGCCGGGCGCGCGAGCGCCGCGCTTGCGAGAGGCGCCGCGGCGAGCAGCTCGGGGATGCGCAGCTCGACCGCCGCGGCGATGGCCTGCGTCGTCCAGCTGGCGTTGATCGCTTCGAGCAATCGCCGCGTCGGGCGGGTGCGTCGTTGTCGGCGTCGTCTCGGTTCACGGTGTTGCCTCGCGTCGTCAGTCGGCCTTGATGCCGGCCTCGCGGATGAAACGGCCCCACTTCGCATACTCGGCGCGAATCTGCGCAGCGAAGCGCTTCGGGCGTTCCCCCGCCCGGCTCGAGACCGTAGGACGCGAACCACTCGCGCGCTTCGTCGCTGTCGAGCACGGCGCCGATCTCGCGTGCCAGCCGATCGACGATCGGTCGCGGCGTCGCCGCCGGCGCCGCGACGCCGACCCAGCCGAGGAATTCGTAGCCCGGGACTCCCGACTCGGCGACCGTCGGCACATCGGGCAAGGCTGGCGAGCGCTCGCGGGCCGGTCACCGCGAGCGCGCGGATCTGCCCGCTGCGCACGAAAGGCAGCTGTACGTTCATGCCTTCGATGCTCATGCTGATCTGGCCGCCGATCAGGTCCGACACGGCCTGTCCGCCGCCGCGATAGGGAACGTGGGTGAGGTCGATCGCCGCCATCCGCTTGAACAGCTCGCCCGCCATGTGCGGCGGCGTGCCGATCCCCGGCGAGCCGAAGCTCAGCCGCCCGGGTTGCGCCTTCGCCAGCGCAACGAGCTCGGCCACCGACCGCACCGGCAGCGCGGGCTGGACCGCGAGCACCAAGGGCCCGACGCCGAGGCGCGTGATCGGTGCGAAGTCCGCCAGCGCGTCGTAGCCGGGGTGGCTGTAGAGATGCGGATTGATCGTCATCGTGCCCTGATGGACGATCGCGAGCGTGTAGCCGTCCGGCCGCGCGTGAGCCGGCCTGCGCGGTGCCGATGTTGCCGCCGGCGCCGGGCACATCGTCGACATAGACGCTGTTGCCCGAGGCGCCGCGCCAGCCGCTCGGCGAGCCAGCGCGCGCGGAGGTCGATGACTCCGCCGGGGCCGCCCGGGACGATCAGACGGATCGGCCGGCTCGGCCAGGCAGGCTCGGCAGCGAGCGCTTGCCGGCTCCACGGCGAGGCCGCGCTGACGGCAGCGGCCAGGACGGCGAACGCGCACCCCGCGAGGTAAAGGAATCTCACAGGCGCGTGCTTCCTGCAGTGCCCGAGAACGCGCCGGCGCGGTTCGCGGCGGCCAGGGTACGCAACAGGTTGACCGCGAACAGGGCCAGGCCGACGAACGTGATGGCCGCGCCGGTGGCCACCAGCCATTCGACGCGCCCGCGATCCGACAGCAACAGGAACTGGCCGATCATGAAGATCGGCAGGCCGGTGACATGCAGCCGGTAGTGCCAGCGCGCGAGCGCCGTGAGCGCGGCCTGCGGATAGGCGTGGTAGATCATCGCGACGAGCGCGAGCGAGGCCCAGCCGAGGAGGTTGATGTGCGCGTGGACCGGCGCGTACTCGAAGTGATGGGTGATACCCATCGCCATTCCCATCCCCATGCCGAGCATGAGGTACACGACGGCGAACTTCAAGAGACGAGCAGCCATGTCCGAACTCCTTCGACAAGATGCGGTGACATGCGAGCACTCTAGGCATGCGAGGCGCGAACCGGAATGAACCAGTGGTCGCCGATGGCTGCAACCAATGGTTGACACACCGGGGGGCGCTGCGACCACAATCGCCAGCGGGGCCCGACTCACGGAGAACGCGACATGGACAAGCTGCGCTCGCTGCAGTACTTCGTCGCCGCCGCGGAGGAGAAGAGCCTGTCGGGCGCGGCGCGACGCTTCGGCGTCAGCACGCAGGCGGTGGCGAAGCTGGTCAGCGCGCTGGAACACGGCCTGGGCGGGCGCCTGTTCGAGCGCACCGCGCACGGGCTGACGTTGACCGGCAACGGCGCCGCCTATCTCCAGTCGTGCCTGCCGGCGCTGGCGCAGCTGCAGGCCGCCGACGAGCTGATGCGCGCTCCTAGCGCGCCCGGCACCGTGGTCGTCGGCGTGCAACACGTGATCGCGCGCGAGGTGCTGACCCCGGCATTGCCTCGCTTCCACGCGCGCCATCCGCAGATCCGAATCGATGTGCACGACTTCAACCGCGTCACCGACGAGCAGATGGACGGCGTCGACGTCTTTCTCGTCCTCGGCTGGCCGCAGGCGAACGAGTTGGTGCTGCGCGCGATCGCCGCCTCGCGGCTGATCGCGGTCGCCGCGCCAGCGTACTGGGCCGCGCACGGCATGCCGCGCCATCCGAGCGAGCTGGCGCGCCACACGTGCCTGCCGATCCGCAGCGTCGATGGCACGGTCATGGATCTGTGGACCTTCGTGCGCGGCGACGAGCGGGTGGCGGTGCGGGTCGGCGGCTGGCTGCTGACCAGCAATGCGCATCGGGACATGGTGATCGAGCTGGCCCGCGCCGGCGAGGGCGTCGCCTGGATCCTCGATTGGACCAATCGCGACGACCTCGCGGCCGGTCGCCTGGTGCAGGCCCTGGCCGACTGGGAGTCGCCGGAGGCCCCGCCGGTCAACCTGATGTACCGGCCGAGCGTGCGGCGCATCGCCCGCGTGCGGCTGTTCATGGAGTTCGTGACGGCGGCGTTTCGCGAGATCGAATCGGCGCGCGAGCAGCAGGTCGTATCGGGACCGCGGCCGGCCTGGTTGAAGCGTCCGTACGGACACGCCGCCGCGAGCGTCAGGCGCGGCGCATAAGCCACTGCACAATTCCGGCGCCCGTTTCGCCAAGACATCGCATGACCCCGAATGCCGAGCGTCCTGGTCCTCGAGCAAGGCGCTCAACGGCCTGCAGTTCGGCCTGATGCTGTTCCTGCTCGCCGCCGGGCTGACGCTGGTCTTCGGCGTCATGGACATGATCAACCTGGCGCACGGCTCGCTCTACATGGTCGGCGCCTTCCTCGCCGCATGGCTGGTCGCGCTCACCGGCTCGTTCCTCCTTGGCGTCGTCGGCGCGGTCGCTCTCACCGGCCTTTTCGGCATGGCGCTCGAGGCCGGCCTGCTGCGAACCCTCTACACCCGCGACCATCTCTCGCAGGTGCTCGCCACGTTCGCGCTGATCCTGATCCTGAACGACGGCGTCAAGATGATCTTCGGCAACGACCTGCCGCTCTCGGCGCCGGCCGCGCTCGCCGGCCCGGTCGATCTCCTGCCGGGGTTGCGGTACCCGGCGTATCGCCTCCTGATCCTCGGCGTCGGCCTGGTGCTGGCGCTGCTGCTGTGGCTCCTGGTACAGAAGACGCGGATGGGCGCGCTGGTCCGCGCCGGTGCCTCGAACCGCGAGATGGCGACGGCCATGGGTACCGACATCCCGCGCCTGTTCACGATCGTCTTCGGCATCGGCGCTGCGCTCTGCGCCGTCGCTGGCGCGCTGCTCGGGCCGCTGCTCGCGGTCCAGGTCGGCATGGGCGAGAACATCCTGATTCTGGCGTTCGTCGTCATCGTCATCGGCGGCATCGGCTCGATCCGCGGCGCGCTCGTCGGTGCGATCCTAGTCGGCTGCATCGACACCCTCGGCCGCACGCTGCTGCAGCACGTGCTGCGCGAGTTCCTGCCGCCACAGTGGGCGAGCGCGGCCGGGCCGGCGATCGCCTCGATCGCTGTCTACGTCTTCATGGCGATCGTCCTCGCGATCAAGCCGCAGGGCCTGTTCCCGGCGCGCGGATGAACAAGGCGCTGCCGCTCTGCGTCGCCGCGCTGGCGATCGCGCTGCCGTTCGTGCTCCGCGCGTTCGGCCTTGACTTCTACCTCAGCCTGGCGAGCCGCATCGTCGTCTACGCCATCGCCGCGACCAGCCTCAACCTCGTCCTCGGCTACGGCGGCATGGTCTCGTTCGGCCATGCCGCGTTCGTCGGCCTCGGCGCCTACGTCACGGCGATCATGATCAGCGAAGGCGTGACGAGCGGCACGTTTCACCTCGCCGCGACCATCGCCCTGACGGCCGGGGCCGCCTTCGTGATCGGCGCGATTTCGCTGAGGACGCGCGGCGTCTACTTCATCATGATCACGCTCGCCTTCGCGCAGATGCTGTTCTACCTCGCCAACTCGGTAAAGGGCTACGGCGGCGACGAGGGCCTGAACGTCCGCGCCCGCTCGCTGTTCTCGTTCGCCGGCTACGCGCTCGACCTGAAGAACCCGCTCGCGATCTACTTCGTCGCCGTGACCGTGCTCGCGCTCACGCTGGTCGCCCTCGCCCGCTTCGCGCCGTCGCGCTTCGGCCACGCCGTGCTTGCGCTGCGCGACGACGACGTCCGCGCCGAAGCGCTTGGCTTTCCGACCTATCGCTACAAGCTGGTCGTATTCGTCGTCGCCGGCGCGCTCGGCGGTGTCGCCGGCGCCCTGAGCGCGAACCTGCAGGGCTACGTCAGCCCGAACCTGCTCCACTGGACGCAGTCGGGAACGCTGATGGTGATGGTGATCCTGGGCGGCGTCGCCACCGTCTGGGGCGGGCTGGTCGGTGCCGCGGTGCTGATCCTGCTGCAGGAAGTGCTCGGCGCGTACACCGAGCACCATGAGTTCTGGACCGGCTGGGTGCTGCTCGCGGTCGTCCTGTTCGCGCGCCAGGGGCTGGTCGGCTTGCTGATGCGGCGGCGGGCGCTGCGTCTGTCATGAGCACCGGCGCAGCGTCATCGGCGCCGCTGCTCGAGGTGCGTGGCCTCGTCAAGCGCTTCGGCGGCGTTGTCGCCACCGACCAAGTCGACCTCGACGTCCACGCCGGCGAGATCCACGCGCTGATCGGCCCGAACGGCGCCGGCAAGACGACGCTGGTCGGGCAGCTCGCCGGCCAGATCGCCAGCGATCGGGGCACGATCGTCTTCGCCGGCAGCGACGTTACGACCCTGGCGACGCACGAGCGTGCGCGTCGCGGCCTGGTTCGCTCGTTCCAGATCACGCGCCTCTTTCGGAGCGCCAGCGTGCTCGACAACGTCGCCCTCGCCGTTCAGGCCGTCTCCGGAACGAGCCTGCGCGCGTGGCGACCGGTGGCGCGCGACACGGCCCTCTTCGAGCGTGCGCGCGAGGTGCTCGAGACCATCGGCCTCGGCGCCAAGGCCGGCCATGCGATCGACCAGCTCGCGCATGGCGAGCGCCGCGCGCTCGAAGTCGGCATGACGCTGGCGAGCCGGCCGCGGCTGATCCTCCTCGACGAGCCGATGGCGGGAATGGGCCCCGACGAATCAGCCCGAATGGAAGCGCTCGTCGCCGCCAGCCGCGAGAGCAGCACCGTGCTTCTGATCGAGCACGACGTCGACGCCGTCTTTCGCCTCGCCGACCGCGTCTCGGTGCTGGTCGGCGGACGGATCATCGCCACTGGTGCGCCGGACGCGGTGCGCCGCGACGCCGGCGTGATCGCCGCCTATCTCGGCGAGGAGCACGCGTGACGAACGCGCCGCTGCTCGAGGTCCGCGGCCTGCATGCCGGCTACGGCACGAGCGAGGTCCTGTTCGGCATCGACTTCGACGTCGCCGCCGGTGCGATCGTCGGCGTGCTCGGCCGCAACGGCATGGGCAAGACGACCCTCATTCGTTCGCTCATGGGCCTCTTGCCGCCGAGCGCGGGCAGCATCGCGTTCGACCGCACTGCGATCGCGGGCTGGCCGACGAACCGGGTCGCGCGGCGCGGCATCGCCCTCGTCCCCGAGGGACGGCAGGTGTTCGCCAACCTGAGCGTCGCCGAGCACCTGAGCGCATTCGCCCGCCCGGCCACCGACGGGAGCAACGCCTGGACACCGGCGCGCGTGCTCGAGCTCTTTCCGGCACTGCGGGCACGACTGCATCATTCCGGCAACCAGCTGTCGGGCGGCGAGCAGCAGATGCTCGCGATCGGCCGCGCTCTCGTCACCAACCCGCGGCTGCTGCTCCTCGACGAGGCGACCGAGGGTCTCGCGCCGCTGGTGCGCGAGCAGATCTGGAGCGCCCTTGCGGCGCTGCGCGGCGCCGGACTGGCGATGATCGTGATCGACAAGTACGTCGAACGCCTGATCGCCATCGCCGATCACCATGTGATCGTCGAGAAGGGGCGGGTCGCCTGGCGTGGCAGCTCGGCGGCGCTCGCGGGCGACCGCTCGCTATGGCAGCGCTATCTCGGGGCCTAGCGTTCAGCGGGTCGAGCCGCAGGCAATCGCTCGAGAATCGGCTCTCCTCCATCCGCTGAAGGACCGTCGCCATGAAACCTCTAGCCCACCTCGCCACCCGCCTCCTGACCGCCGCCGCGGCAGGCCTTGCCATCGCCCTGCCGGCACACGCGGACGGCACTGTCGGCACGACCTTCCCAGCGGGCTTTCCGGTGATTCGCGACGCCTCGCTCGGCACGCCGCTGATCGGCTTCGGCGCCGCCGGTGAGGTCAAGCGAACGCCGGTCATCCTCGTTCACGGCAACAACGACACACCCTTCGAAACGGCCTGCAATCCGTACGGAAAGATCCACGCGCTGGCGCAGGACCTGGCCGACCACGGCTACGCGCTGAGCGAGCTCTGGGGAATCGGCTACCAGGGCGATCAATGCGACCTGCTCGCCGACCAGACGCGGCGCTCTGCCGAGCCGCACACCGCCGCGGCCAACGTCGCAGACTTGCGTCGCTTCGTCCACGCCGTCTTGCACTACACCGGCGCGCGCCAGGTCGACATCGTCGGCCACAGCCTCGGCGTGGTGATCGCGCGCGAGTGGCTGCGTCAGGGCGGCGACGCCGCCGACAAGGTGCGCCGCATCGTCGCGATCGATGGGGCGAACCACGGCATCATCAACTGCTCGCCGTCGCCGCTCAACTACTTCCAGCAGCCCGCGTTCGGCGGATTTACGCCCGAGAGCGCCCTGTGCCAGGAGCTGGGCTCGCCCCGGACATCGTTCCTGAAGCGCCTGAACCGGGGCCGCGACGAAGTCGACGACGACATCGACGTGCTCGTGATCCGCAACGCCGACACCAGCTTCGTCTATTTCTCGAAGCAGGACGGCGTCTTCCCCGCGGTGCCGGCGATCGACTCGTTCGGAACGCCGACCGACTTCTCGCGCAGCGCCAGCCTGCGCGGCGCGCGCGAGATCGACCTGACCGGCCAGGGCATCCACGACCCGGCCGGGACGGCGCACCTCGGCATCCTGAATTCGCCCGATACCTGGAAAGCGACGTTCGAGTTCCTAACGGCGCGACGGCATCGCGACGACGGCGACCAAGATCACGACCGTTGATCGAACGGCGCGCTGCGCCAGCCGCCGGCGCAGGCTACGCCGGCGCCGACGAAGCCGGGTAGCGTGAGCGCACGGCCGCCAGCGCCGTCTCGTATGCGACGCCGGCGTCGTCGAGGCGGCTGACGGTCATCGCCAGGTCCTGCAGCAGGCCGTTGTGCAGGCCGTAGACCCAGCCGTGGACGACCAGCTCCTGGCCGCGCTGCCAGGCGTCCTGGACGATCGTCGTCTGGCACACGTTGAGCGCCTGCTCGACGACGTTGAGCTCGCACAGCGCGTTGACGCGCTGCGTGCGCGGCACCGTGTCGAGCCAGGCGGCGTGCCGGTTGCGAACGTCCTGGACATGGCGGATCCAGTTGTCGGCGAGGCCGATGCGCCGGTCCTCGAGCGCCGCGCTCACGCCGCTGCACTGCGAGTGGCCGACGACGATGATGTGCTTGACCTGGAGCACGTCGGTCGCGAACTGCACCACCGAAAGGCAGTTGAGGTCCGAATGGACGACGACGTTGGCGACGTTGCGGTGGACGAACAGCTCGCCCGGCGCGAGATCGACCAGCTCATTGGCCGGGACGCGGCTGTCGGCGCAGCCGATCCAGAGGTACTTCGGCGCCTGCTGCTGCAACAGGCTGGTGAAGAAGCCGGGACGCCCGGCCTCCATCTTCTTCGCCCAGCGGCGGTTGTTGTCGAGCAGTTCTTCCAGGCTATTCACGCGGCGCCTCGGTGGTGCGGCGACCGTCGGCGCCGTTAATGGCTGGCAAGTTTACGGCGGTAGACGAGAAGCCGTCCTTTGTAGGCGTCAGCAAGCGCGGTCGCCGCGCCATCGAGGCGCTCTTCGCTGAGAGCGAAGCCGTGGTCGGCCATGCGCCGGCTAAAGGCCGGCCGATTGCTACGGTCGGGATCGACGACCCAGACCTCGCACGCCGCCTCTGCATGCCGACCGATGAATCCCGCCAGATCGCCAGCGACGTCGCGCTCGTACAGGATGTCGCTGCCGACGATCAGGTCGAATCGTCCGCCGACGACGGCGCGGGCGACGCCCTCGTGCATATCGTCCGGATCGACCGCGGCGGCCCAGTCGCCGTGCAGGTACTTCATCGGCGCGAGGCCGTTCAGGCGCAGGTTGGCGCTGAGGAAGCTCGCGGCCAGCGGATGACGATCGCTCGCCGTCACGTCGGCGCCGCGCCGGTGCGCGACCAGGCTGGCGAGCGCCAGGCCGCAGCCGATCTCGAGGATCCTTTCGCCCGACGTCACCGGCCGCAGCGCCAAGCGTGCGGCGAGTTGCGCTCCGGAAGGCCAGAGCAATCCGAACAGCGGCCAGCCGGCCGACGAGATGCCGAGCCGCTCGGCCACGCCTTCCGCGTCGGCGAACTGCTGGCGATCGAGCAACGAGCGAATGACGAGGTCGGCGACGCCGGTGATGGCGATCCGTTCCTGCTTGGTCCGATAGCCCGGCATCGGGCGGCGCGAACCCTGCGGGCCGCGCGTTGAGGCAACGCCCGAGTATGCGCGCGTCCGCTCACGACACGAGCCGATGCGTTCGAGCCGCAGAAGCAGCGGCGCGGCCGATCGCTCTCCGTCCTGGACGCGCCGGGCGGCCGCAAGTCACGCCCTGAGGCGTCTTCGACGCTGCGACCTCAGCATCGGGCGCCTGGGGCCGATATCCGATGACCCCAGCCACCGGGCGATGAAGCGCTTCCTCGCACTCTTCCTTTGCGCCCTCGCCCTCGGCGCGGCCGTCGCCTCCTGTGGCGGCAGCGACTACAGCAGCGCAGACAGCGCGGCGAAGCTGACGATCGTCGGCGGCGGCAGCTGACCGGCGGCAGACCATGAACGTGAAATCGATCAAATTCGCAATCGCCGCCGGCAGCCTGCTCTCGGCTCACGCGATGGCTCTCGACGCGAGCTCGCTCAAGCTCCAGGTCTATTCGGTGCTGCTATCGACGAGCGCGCTGTGCACCAGCCCGGTGGCCGTGTTCTCGAGCGCCACGCCGACCGAGGTCGACTTCCTGAATGCGCCGACGCTCGGCAGCGGCAACCCGCCCGACGGAACGTACAACTGCGTCATCATCAAGATGTCCGACCTGATCAAGTTCACGCCGAGCACGAGCGCGGGTCTGTGCAGCAACACCACGCAGTACACCGCCGACGTCTGCCGGACCGACAACAGTGAAACGACCCAGGCGCCCGATGCCGTCGGTGCGCCGACGGCCTGCACCGGTACCGATGCAGCGCCGGTGTCAGACGCGGTCTACCTTTACCTGACGACCAACGCGTCGGCGGGAACGGGCGGTGGCAGCAACTTCATGCAGCCGACCAGTGCGAGCAGCACCAACGGCCTGCACCTGACAGCGCCGCTCGTCATCGCCGGCACGGCGACCTCGAAGTTCGTCGTCAACGCGACCGGGAAGGTTGGCGACGACGGTGTCAGCTGCGGCATGAACCCGCCGGTGTTCGGCTTCCAGAAGCTGCCGTAGCGGCGGGCTGGCGGCCGCCCGAAAGAGCGGCCGCTCCCGTCAGGCGCCTCGGCGCTTCCGCCGGGCGAGCGGGCCGAGCGCGCCGAGGCCGCTCAGCATGAGCGCATAGGTCGAGGGTTCGGGGACCGCGCGCGACCGCGAAGTTCGTGATCGTCGCCGTCGCAGCGCCACCGGTGCAGTCGGTGCAATTGACGAACCAGCCGAAGGACGACGAAGCGCTGAACGTGCGATCGCCGCTTTGCGTGGGGCTCGGGCCGCCTGGATCGGAGAGCTGGATTCGGGTTCCGTTGACGAGGACGCCGAAGATGTCTCCGCCCGGACCGCCGTCGTCGGCGGTGGAGTAGGACCAGTGGAAGCTATAGGTGCCGGCCAGTCCGATCGTCGTCTGCAACTGGCACGGCCCGGCGAAGCCATACGTGGAGCCGACGCAGCTCACGTCGCCGGTGGGCGACAGTCGTGTTGCCTCCGACGAGCGACAGCGATGACGATGCGAACGTCGCGGACCCAGGGCTCGTTCCCGAGCCGGTGAGGGTCCCGGTGATGAGAGTGGTCCAGTTGCCCGGTGCATAGGCACCGGTGAAATCGGCGTGCGCGGGGCAGCAGAACGCGGCGACGGTGACGAATGCGGTTAAGGCGATGGTCTTCATGCGCTTCTTCCTTAAGGTGCGGGGTTGAGAACACTGCTCGCCGCGTGCGGCTGCGATCAGAGCGTCGCGGTCCGCCAGCCAGGAGATAGCCTTGCGCGAAGGCGCTGTTGGCGGCAGCCGTCACGGCGGCGACATAGCCGGCATGGTCGCCGTAGCGCTCGACCAGCGAGGGACGCGGATCGCCGGTGCCCAGGCGCTCGGCGAGCGTGGTCGCGAACGGAATGTAGCCGCCGATGTAGTTGCAGACCTGGCCTTGATGGAAGCCAGCCGCGGTGATGTTCCAGCCGAGGTAGGTGCCGAGCGGCGCATCGCGCAGCACGGTCGGCACGCCGCCGAGCTCGTTGCCGTCGGCATCGACGCGCGGAACCTTCATCGCGATGACCTGGTTGATCGGCGGCGGCAGGTTGGTCGGAACGCCGGTCGCGTCGGCGGCGATTGAATTGCGGGCCCCAGTCGTAGTCGAACACCGGGAAGACGAAGTTCTCGGGCTCGAAGATCGATTCGGGAACGCCCGGGACGCCCGCCGGGAAGCCCATCGCCTGGCGGTCGGATCGACCAGGGTGCCGCCGGCGAGCGTCGGATAACGGCTCGGCGGCGGCAGCGCGCCGGTCATCAGCCAGGCACGCAGCGCCAGGCGGATGACGTTGATCATCTGCGTCGACGGCATCGGGTTGGCGCGGAAGTTGCCGGTGCCCCAGTTGTTGCCAGGGCAGTTCACACCGGTGGCGGCGGCAGGTGGATGAAGCCGCCGGCGCCGCCGCCGTGCGTCGTGCTGCCGATGTAGTAGCGGCGCACGTTGCGCGTCAGCGGGATGTCGAAGTCGGCGGCCGGGCCGACCCACTCCATCGTCATCTTCAGCGCGAACACCTCCGAGCCGCCGAAGTGCTCGATGACCTTCGGGCAGGTGCCGGTGAGGTTGCAGCGATGGAAGATGCTGCTCGCCGGAAGGTCGCGCACGGTATCGGGATAGTCGGTCCACCATTGCGCGCCCTCGCTGCCCAGCTGGTACAGCTCGAGCACGCCGTCGGGCTGGCCCCAGCGCACGTTGGCGGCGACACGCCGACCGGCGATCTGCGGCCAAGCGCCGTTGTGAACGATGCGACCGGCCTCGTCCTGGTTCATGCCGGTGTAGATGAACTGGCGCGTGAAGTTGCCCGACTGCGAGACGCCGCGGATCGAGGACCAGTGATGCGCGCCGGCGATCGGATTGGCGGTGCCGAGGTCGTCGGCCTGGCCGCATACTTGAAGAACGAGCCGACGTCGCGGAAGGCGGCGATGCCGGCGCCGAGCACATAGGCGTTCTTGGCCTGATAGGTGAGCTGATAGAGAAGCGTTCGGATCGAAGCCGTTCTTGAGGCAGACGTGGACCGGCAGGTTGGCCGGGAAGGTTGGCCTCGTTGTTGTCGTCCGGCGTGCCCGGGAAACGGGGTCGCCGCACTGCAATGCGCGAACGACCAATCGGTCGACGCGATGACGCTGCCGACGGTGATCTGACCGTTGACCGTCTCCTTGGTAGTGCGTGGTGAGCACCGCCTGCGCGCGTGTCGAGCGTCGCCGGCAGGTAGGGAATCGGATTGCCCATCACGTTGAGCGGCTGCGAATCGGTACCGCTGCGGTTGACGATGCGCCCCAGCACCGTGCCGGTGACGAGCTGGCCGTTGTCGCGCGCCATCGGCACCGCGACCCAGTGGGTTGATCCGGTCGTATGGTTCGCGGGAATCGGCCGTGCCCCCGCGTTGTCGGCCTGCCAGGCGCTCGTGAGGCCGACGTCGCCGAGGTTGTGTTCGACCGCGGCGATGATGATGGCGCCGCCCCGGTTCGGCACGTCGTGCCACATGAAGCCGCTCGCCTGGCTCATGTCGACCGGCTTGGTGAGCGTGAACGTGGTCTCGTAGCGGACCTTGCCGTCGGCATCCGTGCCGAGCTGGATGTCGGTGATGACCGCGTTCTTCGGATCGTTCGGATCGAGCTCGCCGAACGCGCGTCCGCGCAGGGTCTCGTAGGCGAATCGCCTGGCCCGTGACCGGCGTCGTCGAGTCGATCACGATGCGCGTCACCCGTGCCTGGGCCGTGATTGCGGCCGCCACGCCGACCGCCAGTACAGTAGACGCGACGAGCAGGCGCGAGCCCACCCTCCTGTGCTCGAGATGCTTCATCGATCTGTCTCCTCGTTCGCGACCGCCCGCGGCCGCGGTGTCTGTGCCGGTGCGGCCCCCGCAGGCGCGCGATGACACGAACCACTTCTCAAGACAGTCTAGGCTTCGCGCGCAGCGACGACAAGCGACACCGCGACACGGCGACACCGCGGCACGTCGGCCGCGACGCGCTCCCGCCTTCGCGCCGCTACCTGCCGTAGGTCGCGGTGAACGACGCCTTGCCGAGCAGCCCGGGACCGATCCCCTTGTTGATGACGAAGCTATAGACGCCGGCGCTGCCCGTCTTCGGAATGCCTCCGGCCGCGGCGACCTTGTCGACTGCCAGCGCGTACAGCGTGAACACATAGCGATGCGGCTTGTCGCCTTGCGGCGGGCATGGGCCGCCGTAGTTGCCGTTCGCACCGGTCGCGCCCGTATCGAGGAAATCGGTGTTGCCGCCATAGGCGCCCGCAGGCAAGGTGCCCGGGCTGTTGCCCGCGCCTTGTGCCAGCCCGGTCGTCGTCGGCGGGATGTCGTAGACGGCCCAATGCCAGAAGCCGCTGCCAGTCGGCGCATCGGGATCGTGGACCTGCAATGCAAGCGACTTGGTACCGGCGGGAACATTGCTCCAGACCAGCGCCGGCGAGATGTTTCCGCCGCTACAGCCAAAGCCGTTGAGGATATATTTGGTACTGAACGTGTTGCCCTGCAGGTCGGGGCTGGAAAGGGTGAACGTCGAACCTTGCGCCTGCGCGCCGCTGCCGCCGAAATCGACGAGCGCGACCATCGTCGCGACCACCGATACGGCCATCCGAAGTTTGTCTTTCATGGCTGTCTCCACATTTTTTCTTGAGGCGGTCGACGTGCCAACGCACCCACCATCCTTCGATGGGTAAGTGGTCGTCACGTCCGAGCCAAGTATCCGCGCGCCGGCATCTCGTGGCAATCGCGGTTGACCACGCCGGAATCCGGGCGCCTTGACCATCGGCAGCGCCGCCATCCTGCCGCGCCGGAGCGACAACGGCGCACACCGGCGACGCCGCTGGTGGCCGGTGATCACGGTCTTCGCCGCCATCATCGCGCTGCAGCTGATCGTCGCCGTGGCGAGCATCGAGCTGCTTTCCTCGGTGCGGGCGTACGTCACCGGCGAGAGCCTGTACTCGAAGGGGCAGAAGGACGCCCAGATCCACCTCCTCGACTACGCCCAGTACCACCGCGAGGAGGACTACCTGCGCTTCCTCGGCGCACTGGCGGTGCCGCTCGGCGATCGCGCGGCGCGCGAGGAGTTGCAAAAGGCGCAGCCCGATCTGGCGCTGGCGCGGCGCGGCTTTCTGCAAGGCGGCAACCATCCCGACGATACCGCCGGCATGGTCCGCCTGTTCCGCTGGTTCCACCGGGTCCCGTTCATGGCCGACGCGATCATCACCTGGACCGACGCCGATCTCGTCATCGAGCAGATGCGCTCGCTCGCCGAGCAGGCGCACCAGCGCATCGTCAGCGGCGACCTCGACACCGTGAGCGCGGCGGAGACGCGCGCGCAGGCGCTGCATCTGAACCAACGCCTGACGCAGCTCGAAAGCAGGTTCTCGGCCCAGCTCGGCGAGGCGTCGCGCCAGACGCAGCGGCTGCTGCTGGTCGTCAACAGCGCGCTGGCTGTCCTGCTCGCGCTCACCGGGTTCTGGTTCATGCGACGCAGCGCGCGCGTCCAGGCCGCGACCGAAGACGAGGTCCGGCAGCGCCAGGAATCGCTGCAGCGCCTGCTCGACTCGACCGCCGAGGGCCTGTTCGGCGTCGATCCCGACGGCCGCTGCACCTTCATCAACCGGGCGGCGCTGCAGATGCTCGGCTATGACGACGAATCCGAGCTGCTCGGCCGCGCGATCTACGAGCTGATCCAGCCCGAAGTTGCCGCTGGCCAGCGCGGTGCAGCCGGGGCGGCCTCGATGCAGCGCGCCAATCACGAGTGCCAGGAAGTACACGTCGCCGAAAGCGCGTTCTGGCGTCGCGACGGCACTCGTTCCCGGTCGAATACTGGTCGCACCCGGTGATGCAGGGCGACCGCGCGCACGGCGCGGTGGCGACGTTCTTCGACATCAGCGAACGGCTGACGATGCAGGCCGCGCTACGCCAGGGGGAGCTCAGGATCGCCAAGCTCGTCGATGCCGTGACCGACGGCGTGATCACGATCGACGGTGAGGACCACATCGTCCTCTTCAACCGCGCGGCCGAAACGCTGTTCGGCGTCGCCGCGGCCGAGGCGATCAGCGGCCCGATCGAGCGCTTCATCCCGTTTCGGCCGGAGCAGCCCGAGGATGGCCGGCGCTTCCTCGTCGGCGACGGCGTCAAGAAGGCGCCCGGCAGCCTGCAGGAGCTGATCGGCAGGCGCGCCAACGGCGAGGAGTTCCCGCTCGAGGCATCGCTCTCGAAGCTGGTCACCGAGCGGGGCATCCTCATGACCGTGGTCCTGCGCGACGTGACCGCGCTGCACGTCGCGCGCGCCGAGCGCCAGGCGCGGGCGTCGCTCGAGGCCGCCAACCGCGCCAAGACCGAGTTCCTGTCGCGTATGAGCCACGAGCTGCGCACGCCCCTCAACGCCGTGCTCGGTTTCGCCCAGCTGCTGCGTCTCGACGCCGCCCGACCGCCGACGGTGGCGCAGCTCGAGCGGATCCAGCACATCGAGAACGCCGGCGCCCACCTGCTCGCGCTGGTCAACGACGTGCTCGACCTGTCGCGCGTCGAGTCGGGCCAGATGATGGTGTCGATGGAGCCGGTCGACCTCGAGGAGGTGGTGATCGACGCGCTAGCGATGGTTTCGCCGCTCGCCGCCGAGGCCGGCGTCAACCTGTTCGCGTCGAACCCCGATTCCGGCTCGGTCGCGATCGACAACTTCCGTGCCGGCAACCCGCCGCATTCGGTCTGGGTCCTCGCCGACCGCGTGCGCATGCGCCAGGTGCTGGTCAATCTGCTCAGCAACGCGGTCAAGTACAACCACGCCAGCGGCAACGTCGTCGTCAGCTGGGAGCGCGGCGGCGACAGCGGTTGCCTGCGCATCGCCGACACGGGGCTTGGCATGACATCGGAAAAGCTCGAGCGGCTGTTCGAGCCGTTCAACCGGCTCGGCGCCGAGAAGTCGAAGATCGAGGGGACCGGCATCGGCCTGGTCCTCTCGCGCCGACTCGTGGAGCTGATGGACGGCGAGCTCCAGATCGCCAGCACGCTCGGCCACGGCACGGTCGCGACCTTGCTGCTGAAGCGCGCCGACGCGCCGGCGACGAGCGAAAGCATCGCCGCGCCGCCGAGCCAGCACGGCACGTTCGGCGGCACGCTGCGCGTTCTCTATGCCGAGGACGACGAGGTCAACGTCGAACTGATCCGCCAGGTCGTGATGCTGCGCCCTGCGATCGCGCTGAGCGTCGCGACCAGCGGCCGGCGCGCCCTCGAGATGGCACGCCACGATCCGCCGGACTTGATGCTGGTCGACATGAATCTCGGCGACATGACCGGGCTCGAGCTGGCGCAGGCGCTGGCGACGACCCCGGCGACCGCGGAGCTGCCGCTGGTCGCTCTGTCGGCGGACGCGTTGCCCGAGCAGATCAGCATGGCGCTCGCCGCCGGCTTCGAAGGCTATCTCACCAAGCCGGTCGACTTTCGCAAGCTCTTGCACCTGCTCGACGAACACCTCAAGGCCGAGGCATGAGGAGCCACGATGATTGAACGTCACCTCGATATCACCACCGCTGACGGGGCGATGAACAGCTTCGTCGTCCATCCCGAAGAAGGCGGTCCGTTTCCGGTCGTCCTCTTCTGCATGGACGCGCCGGGCAAGCGCGAGGAACTGCACGACATGGCGCGGCGCATCGCCGCGGTCGGCTACTTCGTCGTCCTGCCCAACCTCTACTACCGCCGCTCGCGCGATTTCGAGCTAGGCGAGCGCACTGAAGAGGCGATGGCGCACATGTTCTCGCTGATGGCAACGCTCGACGCCGCGACCACCGAGCGCGATACACGTGCCTTGCTGCGCTTCGTCGACGCCGATCCTGCGGCCGACGCCGGACGCGTCGGCGCCGTCGGCTATTGCATGAGCGGGCCGATCGTGATGTGGGCGGCGGCGGCGTTCCCGAAGCGGATCGCCTGCATCGCCTCGATCCATGGCGCCAACATGACCACCGACAAGGCCGACTCGCCGCATCGGATCGCAGCGAAGATCCGCTGCGAGAGCTATTTCGCCTGCGCCGAGATCGACAAGTGGGCGCCGCCGGCCGACATCGACCAACTCGCGGCCGCGCTGCGCGACGCGGCGACGCCGCACCGGATCGAGTGGTACCCCGGCGTCGAGCACGGCTTCGTTTTCCCGCAGCGCGCGGGCGCGTACGACCGGGCCGCGGCCGAGCGGCACTGGGAGCGTCTGTTCGCCCTGTTCGCGCGCACGCTGCGGGCGCCGCGCCGCTAAGGCGCGCTCGCGGGCGCTGCCTTGGGCGCCTCGGGAACGGCGCGCAGGCGGAAGTAGCGCGGGTCTCCCGCGGGCAGCGTGATCGTGCGGATGCCGAAGCCGTTGGCGCGCACCGTACCGACCGTCTGGAACGGGCCGAAGGCGTTGCGCGACGCTTCGACGAAGTAGTTGCCCGGCGGCAGCGCATGGGTCTGGATCACCGTGCTCGTACCCGAGCGGCTGACACGAACGCCGCCGAACGGCCGCGCCAGCGGATCGCCGACGAACACGCCCTGGCCGGGCATCTGCACGCTCTTCCAGTACGCCTCGAGCAACGTCTCGCCGGCGAGGTAGTGCGCGATGACGAGGCCGACTTCGGGAAACTTCGCGCGGAAGTTGCACGGCTCGCTGCTCGTGCCGTAGCTGCCGGTCGCGCCGACCGTCAGCCACTCGAGCGCGGTCGTCTGGCCGCCGCCTGACAGCACGCCGCCCCACGACGTCAGGTGATCGGCGATGGCGCCGTCGAGGAAATGATTGCTTGCCATGTTCACGACCTGCGCGACACCGGTGAAATTGAACATCACGTCGGCCTTGCCTTCGAGCGCGTTGCCCTCGATCACCTCGACCGGATACGCCGGTCCGATCACCTGCTTGACGCGCGCGAAAGACTCGGCGCGAACGTTGCGGCTGGAATCGCTGGTGCTCAGCAGATAAGCCTTACCCTCGGGCCAGCTCTCGTCGGAGCGAACGCCGCGATCGATCAGGCGCTTGACGCTCTCGACGTCGTTGCCGGCAAGAAGCATCGCCGGGCGCAGCCGGTGGTCGGTGAATGGCGCGGCGCTGCGGCTGTTGAAGTACGGCGACGGCTTGGTCATCACGCAGCCCTCGGCGCAGTACGAAGGCGGATCAAAGCCGAACGCAAACGCCGCCGTCACCGACATGCACTCGACCCGGAACGGCTGCGTCCAGGCGAGCGCGTAGCCCTGGACCTCGGCGCCGACCTTGGCGTCGAGCACCGCCTGGACGCCCTCGAAGTCGGCGAAACTCATCGTGTCGCGACCTGGCGGGAAGCGCACGTGGATCACGTGCTCGGCGGCGATACCGCGCTGCGCCGCGTAGTAGCGGCCAATCTCAACGCTCGCCGGGTCGCTGTCGTTGACGACGACGGCGAGGTCGCGCGCACGCAGGCCCACGCTCGGCAGCGATACCCGCGCCAGCTCCTCGCGCGTCGGCGGCGTTGACGCTGCCGATGCGCCCGTCTGGGCGACCGCGGCGCAGCACGCACCGGCTGCGACGACGCAGACAAGCCGCCGCGCGGCGCAGGCGAAGACAGTGCTCAGCACAGCACGACGACGCGAACCACCGCCTCCTGGCGGTCGCGAAAGCCCATCCGCTGGTAAAGCCGGCGCGCGCCCTGGTTGTCGTGCATGACGTGCAGGAACGGCGTCTCGCCGCGCAGCATTTCGCGCCGGATCAGCTTTAGCACCAGCCGCCGCGCCAGGCCGCGGCCTTGCGCGTCGGGATGGGTGCAGACGCCGCTGATCTCGCGCAGCTCGCCGGCGTGCATGCGCTCGCCCGCCATCGCCATCAGCCGATCGCCGTCGAAAACAGCCGAAGTACTCGCCGAGCTCGATCGTGCGCGGCGCGAACGGGCCGGGATGCGTGAGCTCGGCGAGCGCGAGCGCCGTGGGCACATTCGACGCTTCGAGGCGGATCGCCTCGGGCGCCTCGTCGCCGGCCGGAAGGCCGCCCTCCCACACCATCTTGACGATCGTCGCCTCGAAATCAACGCGCCAGCCTGCGGGCGCCGGGCCCGACCAGCCCGTGCAATAAAAGCGTTCGCCCGGCGCACAGAATGCGGCCAGTGCGGCGAAGTCGGGCCGCGCCGCATCGGCGAAGCCCGCGATCGGCGTGAAGCCGGACGCGTAGCGACGCGCTTCGGCAGTACCGACCGCGAAGACGGCGTGCGGACCCGAGAGGGCGTGCCACATGACGTTGTCGAGCAGCGAACTCATGGCGATAGGCGACGGCAAGCGAGAGCGACTCGCCGCCATTGTCCTGGCAGTGCGCCACCCGTCTCACCGGGGGCTCTTGCGAGAGCCACGCGAATCACGGAGTGGCTCGGTCCGGCTCCGCGCTGGCGCCGCAGATCGCCGTCAGGATGGCACCGATCGGCGCGCGGACGACGACGTCGGCGAGCGGGTCCATCGCCGTCGCCTGGTCATTGACGATGACGATCACCGCGCCGGCGCGTGCCGCGATCGGCACCATGCTCGCGACCGGCTGCACCTGCAGCGTCGTGCCGATCGCGAGCAGCAGGTCAGCCTCGCCGGCGACCGCAATGGCGCGCTCGATGACCTCCGGCACAAGCGCCTGGCCGAACGAGATCGTGTCACTCTTCAGAATCCCGCCGCAGACCAGGCAATGTGGATCGTCCTCGCCGGCACGGACGCGCGCGAGCGCCTCTGCCATCGGCGCGCGCCGGCCGCATTGCCAGCACATGACACGGCGCATGCTGCCGTGGACCTCGACCACCAAGGCAGGCGACGAGCCAGCGCGCTGGTGCAGCTCGTCGATGTTCTGCGTTACCAGCGCATGCAGCTTGCCGCGTCGCTCGAGCGCGACCAGCGCGCGGTGACCGGTGTTCGGTTCGGCCGTCCACGCCGGCGAGTCAAGGCGCGAGCGCCAGGCGGCCTTGCGCACCTCTGGCTCGGCGAGGTAGTTCTGGATCGTCGACTGCTTCTCGGCCGCGGGGTTCTTCGTCCACACGCCCTTCGGCCCGCGAAAGTCGGGGATGCCCGATTCGGTCGAGATGCCCGCGCCGGTCAGGACGACGACGCGCTCGGCGGCGTCGAGCCGCCGACGCGCGGCGTCGATGAGATCGCTCGTCGCCATCGCCATCGCCTTCGCCCCGAAAGCGGAGACCGCCGCGATCAGTTCTTTTCGGCCAGCTGCTCGAGGATCGCCGGGTTCTCGAGCGTCGACGTGTCCTGCGTGATCTTCTCGTCGTTGGCGACCGCGCGCAGCAGGCGCCGCATGATCTTGCCGCTGCGCGTCTTCGGCAGGTTGTCGCCGAAGCGGATGTCCTTCGGCTTGGCGATCGGGCCGATCTCCTTGGCGACCCAGTCGCGCAGCTCCTTGGCGATCTTCTTCGCCTCCTCGCCGGTCGGCCGCGGGCGCTTCAGCACGACGAAGGCGCAGATCGCCTCGCCGGTCGTCTCGTCGGGTCGGCCGACGACCGCCGCCTCGGCGACCAGCGCCGTGTTGGCGACCAGCGCCGACTCGATCTCCATCGTCCCCATGCGGTGGCCGCTGACGTTGAGGACGTCGTCGATCCGGCCGGTGATCGTGAAGTAGCCGGTCTTCGCGTCGCGGATCGCGCCGTCGCCGGCGAGGTAGTACTTGCCGTGGAAGTCTTCCGGGTAGTAGCTCTTCGCGTAGCGCTCCGGGTCGCCCCAGATCGTGCGGATCATGCTCGGCCACGGCTTCTTGATGACCAGGATGCCGCCCTTGCCGTTCGGCACGTCGTGGCCCTGCTCGTCGACGACGGCGGCGTCGATGCCCGGGAACGGCAGCGTGCACGAACCTGGGACGAGCGGCGTCGCGCCGGGCAGCGGCGTGATCACGTGGCCGCCGGTCTCGGTCTGCCAGAAGGTGTCGACGATCGGGACAGCGGCCGCCGCCGACGTGCTTGTGGTACCACTCCCAGGCGGCCGGGTTGATCGGCTCGCCGACCGTGCCGAGGATGCGCAGGCTCGAGAGGTCGTAGCTCTTCGGGTGCACCTTGTCGTTGGCCTCGGCGGTCTTGATCAGCGCCCGGATCGCCGTCGGCGCGGTGTAGAAGATCGAGACCTTGTGCTTGGCGATCGTCTGCCAGAAGCGGCCGGCGTCGGGATAGGTCGGGATGCCTTCGAAGACGACCTCGGTGCCGCCGAGCGCGAGCGGGCCGTAGGCGATGTAGGTGTGGCCGGTGACCCAGCCGATGTCGGCGGTGCACCAGAAGACGTCGTCGGGCTTCAGGTCGAAGGTCCACTTGGTCGTCAGCGCCGCGTGCAGCAGGTAGCCGCCGGTCGAGTGCTGGACGCCCTTGGGCTTGCCGGTCGAGCCCGAGGTGTAGAGCAGGAACAGCGGGTGCTCGGCGAGCACCCATTCCGGCTCGCACGTCGCCGGCTCCTTCGCCACCAGCTCGTGCAGCCACTTGTCGCGGGGCGCCGTGAAGTCGACCTTGCCGCCGGTGCGGCGGTAGACGATGACGTCGCGCACCGCCATGTTCGGGCCGGTGAGCGCCTCGTCGACGATCGCCTTCAGCGGCAGCGCCTTGCCGCCGCGCAGCTGCTCGTCGGCGGTGATCACCATCACCGCGCCGGTGTCGGCGATGCGGTCGCGCAGGCTCTGCGCCGAGAAGCCGCCGAACACCACCGAATGCGTCGCGCCGATGCGCGCGCAGGCGAGCATCGCGACGACGCCCTCGATCGACATCGGCATGTAGATGACGACACGGTCGCCCTTGACGATGCCGCGCGCCTTCATCGCGTTGGCGAGGCGGCAGGTGCGTTCGAGCAGGTCCGAGTAGGTGACCTTGGTGACGGCGCCGTCGTCGGCCTCGAAGATGATCGCCGTCTTGTCGCCCAGGCCGCGCTCGACGTTGCGGTCGAGGCAGTTGTACGAGGCGTTGAGCGTGCCGTCCTCGAACCACTTGAAGAACGGCGGCGTATCGGCGTTGAGGACGCGGCGAAACGGCGTTCGCCACGAGATCAGCTCCTTCGCCAGGCGCGCCCAGTAGCCTTCGTAGTCGCGCGCCGCCTCGTCGACCAGCGCCTGGTACGCCGGCATGCCAGAGACCCAGGCGTTCTTGACGGCTGCGGCCGAAGGCGGGTAGACGTGCTGCTCGGCGCTCATGCGGTGTACTCCAAAGACGCGAATCCGCGTCTTTTACCTCATGTGCGCGAGCCGCAATTTCGCGACCACAACGCGGGGATCAAACGGCCCGGCCGCGGCCGGTGCAGCGACTCCTAGAATCGACGCGGACACCGCCGGCGGCTGCCGCTGCCGCTCTTCATCGGCCTGAAGAAGGCGCCTGACCATGACCACCACCACAATCCGCCACGCCGATTTCGCCGACAGCATCGCCGCGGCGCTGCAGTACATCAGCTTCTACCACCCCGCCGACTACATCGCCCACCTGGCGCGCGCCTACGAGCTCGAGCAGGGTCCGGCGGCGAAGGACGCGATCGCCCAGATCCTGACCAACTCGAAGATGTGCGCCGAGGGCCGGCGGCCGATCTGCCAGGACACCGGCATCGTCAACGTCTTCCTGAAGATCGGCATGGACGTCCGCTTCGAGGGCTTCGCCGGCAGCGTCGAGGACGCGGTCAACGACGGCGTCAGGAAGGGCTACCTCGACGCCGACAACCCACTGCGCGCGTCGATCGTCGGCGACCCGCACTTCGAGCGGAAGAACACCAAGGACAACACGCCCGCGGTGGTGCAGATGACGCTCGTTCCTGGCAACACCGTCGACGTGATCGTCGCGGCCAAGGGCGGCGGCAGCGAGAACAAGTCGAAGTTCACGATGATGAATCCCGAGCGACAGCCTGGTCGACTGGGTGCTGAAGACGGTGCCGACGATGGGCGCCGGCTGGTGCCCGCCGGGAATGCTCGGCATCGGCATCGGCGGCACCGCCGAGAAGGCGATGCTGCTCGCCAAGCAGAGCCTGATGGAAGACATCGACATGTCACGAGCTGCAAGCGCGCGCGGGCCGCAGAACAAGACCGAGGCGCTTGCGCATCGAGCTGTTCGACAAGGTCAACGCGCTCGGCATCGGCGCGCAGGGCCTCGGCGGCCTGGCGACCGTGCTCGACGTCAAGATCGCGATGGCGCCGACGCACGCCGCCTCCAAGCCGGTGGCGATGATCCCGAACTGCGCCGCGACGCGCCACGCCCACTTCGTGCTCGACGGCTCGGGCCCGGCGTACCTCGACCCGCCGAGCCTCGACCTCTGGCCCGACGTCCACTGGGCACCCGACTACAACCAGTCGAAGACGGTCGACCTCGACACGCTCACCAAGGAGCAGGTCGCGGCCTGGAAGCCGGGCGACCGCCTGCTGCTCAACGGCAAGATGCTCACCGGCCGCGACGCCGCGCACAAGCGCATCCAGGACATGCTCGCCAAGGGCGAGCCGCTGCCGGTGGACTTCACCAACCGCGTCATCTACTACGTCGGCCCGGTCGATCCGGTGCGCGACGAGGTGGTCGGCCCCGCCGGCCCGACGACCGCGACGCGGATGGACAAGTTCACCGAGATGATGCTGGCCGAGACCGGCCTGATCGCGATGATCGGCAAGGCCGAGCGCGGCCCGGCGGCGATCGAGGCGATCAGGAAGCACAAGAGCGCGTACCTGATGGGCGTCGGCGGCGCCGCCTACCTGGTCTCGAAGGCGATCAAGCAGGCGAAGGTCGTCGGCTTCGCCGATCTCGGCATGGAAGCGATCTACGAGTTCGAGGTCAAGGACATGCCGGTGACCGTCGCGGTCGACTCGAACGGCACCTCGGTGCACGAGACCGGCCCACGCGAATGGAAGGCGCGCATCGCCGGCATCCCGGTCGCCGTGGCGTGAGCCGACCGCGCTCGCGATGAGCGCCGACGCGACGCCGCTTCTGCGCCCGCGCGGCGGCCACGCGCGCGTCACCAACGAGGAGCTGTTCTTCGACCTGATCTATGCGTTCGCGGTGACGCAGCTCTCGCACCGCCTGCTCGAGCAGCTCACGCTCGTCAACGCGCTGCAGACGCTGGTGCTCTGGTTCGCGGTCTGGCTCGGCTGGCAATACACCTGCTGGGTCACCAACTGGTTCAACCCCGAGCACCCGCGCATCCGGCTGATGCTGTTCGCGCAGATGCTGATCGGCCTCGCGCTCTCGGCCACGATTCCGGCGGCGTTCGCCGAGGCCGGTCTCGCCTTCGGCTGCTGCTTCGCGGCGATCCAGGTCGGCCGCTCGCTCGTCGTCCTCGCCAGCTTGCCGAGGGGCAACGCGCTGGTGCCGAACTTCCGCCGCATCATGGTCTGGGAGTGCGTCTCGGCGGCGCTCTGGATCGCCGGCGGCGCCAGTGAAGGAAACCTCCGTCTTGGCCTCTGGATCGCCGCCGTGCTGTGCGAATACGTCGCGCCGATGCTCGGCTTCGCGACGCCCGGCCTCGGCCGCTCGTCGACCACCGAGTGGACGATCGAGGGCGGCCACCTCGCCGAGCGCAACCAGCTGTTCGTGATGATCGCCCTCGGCGAATCGATCCTCGCCACCGGCGCTTCGTTCAGCGGCGCCGCCCATTTCGACACGCCTACGCTGGTTGCGATGCTCGCCGCCTTCGCCGGCAGCGTCGCGCTCTGGTGGATCTACTTCGATACCGCCAGCGGCGACGGCACGCACGCGATCGAGCACGCCACCGATCCCGGCAAGATCGGCGCGCGCTTCCACTACGTCCACGTCGTCCTGATCGCCGGCGTGATCGTGTCCGCGGTCGGCGATGAGCTGGTGCTGCACCATCCGGCCGAGCACGTCGATGCCGCTGCGGCGGCCGTGCTGCTCGGCGGGCCGCTGCTCTATCTCGCGGGCAACGCCGCCTACAAGCGGATCGTCTACGGCGGGCTGCCGCTCTCTCACCTCGTCGGCGCCACGCTCCTGATCGTCCTCTGGGCGGTCGCGTCGCTGACCGATCGCCTGATGGTCGAGGGCCTGACGACGCTGGTGCTGATCGGCGTCGCCGTTCAGCAATCGCTGCTTCGCCGTCACCTGCCCGCGCCTCAGCCGCGCGGGTGATGCAACGCGTGCAGCTGCTTCAGGCGCTCGCGCGCGACGTGGGTGTAGATCGTCGTCGTCGAGATGTCGGCGTGGCCGAGCAGCATCTGCACCGCGCGCAGGTCGGCGCCGTGGTTGAGCAGGTGGGTCGCGAAGGCATGGCGCAGCGTGTGCGGCGAGAGCGGCGCGACGATGCCGGCGCGCAAAGCGTGCACCTTGAGCAGCTTCCAGAACATCTGCCGCGTCATCGGCCCGCCGCGGCCGGTGACGAAGAGCGCGGCGCTGGCGCGCCGGCCGAGGATCGTCGCGCGTGACTCGGCGAGGTAGCGCTCGATCCAGGCGAGCGCTTCCTCGCCGAACGGCACCAGGCGCTCCTTGCTGCCCTTGCCGGTGACACGCAGCGCGCTCTCGACGAAGCTGACGTTGACGGTCTTCAGCGTCACCAGCTCGCTGACACGCAGGCCGCTGGCATAGAGCAGCTCGAGCATGGCCCGGTCGCGCAGGCCGAGCGGTGTCGCGGTGTCGGGCGCCGCGAGCAGCGCTTCGACCTGCGCCTCGCTGAGCGACTTCGGCACGCGCAGCGGCTGGCGCGCCGAGTCGAGCTTGAGCGTCGGATCGGCGTCGAGCAGCCGCTCGCGCAAGGCCCAGCGAAAGAAGCGCTTGAAGACGCTCAGGCGCCGGTTGGTGCTGCTCGCCGCGCTGCCGGCGTGGCGCGCGAGCGCGTACTGGCGCAGGTCGGTCTCGCTCGCCTCGACCACGGCGCGACCGGCGCTCTGGTCGAGCCAGCGCGCGAACAGCGTCAGGTCGCGCCGATAGGCGGCGAGCGTGTTGGCGGCGAGCCCTTCCTCGATCCAGATCGCATCGAGGAAGCGATCGATCGCGGCGGTGCTGGCCGGCGCCATAGCCTCGCTGCCGGCGCTATCCGAGCGTCAGCTTCTGCGCCGCCACGACCTTCTTGTAGACCTCGAACTCGGCCGCGATCTGGGCCGCGAACTGCTCGGGCGTGTTGGCGATGATCAGCGAGCCGGTCTCGTCGATGCGCTTCTTCACTGCCGGATCGTCAAGCGTCTTCCTGACCGCGTCGTGGACCTTGTCGACGACGTCCTTGGGCAGGCCCTTGGGCCCGTAGATGCCGTAGTAGGCCATGCGGTTGACCGGCTCGAGGCCGACTTCCTTGAAGGTCGACACGTCCGGCAACACCGCCAGCCGCTGCGGCGCGGCGACGACGATCGCGATCAGCCGCCCCTGCTGGATGAAGGGCAGCGCCGAGGGCAGGTTGTCGAAGATCATCGGCACCTGGCCGGCGACGGTGTCGTTGAGCGCCGGCCCGGAACCGCGGTACGGGATATGCGTGACGAAGGTGCCCGACAGATTCTTGAACAACTCCATCTGCAGGTGGCCGATGCTGCCGGTTCCGGAGGTCGCGTACGCTGTACTTGCCCGGGTTCATCTTCATCTCGGCGAGGAAGCCCTTGTAGTCGCGCGCCGGAAAGCTCGGATGCACCGCGATCACGTTCGGCGTCGCCGCAACGTTGATGATCGGCGTGAAATCGGTGAGCGGGTTGTAGGCGAGCTTGGCGTTGATCGCCGGGTTGGCGGCGGTGGTCGAGACCGTCGCCATGCCGAGCGAATAGCCGTCGGGTGCGGCGCGCGCGGTCTCGGTCGCGCCGACCGAGCCGCCGCCACCGGCCCTGTTCTCGACGATCATCGACTGCGCCGAGCGCGGCGCCGATCTTCTCGGGCAGACGACGCGGGCGACGATGTCGGTCGTGCCGCCGGGCGCGAACGGAACGACCAGCCGAACCGGCTTCGACGGATACGCCTGCGCCGACGCGATGCCGGTCGCGCTGGAAAGCGCGCCGGCGACGGCGGCGAGAAGGGTTCGACGGTGCAGCATGGGACCGGTCTCCTGGCTTTTCGGGGTGGGCGGAGTCTAGCCAACCGATGTCGGCGCACGAGCGCCAAGGAGTTCAGGCCGGCCGGGAGTGCCGCCGGCTCCGCCTGTGCCAGCGCCCAGTCGATGTGCTCGCGTAACAGCGGGCTCGCCGCATCGCGACGCGCGGCGAGCGCGCCGACGATCGCGGCATCGCCACTGGCGCGCAGCGCATTGCCGAGCGCGACCGCGCAGTTGCGCTGCCAGCGCTCGAAGCCGATGCGCCGGATCGCGCTGCCCTCGGTCGCGCGCAGGAACTCGGCCTCGTCCCACGCCCACAGCGTCAGCAGCTCGGGCGCGTCGAGCGCGGGACGGACGTCGAAGTCGGCGAGCGGGCTCGCGCTCGCGAACTTGTTCCAAGGGCAGACCAGCTGGCAGTCGTCGCAGCCGTAGATGCGGTTGCCGATCGCGGCGCGGAACTCGACCGGGATCGCGCCCTTGTGCTCGATCGTCAGGTACGAGATGCAGCGGCGCGCGTCGAGCTCGTACGGCGCGACGATCGCCTGCGTCGGGCAGATGTCGATGCACGCGCGTGCAGCGGCCGCAGTGGTCGCCGACCGGCGCGCTCTCGGGCAGGGCGACGTCGACGAAGATCTCGCCGAGAAAGAACATCGAGCCGGCGTCGCGGTCGAGCGCGAGCGTGTGCTTGCCGCGCCAGCCGATGCCGCTCCTGGCCGCGAGCTCGACCTCGAGCACCGGCGCCGAGTCGGTGAAGACGCGGTGGCCGAACGGCCCGATCGCCGCGGCGATGCGATCGGCGAGCCTGGCGCAGGCGCTGGCGCAGCACCTTGTGATAGTCGCGGCCGCGGGCGTAGATCGAGACCGCCGCGGTCTCGGGCCGCTCGAGCCGGCGCCACTCGATCGCCTGCCAGCCGGGCGCGGTCGTCTGCGGCAGGTAGTCGAGCCGCGCCGTGATGACGCTGGCCGTGCCCGGGACGAGCTCGCCGGGCCGCGCCCGCTTCATGCCGTGCGCCGCCATGTAGTCCATCTCGCCGTGGAAACCGTTGTCGAGCCAGGCGGCCAGGCGCGGCTCGGCCGTCCTCAGGTCGATGCCGGCGACGCCGATCTGGGAAAATCCAAGCTCGCGGCCCCACGCTCGCAGATCGTCGAGCAGGGTCCGTCCGTCGAAAGGAAGAGGCTCGCGCATTGGTGGCTTCGATTCTAGAAACGCGGCTCGTGCCGTGGCCCGACGAGGCGGCATGCGCCACGACCGCGGCGCACGTGGCGACGCATCTTGCGCTTCGCGACGCGTTCATCGAGCTGCACGGCCCGCTCGGCGCCGGCAAGACCACCTTCGCGCGTCATCTGCTGCACGCCCTCGGCGTCACCGGCAAGATCAAGAGCCCGACCTATGCGCTGATGGAGCCGTACCAGGCCGGTGCCGCGGCCGGCGGCTTCGCGATCGCGCATTTCGACTTCTACCGCTTCGACGATCCGCAGGAGTGGGAGGACGCCGGCTTTCGCGAGGTCTTCGCGAGCCCGGGCCTGAAGCTGGTCGAATGGCCGGAGAAGGCGGCCGAGCTGCTGCCGCCGTGCGACCTGCGCCTGGAGATCGCGCCGCGCGAGCCGGCGACGCGCGCAGCGCGCGCTTCGAGGCGATGAGCGCGCGCGGCCGCGAGCTGTTGTCATGAGCTCGCGACGCGACGCGTTGCGCGCGATGGGCGCCGTGGTCCTCGCGCTCGGCGCGCGCGAGCTCGCCTGGGGCGCGGCGATCGTCGCCGTGCGCGTCTGGCCGGCCGAGGACTACACCCGCGTCACGATCGAGTCCGACGCAGCGCTGACCGCGCGCCACTTCCTCGCCGCCGCGCCCGAGCGGCTGGTGATCGACGTCGAGGGCCTCGAGCTCAGCCCGCAGCTGCGCGAGATCGTCGGCAAGGTGCGCGCCGACGATCCGTTCATCGCCGGCGTTCGCGTCGGCCAGAACCAGCCGCGCGTCGTCCGCCTCGTGATCGACCTGAAGCAGGCGAGCGCGCCGGAGGTGTTCACGCTCGCGCCGGTCGCGGCCTACCAGCATCGCCTGGTGTTCGATCTCCATCCGACGCAGGAGCGCGATCCGCTGCTCGAGCTGATCCGCGACAAGGAAGAGGCCGAGCAGAAGGCGGCGCAGGCGGTGCAGGACGCGCTCGGCGAGTTCATCGGCAAGATGGGCGCGGCGGGCGCGGCTTCGGCGGCGATGGCAACCGCGCCGCCCTTCGCGGCCTCGGCGCCGATCGTCGCGCGCGCCGCCAGCGGCAGCGCCGCGGCGCCTTCGCTCGCGGCCCCAGCGGCCGGCGCTGATTCCGCCGCTCATCGCCCAGGCCAAGATCGATCGCCTGGTCGTCGTCGCCGTCGACCCCGGCCACGGCGGCGAGGATCCGGGCGCGAGCGGGCCGAGCGGCCTGCACGAGAAAGACGTCGTCCTGGCGATCGCGATGCTGCTGCGCGACCGCCTCAACAACGTTCCCAACATGCGCGCGATGCTGACCCGCGACGCCGACTTCTTCGTGCCGCTGCACGAGCGCGTGAAGAAGGCGCGGCGCGTCCAGGCCGACCTGTTCGTCTCGATCCACGCCGACGCGTTCCTCAACCCCGAGGCGCGCGGGGCGTCGGTGTTCGCGCTCAGCCAGGGCGGCGCGTCGAGCAGCGCGGCGCGCTGGATGGCCAACCGCGAGAACGCCGCCGATCTCGTCGGCGGCGTCAACATCCAGGCCAAGGACGAGTCGGTGCTGCGCACCCTGCTCGACATGAGCACGACGGCGCAGATCAAGGACAGCCTGAAGCTCGGCGGCGAGGTGCTGGGCCAGATCGGCAAGGTCGGCAAGCTCCACAAGGGCAGCGTCGAGCAGGCGAGCTTCGCGGTGCTGAAGGCGCCCGACATTCCGTCGATCCTGGTCGAGTCGGCGTTCATCTCGAACCCCGAAGAGGAGCGAAAGCTGCGCGATCCCGAATACCGCGTTCAGCTGGTCGAGGCGCTCGCCACCGGCATCCAGCGCTACTTCGCGCGCAACCCGCCGCTCGCCCGCTCGCGCCAGCTCTAGGCGATCATTGCGCGTTGAACGACCCGTCGCTGGAGTGACGATGCTTCATCCGCAGGCCCAGGCCCTGATCGACCTCATCGCCGAGCGCGGGTTGCCGGCGATGCACACGCTGACGCCGGTCGAGGCGCGCGCCTTCTATCGCGACCGGCGCGGCTTCACGCAGCCGCCCGCGCCCGAGGTCGGCTCGGTCCGCGACACCCAGTGCGACGGCCCGCACGGGCCGATTCCGCTGCGTCTTTATCGGCCGCTTGCCCGCGCCGGCGTGACCGCGAGCGACGCGGTCGCGCTGCCGGTGCTCGTCTACTACCACGGCGGCGGCTGGACCATCGGCGACCTCGACACCCACGACGTGCTGTGTCGCGAGCTGTGCAACGAGGCCGGCGTCGCGGTCGTCGCGGTCGACTACCGCATGGGCCCGGAAGATCCGTTCCCGGCCGCTGTCGACGACTGCCTCGCCGCGACTTACTGGGTGCGCCGCAACGCGCGCGAGCTCGGCGGTCGACGCGACTCGGCTCGCGGTCGGCGGCGACAGCGCCGGCGGCAACCTCGCCGCGGTGGTCGCGATCGCCGCGCGCGATGCCGGCGACCTGCCGATCGCGTACCAGCTGCTCATCTATCCGGCCACCGACATGCGGCGCGGCCATCCCTCGCACACGACCAACGGCAGCGGCTATCTGCTGACCACCGAGACGATCTCGTACTACCACGACCACTACGTTGCCGTGCCCGAGCACGACCTCGACTGGCGCGCCTCGCCGCTGCTGCGCGACGACCTGTCGCAGCTGCCGCCGGCGCTGGTGCTGACCGCCGGTTTCGATCCGTTGCGCGACGAAGGCCTGGCCTACGCCGATCGCCTCGTCGCCGCCGGCAACCGGGCGACGTACGTCTGCTTCGAGCGCCAGATCCACGGCTTCATCACGATGGGCAAGGTGATCGACGAAGCGCACGCGGCGGTGCGCCTGTGCGCCGCCGAGCTCGCGCGGGCGCTCGGAAGCTGACTCCTCTACCTCAGCTCGGCGACGACGCCGGCTTGACGGCCTTCTTGGTCTTGCGCCCGGCCTCGGCAGTCTCGTGGCCGACCGCGCGACCGGCCTCGGCGGTCTCGTGGCCGACCGCGCGCCCGGCCTTGGCGGTCTCGTGACCGACCTGGCGACCGGCTTCCGCGGTCGCGTGGCCGACCTCGCGGCCGGTTTCGGCGACGGCATGGCCGCCCTGGCGGCTGGCCTCCGCCACGGTATGCCCGGTCGTGGTCGCTGCCGACGAGGCGGCATGCCCGACCGACTCCGCGGCGTGGAGGGGAAGCCAGGCGACGGCCAGGGCGAGTGCGGAAGCGGGCAAGTGGTTCTTCATCGTTGATCTCCGCCGAGTAAAGATGCGTAAGACGACGCGCCGACAGGCGTGCAGTGTGGTTGAGCCTCGGCAAAGGGCGTGCCGAAGTCGCAAAATGGCGACTGTCGGCGGCCGTCGCCTGCGCCGCTGTTCAGAGGATCAGGCCATGAAGGCATTTGCCCGTTCCATCGCCATCACCGCGTCTCTTCTCGGCGTCCTTGCGCTCACTCCCGCAACCCCGGCGGCCGCCGCCAGCCATCGGCGGCGCCTGGCACGGCGGTGCCTGGCATGGTGGTGCCTGGCACGGCGGCGGCTGGCACGGCCACGGCTACTGGGGCCACGGCGCTTACTGGCCGTACTATGGCGTGCGGCATCGGCATCGGTCTGGGAATCGGCTACTGGGGCGCGTACCCGTACTACGGCGGCTACTACCCGGCCTATCCGTACTACGGCGGCTACTTCGAGGCGCCGGCGGTCGTCGACCCGACCTACAGCACCGTCGAGCCGGCGAACGGAACGCATTCGGGCCAGCCCGTGCCGCAGACCGGGCACGCACCCGATCCGATCTACTACCCGAAGAACGGGCAAAGCGCCGCGACCAGCGAATCCGACCGGCGCGAATGCAACCGCTGGGCGACAACGCAGGCTGGCGCGATGAACGACGCCAGCATCTTCCAGCGCGCGACCTTCGCGTGCATGGAAGGGCGCGGCTACGTCGTTCGATAGCCGCCGAAGCGCCGCGCTGACCGGCCATCGGCCGGGCGCGGCCGTCCGGCGGGACACCTCTGAAGCGCCGTGACCGATTGCGCGGCGCGCCGCGCTTTGCGGCGCCAGCGTGCGCACGATGTCACCGCCTGCGCCGAAAATCCAGCCTGAACGTCGGCCTTCGAGGCGGCGTCGATCGGCCGGCAAAGCATCGGCCCTGGGAATGGGAATGACCGCGACGAACCTCGAGCATCCGTTCGAAAAGACCTTCCGCCTCGTTTGCCGCCTCGACGACGCCGACATCGACTACGTCCGCGACACCGCCGAGTGGATCCGGCGCTGCGTCGCCCGTGTCCTCGCACTCAACCCGACAGCGACCGCCGTCGGCGTGACTGCGATCGTCGTCGACATGAGCACGCGCGGTCGCTGGCGCCTGATGAAGCCCGAGACCGTCGGCGAGCAACTGGCGCTGCCGACGCCGCCGGCGCAGGAATGAAGCGCCGCTCTCGCGCCCTATTTCGCGCTCGCGGCGGCGTCTGCGCTCGCCGCACTGGCGGACTCCGGCTTCGCCGCCTCGCAACTGCTCTACAAGTGCGTCGACGGCGGCCGCACGGTCTACCAGCAACAGGCATGTCCGGTCAGCGCCATGCCCGAGGCGCCAGCGAGCGCGGTCAAGGCCGCACCAGCACCGGCCGCGTCGATGCAGAAGGTCAAGTCGGCCGTTCCTTCCGCTTCTGCTGCGCCCGCCACGCCCCGATGAGGACGAGCAGGCCGGGGATCAGGATCGCGCTCCAGATGATCTTGTCGAGGTTCTGCTTCACCCACGGAATGTTGCCGAAGGCGTAGCCCGCCAGCGTGACCGAGCCGATCCAGAGCGCGCCGCCGGTGACATCGTAGAGGGTGAAGCGGCGGTGCGTCATCTGCGCCACGCCGGCGACGAACGGCGCGAAGGTGCGCAGGAACGGCATGAAGCGCGCGGCGACGATGGTGATCCCGCCGTAGCGTTCATAGAACGCGTGCGCCTGGTCGAAGGCGCGCTTGTTGAACCAGCGCGAGTGCTCCCAGCCGAAGACGCGCGGCCCGAGGAGGCGACCGATCGCGTAGTTGCTCTGGTTGCCGAGCACCGCCGCGAGCCAGAGCAGCAGCAGCACGACCGGCAGGCTCATCAGGCGGGCGGCGCACATCGCGCCGACGACGAACAGCAGCGAATCGCCGGGCAGGAATGGCATCACGACGACGCCGGTCTCGATGAAGATGATCGCGAACAGCAGCGCGTAGACCCACGTCCCGTAGTGGGCGACGAAGGTGGCGAGGTGAACGTCGACGTGAAGAACGAAGTCGACGATCGAGGCGAGCAAGTCCATGGCGGGCGATTATCAAGGCGCCCCTCGCCGCGCGGGACCGGGCGCGCGTCGGCCTCAGCCGGAAGTCGCTGCGTCCCCGTCGAGCGCGGCGACGGCGTCGAACCACGCCGCCAGCGCCGGTGGGTGGGGCGCGTTTGCCTGCACTGCCTGCCAGCGGCGCTTGAGCTGATTGGCGGCGGCGTGCAGTTGCCAGAGCAGCTCTTCGGCGAGCGCCCAGAGCTCGATCCGCAGGGCGACGTCGTCGCCGACCTCGCCGGCGATCACCGCCAGCTGCTCGCGCGTGACGCCGGCGTCGTAGAGCATGCGCTGGAGCGTCGCGTTCTGCTCGTCGACCGAGCGGAACAGCGCCGCATGCGCGCCTTCGAGCGCGTGGCCGATCTCGGCGCTGCTGGCGCGCCAGCGCGCAAGCACGTCGGTGAGCTGCAGCAGGCGCGCGATCAGCGGCGCGGCGACGATGGCGTCGCCGTCGCCCGCCGCCGGCGGGACGGCAAGCAGCCGGTGCACGGCGGCGACATGGCTGGCGTCGTAGCGGCGCGGATTGATTCGCAGCAGCAGCGAGACGCGCTGCTCCGGCAGCTGGCGCTGGCCGTCGAACATCGCCGTCACGACCTCGGCCAGGGCGAGGATGCGACCGAGCGGGCTCACGGCGTCGCCGGACAGGCCACGCGGGTAGCCCGAACCGTCGAGCCGCTCGTGGTGCTCGACGATCGCGCGCACGATCTCCTTCGAATATTCGGCGAAGCGGTCGACCAGCATCGACGAGGTCAGCGGATGGACGTAGATCGGCTTCAGCTCGTCGCCGCTCAGGCGCTCTTCGGAATCGAGGAGATCGGGCTGGACGTGCAGCATGCCGAGGTCATGCAGCAGGCCGGCCGTCGCCGCGGCGCCAACCCGCGCCCGCGAGCCGCCGGCGGCTCCCGCCAGATGGGCCGAGAGCAAGGCCATCAGGATGCTGTGGTCGAACAGCGCCGGGCGGGTCTCGCGCGCCAGCGTGAGGTGTAGCGCGACCGGCTTGGGCAGGCGCGTCGTCACCAGCGCATCGATCACTTCCTTGCCGACCGAGCCCGGCGGGCAGGCGCGGGCGAAGAACGGCCAGCGAGCGATCGCGGCGCGCGCCGCGTCGCCAAGAATGCCGGGATCGACGCTCGGGCTGGCGTCGATGCACTCGTCGAGCGGCAGGGCAAGGCGATGCGAGAGCAGGCGGTCGTACAGGCTCTGGTCGATCGTCACGCCGCCTTCGAGCAGCTTGACGCCGTGGCTGTTGTAGATCGCCTGCGAGGTCCTGATCGGGCGCTGCGCGCCGAGGTCGACGACCGCCTGGACGAGCGCGGCCGGCGTCTCGTTGCCGGCTTCGGCTGCGACGGTCGTGCTGCTTTCGCTCATCGTCCTGAAGCTAACACGGGCGCACCGTCTTACGCCAAGGCGACCCGCACGCAGGTGCGAAATCTGCGGCACGAAGCACGGTCGCGCACAGGGCCAGCGGTGCGCTTTCTACAATGCGGCGATGAATGCCGTGCTCGCGCCGCGCCTGCGCCGACCGATCCGCGAGCTGCCGAGCGAGCTCGTCAGCCAGATCGCCGCCGGCGAGGTCGTCGAGCGGCCGGCGTCGGTGGTTCGCGAGCTGCTCGACAACGCGGTCGATGCCGGCGCGACCGCGATCGTGGTTCGCCTGACCGGCGGCGGCATTCGCAGCATCGTCATCGAGGACGACGGCCACGGCATCCCGGCCGACGAGCTCGGCGCCGCGCTGCGCCGCCACGCGACCAGCAAGATCGCTTCGCTCGCCGAACTCGAGGGCGTCGCGACGATGGGCTTTCGCGGCGAGGCGCTGGCGGCGATCGCCTCGGTCGCCGACGTCGCCATCACCAGCCGCGCCGACGCGGCCGAGCACGCGACCCGGCTCGACGCGCGCACGGGCGAGCTCGCCCCGGCGGCGCGCGCCACCGGCACCACGGTCGAGGTGCGCGAGCTGTTCTTCAACACGCCGGCGCGGCGCAAGTTCCTGAAGACCGAGGCGACCGAGCTCGCCCATTGCGTCGAAGCCGTGCGCCGTCATGCGCTGGTCCGCGCCCGAGCTGTCGTTCGCGGTCTGGCACGACGGCAAGGCGATCGCGCGCTGGGCGCGGGCGAGCGCGACAGTGCGCGCCGACGAGCTGCTCGGCGCCGCGTTCGCGAGCCAGAGCCGCGCCGTCGCGGTCGACCTCGGCGGCCTGGCGATCGCCGGCCGCACCGGCACGCCCGAGTCGGCTCGCGCGCGCGCCGACCTGCAGTACGTCTACGTCAACGGCCGGCACGTGCGCGACAAGCTGATCGCCCACGCCGTCCGCGCCGCCTACGAAGACGTGCTGCACGGCGGGCGCCAGCCGGCATACCTGCTGTTCATCGACGTCGCGCCCGAGCGCGTCGACGTCAACGTCCATCCGACCAAGGTCGAGGTTCGCTTTCGCGACTCGCGCGAGGTCCACGAGGCGGTGCGCAGGGCGGTCGCGGCGGCGCTGGCGGCAGCGCCGGGGGCGCGCGCGGCACAAGGCGCGGAAGTCGTCACGCCGGCCGGAGCTTCGCCGGAGCCGTTCGCGCGGCAGGCCCCTCTCGCCTGGCCGACGCAAGGCGCGCCGCACGCCGCGTCGCATGCCGGCGAGCGCAATGCCTTCGGCTGGTCGCTCGCGCAGCCGCACGCGGCGACGCCCGCGGCCCTGCCCGACGACGAGGCGGCGTGGCCGCTCGGCCGCGCGCTGGCGCAGGTCGCGGGCACCTTCATCCTGGCCGAGAACGCGAGCGGCCTGGTGATCGTCGACATGCACGCCGCGCACGAGCGGATCGTCTACGAGCGGCTGAAGGCGAGCCTCGACGGCGCGCCGCTGGCGCAGCAGCCGCTGCTCATCCCGACGACCTTCAGCGCCAGCGCCGGCGAGATCGCGACCGCCGAAGCGCACGCCGAAACCCTGCGCACGCTCGGCCTCGACCTCGCGCCACTCGGCAGCGCGACGCTGGCGCTGCGCTCGCTGCCGGCAGCGCTCGCCGGCGCCGATGTCGTCGAGCTCTCGCGCGCGGTGCTCGCCGAGCTGGCGCAGGTCGGCACGAGCGACGTCCTCGTGCGCGCCCGCGACGAACTGCTCTCGACGATGGCCTGCCACGGCGCGGTGCGCGCCCATCGCGCGCTGACGATCGCCGAGATGAACGCGTTGCTGCGCGACATGGAGCGCACCGACCGCGCCGATCAATGCAACCACGGCCGGCCGACCTGGCGCCAGGTGACGTTGGCCGAGCTCGATCGCATGTTCTGGCGCGGCCGATGAAGCCGCCGTCACGCCAGCCGCCGACGGCGCACGCCGACGGCAGCCTGCGCCTGTCGAAGCGGATGAGCGAGCTCGGCATCGCCTCGCGGCGCGAGGCCGATGAGTGGATCGCGCGCGGCTGGGTCCGGGTAGACGGCCGCGTCGTCGCCGAGCTCGGCTCGCGCGTCCTGCCGAGCCAGCACATCACGATCGACGCACGGGCCAGAAACGCGCAGGCACAACTCGTCACCGTGCTGCTCAACAAGCCCGTCGGCTACGTCAGCGGCCAGGCCGAGGACGGCTACCAACCGGCACGCGTCCTCGTCACCCCCGATCGCCAGTGGCGCGAGGACAGCTCCGGCATCCGCTTCCTGCCGCAGCACCTGCGCAGCCTCGTTCCGGCCGGCCGACTCGACATCGACTCGGTCGGCCTGCTCGTGCTGACGCAGGACGGCCGGATCGCCCGGCAGCTGATCGGCGACGACAGCACGATCGAAAAGGAGTACCTCGTTCGCGTCGCGACGCGCAGCGGCGAGGCGCTGCCGGCCGAGTCGCTGGCGTCGCTGCGCCACGGCCTCGAGCTCGACGGCGAGACGCTGCTGCCGGCGCTGGTCGAGTGGATCAACGACGACCAGCTGCGCTTCGTCCTCCAGGAAGGCAAGAAGCGGCAGATCCGGCGCATGTGCGACGCCGTCGGCCTACAGGTGCTCGGGTTGAAGCGCGTCCGCATCGGCGCAGTCGCGCTCGGCGCGCTGCCCGCCGGCCAGTGGCGCTACCTGCGCCTCGGCGAGAGCTTCGTCGCGACGCCCACGCGCTAGTGCAAATTCAGGTGGCCGCCGAAGAGGCCCAGCAGGCCGATGATGATCAGGTAGATCGCGACGATGAAGTTGAGCAGTCGCGGCACGACCAGGATCAGGATGCCGGCGATCAGGGCGACGAGCGGGCCGATGGCGAGGGTCAGGTTCATGCCGGTTTCCAGTCAGGATTGAAGAAGCGCAGTGTCCACTGAATGTCGCACGCCGTCGATGCGCATCCGCCTTCGGGTCTGTCGATGAGCGCGGGCGCCGACTACCTGTGCCTGGCCGGACCCACCGCATCTGGCAAGAGCGCCGCCGCGCTGGCAATCGCCGCGGCGCTCGCGCCGCACCATGCGGTCGAGATCGTCAGCGTCGATTCGGCGCTCGTCTATCGCGGCATGGACATTGGCACCGCCAAGCCGGCCGCGCGTGAGCGCGCCGCCGTGCCGCACCACCTGATCGACCTCGTCGATCCGGCCGAGCGTTATTCGGCGGCGCGCTTCGTCGCTGACGCGAATGCGGCGATCGCGTCGATCCGCGCGCGCGGCGCAATCCCGCTGCTCGTCGGCGGCACGATGCTCTACTTCAAGGCGCTGTTCGATGGCCTCGACGCGCTGCCCGAGGCGGATGCCATGGTGCGCGCGGCGATCGACGAACGCGCCGCACGCGACGGCTGGCCGACGCTGCACGCCGAGCTCGCGACGGTCGACCCGACGACCGCGGCGCGGCTCGCGCCGAACGACAGCCAGCGCATCCAGCGCGCGCTCGAGGTCTACCGCCTGAGCGGCCGGCCGCTTTCGGCCTGGCACAGCGCGCCCGACGGCAAGACGCCACCGCTGATCGCCCTCGAGCCGGACGACCGCGCCTGGCTGCACGCACGCATCGGCGAGCGCTTCGCGGCGATGCTCGACGCGGGATTCGTCGACGAGGTGCGCGCGCTGCGGGCACGCGGCGACCTGCACGCCGGCCTGCCGTCGATGCGCGCCGTCGGCTATCGGCAAGCGTGGGCGGCGCTCGACGACAGCAACGTCGACACGCTCGCGCCCGCAGCGACGACGGCGACGCGCCAGCTCGCGAAGCGCCAGCTGACCTGGCTACGCGCGATGCCTTGGCGTCAGGTCGTCGCCTGCGACGCCGGTGATGCGATCGCCCGCGTGGTTCGTCTCGCCGGGCAAATGATCGAAGAAGGCCGCGTTGGCTGAGCCCGTCCTGAAGGTCGCCGGGCTCGCCAAGCGCTACGACACGAGCCCTGTGTTCGAAGGCGTCGATCTCGTCGTCGCGGCAGGCGAGTTCGTTGCCGTGGTCGGCGAGTCCGGTGTCGGCAAATCGACGTTGCTCAATTGCGTCGCCGGCCTCGACACGATCGACGCCGGCACGGTCCACATCGCCGGCGTCGACATTCATTCGCTGGCCGAGCCGGCGCAGGCGCTCCTCCGGCGCGAGCGGCTCGGCTTCGTGTTCCAGGCCTTTCACGTCCTGCCGCATTTGAGCATCGGCGCCAACGTCGGCCTGCCGCTGCTGCTGCGGCACGCGCCCGACCCGGCGCGCGTCAGCGCGATGCTGGCGGCGGTCGGCCTGGCCGGCTTCGAAGCACGAATGCCGCAGACGCTTTCCGGCGGCCAGCTGCAGCGGGTCGCGATCGCGCGCGCGCTGGTGCATCGGCCGACGCTGATCCTCGCTGACGAGCCGACCGGCAACCTCGATCCGGAAAACGCCGATCGGGTGCTCGCGCTGCTGGCCACGCAGGTGCGCGAGCACGGCGCGGCCTGTCTGCTCGCGACCCATTCGCGCGCCGCCGCGGCGCGCGCCGATCGCGCGCTGACGCTGACGCCGCACGGCATCACCCCGGATCGATCGCGATGATCGCCCTGCTGCGCCAGCTGTCGTGGCCCGAGCTGCGCCATCACCCGTGGCGAACGGCGGCCGCGCTCGTCGCCGTCATGCTCGGCGTTGCCCTCGCCTACTCGGTGCATCTCATCAACGCCTCGGCGCTGGCCGAGTTCGGCGCCGCCGTGCGTGCCGTCAACGGCGAAGCCGACTTCGCCCTCGTCGGCCCGCGCCGCGGCTTCGACGAAGCGCTCTACGACGCGGTCGCGATCGCGCCCGGCATCGACGTCGCGAGCCCGATCGTCGAGGTCGACACCTTCGCTTTCGACGCCGGCGGGCAGCGCGTCGCGCTGCGCGTCGTCGGCAGCGATGCGCTGGTCGTCGCCCGCCTCGCGCCGGCGCTGCTACCGCGACCGCAAGCCGGCAGCGATCGCTTCGCCGCGCTCGATCCGAACGCCGTGTTCCTCAACGCCAGCGCCGAGCGGCGCCTCGGCGGCGGCGCGACGACGCTGTCGTTGCAGACGGCAACCGGCCGACGCGACTTTCGCATCGCCGGCAGCGTCGCCGCGGGCGGCCCGCCGCTGGCAGTGGTCGACATCGCCGGAGCGCAGGTCGGGCTCGACTTCGTCGGCCGCCTGAGCCGGATCGACATTCGCCTCGCACCCGGCGCCGACCGCGCGACGACGATCGCCGCGCTGCATCTACCGCCCGAGGTTCGCGTCGCCGCCGCGAACGAAGCCAGCGACCGGATCTCGAATGTCTCGCGCGCATATCGCGTCAACCTCACAGTGCTCGCCCTGGTGGCGATGTTCACCGGCGCGTTCCTCGTGTTCTCGATCCTCGCCCTCTCGGTCGCGCAGCGCCAGCAGCAGCTTGCGCTGCTCGCCGTGCTCGGCCTGTCGGCGCGGCAGCGGCTCGGCTTGGTGCTGGCCGAGTCGGCGCTCATCGGCGGCGTCGGCAGCGTGCTCGGCCTCGCGCTCGGCGGCGCGCTCGCCGCCGTCGCGCTGCGTCTCTTCGGCGGCGATCTCGGCGGCGGCTACTTCGCCGGCGTCGCCCCCACGCTCCACATCGACGTCGTCGGCACGTCGGTCTACGGTCTGCTCGGCGTCGTCGCCGCGCTTGCCGGCGGCTGGTTGCCGGCGCGCGCGGCGCAACGGATCGCTCCGGCGCAGGCGCTGAAGGGGCTCGCCATCGCGCCCGCTCGACGCGCGCCGCTTCGCCTCGGCCTCGTGCTGCTGCTCGCGGGCAGCGCGCTCGCCGCCGTGCCGCCGATCGCGGGCCTGCCGCTTGCGGCCTACGCGTCGGTGGCATGCCTCCTGATCGGCGGCATCGCCTGCGTTCCGGGCGGCGTCGGCCTCGCGCTCGCCGGCGTGCGCGAGCCGCAGCGCGCCGTCACGCTGCTCGCCGTGGAACGCGCGCGCCATCAGCGCGCCGGCGCGACGATTGCCGTCGCCGGCGTCGTCGCCAGCCTGGCGCTGGCGATCGCTCTCACCGTCATGGTCGCGAGCTTTCGCGATGCGGTCACGCGCTGGCTCGACGTTGTCCTGCCCGCCGATCTCTACGCGCGAACGACGCTCGGCCCGGGCGGCGGCGACATCGCGACTTTGCCGACCCAGCTGCCGGCCGAGGCCCGCGCGATCGCCGGCGTGGTTCGCGCCGAAGCGCAGCGCGTCGTTCCTCTGCTGCTCGATCCGGCGCGGCCCGCGGCGGCATTGATCGCGCGCACGGTCGGCGACCCGGCGGCGAGCCTGCCGCTGACAGGCGAGCTGGTCGCTGCGCCGCGAGGGGCGATCGCGGTCTATGTCAGCGAAGCGGTCGTCGCGCTCTATGGCGCCGCGCCCGGGACGACGCTGTCGCTGCCCTTGCCCGACGGCCGCCGTGCGAGCGTGTTCGTTCGCGGCGTCTGGCGCGACTACGCGCGCCAGTACGGCGCGGTCGTGATCGATCGCGACGACTGGCGCCGTCTGAGCGGCGACGAGCGCATCAACGACCTCGCCCTCTGGCTTGCGCCGGGCGCGAGCACCGCCGCCGTCGAGGCCGACTTGCGCCAGCTCGCGACCGCTTCGGGCTACGACGGCTCGCTGCTCGAGTTCGCCGCGCCGCGCGAGATCCGGGCGACGTCGCTGCGCATCTTCGACCGCAGCTTCGCCGTCACCTACTGGCTGCAGGCGGTCGCGATCGCGATCGGCCTGTTCGGCATCGCCGCCAGCTTTTCGGCGCAGGTACTGGCGCGCCGCAAGGAGTTCGGCCTGCTCGTCCACCTCGGCCTGACGCGGCGCCAGATCCTCACCGTCGTCGCCCTCGAAGGCGCGCTCTGGACGGCGGTCGGCGCCGCGCTCGGCCTCGCCCTCGGGATCGCCGTCAGCGTGGTCCTGGTCAAGGTCGTCAACCCGCAGAGCTTTCACTGGACGATGGAGCTGCTGCTACCGTGGCCGCGCCTCGCTGCGCTGTGCGCGGCGGTCGTCGGCGCCGGAACGGTGACCGCCTTCGTCGCAGCGCGGAGAGCGGTCGGGCGACAGAGCGTGCTGGCCGTCAAGGAGGATTGGTAACGCCCTTCCTCGATACCAGTGGGAAGGATCCTCCCCGGCGAAGGGTCGACCGCCAATCGTTGAGACGTTTCGTGCCATCTCGAAGCAGCGCCGTCGCTGGGACAAACCCGTATGCAAGGTCTGACTCTGCAGGCGACAGCCGGCGAAGCGAACGGATCTTGGAACGACCTATCCTCCATACAATCCCTCTTGTCGAGTATGGGTTTGGCGGCCTTGCGAGGTCGAGAGACAACTTCCGATCACCAGTGGGGCTGGGTCCCGGCCTTCGTCAGGGTTGAATGGCAATGGCAGTTCGTTTCCCGCGCCTCGTCGCAGTTGTTCTGATTGCGATGACAGCGATCATTTCGCCCGCATGGGCCGGCGCGAGCACCGAACTGGTCTTCGATACCCAGGACTTCGCACCCTTCAACTACGCCGTCAACGGCGTCGTATCCGGACCCGCGGCTGAGATCATCCGCAAGGTTTGCGGGGATATGAAGATCGAGTGCCCGATGAGGCTGCTGCCCTGGCGCAGGGCCCAGCAGGAAGTCGATGAAGGCACGGCGCACGCCTTGTTCGTCATCGGTTGGAACCCCGAGCGAGCCAAGTCGCTGTACTTCTCGCCGGCCTTGCTCAACACCGAATACGGCATCTTCGTTCGCAACGACAATCCGCTCGCGTTCAAACAGACCGCTGACCTGAAGGACTACGTCGTTGGCGTCTACGGGCCTTCGAACACCGCCACTGCCCTCGCGAAGATCCATACGGATGCCAAGGAATTCAAGGTGGAAGAAACGCCCGACGACTATGCGGCGTTCAAGAAGCTTTCCCTCGGGCGTGTCGACGCGGTGTTTTCGAACAAGGACGTGGGTGACCAAGTTGTCCAGAAGCTCGACCTGAAGAACGTCCGGTATGCCGGTCGCCAGCAGGTGCTGAAGTACTACATCGGCTTTTCCCAGAAGTTTGTAGACAAGAAGCTTGTCGACCGATTCAACGAAACGTTTGTGACGCTTCACAAGCAAGGCGTGATCCAGGAGATCTTGTCGCGGTATCGCATGAACGCGGCCGCGCTGGAATGACGGCGCAAATGCCGCCAGCTGCTCCTGGCCGCACCGATGACCGGTTGAGCACCGGCCTGTCGGGACCGACACCGACGCGGGACAACAGCATCGCCAAGCGCTTCACGCTGGCATTCACCGCTGTGGTCACCCTGCTGCTTGTGGGCTTCGCCGCGGTGGTCATCGGAATCGGCAACAGCCGCATGGAACGTGACCTGCAGGAGTTGCTCAACGACACCTCACGACTCGCGCAGGTGAGTCTGGTCATACCCCTGTGGAATCTCGACACGGATTCGGTCATCAGTTTTGCCGAAGCGCTGCTGCTGCAGAACCCGCTGGTCTTCGTCGAGATCCTCTCCAATGGCAAGCAGGTCGTGCTCAAGGAGGGGCCGCAAGTCGCAGGCCGGAACTTTGCCTCCCTCGCAAGCTCGTCGTCCTTTCTGCTGAAGACTGTCGATATCGAGCGGGACGGCAAGGCGATCGGTACCCTGCGGCTGGCCGTTTCCAGGGAGGGACTGCGCAAGGCGATCTTGTTGCAGGTCACCGGCATACTGATCCTCATCACCCTGACGATCGGAGCGATCTACGCAACCTCGATGATCATCACCCGCCGCTATATTGCGCGGCCTCTCGCCGCGCTCCAGCGCGCGACCGGACTCATCACCGGCGGCGACCTCGACGCCGCGATCGACACCGCGCAGCGTGACGAAATCGGCCACCTCGCTCGCGACCTCAACACGATGCGAAGGTCTCTCAAGGACCTCATCGACGAGCGACGCCAGAACGAGCAACGACTCGAAGACGTCAACCGGACACTCGAGCAAAAGGTCGGAGAGCGGACGTCCGCTCTTGCCGGGACGCTCGCCCAGCAGGTCGCAACGAGCGATGTATTGCGGATGACATCGAGTCACCCGACCGACACCCAGCCGGTCTTCGACATCATCGCGCAACGCACCAAGCAACTGTGCGCAGGCCTGTTCTCCACCGTCTTCCGCGTCGACGGCGATCTCCTCCACTTACTCGCTCATCACGACCTGCCGCCTGACCTTCTCGGGTTGCTGCACCGCTTGTACCCCATGCACGCGAGCCTCGAACACGAGTCGGGGCGGGTCGCCCTCAGTGGCGCGACGGTTCAGGTCCAAGATGTCCGAACCGACCCCGACTATCACCGGGAGGTCGCTGCAATTGGTGCCTGGCGCAGCCTGCTCGCGGTTCCGATGCGTTCGCGCGACGGGACGACCGTCGGCGTGATCTGTGTCGCGCGGGCCTCGGCGGGCTCCTTTCCCGACGATCAGGTTGCGCTTCTCGAGACCTTTGCCGATCAGGCCGTGATCGCGATCGAGAACGTGCGCCTGTTCAAGGAGTTGGGCGCGCGCACCGACGCGCTCACCCGCTCGGTGGAGGAAATGCGCGCTCTCGGGCAGATCGGCCAGGCGGTCAGCTCCACGCTCGATCTCGACACCGTGCTGGCCACCATCGTCCTGAACGCGGTCGCGCTGTCGAAGGCCGACGGGGGCGGGACAATCTACGAGTTCGATGAGTCGGTCGGCGTGTTCGTGCCGCGTGCCAACCATGCCGTCAGCGACGCCTATGTCCGGACGCTGCACGAGTCGCAGATTCGCATCGGGGAAACGGCAGTCGGACTGTGCGCCCAAAGCCGCAGTCCTTACCAGGTTGCAGACGTGGAAGCGGCGGAGGGCAGCCGGATGCGCGGACCGCTGTTGCGCGAAGGCATTCGCTCGGTGCTGGCGGTGCCTCTGCTCAGCGAGGAACGCGTGATCGGCGCGTTGGTCATCCGGCGCCGGACCGCGGGCGAGTTCTCACCTTCGGTCGTCGCGTTGCTGCAGGCCGTGGCGGGCCAGTCGGTGCTGGCGATCCTGAACGCGCGCTTGTTCCGCGAGATCGCCGAGAAGGGCAAACAACTGGAGGTGGCGAGCCAGCTCAAGTCGCAGTTCCTCGCCAACATGTCGCACGAATTGCGCACGCCGCTGAACGCGATCATCGGCGTCACCGAGATGCTGCACGAGGACGCCGTCGACCTGGGGCGGCTGGAGGACGTCGAGCCGCTCGAGCGCGTGCTGCGCGCGGCCAAGCACCTCCTGGCGCTGATCAACGACATCCTCGACCTGTCGAAGATCGAGGCCGGCAAGATGGACATCCACGTCGAGACCTTCGCCATCGCGCCGCTGGTCCAGGACGTGGCGCAGACGATCCAGACGATGGCGGCCAAGAACGGCAATCAGCTGGTGTTGGACTGTGCTCCCGACATCGGTGGCATGTACGCCGACCAGACGCGCATTCGGCAGGCGCTCCTCAACCTGGCCAGCAATGCCACCAAGTTTACCGACAAGGGCACAGTGACCATTGCCGCACGGCGCGCCGTCCACCAAGGCGTCGAGTGGGTAACGCTGGCGGTGACCGACACCGGCATCGGCCTGACACGCGAGCAGATGGCCAAGCTGTTCCAGGACTTCGCCCAGGCCGACGCCTCGACCACCCGCAAGTACGGCGGCACCGGACTGGGACTGGCGGTCAGCCGGCGTTTTTGCCAGATGATGGGTGGCGACATCACCGTCACGAGCGAGGCGGGCCGCGGCTCGACTTTCACCATCCGCCTGCCGGCGACCGTGGGCGATCAGCCGACAGTCGAAGGGCTGCGCAGTGTGGTCCCACCACGCCAGGGCAGCGCGGCCAGCGGGCCGGCCACCATCCTGGTCGTCGACGACGACCCCACCGTGCGCGAATCGATGGACCGCCACTTGACGCGCGATGGCTTCACCGTGGTCACCGCGCGGGGCGGACAGGAAGGTCTGCGGCTGGCAAAGGAGCTTCACCCGGACGCCATCACGTTGGACGTGATGATGCCCGACATCGACGGCTGGACGGTGCTCGCAGCCATCAAGGGCGACCCCGAACTGCGCGACATCCCGGTCATCCTCCTGTCCATCGTGGACGAGCAGAAGCGCGGCTACGCGCTCGGGGCAACGGAGTACCTCGTCAAGCCGGTGGATCGCGAGCGGCTCGCGGCCGTGCTGCGTGGCATCTGCGGCAGCACCGGGCACCGCGTGCTGCTGGTCGACGACGACGACATGCTCCGCCGCAGCATGCGGCAGGTGCTCGAGAAGGACCGGTGGGAGGTCTTCGAAGCGGAGAACGGCCGTGTGGCGCTGGAGCAGATCGCTCAAGCGCCGCCCGACGTCATCGTGCTGGACCTGATGATGCCGGAGATGGACGGCTTCGAGTTCGTCGTCGAACTGCGCAGCCACGCCGCCTGGCGCGATATTCCGGTGGTGGTCATCACCGCCAAGGACCTGAGCGCGGACGAGCGCGCTCGGCTCAACGGCGCTGTTGCACAGGTGCTGCAGAAGGGGGCCTCGGACATGGACGAGCTGTTGCAGGAAATCGTCCGCGCGCTGCCCGCGCGGATTGCGCGTGGTCTTGGCCGCGCGAGTGAGGATCGAGGAGCATGAAGATCCTGTATGTCGAGGACAACGAAGACAACATCTACATGCTGGAGCGCCGCCTCACGCGCGCCGGCTTCGATGTGCTGATCGCCCGCGACGGTGCCCAAGGCGTGGCCATGGCTCGCACCGAGCTGCCGGCACTGATCCTGATGGATATGGGCCTGCCCGTGCTCGACGGCACGGAGGCGACCCGGCAGATCAAGGCTGACCCTGCAACGAAACACATCCCGGTGATCGCGCTGACCGCCCATGCCATGAACGGCGACCGGGAAAAGGCCATGGCCTCGGGCTGCGACGACTACGACACCAAACCGGTGGAATTGCCCCGCCTGCTCGGCAAGATCCAGGCGCTTGTCCCGGCGAAACCATGACCTCCTCGGATGCCGCGCTTCTGGTGGTCGACGACAACGAGGACAACCGCTACACGCTCACGCGCCGCCTCAAACGGCTGGGCTACCAGAACCTGGACACCGCCAACGACGGCCGCCAGGCGCTGGAAATCCTGCGGGCAAAGAAACTGGACCTCGTGCTTCTCGACATCATGATGCCCGAGATGAACGGTTACGAGGTGCTCGAGCAGATGCAGGCCGACGTGGAACTGCGGCACCTGCCCGTGATCATGATCTCCGCAGTGGGCGAGATGGAGAGCGTGGTGCGCTGCATCGAACTGGGCGCCGAGGACTACCTGCCCAAGCCCTTCGATGCGACCCTGCTGCGCGCGCGTGTCGGCGCCAGCCTGGAAAAGAAACGGCTGCGCGACGAAGTGCGCGAATGGGGAAAGATGCTCGAGCAGCGGGTGCAGGAGCAGGTCGCGCAACTCGACCGGCTAGGCCGCCTGAAGGGTTTCTTCTCGCCGCAGCTGGCGGAATCGATCATCAACGGCGGTGGCGAGGACCTGCTCAAGACCCACCGCCGCGAGGTGGTCGTGGTGTTCCTCGACCTGCGCGGATTCACCGCTTTCACCGACGTCGCCGAGCCCGAGGAGGTGATGGCGGTGCTGAGCGAATATCACCGGGCCATGGGACCGTTGATCGTCGTGCACGAGGGCACGCTCGAGCGCTTCGCCGGCGACGGCCTGATGATCTTCTTCAACGATCCCATCAAGCTCGAGAACCCCGTCGCCAATGCCGTGAAGATGGCACTTGCCATGCAGGACAGCTTCGTGCCGCTGCGCGGGGCGTGGCGCAAACGTGGCTTCGAACTGGATCTGGGCATCGGCATCGCGCAAGGCTACGCGACCCTGGGCGCCATAGGATTCGAAGGGCGCTGGGACTACGCCTGCATCGGCAGTGTCAGCAACCTTGCCGCGCGCCTGTGCAACGAAGCCAAAGGCGGACAGATCGTCACCAATCAGAAGACCCTGGCTAGGGTCGAAGACTCGGCGCAGGCCGAACCGCTGGGGGATCTGTTGCTCAAGGGCATCGCGCAACCGGTGAAAGCGCTGAACGTCACGGGCTTCAAGGCCTAAGCGCGCTGGAGATATCGACGTCGCAAGGGCTTGAGCAGTGCGATCGCGAGCAGGGCGGTGACGATGTCGAGCGCGATGGCCGTGCCGAAGACCGGCACCCAACTACCGAGCTTCTCGTGCATCAGCGCTGCCAGCGGGCCGCCGAAGATGGCACCGACCCCCTGGGCCATGTAGAGGCAGCCATAGTTGACGGTAGCGCGCGCTGTGCCGAAGGTATCGGTCAGGGTCGAGGGGAAGAGAGAGAAGATCTCGCCCCATCCGAAGAAAACGACACCTGACATGATGACGAACGCCAGCGGCTGGTCGCGCAGCGTCAGCCAAAGCGCCATCGCCACGGCCTCGAGCGCGAAGGCGAGAAACATGGTGTTCTCGCGGCCGTAGCGGTCCGAGATCCAGCCGAAGAACGGCCTCGTCAGACCGTTGGTCAGGCGATCGACCGTGAGCGCGAGCGGCAGGGCCGCGAAGCCAAAGACGAGCGCGTCGGCAACGCCGAAATCGCGCGCGAACGTCGCCATCTGCGACGTGACCATGAGACCGGAAGTCGACATCATCGACATCATCACGAACATCAGCCAGAAGATCGGTTCGCGAAGCATCGCCGATGGACCAACGTCTTGCGCCTGGCCGGCGCCGGTGCGCGAAGGCGTGGCCGCAGATGCCGTAAGACCTTTCGGTTGGCGCAGGCCCTGTGCCGCGAGCGCCCCCACGACCGCGAAGATCAGGCCGAAGCGGACGAGCGTCTGCTCGAGCCCCAGGCTGGCCAGTCCGCTCGAGATCGGGAAGGTCGTCAGGATGGCGCCCATGCCGTAGCCGGCAGCCACCATGCCGACGGCGAAGCCGCGTTGCCGCGGAAACCACCGGACCATGTGGCCGACGACCCCGACGTAGACGATGCCCGTACCGAGGCCGCCGACCACGCCATAAGCGAGATACAGCGCATAGAGGCTACCGACGTTCGCTGCCAGAACCCAGCTCAGGCCCGCCAGGATCGCGCCGATGGTGATGAGCCGGCGCGGCCCGAACCGATCCACGAGGCTGCCCTGGAACGGGGAGAAGAAGGTCTGCAACACGATCAACAGCGAGAACGTGACCTGCAGCGTCGAGAGCGCCACTCCGAACTTGGCTGTCAACGGTTTGGTAAACAGGGTCCAGACGTACTGCGGGCTGGAGATCGCCATCATGCAGACAAGGCCGAAGAGCAGCTGCGCCCACCGGTTGTGCATGGAGACGGCTGCGGGCGCGCTGCCCGTCGTGCTGAGCGACGTCATCCTTGGCTCCTTAGATTGCGTGCTCGAGCTATGCAAAGCGCGTGCCGAAAAGAGCCGTCGAACTTCCGCCGTACGATCTTCGGATAGAAGGGGCCAAAACGGGGCATCGATCACCGCAACGCGGCGGCGCCTTCTGACACGAGTCGCCTTGGTGCGTTGCCGGTGCCAGCAAGCGCCTATCCGCAAGTCAAAGGCCGGCGTCGGCGTTCGCGTAGACCCTTAGTTACCGGCACCCAATGATTACGTTCTTCTGCGCACAGCATCACCTGCACGCCCCGACGCACGAGTTCTTTCGCGGCGAGCGGGTGCCATGCTTCGAATCGCCCTCACGGGCAGACCTTGTGCGGGCAGAGGTTGCAGCCCATGGGCACGAGGTTCGTACGCCGACTTCCGATAGTCGGGGTGTGCTTGCCAAGATTCACGCGCCGCGATATCTCACGTTCTTGGAATCGGCTTGGGAACAGTGGCTAACGCTCGACCCTGCCAATGCCGCGTCTCAGCCATTTCCGTCAGTCTGGCCAATTCGCACACTTCGCAGTGACCGGGAACCCATCGACTTCATTGCGCGGCTGGGCCTGTATTCGATGGACAACGGCAGTCCGCTGTCCGCAGGAACCTGGATCGCGGCCAAGGCCGGTGCCGATGCGGCAGCCAGCGCGGCCGCGCTGCTCGCTGCCGGCGAGCGCGGTGTCTTTTGTGCAACGCGCCCTCCTGGTCATCACGCCGGGTCCGACTTTATGGGCGGGTACTGCTTCCTCAACAACGCTGCGGTTGCCGCTCAGGCCCTGCGAGACAGGGGATGTGCGCGCGTTGCCATCCTCGACGTCGACTATCACCACGGCAATGGAACACAGGCCATTTTCTATGCACGGTCGGACGTGCTGTTCGTGAGCCTTCATGGCGACCCGCGTACCGAATATCCGTTCTACTCCGGCCATGCCGACGAAACCGGTGAAGGCGAGGGCCTGGGCTTCAACCTGAACCTGCCCATGCCGGCACTTACCCCTCCTCGCAAGTGGTTCTCGGCACTGGAGCTCGCCTGCGAGCGCGTTGCGCGCCATCGCCCGGACGCGCTTGTGGTATCGCTGGGTCTCGATACCTTTGTCGACGACCCGATCTCCAAGTTCGGGCTGCTTGGGGATGATTTCTCGAAGCTGGGTGCCCGGTTGAGGCAGTTGGATCTGCCGACCGTTTTCATCCTCGAAGGTGGCTACGCCGTCGCGGAGCTTGGTGTCAACGCCGCGAATGTGTTGGATGCGTTCGACCACGAGCTCGTCAGCTCTCGAAGCGACCGATCCTGACCGCGGTGCCGCCCGGCTTGAGATTGCGTGTCCCCGGCATCACCAACACCGCGTCGTCGTACGGCGTGACCCAGATATGGTCACCGTCCTGGGCGATCGGTGTGCCGGCGGTCGGTATCACGCCGAGTCCGACGACGGGAACGAGAAAGCGGAAGTCGGCGCTGCGCGCGACCACCGGCTCGGTCACTCGAACCAGGCGCTGCAGCGGCGGCAGCGGTAGGCGGACGTTCGCCTGCACCCAGCCCGGGTCGGCCAGGCCGGTGAGGCCGAGAAAGCGGACCAGGGTATCGATGGCGACGCTGGCGGCGAGTTGCTCCCAGTGCTGGCCGCACTCGATGAGCAACGCGAGCTTCGGGCTCTGCGGATCGCCGAAGCCGCCACGGTCGACCATGCGCGCGCCGGCCGGGTGGCCGGTGTCGATCAGCAGGTCGCCGGGAACGCCCAGCTCGCGGGCGAAGGCGACGCCTTTCTCGACCATGCCGCAGACCATGAGCGGCCGGCACGGCTCGCTCATGCTGTGGATGTCGAGCAGTCGTTCGGCGGCGTCGACATAGGGCAGCAACTGACGCGCGCGGCGCAATTCGACCGTGTCGCCCGGGCCGAAGAGCGCTGCGTCGGACCAGACGCGGTTGTAGTCCTCGTCGACCAGACGCGATGGGAACGGGTCGGCCGGGTCGAAGCGGGCGAAGGCAGCGACGTTGGCAAAGGCCAGCGTCAGGCTGCCGCGCCGCGGCCGAAAGCGTTGCTCCAGCAGCCAGTCGAGCGCGATCGCGCCGCAGATCTCGTTGCCATGCGTGAGCGCCTGCACCATCACCCTCGGGCCGGGCTGGCGTGAATCGAAAACATGCACCCAGTCGACACCCGTGCCGCCCTCCTGCCAGCGGCCGATGTCGGGTGCCTGCAGCTCCGGGACTTGCGGTGCCGTCATGTCGAGCAGTGTCGCCTCGTCGCGGCCGGGGTGGGTTCACTTCCGGACAGATGGCCTGTCTGTTGCTCGCGGACCCGTCCGCCGCCCCACTCGGAGCAGCACGATCCTTCGAGCGCGACTCAAAGCAGGCGGCCGCCGTGGTGGCCTTAGAGTCGAGGACAGATGATCGCCGCACTTTCCGCCGTCACGCGCGACAGACTGCGGCGCTTCATGCGCATCATGCGCATGGTCGCGGTCATCGGTGCGGCCTTCGGGGCAGTCTCCGGCGGCGCGATTGCCGGACCGGGCGCTCACGCGCTGCTCGTTTCCCTGCTGATCTCGATACCGATCAGTGTCATCGACGCCCTGCTCACGGGTGCATGGATTGCCAGCATCGAGATCTTCCTGCTGCCTCGCGCTTCGATGCGATGGCTCGACGCGCTGCCGTTCGTTGCGGTGTTCATCGTTAAGACGCTTGTCTATGGCGCGATCGCAGGGGCGGTCCTCGCCGGCCAGCCGGGAGAGCGCTTGTTGGGCGTCGTCAACGTCTATAGCGCGCGCACCGGGCTGATTGCGGTTTGCCTCGAGCTTGTGGCCGTCGGCGTCCTGGTGATGATGTTTCAGGCCGCGGGCCTCGTCGGCTACCGCACGTTCAGGGCTCTGCTGCTTGGAAAGTATCGCCGGCCCTACGCCGAGCGACGCTTCTTCCTCTTCGTCGACGTCGTGGGCTCGACCGCGATCGCCGAGCGGCTCGGGGCGCTGGAGGCACATCGCTTCCTCGCCGCGGTGTTTTCGGCAGTCGCCGAACCGATCGAGCTATGCCACGGCGAAATCTACCAATACGTCGGTGACGAGATCGTCATCACCTGGGTCGAGGCCGACGGCGTTGCCGATGCGCGGGCGTTGCGCTGTTTCTTCGCGATGCGCGCAGCGCTCGTCGCGGACACGAACCGGTTTGTCCAACGCTTTGGCGTGCAACCGGAGTTGCGTGCGGCCCTGCATCTGGGCGAAGTCATCGCCGGCGAAGTCGGCCAGGTGCGCCGCGCGATCGTCTTCCATGGCGATGTCATGAACACGACCGGGCGCCTCGAGCAGGCGACCCGCGAAGTCGGATGCCTATTCATCGCATCGGCGCAAGCGCTCGCCTCCGTTGGTCCGCCGCCCGAAATTCGCACTCACGACCTTGGCGCGCTGGCGCTGCGCGGACGGGTCGAGCCCATCCATGCGTTCTGCGTCGATCAAAGCTGAAGCCCACGCGTCGACATTTCGACTTTCAGGTTTCGGACGCTAACTTTGCTCGGCGTTTGTCATCAGCGTGTCGAAAACTGTCACGCAAGATCTTGCAACTCGGAGGACCGACGAGGCGTCGCGATGGATGCATCCCGTCCACGGCGAGGTCGTCGGCGTGCACATCGACCCCGACCTTCTTTGAAGGAGGGTATTTTTTCGATCCGGCGGCGGCAAGTCCATTGGCTTTTCGTCCACTTTCAATTTCACGAACGTTCGCCCATACTCGTTGCCCCGTTCGCCTTGCCGTTGCTCGTGAAATGACTCACAGTGGCAGGCAGTCGCTCATCCTGAAAGGAAATATCGATGAAGACAAATATTCGCACCTCGATGGCCGCTTTCGTTGTCGCGTCCGTCGCCCTTATGGGCGCCATGGGCGGCGCCAAAGCTGCCGATGACAAGTGGTTCGAGCTCGGCCAGATGACGATCAAGTCCACCGACCCGAGCGCGTCGATCAAGAGCGAAGGCAGTCGCTGGGACAAGGACGTCAAGCAGGTGAAGCTCTCCGTCGAGGGCGCAGACGTGCAGATCACGAATGTCGTCCTCCACTGGGACAATCGCAAAGACGACACGTTGACCAATGTCGGCGTCGTGAAATCGGGCGGACAGACGGCTGCGAAGGATGCTCCGGGCTTCAAGGCCCGCCTCACCTCCGTGACGGTCCAGTACAAGCTCCTTGGCGGTGCGACGTCGGCCAACGTCAAGGTCTGGGGATTTGACTAACGCGCCGTTGAGGAGGGACGGCGATTCCTCAGCCAGCACGACGAAGTCGTAGCCGACACAGAACGCCGTCCCCAGTCCCCGACGACGATCACGTCGACGTCGACGTCGTCGGCGCCGCCGTCAGTTGGCGGCGAAGCAATAGATGCGCGCGTCGCTGCCGGTCGTCTTCAAGGCATCGATGCTGCAGCCACGCGACTGGTGCGACGAGTTCCACGACTTGGCCGGCACGCTCTCGTCGAGGCCGGTGCGGTCGCTGTGGCCGAGCATCGCCGCGCCTTCGCTGCTGCTGGTCCAGTTGTGGCAGGTCGAATCGACCTGGCCGGCGATCGCCGTGCCGTCGGGCTGCGAACCGGTCAGGATGTCGTGCATGTTGGGCGTGTCGCCGCGGCCGTTGACGATCTCGCCTTTCTCGGTCAGCGCGGTCTGCTTGCTCAGATTGTTGGCGCCGTGCAGCTCGGTCACGTTCTGGGCGACGACGACACCCTTGGCGTTGCGCCACGGGCCCGGGCCGATGCGGTCGCGCGCGTTGACGGCGGCGCTGCCGGGCACGGCGACCGAGCTCAGGTACGCGCGCCAGGTGTGGTTTCCGGCGCCGGCCGCGGTCGCGAGCGAGGTGCAGAGCTTGTCGGCACCGACCAGCCCGCCGAGATCACCGCCCTTGCCCGAGCCCGTGCTCGACACGAAGAAGCTCATGCCCGACGCACTGCCCATCGAGGCGCAGGCGGCGAGAACGACGACGCCGGCGGCGATGGTCGAGGCGGTGACGATGGAGAGGCGAGCGCGCGAGCAATTCATTCGAGTTCCTTTCGAGGCGAAGGATCGACCGCGCAGCAGCCAACCCGGGAGCGGGCAGCCTAGTGGAAACGCAACTCCCCTTCAAGCGGCGTTGCCCGGTGGCAAGCGGCGCGCCGTGGTGCCCTACCCGAGCCATGTCATGCTGGCGAATGACTTCGCGCCGTGCTTTCGCAATCGCTCTGCTGGCTGCGCGTGCCGGTGCGCTCGCCATCCCGGCACGCGCCCTCGCCGACACGCCGACGCTGCGCTTCCCTGTCGATCACGGCGCCCATCGCGACGCACGGATCGAATGGTGGTACCTCACCGGCGCACTCGAGGCGGCGGCACGGACCTGGGGCTTCCAGATCACCTTCTTTCGCGCCATCACCGGCGTGACCGGCGCCGCGGCGAGCCGGTTCGCGGCGCGCGAGCTGCTCTTCGCCCACGCCGCTGTCAGCGATCTCGAAGCGCAGCGGCTTCGCCACGACCAGCGCATCGCGCGCAGCGGCTTCGCCCTCGCCGATGCGGCGGTCGGTGACGCCGCGCTCGTCATCGGCGACTGGCGCTTGGCGCGCGCGGAGCGCGGCGGCAGCGGCCGCTACACGGCGCGCGCGAACAGCGCCAGCGCCGGCTTCGCGTTCGACCTCGAACTGACGACGACCCAGCCGCTCCTCGCGCAAGGCAGTGCGGGTGTCTCGCGCAAGGGACCGCGGCCCGAGCAGACGAGCCGCTACTACAGCGAGCCGCAGCTCGCTGCCGTGGGCACGCTCACGTCCTCCGGCCGGACCGTCGCCGTGACCGGACGCGCCTGGCTCGACCACGAGTGGAGCGACGCCTATCTCGACCCGGATGCCGTCGGCTGGGACTGGATCGGCATGAATCTCGACGACGGCAGCGCCCTGATGGCGTTTCGCATTCGCCGCGCCAACGGCTCCGCCTTGTGGAGCGGCGGCAGCTTTCGATCCAAGGGCGGCGCAACGCGTGACTTCGCCGATGGCGAGATCGTCTTTGCGCCGGGCCGCGCCTGGACCAGCCCGGCGTCGAAGGCGCGCTATCCGGTCGAGTGGCAGATCGCCACGCCGGTCGGCCGCTTCGCGGTCCGCGCCCTGCTCGACGACCAGGAGCTCGACAGCCGCGCCAGCACCGGCGCGATCTACTGGGAGGGCCTGTCGCTGCTCGAGGACGGTCGCGGCACACGCCTCGGCCGCGGCTATCTCGAGATGACCGGCTACGCGGCGCGCCTCGTGCTGTGAGCGCGGGTCGCGCACGCTCAATGCGCGCCGGCGGCGTCGACAGCGACGTTTCGCGCCGGCTTGGCGAGCCAGACCAGGACGAGCAACACCAGAAACAGGGTTCCGGACAGCAAGAACATGTCGTCGACCGCGAGCGTGTAGGCCTGCACGTCGACCAGCCGGTTGACGGTCGCCATCGCCTGGCTCGGGTCGTAGCCGTTCGCGCCGAGCTGACTCAATGTCGCCGTCGCCGCGCTGTTGCTGTTGTTGATCGCTTTCGGCCAGCTCGGCGTGGTGCAACACGGCGCGGTTCTCCCACGCGGTCGTGAAGATCGAGGTGCCGATCGCGCCCGCCGTGATGCGGACGAAGTTGCTGAGTCCCGCGGCGGCCGGCAGGCGGTCAGGCGTCAGGCCCGAGAAGATGATCGCCTGCAGCGGAATGAAGAAGAACGCCATCGCCGCGCCCTGCAGCACGGTCGGGATCAGGATCGTCCGGAAGTCGGCCTGGACGTTGAAGTGCGAGCGCAGGAAGAGGACGAAGGCGAAGCCGAGGAAGGCGACGGTGGTGAGCTTTCGCGGATCGATCTTGCCCACGTTCTTGCCGACCCAGGGCGAGATGATGATCGCCAGGATGCCGACCGGCGCCGTCGCCAGCCCGGCCCAGGTCGCGGTGTAGCCCATGTACTGCTGCAGCCAGAGCGGCAGCAGCACGACGTTGCCGAAGAAGAGGCCGTAGGCGACCGAGAGTGCGAGCGTTCCGGTGAGGAAGTTGCGCCGCGTGAACAGGCGCAGGTCGACGATCGGATGCTCCTCGGTCAGCTCCCAGGCGAGGAAGAAGGCGAAGCCGACGACCGCGACGACTGCCAGGACGATGATCTGCGTCGAGCCGAACCAGTCGAGCTCCTTGCCCTTGTCGATCATGATCTGCATCGCGCCGACCCAGATCACGAGCAGCGTCAGGCCGACGTAGTCGAATGGCAGCCGCTTGCGATCCCGGATCGCGCTTGCGGTAGATCGACCACGTGACCGCGGCGGCGATGAAGCCGACCGGGATGTTGATGTAGAAGATCCACGGCCACGAGATGTTGTCGGTGATCCAGCCGCCGAGCAAGGGCCCAGCGACCGGCGCGACGAGCACCGTCATCGCCCACATCGCCATCGCGCTGCCGGCCTTGGCGCGCGGATAGCTCGACAGCAGCAGCGTCTGCGAGAGCGGGATCATCGGCCCGGCGACGAAGCCCTGCAGGACGCGGAACGCGATCAGCATGCCGATGTTCGGCGCCAGGCCGCACAGCCACGAGGCGATCACGAACAGCACGATGCTCGACACGAACAGGCGCACCGGCCCGAAGCGCTGCGTCAGCCAGCCGGTGAGCGGAACCGAGATCGCATTGGCGACCGCGAACGAGGTGATGACCCAGGTGCCCTGTGACGGGCTCACTCCCAAGTCGCCGGCGATCGCCGGGATCGAGACGTTGGCGATCGACGAGTCGAGGACGTTCATGAACGTCGCCAGCGACAGCGCGATCGTGCCGAGGACGAGCTCGGCGCCTTGCAGCGGCGCGGCGTCGGGCCCGGCAGGTCGCGCCGGCGCCGCCGCGGCCGGCGCCGGCTCGGCGCTCGCCGTCGTCGTGGCCATCAGCGCGCGGCGACGGACGCAGGAGACTGCGCCAGGGTCGGCGCGGCCGGGCGCGCCCTGGCCATCGGTTGCGCATCGCCCGAGCCGCTGACGCGCCGGCCCATGTTGGCGGCGATGATCTTCTTCACCTCGGCATCGGCCTGATCGTTACCGCGATCGAAGACACTGGTCTGCGTTCGCGCCGGCCGCTGCGTCGCGTTCGCGAGGACGCGCCCTTCGGTGTCGTGCACGTCGACCTTGGCGTCCATCGACAGGCCGACGCGCAGCGGGTGCTCGGCGACCTCCTTCGGGTCGAGCGCGATCCGCACCGGAACGCGCTGCACGACCTTGATCCAGTTGCCGGTCGCGTTCTGCGCCGGCAACAGCGCGAACGCCGCGCCGGTGCCGGCACCGAGCCCCTCGACCTTGCCGTGGTAGACGACCCGCTTGCCATAGACGTCGGCCTCGAGCTCGACCGGCTGGCCGATGCGGAGGTTGCGCAGCTGGCTTTCCTTGAAGTTGGCGTCGACCCAGACCTCGTTGAGCGCGATCACCGACAGCAGCGGCGCGCCGGCCTGGACGCGCTGGCCGAGCTGGACGCTGCGCCGCGCGACGTAGCCGTCGACCGGCGCCACGAGCTCGGCGCGGCTGAGCGCCAGATAGGCCTCGCGCACGCGGGCCGACGCGCGCAGCACGTTCGGGTGCTGCTCGACCGAGATGTTCTCGGTCAGCGACTGGTTCGAGGCCAGCTGCTCGCGCGCCGCCTCGGTCGCCGACTGCGCCGCGACGACGCTGCTCTTGGCCGCCGCGAGCTGCGCCGTCACATGGTTGAACTCTTCCTGGCCGACCGCGCCGGTGCGCACCAGCGGCGCGCGCCGCGCCGACGTCGTCCTGGGCGCGCGCGAGGTCGCTCTGGGCGCGCGCGACGTCGGCCTCGCGGGCGGCGATCTGCGCCTTGAGCGAGCCGTTGTTGACGTAGGTCGTGCGCACCTCGCGCACCGTCTGCGCCAGCTGCGCCTCGGCCTGGTCGAGCGCCACCCGCGCATCGGCCGGGTCGAGCCTGACCAGCGACTGGCCCGGCCTTGACGAAGTCGGTGTCGTCGGCATTGATCGCGACCACCGTGCCCGAGACCTGCGGCGTCACCTGGACGACGTTGCCCTGCACGTAGGCGTTGTCGGTGCTCTCGTAGTGATTCAGATACAGCGCGTAGTAAAGGCCATAAGCGGCGCCCGCGAGCAGGACCGCGACGGCGACGGCGACCAGCGCGACCTTGCGCCGAGAGCGCCGCGGCGGCGCCGCGACCGCCGGTCGGGCTGCCGGCGGGGCGACCGCGATCGCCGGTGCGGTCGCGGGCGCGGCGGTCTCAGGAATGCGTTCTTTTTCAGCAAGAGACATCGGGCTACTCCGGAATCTGGGTGGGGCGGCGCGGATCAGCGCGCCGTGGCGGCGCCGGTCGCGCTCGCCAACGCTCGCGCCTCGGCGGGCGCGGCATAGCCGCCGCCGAGCGAGCGCGCGAGCAGCATCTGCGAATCGATCGCGCGCGCGCGCAGGTCGGTGGTGAGGCGGCGCAGGGCGATGACGTTGGTTTCGGCGTTGAGCACCGTGATATAGCTGCCGATGCCGGCGCGGTAGCGCTGCGTCGCCAGGTCGTAGGCGGCTTCGGCCGACTCCTGGGCGGCCGCCTGCTCGCGCTGCTGGCGCTCGATGCTGCGGGTCGAGCTGATCTGGTCGGCAACGTCGTGGATCGCGTCGATCAGCGTGCCGTTGTAGGTCTCGACCGCAGCGTCGAGGTCGGCGTTTTTGCCGCGCAGGCCGGCGCGCAGACGTCCGGCGTCGAAGATCGGCAGGCGGATCGCCGGGCCGAGGCCCCATTGCTCGCTGCTCGATCGCACCAGCCGGTCGAGGCCGAGGCTCGACAGGCCGATGAAGCCGACCAGGTTGACGTTGGGATAGAACTGGGCGCGTTGCGCGGCGACGTCGCCGGTCGCGGCCTCGACGCGCCAGCGCGCGGCGACGATGTCGGCGCGGCGACCGACCAGGTCGACCGGAATGAGTTCGGGAACGGCGATCGGATGCAGGGTCGACAGGCTCGGCGTCAGCGTCTCGAAGTGCTGCGGCGGCTCGCCGACGAGCGCGGCCAGCGCGTGACGCGACGAGCTGCGATCTGCTCCTCGGCCGCCTCGATCTGCTGCCGCGTCTCGGGCCGCGCGCCTTCGCTCTGGCGCAGCTCGACGGCGGTATCGATGCCGGCGGAGACGCGTTGCCGGGTCAGCGCGAAAACCTCTTCGCGCTGCGCCAGCGCGCGCTCGAGCACGGCGCGCTGCTCGACCGCACGCGCCAGCTGGACATAGGTGCGGGCGACGTTGACGGCGAGCAAGACCCGCGCGGCGTCGGCGTCGGCGATGCTGGCGCGCTCGGCGCCGATCGCGGCATCGAGCTGGGCGCGATTGCGGCCGAAGAAGTCGATCTCCCACGAGCCGTTGAGCTGCGCCGTCGCGGTCCAGCGCTGGCTGCCGGCGAGAGGCGGCGGATAGAGGCTGTTCTCGCTGAACAGCTGGCGCGATGCGTCGAGCTGGCCGCTCAGCTGCGGCCCTTCGTTGGCATGTGCGGCAGCGACGCTGGCCGAAGCGCGCGCGGCACGCGCGGCGGCGACGCGCAGGCTCGGATTGCCGGCGGTCGCGCGTGCGATCAGGTCGGCGAGGACGGGATCGTCGAAGCCGCGCCACCAGTCGGCGGCGACGGGCGCCGCCGCGGCCGGGCCTTCGGCGCCGAGCGTCGTCGGGCTCACAAGGACCGCCTTGCTGTCGATGCCGCGCGGGCTGACGCAACCGGCCAACGCCATGACGATCATCGACGCCACCGCGACCACCAGGGTCGTCATCGTTCGTGCCACCGCGCCCGACACCAGGTCGGAGACGCTTTCACGGTCCTTCATTCGCTCTTCCCCGTCTCGGCCGCTTCGCCGTTGGTCACCATCCGCCTCAGCATGTCCTTCATTTGCGACCACTCCGCCTTCGAAAAGCCGGCGAGGTGCTCGTTGAGCACCTGCGCGAGCACGATCGGCACTTCCTGGGCCGCAACCTCACCCTCGGGCGTGAGCTCGACGCGAACGACGCGGCGGTCGTCGGTACAACGCTGGCGGCGGCAGAAGCCCTTCGCTTCGAGCCGATCGAGCAGGCGCGTCATCGCCCCGGGATCGCTCTGCGTCGCGCGCGCCAGTTCGGCCACGGTCGAGGCGCGGCAGCGCTGCAGCATGAACAGCGCCGCCCACTGCGCGTGGGTGATGCCCTTGGGCTCGAGCCGGCGGTCGGCCGCCTGGGCGATCGACATCAGCGCCCGCTTCATCAGCCAGCCGACGCTTTCGTCGGCACAGTAGCCCACCGGCTCGTAGAAGCGGGCGGTCGCTGGCGAGGTGACGGAATGACGGCTCATGAATCGCAATATACATGCCTAGACAATGATTGTCAAGGCGCCTATTGCCAAGGCGTTCATTGACCGTGCTTTTATTGCTCCGGCTCCCATCCTTCTACACTTCCGGTCAATGCCGAATGCCGCCGTGTCTCCCGTGTCCGTCCCTGTGCGCGACGGCGCGCGCGTCGCGCCGGCCGCGCGCAACGTCCGCTCGCTGGGCGGCCTGCTGCCGTTCGTGCGCCCGTACTGGCGCCGGATCGCCCTCGCCGCGCTGTTCCTTGTGCTCGCCGCGGTCAGCACGCTGATCTTTCCGCTGGCGCTGAAGTCGCTCATCGACCAGGGCTTCGTCTCGACCGACCCGGGCGCGCGGGTGATGGCGCTGCGCCAGCACTTCTTCGCCCTGTTCGCGGTCGGCGTCGCCCTCGGCGTGTTTTCCGCGGCGCGCTTCTATATGGTGAGCTGGCTCGGCGAGCGCGTCACCGCCGACCTGAGGAACGCGGTCTACGCCCACGTCGTCCGGCAAAGCCCCGAGTTCTTCGAGACGACGCAGACCGGCGAGGTGCTGTCGCGCCTGACGACCGACACGACGCTGGTCCAGACGGTCGTCGGCTCGAGCCTGTCGATGGGCTTGCGCAACGCCGTCATGGGCGTCGGCGCGATGGCGATGCTGATCATCACCAACCCGGTCGTCATGACGCAGGTGCTGGCGATCCTGGTGCTGGTCGTGCTGCCCTCGCTCTACTTCGGCCGCCGCGTCCAGCGCCTGTCGCGCGCCAGCCAGGATCGTGTCGCCGACTCGAGCGCGATCGCTGCCGAGGTGCTGAACGCGGTGCCAGTGGTGCAGAGCTACCTTCAGGAAGGGCGCGAAGCCGAGCGCTTCACGCTCTCGACCGAGCGCGCCTTCGGCACCGCCGTGACGCGCTCGCGGATGCGCTCGTTCCTGGTCGCCTTCATCATCAGCGCCACCTTCGGCGCGCTGCTCTGGGGCCTGTACCAAGGGACGCAGGCGGTGGTACGCGGCGACATCACGGCCGGCCACCTCGGCCAGACCGTCGTCTACGTCATCATCCTGGTCGGCAGCGTCGCGGTGCTGTCCGAGGTCTATGGCGACCTGCTGCGTGCGGCTGGCGCGACCGAGCGTTTGATGGAGCTGCTGCAGCTGCAGTCGCCGATCGTCTCGCCGGCCGCGCCCCGGCCGCTTGCGAGCTCCACCGCGGGCGCGTCGGTGCAGTTCGACGACGTCACCTTCCGCTATCCGTCGCGGCCACTCCATCCCACGCTCGCGCACTTCAGCCTCGCGGTCGCGCCTGGCGAGACGGTCGCGCTGGTCGGCCCGAGCGGCGCCGGCAAGAGCACGGTACTGCAGCTGATCCTGCGCTTCTACGACGTCGAGTCGGGCGCGGTGCGGGTCGACGGCGAACGGGTCGACGCGGTCGCGCTCGCGGCGCTGCGTGCGCGCATCGGCATCGTCCCGCAGGACAGCGTGATCTTCTCGACCGACGCGATAGAAAACATCCGCTACGGTCGGCCCGATGCGAGCGACGGCGAGGTCGTCGCCGCGGCCAAGGGCGCGTTCGCGCACGACTTCATCAGCGCCTTACCCGAGGGCTATCGGACCTTCCTCGGCGAGCGCGGCGTTCGCCTCTCGGGCGGCCAGCGCCAGCGCATCGCGATCGCACGCGCGATGCTCAAGAACGCGCCCCTGCTGCTCCTCGACGAAGCGACCAGCGCGCTCGACGCTGAGGGCGAGCGCATGGTCCAGGCCGCGCTCGAATCGGCGATGCGCGGCCGCACGACGATCGTCATCGCCCACCGGCTCGCGACCGTGCAGCGCGCCGACCGGATCGTCGTCCTCGAGGCGGGCGAGATCGTCGAGACCGGCAGCCACGCCGAGCTCGTCGAACGGGGCGGCCTGTATGCGCGGCTGGCGGCGCTGCAGTTCGACCGCTAGCGTCGCTCAGCCTTCGGCGCGTCCGATAATCGAGCGATGCAAACCGCCGCCACGACCGCCGCGCCGAGCGCGGCTCCGCCTGTTGCGAACGACCGCCCGGTGCGCTCGCAATACGAGGATTTCCTGCGCCACGTGCGCGACCACGGCGTCGCCAAGGCCGACCGAACCGGCACCGGCACCCGAAGCGTCTTCGGCTATCAGATGCGCTTCGACCTGAGCGAAGGCTTCCCTCTGGTGACGACCAAGAAGGTGCATCTTCGCTCGATCGTCCTCGAGCTGCTCTGGTTCCTGCGCGGCGACGGCAACGCGCGCTGGCTCCAGGAGCAGGGCGTGACGATCTGGGACGAGTGGGCCGCGGCCGACGGCAACCTCGGCCCGGTCTACGGCGTGCAATGGCGCTCGTGGCCGACGCCCGAAGGCGGCCACATCGACCAGATCGCCAACGTCGTGACGCAGCTCAAGACCAATCCCGACTCGCGCCGGATCATCGTCAGCGCCTGGAACGTCGCGGCACTGCCCGAGATGGCACTCCTGCCGTGTCACGCCCTGTTCCAGTTCTACGTCACGCCCGCGAGCACGGGGCGCCGGGCGCGGCTCAGCTGCCAGCTGTACCAGCGCAGCGCCGACATCTTCCTCGGCGTGCCATTCAACATCGCCAGCTACGCGCTACTCACGCACATTCTGGCGCAGCAGTGCGACCTCGACGTCGGCGACTTCATCTGGACCGGCGGCGACTGCCACATCTATAGCAATCACGCCGAGCAGGTCGAGCTGCAGTTGGCGCGCGCGCCGTATCCCTATCCGGTGCTCGAGCTGGCGCGCCAGCCGGACTCGATCTTCGACTACCGCCCGGAAGACTTCGTCGTCCACGACTACCGGCATCACCCGGCGATCAAGGCACCGGTCGCGGTCTAGCGGCCGACCGCGCAACGGGTCAGACGCGTTGCGGCCGGTCGCGACCGTGGCGCAGTTCACTCCAATCGCTCGTCGTCGGCCGCGCACGGCGCGGCGAGCGCGCTACAGTGGCGGCGATGAGCAGCAATTTCCTTGCGCCGACGTCGTCGGAGCTCGAACGCGACTGGGGCTTGGTACTCGACGACGAGTGGCCGACCGACGTTGCCGGCGGCGACTACGCGCCGATCATTCGCCGTTTCGGCGTCGGCGCGGCGGCACAGCGCGAAGCGGTGCTCGCCCGCTTCGGACTGATCGCGGCGTCGGCGAAGAGCGCGCGCGCTCCCGGCTCGACCGTCAACGCGCGCTCCGAAACGGCGGCGACTCGCTCGGTGTTCAAGGCGGCGTATGCGCAGCGCCAGTGGTGCATCGTTCCGGCGCAGTGCCTGTACGTGCCGTACTACGCCGAGGGCTCGAAGCGTGCCGAGCGCTGGCGCATCCGCCGCGTCGACCGCTCGCCGCTGAGCATCGCCGGCATCTGGGACCGCTGGGTCGATGAAAACGGCCGCGCCATCGTCAGCTTCGCGATGCTGACGATCAACTGCGACTTGCATCCGTTGCTCGCGCGCTTCGATCGCCGCGTCAACGACAAGGGCGAGCCGACCGAGAAGCGGACCCCGGTGCTGCTCGCCGAGGAAGACTTCGACGAGTGGCTCGACGCCACGCCCGGCCGGGCGCCGATCTACTTCGGCACCTTCGGCAAGGACGACCTCGAGGCCGAGCCAGCACCATCGACCGCGCGGCGCACGACGCAGCTGACGCCACTCGACACGACCATCTCGGAGTTCTGACGCCACGCGGCGCGGCCGAGCGGCCGCTGACCGTCAGCGACTCGCTTCGGCGCCGTCGCGCCCGGCTGCGGTCAGCAACGGCCGCATCGCCCAGAGACCGAGCAGCGGGCCCGGGGCGAGGAGCCACATCGCCGAAGCTCCCCATGCCGGCAGCGCGCGGCTCATGATGACGATGCTCGCGACCGTGATCAGAAAGCCGATGCCGTTCTGCAGCACGAGCGCACTGCCGAGCCACTGCGGCGGTGCGAAGCGCGCCGAGAGGGCCGAGAACTGGGGCGAATCGGCGATGACGCACAAGCCCCAGAAGACGAGCGCGGTGATGCGCAGCGACGTTGTCTGCGCCGGAATGAGCGGATAGACCAGGCACATGAGGCCTGACCCGGCGAGCGCGAGCGCCGCGACCCGGGCGCTGCCGATACGCCGGCTCCACTGGCCGCCGGCGATGCAGCCGATGCTGCCGACCGCGATCACGGCGAAGCTCATGAAGGCGACCGACGGCGCAGATGCAGCGCCGTCTTGCCGCGCCAGCTCGGCTGCGATCGGCTGGCACAGCCACGGCAGCACGCTCCAGAACGCATAGAGCTCCCACATGTGGCCGAAGTAGCCGAGCGCCGAGGCGCGAAAGCCGGGGATCGCGAACACGCGGCGCAAGGAAAAGCCGGTCTTTGCGAGGGCCGCGGATTGCTGCGCGGTTGCCGGGAGGTGCGGTCCGTCGCCGAGGAAGTGAACGAGCGCCGCGCCGACGACCGCGAGCGCCGAGGACGCCACCACGACCGCCTCCCACGGCCACGACGCGCCGCTGGCGCGCACCGCATGCGGCATCGCCGTGCCGAGCGTGAGCATGCCGACCAACCAGCCGAGCGCGGCGGCAGGCCGGCCGCCGACCCATTGAACGATCATCTTCATGCCGAGCGGATAGATTCCCGCGAGCGTCAGGCCCACCGCGAAACGCAGTGCCCACGCCGCTTCGTAGCCGAATCCCGGCGCGATCAGCATGGCATTGGCTGCGGCGCCGACGAGGCAGCTGAGCGCGAAGATCCGGCTCGCGCCGAAGCGGTCGGCGGCGCCGGTCGCGGCGAAGGCAAACGTGCCGGCGATGAAGCCGAGTTGGGTCGCGGCGATCAGCCAGCCGAACGCGGCCGTGCCGATCCCGAGTCGCGCCATGAGGCCGTCGGCAGCGCCGCTCGGGCTGAACCACAGCGACGTGCCGAGCCATTGCGCCAGCACCACCAGCGCCACCGCTGTGCGCTGGTGCGGCCGCGCCGCGGCCGCGTCAGGGGCAGCGGTCAAGCGCTTGCGCCAGGTCGTCGATCAGGTCGTCGGCGTGCTCGAGGCCGACCGAGACGCGCAACAGGCCTTGCGGCGTCCTACTCTCGGGTCCTTCGATCGAGGCCCGGTGCTCGATCAGGCTTTCGACGCCGCCGAGGCTGGTCGCACGCGTGAAGACGTCGACGTTCGCGGCGACGCTCATCGCCGCGTCCTTGCCGCCGCGCGTCTCGAACGACAGCATGCCGCCGAAGTCCGACATCTGCCGTTTCGCCAGGGCGTGGAACGGGTTGCCTTCGAGGCCCGGGTAGTGCACCGCCGAGACCTTGGGATGGTCGTGGAGGAAGGTCGCGACCCGCGCCGCGTTGGCGCAATGCGCGCGCATGCGATACGCCAGCGTCGGCAGGCTGCGCATCACCAGCCAGCAGTCGAACGGCGACGGCACCGCGCCGCCGAAGAGCTGCGCCGTGCGCACGGCGGCAAACGCCTCGTCGTCAGCGCGCGCGACGACGGCGCCGCCCATGACATCGCTGCGACCACCGAGATACTTCGTGGTGGCGTGCATCACCAAATCGCAGCCGAGGTCGAGCGGCCGCTGCAGCGCCGGCGAGGCGAAGGTGTTGTCGGCGACCGCGCGCGCGCCGGAGCGATGGGCGAGTTCGGCGACCGCGCCGATGTCAACGCATTGCAGCAGCGGATTCGAAGGCGTCTCGATCCAGACGATGCGCGTGCGTGGCTGCACCGCACGCGCGATGTCGTCGAGCCGGGTCATGTCGACGAAGGTCGCGGCGACCTGCCATTTGGCGAACAGGTGCTTGAGCACGTTGGCGGTGCCGTGGTAGATGTCCATCGGCGCGACAACGTGATCGCCCGGCTGCAGGCCCTGGAAGATTGCCGTCACCGCAGCCAAGCCGGAAGAAAACGCCGCGCCGGCGGCGCCGCCCTCGAGCGCGGCGAGTGCCGCCTCGAGGCCGTTGCGGTTCGGATTGTGGTTGCGCGAATAGACGTAGCCGTGCGGATACGAACCGTCGGCGGCGCGCTCGAACGTCGTCGAGAGATGGATCGGCGCGACCACCGCACCGGTCGTCGGGTCGATGTCGTGGCCGGCGTGGACCGCCAGGGTCTCGAATCGGAGGCTCTTGGAGATCTTCATGCGCTGGGTCTCGGCTGCTGCACCGCACTGTACCCATCCTTGCGCGCGCACCGCAGCGACTCCCGCGCGCCGCGCCGGCGCCCGCGTCACGTTGCGCCGGAGCGCGCTAGCCGTGCCTCACTCTTTCTCGGGGCCGACCAGCTTCCACGTGCCAGGCGGCTTCTCGCAGAACTTGTAGACGGCCTGTGCTTTCGAGTCGCCGAAGGCGTTGGCGATTCGCAGCCGGCGACACGAAAGGCCGTTCCAGGTGAGCCGGTTCATGGGAACGACGCTGCCGGACGCGCCGGTCTTGTCGTTTTTCCACTCGAGGACCTCGCCCTCCTTCTCGGACTTCAGCGCCTCCTGGACCCGTGCGTTCATCAGCGCGATGTCGTCGCTGTTGAAATTGGTCGCCGGCGCGTTCTTGAGGTTGTCTTGCGGCCCGAGGGCATGCGCCGGCGCAGCGAAGGCGACGAGCAGCGCCGCGCCGCACGCAGCGCTCACAGCATGAAAGACTGCTCGCGTCATGTCGCGACCTTCTTCAGCACCGCTTCGCGTCCGGGCGAATCGGAATTGGTCGCGGTCATGCTTGAGCATGATGTCTTGTCTCGTTTGCAAATGTCGGGCAGCGCCATCTTTGCACCCCTCTCGTCGGCACGCAAACTCGCGGTCGCTCGCGCACGACGACCAGGATCGCCGGCCGAGCGGCGAGCTTCGGCTCGCCGCTCGGCCGGCGGCTGCCTACTTGGCGGCCGCGACGGGCTCGACCGTGAGCGCGACTGCCTGCGTGTACTCCGCCTCGACCTGGTCGCCGACCTTGATCAGCTGCAGCTGTTTCGGGTCCTCGACGTAGAGGTCGACCGTCTGTTCCGGCCCCTGCAAAGTGACGAGATGGGTCTTGGTATTGACGGCTGTCACATCGGCGGTCACCTTGACGTGATCGGCAACGGCGCCGCCGGGAAGCGCGCCGGCTTCGGAGCGAACCGCGTCGCTCGACGCCTTGGCGGCGGGCAGTTCCTTGCCGCCCTTCTTGAGCGTCAGCGACAGCGCCTCGACATAGCGGACGACGACCTTGTCGCCGACCTTGACCTGGGCGAGGTTGCGCACTTCGGGGCCGACCGCGAGCGCGAGGACGTTGCCCTTCGGCCCCTTCAGGGTCACGTGGCCCTTCGCCGCATCGACTTCCTCGACGGTGGCGACGACCTTGCGCGTGTGGACGAGAGTTCCCTTGCCTGGCGACGTGTCCTTGGTCATCGTCGAAGTGTCGTTCGCAGACGTTTGCGCCGAGGTCGGAAAGCGAAACCGCGCCGAGCACGGCCGCGAACAGGAGGATTGAGGCAGGTTGTTTCATGGGCATGTCGAAATTCATCGAGTGGTGGTGGAGGAAACGAGCGGTTCAGGGCGGGTGGGCTTCCAGCCCGGGCCGGGATCGAAGGTCGTCATCTGCTCGCCGATTGCGGTGCTGTTCTTGCCGAGGTCCTTCTCGAAGATCTTGCCGGCGCCGTTGACGATGAAGGTCATCACGCCACTGTCGCCGTAGCTCGAAGGGTACGCGACCATGGCGAAGCCGGCGACCATGTGGCCGTTAACGACGTAGCTGTAGGCGCCGCCGGGCGCGCTCTTGCCCTGGCGCGTCAAGATCCGGAAGTGATAGCCGCGGTAGGGATCGCCGCGCTTGTGCCCGGCCAGGTACGGCGAGCTCTCGGCGATCAGCGGCCCGAGCGGACTCGGCTCCTCGCCCTTGCTCGCGTCGGCGGGCCAGTACAGGCCATCGAACTTGCCCGGAGCGCTGCCCAGCTTCTGCGCGAACTGCAGCACGCCGTCGCCATCGCGATCGACGCGACGCGTACTCGCGCTGCGCGTCGACATAGGCATGCAGCACATAGATGGCGCTGCGCTCGTTGGCGCCGATGCGCCGGTTCTGGATTTCCTCGACGCCTCGCTCGGTCGCGAAGCGCCAGGCATTGCCTTCACGCACCAACGGAATCGGCATCGGCCAGGCCTGCGGGCCGATCAGGACCAAGCGGCGATCGGGACTGTTGTCGTCCAGCGCATGAAACGTCTCCAGCAGTGCAGCGTACTTCGCACGCTGAGCCGCGTCGTAGGCGGCGTCGCCGGTGACGACCAGGCCGCGATGCTTCTCGCCGACGATGGCGACGAGCGCCGCCTCGTCATTCGCCTTCAGCGCTGCGGTCAATGCCTCGACCGCCGCCTCGGGCGTGGCGAAAGTTCGCTGCTCCGCCGCCGGTGACGGCAGCGGCAAGCGCAATGAGCGAAGCCAGCAGCGCCGCGAGCAGTGCGAAGCGGCGCGGACCGGTGAGTGAGGTTGCAGGGACGGTCATGTTCGTCGCCACCTTGTCAATTGCGTGATGGGGGTTCATGACGTCCTAGCGACGTCCGCCGCCACCGCCGCGGCCACCACCACCGCCGCCGCGGCCACCGCCCCCGCCACCGCCGGCACCGCGGCCCGAGTGCTGCGAGGCCCCTGCCGAGCCGCGGCTCGCCGCACCGCGCGAGCTGTCCATCTGCGTCTGGCGACCCGAGCCATAGCCATCGAACGCGCCCGAACCAGCCGCCACCGCCGCCACCGCCGCGTGTCGCCGGGCTGGCACTGGCGCCTGCGCGCGACGTTCCGGCGCCGCCGCCGGCGCCACGCCGCCACCGCCGCCGAGCGCCCACCCGCACGACGGGCGCGCTGAGGTCGAGGAAAGACCACCGCCCGCCCCACCGCCGGCGCGATCACCGGCCCGCGCGGGAGGCGTTGCGCCGACCGACCGGCTGACCTGCCCCGGCTGCTTGTTCGGATTTCCACTGCGACGACCGCCGCCCTGCCCGCCTCCGCGGTTGCCGTCTCCGCGGTTGCCATCTCACGGTTGCCGTCCGGTTGCCGGTGTTGATGTCTCCGGTGTTGATGTTGGTGTTGCGGTTGACGTTGATGTTGTTGTTGCCGCCGCCATAGTTGGCGCCCCAGTGACCGCCGTTCCAGGCCGCGCCGATCGCGGCGCCCCAGATGAGGCCGGTCGCGAGGGCCGCGCCCGGCGGGTAAGGGTAGTAGTACACCGGATAAGGCGCCGGGTAGTAGCCCCAAGACGAATAGCCGCCCGAGACGACCACCGTGGTCGGGTTGTATTGCGGCACGTAGATCACTTGCGGGTCGGTCGGGACGATCTTGATGACCTCCTTCTCGACCACGACGGTCTGCTTGGGATCGCTCTTCAGGTTGCCGGCGGACTGGGTCTTGCGCCGAAATGCCTGGACCGCCTCGAGCACCTCGCCCTGGTCGGCGACGACCGCCTCGCCGAGGGCGGCGGTCCAGTCGAGATCGCTGCTCATCGCGGTCACGACTTCGGGATAGTTGAGCAGCGACTTGACGGAGTCGTCCCACTTGTCGTCGAGCGGCGCTTTCGGATCGGTCTTGCGCTTGGCGAGGAAGCGATCGGCTTGGACGATCTGCAGTGGGTTGGTCGAAGCGGGCAGGATGAGCGCGACCAGGTCGTCGGGATAGAGCGCGATCCGGGCGACGAGCTTTTCAAGCTCCTCGGGTGCGAGGCCCGGCGCGGCAGTTGCCGCAGCGACTTCCTGGGCGAACACCGGTGACCCGACGAAGGTGGTGATCAGTGCCACCGCCAGCGCCGCGGCAAGCACCGGCAAGCGAAGGCTTCCGCTTGTTCGAATCATGTAGCTCCTCGGCTGTCAATCACATGAACCTCGCGTCGCCCGACAGGCACGGACCAGAGCTTTCGCGTCTTATCGGCACTCTGTCTCGCAGGGCGTTGGCTGTATATTGGCCCAAGGGGCGGGTGTCGTGCTAGCGGCATCGATATTAGCCTGCCTCGAAAGGCAACGCGAAGTCGGTGCAGGGAGCGCGCGCCGCCGCAAGATCAACAAAAGGGAGCAAGTGTGATGAGGGGATCAAGGACATCCGGTATCGGACGATCGTTGCTGTCCGGCGTTCTGCTTGCCGCCGGCGCGAGCGGCGTTCAGGCCCAGACCCCGGCGGAGAGCCTGCTTGCCGACCCCTTCGTCTTCAATCTCGGCGCGCTTCATCCTGACCACCGACGTCAAGGCGCACTTGAACGGCTCGTCGTCGACCAACCCGGACATCGACTTCAACGACACCTTCGGCAAGGGCAGCGACGCGACCCGGGTTCGCGCCGATGCCCTGTGGCGAATCACGCCGAACCATCACCTGCGTTTCCTCTACTTCAACAACACGGTCGATCGCAATCGCGTCATCGACAAGGACCTCCTCTGGGGCGACTACACCTTCCATGCCGGCGCCAATGTCGACGCGCATACCAAGTTCGAAATCGCCGAGCTGGCGTACGAATACGCCTTCCTGAAGGCGCCAACGTACGAGATCAACGGCAGCGTCGGCGTGCACTACATGAAGCTGCAGCAGCAGCTTTCAGGCATCGCCACATTCAGCGGCCCCAATGGCGGGGGCTCATCGGCGGCATTCACGAGCAAGGAGGGTTCGGTGCCGGTGCCACTGCCGGTCGTTGGCGTCCGCGCAGCCTGGGCATTCGCGCCGCAATGGGTCCTTCAAGGCCAGGGGCAGTTGTTCAAGGCCACCATCAACGGCTACGAGGGCCACGTCAACGACCTGACCGCGGACGTGACGTGGATGTTCAACAAGAACTTCGGCGCCGGCATCGGCTATAACCGTTTCTGGGCCAAAGTCGACACGAGCAAGCCCAACTTCGACGGCAGCGTGCGTCTAGGCTATTCAGGCGTGCAGGTGTTCGTGACGGGAGCGTTCTGAGGCTGGATATCATGAAGATCATCATTGCCCGGGGGCCGCACGCCAGCTGACCCTGACCTTCATCCTGGCGACGGGTGTGCGCGACGCTTCGGCGAAGGAAGCCACCGCAGCGATGGGCCGCGACGGGCTGCACGGGATCGGCAGCAAATAGATCCTCTCGCTCCGAAGTGCTCGTCGAAACCCTGGCCCGCCCGTTTGCGTGGTTGCCGGGTTCGGCCGCGAGCAGAACTCGCGCTGCCAGCTCGCTTCGGTTGGCGATGAAGCGTGTGGGCGGCGAACGAGGGAACCAGGCCGCACGGGTCGGGCAATGCCGAGGATGACGGCGAATGGCTCCGGTCATGTGATAACCGCCAAGCGGGTCGGCGAGTCGCGAGCCATGTCTACAATTTCCTACACAGCACAAGCGGAACATGCGTCCGCGCGGAGGTTTACGTTGCACCCAGTTCCTCCCCAGCAGGCCAGAAGGCAGCGATGGCTGCGGGCGTCGCTTGCCCTGCTCACGCTGTCCGTCGCCGCTCTGCCGGCGCACGCGTCGCTATTCGCCGGCGATGCGCTCGATGCGGTGGCGAACGGCATCGCCTGGGTCGTGATCTGCGTCGTTCCGATCATTGCCATCGTGGTGTTCTGGATCGTCCACGTGATGCCGGAAAAGATCGCGCACAAGCGCCATCACCCGCAGGTCGATGCGATCCACACGCTGTGCCTGCTGTCGCTGGTGTTCGGCGGCCTGCTCTGGCCGATCGCCTGGCTCTGGGCCTACACCAAGCCGACCGCCTACCGCTCGGCCTACGGCACCGACAAGCACGAGAGCTATCACCTCGAGATGGCCGACAAGGCCCGCGCCGGAACGCTCTCGGCGGCCGAACTCGCGCACTTGCGCGACGAGCTCGACGCGATGCAGCGGCGCGGCGCGCTGCCGCCGGCGCTCAGCGGACTGCGCGAGGAGCTCGGCGCGACGCAACTCACCGCGCCCCAAGCCGCGGTCGGGAGCGCGTAATGGACATCCTGATCCTCGGCCTCTACGCTGCGTGCGTCTGGCTGATCTTCTTCAAGTTCAAGTGGCTGCCGTGGAACACCACCTCGATGGTGATCGTCATCACCATTCCGGTGGTCGCTCTGACGACGATGATCCTGGTGCTCAACGTGGTCGCGCCGTCGACCAGCGACGTGCGCGTCTTCAAATACGTGATCAACGTCGTGCCGCAGGTCCGCGGGCGCGTACTCGAGGTGCCGGTCGATCCGAACCGTTTGGTAAAGAAGGGTGAAGTGCTGTTCCGCATCGATCCGACCCCGTACGCGCTCACCGTCAAGAGCCTGGAAGCGCAGCTCGCCAACGCCCAGGCCAGCGGGCGCGAGGTGATCGAGCAGGTCGGCGGCGCGGTCGGCAGCCTCGCCGCCGCGCAAGGCGCGGTGCAGCAGGCCGAGGCTCGCGTGCGCGAGGTGCAGCCGCGGCTCGAGCTAGCGAGGAAGCGCGTCGCTCGACAACCGCGAGCTGGTCCGCACCGGTGCGGGCGATCGCTACACGCTCGAATCGGCCGAGACCGACCTGAGGTCGCTCGAAGCGCAGCTCGACACCGCGCGCGGCGTACTGGCCCAGTCGCGTGGCGCCGCGGCACAGGCCGCTGCAGGCGAGCGTCAGGTGCGCGAACGGCTGGCCGGCAAGGTCGGCGCCGACTACGCGCCGGTGGCTCAGGCGCGCGCCCAGCTCGAGAACGCCCGCTGGGAGCTTGAGCAGACCACCGTCGTCGCCCCCGCCGACGGCTACGCGATCAACGTCCAGCTGCGTCCGGGATCGTTCACGGCCGCGTTCCCGATCACACCGGCCATGACCTTCGTCGAGAACAGCTATCAGGTGGTAGCGTTGTACGACCAGAACGAGCTACGAAACGTCGAGCCGGGCAACGAGGCCGAGTTCTATCTTCTGACGACTCCGGGCCATATCTTCAAGGCCAAGGTCGACTCGATCGTCTGGGCCCAGGGCCAAGGGCCAGGTCGCCAACAGCACCACACTGCCGACGACGGGCTTCGGGCCGATCCCGCCCGGGCGCTTCCCGGTCAAGCTGACGGTCGATCCGCGCGATGCCGACATCTTCCTGCCCGCCGGCGCGGTCGGCAACGGCGCGATCTTCACCGAGCACGTCGAGTTCCTGCACATCCTGCGCAAGGTGCTCCTGCGCGTCAGCACCAAGCTCGACTACCTGGTGTTGAAGCTGCATTGACATGACGAACGCCCCGAGCCCCGGTGCACGCCGCCCGTCGTACTGGCGCCTGCCGGCGCTGCTCGCGTCGCTCGTCATCGCGGGCTGTGCCCTGGATGCGCCGCCCGACACGAAGCAGCTGAGCGAGACCGAGCTCGCCCACGCGACGCCGCCGCCGACGTTCAAAGCCGGCGGCTCGTCCGCCTCCGTGCAGGCCGGCTGGCTGGCGAGCTTGAACGACCCGCGCCTCCTGCCACTGGCCGAAGAGGCATTGCTTTACAACGCCGATCTGCGTATCGCGGCAGCCCGAGTCGAGATCGCCGCGGCGGCGTTGAAGGCGGCCGGCGGCGCGTTGGTTCCCGAAGTCAACCTCGCCGCGCGCAGTGGCGGCAAGGCGATCGGCGCCAGCGGCCAGCTCTCGGGCCTGCTCGTCTCGGCGTCGTGGGAGCTCGATCTCTGGGGCCGGGTGCGCTACGGGCGCGAGGCGGCGGACGCGCAGTTCGCGTCGGCACAGGCCGACCAGCGCGCCGCCGAACAGGCGATCGTCGCCGCGCTCGCCAAGGCCTGGTTCGTCGCTGCGCGAGAGCGCGCAACAGCGTCGCGTCGTCCGCGAAATGCTCGGCAGCGCCGAGACGTTGTTGAGCCTGTCCGGAGACCGCCTGCGCGTCGGCGCCGGCAACGAGCTCGATGTGACCCAGGCGCGCGTCAACCTGCAAAGCTTTCGCGACAGCGCGCTGCAAATCGACTTCGCCCTGGCGCAGTCGCGCCGCGCGCTCGAGGTCCTGCTCGGGCGCTATCCGGCGGCCGAGCTCGAGCTGCCCGTGGAACTGCCGACGCTGGCGCCGACGGCGGCCACCGGCGTGCCGTCGGAGCTGCTCGAGCGCCGACCCGACATCGTCGCCGCCCAGCGCCGCTTCGACGCCGCGTTCGCGCGCGTCGGCGAGGCCAGCGCGGCACGTCTGCCGCGGATCTCGCTGACGGCGGCGCTGTCGTCGATCACGAGCAGTACCTTCGTGCTCCACGACAGCGGCGACGTCAGCCTCGGCGGCGGCGCGTCGCTGTTCTTCCCAATCTTCAACGGCGGCCAGCTCGCCGCCCAGGTCGAGTTGCGCACCGCCGAGCAGAAGCAGGCCGCGGCGGCGTACGCACAGACGGCGTTGAAGGCCTTCAACGAGGTCGAGAGCGCTCTCGCCAGCGAGGCTTCGCTGGGAACGCGGGAAATCGTCCTGCGCGAGAGCCTGAGCGACAGCACGCGCGCGCTCGACCTGGAACAGGTGCGCTACAAGGTCGGCTCGCGCGACCTGCGCAGCGTCACGCAGCAGCAGCTGACGGCGTATGCGGCGAACATATCGTTGCTGCGCGTTCAGACCGAGCAGCGCGTCCAGCGCGTCCAGCTCTACCTCGCCCTCGGCGGCGACTTCCGCCTGCCGGGAAGCTGAGAATCCTGCGGTCCACTATGGGCTGCCCGCAAGCTCGCGCGCGACCGCATCGGCGTCGCGTTCCAGCAAATCGACGATCGGCACCGCGGGCCGATGCGAGGGGTATTGCGCGTTCATCGCGGCGACGACCTTGATCCGCCCGGCCGGGTCGAGCCTGCCCTCGACGAGGTTGGCGCGAACCGCTTCGCGCAGGTCCTGCAGATAGCGGACCTGCGTCGATAGCAAACCGCTGCCACCCCCGGACGGGCCGTGGCCGGGATAGACACGCTCGATGTCGTCGTACACCGATACCGCGGTCACGAGCTGCTTCTGCCATGCGGCGGAACGCCCCTCGAGGACAAACGGCGTGATGCCGTTGGCGATGAGATCGCCGCCGAAGAGGAGGTGTCGCGCCGGCATCACGACGGCGGTCATCGCCAGTGCTTCACCGGGCCCGACCTCGTCGAAACGGAACGCCTCGCCGCCCAGCATCAGCGTCTCGCGGTCGACGACGATCCAGTCAGGGACGGGCACCGCGGCGCCGAAGTCGGGGCCGAGCAGCGCCGCCGACTGCGCGATGTAGCCGCCAAGGTCGTCGCGGAGCGCCCGCGCCGTCGCCGCCGAGGCGACGATCGGTGCGTCGGGAAAGGCGCGCCGAAGCTCGGCCAGGCCGCCGACGTGATCGGGGTGGGCGTGGGTGACGACGATCGCCAGGACAGGCAGGCGACTGAGTCTGACCCGCTCCACCACGCGCGCCGCCTGGCTCGACACCGGCTGTGCATCGATCACGACCACGCCGTCGCGGGCAAACACGATGTGCGTGTTGACCGTGCCTGGGTCGGATGCGGTAATCGTCTCGACAGTCGGTTCGAACGGCGACGCCGCTACCGGAGCAACGAACGCGGTGAATGCCAGCGTCCCGACCGTCAGTGCGCCAAGCGCGAGTCGAGCCGCCGCCATCACCCGGCCGCCTGCGTCTCGCCCAGCGCTGCCGGTGCGTTGTCCGGATTGCTGGCGACCCAGGCCATGAAGATCTGATAGCCGAGCGCCAGTAAGGTCGCGCCGACGAACATGCCGAGAATGCCGCCGCTCGCCAGGCCGCCGAGCGCGCCGAGCAGGACCACCGGCATCGGCGCGTCGACGCCGCGGCCGAGCATCAGCGGCTTGAGCACGTTGTCGATCGTGCCGGCGAGGACGAGCAGCACCGTGTACGTGACCGCCGCCGCCGTGCCGTAGGCGCCGCTGGCCCAGATATAGACGATCGCCGGCAGCGTCACGAGCAGCGCCGGGATCTGGGCGATGCCGAGCACCAGTTGGATCATCGCCAGCAGACCCGCGTACGGCACGCCGGCGATGAGCAGCAGGATGCCGATCAGGATCGCCTGGATGAAGGCGACGCCGAGGACACCAAGCGCGACCGCGCGGACGGTTGCGGTCGAGAGCCGAGTGAACGTTTCGCCGCGCTCACTGCCGACGATGCGGTCGAAGATCGCCCGGCTGCTCCTCGCGCCTGCGCCACCGAAGGTCATGATGACTCCGGCGACGAGGAACGAGGCGAGGAACGCCAGGACGCTCGCGCCGATGCTGGCTACCATCTCGACCGCCTTCTTCGACAGCTCGCCGATCTTGGGCTGCAGGCCCTGGATGAAGGCCGGCAGATCGCTGTGCGCCAGCGACCAAAGGCCGGACACCTTCTCGCCGACGACCGGCCAGCCGGCGACGCTCGCCGGTGGTGCCGGGACCTGCAGGGTGTTGTCGCGGACGCCGCCGATCAGCTGGTGGATCGAGTCGCCGAGGGACAGCAACAGCACGCCTGTCGGTGCGACGATCAGCACCATCCCCGCCAGGACCAAAAGGATCGCGGCCAATCCATGCCTGCCACCGAGGCGGCGCGCCAGCGTCTGCTGCGCCGGGTAGAGCGTGATTGCCAGGATCATCGCCCACACCATCAACGACAGGAATGGCGCGAACACCTGATAGCACAGCACCGCCAGCGCGATGACGAGGGTGAAGCGGATGTAGACGTCGATCAGCCTGCCCGAGAGCCGGCGTTCCAGCAACACGTCGGGCTTGTAGGTTGCATTCATGGTTCGGCTCCCTTGCTTGCTTGGTTGTACAGAGGCAGTCGCACGCCGGCGGCGCGCCGGTCGCTTGCAATCGCGACGATATGATGGGCCGCCGCATCGAGGGGCGCCCACACCACGGCGCCGAGCACCTGAAGCCACTACCGCCCGACGATCCCTACCCGGCCGCAACTGGCGTGCGTCGGCTGGTCAACGCATGGGGCTATTCGCTCGCTGGCCTGCGCCACGCAGTGCGGCGCGAGACGGCAATCCAGCAGGAGCTGCTCGCCTGTGCCGTGCTGATCCCCGCTGCGGCACTGTTGCCGGTGCCTGTGCTCGAGCGCTTGCTGCTCGTGCTGTCGATGCTGCTCGTCGTCGTCGTCGAGTTCCTGAACTCGGCCATCGAGGCGGCGATCGACCGAATCTCGCTCGAGCGCCATCCCCTCTCGGGGCAGGCCAAGGATCTCGGCAGCGCTGCGGTCGCGACGGCACTGCTGATGTCGGCGGCGTGCTGGCTCGTCATCGCCGGCCCGGTCCTCGTGCGCTGGCTGGGTGACGCCTAGCGACGCGACGCTTGACGCGCTAGTACGGGGGCGCGCGGCGCGTCCGCTGCTCGCGTGCCGCTTCGGTCCACCACGCGAGGTCGTCGGCGAAGCGCGGGAACGCCTTTTGCAACTGATCGCCGGGGCTGCCGATCGGCTTGCCGTCGGCATCGAGCGTCTGCGAGATCGGCCCGACCGCCAAGGTGCTCGAGACGACAACCATTCCCATCTCCGAAAGGATGGCGTGCCAGATCGAGCCCGAGCGGACACCGGAGAAGCGGCCCGCGGAATAGCTCGCGATCGCCGCCGGGCGCCAGAACCATTCCTCCAGGAAGTGATCGGTCAGATTCTTCAGGCCCGGTTGCGGTCCCCAGTTGTATTCGCCGGTGACGAAGACGAAAGCATCGGCGTGGCGAATCCGTTCCGCGAGGTCCTCGAGCGCGGCCGGAGCTGCGCCCTTCGGGTGCTCCTTGTACATGCGGTCGAGCATCGGCAGGTCGACCGCCTTGGCATCGACGAGCTCGGCTTCCGCACCGCGCGCCTTGAGCCCGGCGACGATGTAGTTCGCGAGCCGGATCCCCATGCGATCGGATCGGTACGACCCATAAAACACCACCACTTTGTCAGCCACCGGACGCTCCGTCGCTGACCGGCGCCGTCCCGGCCCGCCGTGCGGCGACCGCCGCGGCGAGGGAGCGCAGCACCGGCACTGTCTCGGCGAAGCCGATGCAGGCGTCGGTGATCGAGACGCCCTGGCGCGGGCGAACGCCGGGCACGAGGTCCTGCCGGCCGCCCTCGAGATGGCTCTCGATCATCAGCCCGAAGATACGTCGCTCGCCCGCGCCGATTCGCGCTGCGAGCTCGTTCGCGATCGCGATCTGGCGCTCATGGCGTTTGGCGCTGTTGCCGTGCGAGACGTCGATCATCACCTGCGGCCGGAGCCCCGCGGCGCGCGAGCACGGCGCAACTCGCCGCGACGCTGGCATCGTCGTAGTTCGGCGCCTTGCCGCCGCGCAGGATGACGTGGCAGTCGTCGTTGCCGCGGGTCTCGAAGATCGCCGCGACGCCCATCTTGGTCATTCCCATGAAGGCATGCGACGAGCGCGCCGCCAGGATCGCGTCGGCCGCGACCTGGATGCTGCCGTCGGTGCCGTTCTTGAAGCCGACCGGGCAGCTCAGTCCCGATGCCAGCTGGCGATGACTCTGGCTCTCGGTCGTGCGCGCGCCGATCGCGCCCCACGCGACCAGCTCGGCGATGAACTGCGGGCTCAGCAGGTCGAGGAACTCGGTGCCGGTCGGCACGCCGAGCATCGTCAGCTCGAGCAGCAGGCGGCGCGCGCGCTCCAGGCCCTCGTTGATGGCGAAGCTGCCGTCGAGATGCGGATCGTTGATGTAGCCCTTCCAGCCGACGGTCGTGCGCGGCTTCTCGAAATAGGCGCGCATGACGACGAAGAGATCGTCGTGCAGCTCGTCGGCCACGGCCTTGAGACGGCGTCCGTACTCGATCGCCTGGTCGTGGTCGTGGATCGAGCACGGCCCGACGACGACCAGCAGGCGGTCGTCCCTGCCGCGCAGGATCGCCGCGATCGCCGCGCGGCTGTCCTCGACGAGCGCGAGCGTGTCGCTCTTCACCGGCACGCGCTCCTGCAGCAGCGCCGGCGTGATCAGCGGCCGGACGGCGCCGATCCGGACGTCGTCGATCCGGGTCGTGTCGAGGGTGCTGTCGCGCGAGCCGACCTCGCGGTCGTGGAGCGGATCGTCGAGGGGTCGGGGCATCGGCGGGACTGGTGGCGGCGGCGGTGCCGCGATTGTCCGCCGCCGGGACGCTTGACGGCTTCGATCGGCCAGCAATACTCGACGCCATGAAGCGAGTCGAGCTGCCTTCGGGCGAGAGCGTGCCGGCGCTCGGCCAAGGGACCTGGAACGTCGGTGACGATCCGACGCGGCGCGACGAGGAGATCGCCGCCCTCCGGCTCGGCATCGATCTCGGCCTGACGCTGATCGACACCGCCGAGATGTACGGCGATGGCCGCTCCGAAACGCTGGTCGGCGAGGCGATCGCGGGCCGACGCGACGAAGTATTTCTCGTCACCAAGGTCTATCCGCACCACGCATCGCGGCGGGCGATGCACGCCGCTTGCAACCACAGCCTGCAGCGCCTGCGCGTCGAGACGATCGACCTCTATCTGCTGCACTGGCCGGGCGAGGTGCCGCTCGACGAAATGGTTCACGCCTTCGAAGCGCTGCTGCGCGAGGGCAAGATCCGCCATTGGGGCGTGAGCAACTTCGACCCGAAGTTGATGCAGGCCTTGCGTGCGATCCCGGCGGGCGCCGCGGCGCAGACCGACCAGGTGCTCTATCACCTCGCTAAGCGCGGCGTCGAATGGGATCTCGTGCCGTGGCTGCGTCGCCAGCACATGCCGCTGATGGCGTACTCGCCGTTCGATCAGGGCCGGTTGCTGCGGACACGGGCGCTGGTCGATTTCGCGAAGCAGCAGGCGATGACACCGGCGCAGGTCGCGCTCGCCTGGCTCGTGGCCCAAGACGGCGTCATCGCAATCCCCAAGGCCGGCAAGCGCGAAGGAGTCCGCGAGAACGCCGGCGCGCTCGAGCATCCGCTCACACCAGCGCAGCTGCGCGAGCTCGATCGCCTGTTCCCGCCGCCAAAAGGCCCGACCCGGCTGGCGATGATCTGATGCCCTGAGCACGCCTCAGTCAGGCTGCGGCTCGTCGGCCGCCTGCACGATGGCGGCGGGCGGCGGTGTCCGGGCCATCATCGTCGCGGGCGACGGTGCTACGGACGGCACGAATCGGACAGCGCAAGCACCGTGGCTGCACGTGGCGGCGAAATTGGCGACCCCGCCGAAGACCGCCTGCCACGCCTCGAGCGCCGAGTCGGTCGCGACGGTCCGCGTGATGCGCGCGGCGTTGCCCGCCAGGACGTCGCTGCCATGGACGGTCGCTCCGGTCGCCTTGGTCAGCATGTCGAGGGCTGGTCCGATCGCGGTCGAATGGAGCTCAATCAGATAGCGACCATGCTCGCGCGTGATCCGGCTCGGCGCCACCTCGGCCTCTTGCTCGACGACGTCGGCCTGAGCAGGCTGCATATTGGCGTGCTGAGCCTGCGTCCGCGCCTGCGTCTGCGTCTGCGCCTGCGCCTGCGCCTGCGTCGGCGTGGCGGACGCGAACGTCGGGCCGGATGCGGCCGCGGTCTCGATCGAAGCTTGGCTCGCGCCGAAAAAACCGATCAGCGCGGCATACGAAAACGCGAGCGCGAGCGCTCCGAGCACGATCACCAGAACGATCGACCGCCGGTAGCTGCGCGCCGGCGGCGGCATGAGTTCGGGCTCAGCGACGCGCTCCGTCGGAGGAGGCGGCGCGAGGTCGAGGACGTATTCCTTCATGCCGCCCTGCCTGCTCGCATCGGCGTCCTCTCAGGGCACCGCGACATGCGAGACCGAGCGACCGGGAGAGTAGATGTCATTGATGTTCCAGTGGCCCGCCGTCGGCACCGGCTCGTTGAGCATCGCCACGTCGATCACGAACGGCTTGCCCGAGGCGACCGCGCGTGTCAGGACCGACTTGAACTCGTCGGCCGACTTGATCTGCACGCCCTCGGCGCCGTAGGCGCGAGCGACCGCCGCGAAGTCGGGCGAATAGGGCGCGCCGTCCTTCTCGAAGACGCAGCCGATCGTCGTCCCGTAGTGGGCCATCTGCAGCCCGGCGATGGTTCCGTAGGCGAAGTTGTTCATGATCACCCAGACGACCGGCACATTCTGCTCGACCGCCGTCGCCAACGCCGAGGGGTTCTGGCCGAAGCCACCATCGCCGACGAGGGCAAGCACGACCTTGTCCGGACACGCCAGCTTGGCGCCGATCGCCGCCGGCGCGCCGAAGCCCATGGTGGCGAAGCCGCCCGGCGTCAGGATGCTGCCCGGGGTGTAGATCGGAAACTGCTGGCCGACGCCGTTCTTGTTCCAGCCGACGTCGGTGGTGATGATGGCGTCGCGCGGCAGGACCTCGCGCACCGCGGCGAGGATCCGCTCCGGGCGCATCGGGAAGCTGTCGCTCGTCGCGTGCTTGCGGTTGCCGGCGACGAATTCGGTGCGGTAGGCCTCGATCTCGCCGACGAGCTTGGCGTTCGTGCGCGCGCGCGGGACCAGCTTCTTCGCGACCCGATTGAGGACGATCAACGCCTCCTTGAGGTCGCTGACGACGCCGATCTCGGCCGGGAAGTTGCGGCCGATCTCGTTCGAATCGATGTCGATGTGGATCAGCTTCGACGGCGGCATGCTGAACGTGAACTCGGCGTCCCACGAGCTGCAGTCGGCTTCGGCGAAGCGCGTGCCGAGGCCGAGGATCCAGTCTGCCGCCAGGCACTTGTCGTTGACGAACTTGGTGCCCCAGAAGCCCGTCATGCCGAGCGTCAGCGGATGGTCGTCGGGCAGCGCGCCCTTGCCCATCAGCGTGTGCGCGACCGGGATCGCGAGATGGCTCGCGAGCTCGCGCAATTCCTCGGCCGCGTCGGCGAGCAGCACGCCGCCGCCTGCGTAGATCAGCGGCGTGCGCGCCTCGAGCAGGGCGCGAATGATCTTCTCGCCGGTCGGTTCGTCCATCGACGGCTTGTGCAGCGCCCGCGTGTGGTTCGCCAGGCGGGCGAAGAGCGCGGTATCGACTTCCATCGAGAAGATGTCCATCGGCACCGACACCAGCACCGGCCCGGGCCGGCCGCTCTCGGCGAGCTGGAACGCCTTGTCGATGATCTCGGGGAACAGGTCGGGCCGCTCGACGCGCCAGACGCGCTTCACGAACGGCCGGTAGATCTCGGACTGCGACGCATCGGCATGGAGGTTGACTTCCTGGTGCGGATGCTTGCCGTAGTAGTGGCTCGGGATGTCGCCGGCGATCACTACCATCGGGATCGAGTCGAGCGCCGCGTTGGCGACGCCGGTCGATGCATTCGTCAGGCCCGGGCCGAGGTGCGAGAGCACGACCGCGGTCGTGTGCTTGGCGCGCGCATAGCCGTCGGCGATGTGCGCAGCGATCTGCTCGTGGCGTGTGTTGACGAACTTGATCGACGAGCCCTTGAGCGCGGCCAGGACCGCGATGTTGGTGTGGCCGCAAAGGCCGAACAGGTACTCGACGCCGCGACCTTCGAGGTACTTGACGAGCTGGTGCGAGATGAGTTGCTTCATGGGATCTGCCTCACTGGGGATTCAGGGACCGCGGCCCGGCCCCCGTGTATCGATAGGGAATGTCGGGCGACATCGGCCCCTTGATCCGTCCGCCCTGCCCCGTCTGCTCCCAGGCATGGGCCAGGATGCCGACCGATCGCGACAGGATGAAGATGCCGCGCCCGAGCGCGGGCGCGAAGCCCAACTCGGAGTAGATGACAGCGGTCGCGCCATCGATGTTCATCGGGATCGGCGACTGTTTCTCTGCCTCGAGGATCCGCTCGACCGCCTGGGCATGACGCGCGAACCGTCCCGCGACGACTCTGGCCTGCTCGGCATCGGCGACGAGTTGCAGGAGCCGTACCGCGCGCGGGTCGACGCCATGCCAACGATGGCCGAAGCCGGGGACGATCTTGCCGTGCACGGCGCGATAGGCGGCAAGCACGCGAGCGACGACGTCATCGCTCGCGTCACGCTGGCCAGCAGCGGCGTCGATCGCGTCGAGCAGCTCCATGCACTGCTGGCCGGCGCCGCCGTGGACGTCGTCGAGCGCATTGATCGCCGACGCCATCGCGCCGTTGAGTGGCAGGCCGCACGTCACGCCCATGCGCGCGATGGCGATCGACGGCGCGTGTGGCCCGTGGTCGACCGCTGCCACCAGCGCCGCTTCGAGCAGCGCCGCCTGTGCCGGTGCCGGAATCTCGCCGCGCAGCATCAGCCACACCATCTCGGGAAAGCGCAGCCTGCCGATCAGCTCCTGGATCGGGTAGCCGCGGATCCGGATCTTCCCGGGCTCGATGTCGATGATCGAGGTCGACCACCAGTCGCTCGCGCTTTCGAGCCGCTCCTCGGCGCTCTTGGTGCTCTTGCCGCCTTTCGCACTCATATCGCGCCCTTCGCGCGCAGCCGGGCGACGTCGTCGGCGCTGAAGCCCGCGCTCGCGCAGCACCTCATCGGTGTGCTCGCCCAGGAGCGGCGGCGGCGAGCTCACGTCGGGATCGCCGTCGGAGAGGCGAAACCCGGTGCGGGCGATCGTCAACGGCCGCTCGATGCCGGGCACGTCGTCGAAGGTCTTGAGCAACTCGCGCTGCGCCACCTGCGGCAGTGCCAGCGCCTGCGGTACCGAGAGCACGCAGCCGGCCGGCACGCCAATCTTGTTGAACACCGCTTGCCACTCGGCGCAGACTTCGCGCCTGCAGCGACTTCTCGAGCTCGAGCGTCAGCTCGCGTCGGTGCGCCTTGCGGCTCTCGCGCAGGGCGAAGCGCGGATCGCGGGCCAGGTCTTCGCGACCGAGCGCGTGCACCAGCGCCTCGAACTGCTCCTGCTTGTTGGCGGCGATGTTGATCAGGCCGTCCTGGGCGCGAAACGCTCCCGACGGCGCGGCGGTGAAGTTGTCGTTGCCGTGCGGCCGCGGCTCGACGTCGGCGATCAGGAAGTTGGACACCGCCCAGCCCATCGCCGTGAGTGCCGAGTCGAGCATCGAGACGTCGATGAAGGCACCCTCGCCGGAAGCGTTGCGGCGCACCAGCGCGCTGGCGATGGCGAACGCGGCGGTCATTCCGGCCAGCGTGTCGGCGACCGGAAAGCCGCTGCGCAAGGGCGCGCTCTCGGCGGTGCCGGTCACGCTCATCATCCCCGACAGGCCCTGGATGATCTGGTCGTAGGCCGGCGCGCCCTTCATCGGCCCCTCCTGGCCGAAGCCCGAGATCGCGCAATAGACGAGCTTCGGGTTGATCGCCTTGAGCTCCGGGTAGGAAACGCCGAGGCGGGCCATCACGCCGGGTCGGAAGTTCTCGACCAGGACGTCGGCCGACTCGACGAGGCGACGCAGCACGTCTTTGCCCTCGGACGTCTTCAGGTTCAGCGTGACCGACTTCTTGCCCGCGTTCTGGGCCAGGAACGAAGCGCCCATGTGGCGCGAGTTCAGGCCGGCGTCGGCGCCGAGCTGGCGCGCCAGATCGCCGCCCTCGGGCACCTCGATCTTGATCACGTCGGCGCCGAGCAGGGCCAGCTGATAGGCGCAAAACGGCCCCGCCAGGACGTTGGTCAGGTCGAGGACGCGAACTCCTGCCAGGGCGCGGCTCATCGGCTGGTTCCTCGCGACACGGCCGCTGTCAGCGCTTCACGAACGGGTTCGGCACATCCGGGTCGGACGAGATCCATACGCACTTGGTATGCAGGTACTCCTTGATCGTCTCGGTGCCCGACTCCCGGCCGATACCCGACTCCTTGTAGCCGCCGAAGGGCGATGTGAAGCTGGTCGCGCGGTAGTTGTTGACCCAGACGGTCCCGGCCTGGAGCTTGTCGACCATCAGCATGGCGCGGCGCAAGTCGCGCGTCCAGACCGCCGCCGCGAGGCCGTACGCGACGTCGTTGCCGATCGCGAATCGCGTCGGCTTCGTCCTCGAACGGGATCACCGCCAGCACCGGCCCGAACACTTCCTCCTGGGCGATGCGCATGTCGTTGCGGACGCCGGTGAAGATCGTCGGCTCGATGAACATGCCGGCGCCGAGATCGGGCCGGCTGCGACCGCCGAGCGCGCAGACCGCGCCTTCGCTCTTGGCGATCTCGATGTACGAGAGGATCTTCTCGAACTGCGGCCGGGTCGCGATCGGCCCGATCTGGGTAGTCGGCCTGGGTCGGATCGCCGAGCCTGACGTCGCGCATGAAGTCGATCAGCTTGGCGACGAAGCGGTCGTGGATCGAGCGCTGCACGAGCAGCCGCGAGCCCGCCTGGCAGCTCTGCCCCGACGCCGCGAAGATCCCCGAGACCACGCCCTTGACCGCCTGGTCGAGGTCGGCGTCGTCGAAGACGATGTTGGGCGACTTGCCGCCGAGCTCGAGCGTGACCGTCTTGAAATGCTTCGCCGCGAGCTCGTAGATCTTGCGGCCGGCTGCCGCGCCGCCGGTGAAGCCGATGTGCGCGACCGCGGGATGCGTCACCAGCGGCTCGCCGACCTCCGGACCCAGGCCGGTGACGACGTTGACGACGCCGTTCGGAAAGCCCGCCTCAGTGAAGAGGCGCGCCAGCTCGAGCATCGACGCCGATGTGAATTCCGACGGCTTGACGACCGCCGTGCAGCCGGCGGCAAGGGCCGGCGCGAGCTTCCAGCTGGTCAGCGTGAGCGGCGAGTTCCAGGGCGTGATGATCGCGATCACGCCCTTCGGCTCGTAGCGCGTGTAGGCGAAGACGCCCTTCTTGTCGCTCGGGATGACAGCGCTCTGGACCTTGTCGGCCAGACCCGCGTAGTAGCGGAAGTAGTCGCCCATGTACCTGACCTGGGCCACGACTTCGCCCGAGAGCTTGCCGTTGTCGCGCTGCTCGATCTCGGCCAGCCGCGGCGCGTTGGCGATCACCAGGTCGCCTAGGCGCCACAGCAGTCGGCCGCGCTCGGACGGTGTCAGCTGCGGCCAGGTGCCGGAGACGAAGGCACGCTGCGCCGCGTCAACCGCGGCTTCGGCGTCGGCACGATTGCCGCGGGCGATCGAGCCCCAGGCCGTTCCGGTGAACGGGTTTTCCGTCGGCAGGTACTCGCCGCCCGCCGGCGCGACGCCCGCCCCGTCGATGTAGTGGTCGTATCGGACCAGCGATTCAGTACTCTTCATGCAATGTTCTGGCGAGGGTCCACGGCAGATCGTCCGACAATCCTCCGTCGTTCCGCCCAGCATAACTTGATTCTAATTTCACCGACCTCGATAGCGACTAGGTAGAGGTCCTAGGTAGCGCTGCAAGGCATCAGATCGGCTACCCTTCGACCATGGACATGCAGTCGGCGGAGCAGCTCGATGAGTGAAGAAGGCGGCGTAGCGGCGGTGGATCGCGCGCTCTCGATCCTCGACGCGCTCACCGACGACAAGGTCACGCTCGCCGAGCTTTCGAAGCGCACCGATCTCTACAAGAGCACGGTGCTGCGCCTGCTGAAGTCGCTCGAGAGGTTCGGCTACGTCCTGCGCAGCGCGGACGGCTCGTACCGCCTCGGCTCCAAGGTGCTGCACCTGGGCTCGCTCTATCAGCGCCACTTCAAGACCTCCGAGATCGTCCCGCCGGTGCTCGAGCGTCTCAGTGCCGAAGTCCATGAGGGCGCGTCGTTCTACGTCTGCGAGGATGACAAGCGGGTCTGCCTGCACCGAATCGAAGCGAGCCGCGCGGTGCGCGACTCGATCCACGTCGGCGACCGCCTGCCGCTGACGGTCGGCGCTGCCGGCCACGTGCTTGCGCGCCTTCACCAACGGCCGCGGCGAACGCTTCGAGGAGATCCGCCGCAAGATGTACGCGGCGTCGTTCGGTGAGCGCGACTCCGAGACCGCTGCAATCGCGGCACCGGTCCTCGGGCCGGGCAACACGCTCGTCGGCGCGCTCAGCGTCTCGGGGCCGCGCTATCGGATCGAGGCCGCGGGAGAGGCCCGGATCGTGCCGATCCTCTTCAAGTACGCAAAGGAGCTGACGCGCACCTTCGGCGGCAACGTCGACGACCCGACGCTCGCCGGATGGAACGTGCCGCGCGCCGCGGCGAAAAGCGCCGCTCGCAGCAAGGCCGACACGGCTCGCCGCGCCTAGCGGAAAGTCCGAAGCCGCCGTCTCCGAGAGACGATCCGGCCCGGCACCGGCCACAACGCAACACCCGCCTCGCCGACGCGCACAGCGCCGGCGGCTCGGTCGCGCCTGCACGTCGAAAGCACGCGCACCGGCGGCAAACCCGATTGACACCGCAAACCTCTGTGCCGTAGCATTTTAAAACGGCGTTCTGCAGGATAGAACCGTCGCCCCTCCCGAGCTCTTGGCGTCGAACGAACGGAGACAACATGAAACTGAAGACTCTCGCGGCAGCATTGCTGTCCGCTGGCGTGATCGCGATTCCGGCTGCTTCTCATGCCGCCACGGCGGCCGATCTGGCCAGCTGTTGCACCCCGGGCGACCAGGACTTCCCGAAGGTCGGCGGCAACCTCGGCAACCAGAACTACTCGTCGCTGAAACAGGTCACGCGCAGCAATGTGAAGACCCTCGGCGGCCTGTGGCTCACCCACGTCAACGGTGGTGTCGGCATCGACAACCAGAGCACGCCGGTCGTCGTCGACGGCGTGATCTACGTCGAGTCGGCCGGCAAGGTGATCGCGATCGACGGCAAGACCGGCGCGATCAAGTGGACGGCCGCGGTGGCCGGCAGCACGCGACGCGGTGCGGCGGTCGCGAAAGACCTCGGCCTCGTCTACACGCTCGGCACCAACAACGCGCTCGTCGCGCTCGACATCAACACCGGCGTCGAGCAGTGGCGCAAGAGCTACGCCAACGTCGGCAACGTCGGCAAGAACGCACTGGTCTATTTCGACAAGCGCCTGTACATCGGCACGACCGACGGGACGACCGGTTCCGGCCTGATGGTCGACGCGACCAATGGCACCCTGCTGAGCAATTTCTGGGGCGTGCCGCAGAACCCGGGCGACCTCGGCGACGACACCTGGGGCGGGTTGCCGCTGGCCCAGCGCAGCGGCGCCACGCCGTGGCTGCACCCGGCGGTCGATCCCGAGACGAACACGGTCTTCTGGGTCTTCGGCAACAACCGCAGCGGCTCTTCGCAGAACGCCTCGACGCGGCCGGGCATCAACCTGTTCTCGTCGTCGGTGGTCGCGCTCGACCTGAAGACGGGCGCCTACAAGTGGCACTTCCAGATGGTCCACCACGACCACTGGGACATGGAGAACATGGGCGTCGTGCTCGTCGATGTGCCGATCAACGGCCAGATGCGCAAGCTCGTGTTCATCACCGGCAAGACGGGCCAAGCCTACATCCTCGACCGCTTCGACGGCTCGGCCCCGCTCGGCATCGACGAGGTGCCGGTGCCGACCGACGCGCGCCAGGACGTCTTGGCCGACCCAGCCGCGCCCGCGCCAGGGCGGCTGGACCGAGAGTTGCCCGGTGACCGAGCCGCTCGGCGGCCCCGTGCCCGGCAGCCCGAACCGCGCCGTACCCAACTACCCCACCGGCTGCCTCTGGGCCGAGCACTGGGACGGCGCGCCGGTGCTGAGCTTCCCCGGCCACGGCGGCGGCGCCGACACCAGCCAGCTCTCGTTCAGCCAGAGCACCAAGCTGGTCTACACCGGCATGGGCTACGTCGGCGCGTCGCACTCGCTGAACGAGGGCAGCAATGGCCTGCGGCCGCCGGGTGAATACATGACCGGCGCCGTCGTCGCCATCGATCCGTCGACGAACCCGTGCGCTGGAAGAAGGCGATGCCGTATGAGCTGGCCCACTTCAACGGCATCCTGACCACGGCGAGCGACCTGCTGTTCATCGGCCAGCCCGACGGCAACCTGATCGCGATGGACGCGACCAGCGGCCGCGAGCTGTGGCGCTTCCAGACCGGTGCCGCGATCAGCGCGAGCCCGATCACGTACGAGATCGACGGCCAGCAATACGTCGCGATCCTCGCGCAAGGCACGGGCATCCCGTACGGCACCGGCGGCCTCACCGGCGTGCCGTTGGGCGACAACCTGATCGCGTTCAAGCTCGGCGCGACGCAGGTTCCGCAGCAGCCGACGCCGAAACCGCCCGCGCTGCGGCGTCCGGTATCGGGCAACCCCGTCACCGGTGCGAGCGTGGGCAACACCGTGCTGCTCGGCAAATCTTCGGCAACCTCCGCGGAGCAGTCGATCAACAGCGGCTCGACCAACGGCATGTTCCCGACCTTCATGCAGGTCCCGCTCGGCACCACGGTAACGTTCACGAATCCCGGCGGCAACGCCAATACCCACTGCGCAACCCAGTTCTTCGAGGGGCTGTTCAACTTCTCACTGACTCCGGGTCAATCGGCGAGCTACACCTTCACGCAGGCGGGCGAGTATTTCTTCAACGACTGCCAGAACCCGCGCTCGACGGGAAAGATCGTGGTTCAATAGGTCTGCCGACGGCGCCGCGGCGCCGAACTCGTTCTCGATCCATGAAAAAGCCGCTCTCCGCGCGGCTTTTTTCCGCTCGCGCCAGTCGACGGCTCAGGGCGCGGCGATGCCGAGGCGGCGCACCGTACCCGTCGCGTCGAGCAGCCACAGCCGTTCCTTGCCGCCAGCATCGCGCGCCGCGAACGCGACACCGTCGCCGAACGGCGTGAACCCGCTCGGGTAGGCCAGCCCGATCGGGGTCGAACGCCGTGCCGATGCGCTCGGTGCCCGTCGCCGTGCCATCGGTACGCCACGGCTGTTGTTGTCGATCACCGTCGGCCGCCGAGAAATAGAGGCGATCGCCGATCGGCGTGAGGTGGTTGGGCAACGAGCCTTCGGCGCCGGGCAGCAACCTGCGGACCATTGCCGTGGCGCCATCGCTCGCGTTGCTGCGCCACAGCTCCCGGCCGTCGCGCCCATTCGTCGCGCTGAAGTAGACCGAGCTGCCGATCGATGCCAGGTAGGCCGACGCCAGAGCTGCCCGGGCCGGGCCGGATATCGGCCGCAAGCACCGTGCCCTGCTCGGTGCCGTTGCTCCTCCAGAGCTCCCTGCCGTGCACGCCGTCGTCAGCGGCGAAGAAGAGCCACGCGCCGGCGGCGACCAGGTAGCTCGGCCGCGAACCGTCGAAGCCAGGACGGATGTCCTTCACGAGCACGGTGCCGTCGGTCGTGCCGTCGGTCCTCCACAGCTCGCTGCCGTGGCGGCCGTCATGGGCGACGAAGAAGAGCGTGTTGCCGACGCGCGGTGAGTTGCGCGACGCCCGAGTCTTCGGGGCCGGGCCGGATGTCGCGCACCAGGCGCGGCGCCGCGCCGGCACGGTCGATCGTCCACAGCTCCTCGCCGTGCTCGGGATCGGTCGCGCTGAAGTAGAGGCGGCCGCCGGCGACCGTGAACTGGCGCGGGTTGCCGAGCGCCGCGGCGCCCGCGACCGGCTGCGTCGAGGCGCGGTCGCCGCGTGTCGACCAGAGTCGCGGTGCTGCGGTGCCGCGCTGTGCCGAGAAGTAGAGCTGGCCATCGAACACCGTCAAGCCGGCCGGGATCGAGTCCTCGGCGCCGGGCGCGATGTCGAGCACTTGGCGCGTGCCGGCGGCGGTGCCGTCGCTGGCCCAGAGTTCGCGCCCGCTCAGGCCGTCGTTCATCGCGAAGTACACCGAGTCGTTGAAGCGCACCAGGCCGCTCGGGAACGCGCCACGAAAGCCGGGGCTGACGGCATCCAGCCGCTCGACCGCGCCGGTCGTCTTCGAGACGCTGAAAAGCGCCACGCTGACCGACGGGTGGTACGCGACGAAGAGCAGGCGGTCGCCGAGAGGCGTCGAGCTCGCGCGGATCGGCGAGGTCGGCCGTGATCGAAGCGGCCGAGGTCGCCGATGGTGTCGGCGGCGCCTGCTCCGCGGCGTCGACCGAGGGCGCGATCGACGCAATCACTGCCGTCCCGATTACGGCGCGCAGCAGCCTCCATGGCAACCGCATACGCCGGGTCGAAGGCTCGACATGTCTGACGGTCTGCTGATCTTCATCGTTGCTTGCCTCCGCGTGAGTGCTTGGCGCTGCCCTTTCTTTGCCCTTCGCCGCGGCGCCGCGCGGCGCCTTGGCCTCTTCCTTATCTCTTGTCACGAGGCCGATGAGGGCGTCCAGGCCGGCGGTGTACGAGCGCCAGCCGAGCCCCTGGATGGTCGCCTTGACGGCCGACGAGATGATCGAGTGGTCGCGCCACGGCTCGCGCGTGGCGATGTTGGTCATGTGGATCTCGAGCACCGGGAAAGGCATCGCTTTGATCGCGTCGTGGAGGGCGACGCCGTGCTGGGTCAGCGCGGCCGGATTGAGCAGCGCGCCATCGAGCGTATCGATTCCCTCGTGCAGCTTGTCGACCAGCACGCCTTCGTGATTCGACTGCAGCGTCTCGAGCTCGACGCCGCGCTCGTCGGCGAGGCGATGCAAGCCGCTCGTTGATTTCCGCCAGGGTCGTCGTGCCGTAGATGTGCGGCTCGCGGCGCCCGAATAGATTGAGGTTCGGGCCATGCAGGACGAGAAATTTCATTGGGCGAGTCGTTGTTTGTACCCCCGCGAACAGGGGGGATGGAAAGTGGTCTTCGAGCGCGCCTCGCGCGGCCGCTAGGCTGCTCTATCAGGGGTCGCCCTAGTTTGACATCATTTTCGTCGACCCTTACCATTTCGCAACGGCGTTCTGTTGGATAGAACCACGTTTCAGCCGCCGCCAAGCTGAGCGCGCTGGCCGAGAAGGGATCGCGTGGCAGGCCGAACAACCGATCAACATGGAGAGAGCAATGCAAACATATTCGCCCTACCGGCTTGCGGTCCCCGAGCCGAGGGCGCTCGGCCTGGCGATCGCCTTAGCGTTCTGCGCCGCGCCCGCGATGGCCGGAACCGCGAGCGTCAACATCACGTCGTTTACGGTCAGCGCCGCAGATTTTTCCGGCAACTTCGCCTTTGCGACCGACATGTTCCAGAGCTACACCATGACCGCGCTCGAAGCCGGCGGTCTTCTGGGAGCCCAGGGCCCGACCAGCTTCAGCGCCTCCGACTGGAATCTGGGCCCGAACCAGCTTGCGCAGACGGCGAACACGAAGGCCACCGGCAACACGGTGAATTTCACCGATGCGTCGACACAACTGACGACGGCGGGCTTCAACCTGTCGGCCCAGGCCACCGCGGCACACTCTCCGCCGCTGCTGCCGAACTCCGCCAACGCGACCGCGCAGCCAAGAGGGCACCTTCGTGCTGCTCGACAGTGACGGCGCCCTCACCGGCGGCACGATCACGTTCGACCTCTTCTACGACATGAGCGTCGCGACGCCGGGCAGCACGACGGCGAACTATTCGCAGACCACGCTGAACCTGCTGCGTTCTACCGACAGCCAGGACACCATTAGCTTCAGCGATGGCTTGCTGTCGAACAACTTGACCGGCGGCACCGGCACGATCGACTCCGGCCATTACAGCCTGGACGTACACACTGGCTGCGGGCGAGGCGGCGTACTACACGCTCTCCGGCAGCGCCATCGCGAGCGCCGAGCTTGCAGTCGCCGCAGTTCCGGAGCCCGAGACATGGGCGCTGATGCTTCTAGGGTTGGCTGGCATCGGCGCCGTGAAGCGCGGCCGCCGCGCCGAAAAGGGGGCTGACACCACGGCCGCCTAAGGCGCAATCTGCCGGATTTCTCCGATACCGAAGACGCCCCGCTCGCGCGGGGCGTCTTCATTGGTGGCTACGACGGTGGCGCGCCGTGGGATCAAAGGCAGCGATAGACGTTTGCGTGTCTCGACAAATTGAAAACGCCCGCGGGTCTCTCGGCCCGCGGGCGGCTTTGTCAGCCCTGCAACTGAATTACTGGCAGAAAGGCGTCAGGCCCATCGCCGATTTGATGCCCCCGACGATGAGCTTGTGGAACTCGGCCTGGCCCGGCGAACCCGAACCGTCCTGGAAGGGCAGGGTGTCGTGGCCCAGAGTCGTCAGCCACGCGCGGCCGCCGTCGTAATACTGGCACCATGCAACCGGGTGGAAGCTGCCGTGGCCCGGATGATTGCTGTCCTTGCCCGCAAGCGTGGTCTCGTCGACCGTCACCAGGAACTTCACGTTGGTCGGGTATGGCACCAAGTCGTACCACTCGTCCTTGAACGGAATCGTCGACGGCAGGCCGGCGGTCGACGAGTCGGCCGAGCCGACGATGTTGAGCGTTCCGTTCTGGAACGGGCCATGGGAATAGTAATTGGCATTGCCAAGCAGGCCCTCGTACCACGGCCAGTTGTACTCGGTGCCGAACGCGTTGTGGATCGCCACGAAGCCGCCGCCGCCGCGCATGAACTGGCGCAGCGCGACCTTTGCAGCGTCGAGGTAGGCATTGGTCGACGTGTTGACCGCCGACGTCGTGCTGATCGCCGTACCGTGCTTCCACAGCGCGTCGCGGCTGTTGCTGAGGAAGATGATGGCCTTGTAGCTGGCGGTGCCGACGTTGCCGAGGACGCTAGCGTCTTCGGTAACGTCGGCGCTGATGCCTTCGGCCGCCAGCCAGCTGACCAGGGCGGCTTGAGCGACGTTGTTGGCGTTCAGCGGCGGGTTCAGGCCGGCGGCGAGCGCGGTGCCGATGTTGGCGTGGCGAGGGCCCGCCGTCCGGCTGTAGATCAGGACCTTGTTAGGCCGGCTCGCGTTCCACTCGTGGTAGCAGTGCGGATCGGTGCCGCGGCACACGTTGTACGTTGGATCCCAGCTCGAGGGCTTAGCGCCCGGGGGCAGGTTGCCGTTTGTCGGGGCGCCTTGCGCCCACGCGCCGGCCATCGCTGTGAGTGACACCACGCCGGCAGTCAGGCCGCGTTGAGTCGTGTTCATTGTCTTGCTCCTCATGATTGACCTTTCCAAGTGGTTCTGCTGTCGCGTTGATTTGCCGCCGCTTGATCGCCCTCGGTGCTGAAGTTCTGTCTGAGAGAACGGCGTTTTGTTTTGCGGGGACTGAGGCAGTATAGGAACCGGCTTCCGCCTGTCAATCGGGATCGACGATCAAGCCATGATCGAACGAATCGCGACCCGGTCGCGTGAGCGAAGTGCGCATGCGCGCTGGTCCTCGCGATACCCGCTTCGTCGCCCCCACGCTCCGATGTGCAGATCGTGGGCTGCGAGCTTGGCGCGAGTCCTACCGGCGCGTCACGCGGATCGTGCCGATCGACTCGACCGTGCCCTCGAACACGTCCTTGCCGACGGCTTTGCCCTCGATCGTCAGGTTGGCGCACTTCGGGCGAGATCTGGGACCCCCAGACGGTGAAGTCGAGCGCTCCGGGCGTGCTCGCCTGCACCGTGATTGGCAGTTTCTTGCCGGCGCAGGCGCCGGCCGTCGCCGGGCTCCGCCCGCCGGCGCCGATCCAGTCGCCGCTGAACTCCCGGATCACGAACCGCGCGGATTGGCGGCTGCCGTCAGCGGCCTGGATCGTCGCCAGCCAGCTGCCGTCTTGGGTCACCTCGGGCTCGGCCTGGCCTGCGGCGGAAGTGGCGAACACGCTCGCGGCGACTGCCAGCAGGTAGCGAGGCTTCATCGTGTCGGCGCCGCGGGATAGCCGCGAACGCCGGGCCCATTCATGGGCTTGGAAGGCTCAGTAGAACCAGTGCGCCGGAACCAGGACCAGCTGCGGAAACAGGACCAGCGCGAACATGATCACGAACTCCGCGATCATGAAAGGAATGACCCCGCGTGACGACCCCATCCATGCTTAGCCGGCCGACTCCTGCCACGGTGTTGAGGACGACGCCGACCGGCGGCGTGATCAGGCCGATCGCAGTGTTGATCATGAAGAGCGACGCCGAAATAGACCGGGTCGATCCGGGCGGCGTTGACTAGCGGCATCAGCACCGGCGAGAGGATCAGGATCGTCGGCGTCATGTCGATCGAGGTGCCGACAAGCATGACCAGGATCATGATTGCGACCATCAGGAGTGTCGGGCTGCCGAGGAGCGGCTGCAGAAGCGCGATCACCTGGCCGGGGATGTTCGCCACCGTAATCAGCCAGGCGCTGACAGCCGCCGCGGCGACGAGGAACATGACCACGGAGCTCGTCTTCGCGCGCGGCGACGAACACCTGGTAGAGCTTTCGCACGCTCAGCTCACGGTAAACGAGGGTCGCCACCACGATCGCGTAGACCGCAGCCACGACGGCGGCCTCGGTCGGCGTGAACACGCCGAACTTCAGCCCGAAGATGATGATGAAAGGCAGGACCAGCGCCCAAGCGGCCTCGCGCAGCGGCACGCGCCATTTCGGCGAGGGAACGGCGCGGCGGCGGAACGATCGTCTCCGTGCGGGCGAGCGAACCACCATGCGCACCAGAGGGATGCGCCCGATCAACAGTCCCGGGAAGATCCCGGCGAAGAACAGCTTCGAGATCGAGACGTTCGCGGCGACGCCGAAGACGACGAAGCCGATGCTCGGCGGGATGATCGGCGCGATGATGCCGGCGGAGGCGATCAGTCCTGCCGAGCGGGACTTGTCGTGGCCTGCGGCGACCATCATCGGCAGCAGCAGCGTCGTCAGCGCCGCGGCGTCGGCGACCGCCGAGCCAGATAGCGCCGCCAGCAGGCAGGCGGCGACGATGGTCACATAGCCGAGGCCGCCGCTTGAACGTGCCCGACCAGCGCCAGGGCGAAGGTGACGATGCGCCGCGACAGCCCGCCGACATTCATCACCTCGCCGGCCAGAATGAAAAGCGGTACGGCGAGGAGAGGGAAGCTGTCGGCGCCGTTGATGATGTTCTGCGCGAGGATCTGCGGATCGAACATCTGCAGCTGCCACATCAGGGCAACGCCGACGCGAGCAGCCAAAGGCGATAGGAATCCCGAGCAGCATCGCCGCCACCAGGGCGGCAAGGAACACAGCTAGCGTCATTCGCGTCCTACGCCGGCGACGCTGGCCGTCATCGGCATGCGGCCACGCAGCAGCTCGACCAGATCGTTGAGCAAGATCGCAGCTGCCGAAACACTGAAGACCACCCCGCTGCCGTAGAAGATCGCCATCGAGGCGCCGCTGGATGGCGCCGAGACGTCCCAGTTGATCTTGGTCTGCTCCAAGCGCGCCGCGAAACAGCAGCCAGCAGATGAACAGCATCACCAGGTAAGAGATCAAGAGGAAGGCCTTCTTGCCGGCGGGCGGAAGGCGCGCGACAAGCATCTCGGTACCGAGGTGCGCGTGCTCGCGCAGCGCGATCACGGCGCCGAGGAACGTCAGCCACACGAAGAGCCAGCGAGACAGCTCCTCCGAAATGGAGATGCCGGAGTTGAACGCGTAGCGCAAGACGACGTTGCCGAACACGAGCACGACCATCGCCATCAGGCAAACGGCAATGACGATCTCGAGCGCCTTGCAGTACCCGCCGAGAACTCTGTCGGCCAGAGTCGGGGCGTCACGGCTCATCGCTGGCTTCATTTGCGGGCCGCTGCCATGGCGATCACTCGACGCGTCGCCGTCAGCCCTTGTGGATGCGCGCCAGCTCGTCGGTGTAGAGCTTGGCGACGGCCGGGTCGTAGGTCGCGAGGAACTTGTCGGTCACCGGCTTGGCGATCTGGCGCATCCGCGCCTGTTCCGCCGGGGCGACTTCGTTGTACTGCATGCCCTTCGCCTGCAACTCGCCGACCGCCTTCTGCGCGGCCGCGCGGCTCACCTGGCGCTGATAGCCGCGCGCCTCGTTGGCGGCCTCGTTCATGATCTTCTGCTCGGCCGGCGAGAGCTTGTCCCAGAAGCGCTTGCTGACGAGCACGATGTTGGCGGCGTAGACGTGGTTGGTCGCGCTGACGATACTTCTGCACCTCGAAGAACTTGTTCGACAGGATCACCGCGAACGGGTTCTCCTGGCCGTCGACGGCCTTCGACTCGAGCGCGCCGTACAGCTCGGCGAACGGCATCGGCACCGGGTTGGCCTTGAACGCCTTGAACGTGTCGAGAAAGACCGGATTCGGAATGACGCGGATCTTCAGGCCGTCGAGGTCCTCGGGCTTGGCGATCGGCCGCTTGCTGTTGGTGACGTTGCGAAAGCCGAGGTCCCAGTAGCCGAGCGCGACCAGGCCCTTTTCCGGCAGCTTGGAGATCAGCGTCTGGCCGAGCGGCCCGTCGAGCAGCGCATCGGCCTGGGCGAAGTTGCGAAACCGCGAACGGAAAGTCGACCAGGCCGAATTCCTTGACGATGCCGGCGAGCGACGTCGTCGCCGGCGCCGACATCTCCTGGATGCCGCCCTGCAGCGCCGACTGCTGCTGCAGCTCGTTGCCGAGGGTCGATGCCGGGTACTCCTGGACCTTCATCTTGCCGCCGCTCTTGGCAGCGACCAGCTCGCCGAAGCGCTTGACGCCAAAGCTGACCGGGTGGTCGGCGTTGTTGAGGTGGCCGAAGCGGATCGTCCGCTCCTGGATGTCCTGCGCGAAAGCGGGCAGAGCCAGTCCCATCGAGAGGCCGGCAAAGGAAATGGCGCGGCGGCGTGGATCCATCGAGAACTTCTCCGTCTTACTTCGTCGAGAGCGCGATGCTCTCATATTTAGAACGTCGTTCCATTATGGAATACGCTTAACCTGCGAGCCAGCGATGGCGCGGATGAAAATGCCCCGCTGACGCGGCGCTGCGGAGTGCGCCTGCGGCACTCACGGCCGCGGAGCCATCAAGGGCCAACGGGAAAAGCAGCCTGTCTGCAGGATGGACTGAACCTCATGAAGAGACAGCAGATCAACAAAACGGTTGAGCCGAAAGATCAGACTCGTCTGGCGGCCATCGAGATGGTGTTCACACCTGAGGAATGCCGGCAATTGATCGCAGCGTTCACGCCGCGTCTGGAACCAGCGTTGGTAGAGACCATGGATCTGGCTCAATCGGCGAGCATTCGTAGATCGTCTGCGGTGTTCGTGGCCCCGAATCAAGCGACGAATTGGGTGTTTGAACGTCTGCGCAAGGCTGTCCGTGAAATCAACGACGAGGTGTATGGTTTCGCCGTAAGTCAGTTTAGGGAAGGCTTCCAGTTCACCCGTTATGAAGTCGGTGAGTACTACGGACCGCACTTCGACATTGGCCCGGGTAAGCTGGCAGAACGTAAACTCAGCTTGACTGTTCAACTGTCGGCGCCTGAGGAATACACCGGCGGAGAACTGATCATCTATCCGGATTTCGTGGCTTCCAAGGACCAGGGAACGATGACAGTGTTCCCGTCGTTCATGTGCCACAACGTCTGTCCGGTGAAGACCGGCGTTCGTTACTCGCTGGTGAGTTGGCTGGCAGGACCGCAGTTCAAATGAGCTCGGTTAGATTCTCTGAGCTGGTCTCTGTTGCCGAGTTGGGGCCGCTAGTGTTGGCGCACCGAGCCGGATCGCTCTGTGGCCGGTCATCCGACCTGGTTCAATAGATCACGATTTCCGAACTGTCGGTGCGGATTCGGTCTGGGCCTTTCCAGACTGGATTGCGTGTCGCGGCCTGTCCCGTCCACCATCCATTGACGGCGAGGCGCTTGCCCTGGGCGTACGGTGAGACGCGAGTCACGAAGTGGTTCGATTCCGGCCCCACGTTGAATAGCCATAGGGTGTTGAAGACCGGCGGCAGGTAGCATCCCTTCGAGCACCAGAACAACGCGCCGCCCCACTCCGATCGCCAATCCTTTGCCAGATGCCACACGAAGGCGACTTGACGATTGGAATTTGCGTCGTTGGCCGCTACATCGTTGTGAGGGAGGGAATGGTCGCCTGGAAGGTACCAGCTCGCGGAGACCTCCGCCGGTCCAAGACAGGAACGAGCGGACAGCCGCGTCACCCACTCCTTCGTATTCGACGAGTCGAATATCTTGGAGCACCAGGCGAGGTCCGCTGGAAATTCTCGCGATCTCGTAGACATTGTGATGGTGATAGTGAAAATGCTCCTCGTAGCCCTCGTACAGACGCCAAGTCGTGCAGCTGTCCAGACTACGATAGATTCGCTCGGCAAAGTCCGGCTCGAAGGCGTCTCGTATCGCGACCAGGCCTCCGGCCGCAAGTAGCGGGCCAGCGTCCTTCAACGCTGCCCGAACTGATGGGCGAAGATAGGTTTCGATCGAGAGCAGCCTCGCGTCCGCTGCCGCCTGCGCGTGGACATCGGTGGTCGGCGCGGTGGCGGCGCCCACTGCAACCGTATCCACGCTGACCACCTTGCGCCGTACCTGCTCCATGTCGAGCGCTCGCGCAGCGGCCAGCACCTCGTCAAGCGCCCTCGCCTCCAGCGCGCCCGCCTTGGCATAGACGATGATGTTGCTGCGGAAGATGATCAGCGTCGGGAACGAACGGATATCGAACTGCTCGACCATGGCCTGCTGATCTTCGGCATTGACCTGCGCGAACAAGACATCGGGGTTTCGAGCGGCGGCGGCGGCAAAGGTCGGCGCGAACGCGCGACAAAGCGCGGACGATGGCGCCCAGAAATCGATCACCGCAAATGGATGGCCGTCGATCGACGATCCGAAATTCCGTTCGGTGAGTTCGATAACGTCGGGACCGGCGACCGGCATAGGTGTACCCGACAGCGAAACCATCGGCTGTGTCGTGCCCGGTGTCGTGCCAAGAGAGCGAGGGGCAATGCCTGCGGGCTTGTGCTCTTTATGCTTGCGTCTCGTCATGAGGCTCAGGTCTATCCTGCCCGGTTTCGATGTCTATCAAGTTTGCTGCCCCTTTGCTCGCATGATGCCCAATGGAGGTAAGCGGCAGTCAAGAGCCACCGCGACTGTTGACTGTGCGCCGCGCGACCGTGGTGTTTGGCGGCGTTCGCCTGATCGTTGTGTGGTCGGTGACGTTGGCTGCTCAATAGATCAGGATTTCCGTATCGCCAGTGCCGATTCGGTCCGGTCCCTTCCAGACTGGATCCCCTGTCGCGGCCGGTCCCGTCCACCATCCGTTGATGGTGAGGCGCTTGCCTTGAGCGTACGGTGAAACCTCAGTCACAAAGTGGGTCGATTCCGGCCCCACGTTGAAAAGATAGAGAGTGTTGAAGGCCGGCGGCATGTAGGACGCTTTCGGGCACCAGTAAAACGCGCCGCCCCACTCCGACCGCCAATCCTTTGCCAGATGCCACACAAAGGCGAGTTGACGAATGTAATGTGCGCCGGTGGTCACATTGTCAGTGTGCGGGAGGGAATGGTCGCCTGGGAGGTACCAGCTCGCGGAGATCGACGTCGGCCCGAGACAGGGCCGACCGGATAACCGCGTTGCCCACGCCTTCGACTTCGATGAGTTGAATACCTTGGAGCACCAGGCGAGGTCCGCCGGAAACTCTTCGGGGTGGTAGACATTGTGATGGTAATAGCTGAAGCGCTCCGCGTAGTTCTCGTGCACACGCCAAGCCGTGAAGCTGTCGAGACTCCGATACATCCGCTCGGCGAAGTCCGCCTCGAAGGCGTCTCGTATCACGACGAGCCCGCCGGCCGCCAGCCGCGGGACAACGTCCTTCAACGCTGACCCCGGTCCGCAAAGCGATGGGCGTAGATAGGTTTCGATCGAGAGGTGACTCGCGTCCGCTGCAGCCCTTGCGTCGACATCGGTGCCCGGCGCGCTGAGGGCACCCGATCCGACTGCATCCACTCCGGCCTTGCGCCGTACCTGCTCCATATCGAGCGCTCGCGCAGCGGCCAGGACCTCGTCAAGCGCCCTCGCCTCCAGCGCGCCAGCCTTGGAATAGACAACGATGTTGCCGCGGATGACCAACAGCGCCGGTACCGAGCGGATATTGAACTGCGCGACGGTGGCCCGCTGAACCTCGGCATTGACCTTCACGAACAAGACGTCGGGGTTGCGGCCAGCGGCAGCGGCAAAGGTCGGCGCGAACGCCCGAGAAGGCGAGCTCGATGGCGCCCAGAAATCGACGACCGCAAATGGATGGCCGTTGACATAGGGTGCGAAAGACTGGTCGGTGAGTTCGACAACGCCTAGGGTGTCGGCCGTCCTCTGCACGGCTGCCAAGCGAGTCTGATCTTTCTGCGGCTCAAGGGTGGTTGAGAGCAGCCTCGCGTCCGCTGCCGCCTGCGCGTGGACCTCGGTGGTCGGCGCGGTGGCGGCGCCCACGGCAACCGTATCCACGCTGACCACCTTGCGCCGTACCTGCTCCATGTCGAGCGCTCGCGCAGCGGCCAGCACCTCGTCAAGCGCCCTCGCCTCCAGCGCGCCCGCCTTGGCATAGACGATGATGTTGCTGCGGAAGATGATCAGCGTCGGGAACGAACGGATATCGAACTGCTCGACCATGGCCTGCTGATCTTCGGCATTGACCTGCGCGAACAAGACATCGGGGTTGCGAGCGGCGGCGGCGGCAAAGGTCGGCGCGAACGCGCGACAAAGCGCGGACGATGGCGCCCAGATATCGATCACCGCAAATGGATGGCCGTCGATCGACGATCCGAAATTCCGTTCGGTGAGTTCAATAACGTCGGGACCGGCGACCGGCATAGGTGTACCCGACAGCGAAACCATCGGCTGCGTTGTGCCCGGTGCCGTGCCAAGAGAGCGAGGGGCAATGCCTGCGGGCTTGTGCTCTTTATGCTTGCGTCTCGTCATGAGGTTCAGGTCTATCCCGCGCGTTTGATACCCAGCCCCGAGGTTGCCGTAAGAAGCGGCCATGCCTTCCTTGCGGTCGAGTGCCCCATCAAGCTTCAGCGCCTCCTTGTACATCGCCTCGGCTGGCGCCAGATCGCCAAGCTTCTGATACAGAATGCCAAGGTTGCGGTAAGCAGCGGCCGCGTCCTCTTTGCTTCCGAGCCACTGATAGAGCTCCAGATGCACAAGAAGGCTCGACTCGGCTTCCGCTAACGTTTGATCCACGTTGCCGAGGCTGAGGTCGACTACGCCGTCGGCGGCTTCGTCGAGTTCATCGACTTCTTCCATCGGGGCCGGGAGATCCTCGATCCGAGCCTGCTGCTGGCCCTGCAGGTCGGCGTGCTTCGGCTGCGCGACCGCCTGGTTCTTATCCATGCAACAGCGCTTGTATTTTTGCCCGCTCCCACAGGGGCAGGGATCGTTGCGACCGGTCTTCAAGCTTTACCCAGACCGGAGACCATGCTGGCCACCAGCGCCAGAGTTTTTCGAGATGGTGAGGTTCCGGTCGTCGGCCGAGACGCTGGTAGCCGCATTTTCATGCCGGCATTGTGAGACTGACTTGTGAGACGCTCAAACCCCTGACCTTGTGGTCTTGGCCGATCGTCTCGCAACCGATCCTTTGTGAAACGGCTAGGCGAAGCAAACCATCGAAGCTGCTGGACGGGTTGTCTCGGCGAGGGAGCGCCAGCGCCATCCCCCGCGCCTTCGGCAAACGGCCGGTGTCGATGCTCGTGTACGCCGCATCGGATCGCCGCGGAGAGTTGGCGCGGCGTGCAGCTAACGGAATTCCAGACCGGCGGTTGTAGCGCTCACGCAGAACGCGTCAGCGCTTGGTGGCGGATCACGACGGCAAGTCGTCCCCAGCGGGCTCACCAGCCGACAAATCTCGATTGCGGCGGTGGTTAGAGTCGCGGCTGTACCGGCGCCATTTGTAGTGGCGCCGGACGAGTTCGATCCATCTTCCCCCGCTTTTTTTGGTCGCCCCGAAAAATGCCAGATCAGCTTAATCTGTATCAACCTTTGGCGCTGTTTGTTCCCAATAGCGCCGGGGATGGCAGCTCATTGCTCAAGCTGACGCTCCAAGCGATAAGCCAAACGTTCCCACTTTTGAGTCATCTATTGGATGTCATCGGCCGCACCAAGCTATCGCCCGTTCCCATAGACCAACCGTTCACAGATGCTGAAGGAAAGGCCGCCGCTGAGGTACTGAAATTATTGTTTACCAAGTTCGGGAGCGACAAGTCGACCGGGCGCAATTATCATCATCTCTATGGCGAGATATTGAAAAACAAAGAGGATATCTCCTGTGTTCTTGAAATCGGTTTGGGTACGAACAACTTAGACGTCGTTTCCAACATGGGGGCGCAGGGTATGCCCGGGGCATCACTCAGAGCCTTTCGGGAGTACTTGCCTAAGGCAACGATAATTGGTGCTGACGTCGACAAAAGAATCCTATTTCAAGATGACCGCATACAGACACATTTTGTCGACCAAACCGATTTGCGGAGCCTTGAATCGCTTGGTAAAAATATTCCGAACTCCATAGATCTAATTATCGACGACGGTTTGCATTCTCCCAATGCAAACCTGGCCGTGTTGGCATTTGGTCTTGCGAAATTGAAGAATCATGGCTGGTTGGTCATTGAGGACATTCCTGAACGCGCAGTGCCTCTTTGGGAAGTTGTGGCTGCGCTCCTCCCAGACACGTTGCCCAGCAAATTGCTACGTGCCGAGGGAGCCCTGGTTTTTGCAGTTCAAAAGCAGGAGGCTACAGCCGAGCCCTAACATGAGTCATGTTTGCCGATAGGGGCCTGGGCGAAGTCTCAGAGTTGCTGCGAATTCGGCTCTGCGATCGAGCCCGATCATCTCGCCGATGCGACAAGTGAACCAGTGCCAGTGCGATCGGGCGAGTTGGTCGACGTCGTGCGCGTCGATGTCCATGCTGCCAGCCGCAATCTCGCAGAGCTTGGGCTTGCACACATGCCATCGATTGCGCTCGATCCGCGTGATGGTGACGCCAAGCTGGCGCGTGCGGCCGAGGTGATCGATGCGCGCGATCTTCATCAGCTATCGACGAGATGACACGGAGGGCTACGCCGGACGGCTGTTCCGCGACCTGCGCGAGCGCTTCGGCAAGGACGCCGTATTCATGGACGTGGCCGGCATCGACCCAGGGCGCGACTTTCGACGCGTGATCGAGGAGCAGGTCGCCTCGTGCGGCGTCCTGCTCGCGCTCATCGGCAAGTCCTGGCTCACGCTGACGGACGACGGCGGCAAGCGGCGCCTGGACGATCCCAACGACTTCGTGCGGCTGGAGACAGCGAGCGCGTTGAAGCGCGACATCCCGGTGATTCCGGTGCTCGTGCAGCAAGCCGAGATGCCGCGCGCCGAGCATCTGCCGGACGGCCTGAAGGATCTCGCCTTTCGCAACAGCGTCGAGCTCACGCACGCGCGCTGGGAATCGGACGTCGAACTGTTGATCGCCGCGTTGAGCCGCTACGTCGATCCGGCCAAGCCGATCGCGACCGCGTCTGCGCCTGCCGTCACGAGCGCTGCGCCGGTGAACCGGCACCCGGCCTGGGTGATCGTGCCGCTGGCGACGGTCGCGCTCGGCGGCGTCGGGTACTTCGCCTGGGATCGCTTCGGGCCGGGAGACGCCGAGATCAAAGACGTTTCGACGGCAGCAGCGCCATTGGTCATGGCATCGGCGCCGGCGCAGACGGTCGCGCAGTCACCCGCGTCGGCGGCTGCACCGATATCGGCGCCGCTGCGCGAGGCGGCTCCGCGCTGCAGCAAGCCCCGGCGCCTGCGCCGCCAGCGTTGGAGGACGCAAGCACGCCGAAGCGCAGCGCCACCACGCCGGCTGTGCCGCAACCCGCATCGGCCCGCCACGTCGATCGGCCGGTGGTCGCCAAGGCCGTGCTCCGCCGCCTCCACTACGCCTACGCCGTCCGTCTCCCCGGCGCCGGCGCCGGAGACGACAGCGACGAGAAGCGCGCCGGCAGCAACCGTCGCGGCCGCTCCTTCTCCGCCTGCCGCGCCGGCGGAATCGCCCACGCCCGAAGCCACCGCGAGCCGTCATGACCGCAGCCTCGAACTCCTCGGCGGCGCAGGCTCGCCCGCGATGGTCACGCGCACGATCGTCATCAAGCCGGGCACGAGCTATGTCAACGTCACCAGCGGCGAGGTCATTCGCTTCGAAGTCGGCAACCATAGCTTCATCTGGAACTTCAACGGCATGCGCACCAGCTTCGATCTGGCCCTGGTCGCTCCGCCCTCGCTACTCGATCGCAAGGTCACCGCCTACGTCGCACCCAATCCGTCGCTTCGTCGCCGTTGACGCTGCGCGATTCGACTTCGTTGCAATTTTCTTCGCATCGCCCGCGAACGCAGCTTGTCCACCGCCGCTGTGCAAAAGGCTGTGGATAAGACGCCGCCGGCAACGCGCAACACTGTGCCCGCGCCGACGATCGCTCATTGACGAAAAAAGCGGCACCTCGACAGTGCCGCTCGGCGATCGGTTCGCTTCGTCCCGCATCGCGAGACCGGGCCCTCTATGCAGCCCTTGCAACGCTCACTACGATCGCTCCCTTCCTGCTCACAACGTGCCTGCGCACGGCCCCGGCATGCGAAACCTCTCCACGAGCATCTACCTCGATGCCGACGTCGGCGTTCCAACAGATGTCGAACCCGCGGGCACTCCGCTCGAGAATCCCTATGTCTACGACAGCGTGGCACGCGAGCTGAAAGCGATGGCGCGCGACGGTCTGCTTCGCGTCGTCAGCGAGCGTTGCCGAGCAGGCGACGCCGAGGCGCCGATCGACCGGATCAGTTTCGTGCGCTTGCGCTGATCCGACCGCACTTGCCCCCAACGGCTTCGCGACGAGCGGGCCCGACTACGCGAGATCGTCTGCTTCGCCCGCCAGGACCGGCTGCTCCTTGCTGACTGGCAGGGTGAAGGCAAACGCCGCACCCTGCCCCGCTCGGTTCATTGCCTTGATCGAACCGCCGTGGGCCTCGACGATCGCCTTGCAGATGGCCAGGCCGAGTCCGACACCGGCAATCGCCGATTCGCGGACGCCGCGCGTGAACTTGTCGAAGATCTCCTTCTCCTGTCCCGGCTCGAATTCCCGGCCCGTTGTCGGCGACGGTCACGACCATCTCGTCGCCGACGAGGCGAACGAACAGCTCGACGGTCGCGTCCGGCGGCGTGTACTTGGCCGCGTTCTCGAGCAGGTTGACGAGAACCCGCTCGATCAGGACGGCATCGCATTTGACGAGCGGGAGCCCCGCCGGCACGTCCGTCGTGAGAGTCCGTGTGGCCAATAGGCGCCCGGAGAGGCGCGCGGCGCTGCCGACGATCTCCTCGATCGAGTTCCAGCTCGAGGACAGCCGAAACTCGCCGCTCTCGAAGCGCGCCATGTCGAGCAGGTTGTCGACCTGCGTCGACATGCGCATCGCGGTCGCGACCAGTTCCTCGGCGATCTCGGTCTGGGCCGGGGTGAGGTCCGGCTTCGTCAGCTGCAGGCTTTCGGCCAGGCCGGTGAGACCCGCCAAGGGCGTGCGCAGGTCGTGCGACAACGCAGAGAGAAGCGAATTGCGCAGCATCTCGGACTCGATCTGCACGGTCGCCTGCTGCGCCACTTCGACATAGTGCACGCGCTCCAGGGCGATCGCCGTCAGCGCAGCGAAGGTTTCCAGTTGCCGCCGCTGCTCGGGTACCGCCAGGAGCCGCGCACTTTCAGGCTGCAAGTGCGAGGACGCCCCGCGTTCGCATCGACGCATTGAGCGGCAGGTAGTGCCACGAGCTCCCGGGAATGGTGTCGGTTCCCAGGCCGGCCGCCTGCTGGTGATCGAACGCCCAGCGGGCCGTCCCGAGGTCCAATCCCGGGCGTGTCTTCGTTCGCGCCCACCAACGCCAGGCGATCGTCCTGCGCGAGCACGAAGACGCGGACCTTGGCGTGGAACTCGGCCGAGATGGCGCGGCTGGCGGTGGCGACGACCTGCTCGACGACGAGCTCTCCGGAGAGATCGCGGGCAACCTCGAACAGCGAATGGGAACGCCGTTCGCGACGGGTCGCGATTCGCGCCTGGTAGCGCAGCCCAGCCGTGAGCTGACCGACGACGAGGCCGACGATCAGCATGACCGCGAACGTCAGGACGTACTGCAGGTCGGCGATGGCGAACGACAGTCTCGGCGGCACCAGAAAAAAGTCGAATGCCAGCACGTTGACGAGCGCCGAGAGGACGGCCGGGCCGCGTCCGTAGCGAAGGGCGACGCCGACCACCGCCAGGAGGTAGAGCATGACGATGTTGGCCTGGTCGAGCACGCCTTCGAGAGGAAGGACTGCTGCTGTGAGCACGCCGCAGACAAGGAGCGCGACGGCGTAGCCGATCGGCCTTCACTCGTCGCGAACCCGGAGCCGGTGTGCCGGGCCGTGCTCGCGCCGCGGCCTCGTTCGCGCGCGCCTGCGGAGCGCCGATCTCGATCAGGTCGACGTCTCCGGCGAGCTTGCCGAGTTGCTGCGCTAATGTCCCGGCGGGTCGCCAGATGCTCGCCCGGTTGTGGCCCATGACGAGCTTGGACAGGTTGTGCTCGCGCGCGTAGGCGACGACCGCCGCGGCGACGTCGCTGCTCGGCAGGATCGCGGTCCTCGCGCCGAGCTCCTCGGCGAGCTTCAGGTTCGTCAGGATGCGCTGCCGCTCCGCTTCGGCGAGTCGCTGCAGCGCGGGAGTCTCGACGTAGGCCGCATGCCAGGAGACGGCGAGCTGTTGCGCCAGCAGCGCGGCGCTCCTGACGATGTGCTCCGCGCCGTTGCCAGGTCCGACGCAGCAAAGAATGGCCGAGCCGGTCTTCCAGACGCGGTCGATCGAGCGGTCGCTGCGGTAGGTCTGGACGTCGTCCTCGACGCGGTCGGCCGTGCGACGCAGCGCGAGCTCGCGCAACGCCATCAGGTTGCCTTTGCGGAAGAAGTTCGCGGCCGCGCGCTCGGCCTGAATCTCGCCGTACACCTTGCCGGCCTTGAGTCGGGCCAGCAGCTCGTCCGCGGGGGTATCGACGAGGACGATTTCATCGGCACGATCGAAGAAGGTGTCCGGCAGCGTCTCCTGGACCCGGACGCCCGTGATCCCGCCGACCACGTCGTTGAGGCTCTCGAGGTGCTGGACGTTGAGCGTGGACCAGACGTTGATTCCCTCGACGAGCAGCTCATCGACGTCTTGCCAGCGCTTGGGATGGCGCGAGCCGGCGACGTTCGTATGCGCGAGCTCGTCGACCAGGAGCAGGGTCGGCCGGCGCGTCAGCGCGGCGTCGAGATCGAACTCCGTCAGGCCGGGCAGAGCGCCTGAATGGAGCGACTTCCTGGGCAGGAGCTCCAGCCCCGCCTGCTGGGCCGCCGTCTCGGCGCGGCCATGGGTCTCGATGAGCGCCGGCGACGACGTCGATTCCTGCGCTTTTCAGCGCCCGCGCGGCGACCAGCATCGCATAGGTCTTGCCGACGCCGGCCGACGAGCCGAAGTAAATCCTGAGTCGCCCCGGGCCGCCTTCTGCTCGTCTTGCCGCATGCGCTCGATCAGAGCGTCGGGATCGCGCCGGAGTGCTTCGTTCATGATGAAGCCGGAGGCTAGCCCCTGCGCGGTCAGGGCGTCGGATCCAGCGCCAGGTTCAGCTCGAGCACATTGAGAGGTCTGCTGCGGACCATCCGCCCTCCTAGTCGACGGGAGCCGATCTTGCGAAGCGATATCGCCGTGGTCTGTCGGAGCGGGCCGTCAACCACGTCGCTCAGGGGGCCGACTCCTGGGATCCGTGCCGTTCCTACTGGCAGCGTTCCGACCGGAAAGCTAGTCTCCATGAACATGATCCCGGGAAGACAGTGATGAATGAGGCGAAGCGAAACATCTCCATTTTCCGCGCTCTGGCCGTCAGCAGCGCACTCGCCTCCGCGCTTCTCGGTGCGTGCGCGGACTACCGATCTGCAGGCGGGAGTAGCGCATCGGCGTTGCCGTTGACCTGCGACGATGGCATCAAGGCGGCGTTCAAGCCCGACGCCAACACGTCCGTCGTCGCTGTCAGAGCGATCAAGGCCGGTGACAAGCTGGTCGCGGTCGACTCGGCGGCGCCGATCACGGCGGCCGCCGACATGTGCCTGGTCAAACTGCTGGTGGGCCCGGGTGTTCCGTCGGAGCCCCGGAGCGCCCCGTCGTTCTCGGAAGGCATCGGTATCGAGATCTGGCTGCCGACGCACGCCAACTGGAACGAACGGATCCGCAACTACGGCGGCGGCGGCTGGGTCGGTGGTGGTCATCGCTACGCCGATCAGATCGGCAGCAAGGTCCCGGCCCTCGTCAACGCGAACATGGGCTACGCCGTCGGCACGACGGATGCGGGCCAGCCGCTGTATCAGGACGGCTCGTTCATCCTGAAGGTTGACGGCACTATCAATCGAGAGGCGTTTCGCGATTTCTCCTACCGCGCGATGGTCGAACAGGCGGCGAAGACGAAAGCGCTCGTCAAGCTGTACTACGGCAAGGCGCAGAAGTTCGCCTATTTCGACGGGCACTCGCAAGGAGGGCGGCAGGGCCTGAAGATCGCGCAACGCTATCCGGAGCTGTACGACGGCTACATGATCGCCGCTCCGGCCATCGATCAGGAAAAGTTCGGCCTGGCGAGGCTGTATGTCCAGGTTGTCTTGAAGACCGACTTGGGCTTCACGGCAGTCGATGCCGACCGAGCGAAGGCATTCGCCACGAAGGTAAATGCCGTGAATGCGCGAGCCGTTGCTGCCTGCGACAAGGAGCACCTCGGATTTCTGCTCGATCCGTTCGCATGCGACTACGACCCGGCGAAGGATGCCGGGGCACTGTGCGCAGGCTCGGCGGGCAACGGCGTGGTCGGCAGCAATCCCGACACGTCGGCGTGCGTGACTTCCAAGGAGGCTGTGGTGATCGACAAGATCTGGTACGGCGCGACCAGCGACGGAACCTTTGAGTCCAATCCGTCCGAAGACGTGCGCACTGGCAAGAAGCTGGGAGCGAAGCAGCTTTGGTGGCCCTATACGCGCGGCGCCGACGTGAGCGGCCTCATCACGAGCCCTGGCACGGACATGCTGGCGCTGGTGAACCAGGACGCGAGCTACGCCTCCAGCTATCGCTCCAGCTATACATCGGCAGCCGGCAAGTTCGTCAACGCATCGGCGATGGCACGCGACAAATGGACGCAGTTGAGCTACGCCGGGCTGGCCGAGGCGATGACGAAGAGCGAACTTCTGCAGCCCGAACTCGCTGACCTGTTCACCAGCGACGCCGACTTGGGCAAGCTTCGCACCGTGGGGGCCAAGGTTCTGGTTCATCACGGGCTCGGCGAGGACGTCATTCCAGCCGCGGGAATGATCAACTACTACAGCCGCGTCGCGTCAAGAATGGGAGGAGAAGCGGAGGTCCAGAGGTTCATGCGCCTGTACTTGACGCCTGCGGTCGCCCACAGCTCGCAGGGCCGTGCCTACACGATCGGGAATGCGAAGAACGGCACAGTCCCACAACCACGGCTGCCCGGCAACGGCAACCAGGTGCCGACGAGGGAACGGGATCAGATGTTCTCCGCGCTGGTCGATTGGGTGGAGAGCGGAATCGCACCGACCAGCATCGTGGTCACTTCCACGGACGGAACCGTGAGCTATCCGATCTGCGTTTACCCACAGAAGATTACATGGAACCGAACAGGGTCCGCGCAGGCGGCGTCCAGCTATTCCTGTCGCTGAGGTCGCGCCGATATGAACTCGTCTGCTGCTCCCTGGTTCTCCTGGGCTCTCTTATCCGCAACATTCGCGGCGCTGACAGCGATCTTTGCCAAGGTCGGCATCCAGGGTGTCGACTCGGACCTGGCGACGTTGATCCGCACGGCGATCATCATCGTCGTGCTCGGCGCCTTCGTCGGCCTCACCGGCAAGTGGAGCAGCCCGCTGACGCTGGCGCCGAAGACGTGGCTGTTCCTGGGCATGTCGGGGCTGGCGACGGGCGCCTCGTGGGTCTGCTACTTCAGGGCGCTCAAGGTCGGAGAGGCTTCCAAGGTGGCGCCGGTCGACAAGCTCAGCCTCGTGCTCGTCGCGCTGTTCGCGTTCATGTTCCTCGACGAGCGTCCGAGCGGGCGCGAATGGCTGGGGATCGGCATGGTCGCCGCCGGCGTCTTCGTTCTCGCCCTCAAGCGGTAGCCCCGCTCGGCAATCCGACTCGGGAAAAGCGCGTTCTAACCCGGCTGCGTGGACGCAGCCGCTTCTCGTCGTCAACCCTGCGGTCCTCACTGCATCTGGGGTTGACAACGACCACCCGCTCTGTACGCTCGAAGCGCTTCCTTCCCGGGTGAATCGAGCGCGACTCGCACGCGCGATGCCCTGCGGACGGCTTTGGTTTCCCCCGTGGCAGGAGTCCTTTCATGACCTCGCACGCCTCTCGCACCACCGAAGGCCGCGGACGCCTTTACGATAGCGTCGTCGACACCATCGGCAACACCCCTTGCATCCGCGTCAACCGCATCGCCCCGAAGCATGTGCGGCTGTACGTGAAGGCCGAGTTCTTCAACCCGGCCGGGTCCGTCAAGGATCGCCTCGCGATCAGCATCATCGAGGAAGCCGAGCGCCGCGGTGATCTCAAGCCGGGTCAGACGGTGGTGGAGGCGACGAGCGGGAACACAGGGATCGGGCTGGCGATGGTCTGTGCTGCCAAGGGCTATCCGCTGGTGGTCACGATGGCCGATTCGTTCTCGATCGAGCGCCGCCGCATGATGCGCTTCCTGGGCGCGAAGGTGGTTCTGACGCCACGCGCCGCGAAGGGCATGGGGATGTACCGAAAAGCCCAGGAACTCGCCGAGGCCAACGGCTGGTTCTATGCGCGCCAGTTCGAAACCCCCGCAAACGCCACGATCCACGAAAACACGACCGCGCGCGAGCTGCTCGCCGACTTCAAGGGCGAGCGCCTCGACTACTGGGTTACCGGCTATGGCACGGGTGGGACGATCACGGGCGTGGGGCGCGTGCTGCGCAAGGAGCGCCCGGCGACGAAGATCGTCCTCAGCGAGCCCTCGATCGCGCAACTGCTCGGCAGCGGCGTCGCTCAGCAGCGCGACGCCGACCACTCTCCCGCTGGCAGCCACCCTGCCTTCACCCCGCACCCGATCCAGGGCTGGACTCCCGACTTCATTCCCTACGTCCTGCAGGAGTCGGTCGACAAGCACTACTACGACGAGCTGATTCCGATCGCCGGCCCCGACGCGATCGCCTGGTCGCGGCGGCTCGCCGTCGAGGAAGGGATCTTCACCGGGATCTCCGGCGGCGCCTCGCTCGCGGCCGCCGTTCAGGTCGCCGGGCGCGCGCCGGAAGGTTCGGTCATCTGCTGCATGCTTCCCGACACCGGGGAGCGCTATCTGTCGACGCCGCTGTTCGAGGGCGTGGCAACCGAGATGACCCCGGAGGAGGAGGCACTGTCACGCTCGACTCCGGGCTATCAGATGGTCGCTGCGTGACGTGATCTAAGAGAAACAGGCGCCCCCTGCGCACATATGGGCCGGCTGCTGCCGAAGTTGTTTGATCGCGGGTAGCAGCTTGTCCGCGTCTCGAATCCGACGACTGCTTCCGGGAGTCGGGATTCGGGAGCCAATCGGCGCTGACCGACCTTCCCCTGTCGTCCGGAGCCCATGCGGGCGAGAGCTGGTCAACGAATGCCGATGGTGGCGGCGATGTGCATCAACTCGGCCACCGTGCGCGCCTGCATGCGTTCCATGATGCGCGCGCGATGGAACTTGACGGTCTGCTCGACGATGCCAAGGTCACCTGCGATCTGCTTGTTGAGTCTTCCCTTCGCGACGGCGACGAGCACTTCGCGTTCGCGCAGCGTCAGCGTGGCAAACCGCTGCTGGAGGGCAGCACGCTCTGCGCGGCCTTGCCGATCGACGGCGTCCCCCTCGAAGGCGGTTCGCACGGCATCCACCAGCGCCCGCGAGGTGACCGGCTTGGTGAGGAAGTCCGCAGCGCCGGCCTTGATCGCCTGCACCGACATCGGAATGTCGCCGTCGCCGGTGAGGAAGACGATCGGCAGGAACTGCCCCGTCTCGCGCAGTCGTCGCTGCAGCTCGAGTCCGTCGAGGCCGGGCATGGACACGTCGAGCACCAGGCAGCCGTATCGTTCCGGCTTCTGTCGCGCGAGAAACCCCTCCGCCGAGTCGAACGTCTCGACCTCCCAGCCTTCCTCGCGCAATACATGGCCCAGCGACCGGGTGACCGCGCGGTCGTCGTCGACGAGCAAGACGAGCTCCGTCACGGTTGCCCGATCAAGACGACAGCCGGAGCGGCCATCGGGCGCAGAAGGTCGCCCCGCCGTCGGCGTTGTTGCTGGCGCTCAGCGTCCCACGGTGCGCCTCGACGATCGATCGACAGATCGCGAGGCCGACACCGGTGCCCGAGACCTTGGCGGTCCAGAACGCAGAGAACACGATTTTGATCTCCTCGAGGATCGCCGTCAGCGGCTGGTTCAGCTGGTGGGCGATCGAAGCGGACAGCTGCCCCATCGTGCCAGTCCCCGGCGTCCGCAATGCCGTGAGCAAGAGATGATCGAAGGTCCGCCAAGCGTGGGCCATCCGGGGTTGCACCCGATGCCGGCGAGTCACCCCGGCAATTCGAACCAAAACGTACTCCCTACGGGCACACCGGGTTCCACGCCGATGGTCCCGCCATGAGCCTCGATGGCGAGCTTGCAGAACGCGAGACCCAGCCCGACGGAGTGATAGGCCCGTTCATGTCGGCTCTCGACGGTCCCAAACTTCTCAAAGATCTTCGCTCTGGCTTGCGGAGGCACACCGCCCCCCTTGTCGTGCACGGCGACATGCACGCGGCCGCCACCACGGGCGATCGAAATGCGGATCCGAGTGCCGGCCGGCGTGTGCTTGATGGCGTTGCTCACCAGGTTCTCCATGATCCGGCGGACAAGGGTGCCGTCGCAGCTCACATCGACCGCGCCCGGGCTTTCGACCTCGATCTGCGTCTCAGGGTCCACGGTCCCCAGCGCCGCGCGTACCTCGTCGGCCATCCGAGTCAGCTCCCATATTCCCCGCTCGAGCGGCATCTTCCCCGCTTCGAGCCGGCTCACATCGAGCAAGGTGTTGACCATCCGGCCGAGTTCCTTGCTCGACCCGATCGCGGTCCGCAGATCGTCGCGGCTGTCTTCGCCGAGTACCGCGGCGGGCCGTTCCAGCAGTCCGAGGCTGGCGAGGAGCACCTGCAGCGGCGATCGCATGTCGTGAACGATCATGTGCACGAGATCGTCGCGCAGCCGCTCCAGCGTTCGGAGACGCTCGTAGCTGTCGGCCAGCGCCACCTGCGCCCGCCTGAGCGTGACGTGCGTGTTCACCCGCGCCAGAACCTCTTCGAACTGGAAAGGCTTGGTGATGTAGTCGACGCCGCCCATTTCGAACGCGCGGAGCTTGTCGGCCGTGTCCATCAAGGCCGTGAGGAAGATCACCGGCACGTCCTTCGAGCGGTCGTTCGCTTGCAGGCGCCTGCAGACCTCGTAGCCGTCCATCTCCGGCATGGTGATGTCGAGCAGGATGAGATCGGGGGGATCGCGCTCGACGGCCTGGAGCGCTTGCCTTCCGTTGGTCACCGCGCGGACCTCGTACCCGTGCGCTTCCAACATGGTCGACAGGAGTCGCAGGTTTTCGATCGTGTCGTCGACGACCAGCACGCTCGCCGGGCGGGCGGCTTCCTGATTCATCGCGACATCTCTCGGGAACGGCCAAGATCAGGGTCGCGTGCGCTCGGTCGCAGGGCCGACAGGAGCGCGTCATACTGAAAGTCCCGAGCCAGGCCTCGAATCTCGCCGGCAGCGACTTCCGAGAACTGCCCCACCTGGTCCGCGAGCAATTCGAGTCGCTTGGCGCGGCCCTCGATCGCCGCCTCCCGCAACTGATCGATCAGCGTTAGCGGCAGGTCGCTTAATCGCTGCGCCAACGTCGATCCTTCGACGGCGCTGTGATCCGGGCGAGCGTACGGACGCTGCGCGGTCGACCCATAGACGTAGCGAACGCCCAGCTGCTCGCCGATGACCGCGAAAAGCTCCCCCTCCTGGTATGGCTTCCTCACGAACGCATCCATGCCGGCAGCACGAGTCTCCGCTTCCGCCTCGGCCAGGCTGCTCGCGGTGATCGCGATGATCGCGGCCTTTGACCCGCCCTTCCTCAGGCGCCGGACCGCTTCGAGCCCGCCCATGCCGGGCATGCGCACGTCCATGAGCACCAGGTCGGGATGCCACTCGTGGCACACCTCAATGGCCTGCTCGCCGCTCGCCGCGAGGCGTGTGGTGAAACCAACGCACGACAACAGTTCGTCAAGCAGATCCCGGTTGGTCTGCACATCGTCCACGATCAGCAGCTTCCAGGCGGGCTGATCCGTGTCGAGCCCCGTGGGAACCGGCCGCAGGTCGGCCGCCGGAATGGCATCGCTCAATGCTGCGCCGGCGTCGAACGAGAACGTGAACACGCTTCCCTTTCCCGGCGTGCTCTCGACGACAAGGTCGCCGTGCATCAGGCGCGCGAAATTCCGGCTGATGGCCAGGCCCAGCCCGGTGCCTCCGCTGCGCACACCGGAGTCCGCTTGGTCGAACGCGTCGAAGATCCTCGTGAGATCTCGCGACTCGATTCCCGGCCCAGTGTCTTCGACGGCGATGTCGACGAGATGCCGATCCGGTGCCGACCCTGCGCGGGAAGAAACACGAACGGTGACCCGCCCGCGCTCGGTGAACTTGACGGCGTTGCTCAGCAGATTGATCAGCACCTGGCGGACCTTGCCGGCGTCTCCCTCGAGCACATGCGGCAGGTGCGGATCCTGCTCGAATGTGAGCGGCAGCCTCTTCTTCTCGATCAATTCCCGGAACATCAGCCGGACATCGTTCAGCAGCTCGCGCAGATCGAACGGTTCCGCGACCAGCGTCGCGCGGCCGGCCTCGATCTTCGACATCTCCAGGATCGCGTTGATCAAGGTGAGCAGATGAGCGCCGCTCGAGTGAACGATCCCGATCTTGTGCTTCTGCTCGTCACCCAGGTCCGGGTCGCGCCGCAGGAGCTGGGCGTAGCCGAGGATCGCGTTCATCGGCGTGCGGATCTCGTGGGACATGTTGGCCAGGAAAGCGCTCTTCGCTCGGTTGGCGCTCTCCGCGGCCTCCTTGGCGGCGCGCAACTCGGTCGTGCGGTCCGCCACGAGCGCTTCGAGGCGCTCGCGGTGCTTGCGCAGCTCCAGGTAGGCGACCAGCGCCTCGGCCACCGAGTCGAGCAACGTCCGTTCGTCGAGGAGGAAAGGCCCTTCGGCCGACTCGGGGCGCTCTTCGACATAGGCCACTTCGATGAGGCCGTTGCCGTCACTCGTCGCGAAGGCCGTGGACTGCGTCCACGGCGAATCGCGCCAGCCCGGGCTTGCGACTTCGAGGCCGCCGTAGACGATCCGGGCCTCGCAGCACTCCGGATACTGCCAGCCGCTGGGAATGAGCGCCACGAGCTCCTCGAGCAACGCGCGGTCGAAGGGACGGTCACGCTGCAGGAGGCGGGCCACGGCATGGAGCAGGCGCAGCTCCTTCACGCGGTCCCCCAGCTCGCGGACGAGCTGCTCGCGCTCGCGCTCCGCGCTAATCAGATCCGTGACGTCCCGGTTCATGCCAACCATGCGCACGGGCTGGCCGTCCGCGCCGCGGATGACCTGCGCCACGCCGCGAATGGTGCGGATGGCTCCGTCGGCGCGCCGGACCCTGAAGTCGCTCCTGTACTCGAGGTCGCCGCGGAGCGCGGCCTGGACGTCGGCGTTAGCGAGTGCGATGTCTTCCGGCAGGAGGCACCGGGACCACGCGTCGTAGGCTCCGCCGAACTCCTCCTTGCGAACACCATAGAGCCGGTACATCGAATCGTCCCAAACGAGCCGATCGTTCGCCACGTCCCAGTCCCAGATGCCGAGCTCGGCAGCTTCGACGGCGATCTGGAGCCGGTCTTCGCTCGCGCGCAAGCGGGCTTCGCTCTCCTCCAGCTCCTGCTCGCGCATCTTGCGCATCTCGACTTCCGCGACCAGATCGTCGAACGACGAGCGGAGCCTACCGGCCATTTCGTTGAACGATTGCGCGAGGCCGTCCAGCTCCTGCAGGCTGCTGCCCCGGACCCGCTCGCTCATCTGCCCGCGAGCCATGGCCCGTGTCGCGCGCGCGATGTGCCGGAGCGGCGCGGTCACCATCGACGCCAGCGCTGCGGCCAGCACCAGGGCGAGCACCAGCGCGACTGCGAACACCATCGCCGCACGGCTACTGCCGACGCGCGCGTCCGCCAGGTAGAACGTTTCCGGCATGGTCGTGACCAGCAGCCAGTGGCGGGTCGCGCCGTCGTCGCGGTAAGGTGCCGCGTATGCCAACCACGCCTCGCGCGAGAGCGGCTTCGCCGTGACCTGATCGAACTTGAACTCCGTCTCACCGGGCACGCCAGTCTGCCCCGTGTGCCTGGCCAGCGCCGCCACGGCGCTCTGCACGACCGCGTCGCCGTCGGGAGCCGACGAGGCGATCATCGCGCCCGTCCGGTCGAGGATGAAGGCTCGGCCATCCGTGCCGACGGCCTGGTTCCGCAGCAGCTGAGCGAGGCCGGCGGTGCGCTCGGCATCCGTCTGCGACGGCGACGCCGCGAGGTAGTCGTCCAACTGCATGCGGATGTTGTCCGCCCCCGCGTGATGGAGCTTTGTCGCCAGCCGCGTCGCATCGTTCTCCCCGCTCCGCAGCGCGATGATCGCGGTGGCGGCGACCAACGCAAGCGCCAGTGCGACGAACGGCGTGAAGATGAACACCCGGATCGGCAGGCCTTGCTGCACCGGGACCGCGTCTCCCGGTGTCGTGCCACTGCCTGCTTCCCAGCGCCATTCGCTGTCCCCGACTGCGCGTTCCCTGACGTGCCCCGGGATCTCCGCCCAGAACCACCCGAACCGTCTGGCGAGCGGCAGGGCGACCAGGAAGGCCACCGGTCCCAGGAGCCAGGTGATCGCCAGCGTGAAGAACAACGCCGGGAAGATGTTTCCGTAGGAGACGGCGGAGGTGAACTTGCCCGAGCAGATGAACCCCCACATCACCGGGTCGAACAGCATGATCAGCGCGACGAACACGGCGTACCACCCCCAGGTCCGCAACCGGCGGAAATCGGGATTCCGACCGATGAGCTGGTGCGCCATCCACACGAAGGCGGCCCAGAAGAAGTAGCCCTCCGCCCAGTTCAGGACAAAGCCCGGCGGCACGCCCTCGATCAGATCCGACAGCATGTACGCCGGCGGCACGGCGATCAGCGCCGGATAGCCGAAGAGGACGATGCACAGCAGGACCATCAGGTCCTTCAAGGACTCGAACGTCTGCGCGCCCTCCACGAGCACGATGAACGATCCCAGGTACCCGCTCGCGATCACCAGCAGCGCCGTCAGCGGCATGCTCAGGAACGCCTTGGCATTCCACGTCTGCCGGGCGCGGCCGAAGCCCCACCGATCGCCGATCCGAAACGTGAAGCCGCCGAAGGCGCAGATGGCCAGCAACAGGCCGACGACATAGCTGAAGCGCCCCCACACCTCGAGCAGCGGCATGGGGCTCGCCCGAGCGATTGCCTCGAGCCAGCTGATGACGTCGGTCATGACCGATCGTAGTGCGGTCTCGGGATTGATGGAAATTATGGCAAGCGCGCACCTTTGCCGATTGGCGACTCCGTCGGGGTCGGCGAGAGCGGGTCAGTGAATGCCGAGAGGCGCAGCGAAGGTCATCAGCTCGGCGGCCGTGCGCGCCTGCATGCGTTCCATGATGCGCGCGCGATGGAGCTTGAAGGTCTGCTCGACGATGCTGAGGTCGCCCGCGATCTGCTTGTTGAGCCTTCGCTCGCGACGGCCACGAGCTCTTCGCGATCGCGCGCGGTGAGCATGGCGAGATGCCACTCGAGCATGGCGCGTTCGGCGCGGGCGACCCGATCGGCGGCGTCCTTGTCGAAGGCGGTGCGCACGGCGTGCGCCAACGCGACGGAGGCGACCGGCTTGGTAAGGAAGTCCGCAGCACCGGCCTTAATCGCCTGCACCGACATCCGAACGTCGCCGGCGCCGGTGAGGAAGACGATCGGCAGGGACTGCCCCGTCTCGCGCAGTCGTCGCTGCAGCCCGAGTCCGTCGAGGCCCGGCATCGACATGTCGAGGACCAGACAGCCGTACCGTTCCGGCTTCGATCGCACGAGAAAGGCCTCGGCCGAGTCGAACGTCTCGACCTCCCAGCCCTCCTCGCGCAACACCCGGCCCAGCAACCGCGTGACCGCTGGGTCATCGTCGACGAGAAAGACGAGCTTCATGGCGTTCCCCTGTCGTCAGCGAACTGCGATTTCAAGTGTTGTCCTTGATGGTATTTGTCGTGCCGTTCGCCATGACGCTGGCAATGCCGGCCTCACGCGAAGGCTCGCTCGAGTACATCTGGCTCGTACCGATGACCTGATGGTTGGCGGCCTTCAAGTTGAAGAAGGCCCTGCCATCCGACGAGGTCTTGCGCTCGTACCTCGAATCGTCGGAGCAATTCGCTTGCACCGAAGCGACACCGCCCTCGCAAGAATCCTTAGCCGTGTACTGCTGGCTAGTAAGAATCGTTTGCGCGTTGTCCGCCTTCAATACGAAGCGGAACTGATCGTCGGTGCTCTTGCCGACTTCAAACCATCCAGCCATGTCGTACTCCTTCGATTGGTGAGTGCAGATTGCTACTGTCTACCGATCTCGACGTGGCGCGCTAGGGCGTCGGCGCCGGCGGCGCCGATCTCCACGAACATCGGCTCCTTGATCTCGATGCTTGCTTTCGCGACGCCGGCAGCGTTCAGCGCGTCCCGCACGCCAGCGGCACGGGTCCTGGCGAGCTCCTGGTTCTGCGCGAGATCGCCGGTCCTGTCGGTGTAGCCCGTGACCGTGACCTTGACGTTGCTCTTCTTCACTGCTTCAGCGACGGCGGCGATCGTCGCGGAACTGTCCGCGCCGATCGCCGCGGCACCGACATCGAAGTACACCTTCGTCGGCAGAAAAGCGGCGGTCGCCGTCGTCGTGTTGGTTCCCGATATGGACACCATCGGCGCGGGAGCCGGCCTGGTCGGCCGCAGGTTCCACAGGACGAACAGCACGATGGCGCCGATCAGCAAGGGAAGCAAGCGCGTCAATGGCGATCGGGCCGATGCCGCCGCCGCGGCTGGGCCACCCGCGATCGTCGCGCCAGCACGCTGAGCGGTATCGACCGTCTGGCGCCCCAGGCCGCCGAGGAAGGCGGCGGGGCTCGTGAAGCCTAGCGCGCTGGTGATGCGGCTGTCGACCGCGCCCTGCAGGTTCGGCGCCTGGCCGCCGAGCAGGGAAGCGAGCGAACCCGCATTGAGGCCCTTGTCGGCGATGACCTTCTTCAGCACCGTCAACACCAAGGGCACGATCATCGCGAGCAGGCTCGTGGCGGATTTCGTCTTGATACCGCTTGCCGAGGACAACGCACTCACGACGACGCCACTCCTGTCGCCGAACAGACTCGGCACAAGGGCGTTGCTGCCGGTTTTCAGCAAGCTGCTCATGCCGGCGCCGCCGTTGCGGAACAAGCCGGCGACATTGCCGAGCAAGGAGGGATCGAGGTTCGCCCCGCCGATCAGCGACATGAGGTTCGACGCGCCTTGCGACGTCGCACCTTTCTGTGCGATGGTGCCGAGCACGACAGGCATCAGCGAGGACACCGCCGACTGGGTCGCGCCAGGTGATTCGCCGAGAAATTGGGCGGCTTGCTTCGAAAATTCGCTGCCGAGAGCCGTCTGTGCAAGTGAGAGCAGACTCGCGTTCATACCGATACCTCCCTTCGTTGTTGAATCCATCGATGCGCTCGCGGGAATGCGGCATCCGAGCGCTGAGGTTTTAGCGTCGACCACGCACGCGAGTAACTGCCCTTTGGTTCAGCGCCATCGACGATCGGAAACTGAACCAAAAGCCAGTTCCCGGCGTGCTGCAGACCGGCACCGTCGCGCAAATCCCAAGGGCCCGGCACTGCGGCAAGTGGAAGGAGCCGCCGCTTCGCAAGGTGGACTGAAAGGCACGGGTTAGGTGAGGGATACGACCGCTCAGCCATCCGAAATGCCGCAGCACCGTTTGCGTCAAGGACGGGGATCCGCCTGCCAGCCTCTGAACCGAGCCCCGCACCCGCCCGATTAGAGGGTCCCAGGAGGGCGAGAGAAGAATCGCCCTCCGCCCCGGGCGCTCGGAGTCGTTGAGACTACAGAAATCAGTCGTTCGCGAACGTCCGGTACTCGCCGATCCAGCCTAAGCGGGCCGCCGAGTGATGGACCGCATGGCGGCACGCTTCCGACGTCTGTCCCGCTGGGGTGGTCTGTACAGCCGACTAGACGTCGTCGGGCCAGTTCTTAGCGTAGCGCGCGAGTTCCGCGACGTCGACGCCGGTCGCCTTCTTCAGCTTCTCATCGACCACCAGGTCGACGCTCGCTGTCGCGTTCGTGCCGAAACGCAGCGCCAGCTCTTTGAGTACCTGGTGCGTGTCTTCGACGTCAAGCACCGGCCCATGGAAATGCGAGCGCAGCACGCGCATCGAGGCCGTGACGTGTTCGCTGGTGGCGAACCCTTCGCCCTATGCGCATGCGCGCTCGACTAGCCCCGCCCACGCGCGCGCAGCCGCGCCCCGAGGCAGCACGAGCCCGCAAACCATCAGGGCGATCTCCGAAGGCTCGGGCACCGCGAGCGCGAACTGCTGCGCGATCGCGGCGTGCGCAAACGCCGTCGGGTGGATGCCATCCCACGATAGCGCCGTCGCGGGATCGCATGCGTTGGAGGGCGCCCCACACGCGCGTCGGTCACGTTGACGAAGCCGAACGTGCCGGGGTTCGCGATGATCGCGTTCTGCACCCCGAACACGTCGAACAGCGACACCCGGCGTCTCGATCGCGAGGCGCGCCGAAAGCGCCGTGTTCATCGACGAGGACAAGGCGGTGCCGAGGAGCTTGCGCCCGCGCCGAGCGCAGTCACGGCCGGCGCCTTGCCGATGTCGGGGACATCCCAAACGACGATGCGCTGCGCGCGAGCCGCCTGCAGTTGATCGACGAGGTTGCCGGTGGCGGTGGCGTAGGCCGCGGCCGCGGCCGCGATCGCCGAGAGCGGGTTGGCTGAGACGGAGGCCGCCAGGAGCGCGTCGCGGGCATCGTTGCCGCCGCCCGCGATCACGAACAGCGTGCCCGACGGTGCAACACCACCCGCAAGGCTGAGGAACGACGCCTCCTGTGACGCGAGGCTCGGCGGAAGCCCCGACCCGTCGGTGGCGACGCGCGCGCCGCCGAACGCGAAATCGCCGCCACCCGCGAGCGACGGTTGGCTGAACGAGGTCAGGCCGATCAGCGTCGCGAAGTCCTTCACCCAGACGTCGCCGTTCGTGAACTGGCCCGACGCGTAGGGCTTGCTCGGAATGTAGGTGTTGCCAGTGATCACCTGGGTCGGGTCGGCACCGATCGCCAGCGCAAGGTTGCCCGAGTCGGAGATGCTGTCGCCGAACACGTACAGGCCCGTGAAGGCCGACGCGGCGTGGGAGCTCACCGCGAGCGCCGCGGCTACGATGAGGCGGTGCAGGCGCAGCGACATGGCGACTCCGGTTCGGGGATGACGCGTGACGGTAGTGCCGCCACCGCGCGCGGTCGAGGGGACCCCCCGTGTTCGCGGGATGAATGCCGGATCCCGATTCGGCGAGCGGTCGCGGCTCCGTTCAGTTGCCCGGTTGATGATCGGAAGTATGTGCAGTTACCCGGTCTCATGCGGACGTGAAAAAGGCTCTAGGTCGTTGATTTACCGAGAGCCTTGGTCACGTGACCCTTGCGGAGTCTTGAGTGGGAATCGAACCCCCGTCCGAAAGCCTTCGTCAGGCAGATCTACACGCTTAGCTGGCTGATTTGTTTTTAATGCCTCGGGTCGCGCAGCAGCACGCTACCTTCGGCACGAGTCACTTGATTTAGCCATCGACCGAATGACGCGGCCGGCAGCGAGCCAATGTGTATGACCTCGCAGCGGTCAGGTTGCCCTGATCACCCAGCCCATCGGCCAACTGTTGCGAGGCTCACCGGTGTTAAGCGGCGAGGGCGTACGAAGTATCGTTCGCAGTTACTTTGTTTCCAGTGGATTTACGAGCGAACTGGTGCTCGGCGTGCACTGTTCCAACTCCGAACCCTCGTCGAAGCCAGGTCAGCCCCAGGAGAGCTAGTTTAGGGCATGCGCCCAGGCTTCAAGCGCCGCCGATCAGCGCGATCAGTTCGCCTGGCTGTTCGATCACGTAATCGGCACCCCAGGCCGCGGGTGCGTCGCCCGCGCCGAGGTAGCCCCAGGCGGCGACGATCGTTGCCATGGCCGCCGCCCGCCCGGCCTCGACGTCGCGCTGGTCGTCGCCGACATAGACGCAATCGCCGGCGGGCAAGCGCCAGCCGCCGCGCCGCTTCGAGGAGCGGCGCGGGATGCGGCTTGGAATGGGCGACGGTGTCGCCGCAGACGAGCACGGCAGCCGTGCCGGCAAGGCCGAGCGATTCGACCAGCGGCGCGGCGAAGCGGGTCGCCTTGTTGGTGACGATGCCCCACGGCAGCGCCTCGTTCGCGCAGCCAGGCCAGCACCGGCTCCATCTCGGCGAAGACGCGCGTCTCGTGCGTCATGCGGGCCTCGTAGCGGGCGAGGAACTCGTCGCGCAGCGCCAGGTAGCCGGCGTCGCCCGGCGCGAGGCCGAACGACGTGCCGACCATGCCGCGCGCCCCCGAGCCGACCATCCGGCGCAAGTCGCTCGTAGCGGCAGCGGCGGCAGGCCGCGCTCGGCGCGCATCTCGTTGCAGGCGCCGGCGAGGTCGGGTGCGCTGTCGATCAAGGTGCCGTCGAGATCGAACAGGACCGCCAGCGGTCTCGTCCTCAATCCGGCTTTGCGGCACGCGACCATGTAGTTGACGCTGGTGTCGCCCGACAGCCGATAGCGCCGGCTGAGCGGGTTGTATTCGAGGCCGCGCGTTGCCGCGAGGTCGAGGCGCGGCGTCGCGGCACCACGCCGCGAGCTCGCTCGGGCGAAGGAACCTGGCGTATTCGTGCGTGCCCTTGGGCAGCAGCTTCAGGACGTGCTCGGCGCCGACGATCGCGAACACGAACGCCTTGGCATTGCGGTTGATGGTCGAGAAGAAGACCCAGCCGCCCGGCTTGACGAGGCGCGCGCAGGCGGCGACGACCGATGCCGGATCGGGAACGTGCTCGAGCATCTCCATGCAGGTGACGACGTCGAAGCGCTCCGGCTGCTTCGTCGGCCAGCGCTTCGACCGCGATCTCGCGATACGCGATGCGCGGCGTCGCCGCCTCGATCGCATGCAGCTGCGCGACCTTGCAGCGCCTTGGTCGCGAGATCGATGCCGAGCACCTCGGCGCCGCGTCGCGCCATCGAGTCGGCCAGGATGCCGCCGCCGCAGCCGACGTCGACGACGCGCTTGCCGTTCAGCGGCGCCAGCGAGTCGATCCAGTCGAGACGCAGCGGGTTGATCTCGTGCAGCGGCCGGAAATCGCTTTCGGTGTCCCACCAGCGATGCGCGAGCTCGCTGAACTTGGCCAGCTCGCGCGGGTCGGCGTTGACGTGGTCGTCATGCCTCGATGCTACCCAGCCCGAAAGCAAAAAGCCCCGCAGTGCGGGGCTTTTTGATCCAGCGAAGCGCGTTTACGTTTCCGCGCGCGTACCGACCACTTCGATTTCCACGCGACGGTTCTTCGCGCGGCCTTCGGCGGTCTTGTTGTCGGCGACCGGCTGCTTCTCGCCCTTGCCTTCGGTGTAGACGCGGTTCTTCTCGACGCCCTTGCTGACGAGATAGGCCTTGACGGCTTCCGAACGGCGGATCGACAGCTTCTGGTTGTACGCGTCGGTGCCGACCGAGTCGGTGTGGCCGACGGCAATGATCACTTCCAGGTTCAGGCCGCTCATCTTGCTGACGAGGTCGTCGAGCTTGGCCTTGCCTTCGGGCTTCAGGACCGCCTTGTCGAAGTCGAAGAAGGCGTCGGCGGCGAAGGTGACCTTCTCGCTGGTCGGCGCCGGAACGACGACTGGCGCGGGGGCCGGGGCCGGGGCCGGAGCGGCCGGTGCCGGGGCCGGAGCGGAGCCGGCGGCGGCGGCGGCGGCGGCACGCCATCGCAGCCTTGCAACCCCGTCGCGGGCGTCCAGACGCTATCGCGCCAGCACAGCTCGTTGGTGCCGTTCTTCCAGGGCAGGCCGGTGCCGCTGACCCAGTTGTCCACCGTCTGCGCCGAGACGCCGACTCCGGTGAACGAAGATGCGAGAGCAGCGGTTGCAAAGAGCGACGCCACCTTATTCAGTTTCTTCATGGATTCTCCTCTCGAGGGGGGCAAGTAGTGTTCTGCGTAACGTCCGAACCTGAATCGGAAAATACTGGCCACCCCCGCTCCGCGGGCGTCGACCACCGACCAAACCATTGTGCCATAGGGCTCTCGATCGGCTTGATTTTGCCTGGGTGAAGAACGCTCTGCGGACCGTTGTTGCGTGGCTGCTACAGCCCCTCGCCCCATAGAATCGTCCCTCGCGCTCGGCTCTTCGACGGGCGGTGACTCCGCCTACGACGAGCCGGTGACATGACCTCATTCGCCAAGGAAACGCTGCCCATCAGCCTCGAAGAGGAGATGCGGCGTTCTTACCTCGATTACGCGATGAGCGTGATCGTCGGCCGTGCCCTGCCCGACGCGCGCGACGGCCTGAAGCCGGTGCACCGTCGCGTCCTGTTCGCGATGCACGAGCTGAACAACGACTGGAACCGGCCGTACAAGAAGTCGGCGCGCATCGTCGGCGACGTCATCGGCAAGTACCACCCGCACGGCGACCAGTCGGTCTACGACACGATCGTGCGCATGGCGCAGGACTTCTCGCATGCGCCACATGCTGGTCGACGGCCAGGGCAACTTCGGCTCGGTCGACGGCGACAACGCCGCGGCGATGCGCTACACCGAGATCCGCCTGGCCAAGATCGCCCACGAGATGCTCGCCGATCTCGACAAGGAGACGGTCGACTTCGGCCCGAACTACGACGGCAGCGAGAAGGAGCCGCTGGTCCTGCCGTCGAAGCTGCCGAACCTGCTCGTCAACGGCTCGGGCGGCATCGCCGTCGGCATGGCGACCAACATCCCGCCGCACAACCTGAACGAGGTGGTCGACGCCTGCCAGCACCTGCTGCGTCGCCCCGAGGCGACGATCGACGAGCTGATGGAGATCATCCCGGCGCCCGACTTCCCGACCGCCGGGATCATCCACGGCCTGGCCGGCGTGCGCGAGGGCTATCGCACCGGCCGCGGCCGGGTCGTGATGCGCGCCAAGTGCCACTTCGAGGACATCGACAGGGGCCAGCGCCAGTCGATCATCGTCGACGAGATCCCGTACCAGGTGAACAAGAAGAACCTGCTCGAGCGGATGGCCGAGCTGGTGCACGAGAAGAAGCTCGAGGGCATCAGCCACATCCAGGACGAGAGCGACAAGTCGGGGATGCGCGTCGTCATCGAGCTCAAGCGCGGCGAGGTGCCCGAGGTCGTGCTCAACAACCTCTACAAGCAGACCCAGCTGCAGGACACCTTCGGCATCAACATGGTGGCGCTGATCGACGGCCAGCCGAAGCTGTGCAGCCTGAAGGACCTGATCGCGATCTTCCTCGAGCACCGGCGCGAGGTGGTGACGCGGCGCACGGTGTTCGAGCTGCGCAAGGCGCGCGAGCGCGGCCACGTGCTCGAGGGCCTGGCCGTCGCGCTGGCCAACATCGACGAGTTCATCGCCACGATCAAGGCCTCGCCGACGCCGCCGGTCGCCAAGAGCGCGCTGATGACCAAGAGCTGGGACTCGTCGATGGTGCGCGAGATGCTGGCCCGCGTCGGCGGCGAGTCGGCCGGCGGTGGCGCGGCGCTATCGGCCCGCAGGGCCTGTCGCCCAACTTCGGCCTGCAGGCCGACGGCCTGTACCGCCTTTCCGACGAGCAGGCGTCCGGAGATCCTGCAGATGCGCCTGCAGCGCCTGACCGGCCTCGAGCAGGACAAGATCCTCGGCGAGTACCGCGAGGTGATGGCGCAGATCGCCGACCTGCTCGGCATCCTGGCCACGCCGGCGCGGGTGACGACGATCATCGGCGACGAGCTCGCCGCGCTGAAGCAGGAGTTCGGCCAGACCAAGCTCGGCGCAGCGGCGCAGCCAGGTCGAGCACAACGCGCTCGACCTCGGCACCGAGGACCTGATCACGCCGACCGACATGGTCGTGACGCTCTCGCACACCGGCTACGTCAAGAGCCAGGCGCTCTCCGAGTACCGGGCGCAGCGGCGCGGCGGCCGCGGCAAGCAGGCGACGCAGAACAAGGAAGACGACTGGGTCGAGCAGCTCTTCATCGCCAACACCCACGACTACATCCTCTGCTTCACCACCCTCGGCCGCGTCTACTGGCTCAAGGTGTGGGAGGTGCCGCAGGGCTCGCGCACCTCGCGCGGCCGGCCGATCGTCAACATGTTCCCGCTCCAGCCGGGCGAGAAGGTCAACGTCGTGCTGCCGCTGACCGACGGCTTTCGCAGCTTCCCGGCCGATCACTACGTGTTCATGGCGACGGCGCAGGGCGTGGTCAAGAAGACCAGCCTCGACGAGTTCAGCAACCCGCGCAAGGCCGGCATCATCGCCGTCGACCTCGATCCGGGCGACTTCCTGATCGGCGCCGCGCTCACCGACGGCACCCACGACGTGATGCTGTTCAGCGACGGCGGCAAGGCGGTGCGCTTCGACGAGAAGGACGTTCGCGCGATGGGCCGCAACGCCCGCGGCGTGCGCGGCATGGCGCTCGATCCGACGCAGAGCGTGATCGCGATGCTGGTCGCCGACGACGAATCGCAGAGCGTGCTCACCGCGACCGAGAACGGCTACGGCAAGCGCACCTCGATCGTCGAGTACACCCGCCACGGCCGCGGCACCAAGGGAATGATCGCGATCCAGCAGTCCGAGCGCAACGGCAAGGTCGTCGCCGCGACGCTGGTGCGTCCCGACGACGAGATCATGCTCATCACCGACAGCGGCGTGCTGGTGCGAACCCGGGTCGCCGAGATCCGCGAGCTCGGCCGCGCGACCCAGGGCGTGACGCTCATCGCCCTCGACGACGACGCCAAGCTGAGCGGCCTGCAGCGAATCGTCGAGAACGATGCCAACGTCGATCCTGGCGTCGCCGACGCGGGCGACGCGGCCGAGGACGAAGCCACACCCGACGGAGAAGGCGCATGACTGACCGAACCCGTAGCCGGGCCCTTGTCGGCCTGCTTGCGCTGGCTGCCTTCACCGGCGCAGGCGCCCAGGTCACGACCAGCACCGTCAGCCCGGCGAAGAAAGAGCTGGTGCAGCGAGTCCTGCGCGTCCAGCAGAGCGAGATCGAAGCACTGGCCCGCAACATGGTCGAGCAGCCCGCGGCGCGGATGATGCAGGATGCCGGTGGCTGATGCAGCAGATGCAGTTTCCGCCGGAGAAATTCCAGTCGACCGGCAAGCAGATCGAGGCCGAGGTCAAGAAGTACATCGACGAGGCCTTCCCGATCGTGCGTGATCGGGCGATCAAACTCGCGCCGTCGACGATCGGCGTCGCGCTCGAAACGAAGCTGAGTGAGGACGAGCTGAAGCAACTGCTCGCTTGGCTCGAATCGCCCGTGAGCAAGAAGTTCCAGCAGGTCGACCGCCGAGGCAGGCCGGGACTTCGCGCAACAGGTGTCGCGCGAAGCGGCGCCTCTCGTGCAGCCCAAGGTGGTCGCGCTCGAAGGGCGCGTCCGCGTCATCCTCGGCGTGCCGCCGCAAGCAGGCGTGGCGCCGCAGGGATCTGCATCGGCCGCCGGCAGCGCGCCGACCGCGTCGGCGCCGCGCGCGAAGCCGCCGAGCAAGTAGTCGCAGGCTGGTCGAATGCCTGCTCCCGCCCCGCGTGACGCGTCGATCTCGAATCGCTGCGCGGCCGCATCGATGCTCTCGATCGCGAGCTGCTCGGCCTGCTCAACCGGCGCGCCGAAGTCGCCTCGGCGATCGGCGCGCTGAAGCGCGCCGAGGGCTCGCCGGCGTTTCGGCCCGAGCGCGAGGCGGCGGTGATCGACGCGCTCAAGCGCGTCAACGCCGGGCCGTTGCCGCAACGACAGCGTCGCGCCGATCTGGCGCGAGATCATGTCGGCGTGCCGCGCCCTCGAGACGCCGACGCGCGTCGCCTACCTCGGCCCGGCCGGCACCTTCAGCGAGCTCGCGGCGCTCGGCTACTTCGGCTCGTCGATCGTCAAGCTGCCGTGCGCCAACGCCGACGAGGTCTTCCACGCGACCAGCGCCGGCGCCGCCGACTTCGGCATCGTCCCGGTCGAGAACTCGAGCGAAGGCGTGGTCACGCGCTCGCTCGACCTGTTCCTGACGACGCCGCTGACGATCGTCGGCGAGACCAGCCTCTACGTCCGCCACAACCTGCTGCGAAAGACCGACTCGCTCGACGGCATCGCCGCGGTCTGCGCCCATCCGCAGGCGCTCGCCCAGTGCCACGCCTGGCTCAGCCACCACCTGCCCGGCGTCGAGCGCCGGCCGGTCGCGAGCAACGCCGAAGGCGCGCGCCAGGCCGGGCTCGACGGCTCGCTGGCGGCGCTGGCGAGCGAGCGCGCGGCGAGCGAGTACGGCCTTTTCATCGTCGCCCCGGCGATCCAGGACGACGCCCACAACCGCACCCGCTTCGCCGTCGTCGCCCATCCCGACGCGCATCCGGCGCCGAAGGCGTCGGGGCACGATTGCACGAGCCTGGTGGTCTCGGTCGCGAACCGGCCCGGGCGCGGTGCACGACATGCTCCAGCCGCTCAAGGCGCACGGCGTCTCGATGACCCGCTTCGAGTCGCGGCCGGCACGCTCGGGCCAGTGGGAGTACTACTTCTACGTCGACCTCGAGGGCCATCCCGACCAGCCCAACGTCGCGCTGGCGCTGCAGGAGCTGCGCGAGGCGTGCGCCTTCTTCAAGCTGCTCGGCACCTACCCTGTCGACTCGCACTAAAGCCGGATTCCTGCCTCCATGTTCAACCAGCTTGGCGTGATCGGCTGCGGCCTGATGGGCGGCTCGTTCGCGCTCGCGATGAAGCGGGCCGGCATCGTCAAGCGCGTCATCGGCTACAGCAAGTCGCCGTCGACGACCGAGCAGGCGAAGCGGCTGGGCGTGATCGACGCCACTGCAGAGTCGGCGCTGCTCGCCGTCTCGGGCTCCGACATCGTCCTGATCGCGGTGCCGGTGTCGGCGACCGAGGCCACCTTTCGCGCGATCCGCCAACTGGTCGAGCCGGAGACGCTGCTGATGGACGTCGGCTCGACCAAGCGCGACGTCGTCGACGCCGCGCGCCGGGTGCTGAAGGAGCGCATCGTCTCGTTCGTTCCGGCGCATCCGATCGCCGGCAAGGAAGTCGCCGGCATCGCCCACGCCGACGCCTCGCTCTATCAAGGCCGCCAGGTGATCCTGACGCCGCTGCCGAAGACCTCGCCCGAGCTGATCCAGAAGGCGACCGACACCTGGGCCGCGATCGGCTCGAACGTGCTGCGCATGACGCCCGAGAACCACGACGCCGCCTTCGCCGCGGTCAGCCACCTGCCGCACATCCTCGCCTTCGCCTATTTCAACTCGGTCTCGCGCCAGCCGGCGGGGCGCGACTATCTCTCGCTCGGCGGCCCGGGCTTTCGCGACTTCACGCGCATCGCCGCGAGCAATCCCGAGGTCTGGCGCGACATCCTGATGGCCAACCGCGAAGAGATCCTGAAGCAGACGCAGCGCTTTCGCCATACGCTCGACGCGATGGAGCATGTCGTCAAGACCGGCAACACCGAGGCGCTCGAGGCGCTCATCCGCAGCGCCAGCGACGCGCGCTCGGGCTGGCAGATGAATTCGACCACGCCCAACACCCATCGCTGAGACGCCTCGCTGAGCGAACGCCCGGCGCCATGTTCACCACCCGCTTCCTCGACATCCCGCCGCTCGCCAGCATCGGCGGCACGGTGCGCGTGCCGGGGTCCAAGAGCATCTCGAACCGTGCCCTGCTGCTCGCCGGCTTCGCCGAGGGCACGACGAACATCTCCGGCCTGCTCCACTCCGACGACACGCAGGTGATGCTGGAGGCGCTGACCCAGCTCGGCTGCCGCATCGAAGGCGACGGCGAGCGGCTCGCCGTCACCGGCATCGGCGCCCGCCCGCTCGACCAGCAGACGACGCTCTGGCTCGGCAACGCCGGAACGGCGATGCGGCCGCTCGTCGCCGCCCTCGCCGTCGCCGCCGCGCCGGGAGCGCGGTTCGAGTTTCGCGGCACGCCGCGGATGCACGAGCGGCCGATCGGCGACCTCGTCGACGCGCTGCGCGCGCTAGGCTGCGCGATCGACTACCTCGGCGTGGCGGGATTTCCGCCGCTGCTCGTGCGGGCGGCGCCGGCCCCGCTCGCGCTCGACGCGGCCGATCGTCGTTCGCGGCGACGTCTCGAGCCAGTTCCTCACCTCCCTGCTGCTCGCCCTGCCGCTGCGCGCCGGCGCGGGCGGCGCAGTGATCGAGGTCGCGGGCGAGCTGATCTCCAAGCCGTACGTCGAGATCACGCTCAGGCTGCTCGAGCGCTTCGGCGTGGCGGTCGAACGCGATGGCTGGCAGCGCTTTCGCCTGCTCGGCGCGAACGCGCTGCGCTCGCCCGGCCGCTTTGCCGTCGAGGGCGACGCCTCGTCGGCGTCGTACTTCATCGCCGCCGGGGCGATTGCCGCGAAGCGGAGCCGGGCTGCGCATCGAAGGCGTCGGCGACGAGTCGATCCAGGGCGACATCGCCTTCGTCGACGCGGCGCGCGCGATGGGCGCGACGATCGAGACCGAGGAGAACTCGCTCGTCGTCAGGCGCGGCCGCTTTCCGCTCGCGCCGATCGATCTCGACTGCAACCACATGCCCGACGCGGCGATGACGCTGGCCGCGCTCGCCCTGTTCGCCGACGGGCACCTCGCGCCTCACCAACATCGCCAGCTGGCGCGTCAAGGAGACCGACCGGCTGGCGGCGATGGCGAGCGAGCTGCGCAAGGTCGGCGCGACGGTCGACGAAGGCGCCGACTGGCTCGCGATCACGCCGCCGGCGCGCTGGCAGCGCGGCGGAGATCGCGACCTACGACGACCACCGCATGGCGATGGCGCATGTCGCTGGCGGCGTTCAACGGCGCGGCCGCTGCGGTCGGCGACAGCCAGCCGGTGCGCATCCTCGATCCGCGCTGCGTCGCCAAGACCTGGCCCGACTACTTCGAGGCGCTGTTCGGCGTCGTCCACGCCGTAGCCTGGCGACGATTCCGGTGCTGACGATCGACGGCCCGACCGCCTCCGGCAAGGGCACGCTGGCGAGCGCCGTCGCCGACGCGCTCGGCTACGTCCTGCTCGACTCCGGCGCGGTGTACCGGGCGACGGCGATCGCCGCGCTGCAGGCCGGCGTCGCCGCCGACGACGAGCCCGCGCTCGCCGCGCTGGCCCGCGCCATGGACCTCCGCTTCGCCGGCCACCGCACCTTCCTCGACGGCGCCGACGTCAGCGACTCGCTGCGCCTCGAGCAGGTCGGCGCGCTGGCGTCGCGGATCTCGGCCTGGCCGAGCGTGCGCCGCGCCGTGCTTCGGCCTGCAGACGGCGTTTCGCCGCCTGCCCGGCCTGGTCGCCGACGGCCGCGACATGGGCACGGTGGTCTTCCCCGACGCGACGCTCAAGGTCTTTCTCACCGCGAGCGCCGCCGAACGCGCCGAGCGCCGTCACAAGCAATTGATTTCAAAGGGGATTTCCGCTAATATCGACAGTCTTCGTGCCGACCTCGAGGCGCGCGACGCACGCGATATCAATCGCAGCGTTTCGCCCCTGAAGCCAGCCGAAGGCGCGCTCTTGCTGGACAACTCGGCACTCTCGATCGAAGCCTCGGTCGAGGCCGTGCTCGAAGCCTGGGAAGAGCGCCGGCCTTTCGATCGACCGCAGGTCGAAATGCCGCAGTGATCCCCGGCCCCGCCGCTTCCCCGCCTCGTGCCTCCTGGCACTTCGAAGCGACGGTTTCTGAAACCTAACCCGCGGCCTTTTCGCCGCACGGAATTCAAGTCAATGTCCCAAGCTCAAGTTGCCACGCCGCGCACGCCTGAAACCTTCGCGCCCGATTCGTTCGCCGCGATGTTCGAAGATTCGCTCAAGAAAGCGGAGATGCGCAGCGGCGAGGTCATCACCGCCGAAGTCGTTCGCGTCGAGCACAGCTTCGTCGTCGTCAACGCCGGCCTCAAGTCGGAAGCCTACGTTCCGATCGACGAGTTCAAGAACGACCAGGGCGAGCTCGAAGTGCAGCCCGGCGATTTCGTCTCGGTCGCGATCGACGCGGTCGAAAACGGCTACGGCGACACCATCCTGTCGCGCGACAAGGCCAAGCGCCTCGCCTCGTGGCTTTCGCTCGAGAACTCGCTCGAGTCGGGCGAGTTCGTCACCGGCACCGTCAACGGCAAGGTCAAGGGCGGCCTCACCGTCCTCGTCAACGGCATCCGCGCCTTCCTGCCGGGCTCGCTGCTCGACACGCGTCCGGTCAAGGACATGAGCCCGTTCGAGGGCAAGACGATGGAGTTCAAGGTCATCAAGCTCGACCGCAAGCGCAACAACGTCGTGTTGTCGCGCCGTGCGGTGGTCGAGGCGTCGATGGGCGAAGAGCGCGCCAAGCTGATGGAGACGCTGCGCGAAGGCGCGATCGTCCACGGCGTGGTCAAGAACATCACCGAGTACGGCGCGTTCGTCGACCTCGGCGGCATCGACGGCCTGCTTGCACATCACCGACATGGCCTGGCGCCGCGTCCGCCACCCGAGCGAAGTGGTCCAGGTCGGCCAGGAGCTCGACGCCAAGGTGCTGAAGTTCGACGCCGAGAAGAACCGCGTCTCGCTCGGCATCAAGCAGCTCGGCGACGATCCGTGGCACGGCGTCTCGCGCCGCTACCCGCAGGGCACGCGGCTGTTCGGCAAGGTCACCAACATCGCCGACTACGGCGCGTTCGTCGAGATCGAGCCGGGCATCGAAGGCCTGGTCCACGTCTCGGAGATGGACTGGACCAACAAGAACGTCGCGCCGTCGAAGATGGTCTCGCTCGGCGAAGAGGTCGAGGTCATGGTGCTCGAGATCGACGAAGAGAAGCGTCGCATCTCGCTCGGCATGAAGCAGTGCAAGGCCAATCCGTGGGAGGAGTTCTCGGCCACGGTGCAGCGCGGCGATCGCGTCAAGGGCCCGGTCAAGTCGATCACCGACTTCGGCGTCTTCGTCGGCCTGGCGGCCGGCATCGACGGCCTGGTCCACCTCTCCGACCTGTCGTGGAACGAGCCCGGCGAAGCCGCGGTGCGCAACTACAAGAAGGGCCAGGAGGTCGAGGCGATCGTCCTCGCCGTCGACGTCGACCGCGAGCGCATCTCGCTCGGCATCAAGCAGCTCGATTCCGATCCGTTCACCAACTACTCGTCGGTCAACGACCGCGGCGCGACGGTGACCGGCAAGGTGATCACGGTCGACGCGCGCGGCGCCGAGATCCAGCTCGCCGACGACATCACCGGCTACCTGCGTGCCTCCGAGATCAGCCGCGACCGCGTCGAGGACGCGCGCAACGTGCTCAAGGAAGGCGACGAGGTCTCGGCGATCATCATCAACGTCGACCGCAAGGCGCGCTCGATCCAGCTCTCGATCAAGGCCAAGGACAACGCCGACGCCCAGGAAGGCATGCAGCGCCTGCAACAGGCGAGCGAGCGCGAGAACGCGGGAACGACGAGCCTGGGCGCGCTGCTTCGGGCCAAGCTCGACAACAAGCCGGAATAGGACGACCGATGACGCAGCGGGCCGAGCGCCGGGCCGCTCCAAGCCGGCCCGCTCCCTCGGGCGACCGGCACTGCCGCAGGCTCCATGACACGGTCGGACCTCGTCATCCAGCTGGCCGAGCGCTTCGGCCAGCTGACGCATCGCGATACCGAGTTCGCGGTCAAGACGATCCTCGATGCGATGGCCTCGGCGTTGGCACGCGGCCACCGGATCGAGATCCGCGGCTTCGGCAGCTTCTCGATCAACCGTCGCCCGCCGCGCGTCGGCCGCAACCCGCGCTCGGGCGAGCAGGTCGTCATCTCGGAAAAGCTGGTGCCGCACTTCAAGCCCGGCAAGGCCTTGCGCGAGGCGGTCGACGGCCACGTCGGCGCGTTGCGCGCCGCGCGCCGACAAGATCGACGCCGCCGAGAGCTAGCATCGCGCCACGATGCGCATATTCGTCTGGCTCGTCCGCGCCGCCGTCTTCTTCACGCTGTTCGCGTTCGCGCTGAACAACCAGCACGCCTCGAAGGTGTACTGGTTCTTCGGCTACGAATGGCAGGCGCCGATGGTCTTCATCGTCCTCGCCGCCTTCGGCATCGGCTGCGCGTTCGGCATTTTCGCGATGGTGCCGAGCTGGTGGCGGCACCGTCGCATGGCGCGCACGCGAACGCGCCGGGCCGACGACAGGCCCATCACCGCGCCCGCCGACCGGGGCCGATGGGTCGTTGCTGCCGATCCATCCGCCGCGCGATGGACTTTGACCTCCAGTGGCTGCTCTGGGCGCTGCCGCTGGCGTTCGCGCTCGGCTGGGTCGCCTCGCGCTGGGACGCGGGCCAGCGACGGCGCGAGCTGCAGGGCTCGCAGAAGGTCTACTACAAGGGCCTGAACCTGCTCCTCAACGAGCAGCACGACAAGGCGATCGATGCCTTCATCGAGGCCGTGCAGCAGGACCCCGACACCTCGGAGCTCCACTTCGCGCTCGGCAACCTGTTTCGCCGGCGTGGCGAATACGAGCGCGCGGTGCGCGTCCACCAGCACCTGCTCGGCCGCGCCGACCTGCCCAAGAGCGAGCGCGACCAGGCCCAGCACGGCCTGGCCCAGGACTATCTCAAGGCGGGCCTGTTCGACCGCGCCGAAAGCGCCTACCAGGCGCTCGCCGGAACGTCGTTCGACACCGAGGCGCACCTCGCCCTGCTCGACCTGCACGAGCGCTCGCGCGACTGGCGCGCCGCGGTCGAGGTCGCCGAGCAGCTGGAGCGCAGCGGCAGCGGCTCGTTCGCATCGCGCATCGCGCACTACTGGTGCGAGCTCGCGCTCGAGGCCGACGCCGCGCGCAAGAGCGACGACGCCGACGCGGCGCTGGCACGCGCGCGCGCAAGAGCGCCGACCGATGCGCGGCCGCTGGTGCTCGCCGGCGAGCGCGCCGCGGCGCGCGGCGACCACGCCGAGGCGCTGCGCCTGTGGAACACCTTGATGACGGTGCGACCGGCGGCCTTCAACCTCGTCGTCAAGCGCTACGCGGCGAGCGCGCGTGCCGCCGGCGAAAGCGCGAGCGCGCTCGACCGGCTGCAATCGCTCTACGACAAGACGCCGACGCGTCGACCTGCTCGAGACCATCGCCTCGCTCCAGCCCGACGACGGCGCACGGCGCGAGAAGCTGCTCGCCCACCTGCGCGAGCATCCGACGCTGGCGGCGGCGCAGGCCTTGCTCGCGAGCCAGGGCGCGGCGCGCCGGACGGGCGGCGCGGCCGCCGCCGATGGCGAGCCCTCGGGCCTGGCCGCAGGCGAAGCCGGCGCCCTGCGCGACGCGCGTCAAGCGCGCGGCGCGGCCGCTCCATCGCTATCGTTGCGCGGCGTGCGGCTTCGAGGCCGAGCACTACTTCTGGCAATGTCCCGGCTGCCTCGGCTGGGACACCTATCCGCCGCAGCGGCTGGAGGATCTCTGATGAGCGCAACGCTTGCCCGCGAACGGCTCGCCCAGGCGCGCGTCCTGGTCGTCGGCGACGCCATGCTCGACCGCTACTGGTTCGGCGCGGTCGAGCGCATCTCGCCCGAGGCGCCGGTGCCGATCGTGCGCGTCAACGCCAGCAAGCACGAGGAGCGGCTCGGCGGCGCCGCCAACGTCGCCTGGAACGTCCAGGCGCTCGGCGCGCATGCCAGCCTGCTGACCGCGATCGGCGACGACGAGCACGGCCACCGCCTCGAGGCGCTGCTCGAAAAGAGCGGCATCGAGACGCTCTTCAAGCGCGATCCGCGGCTGACGACGATCGTCAAGCTGCGCGTGATCGGTCGCTCGCAGCAATTGCTGCGCATCGATTTCGAAGAGGAGCCCGATCACGAGGTCCTCGACTGAAATGCGGCCGCTGTACGAGCGCGCTCTGGCCACTTCCAAGGCCGTCCTGTTTTCCGACTACGGCAAGGGCGGCCTGACGCACATTCCGGCCATGATCGAAGCGGCGCGCGGCGCCGGCCTGCCCGTCCTGGTCGATCCCAAGGGCAGCGACTACGGCCGCTACCGGGGCGCGACCGTCATCACGCCGAACCGCAACGAGCTCGCGCAGGTGATCGGCGCGTGGTCGAGCGAGGCCCAGCTGCACGAGCGGGCGCAGGCGCTGCGCCGATCGCTCGGCATCGAAGCTCTGCTGCTGACGCGTTCGGAAGAAGGCATGTCGCTGTTCGACGACGCCGGCCACGTCCAGGTGCCGGCCGAGGCGCGCGAGGTCTTCGACGTCACCGGCGCCGGCGACACCGTCATCGCGACCCTTGCCGTCATGCTCGCCTGCGGCATGACGGTGCGCGAGGCGATGCCGGTCGCCAATCGCGCCGGCGGCATCGTCGTCGGCAAGTTCGGCACCGCGAGCGTCGGCTACGACGAGCTGTTCGCCGCAAAGGCCGCGCGATGAGAGTCGTCGTCACCGGCGCGGCGGGGATGATCGGCGCCAACCTGCTGCGCGGGCTGAATGCGATCGGCGTCGACGACATCCTCGCCGTCGACGACCTCAGCGACGGCCAGAAGTACGTCAACCTCGCCGGCGCGGCGATCAGCGACTACTTCGACCGGCGCGACTTCTACGGCCGCTTCGAGCGCGGCGAGCTTGGCAAGATCGACGCCGTGTTCCACGAAGGCGCGTGCTCCGACACGATGGAGCACGACGGCCGGCTGATGCTCGACCTCAACTATCGCTCGTCGAAGACGCTGCTCGACGCCTGCCAGGCGCAGCGCGTTCGCCTGCTCTACGCCTCGTCGGCAGCGGTCTACGGCGGCGCCGCGTCGTTCCGCGAGGAGCCCGAGTTCGAGCGCCCGCTCAACGTCTACGGCTATTCCAAGCTGCTGTTCGACAACGTCGTCAGGCGCATGTTGCCGGCTGCGACCGCCCAGGTGGCGGGGTTCCGCTACTTCAACGTCTACGGTCCGCACGAGCAGCACAAGGGACGGATGGCGTCGGTCGCGTTCCATCACTTCAACCAGTTCCGCGCCGAAGGCCGGGTCCGGCTGTTCGGCGCCTACGGCGGCTACGCGGCGGGAGAGCAGGCGCGCGACTTCGTCTTCGTCGACGACGTCGTCGCCGTCAACCTGTGGTTCTTCGCCCACCCCGAGGCGAACGGCATCTTCAACCTCGGCAGCGGCCGGGCGCAGCCGTTCAACGACGTCGCCGGCGCGGTCGTCAATGCAGTGCGCGCCGAACGCAGCGAAGCGCCGTTGACGCTCGCGGCAATGGTCGCTGGCGGCCAGCTCGAGTACATCGACTTCCCGCCAGCGCTGGTCGGCAAGTACCAGTGTTTCACCGAGGCCGATCTCGGCCGTCTGCGCGGCATCGGTTGCGCGCACGCGTTCGCCGACGTGGCCAGCGGCGTCGGCCGCTACGCCGCGGCGCTTCGCGCCTGACCCCCGCCGAGGGGTCAACGGGCGGCCGCTCGCAGCCGTTACTGGATGAGCGCCGCGCCGTCGAGGGCGCGCGGCCACCCGGCGGCGATCCGCCGCCGGCCCATCCATCATCAGAGGAAAACCCGAATGTTCAAGAAAATCATCGCCGCGCTCGCGGCCCTGCTCGCCGCCACGGCGTTCGCGGCGGTCGACGCCAACAAGGCAACGCAGGCCGAGCTCGAGTCGATCAAGGGCATCGGTCCGTCGATCTCGGCCAAGATCGTCGACGAGCGCAAGAAGGGCAACTACAAGGACTGGAACGATCTCGTCACCCGCGTCAACGGCATCGGCGACACAAACGCCGCGACGCTCTCCACCGGCGGACTGACCGTCGACGGCAAGGCCTACGCCGGCGCCCCGGCAGCCAAGATGGCGCCCGCCGCCTCCAAGCCCTCGACCACGGCCAAGGTCACCGGCGCAGTCAAGAGCGGTGCCGACAGCGTCGCCTCGGGCGCCAAGTCGGCCGGCCACGTCGTTGCCGAAAGCACTCGCGAGCAGAAGAAGGCGTTCGACGAAAACCTGGCCGAGTCGAAGAAGACCTACGGCACCAAGAAATCGAAGGAAGCCGCCGCGAGCGCGCCGGCGACGAAGTAGGACCGGCGCCTCCGAACCGGCCTCGCCACCGCGCTGCGTCGCGGTCGCGGGGTCTTTTCTATGCGCGGACAGCGGCTGCCGGCACCTCGCTCCAGTCGAAGAACGCGCGCACCTCCGGAACGCGGGCGAGCGTGTCGCGCATGCCGAGCGCAATCAGCTCGCGCGTGTACGGCGCCTCGAACAACAGGTAGCTGGCGAGCGCGGCGCCGCGCGCATCGTCGCCCTGACCCGAGACGCCGAGGCCGCCGAGCATGGCGCGGATCGGCAGCGGCAGGCTCTTCAGGTGGCGTCCGGCGATGTCGTCGAGTCGCTCGCTCGGCGAGATCACCAGCACCTTGATCGGCTTCAAGCTGGTTTCGGCGAGCGAGCGCGGCGGCAGCAGCGCGAGCGTCGCGTTGATTCGCTGCAACCGCTCGACGTCGACCGCGAGCGCGTCGAGGAAGATGTTCGACAGCGCATGGCCGGCGATCTGCGCCAGGTTCGGGTATTCGCTGCTGCTCGGGCGTTCGCCCGGCGGCTCGTTCATGCGGCCGGCACCGACGACAAGGATCCGGTCGGCGCCGAGATGGACCGCCGGCGAGATCGGCGCCGACTGGCGCATCGAGCCGTCGCCGCAGTACTCGCGCTGGCCGGCGACGTCGAGCGCGACCGCCGGAAAGACGAACGGGATGGCCGACGACGCGAGCAGATGCGGCACGGTGATCGCGGTTCGCACCGCGAGCCGTTGCGAGCGCGTCCAAGGCACGATGTCGACCAGCGCGTCGTAGAACGTCACGTGCAGGCCCGAGCCGTAGCTCGACGCGGTGACCGCGAGCGCATGGAGATGGCCCTCGGCCATCACGCGATGGAGCCGGCCGGTGTCGACCAGCTCGTCGAGCAGCGATTCGAGCGGTGAGTTGTCGAGCAGCGAACGCGGCCGCGCACGACGCCAGCGGGCGATCATCCAGCCGACCGACATCATCGTCAGCCAGCGCGCCCCGGTGCGGATCACGCCGAGCGAATCGGAGCGATAGACCTGCTCGGCGCGAAAGTTCTGCCAGATCTCGACCAGGCCAGCGACCGCGCTGTCGAAGGTATCGGCGCGGCAGGCGAGCGCGGCGGCGTTGATCGCGCCCGCCGACGTGCCGGCGATGACCGGGAAGGGATTGGTCGCAGGGGCCACGCTCTGGCGCCGGATCTGCGCGATCGCCTGGATGACGCCGACCTGGTAGGCAGCGCGCGCGCCGCCGCCGGTGAGAACGAGGCCGGTTTTGCTTGTCGAATCGGTCATCGCCGCGCCGGTTCGGCCAGAGGCCGTTCGCGGCGATGATAGGTCAGCGTCCCACCGGCGAATCGCGTGCTCGCGGCCACTCGCCTACCAGCAGTCGGCCACGGCCTTGGTCGAGCCCGAGAGACCGCGGACACCGCGCTCGTCGAGGGTGTAGGTCGCGCATTCGTCCGCCGCCTGGCCGCCCTGCGGCACCGCGCTCAGCGTGAACGTCGCGGCGGTGAGATTGCTGAGGCTGAGGAGGTAGTAGCCGTTGTCGCTGGCCGGCCTCGTGACGACGGTCGGCCCTGCGACCGTGCTCAGCGTCGCGGTCGAGTAGCCGGAGCCGGCATTCTCCGTGGAATAGCGCTCCATCAGCTGCGCGGTGGTGACGAGCGCCGAGCGCGCGTCGGAGCGGCGCGCCTTCCTGACCGAGCTCTGATAAGCCGGAAGCGCGACCGCCGCCAGGATCGCGACCATGGCGACAACGATCATCACCTCGACCAGGGTGAAACCACCTCGCCGCGTGGGCAAGTGCCGCTCGGCCGGTCGGCAACGGTCAGGGTACATAGATCATCCGCAGCGCCTGGCCCTGGCTCGTGCCTGGAGCAAGCATGAAGCGGATCGGGTCGCCGACCTTCAACGTATCGAGCGCGGCCGGCTTGCCGTCGCGCACCAGATGCGTCTTGTCGGCGACGACCTCGAGCCAGATGCCTTGCACCTGCAGGCGAGCGCCGCGCGGATCGAGCGCGGTGACGATACCGTGACGCAGGCTCGCGCTCTCGTCGGCCTGCGCCGCGGCCGCCTGCTGTGGCGACTTCATGACCGCCGACGCGGCCGGGACGGCACCGGCGTCGACGCGGACTGCGCCGGCGAGCGATGCGAACGCCAGGCCGGAGGCGACCGTCGCGGCGGCGCGCAGCGCGCGCCAGGAATGGGAGCGATTCATGGTCAACGTACCTCGTGCCACATGACGCGACCCTCGCGGCCGGCGCCCGAGGTTTCGCGGACCCGGACGACCGAGCCGTCCGAGGTGTTGATGAACTTGTCCTCCAGGCCGCTGACCCCACCGGCACGGTTGCTCATGAAGCCCGGCGCGGCCGGGATGGCGCCGATGCGCCGGCCGCTCGTGTTCATCGCCTGCGAGGCGACGCCGGTGCTCGAGATGTAGTCGCTGGTCGTGAGGTTGTTGTCGCCGTTGCTGTCGAAGGTGGCGCTGTCGAAGCGGTTGCCGGTCATCGCGTCGAACTCGAGCACCCAGCCCGAGCCGCCGTACGCGCACGGGGAGCTGATGTCGGGGACGATCGAGGTGAAGATCGCGCGGCCACCGCGAAAGCGAGCGTCGGCGACGACGCGCTCGCCGGAATCGGGAAGATTGAGGTACCAGCCGAGCTTGTCGCTCAGATAGACCGACTTGGTGATGACGTTGTCGCCAGTCACGTTGAAGTCCTTCGGCGGATCCACGGCATGGGTGCTGAAGCGGTACTCGTTGTTGTCGAGCCCGATTCCCGTGCCGACGATCGACTGCTGCAGCAGCGACGTGAGCGCGACCGTTCCCGCGGTTCCGGTGTCGCGCACCGCGTAGACGCGCTGCGTCGTCAGGTCCGTGTTGTCGGCGGTGGCGATGTAGCGTCCGGTGCCGAAGGCGACGAGGTAGCCGCCGGCAGTGAACTTGGTGATGTCGGGACGGCCGGTGATGGCGTGCCCGTCTCCGGCCCAGAACAGCGGCAGGCCGCCGTTGCTGAGCGCCCAGCTTCCCGGCAGGGTGCTGAAGAGGTCGAACTTCCAGAGCCTGCCGTTGAGATCGCCGGCGTAGGCCATGTCGGCGACGCCATCGCCGTTGATGTCGATCACCGCTGCGGCCGAGAGGCCGTTCGGACTCGCCGCGGTTCCCGACCCGGTGTCGATCTTGGCGACAAGGCTGCCGGTCTCGGCGTCGATCACGAAGATGAAGGCGTGGCCGCTCGCGTTGCCGACGTTGTAGCCACCGCTCACGACCACCGACCAGCGGCCGTTGTTGGTCTTCACCAGCAGCGGCTGGCCGAAGATATAGCCCATGTCGGGGTCCTGGAACTCCCAGCGGACGGTGTTCGCGGCGTTGCCCTCGCTGAAGGTACTCGGGTCGGTGACGTCGAGGGCATACAGGCCCTTGGCGCCGGCGCGCATTCCGGCGACGAGCATCGTGTGCCAGGCGCCGTTGTAGAAGACGTCGCCGACGGTGGGCGAGCCGTCGACGAAATAGCGGTGGACGTAGTTCAGGTCGGTCAGCTTGGGCAGGTCGGCGATCACCGGCGACGGCACGTAGGCGAACAGCTCGCTGCCGTTGATCGCGTTGATGGCGTGCAGCATGCCGTCGTTGCCGCCCATGTAGATCACCGGCGTGCGCAGCCGATACGCCGCGACGAAGGCGCTGTAGGGGGCCGCCTCGAAGTCGTCGTAGTAGCCGAAGTTGGGTGTGCCGACGTAATACGGCGACGAGTTGATGACGTCGCCGAGGGGCGAGATCGCGCGATTGCGGAACTGCGGCGCCGCGCACGGCGGGCTCGCGCAAAGGCGCGCCTCCTGGCTCGGATCGCCGCGCAGGAAACGCAGGCGCAGCTCGCCGAAGGCATCGCTGCCGCCGGTCGGATTCTGGTTCAGCGCAGTCGTCTGGCTGACGTCGAGCTCAGTCGCGTTGGGCGTCGCCGGCGCCGCCGGCCAGCGGAAGGGAACGCCGTGCAGGCCGGCGGCCGCCGAGGGCTTGTAGGTGAGGATGTTGCGGCCGGTGCTCCACGGCTGCGCCTTGACCTGCGCGCCGGCGTCCCAGGTCGCGGTCGCGCTGATTGCGCCGCTGCCGTTGACGGCGTAGTCGAGCAGTGTGCCGGACCAGTCGGAGCTGTTGAACTTGGCCTGGTACAGCGCCGAGCCGGTCGTCCATGAGCCGGTGTTCAACGCCACCGACGAGGCGGCGCTGGTCTTTGCCTGGATGTCGCCGACGATCGCGGCGAACGCGGCCTGCAGCGAATCGGCGCTGCTGCCGACAAAGGCAGTCGGGTAGCCGCCGCCGAGGTTCGCCATTTGGTTCAGCGCCGCCACCGAGCTGGCGTTGGCGAGCGTGTCGCCCATGCCGACGACATAGGTCTGGATGTCGTAGGTCCGGCTCGAGATGCTGACTGAGCGCAACGCCGTGAGTTGGTCGAAGACGTCGCGCTGGGCGCGGCCGTAGGACCACACGCCGGGTGAAGTCTGCGTGTTCTGCCACTCTGACGGGTCGTACTGGCTGCCGTCCATCCGGCCGGTCGGGTTGCCGTCAGTCGCGAGCATCACGAAGTTGCGCTGGCAGCTCTGCGTGATCGGCGTTGAGCCGCCGCGGAAGTAGTCGCGTACGGTCGACAGCGTTCCGGCGATCGGCGTGAAGAAGGTGTTGTTCTTGATCTCGCCGCTGCCGTAAGGCGTCTCGCTGCCGAGCAGCGACACCATGGTCGAGAAGTGGCTGCTCGAGTCGGGCTTGACCGCCTCATTGATCCTGCCGCCGCCGGTGATGTAGTCGCCATAGCCCCAGCCGCGCCGGATCCAGAGCTGGCGCGGCATCGTCGCGGCTTGAGGCAGGAAACCGGCGTCGGTCGGCGTGAACTGAATGTTGCCGTAGTAGTTGCCGAAGTTGCCCCAGTTGGTCGTGTTGTCGCGGGTGTCCCAGACGTTGTAGCTTGTGCCCGAGGTTCCGATCCCGTACAGCTGCGCCGCTCCCCATCCCGAATACAAGACGTCGTTAATGTCGGCGTCGTCGCCGCTCCGGTCGTAGGTGATCCAGCCGAAGCCGTTGCCGGTTTGCGGGTTCGGAATGCAGCGCAGGCCGCTGTTCGACGCCGAAATGCCGTTCACGCAGTCGTTGGTGTAGACCATCGTCGTCGCGTCGCCGAAGTAGTAGGCGTGCGTGTTGTAGAGCGACGGGCCGTAGGCGTCGAAGCTGGTGATGCCGAAGTTGAACGAGTCGCGGTACGAGCTGAGCACGCCGCGCAGGATGCCGCGCGCGATGTTGCCGCGCGTCGCCGGGTCGTCGCCGTTGATGACCTTGCCGGCCATGGTCGCGTCCATCGACTCGGAGTTGTCGAGGATGATCATGACGTTCGGCTTGATCGCTGGCGCCAGGAACAACGGGTAGCTCGAGAACGCGAACGGCGGCGCAGCCAGCGCGCCCAGCGGCGCCGCCAGCAGCAGGGCAACGAGAAGGCAGCGGGCGCGGAAGGCGGGCTTCATCATGGGCTTTCGTTAGCGCGTCGCGTAGATCGACTGGAGGACAACGACCGTCTCGGGCCGGGCGCCGACGGCGCGTGCCGTGATGCGGTAGCCGACCCCGGGCGATGCCGGCTCGGCGCCGAGGACGACGCTCTCGCCGGCCGGCGTGCCGAGGTAGCTGAACTTCTCGATCACGTAGCGCGGCTGCTGCGCGACGCTCGGGAACGCGGCGGCGCTGGTGTACTGGCCGTAGCGGCGCACGTTGGCGTCGACCGTCCAGTCGAAGCCGAGGCGCGCGTCCTCGACCGGCAGCGATGCCAGCGGGCCGAGCCCGTCGCGCTGCGACGGCGGCGTGCACAAGCCACTGTCGCAGGTGTTGGTGAATGCGGTCGCCGGCGTCACGTTGCTGGCGACGTCCTGCTCGGCGTCGCGCAGTGCCGCCTCGGCGGCCTGCAGCGCCAGGTCGCGGTCCTTGGTGTTGGCGATCATCCGCTCTTCCATCACGTTGACGCTCATCACCGCAACGCCGAGGCCGAGCGTCGCGAGCATCAGCACCATGGTCGTGACCAGAGAGAGGCCACGCTGGCCGCGGCGTGAGGTGCTCGATAAGTGGGCGCGTGTCTTCATGGCGCACCATTCCTGATGGTCACGACCTCGGACAGCGAGGTGCGCAGGCGCCGGTCACCGAATGTGATCGTGCTGCCGCCAAAGGTGACGCTTTGCGCCGATCGGGTGACGTTGTCCTTGGCGGTCGCGATCAGCATCTGCAGCCGCACCGAGACGACCTTGTCCCACGAGCTCACGGCATCGGCGGCGGCGTAGTGGTCGACGTTCTGCTGTCCCGCGGCGACGCCGCCATCGATGCCGTAGGTGACGAGCAGGCGGTCGATTCCGGAGGCGACCTCTTCGGGATCGACGTTGCCCGGAACGACGAAGCGCCAGAGCGAGTTGGTTCCTGGCCTGAGCACGCTCGGGGCAACGTAATAGTGGCGCGTTTCCATCTTGTAGATCGTCGCGTCGGTGCGAAAGCGCTGCTGCAGGTCGTTGGTCGCATTGCCGGGGACGAAGCCGCCGCCGAGGCCGTGGCTGAGGGTTCCGGTGGCCGCCGGATCGGGCTCGGTGACCTGGAACATGGTCGACGCCTTGCAGCTCGCGAGCAGGACGATGTCGCCGGCGGCGAGCGTGTTGGTCGGCGAGCTCGCCGCGACCTGCGGCGCGGAGAGCGTGCTCGGCATTGCCGCGACGATTCCGAGCCCGGTCATATCGGCCGGCACGCGCAGCGAGATGACGTCGCTGGTCGGCAGCGGCGCCGACGCCGACGGCAGCGCCGCGAGCGGGCCAGTCAACGCCGGCGCGAAGCCGGAGCCGGTGCCGCGGTTGCCGCGCAGGCCGGCGCTCGTCGTCAGGAAGCCGCCGTTGCCGGCGAGCAGCACGATCACCGGCGAATCGTTGAGCAGCGGACGGCAACCGACGAAGGCAGCGTTGCGCAGATCACTCTGCAGCACGTCCATCGCCAGTCGCCCGTTCTCGCTCATTCGCGTCGATGCCGAGCCGACACCGTGCAGGACGCGCGTGCTGACGAAGATTGTTCCCGCGACCAGGACGACGAACAGGCCGATCGCCATGCCGACCATCAGCTCGACCAGCGTCATGCCGCGCGCCGGGGCCCGCGGTCGGCGTGGCGGGGCTTGGGTCATGGCCGGACCGAGACGACGAAGCGCGGCGTTCCGACCTTGTCGACCCACCACAACTTGACGGCGATGACATTGCCGACGCCGTCGCATTGCGGCGAAACCGCATCGCCGTCGTCGGGCGTGCTGTCGAGGCAAACGACGCCGGTGCCGACCGGCAGTTGGGTCGCGATCTCGCCCTGCCACTCGCCGATGTCGGCGGCCGCGAGCTGCGCCGGCGTGCAGCCGGTAACGGCGGTCAGGCAGGTGACGTCGCCGGCGCTCGGACGGTCGTAGGCATGGGCGGTGACGCCGACCTGGTTGGCGCGAATCCGGTCGGCCATCTGGTAGCCGAGCAAGGTCGCCTTCTGCCGGACCTGAGCGCTGTTGTTCATCGACAGGCCGATCGTCTGCATGCGCGCCGCGCCGATCAGGCCGACCGAGGCGATGACGACGGCCACCAGCGCCTCGAGCAGGACGTAGCCGCTCTGCGATCGGCGCGGCAGCGCTCGGGCGGTGCTCATGCGCAACCGGCCGTGCCGTCGTTGACGTCGGCTAGGCCGACCGGCTCGACGCGAATGACGTACGACTTGCTCGCCGCGGGAGCGCAAAGGGTGAACGTCAGGAGCGTCGACGGGGCGAGAAAGCCGCGGCTGTTGAAGACGATCGTAGTCGCGCCGCCGCTGAGCGAGGCGCGGACGTCGCCGCGCATCGCCGGCTCCTGGCGCACGATCGTCTCGCCGGCGTCGAACCGGCCGTTCCCGTTGCTGTCGACGAAGACGTTCCAGCCGCCGGTGAACTCGGAGCCGCTGGTCGGCGTCGCAGAGGCCAGGCCGACCGGGACGCCGCGCCTCATCGCTTCGCTGCGCGCCAGGACCAGCGACGCGGCGAGGTCGCCCTGTGCCGCACTCAGCAGATTGGCCGAGGTCAACGAAGCCAGGCCGGGCGAGGCGATGGCGAGCAGGATCGCCAGGATGCTCATTGTCGTGAGCATCTCGATCAGGCTGAAGCCGGCCCTCCTTCGCGCCGTGCGGCGGCGCAAGGCAAAGCGGGCAGAGCCGCCGTGGGGGCACGTTTCATATGTCACGTCTCGTTCTCGGCGGCCCTATCCCGCACCTGAGGGGGTGCCGACGGACGGTCGCGAGCGCCTGACGAGCGGAATCGAGCTGTTCCAAGCACCGACCGCCGGTCGGCCGGTGGGCGAGGCTTCGTGAGGAATCGCACGCTCGCGCGTGCGTCGGATCACTCGTAGACGATCGCGATCCGGCCGTGCGCGGCGCCGGTCTGCCAGCGCTCGAGCGCGCTTTCGCTCGGGTAGAACCGGACTGCATCGCCAAGGTCGAGCTCGCCCGTCGCCGCGCCGCGATGCAGTTGCAGGCGAACGCGCAGGCCCTCCTGGATCTCGCCGTGCTCAGTCTGCGAACGGCGCGAGGGGAAGTCGCGCAGCACCTCGGCCACCGGCGGAACGCTGCCGTTGATCTCGACGCGCAAGTACTTGCCGAAGCGGCAGCGCGCGGCGGCGAGGTCCCACACGCTCTGCACGTTGAAGCGGACGCCGCCGGTGAAGCGGTCGGGCTGGGCGCGGCCCTGGACGATCACCAGCTCGTCGTCCTTGAGCAGCTCACGGTTGGCGTTGAGCAGCTCCTCGTTGGCGACGGCCTCGATCGAGTCGCTCATGTCGTCGAGCTTGAAGAGAGCGACCCGGCCGCGCTGGCCGTTGACGACGCGCAGGTCGCCGACGATGCCGGCGAGCAGCAGCGTCTCGCGCGTGTCGATCAGGTCGGCGATCTTCAGCTTGACGAAGCGCCGCACCTCGGCCGCGCTCTGGTCAAAGAGATGCCCCGAAAGATAAAAGCCGAGCGCCGATTTCTCGAGCGTCAGCCGCTCCTTGATGCTCCAGTCGCGCGCCGCCACGAGCGGCGGCAGCTCGGTGCTCGCGCCGTGCGCGTCGCCGTCGTCGAACATGGCATCGAACAGGCCGCCCTGGTCGGCGTGCGCGGCTTGCGTCTCGGCCCAGTCGAGAGCGATGCCGACGCTTGCCAGCAGCGACGCGCGACCGGAGTGGATGGCGTCGAAGGCGCCGGCCTTGATCAGCGCCTCGACGACGCGGCGGTTGATCCGGCCGCGATCGACGCGGGCGCAGAAGTCGAACAGGCTGGTGAACGGCCCGCCCGTTTCGCGCGCGGCGACGATCGCCTCGATCGCGCCCTGCCCCGTGCCCTTGATCGCGCCGAGGCCGTAACGGACGGCGCTGTCCGAGGTCGGCTCGAAGCGGTAGGTGCCGACGTTGACGTCGGGGGTCGCGATCGTCACGCCGAACGTCCGGCGCGTCGAACAGCAGCGCCTTGAGCTTGTCGCTGTTGTCGATTTCCACGGACATGTTGGCGGCGAAGAACTCGGCCGAGAAGTGGACTTTGATCCACGCCGTGTGGTACGCCAGCAGCGAGTAGGCGGCAGCGTGCGACTTGTTGAAGCCGTAGCCGGCAAACTTCTCCATCAGGTCGAAGACCTCGTCGGCGACCTCTGCCGAGATCGCCTGCGCGGCCGCGCCGTCGCGGAAGATCGCGCGGTGCTTGGCCATCTCCTCGGGCTTCTTCTTGCCCATCGCCCGGCGCAGCAGGTCGGCGCTGCCGAGCGAGTAGCCGCCCAGCACCTGCGCGGCCTGCATCACCTGCTCCTGGTAGACCATGATCCCGTAGGTCTCGCCGAGCACGGTCTCGAGCAGCGGGTGCGGATAGCGCACCTCCTCGCGGCCGTGCTTGCGGTTGCAGAAGCTCGGGATGTTTTCCATCGGCCCGGGTCGGAACATCGCGTTGAGCGCGATCAGGTCCTCAAGGCGGTTCGGCTTGGCGTCCTTCAGCATCCGCCGCATGCCGCCGCTTTCGAACTGGAACACCGACTCGGTGCGGCCTTCCGAGAAAAGCGCATAGACCCTGGCGTCGTCGAGCGGCAACGTCGTCGTAGTTGAAGTCGCGCTGCTCGGGATGGCGGGCGATGATGAAGTCCTTCGCGAGCTCGAGGATGGTGAGCGTCGCCAGGCCGAGGAAGTCGAACTTGACCAGGCCGATCGCCTCGACGTCGTCCTTGTCGAACTGGCTCACGGCGCTGGCGCTGCCGGGCTGCATGTACAGCGGGCAGAAGTCGGTGATCTTGCCCGGCGCGATCAGCACGCCGCCGGCGTGCATGCCGACGTTTCGCACCAGGCCTTCGACGCGCTCGGCGAGCGCGAGCAACTCGGCGACTTCTTCCTCGCGCTTCTCGCGCTGCTCGATCTCGGGCGCTTCGCGACGGGCGTAGATGATGTTGTTGTCGGGTCGCTCGGGCGGCCGCTTCAAGGTCACCGTCTTGCCCGGCGGCGCCGGAACGAGCTTGGCGATCGAGTCGACGTGGCCGTAGCTCATGCCGAGGACGCGGCCGATGTCGCGCAGCGCCGCCTTCGCCGCCATCGTGCCGAAGGTCGCGATCTGGCTGACCGCGTCGCGGCCGTACTTGGCCTTGACGTAGTCGATGACGCGGTCGCGGTTGGCCTGGCAGAAGTCGATGTCGAAGTCGGGCATCGATACCCGCTCGGGATTGAGGAAGCGCTCGAACAGCAGCTTGTAGCGCAGCGGATCGAGGCCGGTGATGTTGAGCGAATAGGCGACCAGCGAGCCGGCGCCCGAGCCGCGCCCCGGCCCGACCGGGCAGCCGTTCTTCTGCGCCCAGTTGATGAAGTCGGCGACGATCAGGAAGTAGCCAGGGAACCCCATCTTCAGGATCGTCTCGATCTCGAAGTCGAGCCGCTCGACGTAGCGCGGCCGCTCGCGGTCGCGCACCGCGGCAGTCGGGATAGAGCTGTGCCAGGCGCGCCTCGAGTCCCTGGTGCGACGCGATCCGGAAATACTCGGCCATCGGCACCCGAACGCCGTTCTCGACCGGCGTCTCGAAGTCGGGCAGCTGCGGCTTGCCGAGCACTAGGCTCAGGTTGCAGCGCTTGGCGATCTCGACCGTGTTGGCGAGCGCGCTCGGCAGGTCGGCGAAGAGCGCCTCCATCTGCGCCTGGGTCTTGAAGTACTGCTCGCGGCTGAAGCGCTTGACGCGGCGCGGGTTGGCGAGCATCTCGCCGTCGGCGACGCAGACCCGCGCCTCGTGCGCCTCGTGATCGTCGGCGCCGAGGAACTGCACCGTGTGGGTCGCGACGACCGGCAGCGCGAGGCGGGCGGCGAGCGCGACCGCGGCGCGAACGTGCGCCTCGTTGCCGGCCAGGCCCGAGCGTTGCAACTCGAGATAGAAGCGCCGCGGAAACCACGCGCCCAGCCGCGTCGCGAGCGCTTCGGCGCGGGCATCGTCGCCGGCCAGGAGCGCGCGGCCGATCGCGCCGCCGTCGGCGCCCGACAGCGCGATCAGGCCATCGCCGCATTCGCCTAGCCAGGGCCACTCGATCGTCGCGTGGCCGCTTGCCGCGTTCTGCAGCCAGCCGCGCGAGAGCAGCTCGCACAGATTCAGATAGCCGGTGCGGTTCTGCACCAGCAACACCAGCCGGGTCGACCCCTTCTCCGCCGCTTCGGCGGCCATGCAGACCTCGGCGCCGAGGATCGGCTTGACGCCCGCCCGCCGCGCGGCGCTGTAGAACTTGACCGCGCCGAAGAGATTGCTGACGTCGCTGATGGCGAGCGCGCCCTGGCCGTCGGCGGCGGCCGCGGCCACCGCGTCGTCGATCCTGAGCGTTCCGTCGACGACCGAATATTCGGTGTGCGCGCGCAGGTGAACGAAGGCCATCGGCCGATTCTAGGGAGCGCGGCGGCGCATTTTCGGCGACGCGGATCATGTTACGAACGGCGCCCGGCACGGGGCTTGCCGCCGACCCTGTTCACACGGTCGCCGAGCAACTTCGGTTACCCTGCCCAGCCGCCCCCGAAGAAGCGCATGCGCGCGTCGAGGAGAGCCATGAAACCCATCCCGAATCGCGCGCTCGAGGGCGCCGCCGTTGGCCCGCTGGCCACCCGTTACGCGAGCGTCCGCGCCACCAGCCTCGCCTTGGCCGCGCCTCTGTCGGCCGAGGACTGCCAGGTCCAGTCGATGGCCGACGCGAGCCCGACCAAGTGGCATCTCGCCCACGTTACTTGGTTCTTCGAGACCTTCCTGCTCGAGCGCTTCGAGCCCGGCTTCGTGCCCTTCGATCCGGCCTTTCGCGTGCTCTTCAACAGCTACTACCAGGGCGTCGGCGCGCAGCATCCGCGTGCCCAGCGCGGCCTCGTCACGCGGCCGACGCTGGCCGACGTGCTGCGCTACCGCGCCCATGTCGACGAGCGAATGCAGGCACTGCTGGCAGCGCGCGCCGGCGACGCCGAGATCGAGGCGCTGGCCGGCCTCGGCCTGCAGCACGAGCAGCAGCACCAGGAACTGCTGCTGACCGACATCAAGCACGCGCTTTCGTTCAATTCGCCCTCGTCGGCGTATGCCAAGCGCTGGCCGATGGCGCAGGTGCGGCCGCAGCCGCTGCGCTGGTTCGGCCACGCGGGCGGGCTGGTCGAACTCGGCCACCGCGCCGCGGTCGACGGCGCGTTCTGCTTCGACAACGAGACGCCGCGCCACCGGGCCTATGCCGACGCCGTTCGAGATCGCCTCGCGACCCGCGACCTACGGCGACTTCCTCGCCTTCATCGACGATGGCGGCTACGCGCGGCCCGAGCTCTGGCTCTCGATGGGTTGGGACTGGGTCAGGAGCGCCAACCGCACGGCGCCACTCTACTGGCAGCGCGAAGGCGATCGCTGGCTCAGCCACACCTTGCAGGGCCGGGTCGAGATCGACCCGCACACGCCGGTCTGTCATCTCAGCTATTTCGAGGCCGACGCGTTCGCGCGCTGGTCGGGCGCCCGGCTGCCGAGCGAGCTCGAGTGGGAGCTCGCGGCGCGCGCTCTGCGCGCGCCGGTGCACGGCAACTTCGCCGACCGCGGCGCGTTCCATCCGCTGCCGCAAAAGGATCCGGTCGGCGACGAGCCGGTGCAGATGTTCGGCGACGTCTGGGAGTGGACGCAGTCGGCGTACCTGCCCTACCCGGGCTACCGGCCGCTGCCCGGCGCCGTCGGCGAATACAACGGCAAGTTCATGTGCAACCAGTTCGTCCTGCGCGGCGGCTCGTGCGCGACGCCGGCCGGCCACGTGCGCGCGAGCTACCGCAACTTCTTCGCGCCCGACGCGCAGTGGCAGTTCAGCGGCGTTCGTCTCGCGCGCGACGCGTGAGGTCGCGCGCGAAGGCGCTCAGGCCAGGCTGCGCCGCGCGTCGACGCTGATCGTCCCCGGGCCGAACGCGGCCAGGACGAGCATGCCGCCGGCGATCGACAGGTTCTTCAGGAAGTTGATCTGCTGCATCATCTGCTGCGGCCGCGGGAGCGGCCCAGAAGTTGTGGAAGATGAAGCCGGCGAGCACCGTGAAGACGGCGAGCACGGTCGCGGTCTGCCGGGTATAGAAACCGGTGACGAGCGCGAGTCCGCCGCCGAGCTCGATCAGGATCGTCAGCGCCGCGACGAGCGTCGGCAACGGCAGATGCGCCGAGGCGATGTAGCCGACGGTGCCGTCGAAGCCGGCGATCTTGCCGAATCCCGAGAGGATGAAGAGCAGGCCGAGCAGGATCCGGCCGACGAGAACGATCGAGCTTTGAAACGGGGTTTGCATGACGGTCTTTCGATTGATGATGAAGGTGAAGGAGCGAACGGGCGCGGTTCAGGCGAGATCGAAGACCAGAACCTCGGCGTTGTCGCCGCCCGAGAGGCTGAGCGACTTCTCGCCGCTCAGCGCGGCGGCGTCGCCCGACGCGAGGCGCTTGCCGTTGACGTCGAGGCTGCCGCGAACGACTTGCACATAGGCCTTGCGCGCGGGATCGAGATCGCGCGCGATCGACTCGGCGCCGTCGACCAGGGCGGCCGAGATCGACGCGTCGGCATGGATCGTCACCGAGCCGTCGCGGCCGTCGGGCGAGGCGATCAGGCGCAGCGTGCCGCGCTTGGAGGCGTCGTCGAAGTGCTTCTGCTCGTAGCCGGGCGCGATGCCGCGCACGTTGGGCTCGATCCAGATCTGCAGGAAATGCGTCGTCTGGCCGGCGGCGTGGTTGAACTCGCTGTGCTGGACGCCGCGGCCGGCGCTCATCCGCTGGACGTCGCCCGGGCGGATGATTCCGCCCGGCGCGCCGCTGGCGCCAGCACCGGTGCCCATGCTGTCCTTGTGCGCGAGCTCGCCGGAGAGCACGTAGCTGACGATCTCCATGTCGCGGTGGCCATGCGTGCCGAAGCCGCTGCCGGGAGCGATCCGGTCCTCGTTGATGACGCGCAGGTTGCCGAAGCCCATGTGCGCCGGGTCGTGATAGTCGGCGAAGGAGAAGCTGTGATGGCTCTTCAGCCAGCCGTGGTCGGCGTGGCCGCGTTCCGATGATTTGCGTACGGTGATCAAGGTCGTCTCCCGATGAGGCATGAATGTAGGCGCGCGGACCTGGTCCACCAGCGGCCGGGTGTGAAGCTTCCGTTCAAATAAGATGAAGCCAGACTGACCCGACCCGTCCATGCCCGATTCGCGCAACGTCCTCACTCCCGAAGCACTGACGATGATGGACGCGATCGCCACCAGCGGCAGCTTCGCCGCCGCCGCGCGCCAGCTCGGCAAGGTGCCTTCGGCGCTGACCTACAACGTGCGCCAGCTCGAGGACGCGCTCGACGTGCTGCTGTTCGATCGCCGCTCGCGCCAGGCCAAGCTCACCGCCGCCGGCCAAGAGCTTCTCGAGGAAGGACGGCGCCTGCTCGAGCAGATGGACGCGGTCGCCAACCGCGTCAAACGCGTCGCCACGGGCTGGGAAACGCAGCTCAGCATCGCCGTCGACGACGTCGTCTCGCGCTCGACGATGCTCGACCTGTGCGCCGCGTTCTACGGCGCGACGGCGACGCCGCCGCCGACGCGCCTGCGCCTGCGCACCGAGGTGCTCGCCGGCACATGGGAGGCGCTCGTCACGGGCCAGGCCGACCTCGCCATCGGCGTCGCCACCGACCGTGAGCTGCCGACCGTGGTAGCGATGAAGGAGCTCGGCCCGCTCGCCTTCGTCTTCGCTGTGGCGCCGCAGCATGCGCTCGCCGCGGCGGTCGAGCCGCTCTCGGACGCCGAACTGATCGGCCACCGCGCCGTCGCGGTGGCCGATTCGGCGCATCGCATGACGCCGATCACGGTCAACCTTCTGCCCGGCCAGGACGTGCTGACGGTGAGCGACATGCGGGCCAAGATCGACGCGCTGCTGCGCGGCATCGGCTGCGGCTTCGTTCCCGAGCCGATGGTGCGCGAGCACGTCGCCGCTGGACGACTGATCGTCAAGGCAGTGCTGCGGCGCCGAGTCGGGGGGCGGATCGGCTATGCCTGGCGGACGGCGAGCGGCGTCGGCACCGGCGCGCGCAAGCCGGCGCTGGGACTGGCGCTGCGCTGGTGGCTGGAGCAGCTCGAAAGCGCGACCACGCGCCGTGCATTGCTCGAGCGATACGGCAAGCGCGGCCGGACCGGCTGAGGATGTCAGCGCCTTACGTCGGCCGCTTCGCGCCCTCGCCCACCGGGCTTCTCCACGCCGGCTCGCTCGTCGCCGCGCTCGCCTCGTGGCTCGACGCGCGCACCCACGGCGGACGCTGGCTGGTTCGCATCGAGGACCTCGACACGCCGCGCAACGTCGCCGGCGCGGCCGAGGCGATCCTCGATCAGCTCGCGTGCGTGGGCCTCGTCTCCGACTCGCCGGTCGTCCATCAATCGGCGCGCACGGGGCTTTATGAAGCGGCGCTGCAACGCCTGCTCGCGCTCGACCGTGCCTTTCCGTGCGCCTGCAGCCGACGCGATCTCGCACTGGCGGCGACGGCGCCGGCCAGCGAAAGCGAAGGCGACGAGCGCGTCTATCCCGGCACCTGCCGCACCGGCCTCGGCGGCAGGACCGCACGCTCGGTGCGGCTGCGGGTGCGTCCCCGCGACAACACCAACACTGACGCCTGCGCCGACGCCGAGATCGCCTGGCACGACCGACGCCTCGGCGAGCAGCGCCAGGACGTCGCCCGCGCGGTCGGCGACTTCGTCCTCCAGCGCGCCGACGGCATCTTCGCCTATCAGCTCGCCGTCGTCGTCGACGACGCCGAGCAGGACGTCACCGACGTCGTTCGCGGCGAAGACCTCGCCGACAGCACGGCCCGGCAGATCCTGCTGCAACGCCTGCTCGGCCTGGCGACGCCGCGCTACCTGCACACGCCGCTGGTGCGAACCGCTGACGGCGCCAAGCTCTCGAAACAGACCGGTGCCACGCCGCTGGCGCTGACCTCGCCGCTCGCCGACCTGCGCGACGCCGGCACCGTCCTCGGCCTCGCGGCGCAGGGCACGACGGTTGCCGAGTGGCTCGCCTCGGCGGTCGGCGCTCTGGCGCGAGCGCTGGGCCGCTTGAGTCGCGTAGCGGCGACGCTCACCGCTCTCGGGCATGATTCGCGTTGCCGTCGGCGCAACGCGTCGCCTGCACTTGTCTTTCCGCGAAGGATTCCCCATGCAGACCACCGCCTCCGGGCTCCAGTACGACGACACCGTCGTCGGCACAGGCAAGCGCGCCGAGGCCGGCCGCAACGTCTCGGTCCACTACACCGGCTGGCTCTACGACGACGGCAAGAAGGGCGCCAAGTTCGACTCGAGCAAGGACCGCAACGACCCGTTCGAGTTCGAGCTCGGCGGCGGCATGGTGATCCGCGGCTGGGACGAAGGCGTGCAGGGAATGCAGGAAGGCGGCACGCGCGTGCTCGTGATTCCGCCGACGCTCGGCTACGGTGCGCGCGGCGCCGGCGGCGTGATTCCGCCCAACGCGACGCTGCTGTTCGAAGTCGAGCTGCTGCGCGCCTGATCGTCGACCCGCGACCGCACCGGTCGCCACGTCATGCCCGTCCGCTACGACATCAAGCACACCACCGTCTACCGCTACCGCCAGCCGGTGCGGTTCGGCGAGCACCGCGTCATGTTCCGGCCGCGCGAAAGCCACGACCTGCGCGTGCTGGCGACCGACCTCGACGTCAGCCCCGAGTCATCGGTGCGGATGATCCAGGATCCGCTCTCGAACTCGGTCGCGCTGGTCCAGCCGCTGGAGCGCGCCGACACGCTCGAGATCGTCTGCAGCTTTCGCATCGAGCATGCGCACAGCAACAACCTCGAGCTGCCGCTGTCGCCGAATGCCGAGATCTATCCGTTCGCCTACACGCTCGAGGAGCGCTACGACCTCGAGCACTATCTGCGGCCGTACCACGACGATCCCGACGGCGAGCTGACTGCCTGGGCGCGCCAGTTCATCCGCACCGACGGCCCGACCGGAACGCGCGAGCTGCTGATTGCGATGAACCAGCACATCCGCGACAACTTGCGCTATCTTGGTCGCGACGAGGAAGGAACGCAGAGCCCGGTCGAGACGCTGCGCGCCGGCAGCGGCTCATGCCGCGATTTCGCGCTGCTGATGATGGAAGCGGCGCGCCGGCTCGGCTTCGCGACCCGCTTCGTCTCGGGCTACCTGTACGACCCGGCGCTCGACGGCAAGGGCGCCTCGACCGTCACCGGCGCCGGCTTCACCCACGCCTGGCTGCAGGCGTACCTGCCGGGCGCCGGCTGGTTGCCGTTCGATCCGACCAACAACCTGCTCGGCGGCACGCAGCTGATCCGGGTCGGCTTCGCCCGCGACCCGTCGCAGGCGGCACCGATCTCGGGCAGCTGGTTCGGCGAGAGCGACGACTACCTGGGCATGACGGTCAGCGTCGCCGTGACGCGGCGCTAGGCGCCGCGCCGGAGCTCGCGCGTCAGCGCGTGAAGCCGCCGACGCGCGGCCGCTGCGGCTTGCCGCGGCCCTTGAAGGCGGCGGGACCGGGACGACGCGCGGGCGCCGACCGATCGTCGCGAACCGGCAGGGCACGGTCGAACGGATTGGCGCGGGCAGCGGCGCGCGGCGCGGCGTCGCGCGCCGGCGCACGATCGGCAAAGGGACGACGCCGCTCGTGCGGCCGCTGCGAGTCGAACCGGTCGCGACCGGCCGGCGCGCTGGCGAACACCTTCGGCTGCGCCGTCTTCGGCTCGAGGCCGCCGATCGTCGCCACGGCGATCGACTGGGTCGTGAACTGCTGGATGCGGCGGATCATTCCCGCGTCCATGCGCTCGGCGAGCGTCACCGCCAGGCCGTTTCGACCGGCGCGGCCGGTGCGGCCGATGCGGTGAACGTAGTCCTCGGGCTTCATCGGCAGGCCGTAGTTGACGACGTGGCTGATCGTCGGCACGTCGATGCCGCGCGCGGCGACGTCGGTCGCGACCAGGATGCGCAGCTGCTTCGAGCGCAGGCCCTGCAGGACGCGGTTGCGCCGCCCCTGCGGCATGCCGCCGTGCAGCGACGCGACCGCGTGGCCGAGCTCGGCGAGGCGGTCGGCGAGGCGATCGGCGTCGATCTGCGTGCTCGTGAAGACGAGCGCCTGCTCGACCTCGCGCTGGGTCAGGATGTGGTCGAGCAAGCGCGTTCTTGTGCGCGTAAGTTATCGGCCCAGTGCAGGCGCTGCTCGATGTTGGCGTGGGTGTCGGTGTGCGACGCGACATCGACCCGCTTCGGCTCGCGCAGCAGGTTCTGCGCCAGGCGGGCGACGTGGCCGATGAAGGTGGCGCTGTACATCACCGTCTGGCGCGCCGCCGGCAGGTGATCGGCGATCGTCGTGATGTCGTCGATGAAGCCCATGTCGAGCATGCGGTCGGCCTCGTCGAGGACGAGCATCTCGACGTTCTCGAGCACGGCCTTGCCGGTCTGCAGGTGATCGAGCAGGCGGCCGGGCGTCGCGATCAGGATGTCGAGCGGGCCGCGCAGCGCCTTCAGCTGCGCCGGATAGGGAACGCCGCCGACGACGGTCGTGACGCGCAGGCCGGCCACGTGGCGGCCGTAGGTGGCCGCCGCCTTGGCGATCTGCAGCGCGAGCTCGCGCGTCGGCGTCAGGACGAGGATGCGCGGGCCGTAGACCGTGCCCTTGTCGCGCCGCTTCGAGACGTCGGCACGCGCCGCGAGAACGCGCTGCAGCGCCGGCAGGATGAACGACGCGGTCTTGCCGCTGCCGGTGGCGGCGGCGACCATCAGGTCGGTGCCGGCGATCGCCGGCGGAATCGCGGCCGACTGGACGTCGGTGGGCGCGGCATAGCCGGCGTCGACGACGGCGCGCAGCAGGGGTTCGGGCAAGCCGAGGGTATCGAAGGTCATGACAGGGCTCTGAGTCGCAACGCCGCCGGCTCGTGCGCGGCAGCGCCTGCCTTCGCAAGCGAAGGCGGATCGGTCGCGGAAAGAAAGCCCGGTCGGCTCGGTTCGAGCCTGCACGAAAAAGGGCCTCAGCGACGGCATCGCCGCCGACCTTGCGTGCAGAGCTCGGTGTGCGCGACCTCCGGCGGAGCCGAAGACGTGCGACCGAGGCGGTCAGAGGGGATGAACGAATCGCCGCAACCGTCTGCAGATCAAAAGACGGATTGCGGCAAGCCCATGATTCTACATCGAGGGCGCGATCTCTGCACTCGCCGCCGGCGCGGCGCGCAGGAAGTGCTCGCGGTAGTACGCCAATTCGTCGATCGACTCCTGGATGTCGGCCAGCGCCGTGTGCGCCTGCGCCTTGCGAAAACCGGCCAGCAGCTCGGGCCGCCAGCGCCGCGCCAGCTCCTTCAGGGTGCTGACGTCGAGGTTGCGATAGTGGAAATAGGCCTCGAGCTGCGGCATCGTCGCCGCCAGGAAGCGCCGGTCCTGGCAGATGCTGTTGCCGCACATCGGCGAGACGCCCTTTTTCACATAGCGCTGCAGGAACTCGATCACCCGGCGCTCGGCCTCGGCTTCGTCGACGGTCGAGGCGCGGACGCGATCGGTCAGGCCGCTCCGGCCATGGGTGCCGGTGTTCCAAGCGTCCATCGTCGCCAGGGTGGCGTCGCTCTGGTGAATCGCGAGCACCGGCCCTTCGCTGCGCCGGCCGAGCTGGGCATCGGTGACGACGACGGCGATCTCGATGATCCGGTCGCGCTCCGGCGAGAGACCGGTCATCTCGAGGTCGATCCAGACCAGGTTGTGATCGTCGAGGGCAAGCGGGGCTTCGGTCATCGTGGCGTCTCCAGGGTGAAATTCTCGCAGCACTTGATCGGCCGGCGTCCGCACCTACACTGGCAGCGATGACTGCTCTCATCTGGACCAGCCTGTTCGCCGCCGCCCTCGTCGCGTCGCTGACGATGCGCGCCTGGCTGGCGACGCGCCAGGTGCGCCACGTCGCGCGCCACCGCGGCGAAGTGCCGCTGCCGTTTCGCGCCTCGGTCGACGCTCGCCGCGCACCAGAAGGCCGCCGACTACACGCTGGCCAAGGCCCGGCTCGGCCACTGGCAGATGGTGTTCGGCGCCGTCGTCCTGCTCGGCTGGACGCTCTTCGGCGGCCTCGACGCGCTCAACGTCGCCGTGCGCGAGGGGGTCGCGCCGCGCTTCGGCGCGCTCGCCTACGAGGTCGCGCTCTTCGCCGCGTTCGTCGCGATCGGCGCCGTCCTCGACGCGCCGTTCGCGTGGTACTCGACCTTTCGCCTCGAGCAGCGCTTCGGCTTCAACCGCGTCACCTGGCGCCTCTGGCTCGCCGACACGCTGAAGGGGATCGCCCTCGCCGTGGTCGTCGGCGTGCCGCTGCTCGCCGGCGTGCTCTGGATCATGGCCGCGGCCGGGACGGCCTGGTGGCTCTGGGCCTGGGCCGCGTGGCTCGTGATCGTCGTCGTCGCGCAGGTGGTCGTGCCGAGCGTGATCGCGCCGCTCTTCAACCGCTTCGAGAAGCTCCAGGACGCGTCGCTGCAGTCGCGCGTCCAGGCGCTGATGGCGCGCGCCGGCTTCGCCGCCAAGGGCTTGTTCGTGATGGACGGCAGCCGCCGCTCGGCCCATGCCAACGCCTACTTCACCGGCTTCGGCGCCGCCAAGCGCGTCGTCTTCTTCGATACCTTGCTGGCGCGCCTGGGCGCGGGCGAAGTCGAGGCCGTGCTGGCGCACGAGCTCGGCCACTTCAAGCTGCACCACATCCGTCGCCGCATGGTGACGATGGCGCTCTTCAGCCTCGCCTTCTTCGCCCTGCTCGGCTGGCTCGTCGACGCAGCCGTGGTTCTTCGCCGGCCTCGGCGTCACGCCGAACCTCACCCTGCCCGACGACGCGCTCGCGCTGCTGCTGCTGCTGCTCGTCAGCCCGCTGTTCGGCGTCTTCGCCGCGCCGCTTCTTCGCCGGCAGGTCGCGCCGCGACGAGTTCGAGGCCGACGCCTTCGCCTCGGTCCATGCCGACGGCGGCGAGCTCGCTTCGGCGCTGCTGAAGCTGCACGAAGACAATGCGGCGACGCTGACGCCCGACCCGGTGTACGCGCGCTTCTACTACTCGCATCCGCCCGCCGTCGAGCGCCTCGCCGCGCTCGGCGCGCAGCGCTCCAAGGCCCGTCCCATCATGAGCAACTTTCTCGAGCAGAAGTGCCAGGCGCGCGCCAGCGCGTTGAGCGAATCGGCGATCCGCAACCACCTCGCGCAGATGAGTGGCTGGCGCGAGGCCGACGGCGCGATCGAGAAGACGTTCGCCTTCAAGGGCTGGCTCGAGACCGTCGCCTTCGTCGACGCGCTGGCCTGGATGTGCCACGTCGAAGATCACCATCCCGACCTGCGCGTCCAGTTCGACCGCTGCGTCGTCCGCTTCTCGACCCATTCGGCCGGCGGCATCTCGGTGAACGACTTCATCTGCGCCGCGAAGGCCGATGCCCTCGTCGCCTTCCTCGGCTGAAGCGCCGGGCAGGGTCGTCTCCGGGCACGGCCGGCGCCTGGTCGTCGAGGCCGACGATGGCAGCCGCGTCCTGTGCCACACGCGCGGCAAGAGAAGCGATGCCGTCGTCGGCGACCGCGTCCGCTGGCAGGCGTCGGGCGACGAAGGCGTGATCGACGAGATCCTGCCGCGCACCAACCTGCTCTATCGCCAGGACGACTGGAAGACCAAGGCGTTCGCCGCCAACATCGACCAGCTGCTGGTCGTCGTCGCCGCCGAGCCGGTGTTCAGCGAGTCGCAGCTCGCGCGTGCGCTGATCGCCGCCGCCGAGGCCGGAATCGCGGCGCGCATCGTCCTCAACAAGCGCGACCTGCCGGCGTTCGCGGCGGCGCGAGGCGCGGCTCGCGCCCTACCTCGCGATCGGCGTCGAGGTGCTCGCGACGGCCCTGAAGAAGGAGCCCGACGACGCCCGCGCGCGGCTCGCGCCGCTGCTCGCCGATCGCGCGACGCTGGTGCTCGGCCCGAGCGGCGCCGGCAAGAGCACGCTCGTCAACCTGATGGTCGCCGACGCGAAGGCGCAGATCGGCGAGATCTCGCAAGCGCTCAACACCGGCCGCCACACGACGACGGCGACGCAGTGGTACTGGCTCGACGGCGCGCGCAGCGCGCGCGCTGATCGATTCGCCCGGCTTCCAGGAATTCGGCCTGCGCCACATCGAGGCCGGCCGCCTGGCGGCGCTGATGCCCGACATCGGCAGGCACGCGAGCGCCTGCCGCTTCTACAACTGCACGCACCTGCACGAGCCCGGCTGCGGCGTCCTCGCCGCGCTCGAGCGCGGCGAGATCGCCGAGTCGCGCTACCGCATCTACCGCGAGATATTCGCCGAGTTGCTCGCCCTAGCCGACGAGGTTGGCGAGCGACAGCAGCGCCAGCAGCAGCATCCAGAGGACGACCGAACGCCAGACCAGGCCGACGACGCTGCGCAGGTGGCCGGGCTGCGGCAGCGCGCCGGGTGTCGAGCCTTCCGCGGCGGCCGAGCCCGGCGGCGCGCCGGCCTCGAAGGTCTTGGCGCGATCGGGGGTCAGGCCGGGCGCCGAGCCGCCGCCGAGCCGGATGCCGACGGCGCCCGCGGCGGCGGCGAGGATCACGCCTTCGTTGTCGTACTTCCAGAGGCTCGCGTCGCGGCGCCAGCAGTTGACCGCCTCCTCGAAGTTGCCGACCACCGCGAAGCCGGACGCGGTGAGGCGCGCCGGCACGTGGTCGAGCAGGTGGAACAGGCGCAGCGACAGCGCCATCAGCCGCTCGTTGACGGCGATGCCGGCGCTGCCGCTGCGGTACGACCAGTAGCGGCTCACGAACTCGGCCAGGCGGTACAGCACCGCGCCGGCCGGCCCGAGGCCGAAGCGTCGACAGCAGGACGAACCAGAAGAAGACGCCGAAGACGTGGCGATGCGCCGCGAGCAGCGAATGCTCGATCACGTGGCGCAGGAACTCGGAGCGCGGGCAGATCGCTCGCGTCGAGGTGGCGCCATTCGGCGAGCAGCCGCCGCGCCTCGACCTCATCGGCGCGCTCGAGCGCGGCGCGGATGTCGGTGAAGTAGTGGCTGAACTGGCGAAAGCCGAGCGTGAGGTAGAGCACGGCGACGTCGAAGGCCAGCGCCGAGGAACGAGCTGACGTGGTCGAGCGCGATGAACACGGCGCAGCAGGCGAGCGTCGGCACCAGCACCGTGATCGACCAGACGACCCAGGCATGGCTGCTGCTTGCCGGCATCGAAGTTGCGCGCCGTGCCGCCGATCCAGGCGGTGAGCGCGTCGTGGACGACGTTGCCGCGCGGCAGCGGCTTCACCTGCTCGAGCATGAGAGCCAACAGGACGGCGAAAAAACTCATCCCGGCCGATCATAGCGGCGGCCTTTTCGCGCGCGCCGCGCGGCGCGGCGCCGAGCCGCTCAGGCGACCAGGAAGCGGTAGAGGTTGCGCAGCATCGCCGCGGTCGCGCCCCAGATGAAGTAGCGCCGCGGCGTGCCGCTGGCGTCGGCCGCCTGCCACGGGATCGACAGGAACTCGCGCGTCGCGCCGTCGATCTCGATCGCGTGGTGCTGGTGGTTGCGCCGGGATTCATCAGCCACGCCGAGCGGCACCTCGAACACTTCGGCGACCTCGATCGGATCGAGCTGCAGCGCGGCGCCCGGAGCGCACCAGGCCGACCACCGGCGTGACGACGAAGCCGGTTCCGGTGGTGTAGGTCGGCAGGCTGCCGAGCACCTCGACCTCGAACGCCTCGAGGCCGATCTCCTCGTGCGCCTCGCGCAGCGCCGTCGCCACCGCGTCGGCATCGCTCGCCTCGGCGCGGCCGCCGGGAAAGCTGATCTGTCCGGGATGGTCGTTGAGGTGGTCGGTGCGCTGCGTCAGCAGCACCGTCATCTCGTCGCGCAGCACCAGCGGCACCAGCACCGACGGCGTGCGCCGCCTCGCGCTCGACGAAGCGGCGCTCGACCTTGATCTCGGGCTCCCAGAGCGGCGGCTCGGCGAAGCGCCGGCGCAGCGCGGCCGGGTCGATGCTCGCCGACGCCAGCGCCGGCAGGTGCGTGTCGACGCCGAGGACCGGCAGGCTCTGCGGATCGAAAGCCGGCCGACGCGGCGTGCGGGCCGGCCTCACCGGGCCGACCGGGTCAAGCCAGCTTCTCTTTGATGCGGGCCGACTTGCCGGAGCGATCGCGCAGGTAGTACAGCTTGGCGCGGCGAACGTCGCCGCGGCGCTTGACCTCGATCGAGGCGATCAGCGGGCTGTAGGTCTGGAACGTCCGCTCGACGCCTTCGCCGCTCGACACCTTGCGAACGATGAAGCTCGAGTTGAGGCTGCGGTTGCGCTTGGCGATGACGACGCCTTCGAACGCCTGGACGCGCTTGCGCGTGCCTTCGACGACGTTGACGCTGACGATCACGGTATCGCCCGGCGCGAAGGCCGGGATCGGTCGGTTGAGGCGAGCGATCTCTTCGCGCTCGAGGGTCTGGATCAAGTCCACGAGGGGCTCCTGGCGATCGTGCTCGCGCGCCGATGGGCGTTTGCCCGGCCCTGGCGATCGGCCGATGCGCTGTTGTGGGAGCTTGGGCTCCAGCGCGGCAGAGGATCGAAAAACCCGAAATTATAGCTTTGCCGCGGCATGCCGGGCGAGGATCGCCTCGTCGCCGGGCGTCGAGGAGGCCTTGCGGCGCGCGCGCCGGCGATCAGGTCGGGGCGGCGCTCGGCGGTCAGGACGAGCGAGCTGCTCGCGCCGCCAGGCGTCGATCGCGCCGTGGTTGCCGCCGAGCAGGACCTCGGGCACGGCCGGCGCCGTCGGCCGCCAGGCGCTCGGGCCGGCTGTAGTGCGGGAAGTCGAGCAGCCCGGCCGAGAAGCTGTCCTGCTCGTGCGAGCGTGCGTCGCCGAGCACGCCTGGCTGCAGCCGCGCGATCGGCGTCGAGCAGCAGCCAGCGCCGGCAGCTCGCCGCCCGAGAGCACGTAGTCGCCGACGCTCAGCTCGATGTCGACGTGGGCGTCGATGAAGCGCTGGTCGATGCCCTCGTAGCGGGCGCAGAGCAGGATCGCGCCGGCGCCGGCGGCGAAACGCCGACCTCGGCCTGGCGCAGCGGCGTTCCGGCCGGCGAGAAGCTGAGCAACGGCGCCGGCGCGGCCTCGGCGCGTGCCGGCGCGGACCGCGGCGAGCGCGCGCGCCAGCGGCTCGGCCAGCAGCACCATCCCGGGACCGCCGCCGTACGGCCGGTCGTCGACGCGGGCGTGCGGCGGATCGCCGAAATCGCGCAGCGGCCAGAGGTGGACGTCGATCCGCTCCGGCGCGAAGGCGCGCCGCGTCACGCCGTGCACGAGGTGGGCCGAGAACAGCTCGGGGAAAAGCGTGATGACGTCGAAGCGCATGCGGCGCGGCGCCTAGTAGTCGAGGCCCCAGTCGACGACGATTCGGCGGGCGGCAGGTCGACGCTGTCGACATACGCCGCGACGAACGGGATCAGCCGCTCCTCGTCGCCCTCGCCCGTCGGCTCGACCCGCAGCACGCTGTGCGGGCCGTTGTCGATCAGGCCGACGACCGTGCCGAGCGCGACGCCGTCGCGGTTGACGACGGCCATGCCGATCAGGTCGGCCCAGTAGAACTCGTCCGCGCCCGGGCGCGGGAAATCGGCGCGGGCGACGAAGATGCGCGCGCCGCGCAGCGCCTCGGCGGCTGTCGCGGTCGGTGACGTCGGGCGAGACGGCGACGAAGCCGTCGCCCTGGTCGCGAACGCTGCTGATCCGCAGCGCCGCCGGGATTGCAGCGCGTGGCGCGGCGCGCGCCTTCGGCGGCCGGAGATGCCAGCGCGAGGCCGCGCGCAGCGCTTCCGGCGGGCTCGGCGTAGGGCAGGACGCGAAACGCGCCCTTCAGGCCCCAGGCTTCGCCGATGCGGCCGACCTCGAGCGCGTCTTCGGGCCAGGGCGGCGGGCCTTGGACCACGGCGCGCCGACCGAGACCGCCGACCGGACTAGCCGGCCGCCTTGGCCTGCTCGACCAGGCGCTTGACCGTGGGCGACATCTGCGCGCCGTGGCCGGTCCAGTGGTCGACGCGGTCGAAGGCGACGCGCAGCGGTTGCTCGGCGCCCGAAGCGACCGGGTTGTAGAAACCGACGCGCTCGATGAAGCGGCCGTCGCGGCGCAGGCGCGAATCGGCGACGACGATGTTGAAGAAGGGGCGCTTCTTCGCCCCGCCGCGGGCCAGCCGGATGACGACCATGTGATTTACCTCGATGACGGGACGTATCCCGCGAAAAACCGCGCATTATAAACTTCGATCGCGAAACGCTGCCCGACATGACCCAGTCTGCTGATCCGTCCGAGCACGCCGGCCGACCTCGCCGCCGTGACCGCGATCTACGGCTGGAACGTGCGCCACGGCACCGGCACGTTCGAGGTCGAGCCGCCCGACGAGGCCGACATGGCGCGCCGGCGCGACGACGTCCTCGCCAAGGGCCTGCCGTGGCTCGTGGTCGAGCACGACGGCGTCGTCCTGGGCTACGCCTACGCCAACCAGTTCCGGCCGCGCCCGGCCTACCGCTTCTGCCTCGAGGATTCGGTCTATCTCGCCGCCGGACGCCACCGGCCGCGGCTTCGGCCGGCTCCTGCTTGCCGAGCTGCTGGCGCGCTGCGAGGCGGCCGGCGCGCGCCAGATGCTCGCCGTGATCGGCGACTCCGCCAACGCCGGCTCGATCGGCGTGCACCGCGCGCTCGGCTTCGCGCACGTCGGCACGATCGCGGCCGCGGGCTGGAAATTCGAGCGCTGGCTCGACGTCGTCGTGATGCAGCGCAGCCTCGGCGTCGGCGCCGCCACGGCCCCGGCATGAGCGCAGCGCCGGCGGCTGCGGCCGCGCGCTCGAAGACCGTCGCCACCTGGCTCGCCCTGCTCGGCGGCAGCCTCGGCCTGCACCGCTTCTACCTCGCACGGCGCGCGCGACCCGTGGGCCTGGCTTCATCCGTGGCCGACCCTGCTCGGCGCCTACGGCTTCTGGCGCATGCGCACGTGGGGCGTCGACGACGCGCGCGGCAGCGCCCTGGTGCCGCTGCTCGGCGTCATGCTCGCGGCGACGATGCTGCAGGCGATCGTCTACGGCCTGACGCAGCGACGAGCGCTGGGCGGCGCGCCACGGCGCGCGGCCGGGCGGCGCGGGTCCGGCGTGGCCGGTGCTGGTCGCGGTCGTCATCGCCCTGGCGGCCGGCGCGTCGATCGCCGTGGCGACGATCGCCTTCACGGCGCAGCGCTATTTCGAGGCGCGCGTCGGCATCACGTGAAGAGGACGAGGCTGATCGCGTAGAACACTGCGGCGACCAGCGCCGACGCCGGGATGGTGAAGATCCAGGCCCAGACGATGTTGCCGGCCACGCCCCAGCGCACCGCCGCGGCACGCCGCACCGAGCCGACGCCGACGATCGCGCCGGTGATCGTGTGCGTCGTCGAGACCGGGATGCCGAGCGCGGTCGCCAGGAACAGCGTGATCGCGCCGCCGGTCTCGGCGCAGAAGCCGCCGACCGGCTTCAGCTTGGTGATCCTCTGGCCCATCGTCTTGACGATGCGCCAGCCGCCGAACATCGTGCCCAGGCCGATCGCGATGTAGCAGCACCAGATCACCCAGGCCGGCGGCAGCGCTCGCCGCGGCCGACGCATAGCCCGAGGCGATCAGCAGCAGCCAGATGATGCCGATCGTCTTCTGCGCGTCGTTGCCGCCGTGGCCCAGGCTGTAGAGACCGGCCGAGACCAGCTGCAGGCGGCGGAACCAGTTGTCGACCCTGAGCGGCGATGCGCGCCGGAAGACGTTGGCGACGATCACCATCAGCAGCGCGCCGAGCAGGAAGCCGAGCAGCGGCGAGACGAAGATGAAGAGCACCGTCTTCCAGATGCCCTCGGCGATCAGCGAGCCGGCGCCGGCCTTGGCGATCACCGCGCCGACGATGCCGCCGATCAGCGCGTGCGACGAGCTCGACGGGATGCCGAACCACCAGGTGACCAGGTTCCAGGCGATCGCGCCGATGAGCGCGCCGAAGATGACGTGATGATCGACCACGCCCGGCTGGACGATGCCCTTGCCGATCGTCGCCGCGACGCTCAGGTGGAAGACGAAGATCGCGACGACGTTGAAGAACGCGGCGAACACGACCGCCTGCTGCGGCTTCAGCACGCCGGTGGAGACGACGGTGGCGATCGAGTTCGCGGCGTCGTGGAAGCCGTTCATGAAGTCGAACGCGACCGCCAGCACGACCAGCAGCGCGACGACGCCGAACGAGATTTCGGTTCGCTGCCATCGGCGCGGGCGGCGCTCAGGAATTCTCGAGGACGACGCCCTCGATGAGGTTGGCGACGTCCTCGCAGCGGTCGGAGATCGACTCGAGCTGCTCGTAGATCGCCTTCAGCTTGATCAGCTCGCGCACGTCGTTCTCCTCGCGGAACAGGCGCGACATCGCCGCGCGCATGACGCGGTCGGCGTCGGACTCGAGGCGGTCGATCTCCTCGCAGGTCTTGAGCGCCGCCGCGGCGACCTCGGGCTGGCTGATCTTGGGCAGCAGCGAGACCGCGTGCTGGACGCGCTCGCAGCACTTCGCGCTCAGGTCGCCGAGGCGCAGGATGTCGTCGTTCATCGCCTGCACGTCGTAGAGCGACATCGTCTCGCTCGCGTCCTGGAGCAGGTCGACGATGTCGTCCATCGCGTTGATCAGGCCGTGGATCTGCTCGCGGTCGATCGGCGTGATGAAGGTCTTGTGCAGCAGCCGGTTGACCTCGGCCGTGATCTTGTCGGCCTGGCGCTCGGCCGTGCCGACCTCGCTCGCGTGCTTGTCGCGCAGCTCCGGGTCGGCGTAGTGCTGGATCAGCCGGATGAAGGCGCGCGCCGCCTCGGCGATGCATGCGGCGTGCTGGTTGAACAGCTCGAAGAAGTTGCCTTCCCGCGGCAGCAGCTTGCCGAACAACATCGTCTTTTCCCTGGTAGGTTCCTCGGCTACAAGTGTACGAGCGCTCACAAACGCGACCGGTGAGGGCATGCGCCTTCCGCGACAATTGCGCCCGCACCGAACAGGACCGGCGTGACAGAGCGATCGACCAGCGAACCCCAGGCAGCGAGCGCGGCGGATGATTCCGCGGCCGTGCTGCGCGTGCGCGGGCTCGAATGCCGGCGCGGCGAGCGGCTGCTTGTTCGCGCCGGCGAGCTTCGCCGTCGCTGCGGGCTCGATCGTCTGGATCCGCGGCGCCAACGGCCAGGGCAAGACGACGCTGTTGCGCACCCTGGCCGGCCTGGCGGCGCCGGCCGCCGGAACGATCGCGTGGCGCGACGCGCCGGCGCTCGAGCCGCGGCCGCTCTATCTCGCCCACGCCAACGCGTTGAAGGAAGACCTCACCGTCGCCGAATCGCTGCGCTTCCTGCTCCATCTCGCCGGCAGCCGGGTCGACGACCGCCGATGTCGACGCCGCCCTCGAACGCTTCGGCCTGGCCAGCCGCGCGAACGCCTTCGTCCGCACGCTCTCGCAGGGCCAGCGCCGCCGCGTCGCCCTGGCCCGACTGGCGGCCGAGCGCGAGCTGCGGCCCTGGCTCCTCGACGAGCCCTTCGACGCGCTCGACGCGAGCGGCGTCGCCGTCCTCGCCGAGGTCATCGTCGGCCACGCGCGGCGCGGCGGCAGCGTCGTTCTCACCAGCCATCAGGCGCTGCCGATCGACGACCCGGCGCCCGTGATCGTCCAGCTGCATGAGCCTGCCCTTGCATGAGCAGCACGTTCGCCGTGCTCGTCGCGCGCGACCTGCGCCTGGCTGCGCGGCGCCGCATCGACGCGGCCTTGCCGCTGGCGTTCTTCACCGTCGCGGTGAGCCTGTTTCCGCTCGGCGTCGGCCCGGAGCCGCAGATGCTGCGCCAGATCGCACCCGGCGTCGTCTGGGTCGCGGCGCTGCTCGCGGCGATGCTCTCGGTGACGCAGCTCTACGCCACCGACCTGAGCGACGGCTCGCTCGAGCAGATGCTGCTCGTTCCAGGAGGCCGGATCGCCATCGTCGCCGCCAAGGCGGTCTCGCACTGGCTTCTCACCGGCCTGCCGCTGGCGCTCGCCGCGCCGCTCTTCGGCCTGCTGTTCGACATGAGCCCGGCGGCGATCGTCGCCCTGGTCGCGAGCCTCGTCCTCGGCACGCCGGTGCTGAGCCTGCTCGGCAACCTGGGCGCGGCGCTGACGCTCGGCCTGCGCAGCGGTGCGGTGCTGCTGATCCTGATCATCGTGCCGCTCTGCATCCCGGCGCTGATCTTCGGCGCCGGTGCGGTCGCGGCGGTCGACGCGGGCCTGTCGGCGCGCGGCCACTATTCGCTGCTCGGGGCGCTCTTGATCTTCACCGCGCTGCTGGCGCCGATCGCGACCGCGGCGGCGCTGCGCATCGCCACCGAATGACGCGCCAGAGCGACCGAACATGAGCACCTCGCTGCGCTTGTTCCGCTTCGCCTCGCCGGCGGCGTTCTATCCGCTCGCCGGCAAGCTGGTGCCGTGGTTCACGGCTGTCGCCGCCGTGCTCGCCGCGATCGGCCTCTATCTCGGCATGCTGCGCGCGCCGACCGACGCGACCCAGGGCGACGCCTACCGGATCATCTTCATCCACGTCCCCGCCGCCTGGATGTCGATGCTGCTCTACGTCGTGATGGCGTTCTGGGCCGCGATCGGCTGGGCCTTCAATGCGCGGCTGGCCTCGATCGTCGCCCGCGCGATCGCGCCGACCGGCGCCATGTTCACTTTCCTCGCCCTGTGGACCGGCGCGCTGTGGGGCAAGCCGACCTGGGGCGCATGGTGGGTCTGGGACGCGCGCCTCACCTCGGAGCTGATCCTGCTCTTCCTCTACGCCGGCTACCTCGCGCTGGTCTCGGCGATCGACGACACCCGCCGCGCCGACCGCGCCGGCGCGCTGCTCGCCGTCGTCGGCAGCGTCAACGTGCCTATCATCTATTTCTCGGTGGTATGGTGGAACACCTTGCACCAGGGCGCCAGCGTCAGCGTCACCGCTTCGCCCAAAATGGCAAGCGTGATGCTGCTCGCGATGCTGCTGATGACCCTGGCCTTCTGGGCCTATGCCTTCGCGGTGGTCTTCGTTCGCACGCGCGCGATCGCGCTCGAACGCGAGGCGCATGCGTCTTGGGCCAACGACGCCGTGCGAGCGACGCACGGCGAACCGGGAATGTCGACGTGAACTGGAACAGTGCCGCCGAGTTTTTCGCCATGGGCGGCTACGGCCCCTACGTCTGGGGCGCGTACGCGGTGACGATCGCCTGCATGGCGGCCGAGCCGGTGCTGGTCGCGCTGCGCCATCGCCAGGCGCGCCGCGCCCTCGAAGGCGCGCGAGGCAGCCGATGAAGCCGCGCCAGAAGCGCCTCGCCATCGCCGCCGGCATCGTCGCCGCCGTCGGCGTCGCCGCCGCGCTGGTGCTGAACGCGTTCCAGAGCAACCTCGTGTTCTTCTATTCGCCGTCGCAGGTCGCGGCGCACGAGGCGCCCGACGCGCGCACCTTCCGCCTCGGCGGGCTGGTCGAAAAGGGCACCCTCAAGCGCGACGGCACCAAGGCGAGCTTCATCGTCACCGACACCGCCAAGTCGATCGAGGTGAAGTACGAGGGCATCCTTCCCGACCTGTTCAAGGAAGGCAAGGGCGTCGTCGCCCAGGGCCAGCTGCAAGGCGGCGTCTTCGTCGCCCGCGAAGTCCTCGCCAAGCACGACGAGAACTACATGCCGCCCGAGGCCGCCGAGGCGCTCAAGCGCGCGCAGCAGGGAAATCCCAAGCTGGCCGAATCGATGAGCACCGAGACGATCCGCAAATGATCCCCGAACTCGGTCACTTCGCCCTCTGGATCGCGCTCGGCGTCGCCGGCGTGCTCGGCGTCATGCCGATGCTCGGCGCGGCGCGCGCCCGCGCCGACTGGATGGCGCTGGCGCGGCCGTCGGCGCGGCTGCTGTTCGCGCTGGTCGCGTTCGCCTTCGTCTGCCTGGCGCTCTCGTTCGTCGGCAACGACTTCTCGGTCCTCTACGTCGCCACGAACTCGAACCGCACGTTGCCGCTGCACTACCGCATCACCGCCGTCTGGGGCGGCCACGAAGGCTCGATCCTGCTCTGGCTGCTGATGCTCACCTTCTGGACCCTCGCCGTCGCCACCTTCAGCCGCCACCTGCCCGACAAGGTGATGGCGCGCATCCTCGCCGTCATGGGCCTGCTCTCGTTCGGCTTCCTGCTGTTCCTGCTCGCGACCTCGAATCCGTTCGATCGCCTCGTTCCCGCCGCGCTCGAAGGCCGCGACCTGAACCCGCTGCTGCAGGACCCCGGCATGGTGATCCACCCGCCGATGCTCTACATGGGCTACGTCGGCCTCTCGGTCGCGTTCTCGTTCGCCGTCGCCGCGCTGATCGGCGGCAACCTCGACGCGACCTGGGCGCGCTGGACCCGGCCCTGGACGACCGCGGCGTGGATCTTCCTCACCATCGGCATCGCCCTCGGCAGCGCCTGGGCCTACTACGAGCTCGGCTGGGGCGGCTGGTGGTTCTGGGATCCGGTCGAGAACGCCTCGTTCATGCCCTGGCTGGTCGCGACCGCGCTGATCCATTCGCTCGCCGTCACCGAGAAGCGCAACAGCTTCAAGAACTGGACCGTGCTGCTCGCGATCCTCGCCTTCTCGCTCTCGCTCCTCGGCACCTTCCTGGTCCGCTCGGGCGTGCTCTCGTCGGTGCATGCGTTCGCGAGCGACCCGAAGCGCGGCCTCTTCATCCTCGTCTTCCTGGTCCTGGTCATCGGCTCGTCGCTCACCCTCTACGCCTGGCGCGCGCCGTCGGTCGGCCTGGGCGCGCGCTTCGCCCTCATCTCGCGCGAGTCGCTGCTGCTCTCGAACAACGTGCTCCTGGTCGTCGCCTGCGGCGCGGTCCTGCTCGGCACGCTCTATCCGCTCGCCCTCGACGCGATGAACCTCGGCAAGATCTCGGTCGGGCCGCCCTACTTCGACACCGTGTTCGTGCCGCTCCTGACGCCGCTCGTCTTCCTGATGGGCATCGGCCCGATCGCGCGCTGGAAGGAGGCGGCGCTGCCCGACCTCGCGGCGCGCCTCAAGTGGGCGGCGGGCAGCGCGGTCGTCGCGACGCTCATCGTCGCCTGGCTCAAGGGCGGCATCGGCATCGTCGGCGCGACCGGCCTTCTGATGGCGTTCTGGATCGTCTCGTCGGTCGCGACCGACCTGGTCGAGCGGCTCCGCTCCAGCCGGCGGCGTGCGCAGCGGCGTGCTGCAGCGCGCGCGGCATGATCCCGCGCGCGATGGTCGGCATGATGATCGCCCACCTCGGCGTCGCCGTCTTCATCCTCGGCGTCACGCTGGTGAAGACGGGCGAGGTCGAGCGCGACGTGCAGATGGGGATCGGCGACACGACGACGATCGACGGCATGGTCTTCACCTTCCGCGGCGCGAGCGACGTGCGCGGCCCGAACTACCGCGCCGCGCAGGGCCAGGTCGACGTCACCGAAGGCGGCAAGACGATCGCGACGCTGCGACCCGGAGAAGCGCTTCTATCCGGCGTCGGGGTCGACGCTCACCGAGGCGGCGATCGACTGGGGCTTCACGCGCGACCTCTACGTCTCGCTCGGCGAGCCGGTCGGCGCCGCCTGGATCGTTCGCGTCTACGTCAAGCCGTTCGTCGACTGGATCTGGGGCGGCTGCCTCATCATGGCGCTCGGCGGCCTGCTCGCCGCGACCGACCGCCGCTACCGCGCCCGCGCCAAGGCGCCGAGCTCCGCGTCCGCCTACGAGGCCGCAGCAGCATGAAGCGTTTCTGGTTCCTGATCCCGTTGGCGGCGTTCTTCGCGCTCGCCGTCGTCCTCGCCGTCGGCCTGAAGCGCGACCCGCGCGAGGTGCCGTCGCCGCTGATCGACAAGCCGGCGCCGAAGTTCGCGCTCGCGCGCCTCGACGACGCGACGCAAGACGGTGCGCCTCGAAGACCTGCGCGGCAAGGCCTTCATCCTCAACGTCTGGGCCTCGTGGTGCGTTGCCTGTCGCGAAGAGCATCCGGTGCTGCTCGAGTTCGCGAAGAAGCGCGCCGTGCCGATCTACGGCCTCAACTACAAGGACACCCGCTCCGACGCGGCCGGCTGGCTGGCGAGCTTCGGCAATCCCTACGACGCATCGTTCTTCGACGAGGAAGGTCGCGTCGGCCTCGACTTCGGCGTCTACGGCGTTCCCGAGACCTTCGTCATCGACGGCAACGGCGTGATCCGCATGAAGCACATCGGCCCGCTGACGCCCGAAGTGCTGGCGGACAAGATCGAGCCTCTGCTGAAAAAGCTGGATGCGTAGCAAGGCCGTCGTCGCGTTCATCGTGGCCGTGGTGTGCGCCCTTGCGATCGGCGCGCCCGTCGCCGCGAAGGAGGCCGCGCCCGAAGCCGCCGATCCCGCGCTCGAGGCGCGGATGGTGCGGATCACCTCCGAGCTGCGCTGCCTGGTCTGCCAGAACCAGACCATCGCCGACTCGAACGCATCGCTCGCCGTCGACCTCCGGCGCGAGGCGCGTGCGCTGATCAAGCAGGGCAAGAGCGACGAGGAGGTCGTCGCCTACATGACCGACCGCTACGGCGATTTCGTTCTCTATCGGCCGCCGCTCAAGGCGACGACGCTGCTGCTCTGGTTCGGCCCGGCGCTGATGCTGGTCGGCGGCGCGGCCGTGCTTGTCATCGTCCTGCGCCGGCGCGGTCGCATGGCTGCCGATGCGTTCGAACGACGACGACGACGACGTGGTCGATGCCGATGCGTCCGCGCCGAGCGCCGCGCATGCAGATGGCGACGCTGCCCCTGCGCTCGGACAGAGCTGAATGACGCACGCTGACCCGTCCTTCCCATGACGCTGGCTCCGGCAAGGCGCCGTCGCTGCGGCTGATCGGCGGCCTGGCGGTCGCCGTGCTGGCCGTTGCGGCGCTCGGCTACTGGCAGACCGGCTCGCCCTCGCTCCTGCGACCCGGACCCGACCCCGCCCAGGCGGCCGCGGCAGACCCGCACGCGGCCGCCGCCAGCGGCGCGAGCGCCATGGCACAGATCACGGCGATGGTCGACAACCTTGCCGAGCGGATGAAGCAGCATCCCGACGATGCCGAGGGCTGGACCATGCTGGCGCGCTCGTACACCGTCCTCGGCCGCTTCGCCGAAGCGCTTCCCGCATACCGCCGCGCCATCGAGCTGCTGCCGAACAACGCGACGCTCCTGGCCGACTACGCCGATGCCATCGCCGCGACCAAGGGCAGCGCGAACAATCCCGAGTCGGAGGCATTGGTCGGCGCAGGCGCTGCGCGTCGAGCCGAACCACGTCAAGGCGCTCGCCCTCGCCGGTACCGCCGCCTACGATCGCGGCGACTTCGCCCTCGCGGTCGCGCACTGGCAAAAGATCGTCGATCAGCTGCCGCCCGGCAGCGACCTGGCGCAGAAGGTGCAAGCGAGCATCGCGGAGGCGCGCGAGCACGCTGGCGGGGCGGTCGCGCAGGCAGCGCCGCCTGCGACCCGCGACAGCGTCGCAACGGGCAGCGCCGCAGCCACGGGCAAGGTCAGCGGCACGGTGACGCTGGCGCCGGCGCTGCGCGCACAGGCATCGCCCGGCGACACCGTCTTCATCTTCGCGCGGCCCGCCGCCGGCGGCCGCATGCCGCTTGCCGTGCACCGTGCCAAGGTCGCCGATCTGCCGCTGACGTTCACGCTCGACGACAGCATGGCGATGGCGCCCGGGATGACGATCTCGAGCGTCAAGCAGCTGACGGTGAGCGCGCGCATCAGCAAGAGCGGCAATGCCTTGCCGCAGCCCGGCGACCTGGCGGGCGAATCCGCTGCCGTCGCGCCGGGGGCGAGCGGCATCGCGGTCGAGATCGGCAGCGTCGTCGGCCGGCCGTAGCGCGACCTCAGCGGCCGCGAACCGCGCGCCGACGCGCGTTGCTCAGCCGAAGCTCGTCTGCCGCTCGGCGACCAGGAAGCCGCGCCGGCCCTCGAAGCGCTCGAGCCGATCGATCAGATCGTCGAGGTCCGCCGGCCGCTCGACCGGGTTGAAGCGCTCGCTGTCGACGGCCAGTACCGGCACGCCGATGCTGGTCGAGAAGTACTCGGCGTAAGCGTCGGCCAGACCCGTCAGGTAGGCGATGTCGATCCGCTCTTCCATCGCGACGCCGCGCCGCTGTACCCGCTGCAACAGCGTCTGCGGTGAGGCCTGGAGCCAGACGACGACGTCGGGCTCGGGCAGCTGCGCGGCGATCGGTGCGTACATCTGCGCGTAGAGCCGGTATTCGTCGTCGCTCAGCGTCAGCTTGGCGAAGATCGTGTCCTTGGCGAGCATGAAGTCGCTGACGACCGTGCTCGCGAACATCGTCGGCTGGGCGATCGCCTGCACCTGGCGCTGGCGCTGGAACAGGAAGAACAGCTGGGTCTGGAACGCATAGCCCTTCATGTCGGCGTAGAAGCGGCCGAGGAACGGGTTCTCGGCCGGCTGCTCGAGCATCAGCTCGGCGCCGACGCGTGCCGCGAGCTCGCGCGCGAGCGTCGTCTTGCCGGCGCCGATCGCGCCCTCGATGGCGATGTGGCGATAGCGCGCGAGTCCGCCCGTGGTCATCGCTTCAGTTTAGCGATGCGCTGCGACATGACGCCTCCGATCAGGTCGGCGACGGCACCGTGCGTCGGGACGACGAGCGTCGGCGCGATTTCGGCGAGCGGAACGAGAACGAATGCACGTTCGTGCAGGCGCGGGTGCGGCAGCGTCAGAGCCGCGCTCTCGATGGCGAGCTCGCCGTACAGCAACAGGTCGAGATCGAGCGTTCGCGGCGCGTTGTCGAACGGCCGGACGCGGCCGCGGCGGCTTTCGATCGCCTGCAGCGCGCGCAGCAGCTCGAGCGGCGCGAGCGACGTGCGCACCCGGGCGACGGCGTTGAGATAGTCGCCGCCCGGCGCGTCGTGCGGCGCCGACTCGTAGTACGAAGAGTGCGCGGCCAGCGTCGTCGCGGGCAAGCGCGGCGAGCGCGGCGAGCGCGGCATCGAGCTCGGCGACGCGATCGCCGAGGTTCGAGCCGAGGCCCACGAATGCATCGCAGCCTGCGTCCGCCGCATCCCTCTCAGCCATCGCCGCGCGTCACGACGGCGAGCCGGTCGACTCGCTGGGCTTTCTCCGCCGACGCCGGCGCTTGCGCGGCGGCCCGGCGTCGCCCGCTGGCGCATCGCCGGCGTCGCCTGCGGCGGACGACGGTCGCGGCGTCGGCCTCGGCGTCGCTCGCCTGGCTGCCGGCGTCGGACGCCTCGCCGGTGCCGCGCGCGGGCGCGCGCTTGACGCGACGCGGACCGCGCTGCTCGCGCACGCCGTCGAGGATGTCGCGGCGCTGCTCGTCGCTCGCCTGGTACAGCGCCTCCCACCACGCGGCCAGGGTCGGATCGGCCTCGCCGACCTCGCCGCGCAGGCGCAGGAAATCGAGGCCGGCGCGAAAGCGCGGCTGCTCGAGCAGGGCGGGCGCCGAGCTGCTCGCGCGCCGCTCGAAGCGCGGCTGCAGCATCCAGATCTCGCGCATGTCGATGGCCAGCTTGCCGCGCCCGGAGATGTCGCCGATGCGCGCATCGAAGGCGGCGTCGATCGCCGCCTGAAGCGCCGGGAACGGCGACTCGCCGGCCGCCTGGCGCTGCTTCCAGTCGTCCTGCACGTCGTGCCAGAGCATCGCCGCGAGCATGAAGCTCGGCGCCACCGGCTTGCCCTCGGCGACCCGCGCATCGGTGTCGGCGAGCGCCAGGCGGACGAACTTCTCGCGCCCGTCGTGGCGCTGCGCCTCGTCGAGGGCGACGTCGAGCACCGGGAACACGCCGCGGTGCAGGCCGAGCTTCTTCAGCTCGACGATCGAGGCCAGCGCGTGGCCGGTCTGCAGCAGCTTGATCATCTCGTCGAAGGTGCGCGACTGCGGCACGTTGTCGAGCAGCACCGCCATTTCCTTGATCGGCGCGCGCGTCTTGGCCTCGATCTCGAAGCCGAGCTTGGCCGCGAAGCGGACGGCGCGGATGATCCGCACCGGGTCCTCGCGGTAGCGCGCGACCGGGTCGCCGATCATGCGCAGCAGCTTCTTCTTCGCGTCCTTGATGCCGCCGTGGTAGTCGACGACGATCTCGCGCACCGGGTCGTAGTACATCGCGTTGACGGTGAAGTCGCGCCGCGCGGCGTCTTCGATCTGCGGGCCCCAGACGTTGTCGCGCAGGACCCGGCCCTCGGCGTCGACGACGTGCTCTTGTCGACCAGGTCCTTGCGCGAGGTCTTCTCGTTGCCGCTCACCTGCTCGGCATCGGCGGCGGCGAGCATCGCCCGGAAGGTCGAGACCTCGATCACTTCCGACAGGCCGCGGTCCTGGCGGCCGCGGCCGAAGACGACGTGGACGATGCGAAAGCGCCGGCCGATGATGAAGGCGCGCCGGAACAGCGACTTGACCTGCTCCGGGCGTGGCGTTGGTGGCGACGTCGAAGTCCTTCGGGCGCAGGCCGACGAGCAGGTCGCGCACCGCGCCGCCGACGACGTAGGCCTCGTAGCCGGCCTCGGCGAGGGTCGAGACGACCTTGACGGCGCGCTCGTCGACGAGCTTCGGGTCGATGCCGTGCTCGCTCTTCGGCACTTCGACGCGCTTGCCGCGCGGCACGCGCTTGCGCGTCATCGGACTTGCCGAGCAGCTTCGAGATGAAGTTCTTGATCATGCGAACAGCTTGAGGATGCGCCAGCCGCGCTCGGCCGCGATCGCGGCGAGCTCGGGCGACGGATTGGTGGCGACCGGGTCGGTCGCCCGCTCGAGCAGCGCCAGGTCGTTGAGCGAATCGCTGTAGACGCTGATCCGCTCGAAGTCGCGCCAGTCGCCGCCGCTCCGTCGCCAGCCATTGTCCGACACGCGCGACCTTGCCCTCGCGAAAGGCCGGCACGCCGGCGATCCGGCCGGTCGGCGCGCCGGCTGCCGTCGAGCTCGAGGCGGGTCGCGATCAGCGTCTCGATGGCGAAAGCGGCAGCGATCGGCGCGGTGACGAAGTCGTTGGTCGAGGTGACGAGCGCCAGCCGGTCGCCTTGCCGGCGATGCGACTCGACCAGCGCGCGCGCCGCCGGCAGCAGCGTCGGCGCGATCACCTCGCGCATGAAGCGCTCGAGCCCGGCGCGCCGCTCGGCGGCGCCTCGCACGCGCAGCGGCGCGGTGGCGAAGGCGATGTAGGCGTCGATGTCGAGCCGGCCTGCGCGGTACTGGGCGTAGAAGGCGTCGTTGCCGGCGCGGAACGACAGCGCATCGACCCAGCCGAGGCCGACCATGAACTCGCCCCAGGCGTGGTCGGAATCGATCGGCAACAGCGTGTGGTCGAGGTCGAACAGGGCAGAGATTCACGTGGCGCGTTCACGCTCTCCTCGGCGAGCATCTGCTTCAGGAGCGGCACCGTGATCGCGCGCTTGTTCGCGAGCGAGAACTCGTCGAGCCGGTCGAGCTGCGCCATCAGGTGCTTGAGGTCGCGCGCGAAGCGGTTCAGCAGGTAGTCCATGACCTCGTCGGAGAGGAAGGTGCCGCGCCGGTCGGCCTCGCGGCGTAGGGCCGCGCGGACCTCGTTGTCGCCGAGGGGCGCAAGGGCGAAGACGTGGCCCCAGCCGAGGCGCGTGCGCAGGTCCTCGCGCACGGCCAGGTCGACCGGCGGAACGTTGCCGGCGGCGATCACCCCGGCGCCCCGGCCGGTCGCCTCGACGAAGAGCGAGAACGCCGCCTGCTGCTGCGCCGCATCGAAGGCGTGGGCGTCGTCGAAGACGAGCCAGTCGCGCTCGCCGGCGCTGTCCCAGGGCGCGGGCGTCGCCGCCGCGAACCACGCCGCGTGCTGACCATGCACCGCAGCGCGCTCGACCAGCGCGTGCAGAAGATGGGTCTTGCCGCTGCCGCCGGGGCCCCAGAGGTAGACCGGCGGCGCGCCCGGCGCAAGCGCCAGCAGATGGGCGAGCGTCGCCGCGTTGGCGCCGGGCAGGAAGTTCTCGAAGGTCTGCGACGGCTCGGGCCCGATCGCCAGCGGGATCTGCTTCACGACGCGCCTACGCTCATCCCGTGTACAGGCTGCTCTGCGTGTAGCTCGCGCGCAGCCGCGCCGCGGCGACGGCGATCAGGGCGCTCACCGGCAAGGCGATCAGGACGCCAACGAAGCCGAACAGGTGGCCGAACGCGAACAGCGCGAAGATGACCGTGAGCGCGCTCATGCCGATGCGCTGGCCGACCATCTTCGGCGTCAGGAACATGCCCTCGACGATCTGGCCGATGCCATAGACGACGAACACCGCGACCGGCCCGTACCAGCCGGTGAACTGGAGCGCGCCGGCGAGCAGCGCCAGCATCAGGCCGATGCCGAAGCCGACGTACGGAACGAAGATCGCCAGCCCGGTGAAGACGCCGACCGGCACCGCGAGCTCGAAGCCGAAAAGGGCCAGGCCGACGCTGTAGTAGGCCGCCATCAGCAGCATCACCAGCAGCTGGCCGCGCAGGTACTGGCCGAGCACGGTGTCGCAGTCGTCGGTGAACGCGGCGACGCTGGCGCGCATGCGCGGCGGTACCAGCGCGATCGCACGCTGGACGTAGAACGGCCAGTCGATCAGGAGGTAGAAGAGGACCACCGGCACCAGGATCACGTAGCCGACGACGGTGATCAGGATGCTGCCGCCGATGCGCGCCGACACCAGCGCCGCGGCGAGGCCCTCGCCCCAGTTGGCGTCGAGGTACTTGAGCATGAGGGCGCGCAGGTTGGACCCGTCGAGCGAGATATCGAGCCCCATCTGATTGAGCCACGGCGAGTCACGCGTTGGTTGATGCGGTCGATGAGCAGCGGCAGCTGCTCGTTCAGCAGCGGCAGCTCCTTCGACAGGATCGGCACCACCAGCAGCACCAGTGCGGTGAAGGAAAGCAGCGTCGCGATCTCGACCAGCATCACGGCGATGACGCGCGGCATCCGCCGCGCCGCGAGCTGCTCGACCGCCGGATGCAGCGCATAGGCGAGGACGGCGCCGACCGCGAACGGCGTCAATACCGGCGCGAGCAGCCAGATCAGCCCAGCGGCGACGACCGCGAGGACCGCCCAGTTGACGGTGCGCCGCTGCGCCGACGTCAGGCGCATCGCGGACAGTGCCTGGCGGACGAGGCGATCAATGCAGCCGCGACGGGTCGCCGTGGCCGAGCTCGATCAGCCGCTCGGCGATGACGAAGCGATCGCCCGCGTGCGGAACGTGCTCCAGGTAGGCGGAGAGGTCGGCGACCGCGGTGACGACGACGCCGAGCCGCGCCGCGGCCAGGCCGCGGTCGCGCCGCTCCTCCCAGGCCTCGGGCAGGAGGATGACCAGCCGCTGCAGCGACCGCGAACAGGCGCGGCCAATCGTCGCTGTTGCGGTGGATCTCCTTCAGGTTGCGCAGCATGCGGGCAATGATCTCGCGCGGCGTCGCCGCCTGCAGGAAGAGCGCGAGCGGCACCGGCGACTCGCCGGGCAGGCCTTCGCGGCGGCGGTAGGGCACGAGCAGCGCGTCGAGCGCGTCGCGCGACATCGACTGGCCGGTGAACGGATCGATCACGACCTCGCCTTGCGGCATGCGCAGCTTGACCAGGAAGTGGCCGGGGAAGGAGATGCCGCTGGCCGCCAGGCCGATCTGGCCGGCGATCTCGACGTAGAGCATCGCCAGCGTGATCGGGATGCCGCGCCGCGTCTGGAGCACCGAGTGCAGGTAGCTGTTGCGGGCGTCGTAGTAGTCGTTGACGTTGCCGGCGAAGCCGAGCTCCTGGAAGAAGAAGCGGTTCAGCAGGCGCAGTCGCTGCATCGGCGCCGCGTCGGCGAGCGATGCCGCGACTTGAGCCGCGCCGCCAGCGCGTCGATGTCGGCGAGCACGGTCTGGCAGTCGAGCGCCGGATAGTCGTCGTGGGCGATCGCGATCGCCGCTTCGAGCACCGAGAGGCTCGAATCGTCGGCGACGAGCGAGGCGAAATACTCGAGCGCGGTCGGCGTGTGAAGCAGCAAGGACCCGGTCATCGGCAGAAGTTTAGAGCCTCGGCAAAAGGGGGCGGCGGCACGGCACGGCGCCGCGGATCGCCCGGCGGCTCAGACGCGCCGCGAGAAGTCGCGCGGCCGGATGCCCGTCGAGCAGGAGAACGCCGAAATACACGCAGCCCCGCGCCGCCGAGGCTGGCCGCGAGCAAGGCGATGCGCATGCCGTCGCGGCCGGCCATGCCGAAGCCAGTCGACATTCACCGCAGCGAGCGCGAGCAAGGCGCCCATCGCCAGCGTCGCGAAGACGATCTTGAGCGCGAACCGGCCCCAGCCCGGCGCCGGCAGGTACCAGCTGCCGCGGCGCAGGCCGACGAAGAGCCAGCCGGCGTTGATCATCGCGCCCAGGCTGACCGACAAGCGCCAGCCCGGCGTGGCCGAGGTAGGGCACGAAGATCGCGTTCATCACCTGCGTCAGGGCCAGCACGATGACGGCGATGGTCACCGGCGTGCGGATGTCCTGGCGCGCATAGAAGCCCGGCGCCAGGATCTTGACGCCGATCAGGCCGAGCAGGCCGACGCCGTAGCCGCGCAGGGCCATCGCCGACTTGACGACGTCGTCGGCGCCGAAGGCGCCGCGCTGGAACAGCGTCGCCACCATCGGCTCGGGGAAGACGAGCAGGGCGGCCGTGCAGGGCAGCGCCAGCACGAGCGTCAGGCGCAGGCCCCAGTCGAGCATCCCGGAGTAGCCCGCGGCATCCTGGCGCGCCTGTGCCGCCGAAAGCTGCGGGATGAGAACCGCGCCGAGCGCGACGCCGAGCAAGCGCGGTCGGAAATTCCATCAGGCGGCTCGGCGTACGTCGAGCCACGAGACGGCGCCGACGCCCTGGTGGGAGGCGATCTGGGTGTTGATCAGGACCGACAGCTGCGCCACCGAGACGCCGAGCAGCGCCGGCGCCATCTGGCTGCAGGATGGGGCGCACGCCGGGCTGGCGCCACGCCGCGGCGATCGGCCGCGGGCCGAGCGCCGATGCGCGGCAGGAGGCCGATCCGGGCCAGCGCCGGGACCTGCACCGCGAGCTGCAGGACGCCGCCGAGCATGACGCCCGCGGCCAGCGCGTAGATCGGTTCGAAGCCGGCGCGCTCCAGGGTCGGCGCCAGCAGCCAGACGCCGACGATCATGCCGAGGTTGAGCAGCACCGGCGTCGCCGCCGGCACGGCGAAGCGCTTCCAGGTATTGAGGATGCCCGGCCGAGAGCGAGACCAGCGAGATGAGGCCGATGTAGGGGAACATGATCCGCGTCATGACCACGGCCTGGTCGAATCGCGCCAGTCCCGAGGCCATCAGCCAGACGATCAGCGGCGCGGCGACGCACGCCGACGACGCAGGTGAGCGACGAGGACCCAGAACAGGACCGTCGCGACGGCATCGATCAGCTTCTGCGTCGGCCTCGTCGCCCTCGGCGGCGCGGACCCGCGCCAGGGTCGGCACGAACGCCTGCGAGAAGGCGCCTTCGCCGAACAGCCGCCGCAGCAGGTTGGGGATGCGGAAGGCGACGTTGAAGGCGTCGAACGACGCGCCGGCGCCGAACGCCGAGGCGACGAAGACGTCGCGCACCAGGCCGGTGATGCGCGAGACCAAGCGTGAAGAGGGAGATCGTCGACGCGGCGCGGAGCAGGTTCATGGGTGAGGCGGGACCGGGACATGCTCGTCGCGAGCCCGTCGATGCTATACTCGCGGTCTTTGCCGAAATACCTCTAGCTCCGTACATTTAGCTCCATATGGCCACCGCTACCAAAGCCAAGAAGAAGACCGTCCGCATCGCCTCCGGGCTGAAGCGCGCGCGCCAGGACGTCAAGCTCAACGCCGCCAACACGGCGCTGCGCTCGCACTTTCGCACCGTGATCAAGAACGTGCAGAAGGCGGTCGACGCCGGCGACAAGGCCAAGGCCGCCGAGCTGTTCAAGGCCGCCCAGCCGGTGATCGACTCGGTCGCCGACAAGAACATCTTCCACAAGAACAAGGCAGCGCGCCACAAGAGCCGCCTGGCCGCCAAGGTGAAGGCGCTGGCGACCGCCTGAGCCCGCGCCCGCTCACGACGAAAAGGCCCGCATCTGCGGGCCTTTTTTCATGGGCTGTCGGGTTGCGGATCCTCGACCGACGACGAGATCGTTGTCGCGGGCGAAGTGCATCACGAAGTCCCAGGCCATCGGCTCGAGCTCGCGCAACGCGGCGTTGACGATCACGCCCTTGACGCCGTCGACGAAGCGCGGCACGCAATACGGCGAGTAGCCGATGTAGGCCGCAGCGCCACCGACCGACGAGCCCTCGGGGCGAAAGCGACGACATCGTTCCGGCCAGCCGCTCGGCCCAGTCGCTCGGCCGAAAGGCCTTGCCGGCCTTGGTCTGGCCCTGGATGAAGACTTCTTTGGGCTCGGCCACGGCGTCGGCGGGATGGAGGAAGATCGATTGTCGCCGCGGTGCGGCGCCCGCTGCTGCATTGCAACAAGCGCGCCCGTGCGGAATCGCTCGCCTTTAGAATCCGCCCTCCCCCGAAAACGCGGAGCAAGACGATGAACGCGCCCGACAGGCTCGCCACGGCCGGATCGCCGCCCAGCGCCGAGCCGCACGTCATGAAGACCTACGGCCGGCTGCCGATCGCGCTGTCGCACGGCCGCGGCTGCTGGGTCTGGGACACCGAAGGCAAGAAATACCTCGACGGCCTGGCCGGCATCGCCGTCAACACGCTCGGCCACGGCCACCCCAAGCTGGTGCCGGCGCTCCAGGACCAGGTCGCCAAGCTGATCCACAGCTCCAACTACTACCTCGTGCCGCTGCAGGAGCAGCTCGCCGCCAAGCTGTGCGAGCTCTCGGGCCTGAGCAACGTCTTCTTCTGCAACTCGGGCCTCGAGGCCAACGAGGCGGCGCTCAAGATCGCGCGCAAGTTCGGCCACGACAAGGGCATCGAGCGCCCCGAGATCGTCGTCTACGAGGCGGCCTTCCACGGCCGCTCGATCGCGACGCTCTCGGCGACCGGCAACCCCAAGGTGCAGGCCGGCTTCGGCCCGCTGGTCGAAGGCTTCGTCCGCGTGCCGCTCAACGACGTCGCGGCGCTCGAGAACGTCGCCCGCAGCAACCCGAACGTGGTCGCGGTCTTCCTCGAGGTGATCCAGGGCGAAGGCGGCATCCGGCCGACGACGATCGAGTACCTGAAGCAAGCGCGCCGGATCTGCGACGAGCGCGGCTGGCTGCTGATGCTCGACGAGGTGCAGTGCGGCATGGGCCGCACCGGCAAGTGGTTCGCGCACCAGTGGGCCGGCATCCGCCCCGACGTGATGCCGCTGGCCAAGGGGCTCGGCTCGGGCGTGCCGATCGGCGCGCTCGTCTGCGGCCCGCGCGCCGCCGACGTCTTCGGCCCCGGCAACCACGGCACGACCTTCGGCGGCAATCCGCTGGCGATGCGCGCCGGCGTCGAGACCCTGCGCATCATGGAAGAAGAAGGCCTGCTCGCCAACGCCGCCGAGGTCGGCGCGTTCCTCAAGATGGGGCTCGAGCGCGAGCTCGCGGGCGTCGCCGGCGTCGTCGAGGTGCGCGGCCAGGGCCTGATGCTCGGCATCGAGCTCGACCGCCCGTGCGGCGCCCTGCTCGGCCGCGCCGCCGAGGCGGGGCTGATGATCAGCGTCACCGCCGAGCGCGTCGTGCGCCTCCTGCCGGCGCTGATCCTGAGCCGCGACGAAGCGGCGCAGATCGTCTCCATCCTGTGTCCGCTGATCAAGGAATTCCTCAGCGAACCGGCATGAAGCCCGGCATGAGCCTCGGCAAGCACTACCTGCAGTTCCGCGACTTGCGCGCCGAGGAATACGCCTACCTGTTCCAGCGCACGGCGATCATCAAGAAGCGCTTCAAGAACTACGAGAAGTACACGCCGCTGGTCGACCGCACGCTGGCGATGATCTTCGAGAAGGCGTCGACGCGGACGCGCGTCAGCTTCGAGGCCGGCATGTACCAGATGGGCGGCTCGGTGGTGAACCTGACGACGACCGACAGCCAGCTCGGCCGCGCCGAGCCGGTCGAGGACACGGCGCGCGTGATCAGCCGGATGGTCGACATCGTCATGATCCGCACCTTCGAGCAGGCCAAGATCGAGGCCTTCGCCGCGAACTCGCGCGTGCCGGTGATCAACGGCCTGACCAACGAATTCCACCCGTGCCAGATCCTGGCCGACGTCTTCACCTGCATCGAGCAGCGCGGCAGCATCGAAGGCAAGGTCGTCGCCTGGGTCGGCGACGGCAACAACATGGCCGCGACCTGGCTGCAGGCGGCCGACATCCTCGGCTTCACGCTGCACGTCAGCACGCCGCGCGGCTACGAGGTCGACGCCGCAGCGGCCGGCGTCAAGCGCGGCGACTGCTTCAAGATCTTCCGCGACCCGCTCGACGCCTGCCGCGGCGCCGACGTCGTCACCACCGACGTCTGGACCAGCATGGGCTACGAGGACGAGAGCGCCGAGCGGATGAAGGCGTTCGCCGACTGGTGCGTCGACCGCGAGATGATGGCCGCGGCCAAGCCCGACGCGCTCTTCATGCACTGCCTGCCCGCGCACCGCGGCGAGGAGGTCGAGGCCGAGGTCATCGACGGCCCGCAGTCGGTCGTCTGGGACGAGGCCGAGAACCGGATGCACGTGCAGAAGGCGCTGATGGAATACCTGGTCCTCGGCCGCATCGGCTGAGGCGGTCACGACACCTCCGGCGCCGACGGGCGCCCTCTCGTGACCAGGGCGACGCCGACGCAGGCGACGACCATGCCGGTCCACATCAGCGGCGTCGGCGGCGTGCCGAACACCGCCCATTCGCTCAGCGCCGCGACCGGCGGCGTGAAGTACAGCAGGCTCGTGACGCGGGTCGCCTGGCCGTGGCGCAGCAGCACGTGGAAGATCGAATAGGCGCCGATCGACGCCAGCACGACGTGATACGCGAGCGACCCGGCGATCGCCGCGTTCCACTCGATCGCGAAGCCTTCGACCACCCAGCCGAGCGGCAGCATCACCGCCGCGGTCGCGGCGAAATGGATGCACACGGCCGAGCGCAGGTCGAGATCGGCGCAGAACTGGCGCTGGTACAGCGTTCCAGCCGTGACGCAGGCAAGCGAGAAGAAGATGGCGACGAGGCTCGCGGCCGATGCCGCGCCGGCGTCGATGCGATGGCCGACGACGAGCGCCACGCCCGCCAGGCCGACGACCACGCCGAGCTTCTGGATCGCTCCCAGCCGCTCGTGCAGCCAGCGCCGAGACGATCACCGCCGTGAGCAGCGGCTGCAGGGCGAGGATGAGCGCGGTCACTCCCGCCGAGAGGCCGAGGCGCTGCGCGTAGTGGCTGCCGCCGAGGTAGCCGGCGTGGCGTGAGCAGGCCGGCGACGACGGCATGGCGCCACTGCCGGCCGCGCGGCCAGCGCGCGCGCAGGCCGAAGGCGAGCAGCGCGAGGACGAAGGCGATCGCGTAGCGGACGCCGATATAGGTGAACGGCGCCGCGTACTGCAGGGCGATCCGCGTCGCGACGAAGCCCGCGCCCCAGATCGTCACGAAGTACGCGGCGAGCGCGACCAGCGTCGCCTGCGACAGCGGCCGCGCCTCGCTCGCGTTGGCCGCTCGGTCGCGCCTGCCGACGTGGCGGGTTTCGCAGGCATCGACGAACGCTAGGGACGGGCCATGGGCCTGTCAAGTCGGCGCGGGCTTTGCGGCATGTCGCTCGCGCGTCGTGTGCGAATTAACCGACACCGCCCGGGCTGCGCCGGTGCTACCGTCGTGACGACGATGAAAGCGATTGCCGACCCCGCGCCGGCGGCCATGAGCCGCGAGCACTGCGCGGCCCTCGACCGCGCCGATCCGCTCGCGCCGCTGCGCGACGAGTTCGTCCTCCCCGAAGGCGTCGTCTACCTGGACGGCAATTCGCTCGGCGCGTTGCCGCGTCGGACCGCCGCGCGCCTGGCCGAAGTCGCCGAGCGCGAGTGGGGCGAGGGCCTGATCCGCAGCTGGAACAGCGCTGGCTGGATCGACCTCTCGCGGCGCATCGGCGACAAGATCGCCGGCCTCGTCGGCGCCGACGCCGGCGAGGTCAGCGTCGGCGACTCGACCTCGCTCAACTGCTTCAAGGTGCTGAGCGCCGCGGCCGCGCTGCAGCGGGCCGATGCGCCGGGGCGGCGCGTCATCCTCTCCGAGCGCGACAATTTCCCGACCGACCTGTACATGGCCGAAAGCGTCGCCGAGTCCGCGGGCCTCGAACTCCGGCTGGTCGACGGCACGCAGGTCGACGAGCATCTGACGCGACGAGGTCAGCGTCCTCATGCTGACGCACGTCAACTACCGCAGCGGCAGGATGCACCGCATGCGCGAGACGACGCGCGCCGCGCACGCCGCGGGCGTGCTCGTCGTCTGGGACCTGGCGCATTCGGCGGGCGCCGTGCCGGTCGACCTGCACGGCGCCGACGCCGACTTCGCGATCGGCTGCGGCTACAAATACCTCAACGGCGGCCCGGGCGCGCCCGCGTTCGTCTGGGCGCATCCGCGCCACACCGCGCGCATGGACCGCGAGCAGCTGCGCCAGCCGCTCTCGGGCTGGCTCGGCCATGCGGCGCCGTTCGAGTTCGCGCCCGCCTACCGGCCGGCGAGCGGGCATCGCCCGCTTCGTCTGCGGCACGCCGCCGGTGCTGGCGATGGCTTCGCTCGAATGCGGCCTCGACGTCTTCGCGCGCGCGGCCGAGCGCGGCGGCATGGCCGCCTTGCGCGCGAAGTCGATCGCTCTCACGGATCTGTTCATCGAGCTGGTCGAAGCGCGCTGCGTCGGCCTCGGCCTCGCGCTGGTCACGCCGCGCGCCGGCGCCGAGCGCGGCAGCCAGGCGAGCTTCGCCCATGGCGCCGGCTACCCGGTCATGCAGGCGCTGATCGAGCGCGGCGTGATCGGCGACTTCCGCGCCGGCGAGCCGGCCGGCGCACGCGCCGGCGAAGCTGATCGCGGCGCGGACGGCGACCTGCTGCGCTTCGGCTTCACGCCGCTCTACACGCGCTTCGTCGACGCCTGGGACGCCGCCGAGCAGCTGCGCGACGTGCTCGCGAGCGGCGCCTATCGCGAGGAGCGCTTCGCGCGCCGCGCCGCGGTGACGTGATGAGCGACTCCGCCCAGCCCGCCGATCCCGCCGCCGTCGTCGCCGCCGAGGCGGCCAAGGTCGACTTCAGCCGCGACATGAGCTACGGCGACTACCTCCACCTCGACGAGGTGCTCGGCGCGCAGCAGCCGCGCTCGGCGGCGCACGACGAGATGCTCTTCATCGTCCAGCATCAGGTGAGCGAGCTGTGGATGAAGCTCCTGCTGCACGAGCTGCAGGCGGCGATCGGCGCCGTCGCGGGAGATCAGCTGCAGCGCGCGTTCAAGATGCTGGCGCGCGTCAGCAAGATCATGGAGCAGCTGGTCCACGCCTGGGACGTGCTGGCGACGATGACGCCGCCCGAGTACTCCGAGATGCGGCCGTCGCTCGCCTCGAGCAGCGGCTTCCAGAGCTGGCAATACCGCTCGATCGAGTTCATGCTCGGCAACAAGAACGCGGCGATGCTGAAGCCGCACGCGCACCGGCCCGACCTGCTCGCGCAGGTGCAGGCGCTGCATCGAGGCGCCGTCGCTATACGACGAAGCGCTGCGCCTGCTGGCACGGCGCGGCCTGCCGGTGCCGGCCGACCGCGTCGAGCGCGACTGGTCCGAGCCCTACGTCGCGAGCGAGGCGGTCGAGCAGGCGTGGCTCGTCGTCTATCGCAACCCCGAGGCCTACTGGGACCTGTACCAGCTCGGCGAGGAGCTGACCGACCTCGAGGACACGTTTCGCCTCTGGCGCTTCCGCCACGTGACGACCGTCGAGCGCGTCATCGGCTTCAAGCGCGGCACCGGCGGCACCGGCGGCGTGAGCTACCTGAGGAAGATGCTCGACGTCGTCCTCTTCCCCGAGATCTGGAAGCTGCGCACCGATCTGTAGCGCAGCCGCGCGAGGCGGCGCGGCGATCAAGGCAACGCGAGCAGCGCCTCGCGGACGAAGTCGAGCCGGTCCTGGCCGAAGAACATCGCCTCGCCGACGAAGAACGTCGGCGCGCCGAAGACGCCGCGCGCGACCGCTTCCTCGGTGGTCGGCGATCAGCCGCGCCTTGACCTCGGGATCGCCGACCAGCGCCATGAAGGCGGCGCCATCGATGCCGGCGTCGGCGAGCGTCGCGGCAAGCACCGTCGGGTCGCCGAGGTTCTTCTGCTCGACCCACATCGCGCGCTCGACGACCTCGAGATAGCGATCGAAGTCCTGCGGCCGGCGCAGCTGAAGCCCGGCGGCGCCGCGCATCAGCGTCAGCGTGTTGATCGGGAAATGCGGATTGAAGCGAAACGGCACGCCGTAGCGGTCGGCCCAGCGCTGCGATGTCGTCGTTCATCCAGCGACCCTTGGCCGGCACCGTCACCGGGCTGGCGTTGCCGGTCGCCTTGAAGACGCCGCCGAGCAGCATCGGCCGCCAGGCGATCGTCGCGCCGGTCTCGGCGGCGATCTGCGGCAGGCGCGTCCACGCCAGGTACGACGTCGGGCTGCCGACGTCGAAGAAGTACTCGACCACGCGTTCGCTCATGGCGCTCACCAGTTCTCCAGCCAGGGCCGCAGGTCGAGCTCGTGGGTCCACGCGCTCTTCGCCTGGCAGTGAAGATTCCAGTAGTTCTCGGCGATCGCATCGGGGGCGAGAATGCCGTCCTTGTCCTTCAGGGCATAGCGCTCGGGAAAGTTCTCGGCGATGAACTGCGTGTCGATCGCACCGTCGATGACGACGTGGGCGACGTGGATGCCTTTCGGTCCGAGCTCGCGCGCCATGCTTTGCGCCAGCGCGCGCAGCGCGTGCTTGGCACCGGCGAAGGCGGCGAAGCCGGCCGAGCCGCGCAGGCTCGCGGTCGCGCCGGTGAAGATGATCGTGCCGTGGCCGCGCGCCAGCATCGCCTTGGCGACCTCGCGGCCCATCAGGAAGCCGGCGAGCGCGCCCATCTCCCAGACCTTGCGATAGACGCGCTCGGTCGTCTCGACGAACGTCGAAGCGAACGTTGGCGCCGATGTTGAACACCGCGACCTCGATCGGCGCGATCTCGCGCTCGATCTGCGCGACCAGCGTTTCGACCTCCGCTTCCTTTCTCGCGTCGGACGCGAAGCCGTGGGCCTCGCCGCCGTCGGCCCGGATCTGCGCGAGCAGCGGCTCGAGCTTGTCGGCGCTGCGCCGCGTGACGCAGGCGACCAGGCCTTCGCGCGCGAAGCGCCGCGCGATCGCGCCGCCGGTGGCGTCGCCGGCACCGACCACGAGCACCGATTTTCGAGCGGCGTCCATGTCGTAATCTTCGGGGTCGACGCACTGTCGCAGATGGCGCCACACTCGCGTATCCGGGAAAGCGCTTCCGCACGATGTCCGCACGGGTCTTCATCAGCTACCGCACCAGCGACGGCGTCGACAAGGCGACGGCGCTCTCCCGAGACCTCGACGCGCTGTTCGGCGAAGACCAGATCTTCCTCGACAAGGACGACTTGCCCGCGGGCAGCCGCTGGCGCGACGTCATCGCCGCGGCGCTGAACGCCTCGCCGATCCTGCTCGTCCTGATCACGCCGAACTACCTCGACGCGCGCGACAGTGCCGGCAAGCGCTGCATCGAGCGCAGCGACGATCCGGTGCGCGACGAGCTCGAGGCCGGCGCTCGCCGCCGACGCCCACGTCATCCCGCTGCTCTGCGACGGCGTGAGCCGAGATCCCCGCGGCGAGCGAGCTCCCCGCTCCCTTCGACCAGCTTTCGGAGCTGACCTGGCGGCGTCTGCGCGCCTACGACTGGCGCGAGGACCTGGCCCGCCTGGGCGACGACCTGCGCGGCCTGGGCCTGGTGCCGCGCACCAACCCCGGCACGCTGACGAGCGGCCCGTCGCCGCTGATGGCGGCCGGCGGCCCGGCGAGTGCACCACCGCCGTCGAACGCGCGTCGGATCGTGCTGTTCGCGCTCGGCGCGATCGTCCTGGGCGGCGCCGGCGTCGCCGCCTGGCGCTGGCACGAGAAAGAGGCGGCGAGCCTGGCCGGTCGTTGGCGCGCGAGCGTCGGCAAGCGTGGCGCGACCAACGCCCGCGACGGCGAGGTCGTCATCGTCACGATCGAGCAGAGCGGATCGAGCTTGCGCCTGGCGAGCAGCGCGGTCGACATCGAGCGCGACCCCGACTGGCAGAACTACCGCGACTTCTGGCAGCAACGGAAAGGGCAGGCGCTGAACCGCGTCTTCTATCGCGGCGAAGGCGTCGTCCAGAGCGACGGCGGCGATGCCGCCGCCGACGCGCCAGCCGGGCCGCGCCGGATCCTGCTCTCGGTCCACGTCGACGTTGCCGAAGGCGGCGAGCCGATCGACACCGGCGCGCTGCGCGGCACGATCGATCCCGACGACAATCGCATCCGCTGCCGCCTCTGGCTCAACAGCGAGCAGGGCGAGCGCGTCGTCGACCTGCGTCGCGAGCCCTGACTGCAGGCAGGTCAGTGCGCGGCGGCGACCGTCTTGGCGCGGCCCACGGGCGCCACCGGCGCCGGCAGCTTGGCCAGCGCCGCGCCGGCCGTGCCTTCGACCGGCAGGTGCTTCTCGCGCCACTCGGGCATGCCGCCGCGGAACCAGTAGATCTTGGTGTAGCCGCTGGCCGCGGCCGTTTTCGAGGCCTTGTACGACTTCCAGCACTCCGGACCGTTGCAGAGGAAGATGACCGGCTTTTCCTTGGCGATCGTCTTCAGCGCCGAGAAATCATCCTTGGAGGCGTCGAAGTCGGCTTCCTTGAGGCTCTTCTCGATGTACGGGGCGAGGATCGCGCCGCGCACGTGCTCGTTCTCGTATTCCTTCTGTGAGCGCGTGTCGACCAGCGTCACGCCTTGCTTGGCGAACTCGGCCACCTCCTCGGCGCTGACGCGGGTCACGCCCTTGAGCGTGTCTGGCGTCGCGATGCCGAGCGAGGCGACATAGGTGAACTGGCGCGACGCATCCGCCGAGGCGAGACGAAAGCGGCCGATGCCGGGGATCGCGCCGTCAGGCGAGTTGACCCAATCGCCGAGCCGACCGCATTCGGTCGCGCAGAAGTCCTTGCGCACGACCATGTTCATGCCGCCGGGAACCGGCCGCGTCGTTTTCAGGATGCGCGCCTGACCAGGATGCTGGGTGATCCATTCCTTGGCCTGCGTCTCGTCGGCGACGGTCACGTCGGCCATGTCGAACGAGAGAGCGACCAGACCGCCGCCGCTGGTGTTGCCGTAGGTGACCTTGGAGAACTGGCCGAGCTTGATGCCCGACTCGGTCAGCAGGCCCTTGGCAACGTAGCTGCGCAGCGAGTCCTGCTGCGGCAGGTAGAGGCGCTTGCCGGCGAGCTTTTCGACCTTGTCGATGTCGTTCCTGACGACCAGCGCGTAGACCTGCTCCTGGCCGCTCGTGGCGAGCAGCTGGTAGGCGTGCAGCACCGCCGAGGCGGTGACGTGCGCGGGAGCGATGATGATCTCGTTTTCGACCGTGCGGCTGGCGCGCATGACCTCGGCCATGGTCGAGGTCTGGGTGATCGTCGTCTTCGATCCGGTGGCGCGCGTGATCGACTGCGCCGGCGCGAGCGATGCGCTCAGCAGCACGTCGCCGGTCGCATCGGCGGGGTCGACGCCGAGCAGCACGTGGATCTCGCCCGCGGCGGCGATGCCGGCAGCAAATGCCAGGGCGGCGACGAGCACGCGCGGCGTGCCTCGGGCTGACAACGGGAATAAACGCATGGACGGCTCCGGAGGTCGCGTAGCGGGCGACAAACCCGTCAAGCTTAAAGCGGTGGTCGCGCCCGATTCACGAAATCGCCACTGCGAAGCGGAAATTAGTTCACAGGTATTGCCGCTGCGCCACAGTCGGGCGCACCAATCGGCTCACGAAAAAGCGCCCGGCGCGCTGTGAGCAGCGGCCGGGCGCGTTGCGACAAGGGACCGGAATCAGCCGACCTTGACCGGCACGAAGAGCTTTTCGCCGTCGCGCTGGACCAGCAGCGCGACGCTCTTCGGATGACCCGCCATCACGCTCTTCACCTGCTCGATCGACTGCACCGGCTTGCCGTTGATGGCGAGGAGCACGTCGCCGGCGACGATGCCGGCGCGCTCGGCGGCGCCGCCGACGTCTTCGACGACCAGGCCCGAGTCGAGCTTGCTCTCGCGCTTCTCGTCGCGCGTCAGCGGCCGGAGCGACAGGCCGAGCTGGCCGCTGATCCGCAGCCGATCCGGCGTCGGCGACCTCCTTGCCTTCGGCGGCAGCGCCGCCGAGCTTGGCTTCGACGGTCCGCTCGGCGTGGTCGCGCCAGACCTTGAGCTTGACCTGCTCGCCCGGCGCCGCCATGCCGATCAGGCTCGACAGCGCGCCCGAGCGCTCGACCGGTTCGCCGTTGACCTCGGTGATCACGTCACCCGACTTGAGGCCGGCCGCCGCGGCGGCGCTGTTCGGCGCGACGCTGGAGACGAGCGCGCCCTCGACGCGCTTCAGGCCGAACGAATCGGCGAGCTGACTGGTTCAGGTCCTGCACCGTGACGCCGAGGCGGCCATGCTCGGCCTTGCCGGTGGCGACGATCTGGTCCTTGACCTTCAGCGCGACGTTGATCGGGATCGCGAACGAGACGCCCTGGAAGCCGCCGCTCCTCGAATAGATCTGCGAGTTGATGCCGACCACCGAGCCGCTGCCGTCGAACAGCGGGCCGCCCGAGTTGCCCGGGTTCACCGCGGCATCGGTCTGGATGAACGGCACGACCGCGTCGCCGGGCAACGAGCGTCCCTTGGCGCTGACGATTCCGGAGGTCGCCGTCTGCTCGAGCCCGTAAGGCGCGCCGATCGCGAGCACCGGGTCGCCGACCTCGAGGCTGCGCGGATCGCCGAGGCGAACCACCGGCAGGCCCTTGGCGTCGATCTTGAGCACGGCGATGTCGGTGGCGGTGTCGACGCCGAGCACCTTGGCGCTGTACTCGCGCCGGTCGCTGAGCTTGACGGTCACGTCCTTGGCGTCGCGAACGACGTGCGCGTTGGTCAGGATCAGGCCGTCGGCGCCGATGATGAAGCCCGAGCCCATGCCCCTGAACGGCATCGACGGGTTCTGGCGTCCGCCTTGACCGCCATGGCCGGGGATGCCGCGGAAGAACTTGAAGAACGGATCGTCTTCCATGCCGGGCGGCAGACCCTGGTCCTCGAGCGAGGCCTTGTGCGTGCCCTCGACCGTGACGCCGACCACCGCAGGCGCGGCCTGCTTGACGATGGCGCGGTAGTTCGGCAGTTGTCCGGGGGCCGTGCTGAGCGGCGCCGCGGGAACGACGCGCTCGCTTTGCGGCGTCGCCTGCGCCATCACGATCGGTCGCTCCTGGCTCTTGAGCCAGGACGGCGTCAGGTCGAACGCGCCGGCGGTGCCGACCACCGCGATTCCGGCGCCGATCAGCGCGGCGCTCAGGGGATTCAGCTTCATAGGGTCTCCAGCAATCAAACGGTCGCGGAGGATTCCGCTCGATGCCGAAGATAGGGACGCGCCGTTAGACGTTCCATTAGGGAACGATTAGGCGAGGATTAGGAGGCCGCCTCGGGAAAGCGGACCTCCGCGCGCAGGCCGCCGAGCGGCGATCGCGACAGCGCGACCGTCGCGCCGTGGGCGAGGGCGACGCTGCGAACGATCGCCAGGCCGAGGCCGCTGCCGGTTTCGCCGCGCTCGGCACGCCGGTAGAAGCGATCGAAGACCCGCTCGCGCTCTTCCTCGGCGATCCCGGGACCGCTGTCGTCGACCTGCAGGAGCACGGCCGCCCGCGTCGCTGCTGACGCGGACTTCGGCCCGGCTCCCCTCGGGCGAATAGCGGACCGCGTTGTCGACGAGGTTCCTGACCAGAAGGCCCAGCGTCAGGGCGTCGCCGGCGACGAATGCCGGCGCCGCCGCGATCAGCGCGAACTCGACCGCCCGCGACTGCGCGAACGGCAGCGTCTCGGCGACCGCCTGGCGCGCGATGGCGACGAGATCGATCCGCTCGGCGGGCGCCGCCGCATCGGGCTCGGCTCGGGCCAGGGCGAGCAATTGCTCGACCAGGCGCGAGGCGCGGGCGATCCCCTCGGACAGCGCCGCGCGCGCCGCCTCGCGCCCGTCGGCGTCGCCTTCGCGGCGCAGCAGCTCGAGCTGCAGCTTGAGCGCGGTCAGCGGCGAGCGCAGCTCGTGGGCGGCGTCGGCGACGAACGCGCGCTGAGCGTCGAGCGAGCTGCGCAGTCGCTCGAGGAGCGAGTTGAGCGCGTCGGCCAGCGGCGCGACTTCGTCGGGCAGGCCGCGCGTCGGCAGCGGCGCGAGCGAGCGCGCGTCGCGTGCCCGCACCTCGCGCGCCAGCCGGTCGAGCGGCTTCAGGTTCTGCGCCGCCAGCCACCAGATCGCGAGCGCGGCGAACGGCGCCATCAGAAGCAGCGGCAGGACGCTGCGCCAGGCGGACTGGGCGGCGAGCCGTTGCCTGATCTCGATCGGCTGCGCCACCTGGATCACGCGCTCGCGCGTCGCCACGCTGTAGGTGCGCCAGGCGTTGCCTTCGACGATCAGCGTGTGCAGGCCGAGCAGCGCGCGCTGCGGCAGCGATGGGTGCGCGCGCGAAGCGTAGATGGTGCGGCCGTCGATGGTCCAGATCTGGATCACGAAGTCGAGCTGCGCGTCGGCGAAGCGAGTCTGCCTGCGCCGACGCGATCTCGCCCTGGTCGCGCAGCGACAGCGCCATCTGCTGCAGCTGGTAGTCGAAGATCGCCTCGGTCTCGCCGAGGACGGTCTTGTAGGTGAACGCCGCCATCGCCGCGGCGGCGAGCGCAAGCAGCGCGAGCAGCGACACCAGCAGGCGGACGCGGATCGAGCTCATCGCGTCGGCGTCTCGCCGCCGCGCGACGAAGTAGCCGACGCCGCGAACGTTGCGGATGAAGTCGGCGCCGAGCTTCTTGCGCAACTGGTGGATGTAGACCGAGACCGCGTTGCTTTCGATCTCCTCGCCCCAGCCGTAGAGACGATCCTCGAGCTGGGCGCGCGACAGCACCGCGCCTGGGCGGATCAGCAGCGCCTCGAGCACCGCGAACTCGCGCGCCGAGAGCACGACCGGCGCGCCGTCGCGGGTGACCCGGCGCTGCGCCGGATCGAGCGTGACGCCGCCGTGCGAGAGCAGCGGCTGGGCGCGCCCGACGTGGCGGCGCAGCACCGCGCGGATGCGGGCGTTGAGCTCGTCGAACTCGAACGGCTTGACCAGATAGTCGTCGGCGCCGGCGTCGAGGCCGGCGACGCGGTCGCCGCGCGCGTCGCGAGCCGTCAGGACGATCACCGGCGTCGCGTCGTGCGCGCGCGCGCAACGCCTGCAGGACGGCCAGGCCGTCTCCAGGCCCGCTGGTCGCGCCGCCGCGGGGCAGGCCGAGGTCGAGCAGCACCAGGTCGAAGCGCTCGCTGGCCAGCGTGCCGTCGGCGGCGGCCGCATCGCGAACCCAGTCGACGGCGAAGCCCTCGAGGCGCAGCGTGCGCTGCAGGCTCTCGCCGATCATGCGGTCGTCTTCGACGAGCAGAAGTCGCATCGGTCGAGGATAGGGCGACTTTGAGCGCGCTCGCGCGCCAAGGGACAATGGCGACCATGCGCGACAACCTTCGCGAGACGCTGCTGTCGGTTCGCGACCTGGCCGCGACTGCGCTGCCGTTCGTCCTGCTTGCCGTGGCGCTGCTCGCCGCCGCCTACTGGTGGCTCGATCCGACGCCGCCGCGCACCGTCATCCTGGCGACCGGCCAGGATCAGGGCGCGTACGCCGAGTTCGGCAAGCGCTACGTCGAGCTGCTCAAGGAAAGCGGCGTCGAGGTGCGACTGAGGAAGACCGCCGGCGCGGCCGAGAATGCCGCCCTGCTGCGCGAGCCGGGCGGCGACGTCGACATCGCGTTCGTCCAGGGCGGTGCCGACGACACGGTGCCCACGAGCGGCGACGAGAGCGACGTCCCCGACGACGGCCAGGTCTCGCTCGGCAGCCTGTTCTACGAGCCGGTCTGGCTCTTCTATCGCACCGATTCCGCCGAGCGGCTGCTCCATGCGCCGGAGCTGACCAACCTGACGCAGCTCGCGGGCTGGCGCGTCAGCATCGGCGCGCCGGGCAGCGGCGTGCCCAACATCATGAACCGTCTGCTCGAGGCCAACCGCATCGACCCGGCGACGATCACGCTGGTGCGCGAGCCGCAGACGCCGTCCGTCGTCGCCCTGCTCGAGGGCGGGATCGACGCCGTCGTGTTCGCCTCGGCGCCCGAGGCGCTGCTGGTGCAGATGCTGCTGCAGACGCCCGGCATTCGCCTGCTCGACTTCGCCCAGGCCGAGGCCTATTCGCGCCGCTTCCCGTTCCTCAGCCCGGTGACCTTGCCGCGCGGCGTGGTCGACCTTGCGCACGACGTCCCGCCGGCCGACGTGCGCCTGGTCGCGCCGACGGCGACGCTGGTGACGAGGAAGCGCACCCACCCGGCCCTGCTCCAGCTGTTCATGCAGGCAGCGCGCAAGTGCACGGCGGTGCCGGCTGGTTCCGCCGCAAGGGCGAGTTCCCGAATCCGCGCAACACCGAGCATCCGCTCGCCAAGGAAGCGCAGCGCTTCTATGCCAGCGGACCGCCGGTGCTGCAGCGCTACCTGCCGTTCTGGCTCGCCAACCTGATCGACCGGATGTGGCCGTTGCTGGTGACGATCGTCGCCGCGCTGATTCCGCTCTCGCGGATGCTGCCGCCGCTCTACACCTTTCGCATCCGTTCGCGCATCTTTCGCTGGTATCGGCGCCTGCGTGACGTCGAGGAAGCGATCGGCCGGCGGCCGAATGAAGAGCTGCTGCGCGAGCTCGAGGCGATCGAGCGCCATGTCGAGCAGGTGCACGTGCCGCTCAGCTACGCCGACGAGCTGTACTCGCTGCGCACCCACATCCACATGGTCGCCGAGCGACTGATCGAACCGGCGCTCGGCGCGCCGCGAGCCGCATGAGCGCCCGGCCGCGCGTTCTCGTCATCGGCTGCGGCTTCGGCGGCATCGAGGCGGTCCGGGCGCTGTCGAAGCAGGCGGTCGAGATCACGCTGGTCGACCGCACCAACCACCATCTGTTCCAGCCGCTGCTGTACCAGGTGGCGACCGCCGGGCTGAGCGCACCGGCGGTGAGCGCGCCGATCCGCCATGTGCTCAAGGTCGAGATGAAGCGCGGCAATCTGACGATCCTGAAGGGCGAGGTCGGCGCGATCGACGTCGCCGCGCGCACGGCGACGCTCGACGGCGGCGAACAGCTCGCCTGGGATCACCTGATCGTCGCCGCCGGCGCGACGCACAGCTACTTCGGCCACGACGAATGGGCGGCCTATGCGCCCGGCCTGAAGACGCTCGCCGACGCGTTCGACATCCGCGCCCGCGTGATCAACGCCTTCGAACGCGCCGAGCGCGCGAACGACGACGCGAGCCGCGACGCGTGGCTCACCTTCGCCGTCATCGGCGGTGGTCCGACCGGCGTCGAGATGGCCGGGACGATGTCCGAGATCGCCCATCACACGTTGCCGCGCGAGTTCCGGCGCATCGACTCGACGCGATCGCGCGTAATCCTGCTCGAGGGCTCGCCGCGAATCCTCGGCGCCTTCGTCCCGCAGCTGTCCGAGCGTGCGCGCGAGCAACTGGTGCACCTCGGCGTCGAGGTCCGCACCGGCTCGAAGGTAACGGCGATCGATGAAGGCGGCGTCTCGTTCGAGATCGCCGCCGACGGCGCGACGACGACCGAGCGGCTGCAGGCGCGAACCGTGATCTGGGCGGCCGGCGTCGCCGGCTCGCGCCTCGGCGCCGAAATCGCGCGCGGTACCGGCGCCGTGCTCGACCGAGCAGGCCGGGTTGTCGTCGCGCCGGACCTGAGCGTCGCCGGCCATCCCGAGATCTCGGTCGTCGGCGACCTCGCGGCGGCCGAAAGCCACGGCCCGAAGGGCACCTCGCCGGTTCCCGGCGTCAGCCCCGCGGCCAAGCAGATGGGCCGGGTCGCGGCGGCCAACATCGTGCGCCGCCTGCGCGGCGAAGCGACGCTGCCGTTTCACTACCGCGACTACGGCAACCTGGCGACGGTCGGTCGCAAGGCGGCGATCGTCGAGCTCGCCATTCCCGGCCTGGGCACGCTGCGCTTCAGCGGCCTGCCCGGCCTGGCTGTTCTGGCTCTTCGCGCACATCTACTTCCTGATCGGCTTTCGCAACCGGCTGATCGTGATGGTCGACTGGGCCTGGGCCTATTTCACGTACGAGCGCTCGGCCCGGGTCGTCGCCGAGCCGGTGGCACCAGCGCCGCCGCCGCCGCTCCTAAACTGCGACTACCCGCCTAAGGACTTCGCATGGACACGCGCACCTCGCCGGCACGGCTACGCATCGAACGGATCCAGCAGTTGCTGCGCGAGCAGGGGGTGGCCGCGGTCGTCGTTCCGTCGAGCGATCCGCATCTTTCGGAGTACCTGCCCGAGCGCTGGCAGGCGCGCCAGTGGGCGTCGGGATTCACCGGCTCGATGGCGACGCTGGTCGTCACCGCCGACCGCGCCGCGCTCTTCGCCGACAGCCGCTACTGGGTCCAGGCGGAGCGGCAGCTCGCCGGCAGCGGCATCGAGCTGGTCCGGATCGCGACTCCCGCAGCGGCGCAGCACATCGACTGGCTGTGCGCCAACGTCGCCCGCGGCGACGCGGTCGCGGTCGACGGCAACGTCCTCGGCCTGGCCGCGGCGCGCCAGCTCGGCGACGCGCTCGCGCGCTGCGGCATCGCCCTGCGCAGCGACCTCGACGTCGTCGCGCTCGCCTGGCCCGAGCGCCCGGCGGCGCCGGCGAGCGCGGTCTACGAGCACGTCGCGCCAGAGGCGCCGCATCCGCGCGCCACCAAGCTGGCGCAGGTGCGCGCGGCGATGGCGGCAGCGGGCGCGAGCCATCACCTCATCTCGACCGTCGACGACATCGCCTGGCTCCTGAACCTGCGCGGCGCCGACGTCGGCTACAACCCGGTGTTCCTCGCCCACCTGCTGCTCGACCGCGAGACGGCGACGCTGTTCATCGGCGCCGGCAAAATCGATGCGACGCTCGTGCGCGCCCTCGCCGGCGACGGCGTTCGCATCGCCGCCTACGACGCCGTCACGCCGGCGCTGGCGGCGCTGCCGGCCGATGCGACGCTCCTCGTCGACCCGAAGCGGACCACCTTCGGCCTCGTCGCGAGCACCGGCGCGCAGCGCATCGAGGCGATCAACCCGAGCACGCTCGCCAAGAGCAGGAAGAGCGACGCCGAGGCGGCGCACGTGCGCCAGGCGATGATCGAAGACGGCATCGCGATGTGCGAGTTCTACGCCTGGTTCGAAGCGGCACTGGCCGACCCCAAGCGGAAGGAGCCGATCACCGAGCTGACGATCGACGCCAGGCTCACCGAGGCGCGCTCACGCCGGCCGGGCTATGTCGGGCCGAGCTTCGCGACCATCGCCGCCTTCAACGCCAACGGCGCGATGCCGCACTACCGCGCGCTGCCCGAATCGCACGCGAGGATCGAAGGTGACGGCCTGCTGCTGATCGACTCGGGCGCGCAGTACCGCGGCGGCACGACCGACATCACTCGGATGTGGCCGATCGGCCGCATCAGCGAAGCGCAGCGCCGCGACGTGACGCTGGTGCTGCGCGGCACGATGGCGCTCAGTCGCGCGCGCTTCCCGCGCGGCACGCTGTCGCCGATGCTCGACGCGATCGCGCGCGTGCCGCTCTGGGAGCACGGCCTCGACTACGGCCACGGCACCGGCCACGGCGTCGGCTATTTCCTCAACGTCCACGAGGGGCCGCAGACGATCTCGCGCGTCATCGCCGAGCCGGCGATGGCGATGGAGCCGGGGATGATCACGAGCGTCGAGCCCGGTCTCTACCGGCCCGGCCGCTGGGGCGTGCGGGTCGAGAACCTGGTCCTCAACGTGCCGGCCGCGAGCCTCGGCGAAAGCGAGTTCGGCGAGTTCCTCGAGTTCGAGACCCTGACGCTCTGCCCGATCGACACGCGTTGCATCGATCCGGCCTTGCTGCGCGACGACGAGGTCGCCTGGCTCAACAGCTATCACGCGATCGTCGCGGCGCGTCTCGCGCCCGGCCTGAGCGGCTCTGGCCTGGCCTGGCTGCGCGAGCGAACGAAGCCGATGTGAGGGCGTTGTCGGTCGCGGAAACGCCTGACGGCAGCGCGACGAGGTGACGTTCGTCGCCCGCTGCGGCGGCTCGTCGGCCGCATCTGCGGCTCCGTCGCATGGTCCTTTCGGCGCGGGTCGGTGATCCCTAGAGTCCGTCTCAGCCCTACCGCAACCGACGACTCAGGAGCCCATCATGACCAGCCGCCTCACCGCCAGCGCCGCCATCTTCGCCATCCTCGCGGCTGCCTTCATCGGCTTCGCCGCCGCAGCTCAGCAGGTCCCGGTTCCGCAACGCGCGATCGCGGCGTCGGAGCGGGCAGTGATCGTGCTCCCCACCGTCGTCGTCACCGGCAAGCGGATCGCCCGCAACTGACCCGGTCGGCATCAACGCGAACGCGTCGAGTCGCCTGCACGCTGTGACGCCGGGACGGCGGCAAAGCGTGCATTTCTAACGCTGGCGCGAACCGCCATGCGTCGCCGGCCAGGCAAGCCGATAGGCTGCCGCGGCGCCCTGACCCGAAATCGGTCAAAGGTGCTCAAGGTACCGCGCGCGGTACCGAAATGAGTGAGTCGGTGCTCCCGTGGGGGGAGCACTCGTCACCTTGCGGCATGAGCGGGCCAGCCCTTCATGAATTTCCTGGATAGCCAACGCCTGCTGCCCGGTGTCGCCGGTTTTGCGATCAGTGCGTTCCTGCTCTGGCTCGGCTCCGAAATCTTCGCCGCCGGGCGGCAGCGTGCCCGGCCTGCCGGCCTCCGGCTGAAGGCATGCGCGTTTTTCGTCAGCGGCTTCGGCCTGTGGTGGCCCGGCCACTTTCTGTCACCGCTCGACGCCGCCGGCGGCGGTGCTCTCGGCATCCCTTTCGTTGCCGGCGCCCTGGCTTGGGTCCTGGCTGGACTGGCCATCCTCACCGCCGTCGCCGCGACCCGAAAGACCCTGCCGTGGTTCGCCGGACTCGCCGTGATCACGCTGCTCGTGGCCTACGGCCATTCGGTGTTCGCGACGCCGGGACTGTTCCGGGCGACGATGGCGTTCGGCGCCTGGGGGCCGGCGCTCGCGGTGTTCATCCTGGCGACGACGCTGGTCGGCCTGGCGCTCGAGTTTCGCGCCAGCAGGAAGCTGCGCGTCATGCGCATTACCGGCGCCCTGCTTTGCGCGACCCTGCTGACGCTCGCCGCCATGGTCTCGGCCGACGCCGAGCCGACGCTGACGCCGGCCTGGGCCGAGGCGATTCTGGTCGCCGCGGTCGTCGGCCTGGCGCTGATGCTGCTCGACACGCTGAACGGCGGCGGCCAGCGCGACGACGAGCCGACGCGACGCGCCGTCAGCGCCGCGCCGACGGTCGACAGCCTGACGCAACTGCCGACGCGCGTCTACTTCGAGGACCGCCTCGCCGCCGCGGCGACCAAGGCCGACGCCAACGCCAGCCGGCTCGCTCTTCTCTTCATCGATCTCGACGGCTTCAAGCCGGTCAACGACACCTACGGCCACTCGATCGGCGACCTCGTGCTCGAGCAGGTCGGCCAACGCCTGAAGGGGATGTCGCGCGGCAAGGACGTGGTCGCACGCGTCGGCGGCGACGAGTTCCTGCTACTGCTCACCAACGTCTCCTCGCAGGAGGCGATCGCCCATGTCGCCGATCGGCTGATCCAGGGCCTCTCGCATCCCTACGCAGCCGAAGGCCGTGAGGTCATGATCTCGTGCTCGGTCGGGATCGCGATGTATCCCGACGGCTGCAGCCACGCCAAGCTGATCGCCCGCGCCGATGCGGCGATGTACGCGTCGAAGCGCTCGGGCGGCTCGAAGCACTGCTTCTACTCGAACGCGATGGACGCCGACGCCGAAGCCCAGTTCGAGCTGCTGCGCGACCTGAGGAAGGCCGTCGCCGCCAAGGAGTTCGAGCTCTTCTACCAGCCGAAGATCGATGCCAAGAGCGGCAAGGTCACCGCCGTCGAGGCGCTGTTGCGCTGGAAGCACCCGACCCGCGGTCTGCTGCTGCCGAGCACCTTCATCCCGATCGCCGAGCGCTTCGGCCTGATCGGCGCGATCGGCAACTGGGTGATCGAGGACGCCTGCCGGCAAAGCCGCCAGTGGCGCGAAAAGGGCGTCCGGATGCGGGTCGCGATCAACCTCTCGGCGCACCAGATGCGCCAGGACGACATCGTCGAGCGCATCACCGACGCGCTCCAGGAGCACCGCATCCACCCGTCGCTCCTGACCTGCGAGATCACCGAGTCGGCGGCGATGGAGGACACCAAGACGACGCAGACGACGTTTCGCCGCCTCGGCGAGCTCGGCACGCATCTCTCGATCGACGACTTCGGCACCGGCTACTCGAGCCTCAGCTACCTGCGGAAGCTGCCGGCCGAGGAGCTGAAGATCGACCGCAGCTTCATCCAGGACCTCGAGCACAGCGCCGACGCGCGCGCCGTCGTCGATGCCGTCATCAAGCTCGCCCACGCGCTCGGCCTGAAAGTCGTCGCCGAGGGGGTCGAGAACCAGCGCCAGCAGGAGGTCCTGGTCAAGATGGGCTGCGACGAGCTGCAGGGGTTCCTGTTCGCCAAGCCGATGTCGGCGCGGGCGCTCATGCTCTGGGCCGTCAACGACCGCTCCGAGGGTGCCTCGGTATTCAAGCCGTCGCTGTTCGACGAGACGCGCCAGTCCGACTCGCCGACCGCGGCGCGGCGCGCCTGAGCCCGATCGACCCCGCGCGAGCCGCAAATTCGTCGCCCGGCAGCGCACCTCGTCACCGCAAATCGGCGCTTCGTCGCAAGGCGCTGGGAAGGGCCCGCGACGCTCTCTACATTCACCTCAACGCATCAGGTGATGCGTCAGTCAACCGGGAGCACGTCATGACCGACAACATCCTTTCCGCCGTCCTCGCGATCAGCCTGATGGTCACCGGCAGCGCCGCGATCGGCTCGGAGTTGTTCGCCAGCCAGCACGCGGTCCAGGTCGCGACGCTGCCCGCGGTCACCGTGACCGGCCATCGCGCGCTGCCGATGGCCGAGGTGGTCCTGCCCGCGGTCACGGTCACCGGCTGCCGTCATGGCGCGACGACGGTGGCGATCGAGACCAGCGACCTCGACCAGCGCGCCCAGTAAGCGGTGCCGGCCCTCGCGGCCGGCTGCGTGGGCCAATGACAACGGCCGCCTTCGGGCGGCCGTTGTCGTTTGCGGCGTCCGCGCGCGCGCGGTCAGGCGCCGGCGCGCTGCAGGCGGGCCGAGAGCGCCTGCTCGAGCGTGTCGGCACTGTCGGCGAGATGCGCCTGCGCCTCTTCGCTCAGTCCCGGACGATGGCTGGCGAGCCGGATCCGCTCGAGCAGCGCCCGCGCCTGCATCCGCACCGTGCTGCGCGTGTCGGCGCGGCTCGCCGCGGCGGGTCGCAAGAGCAGCGCGGCAATGCGGTTGACGTGCTCGCGCTGGACCTCGCGGCGCAGCGGAACGATGTCGCCGCGGCCCTCGAGCTCGCTCCACACCGCCAGCGTCAGGCGGTTGTACAGCTCGGCCATGCGCAGCGCCCGGCCGGTGCCCGACGGCGCCTTCTCGCTGCTCTCGATCAGGCGCGTCGCGACGGTGTCGCTCATCAGCATCGCGAGCAACGAGCGCTGCAGGCCGAGCAGCTGGTCCGAGGGCGAATAGTCGGTCTGGGTCGAGCCGAGGCCGCCGACGAGCGCCTCCGAGCGCTCGCTGAAGTCGGTGCCGAGCTTTCGCTGCAGCGCCGGCGAGACGCGAAAGCTGTCGGCCGAGAGCAGGCTGCCGGTGATGACGTCGAGCGCCTCGCGCTGCTCCGCGACCGGCACCGGCGTCAGCGGATCGCGGCCGGTGCCGGGCGCGTCGCGCACCGTGCGCACGCCGCCGATCTGGCGCGTCAACACGCTCGCGGCCTGGGCGACGTCGCGCAGCGCGTAGCTGACCGAGCGCTTCAGCAGGTTGTAGTCCTGATCGGCGCCGAGCTGCCGCGTCTCCTGGCGCTTAAGCAGGTCCTGCGCGATCGCGATCCGCTTGCGGGCGAAGGCGATCACGTCGCTGCCGAGGTCGAACTGGAGCGACTCCGGATCGATGCCGAGGAAGAAGTCCTCGTCGGTGCCGTAGGCGAGGAGCGGCTCGGCACTGCGCGCGGCGATCTGCGCCAGAGCGGTCTTCACTTCCGCGGCGGACAGGCCCGCGGGCAAGGGCTTGTAGGCGTACTCGATCGCCCAGTAGTCGTAGGGGCCGATCGTTTCGCTGAACAGCGTTCCGCGCGGCGCACGGGCCATGTCCGCGGCCCGCAGGTTGACCGCCGGGTACTCCATCACCGACGCGGTGATTCCGTTCTCGCGCGTGAACGCCGGGTCGGCGAGCTGGGCCTCGCTGTAGGCACGCGAGGCGCGGAAGTTGTGGCGCAGACCGAGAGTGTGGCCGACCTCGTGCATCGTCACCCACTTCAGGTAGCCGTCGACGAAGGCTTCGGCCTCGGGGCTGCCCGGGTCGAGCTCGCCGCGTGCCTCGAGGACGTCGCCGGCATACGCCATCTCCTCGAGCGCGAAGTCACCGAACGTGCACACCTGGCCCGAGCGCAGCAGCGCCTGCTGCGCCGGAGTCAACGCCTCGCCGGAGTCGACCAGGCCATCGCCGATCCCGTTGGGAAACAGCTGCGAGCGAAACGAGCGCGAGTCGCGCGCCGAGAAGCTCTCGATGCCGATATCGGCGCCGAGGATCTCGCCGCTGCGCGGATCGGCATGGCTCGGGCCGATCGCGACGAAGGTCGGCGAGGCGTTGGTCATCCAGCGGATCGAGGCGCGGCCGAGGTCGAGCGTGTCGAAGTCGGCGTCGTCGGGCTGCGCTTCGACGCGCAACGCGTTCTTGAAGCCGATCTTCTCGAACGCCTTGTTCCACTCGAGCACGCCGGAGCTGATGGCCGCCCGGTACTTGAGCGGCACGGTGCGATCGATCCAGAAGACGATCGGCTTGATCGGCTCCGACATGCGCCGCCTCGGGATCCTTCTTCTCGAGTCGCCAGCGGTTGACGAAGCGCTGGCGCGGCGTTCGCTGGAGATCGTCGCTGAAGTCGAGCCGACCGCTCTCGTAGTAGCCGACGCGCGGGTCGGCCCGGCGCCCGGTCATCGGCTCGGCCGGCAGGCGCGCGATCGAGTAGTGGATGGTGAAAAAGAGGCTGCGCGGATCTGGCAGCGAGCGAGGCACGGACGGCTGCGGCACGCCCGGCGGCAAGCCCACCTGCGGCGGCGTGATCGATGCGGTCGCGAAATGGCTGAGCACCTCGAGCACGACGATGTCGGGCGTGGCCCGGACCCTCGTGATCGCCGAGTTGCGCGGATCGAACGAGTAGCCCTGGCGGTACGAGCGCTGCAGGTCCATGCCGAGGCCGAGCAGGTCGGCGACGAACAGGGCGTTGGCCTCGACCAGGATCGACTTCCGCGTCGGCTCCGGCTGGCTCAGCACCGGCGCGCTCGCGAGCAGGCTCGGCGAGTAGCCGGCCTCGACGGCGAGCGCTTCCGGCGTTCCCGGCCGGGCGCTGTAGCCGACGTTGCGCCAGATCATCTGCACCTGGTTGTAGATGCGCCTGAATTCGACGATGCCGCTGTCTTCGGCCAGGCCGCCGAAGAAGTTGCGCTCGCCGATGCCGGACTTGAGCTTCGACGAGATGAAGAACGGCTTGTCGAAGTCGTCGGGCGCGAGCTCGAGCAGGACCCGGTCGTCCTTCTGCCAGACGGTGAGCGTGCCGTCGCTGCGCCGGGCATCGCGGACGACGTCGGCGAACGGGCGCAGCGGGCTCGGCGCGGCGACGATGGGCGGCGCCCCGGGCGGGCGCAGGCCCGAGGCGGCGCCGCCCGGCCCGACCGCGCCGACCGGCGCCGAGGCGCCGTTCGCGGGCCGCGGCCGGCGCGCTGACGACGGTCTGGAAGGTCGTGCAGCCGGCGAGCGCCGCGGTCGCTGCGGCGGCGAGCGACGCGAAGGATCGGGTCAGCCGCGAAATCGGCATCGGCATGCGGGAAAGGTTCCTGGACAGAAAACAATCCTAGCCGCGTTCGATGCTGCCGGGCGCGCTTGGTTCGACGATCGGGCGCAACTTTCGCCCGCAGACGCGCTGCCGCAGCGAGCCGCGCCTCAATGCATCGGCCGAAAGCGCAGCCGCTTCGGCTTGGCGCCTTCCTCGCCGAGGCGCTTCTTCTTGTCGGCCTCGTACTCCTGGTAGTTGCCGTCGAAGAAGGTCCACTTCGAGTCGCCTTCGGCGGCGAGGATGTGGGTCGCGATCCGGTCGAGGAACCAGCGGTCATGGCTGATGACCATGATCGAGCCGGCGAACTCGAGCAGCGCATCTTCCAGCGCGCGCAGCGTCTCGACGTCGAGGTCGTTCGACGGCTCGTCGAGCATCAGCACGTTGCCGCCGGCGATCAGCGTCTTGGCCAGGTGCAGCCGTCCGCGCTCGCCGCCGGAGAGGTTGCCGACCAGCTTTTGCTGGTCGTTGCCCTTGAAGTTGAAGCGGCCGAGGTAGGCGCGCGACGGCATCACGAACTTGCCGACGACCAGGTTGTCGAGCCCGCCCGAGACGTCCTGCCAGACGGTCTTGTCGTTCTCGAGCTCCTCGCGGCTCTGCTCGACGAACGCCATCTTCGCGGTCGGCCCGACCTTGACGGTGCCGCTGTCGGGCTTTTCCTTGCCCGAGATCATGCGGAACAGGGTCGACTTGCCGGCGCCGTTCGGGCCGATGATGCCGACGATCGCGCCGGCCGGCACCTTGAAGCTCAGGTCGTCGATGAGGAGCCGGTCGCCGAAGCTCTTGCTGACGTTGACGAACTCGATCACCTCGTGGCCGAGCCGCTCGGCGACGGGGATGAAGATCTCGTTGGTTTCGTTGCGCTTCTGGTACTCGACGTCGGAGAGCTCCTCGAAGCGTGCCAGGCGCGCCTTGCTCTTGGCCTGGCGCCCCTTCGGGTTCTGGCGCACCCACTCGAGCTCCTTCTTCATCGCCTTGGTGCGCGCGTCCTCGGTCTTCTGCTCCTGCTCGAGACGCGTTTCCTTCTGCTCGAGCCAGAGGCAGTAGTTGCCCTTGTACGGAATTCCCGAGCCGCGGTCGAGCTCGAGGATCCACTCGGCGGCGTTGTCGAGGAAGTAGCGGTCGTGGGTGATGGCGACGACGGTGCCCGGGAAGCGCTGCAGGAACTGCTCGAGCCAGTCGACCGACTCGGCGTCGAGGTGGTTGGTCGGCTCGTCGAGGAGCAGCATGTCGGGCTTGGAGAGCAGCATCCGGCAGAGCGCGACGCGGCGCTTCTCGCCGCCCGAGAGCTTGCCGACGACCGCGTCCCACGGCGCCAGGCGCAGCGCGTCGGCGGCGATCTCGAGCTGCAGGTCGGTGTTCTCGCCGCCGCCGGCGGCGATCTGCGCCTCGAGCTCGGCCTGCTCGGCGGCGAGCTTGTCGAAGTCGGCGTCGGGCTCGCCGTATGCGGCGTAGACCTCGTCGAGACGCTTCTTGGCGGCAAGCGCGCCGCCGATCCCCTCCTCGACCGCCTGGCGCACGGTCTGGTCCGGATCGAGCAAGGGCTCCTGCGGCAGGTAGCCGATCTTCAGCCCCGGCATCGGCGTCGCCTCGCCCTCGATGTCGTGGTCGATGCCGGCCATGATCTTGAGCAGGGTCGACTTGCCCGAGCCGTTCAGGCCGAGCACGCCGATCTTGGCGCCGGGGAAAAAGGAGAGCGAAATGTTCTTGAGGATCTGGCGCTTGGGCGGAACGATCTTGCCCACGCGGTTCATCGTGAAGACGTACTGAGCCATGGATTTACCGGGAAAGAGGGAGGGCCGCGGCGAGACCCGCGCGGCGATCCCCTATTGTCGCCGCTCCGCGCGCTCAGGGCGCGAAGCCCGCGGCGAGCAGGCACTCGCGGTGGTGCTCGCGATCGCTCGGCGTGCCGGTAGTGCAGGGTCGCGAGGTGCGCGTCGGTCGCCATCGTCGGCGCCTGCGCCAGCGCCTGGCGACGATGGCTCTCCGCCGCGGCGGCGTCGCCGAGCCGGGCATAGCAGGCGGCCAGGAGGGCGTGCTGCGACGCGTCGGGCTGGCTGATGCATTTCAGCGCCTCGACCGCTTCGCCATAGCGCCGGGCGACGAAGCAGGCGCGGCCCAGGTGGCTCCAGAAACGCTCGGGGTGGTAGGGATTGAGGCGCATCGCCTTCCTGATCCACTCGATGCCTTCGTCGGCCCGGCCGAGCCAGGTCAGGATCTCGCCTTCCTGGACGACGATCAGGTCGTCGTTGGGATTGAGGCTCAGCGCGCGCGCCTGGTGGTAGACGGCCTGGTCGTGGTTGTCCTGGACGATGTTGATCGCGGCCAGGATCCGGTGCACGTCGCAGTCGTTGTCATCGAGCGCCTGCGCGGTGCGCAACGCCTCGCCGATCACGACCTCGGTCGCGGCGCGGCTCTCGCACCAGTTGTAGACCCAGGTCTGGCCGAGCACGCAGGCCTTCCAGGCGTGCGCGTGGGCATAGCTCGGATCGAGCTCGATCGCCCGTTGCAGCAGCTGCTGCGCGCGCGCGTTGTCCTCGCGGTTGCTGCGGTGGTGCAGCAGCTTGCCGGCGAGGACGCACTCGTAGGCCGCCATGTTCTCGGTCGTCAGCCGGGCGACGCGATCGCGCGTCGCCGCTTCGATCCGGCCCGGCAAGGTGGCGACGATCGCGGTCGTGACCTCGTCCTGGATCGCGAAGATGTCTTCCAGGTCGCGGTCGTAGCGCTCGGCCCAGACGTGGCGGTTGGTCGCGGCGTCGACCAGCTGCACCGTGATGCGCACGCGCTTGCCGGCCTTGCGAACGCTGCCCTCGACGACGTACTGCACGCCGAGCTCGCGCGCGAAGCGCGAGACGTCGACGGCGCTGCCCTTGTACTTGAACGACGAGTTGCGCGAGATCACGAACAGCTCGCGGAAGCGCGACAGCTCGGTGATGATGTCCTCGGTGATGCCGTCGGCGAAGAAATCCTGCTCGGCGTCGCCGCTCATGTTGTTGAACGGCAGGACCGCGATCGACGGCTTGTCGACGCGCTCGCGCGCCAGCGGATTCGGCGCGGTCGAGCGCCGGCACCGGATTCACGACCGGCGCCGCCGAGTCGCGAACGCGATAGGCGCGCACCGGCGCGGCGATGTTCTTGACGCGCTGCTCGCCGATGTCGTCGAAGATCGCGCTCATGCGCTGCCGGATCGCGCACTGGACGGCGTCGGAGACGGTGACGCCGCCCGGCTCGGCGATGCTCTCCAGGCGCGCGGCGATGTTGACGCCGTCGCCGTAGATCGTGCCGTCGCTCTTCTCGATCACGTCGCCGAGATGGACGCCGATGCGAAACTGCATCCTGCAGTCGGCGGCGACCTCGGCCGAGCGCCGACCGAGCTCGGCCTGGACCGCGAGGGCGGAGGCGACTGCGCCGCTGGCGGTCTCGAAGATCGCCAGCACCGAGTCGCCGGCCATGTCGATGACCCGGCCGCGGTGGGCGTCGATCGTCGTCCGGAAGACGGCGCGCGCGGCGTCGAGCGCGGCCACCGTGCCGCGTTCGTCGCAGCTCATCAGGCGCGAGTAGCCCGCCACGTCGGCCATCAGGATCGCGGCCAGGCGCTGCCGCGTCTCGCTCTCGCTCAAGGATTTCTCCGCGTCGAAAAGTCCGGGTCGAATACTAGTTCTTCCATGCCGGTTGCGACGCCGCGCACCGGACGGCTGCGCATTGCGCACGGCTTTGCGGTCGTCGAATCGTCCGCTTCGCTTACAATGCGGGCTCGCGTCGCCATGTTTTCCAGTCAGCGCCGACGCAGTCGCTTCCGACTCCCCTCCCCCGTCTGCCTTCGACTGGCGCCCGCACTGCGGGCAGCAGGCCGATGAATTTGGCAGAACTCCCGATGTCTTTCGATTCCCTCGGCCTGGCCGAGCCGCTGCTGCGTGCCGTTCACGAAGCCGGCTACACCACGCCCACCCCGATCCAGGCGCAAGCCATTCCCGCCGTGCTCTCGGGCGGCGACGTCATGGGCGGCGCCCAGACCGGCACCGGCAAGACCGCCGGCTTCGTGCTGCCGCTGCTGCACCGCCTGATGGCCCAGCCTGCGGTGCGCGATGCGCGCGGCAAGCTGCCGATCCGCGCCCTGATCCTGACGCCGACGCGCGAGCTCGCGGCGCAGGTCGAAGAGAGCGTGCGCGTCTACGGCAAGCACTCGAAGCTCACCAGCATGGTGATGTTCGGCGGCGTCGGCATGCAGCCGCAGGTCGACAAGCTGCGCCGCGGCGTCGACATCCTCGTCGCCACGCCCGGCCGCCTGCTCGACCACCACGGCCAGCGCACGCTCGACCTCTCGCACGTCGAGATCTTCGTCCTCGACGAAGCCGATCGCATGCTCGACATGGGCTTCATGCCCGACATCAAGAAGGTGCTCGCGGTGGTGCCGGCAGAAGAAGCAGAGCCTGCTGTTCTCGGCCACCTTCAGCGACGAGATCAAGGCGCTCGCCGATCGCCTCCTCAACGCGCCCGTGCTGATCGAGGTCGCGCGCCGCAACCAGACCGCCGAGCTCGTCGCCCAGAAGGTGCACCCGGTCGGCCGCGAGATGAAGAAGGATCTCCTGACCCATCTCGTCAAGGACAACGACTGGCACCAGGTGCTCGTCTTCACGCGCATGAAGCACGGCGCCAACCGGCTCGTCGAGCACCTGCTCAAGCAGGGCATCAGCGCGATGGCGATCCACGGCAACAAGAGCCAGACCGCGCGCACCAAGGCGCTCGCCGACTTCAAGAAGGGCGAGCTGCAGGTGCTGGTCGCGACCGACATCGCCGCGCGCGGCATCGACATCGACCAGCTGCCGCACGTCGTCAACTTCGAGATGCCGAACGTTCCCGAGGACTACGTGCACCGCATCGGCCGCACCGGCCGCGCCGGCTCGCCGGGCGAGGCGATCTCGCTCGTCTCGGTCGACGAGAACGGCTTCCTGCGCGACATCGAGCGATTGATCAAGCACGAGATCCCGAAGGAGATCATTCCCGGGTTCGCGCCGCCGGCGCACGAGCGGCCCGAGCCGATCGTGCTCGGCCGCATGGTGATCGGCGAAGGCGCCGGACGCGGCGGCGCCCGGCCGCGTCGCGATGGCCCGGCGCACGGGCGCGGCGACGCCGGTCGCGGCAAGGCGCACGGCACGCGGCAACGGCGGCGGCAACGGCGGCGGCGGCAATGCGCGGCCATCGCGGCGGCGGCGGGGCGCCGCACCGGCGCCGGAGCGCCGCGACGCGACGGCGGCCGCAGCGCCGGCGCTCCGCCATCGCTCGACGACGCCCAAGCGCTGAGCGCAAGCCAGCAGCGTCGACATGGCTGAGCCGGCCGCGAGTTCGTCCCGCACGGCGCTGCGTCGCCGGCGCGACCGGCCTGATCGGCCAGGCGCTGCTGGCGCAGCTTCTCGAGGGCGACCGCTACGGCCGGGTCGTGGTGGTCGCGCGCCGGCCGCTGACGACGGGCGCGTCGCGTCACCCGCGCCTCTCGGCCCGCATCGGCGACGGCGCGGCGCTGGCCGGCGAGGAGCCGGGCGCCGAGGACGTCTACATCGCCCTCGGCACGACGATCAAGGTCGCCGGCTCGGAGGCGGCCTTTCGCGCCGTCGACTTCGACCTCGTCGTCGCCATCGCCCGTGCCGCGCGCGCGGCGGGCGCGAGCCGACTCGGCGTCGTCTCGGCATTGGGCGCCGACGCCACATCGCTCGTCTTCTACAACCGCGTCAAGGGCGAGATGGAGGCTGCCGTGCGCTCGCTCGGCTATCAGTCGGTCGTCATCGCCCGCCCCTCGCTCCTGCTCGGCGACCGCGCCGCGCTCGGCCAGCCGACACGGCGCGGCGAGGTCTGGGCGGCGCGCCTGCTCGGGCCGGTGCTGCCGTTCGTCCCGGCGGCGATGCGGCCGATCGACGCGGCGAGCGTCGCTGCGGCGTTGATCGCAGCGGTCGCGGAAGGCGCGCCCGGGCTGCGCACGCTCTCGTCCGCCGAGATGCAGCGCTTCCGGCATCGCTGAACGAACACCCAGCCCTGGCCGCGCTTTCGAGCAGTCGCAAATGCCACGGCGCGCCGCCGCCGGTCAACGCGGCTGCGTCGCTGGCGCTTGTATTGAATGCGAGTGGCCGCACATGCGGCGAAGGGGTCATCAGCGACCCGTATGATCGCCCGCGCACTCGGCTCCCCTGCGGCGCCGTGAAGGAGACAGCAATGAGATCACTCGCCTTGGCACTGGCCTTCGTCGTCGCTGCCGGCAGCGCACTGCCTGGCGTTGCCGAAGCCCGCCGCATCGGCGGCGGCGGCGCGGTCGGCATGCAGCGCAGCCTGCCGCCTGCCGCACCGGCGGCCGCTTCCCGCCCGCCCCATCGCACCCACGGCGCAGCCGGCGCCGGCACCGACCGCGGCGGCGACGCCGGCCGCGGCGCCGCGCCGTTCGTGGCTCGGTCCGATCGCCGGGCTCGCTGCCGGCCTCGGCCTCGCGGCGCTGATGAGCCACCTCGGCTTCGGCGCCGAGTTCGGCAACTTCGTCATGCTGGTGCTGCTCGCGCTCGTGGCGGTAGTGGCGATCCGCTTCGTCATGCGCCGCTTCAGCCCGGCGCAGGCGGGAGCGGCCGCGCGGCCTGCAATTCGCGGGCGCCGGCGTTTCACCGACGATCCCGGCGACCACCTTCGGCGCTGGTGCGGCGGCCGAAGCCACCGCGGCGCCAATGCTCCGACGTCAGCCACGCCTGTCGGCACCGTGGCCTCGCGCTTGCCGGCCGATTTCGACGCGCCGGGGTTCGAGCGCCTCGCCAAGATGATCTTCATCCGCCTGCAGGCGGCCAACGACGTCGGCGACCTGAACGACCTGCGCGCCTTCACGACACCCGAGATGTTCGCGTCGATCAAGCTCGACCTGCAGGACCGCGGCAACGCCGCGCAGCGGACCGATGTCGTTCGCGTCGATGCCGAGGTCCTCGACGTCGCCCGCGAGGCCGAGCGCCAGATCGTGAGCGTGCGTTTCCACGGCCTGATCCAGGAGGACGGCTCCGCGCCGCCGAGGCCGTTCGACGAGGTCTGGCACCTCGTCAAGCCGGCCGACGGCAGCCGCGAGTGGGCGATCGCCGGCATCCAGCCGTCCGCAGCCGGCGCTCGCGCGCGCCGCCTGATCTCGCTCGAGGAACGTCGCACCGGCGCCGACGTGGCCGCGGTCGACATCCTCGCCCTCGGCGAGGCGATGGTCGAGTTCAACCAGACCGGTGCCGAAGACGGCCGCGTCTACCTTCAGGGCTTCGGCGGCGACACCTCGAACTTCGCGATCTCGGCAGCGCGCCAGGGCGCGCGCGTCGGCTACCTCTCGGCGGTCGGCGACGACGCCTACGGCGCGATGCTGCGCGATCTCTGGCGCAGCGAAGGCATCGAGCAAGGCGGCGTCCGCACCGACGGCGACGCGTTCACCGCGATCTACATCGTCACCCACGACGCCGCCGGCCATCACTTCAGCTTCTTCCGCCGCGGCTCGGCGGCGAGCCGGCTCGCGCCGGCGCAGCTACCGCGCGCACGCGATCGAGGCGGCGCGCGTGCTTCATCTCTCGGGCATCTCGCTGGCGCTCTCGGAGATCGCGCTCGAGACCGGCTTCGCCGCGATTGCGATCGCCCGCGCCGCCGGCGTGCGGGTCTCGTTCGACACCAACCTGCGCCTGAAGCTCTGGCCGATCGAGCGCGCGCGCGCCGGCGATCGACCGGGCGATCGCCGGCGCCGACATCTGCCTGCCGAGCCACGACGACCTCGCGGCGCTCACCGGGCTGAGCGAGCCCGAGGCGATGCTCGACCATTGCCTCGGTCTCGGCGCGAAGATCGTCGCGCTGAAGTGCGGCGCGCAAGGCGCCTGGGTCGCCGACGCCGACACGCGCATCCGGATCGCGCCGCATCCGTGCCGCGCCGTCGACGCGACCGGTGCCGGCGACGCGTTCGGCGGCGCCTTCGTCGCCCGCCTGGTCGCCGGCGACGGCCTCGAGCAGGCCGGCCGCTATGCCGCGGCGACCGCGGCGCTCGTCGACCGAAGGCTACGGCGCGGTCGCGCCGATCCCGCATGCCGCGCGCGTGCGCGCGGCGCTCGAATCCGGCTGAAGGCTCATTTCTCGCTCGCCGTCTTCAGGTTGGCGAGGCCGGCCTCGAAGTCCTTGCCGATCATCTTGTCCATGTCGACGAACAGGCCCATCGGCTTCGGGACGAACGGCGCCGGGCCGCGCATCAGCCAGGTGACTTCGGTCGCATCGCCGCGCGGCACGAGCCTGAAGCCCCACGGCGACCACGCCGGCCACAGGCGAAAGAAGCGGTACGAAAGCGCGCTCAGGCGCCGGCCGGGCGGGCCCTGGAACGCGCCGGCGCGGTAGGTGAGGACGAGCGTGTCGCGGTGGCCGTAGCCTTCGAGCGGCTGGATCGGCGTGCTTTCGTGGATGACGCGCGCGTCGTCGAGAACGAGCGTCGTCCACGGCTCGAGCATCGTGAAGCGCAGGCCTTCGGGCCGGTCGGCGGCGAAGACGCGCGTCTCGCCGCCCTTGATCCCATCGCGTCCGACCAGGACGACGGCGACGAAGTCGACGCCGTCGCGATGCGCGCCTTCGGGCGTCGGCCGGCCGATGCCGTCGGTGGTGTCGATGCGGAACTGGTGCGCCTCGACGAACCAAGGCTGCGCGCCCTTCAGCTGCGACGCCATCGCCGCGAACGACAGCAGCATGCGCGTGCCACGCCGGCGTCGCCAGCACCGCCGCGTCGATCGGCTCGAACCAGCGCTCGAGGCCGCCGTGCAAGGCGTTGTATTCGACCGGCTGCCAGTGCGCGCGCTGCGGCATCAGCCTGAGGTCGCCCTGGTCGACGACGAAGCTGGCGTGGCGGCGCCGCCGGTAGCGGCCGCCGTCGCGCAGGTGGGCATCGGCCGGCAGGTCGTCCCACGACGGCCTGAGCGCGTCGAGCTCGGCGATCTCGGCGTGCACCAGGCGCGCGAAGCCGGCCGGCGCGAGGACCGCGCGGCCGTGCTCGCGCAGCGCCGCGGCGAGATCTCTCGGGCGGCGTCGTCGGTGCCTGCAGCGCGCCGGCGCTCATCGGCCGTGGCGCGCGCGCGCCAGCGCCGCGCCCTGCGCCAGCGCCGCGAGCTTGGCCTCGGCGACGGCGCGCCGCATCGGCGCCAGGCCGCAGTTGGTGCACGGGAAGAGGCGCTCCTTCGGCACGAACTTCAATGCGGTCGCGATCGTCGCGGCGATCTCCTCCGGCGTCTCGACGACGTCGGACGCGACGTCGATGACGCCGACCATCACGTCCTTGCCGTCGAGCAGCCGCATCAGGTCGGGCGGGACGTGCGAGTGGAAGCACTCGAGCGAGACCTGGTCGATGCTGCTCTTGGCGAGCGCCGGAAAGACCTGCTCGTACTGGCGCCACTCGGCGCCGAGCGTTCCCTTCCAGTCGACGTTGGCCTGGATGCCGTAGCCGTAGCAGATGTGGACCGCCGTCTTGCACTTCAGCCCCTGGGCGGCGCGCTCGAGCGCGGCGACGCCCCACTCGGCGGCGTCGGCCATGTAGACGTTGAACGCGGGCTCGTCGAACTGGATGATGTCGACGCCGTCGGCCTCGAGCGCGAGCGCTTCCTGGTTGAGCAGCTCGGCGAACGCGAACGCCAGCTTGATGCGCCCTTCCTTGCCTTCGCCGTAGAAGCGGTCGGCGACCGTGTCGACGATCGTCATCGGCCCGGGCAAGGTGAACTTCAGCTTGCGCGCGGTGTGGGCACGCGCGAGACGTGCCTCGCTGGCGTGAACGCGGCCCGCCAGGCGCAGCGGTCCGACCACCTGCGGCACCATCGCGTCGTAGCGGTTGTTGCGGATCCCCATCTTCACCTTGTGCGCGAAGTCGATCCCTTCGACCCGCGCCAGGAAGCCGTGGACGAAGTGCTGGCGCGACTGCTCGCCGTCGCCGACGATGTCGATGCCGGCGTCTTCCTGGACCTTGAGCCAGACGCAGCGTCGCGTCGGCCTTGGCGCGCTCGAGCTCGGCGCCGCTCGCCTTCCACTCGGGCCAGAGCTTTTCGGTTTCGGCGAGCCACGAGGGCTTGGGCAGGCTGCCGGCGATGGCGGTCTCGAACATCGATCGATCCTTTGCATGTAACGGGCTTCGGCCGGGCCGCTGGTCGAGTCGCGGCGCGCCGATGCGCTACCGTCGTCTCGTGACCGCCGCCGATCCCATCGTCGCCCACAGAGCGACCCCTGTGCCGCGAGGGCGAGCGCGTCGCCGCGCTCGACGTCCTGCGCGGCTTCGCGTTGCTCGGCATCTTCATTATGAACATGCCCGGCTTCAGCCATTCGCTGTTCGCCCCGCCGGCGATGCCGTCGGGCGTTGTCGACACGCTCGTGGGCGGCGTGCGCGAGCTCTTCTTCGCGGGCAAGTTCAACCTGCTGTTCGGCCTGGCGTTCGGCATCGGCTTCGCGCTGCAGACGGCGCGCCTCGGCAGGGCCGATGCGGCGCAGGCGACAAAGCCGACGCCTTCGTGCGCCCGAGCCGGGTGGCACGAATCTACGCCCGCCGCCTCGCCTTCCTGCTCGTCGTCGGCCTGGTTCACGCGAGGCTGCTCTGGTCCGGCGACGTGCTCCTGGTCTACGCGCTGCTCGGCTTCGTCCTGCTCGCGCTGCGTCGCCTCGGCGACCGCGCCGTTCATGGTGCTGATCGCGGCGTGCCTGGTCTTTCCGGCGCTCGCCGAGGTCCTGCGGCCGACGCTCTTTGCCGCCGGCGAGGCCGTCGCCGCGTTCGAGTACCAGCAGTTCGTCGCCGCCGACGATCTCGCCTACGGCCATGGCTCGTTCCTCGATGCCGTGCGCGAGACCGCGCGCATCTTCGACTGGAGTTGGCGCTCGCCGCTCGGTCTGTTCACCTACGCTTCCTTTTTCGTCCAGATGGCGACCGGCACGTTCGTCGGCTTCGTCCTCGGCCGGCGCGGCTGGCCCGCGCGCCCGATCGCGAGCGCGGCGGCGGAACGGCGCGCGCCGTGGACCGCGCTCGCCGTCGCCGCGGCCTGCGCCGTGATCGAGCCGATCGCCTTCGACACGATCCAAGGCGGCGCCGGAGTCTTCGTCTCGATGCTGGCGCGGACGATCGGCCGGGCGCGCTTGCCGCGTGCTACGCCCTGGTCGTCGTTCGCGTCGTTCGCGATCGCGCCGCGCTGCCGCCGTGGCTGCGCCTGCTGCGCGACGCCGGACGCATGCCGCTCAGCAACTATCTGCTGCAGACCGTGATGGCGAGCTTCGTCTTCTACGCCTGGGGCCTCGGCTGGTGGAACGCGGCCGGGCCGACGCGCGAGACGGTGCTGGCGCTGGCACTCTTCGTGTTCGTCCAGCTGCCGCTCAGCAGCGCCTGGCTGGCGCGCTTTCGCTACGGACCGCTCGAATACGCGTGGCGCCGCTTCACGTACGGCGCGCGAGCGGCGTGAGGCCGAAGCGCTCGGCCAGCAGCGCGTACGACGTGCGCCGCACCGCCGGGTCGTGGGCCCAGGTGTTGATCACGACTTCGTCCAGCGCGAACTCGCCGACGAGCCGCTCGATCCGCTCGCCGACCGTCTGCGCCGAGCCGACGAAGGCGCGCGCGCGCATCGCCGCGAGGCCCTGCTCTTCGCCGGCGTCGAAGCCGCGCGCGGCGATCGCTGCCGGCGACTGCAGCGGCCCGAGCACGCCGCGGCCGCGGTCGATGCGCCAGCGATCGCGCGACAGCGCGAGATGCTGCGCCTCGTCGTCGGTCGCGGCGGCGAGAGCCCAGATGCACAGCGTCGCCTGCGGCTCGGGGTGGCGCTCGCTCGGCTGGTAGAGCCGGCGATAGAGGGAGATCGCCTGCTCGGCGCCGACGCCGTCGGTGAAGAAATAGGCGAACGCGTACGGCAGGCCGAAGTGCGCCGCGAGCTGCGCGCCGTAGTCGGAGCTGCCGAGGATCCAGATCTCGGGCGCGTGCGGCCCGAGCGGATGCGCGGTGATGCCGGCGTGGCGGCCGAGACTCGTCCAGGCCTGGAGGTCGCGCACCTGGATCGGAAAGTCTTCGGCGCCGCCGGATGCGTTCGGATTGAGCGCGCGTGCGGTTCGCATGTCGCCGCCCGGCGCGCGGCCGACGCCGAGATCGATCCGGCCCGGCGCCAGCGCCTCGAGGACGCGGAACTGCTCGGCGACCTTGAGCGCGCTGTAGTGCGGCAGCATGACGCCGGCGCTGCCGATGCGGATCGTCGTCGTCCGCGCCGCGATCGCGGCCATCACGATCTCGGGCGCGCTGCCGACGATCGTCGGCAGGCCGTGGTGCTCGCTGACCCAGAAGCGCGAATAGCCGAGCCGTTCGCAATCCTCGGCGAGCGACACGGTGTCGCGAATCGCCGCGTCCTCGCCGCTGCCGGCGAGCGACACCGACTGGTCGAGGACCGAAAGTTTCAGCGTCGCCATCTCATCCCTCGGGGTGGGTCGGATCGATCCAGCGCACGGTCTCCGGCCGCTCGACGGGTTCGATGTCGAGGTTGACCGCGACCGCCTCGCCGTCGCTGCGGCAGAGCACGCATTCGAGCGTCTCGTCGCGGCTGGCGTTGATCTCCTGGTGCGGCACCCACGGCGGGATGTAGATGAAATCGCCCGGCCCGGCCTCGGCGGTGAACTCGAGCGCGTTGCCCCAGCGCATGCGCGCCCGGCCCTTGACGACGTAGATCACGCTTTCGAGATGGCCGTGGTGATGCGCGCCGGTCTTGGCGTCGGCATGGATGTGGACCGTCCCGGCCCAGAGCTTCTGCGCGCCGACGCGCGCGAAATTGATCGCCGCCTTGCGGTTCATGCCGGGCGTCTGCGCGGTATTGGGATCGAGCCGATCGGCCGGGATGACGCGCACGCCGTCGTTCTTCCACGGCGGCTCGGTCGATGAATCAGCAGTCGGCTTCACGGGGATCTCCTCGGCGCGCGCATCGCATCTCTGCTACATTAGCGGCACAGTTATACGCAAGACAGTGGTTGTTCGTGATTCTCGTTCTACCCCCGCGGTCCTCGCGGCGGGCCACCTGAAATCCCCCTGATCGGTTCTTGAGTGTCGCTGCATGCGCCGCATGTTGCTGCGCATTCATTTCAATCGTAGACAGGATATTTTTTATGACGACCCAAACCGGAACCGTGAAGTGGTTCAACGAAAGCAAGGGCTTCGGCTTCATCGCGCAAGACGCGGGCGGCGCTGACCTCTTCGCCCACTTCCGTGACATCCAGGGCAATGGCTTCAAGACGCTCGCCGAGAACCAGCGCGTCGAATTCGAAGTGAAGCAAGGCCAGAAGGGCCTGCAGGCCGCGAACATTCGCGTCCTCGCCTGATCGGAGCCTGCTCCGCCCGGATGCCTCCGGGAAACGAAACCGCGGTTCGCCGCGGTTTTTTTCGTCCGCCGCCGACGCGCGCCCGCCTTAGCATTCACGGCCAAGCACGGAGACCGCCAATGACCAGCACCATCGCCCACACCAACCACCAGATCCGCCTCGCCCGCCGCCCGGTCGGCCTGCCGACGCGCGCCGACTGGAGCTTCACCGCCGAGCCGGTCGCGCCGCCGGAAGCCGAGGGCGTCCTGGTCAAGACGCTCGCGCTCTCGCTCGACCCGGCGATGCGCGGCTGGATGAACGAAGGCAAGAGCTACATCGCGCCGGTCGCGATCGACGAGGTCATGCGCGCCGGCGGCATCGGCGTCGTCGTCGCCTCGGAGCATCCCAAGTTCGCGGTCGGCGACCGCGTCAGCGGCGCGCTCGGCGTCCAGGAATACGCGCTCTTCGCCGGCAAGCAGATCGCCCGCGGCGATCTGGTCAAGATCGACCTTCGCCTCGGCACGCAGACGCAGTGGCTGAACGTCCTCGGCATGCCGGGAATGACGGCGTACTTCGGCCTGCTGGACGTCGGCCAGCCCAAGCCCGGCGAGACCGTCGTCGTCTCGGGCGCCGCCGGCGCCGTCGGCCAGACGGTCGGCCAGCTGGCGAAGATCAAGGGCTGCCGCGCCGTCGGCATCGCCGGCGGGCCGGCCAAATGCGAATGGGTCGTCAAGGAGCTCGGCTTCGATGCCTGCATCGACTACAAGGCCGGGCCGATCAAGGATGGCCTCAAGGCGCACTGCCCGAAAGGCGTCGACGTCTACTTCGACAACGTCGGCGGCGAAATCCTCGATGCGGTGCTGACGCGACTTGAACCGGCACGCGCGGATCATCATCTGCGGCGCGATCAGCCAGTACAACAACACCGAGGCGGTGAAGGGCCCGGCCAACTACCTCTCGCTGCTCGTCAACCGCGCGCGCATGGAAGGGATGGTCGTGTTCGACTACATCGAGCGCTTTCCGGCGGCGATCGCCGAGCTGGCGGGCTACCTGAAGGAAGGCCGGATGACGAGCCGCGAGGACATCGTCGCCGGCATCGAGACCTTCCCCGAAACGCTCCTCAAGCTCTTTCGCGGCGAGAACTTCGGCAAGCTCGTGCTGCGGGTCGCGGAAGCCTGACCCGGCAGCCGGCGGCGCCTCGCCGCAGGCTAGACTTTGCGATCGAACTCGCGTTCGCATCGGCCCGAGAGGATAGGCTTCAGCAGCTCCCCAGCGCATGAGTGACGCCGCGTACGATCCGAATCCGGCCGAGTTGCCCGTCGATCTGCTGCAGGCGTTCGTCGCCCACAGCCGCGATCTGCTTGCCGTGAGCGACGGCACCGGCACCCTGCTCTGGGCCAATGCGCGCTTCGCCGCCGCGACCGGCTACGCCGGCCGGGCGGCGACGACTCTGCTCAACTTCACGCCGCCCGGCGCTTCGGGCTCCGAAAGTCGACTGTCGTTCGCGCGCATGCTCAGCTCGCCGGGCGGCGACCACGGAACGATCGAGCTGCGCGGCCCGGCGGGGCGGCATTCTGGGTCGAGGCGCACTGCATGCGCCTCGGCGCGTACGTCCTTTGGACGCTCAGCGACGTCACCCGAGACGCGCACGCTCGCGATCCGCGCGACGCGCCAGGACGAGCTGCTCGACACCGCCCAGGAATTCGGCCGGCTCGGCATCTGGGAGCGCGCGATTCCCTCGGGCGAAGGCCGCTGGGACAAGCACGTCTTCGGCTTCTGGGGGATCGATCCGGCCGAGGGAACGCCGCACCACGACGACGCGATCGAGCACATTCATCCCGAGGATCGCGCGCGCGGGGTCTATCCCGAGTCGACGCGCCGCGCCGGCCGCTACGCGCAGCGCTATCGCGTCATCCAGCGCGACGGCAAGACGCGCTGGATCCACTCGCAGTGGGAGGTCAAGAACGGCCCGCGTGGCGTTCCCGACCGTGCCCTCGGCGTGATGATGGACGACACCGAGGCCTACGAGGCGGCGCGCACGCTGAGCGACGTCAGCGCGCAGCTCAAGCTCGCGGTCGACCTCGGCAAGATCGCGATCTGGCGCCGCGACCTGCGCACCGGCCGCATGCACCTCAGCGACATCGCGTTCGAGCTGCTCGGCATGGCACCCCGTCCCGAAGGCCTGTCGCTCGACGAGATGCGATCGTTGGTCCATCCCGACGATCTTCCGCTCGTCGCCGCGTCCATGGAACAGGTGCTGGCAACGGACCAGCCGGTCGACATGGAGGCGCGCTACCGGCACAGCCGACGGCAGCTGGCGCTACCTTCTGTCGCGCCGCGTCGTCGAGCGCAACCAGGCCGGCGAGGCGATCGCGTTCGTCGGCGTCACGCTCGACACGACCAAGCGCGTCGAGCACCTGCGCCACGCCGAGGAGCTGGCGCGCAGGCTCGACGCCGCTTCGCGCGCCGCCGGCGTCGGCATCTGGACGACGGCCCACGACCTCGGCAGCACCGACTGGAACGCGCAGATGTTCGCGCTGTTCGATCGCTGCGCGCCGCCGACCGCGCCGAGCTTCGATCAGTGGCTCGCCGAGTCGGTGCACGCCGACGATCGCGAGCGCGTCGGGCGCGAGTGGCGGGCGTACTTCGCGAGCGGCGGCGGGCCGCAGGAGATCGAGTTTCGCGTCGCTGCGCAAGGACGGCAGCGAGCGCTGGATCGTCATGCGGGCCGACGTGGATCGCGACACCGCCGGCCCGCGCCGCGTCTTCGGCGTCGCCATGGACGTGACCGCGCACCATCGCGCGCTCGACGCGCTGCGCGAAGCCAGCGAGCGCGCCGCGTTCGTCACCCAGCACGCCGGCATCGGCACGTGGGAGGCCGACGCCGCCGGCTGCGGGCGCTGGAATGCGCAGATGTTCCACCTGCGCGGCCTCGCGCCGCGCGAGACCGCGCCGAGCCGCGAGGAGTGGATGGCGCTCGTCCACCCCGACGACGTCTCGGCTCGTCCTCGAAGGGTCGGCCGGATGCTGCGGCTGCGTTGCTGCCGATGGCGTACGAGTTCCGCGTCCGCCTGCCCGACGGCAGCTATCGCTGGCTTGCGTCGCGCTCGGCCCCCGTGCTCGACGAGTTCGGCCGCCAGGTCCGGCGCGTCGGCGTCAACTGGGACGTCACCGAGAACAAGAACGCTGAGCTGGCGCGCCAGCAGGCGGCGCTCGCCGAGCGCGAGATCCAGGCCAAGTCGCAGTTTCTCTCGCGCATGAGCCACGAGCTGCGCACGCCGCTCAACGCCGTGCTCGGCTTCACCCAGCTGCTGCAGATCGAGGCGCGCAAGGACCATCAGCCCGATCAGCTCGCCAAGCTCGGCCACATCCGCGACGCCGGCAATCATTTGCTCTCGCTCATCAACGACGTGCTCGACCTCTCGGGCCTCGAGTCGGGCGAGGTGAGGCTGTCGCTCCAGGCGGTCGATCTCGGGGCGCTGGTGCGCCAGCTCGCTGCCGCTGCTGCAGTCGCTGGCCGAGCAGCATGGCGTCGTCGTCGTCGCCGACCGCAGCGATGGCCTCGCCTGCGCCGATCCGACGCGTCTGCGCCAGGTGCTGATCAACCTGATCTCGAACGCGATCAAGTACAACCGGCGCGGCGGCAGGGTCGTGATCGAGACCAGCGACGACGGCGTCGTCGCGACGCTGACGGTGCGCGACACCGGCCGCGGCCTGAGCGCCGAGCAGATCGGCACGCTGTTCGAGCCGTTCAACCGCTTCGGCGTCGAGCACGAGGGCATCGAGGGAACCGGCATCGGCCTGACGATCGTCAAGTCGCTGATCGACGGCATGAAGGGGCGCATCGACGTCGCCAGCGAGCCCGGCCACGGCACGATTTTCAGCGTGACGCTGCCGGCGGCGAGTGCCGCGCCGGCGCCGAGCGCGCCGGCGCTGGAAGTCGCGCCGGCGCCCGTTCCGCCACGCACCAGCGACGCGCCCGGGCGGCGCGGAACGATGCTCTACATCGAGGACAACGAGGTCAACGTCCTGCTCGTCGAAGAGCTCGTGAAAAGCCTCGGCGGGCTGACGATCGTGTCGGAGCTGACTGGAAGCGCCGGCGTCGAGCGCGCCGTCGCGCTGCGCCCCGACCTGATCCTGATCGACCTGCAGCTACCCGACTTCGACGGCTACGAGGTGCTGCGCCGCTTGCGCGCCGAGCCCAGGACGCGGGCGATTCCGTGCGTCGCCGTGTCGGCCAACGCGATGCGCGAGGACGTCGAACGCGGACTGGCGGCGGGCTTTGCCGACTACTGGACCAAGCCGATCGACTTCGCCGTCTTCATCGCCGCGATCGAGCGAATGTTCCCGCAAAGCCCGAATCCGGCCGAAGAACCGGCGGTCGCGGAGCCGGTTCCCGGCAAATGAGCCCCTAGCCCGCGACCGGCGCGACCAGGCCGCGCTGGCGCAGCATCGGCTCGGGCTGGGCAGCACGACCGCGAAAGGCGCGGTACGCGGCCTCGGGCTCGATCGAGTTGCCCGACGAGTAGATGAATCGCTCGAGCCGCCGCGCGACCTCGGGGTCGAACGGATCGCCGGCTTCGACGAAGGCTTCGAAGCCGTCGGCGTCGAGCACCTCGGCCCAAAGGTAGACGTAGTAGCCGGCGGCGTAGGACGAGCCCGAGAACAGGTGCTGGAAATGCGTCAGCCGATGGTTGACGCCGACGCCGGGCGGCAGTCCGAGGCGCTCGAACTCGGCGCGCTCGAAGGCGACGACGTCGATCGGCGTGCTCTCGGTGCGCGCATGCGCGGCCATGTCGACCAGCGCCGAGGCGGCGTAGCGCACGGTCTCGTAGCCCTGGTTGAAGTGGCGCGCCTCGTGCAGCCGCGCGATCAGCGTGTCGGGAATCGGCGCGCCGGTCCGGTGGTGCCGGGCATGGCGCTTCAACACCTCGGGCTGCTCGAGCCAGTGCTCGAACAGCTGCGACGGCAGCTCGACGAAATCGCGCAGCACGTTGGTCCCCGAGACGCGCTCGTAGGTGACGTTCGAGAGCAGCCCGTGCAGGCCATGGCCGAACTCGTGGAAGAGCGTGCGCGCGTCGTCGAAGCTGAGCAGCGTCGGCTCGCCGGGCGCGCCCTTGGCGAAGTTGTTGTTGTTGACGATGATCGGCAGCACCGGCGCCGCGCCTTCGCCGCCGTTCTTCGACTGCATACGGTAGGCGCTCATCCAGGCGCCGCTGCGCTTGGTCGGACGTGCGAAGTTGTCATGCAGGAACAGGCCGATCGCGACCCCAGCGGCGTTCTCCACCTCGTAGACGCGGACGTCAGGGTGATACGCGGCGATCTCGGGCCGGGCAACGAAGGCCAGGCCGAACAGTCGCGCGGCACAGTCGAACGCCGCGCCGACCATGCTCTCGAGCGAGAAGTAGGGCTTGATCTCGGCCTCGTCGAGGTGATAGCGCTCGCGGCGCACCTTCTCGGCGTAGAAGCGCCAGTCCCAGGGCTCGATCGGCTTGGTGTGGCTATGCTCGCGCGCCACCTCGGCGAGCTCTGCGCGCTCTGCCTCCGCGCGCACCCGTGCCGGCTTCCAGACGCGCTCGAGCAAGCCCGCCACCGCGGCCTGGCTCCTGGCCATGGTGTCGCTGAGGGCGAAGTCGGCGTAGCTCGCGTAGCCGTGCAGCCGCGCCTGCTCGAGGCGCAGGCCGAGGATCTCCTCGACCAGTCCGCGGTTATCGCTGGCTCCGGGATGCTCGCCGCGCGAGGTCCAGGCGCGCCACGCCTGCTCGCGCAGGTCACGCCGCCCGGAGAAGGTCAGGAACGGCACGATGTGCGAGCGCGACAGCGTGATCACCGAGACGTCGTCCAGGCCGCGATCGGTCGCCGCCTGGCGCGCCGCGGCGCGGACGAAATCGGGCAGGCCGACGAGATCGTCCTCGTCCTTGAGGACGAGCTGGAAATCGGATTCGTCGGCGAGGACATTCTGGCCGAAGCGCGTCGTCAACTCGGCCAGGCGCTGCATCAGCTCGGCATAGCGCGCTCGCTCGCGCGGCGCCAGCTTGGCGCCGGCGCGGACGAAGTCGAGGTGATAGCGCTCGAGCACGCGTGTCTGCTCGCCGCTCAGGCCGAGCGACGCGCGCTTCGCGTGCAGTTCATCGATGCGAGCGAACAGCGCCACGTGGGTGTAGATCCGGCTGTCGTGGCCGGCCAGGATCGGCGCCATCTCGCGCTCGACCGCCTGCAGCGCCGGCGAGGTTTCGCTCGACGTCAGGTTGTGGAACAGCGCACCGATGCGCTCGAGCCGACGGCCAGCGCTGTCGAGCGCAGCGACGGTGTTGGCGAAGGTCGGCGCCGCGGCGGCGCCGCCGATCGCGTCGATCTCGGCGAGGTGCTCACGCATCGCCTCGGCAAACGCCGGCGCGAAGTGCTCGGCGCGGACCAGGGCGAAGGGCGGCAGGCCGTACGCGCCGGTCCACGGCACCAGGAGTGGATTGGTCATTTCTTTTTCTTCTGTGGGTCGGCGCCGGGGTCTTCGTAGCGGCGGTTGTTGCACGCGTTGGCATGGGCTTGGCGGCTCGCGTTCAGGCTCTCGGCGTCCTTGTTGTAGGCGGTCGCCCGGGCCCGGTACGAATCGGCCCGCTGGTCGCGTTCCGCCACCTTGGCGTTGTAAGCTGCGACGGCTTCGGCGTTGGCGCGATCGACGGTCGCGGCTTGCGCGCCGAGCTCGCCGTCGATGCGCGCGATCTCGGCCTTTTCGGCCTCGATGTCGGCCTTGGTCTTCAGCGCCGCATCGGCATCCTTCTGCAGGCGCTCCTTTTGCGCCTGGCAGTCGCGCAGCTGCTCCGGTGTCAGCAGCAGCCTGGCACTGGCCGCCGGCGGCGGAGCGGTGTTGTCGGCGCCCCGCGCCGTGCCGAAGAGCATGGCGGCGCTACAGGCAAGGAAGAAAGCGGCAAGACGCGGGGCGGTGGCGAGGCGCGGCAAGGGCATGGCGGGTCGAAGTCTCGAAGAGCCGCAGATCATGCCACCACGGGCGAGCGCATCGTCACGAACTCCTCGGCGGCGGTTGGATGAATGCCGAGGGTCGCGTCGAAGACCGCCTTGGTCGCTCCCGCCTTCATCGCCACGGCGAAGCCCTGGATCGTCTCGCCGGCATCGGCGCCGACCATGTGCAGGCCGACGACGCGGTCGGTCGCGTCGTCGACGACGAGCTTCATCATCGTCCGCTCCGTGCTCAGCGAGAGCGTGTGGCGCAGCGGCTTGAAGTCGGTGCGGTAGACGCGAATCTTGGTGAAGCGGGCGCGCGCGTCGGCCTCCGAGAGACCGATCGTGCCGATGTTCGGATGCGTGAACACCGCCGTGGGGATGTGCAGGTAGTCGACCCGCCGCTCGGCGCCGCCGAACAGGTCGTCGACCAGCGCCATCGCCTCGGCAAGCGCAACCGGCGTCAGCTGGACGCGATCGATGACGTCGCCGATCGCATAGATCCCCGGCACGCTGGTGCGATAGCGCTCGTCGACGACGACCGCGCCGTTGATGTCGAGCGCGACGCCGACCGTGTCGAGCCCCAGGCCGGCGACGTTGGGCGCGCGGCCGGTGGCATAGAGGACGGTGTCGGCGTCGAGGACGCTGCCATCGTTCAGGGCAACCCGGATCGACGTGCCGCCGCCACCGGTGCTGAGCGACGTGACCTTGGTGCCGGGGCGGATGACGACGCCCTTTTTGGTCATCTCGGCGGCGACGAAGGCGCGCACGTCGTCGTCGAAGCCGCGCAGGATCTGCTCGCGCCGGCAGAGTTGCGTCACGTGCGCGCCGAGGCCGTGGAAGATCGACGCGAACTCGCAGGCGATGTAGCCGCCGCCGACGATCACCAGCCGCTCCGGAAAGCGCGCGAGATCGAAGATCTCGTTCGAGCTGATCGCCAGCTCGCCGCCCGGAACGTCCGGCGGGCACGGGCCAGCCGCCCGTGGCGATGACGATGTTCTTGGCGCGATGGCGAACGCCGCCGACCTCGACCTGGTTCGCGCCAACCAGCTTCGCCCGGCCGCGGATCACCGTCGCGCCCGCGCTTTCGAGCAGCTGGCCGTAAATGCCGTTGAGGCGGCTGATCTCGGTCGCGCGGTGCGCCTTCAGCGTCGGCCAGTCGAAGCGCGAGGCACCGACGCTCCAGCCAAAGCCGCGCGCCTCGGCGAAGCTCTCGCTGTAGTGCGATGCGAAGCTGTAGAGCTTCTTCGGGATGCAGCCGACGTTGACGCAGGTGCCGCCGAGGGCCGCGTCCTCGGCGACGACGACCTGCGCGCCACGCTCGGCCGCCATGCGGCCGGCGCGAACGCCCGCGCTGCCGGCACCGATGATGAACAGGTCGTGCTCGAGGGCGCCGCGTCTTAGCTCATGCGCGCGTGCGACGCTCACTTCTTCAGCGCCTTGCCGAGCAACTCGGCCACCAGGCCGTTGATTCCGCCGGTATGGCCGGCGCTCTTGTCGCGCAGCGTCGCGGCCAGGTCGGCCGGCAGCTTGCACGCGAACGGCACGAGGCCGGCGGCGGCGTCGAGCCGGCGCTGCTCGCGCCGGTCGACGACCTCGCCCGCACCCTGCCCGAAGCGACCGGCGGCGCCGCCCACCTTCATCTGGCCGCCGATCTTCTTGGCGAGTTGTTTGTCGAGATCGGACTTCTTCATGCTCATGATCGTCGCCGTTGGTCTGCCAGAAGGCGATTGTGGCGTGCTGTGGCACAGTCGGCCGATGGCCCAAAAAGCGACGGTCTGCAAGGCCACGGTGCAGATCGCCGACATCGACCGCGCGGTCTACGGCGACCACACGGTCACCCTCGCCCGCCATCCGTCCGAGACCGACGAGCGGATGATGATCCGGCTGCTCGCGTTCGTGCTCAACGTTCCAGCCGACGATCATGGCGGCACCCTCGACTTCGCCAAAGGCATGTGGGAGCCCGAGGAGCCCGAGCTCTGGCAGAAGGACCTGACCGGCAGGCTGCTGCACTGGATCGAGGTCGGCCAGCCCGAGGAGCGCCGCCTGGTCAAGGCGAGCGGCCGCGCCGACCGGGTCAGCGTCTATGCCTTCAGCCACAGCGCGCCGGCGTGGTGGGCCGCGCTGTCGAGCCGCGTCGCCCGCGCCGGCAACGTCGAGGCCTGGCTGATCCCCTTCGAGCAGAGCCGGGCACTGGCACTGCTCGCGCAACGCAGCATGCAGCTGCAGTTCAACCGTCAGGACGGCGCGGTCTGGATCGGCGACGGCGAGCGCTCGGTCGAGATCCACCCGACCCGCCTCGACGTCACGCGATGAGCCGGGCGCTGCCGGCAGACGCCAAGGCCGTGCTCGACTTCTGGTTCGGCGCATCCACGAGCGCGGAGTTCGGCCGCGCGCGCAAGGCTTGGTTCGCCAAGGACGGCGCGTTCGACCAGGCGATCCGCGACCGCTTCGGCGCGGTGATCGAGCAGACGCTGCGCGGCGAGCACGAAGACTGGGCCGTTGACGCGCATTCGGCGCTGGCGCAGATCGTCGTCCTCGACCAGTTCACCCGCAACGCGTTTCGCGGCACGGCGCGCGCCTTTGCCGGCGACGCGCGCGCGCTCGCCGCAGCAAGCCGGATGGTCGGCGCACGTCAGGACGAAGCGCTGGCGCCGTTCATGCGCTCGTTCGTCTACCTGCCGTTCGAGCATGCAGAAGGCCTGGCGATGCAGGACGAGTCGGTGCGCCTGTTCAAGCGCCTGGTCGCCGGCAGCAGCGATCCGCAGAAGCTGGTCGACTACGCGCTCCGTCATCACGCGATCATCGAGCGCTTCGGCCGCTTTCCGCACCGCAACCAGATCCTCGGTCGCCAGTCGACGACCGAGGAGATCGCCTACCTCAAGCAGCCCGGCTCGCGCTTCTGATCGTCTGGATCAGCGCCGGTACGGGTTGTCCGGTTGATGGTCGTAGCGGTCCGGGACGCCGTCGTGGTCACGATCGCCGTGGATCCAACCGCCGCGCTGCAGGCGCCAGTGGTCGCCTTCGTGGATCCAGGTCGGCTGCGCGTAGTGATAGCCGGCGCGGCCGTGGACCCACGTGCCGTTGACCCAGACGTGGCGGTTGCCGCGCCAGTCCCAATATCCCGGCACCCAGACGTAGCCCGGCCGGATGACCGGGATCGCCTCCTCGCGCGGCGGTGGCGGCGCGATGCGAACGTCGACATAGACCGGCGCGGCGAGCGCGCCCGTCGCCAACGTCGCCGACGTCAGAACACCGATGGCCCAGGGCCGTAATTTCGCAAACATGGGATGTCTCCGTTGTGGCTGACAAGCCATGATGAAGCGACAGCCGTCGCCGCTGCGTCGGAATTCGCTTGCAACGCGCGTAGGGATCGTCCGGGTCAGGTGTCGGCGCTTTTCGCACCCGTGAACCAAGGTGTCAGACGGATGAGCGGGCTCAGCGCGCGGGCAACTGGACGACGCCGAGGTGGACGCCAGGCCGCCGCGCCTCGCCCGTCAGTGGTTGTCGCGCGGAACGAACGCGCCGCGCTTGCCGACCAGGAACGACAGGTCGGCGCCCTGATCGGCCTGCAGCACGGTGTCGACATAGAGCTTCCAGTAGCCGCTCTCGAGCGGCGGCGCCGGACGCTGCCAGCCTTTCATTCGCTCGGCCAGCTCGGCGTCGCTGATGTCGAGATGGATGCGCCGACGCGAAACGTCGAGCTCGATGAAGTCGCCGGTGCGAACCGCGGCGAGCGGACCGCCGTCGGCGGCCTCGGGCGCGGTGTGCAGGATGACGGTGCCGTAGGCGGTGCCGCTCATGCGCGCGTCGCTGATGCGGACCATGTCGGTGATGCCCTTGCGCAGCACCTTGGGTGGCAAGGGCATGTTGCCGACCTCCGCCATGCCCGGATAGCCCTTCGGGCCGCAGTTGCGCAGCACCATGACGCAGGTCTCGTCGATCTCGAGGCTCTCGTCGTCGATCTTCTTGTGGAACTCCTCGATCGATTCGAACACCACGGCGCGGCCGCGGTGCCTCATCAGCGCCGGCGTCGCCGCGCTCGGCTTGATGATCGCGCCGCGCGGTGCGAGGTTCCCGCGCAGGACAGCGATTCCGGCGTTGGCCTTGAACGGCGCAGCTGAACGGCTTGATGACGTCGGTGTTGAAGTTCTCGGCGTCCTCGATGTTGGCGCCGACGGTCTTGCCGTTGGCGGTGACGGCGTCGAGGTGCAGCAGCGACGCCATTTCCTTCATCACCACCGGCAGCCCGCCGGCGTAGCAGAAGTCCTCCATCAGGTGCTTGCCCGACGGCTGCAGGTTGACCAGGCACGGCAGCTCGCTCGCGAGCTTCTCGAAGTCGTCGATGCCGAGCTTGACGCCGAGCCGGCCGGCGATCGCGATCAGGTGGATCACGGCGTTGGTCGAGCCGCCGATCGCCGCCAGCGTGACGATCGCGTTCTCGAACGCCTCGCGCGTCAGCACGGCCGAGATCTTCTGGTCCTCGTGGACCATGTCGACGATGCGCCGGCCGGCCATCCGCGCCAGCACGTTGCGCCTGCCGTCGACCGCGGGATAGGCGGCGTTGCCGGGCAGGCCGAGGCCGAGCGCTTCGACCATCGAGGCCATCGTCGACGCCGTTCCCATCGTCATGCAGTGGCCATGGCTGCGGTGCATGCAGCTCTCGGCGTCGAAGAAGTCCTGCAGCTTGAGCGTGCCGGCGCGCACCTGCTCGCTCATGCTCCAGACGCCCGTGCCCGAGCCGAGCTCCTTGCCGCGCCACTTGCCGTTGAGCATCGGGCCGCCCGAGACGCCGATCGTCGGCAGGTCGACGCTCGATGCGCCCATCACCAGCGACGGCGTCGTCTTGTCGCAGCCCATCAGGAGCACGACGCCGTCGACCGGATTGCCGCGGATCGATTCCTCGACGTCCATCGAGGCGAGGTTGCGGTACAGCATCGCCGTCGGCCGAAGTAGCGTCTCGCCGAGCGACATCACCGGAAACTCGAGCGGGAAGCCGCCGGCTTCGTAGACGCCGATCTTGACCTGCTCGGCGAGCGTGCGGAAATGCGAGTTGCACGGCGTCAGCTCGCTGAAGGTGTTGCAGATGCCGATCACCGGCCGGCCGTCGAACTGGTCGTGCGGCACGCCCTTGCCCTTGACCCAGCTGCGGTAGTTGAAGCCGTCGCGGTCCTGGCGGCCGAACCATTGCTGGCTGCGCAAAGTCTTCGGGTCGCGTTTTTTCTGCTGTGTCATGTCAGTTCTCGATGTTCGTGCCGCTTGCCGGCGCGGAGGACGGCCAGCCGGTCGCACTCATGTCCCCGGCGAGTGCCAGCGTACTGGCACTGGCCTCCTCCTTTACTTCGCGCGAACGGCTGGCGGGCCCCCACGACTGGACTGAGGCATGCGATCGGTTGGCGCGCCGCACCGGTTCAGGCTCGGGGCGGTGGGGCGCCCTGCTTTGCGCAAGTATTAGGAGGAGGCAGCGGTCGAAGACCGGCGCCGGGGGCCTTGGAGCAAAGCAGGGTGCCCCGCCTTGCCGATCCCGCTCGGTCAAACGCGCGCGCGAGCCGACGCTGCCCAACTCTATTCCTTGACCGACCCGGTCAGGCCCGAGACGTAGTACTCGACGAAGAATGAATAGATGAACGCCACCGGCAGCGAGCCGAGCAGCGCGCCAGCCATGAGCGGCCCCCAGTGATAGATGTCGCCCTCGACCAGTTCGGTGACGACGCCGACCGGCACGGTCTTGATCTCCGACGACGAGACGAACGTGAGCGCGTAGATGAACTCGTTCCACGAGAGCGTGAAGGCGAAGATGCCGGCCGAGATCAGCCCCGGGACGGCGAGCGGCAGGACGATCTTGGTCAGGATCTGCCAGCGGTTGGCGCCGTCGATCAGGGCGCACTCCTCGAGCTCGAACGGGATCGAGCGGAAGTAGCCCATCAGGAGCCAGGTCGCGAACGGGATCAGGAACGTCGGGTAGGTGAGGATCAGCGCCCAGCGCGTGTCGAACAGGCCCAGCTGGTAGACGATCGCGGCCAGCGGGATGAACAGGATCGACGGCGGCACGAGATAGGCGAGGAAGATCGAGAGGCCCACCTGCTTGGCGCCGGCAAAGCGCAGCCGCTCGATCGCGTAGGCGGCGAACACCGAGCATGCGAGCGAGAAGAAGGTCGCGACGACCGAGACCAGCACCGTGTTCCACATCCACTCGGGGTACGAGGTGTGGAACAGCAGCTTGTCGAAGTGGGTGAGCGTCGGCGCGATCACCCAGAACGGGTTGCCGGTGCGCGAGAGCAGCTCATGGTCGGGCTTCACCGAGGTGATCGCCATCCAGTAGAACGGGAACAGGAGCACGACCAGGAAGACGATCAGCGGCAGATAGATCGTCACCAACTTGCGCGACGGCGTCTCGAGGTAGGCCATGCCGACGCTGTCGCTCGTCGGCGCCCGGATCGGCGCCGGCGCGTTGGCTTCGGCGATCACGTCGCTCATTTGTCCTGCCCGCCCTGCTGCCAGGCGCGTCGCTGCAGGCCGAAGTAGCTGAACATGATCGCGGCGAGCAGGAACGGCACCATCGCGATCGAGATCGCCGCGCCCTCGCCGAGCGCGCCGCCCGAGATCGCGCGCTGGAACGAGAGCGTCGCCATCAGGTGGGTCGCGTTGAGCGGGCCGCCGCGCGTGATGACGTAGATCAGCTGGAAGTCGGTGAAGGTGAACAGCACCGAGAACGTCATGACGACGGCGATGATCGGCGTGAGCAGCGGCAGCGTGACGTGGCGGAACTGCTGCCAGCGCGTCGCGCCGTCGATTGCCGAGGCTTCGTAGTACGAGGGCGAGATCGTCTGCAGGCCGGCGAGCAGCGTGATCGCGACGAACGGCACGCCGCGCCAGATGTTGGCGGCGATCACCGAGAGGCGCGCGTTCCACGGGTTGCCGAGGAAGTCGATGTACTTGTCGATCAGCCCCATCTTGACCAGCATCCAGCTGATGATCGAGAACTGGGCGTCGTAGATCCACCAGAAGGCGATCGCCGAGAGCGCCGTCGGCACGATGTAGGGCAAGAGGATGACGGCGCGAAAGAAGGTCTTGAAGCGGATGTTCCGGTTCAGCAGCAGCGCCAGCCAGAGGCCGAGCGCGAACTTGATGACGCTGGCGACGAAGGTATAGAAGAGCGTGTTGAAGAGCGCCAGCCGCGTGACCGCGTCGCCCCACAGGAACTCGTAGTTCTCGAGGCCGATCCACTCGCCGGCGCGCCCCACCTTGGCATCGGTGAACCCGAGCCAGAAGCCGAGCCCGAGCGGATAGGTCAGGAACAGCAGCAACAGGATCGCCGCGGGCAACATGAACAGCAGCCCGAGCGCGTTGCGATTGTTCTGAAGTCGTTCGAGAAAGCTCATAGATCAAAAAAGGCGACGGCTCGCGGATGCGAGCCGAGGCCGAGTTGAGGGACCGCGCAAGCGAGGCGCTGCGTGATCCCTCGAACCAGGCCCCGGCTGACGTCGCCCGCAGGGCGTCGTCAAACCTTGTAGTAGCGCTCGGCCCGCTTCTGTGCGCGCTCCATCGCCTCCTTCGGCGTCTTCGACCCGCTCACCGCCTCGGCAACCATGTTGACGACGATGAAGTCGGCCGCGGCGCCGGCCGAGGCATAGCCGAGCTTGCCCGCATATCCCGCCGGTCGCAGGTTCTTGACCGCGTCGCGGTACGGCGTGTTCTTCGGGTCGCTGGTCCAGATCTTGGACTGCGCGTAGGCCGCGAGCGGCGGCGCGACGTAGCCGGCGGCGCCCGTCAGCCATGGGTCGAACTGGTCCTGCTCCATCATGAAGCGCAGGAACTCCTTGGCCGCCTGCGGGTACTTGGTGTACTTCATGATCATCTGGTTGAAGAACAGGTGCGACTCGGTCGGCACGCCGACCGGCCCGACCGGAAACGAAGCGTGCTGGATGTCGCTCGCCATTTCCTTGAGCTTCGGGTCGGTCGAGTTCTTCGCCGCGACGTAGATCGAGATGCCGTTGTTGGTGACCGCGATCTGGCCGTCGAGGAAGGCCTTGTTGTTGTTCGGGTCGAGCCACGACAGCGTGCCGGGGATGAACGACGCGTAGAGCTCCTTGCCGTACTCGAGCGCCTTCTGCGTCTCGGGGCTGTCGATGACGACCTTGTTGCTGGTGTCGACGAGCTTGCCGCCGAACGCCCAGACGAGCCAGTTGCACCAGAGGCCGTCGCCAGTCGCGTTGCCGAGCGCCATGCCGCCCGGCGTTCCCTTGGCGGCGAGCGCCTTGAACAGCTTCAGGAAGTCGGCGGTGTTCTTCGGGAACGTGTCGAAGCCGGCCGCCTTCACCATGCTCTGGCGGTAGACGATCATCGATCCGGCCGAGCCGAGGCCGAGGCCGATCCACTTCTTGCCGTCGGGCCGCAGGAACGACTGCACCGCCGGATACCAGCCGCCGTACTTCTTGCCCAGGTATTCGGCGAGATCGGTGACGTCGAGCAGCTTGTCGGGATAGAGATTGGCGTCGTCGTTGGTCGACAGGATGATGTCGGGGCCGGCGCCGGTATTGGCCGCGACCGCCGCCTTGGGACGCACGTCCTCCCAGCCTTCGTTGTCGACTCGGACCTCGATGCCGGTCTTGTCGATGAACTTCTTGACGTTGGCCATGTAGGCGTCGATGTCGCCCTGGACGAACCGGCTCCAGCGCAGGACGCGCAGCTTGGCGCCCTTCTCGGGCTTGAAGGCGATCGTCTGCGCGCTCGCGCGCGGCGAGAAGAGCGCCGAGCCGGTGCCCAGGCCCGCGACCGCGGCCGCGCCGGCGGAGGTTTCGAGAAACTTGCGGCGGTTGAAAGGGGTATCGCTCATCGGTGGTCTCCTGTCTTCGATGTGTCGTTGTCAAGAAAGCGAGAAATGGCGGCAGCGCGTCGCTCGGCCTAGGCGGCGAGACGAACGCCGCTGCCGGCGTCGAAAAGATGCGCGCGCGCCAGGTCGGGCATCAGGTGGATCGTGCTGCCGGGCGCGAAGTCGTGGCGCTCGCGGAACACCGCGGACATGTCGGTGCTGCCATGGCGGCACGCGACCAGCGTGTCGGCGCCGGTCGGCTCGAGAACGACGACCTTCGAGACGATGCCGCCCTCGCGCGCCAGCTGCAGGTGCTCGGGCCGCGTGCCGAGAACGACCGGCTGGCCATCGGTGCCGCCGGCGCCGAGCGGCGCGGCGATCTGCGTGCCGTCGTCAAGGACGAGTCGTGCATCGCCGCCGCTGCGCTTCAGCGTCGCCGGCAGGAAATTCATCGCCGGCGAGCCGATGAAGCCGGCGACGAAGACGTTGGTCGGATGGTCGTACAGATCGAGCGGCGAGCCGACCTGCTCGATCCGGCCGTCCTTCATGACGACGATCCGGTCGCCCATCGTCATCGCCTCGATCTGGTCGTGGGTGACGTAGACCGACGTCGTCTTCAGCCGCTGGTGCAGCTCCTTGAGCTCGCTGCGCATCGCCACGCGCAGCTTGGCGTCGAGGTTGGAGAGCGGCTCGTCGTACAGGAAGACCTGCGGATCGCGAACGATCGCCCGGCCCATCGCGACGCGCTGGCGCTGGCCGCCCGAAAGCTGGCGCGGATAGCGGTCCATCAGCGCCGAGAGCGCCAGGATCTCGGCGGCGCGGCCGACCTTCTGCTCGATCGTCGCCTTGTCCTTCTTCGCCAGCATGAGCGAGAAGGCCAGGTTCTGGCGCACCGTCATGTGCGGATAGAGCGCGTAGTTCTGGAACACCATCGCGATGTCGCGCTCTTTCGGCGGCACGTCGTTGACTCGCTTCGGACCGATGCGGATTTCGCCGCTCGTGATCTCCTCGAGCCCGGCGATCATCCGGAGCAGCGTCGACTTGCCGCAGCCCGAAGGGCCGACCAGCACCGTGAACGAGCCGTCGGCGATGTCGATGTCGACGCCGTGCAGCACCGCGGTCTCGCCGAAATTCTTCTTGACTGCCTGGATCGTGACGCTGGCCATGGGTGTGTCGCAAGCGCGAAAAGCCCGCGCCGGCGAAGTATCGGCAACGCCGAGCGCCCTCGCCATGAGGGCAAACCGGTAGATCGGCCGGACGAGGCAATTCATATGATGACCCGACCACCATGCTCAATCGCGCCAGCGCTCTCGCCACGCCGCAACCCGCGCCGCTGGTCGCCGAGCGCCTCTCCGATCGCCTCGCCGCCCGCCTCGGCGGCCAGATCGACGCCGGCGCACTGCGCCCCGGCGACCGGCTGCCGACCGAGCAGCGCCTGGCCGAGGCGCACGGCGTCTCGCGCACGGTCGTGCGCGAGGCCGTGCACCAGCTACGCTCGCGCGGCCTGGTGCGCTCGCGCCAGGGCTCGGGCATGTACGTCACCGCCGCGCCGCCGGGCGAGGCGCTGACGCTCGACCTCGCCGTGATCACCTCGATCGACGACGTCCTGCGCGTGCGCGAGGTGCGGCGCGCACTCGAGGCCGAGACCGCCGCGCTCGCCGCCGAGCGCGCCAGCCGCTCGCAGATCGCCGCGCTGCGCAAGGCGCTGCGCGCGATCGACCGCAGCGCCGCCGAGGCGCGCGACGGCGTCGCCGAAGACCTGGCCTTTCACCGCCTGCTCGCCGAGGCGGCGGGCAATCCGCATTTCGGCCGGCTGCTCGAATTCCTCGAGCAGTACAGCAAGGAAGCGATGCGCGTCACGCGCCGCAACGACGCGACCCGCGCCGACTTCGTCGAGGCCGTCCGCGTCGAGCACGCCGCGATCGTCGACGCCATCGCCGCCGGCGACGCGGCGCTGGCGCGCCGGCGCGCGATCCAGCACATGCGCCGCGGCGACCGACGCATGCGCAGCGCCGAACCGATCGTCGCCATCAAGAGGAGCACTCGCCGATGAAGATCCTGATCACCGGCGGGGGCGGCTTCGTCGGCTCGCGCCTCGCCTCCGCGCTGCTCGCGCGCGGCCAGCTCGACGGCCAGGCGATCGATCGCCTCGTCCTCGCCGACCAGGTCGCGCCGCGTCCCGAGCTGACCGGCGACCGCCGCGTCGAAGCACGCGTCGGCGCCCTCGCCGGCGCAGTGCGAAGCGCTCGGCAAGGAAGGCTTCGACGGCGTCTTCCACCTCGCCTCGGCGGTCTCGGGCGAGTGCGAGGCCGACTTCGACCTCGGCCTGCGCTCCAACCTCGACACCACGCGCGCCCTGCTCGACGCGCTGCGCGCGGCGACCGGCCGCGGCCAGCCACCGGCCAAGCTCGTCTTCTCGAGCTCGCTCGCGGTGTTCGGCCCCGACCCGTCGCTGCCGCTGCCGCCGCTCGTCGGCGACGACACGCTGCCCGCGCCCAAGACCTCGTACGGCACCCACAAGCTCGTCTGCGAGCACCTGGTCGCCGACTATTCGAGCAAGGGCTTCATCGACGGCCGCTCGGCGCGCCTGATGACGGTGACGGTGCGCCCGGGCCGGCCGAACGGCGCCGCGTCGTCGTTCTTCTCGGGGATCATCCGCGAGCCGCTCGCCGGCGTCGAGTCGATCTGTCCGGTCTCGCCCGACGTCTCGCATGCGGTGACGTCGGTGGCGCGAACGGTCGAGGGGCTGATCGCCGTCTACGAGGCGAGCGTCGCGCAGCTCGGTGGCCGGCTCGGCCTCAACCTGCCGGCCGTCAACGTCACGGTCGCCGAGATGCTCGCGGCGCTCGAGCAAGTCGCCGGGCCCGAGGTGCGCGAGCGGGTGCGCTTCGTCCGCGACGAGGTCATCGCCGGCATCGTCGCCAACTGGCCCAAGGGCGCGACTGCGGCACGCGCGGCCAAGCTCGGCCTGCACGCCGACAAGAGCTTCGCCGACATCATCCGCCAGTACATCGCCGATTGCCGCGCCAGCCCCGACGCGGCGCAATCGCTCAAGGGCCTCGCCAAGGAACGCTCATGAACCAGATCGATCTCGTCGGCCGGGTCGCGGTCATCACCGGCGGCGCGCAGGGCATCGGCTACGCCATCGCCGAGCGCATGCTCGGCTCGGGCGCGACGGTCGTGCTCTGGGATGCCGACGCGGCCAAGCTCGGCGAGGCCAAGGCCTCGCTCGGCTATGCCGGCAAGGTGATCGTCGAGCAGGTCGAGCTGACCGACGAGGCGGCGGTCGCCGGCGCGACCCGGGCCGCGCTCGCCGCGGCGGGCAAAGATCGACATCCTCGTCAACAACGCCGGCATCACCGGCGGCAACGGCACGACCTGGGAGCTCGCGCCCGACGTCTGGCGCCGCGTGATCGAGGTCAACCTGGTCGCGCCGTACCTCGTCTGCCGCGCCGTCGTGCCGCACATGATCGAGAAGAAGTACGGCCGGATCGTCAACATCGCGTCGGTCGCCGGCAAGGAAGGCAATCCCAACGCCTCGCACTACAGCGCCTCGAAGGCGGGCGTGATCGCCCTCACCAAGTCGCTCGGCAAGGAGCTCGCCGGCAAGGGCATCATGGTCAACGCGGTGACGCCGGCGGCGGCGAAGACGGCGATGTTCGCGACCATGACCCAGCAGCACATCGACTTCATGCTGTCGAAGATTCCGATGGGGCGCTTCCTCGAGGTCGCCGAGGCCGGCGCGATGGTCGCCTGGCTCGCCTCCGAGGACTGCTCGTTCACGACCGGCTCGGTGTTCGATCTCTCCGGCGGCCGGGCGACGTACTGAGCCCGGCACGGCTCGGCGATTGCCCGGAGCCGTGCATTCGTCGCCACCGCTGTCGCCGCCGGCACGCCTCGGCACTCACCTCGCCGTCGGCGCGCTGCTGCTGGTCGTGGCGGCGTGGTTGTTCGGGGCGATCGCCGAAGACGTCGTCACCGGCGATCGCCTGACCGTCGCTCGACGCCGTCGTCGCCCAGTGGCTGCATCGTCACGCGACGGCGCCGCTGACGCAGGCGATGCTCGCCGTCAGCAACCTCCATTCGACCGTCGCCATCGGCTGCTACGCGGCGATCGCCGCCATCGTCCTCGGGCGCAAGCGCGATTGGCGACGCCTCGTCACGATCGTCGTCTGCGTCGCCGGCGGGCTGGCCCTCAACGTCCTCATGAAGCTCGCCTTCCATCGCGCCCGCCCGGTGTTCGACCAGCCTCTGCTGACGCTTTCGAGCTACAGCTTTCCGAGCGGCCATGTCGCGGCGAGCACGATCTTCTACGGCCTCGCCGTCGCCTGGGTCTTCAGCCTGACGACACGCTGGCGCTGGCGCGCGCTCGCCGTCGTCGGCGCACTGGCGATGGTCTCGCTGGTCGCCTTCAGTCGCATGTACCTCGGCGTTCACTACCTGAGCGACGTCGCCGCGGCGTTCGCCGAAGGCGTCGCCTGGCTGGCGATCTGCCTGAGCGCGCTGGCGGCGTTCTGGCGCCGCGACCCGGCCGCGCCATGAAGCGCAACGTCAGCGTGATCCTGAACGCGGGTTCAGGAGTCGACGGCAACGATGCGGCGCGCGCGAACCGGATCGCCGCACTGTTCGGGGCCGCCGGCGCCGAAGCACAGGTCGACCTCGCGCGCCATGGCGGCGAGATCGCGCGTCTGATCGACGCGGCGATCGCGCGCCGGCCCGACGTGATCGTCGCCGGCGGCGGCGACGGCACGGTCGGCAGCGTCGCCGCGTGCGCTCGCCGGCGGCACGATCGCCCTCGGCGTCTTGCCGCTCGGTACGCTCAATCACTTCGCCAAGGACCTGGGCGTGCCGCTCGAGGTCGAGGCCGCGGTCGAGCGCATCGCGCGAGGGCCCGATCGGACGCGTCGACGTCGGCGAGGTCAACGGCCGCGTCTTCATCAACAACTCGAGCCTGGGCCTGTATCCGGCGATCGTCCACGACCGCGAGCGCCAGAGGAAGCGCCTCGGCCGCGGCAAGTGGCCGGCGCTGGCCTGGGCGACCCTCGCGGCGTTGCGTCGCTTTCCGTTCCTGAGCGTTCGCCTGTCGGTCGACGGCGTCGAGCGGCGGCTGCGGACACCGCTCGTCTTCATCGGCAACAACGAATACGTGATGGAGGGCTTCGCGATCGGCGAGCGGGCCCGGCTCGACACCGGCTGCCTGAGCCTCTACGTCCTGCAGCGCGCGAGCCGCGCACGCCTGCTGCTGCTGGCGCTGCGCGCGCTCTTCGGCCGGCTCAAGCAGGCGCGCGACTTCGAGGCGATCCGCGCGAGCGAGATCGTGGTCGAGAGCCGCCACCGGCGGCTGCGCGTCGCCACCGACGGCGAGATCACGCTCATGACGCCGCCGCTGCGCTACCGTATCCGTCCGGCGGCCCTGCTCGTCGTCGGTGGCACGCGCGCCGCACCTGCGAACCCTTGACGCGAACGCCATGCGCACCCTCGCCCATCTCTCCGACCTGCATTTCGGCCGCACCGATCCGGCGCTGATCGAGCCGCTCGTGGCGACGCTCACCGCGCTCGCGCCCGACGTCGTCGTCGTCTCCGGCGACCTGACGCAGCGTGCGCGCGCCGCCGAGTTCAAGGAGGCGCGCGCCTTTCTCGACCGGCTGCCGAAGCCGCAGATCGTCGTTCCGGGCAACCACGACGTTCCGCTCTACCGCGTCTGGGAGCGCTTCTTCAGCCCGTTGGGAAAGTACCGGCGCTTCATCGCCAACGACCTCGAGCCGAGCTTCGTCGACGCCGAGATCGCCGTGATCGGCATCAACACGGCGCGCTCGCTGACGTTCAAGGATGGCCGCATCAACGACGGAGCAGATGGTGGCGATCGACCGTCGCCTCGACTCGCTGCCCGAGGCGGTGACGAAGATCGTCGTCACGCACCATCCGTTCGACCTGCCCGACCAGACGGGCGACGTCGATCTCGTTGGCCGCGCCAACCAGGCCATGGCGGTGTTCTCGCGCTGCGGCGTCGACCTGCTGCTCGCCGGCCACACGCATCAGAGCGAGGCCGGCGACACCTCGGGCCGGCATCCGATCGCCGGCTACTCGGCGCTCGTTGTCCAGGCCGGAACGACGACCTCGACGCGCAGCCGCGGCGAGGAGAACTCGTTCAACGTCCTGCGCGTCACGAGCGACGCGATCGACGTCGAGCGCATGGTCTGGAACGCTGCCGCGGCCGTCTTCGAGCGCGCGACGACCGAACGCTTTGCGCGCGACGGCGCGCGCTGGATCGAGTGCCGGTGACGCGCCGGAGCGGCTTTCAGCGCGCGCCTTCCTGGTCCTGCAGCAGCCGCCACATCACCTTGCCCGATCCCGACTTGGGCAGGCTGTCGACGAACTCGACCAGCTTGGGCACCTTGTAGGCGGCCATGTTGTCGCGCGCCCAGGCAACGATGTCGTCGGCGCTCGTCTTGCCCTTGGCTTCGGCGCGCAGCACGACCACCGCCTTCACGGTCTCGCCGCGATAGGCGTCGCGCGCCGCGATGATGCACGCCTCCTGCACCGCCGGGTGCTTGTAGAGCAGCATCTCGACCTCGGCCGGCCAGACCTTGAAGCCGCTGGCGTTGATCATCCGCTTGAGGCGATCGGTGATGAAGAAGTAGCCTTCCTCGTCCATCCGGCCGAGGTCGCCGGTGCGAAAGAAGCTGCGCCCGTCGAACTCGACGAACGCCGCCTCGGTCGCCTCGGGATGCTTCCAGTAGCCGGTGAAGACCATCGGCCCGCGGGTGATGATCTCGCCGACCTCGCCGATCGGCAGCTCCTCGAGCGTGACCGGATCGACGACGCGCGAGTCGACCGAGAAGATCGGAATGCCCAGGCACTGCAGCTTGGCCCGCTCGGGCGGATTGGCGTGGCTCGGCGCCGCGGTCTCGGTGAGGCCGTAGCCTTCGGCGAAGGTCAGGCCGAATTCGTCGAGCAGACGTTGCGCCACGGCGTGCGGCATCGCCGCGCCGCCGCCGCTGATGCTGCGCAGGCTCGACAGGTCGAAGCTCTTGTAGTTGGGACTGCCGAACAGGTCGATCACCATCGTCGGGATGCAGACCCAGTGGCTGATCCGGTGCGCCGAGATCAGGCGACCGGCGAGCTCGCGGTCCCAGCGCGGCATGAGGACCACGGACGCGCCCGAACAGACCGAGCCGAGCACGCTGTAGAGCATGCCGGTGATGTGGAACATCGGCACGACGCCGAGGGCGACCGGCTCCGGGCCGCCGGAATAGCCCCATTGGCCGCCGACCACGTTGTGCATCAGCGTTCGGTGGCTGTGCATGCAGCCCTTGGGCATGCCCGTCGTTCCCGACGTGTAGGGCAGCAGCGCGAGATCGTCGGGCTGCGCCGTGTGCGGCCCGGGCGCGAGCTGCTCGGCGATGGCGTCGTTCCAGAGCGAGCAGCCCGTTCGGCAACGTCGGATCGGCGCGCAGCCAGGCGTCCATCGCCGGCGGCGGCGCGTCGGCTTCGGCGATCGCCCCGGGCGGCATCGCGTCCGAGTAGCGCGTGACGACGATGGCGCGAACGCGCTCGCTCGGCGGTAGCGCGGCGTTGGCGGCATCGACGATCGCCGCCAGGTCGGCGCTGCAGATCACGACCTTGGTCCCGGGATCGCTGATGTAGTGCTTGAACTCCTCGGCGCGGTTCATCGGATTGACCGGAACGACGACGGCATCGGCGCGCAGGACGGCGTAGAGCGCGGTCGGGAACTGCGGGCAGTTCTGCATGAAGACGGCGACCCGGTCGCCCTTCTCGACGCCGGCGCGCTGCAGCCAGCCGGCCAGCGCGAGGGCGTCGTCGCGCAGCTGGCGGTAGGTCAGCGCACGACCGAAGAACAGGTAGGCCGCGCGATCCGGGAAACGCGACGCCGTGACCTCGAGGTTGAACCAGAGCGAGGTCTCGGGCGCGATGACGGCGCGCGGCAGGCGGCGCGGCCAGACCGCGAAATGGGGCCGGTCGGCCGGGACCGTGAAATCGGATTGCGTCGCCACGAGTGCTCCAGGACGAAAGGGAATGGCCGGGTATAGCCGAGCGGCGCGGCCGTTTCCACGGCACCTTCCCGGAGTCGGCCGACGGACCCCGCATGCTGCCGAGGCACGAAGCTTGCGTCACCGGCGGCGTCCGCCCCGCGCCGTGCGCGGCCCTCACCGCAAGCCCGATCCACGATGACCGCACCCACCTCCCGCCTCGCCTTGCTCCGTGCCGCCGCCGCCCTCTGCGTCGCCTTCGCTGCACCGGCCTTCGCACAAACCGCGCTTGACGACATCCTCGCCAAGAAGCTGATCACGGTCGCGATCCCGACCGACTCTGCGCCCTACGGCTATGTCGGCACCGACCTGCAGCCCCAGGGACTCGACATCGACGTCGCCAAGCTCATCGCGGCCAAGCTCGGCGTCAAGGTCGAGCTCGTTCCCGTGACCAGCGCAAACCGCATTCCCTACCTCCAGACCAAGAAGGCCGACCTCGTGATCTCCACGCTCGGCAAGAACCCGGAGCGGGAAAAAGTCATCGACTTCACGATCGCCTATTCGCCTTTCTTCCAGGCGATCTTCGGACCGAAGAGTCTGATCGTGAAGACGCCGGCCGACCTCGCCGGCAAGACGATCGGCGTGACGCGCGGCGCGATGGAGGACCAGGAGGTTGGCAAGATCGCGCCGCCCGGCGTCGACATCAAGCGCTTCGAGGACATGAACGGCACCGTCTCGGCCTACGCCGCGGGCCAGGTCCAGCTGATGGGCGTCGGCGCTTCCGTCGCCGGCAACTTCGTCGCCAAGAACCCGCAGGTCTCGACCGAGTTCAAGCTGCTGCTGAAAGACTCGCCCAACTACATAGGCGTCGCCAAGGGCGAGGACAAGCTGCGCCTGAAGGTCAACGAGATCATCGCCGCCGCCAAGGCCTCGGGCGAGCTCAACACGCTCGCCCTGAGGTGGCTCGGCCGGCCACTGGGCGACCTGCCGAGTTGAGCGGACTGCACCGCAGTCCGTGATCGCGCTCGACTTCGCCCCGGTCCTCGCCGAGTGGCCGCTGCTCGCCAAGGGCGCGACGGTGACGCTGGCGCTGACGGCGGTATCGGCCAGCGTCGGCGTCCTCCTCGGCGTCGCCTGCGCCTGGGCGCGGCTGCATGGGCCGCCGTGGCTGAAGGCGATCGTCGGCGGCTACGTCGAGCTGATCCGCAACACGCCGTTCATCGTCCAGCTGTTCTTCATCTACTTCGGCCTGCCGGGCGTCGGCGTGAAGCTCTCGAACGAGACCGCGTCGGTGCTGGCGATGGTCGTCAACCTCGGCGCCTACGCGGCCGAGATCGTCCGCGCCGGCATCTCGACGACGCCGAAGGGCCAGATCGAAGCGGCGCAAAGCCTCGCCCTCTCGGACTTGCAGGTGTTCACGCGCGTCGTCCTGCCGCCGTCGCTGCAGCGCATCTGGCCGGCGCTCGTCAGCCAGATCATCATCGTCATGCTCGGCTCGGCGGTGTGCGGGCAGATCTCGACCAACGAGCTGTCGTACGCCGTCAACCTGATCCACTCGCGCAACTTCCGCGCTTTCGAGGCGACGTTCACCGGCACCGGGATATACCTGTTGCTCGCGATTGGCCTGCGCCGTTTCCTGAACTGGCTCGGGCCGCGCTTCATCTTCGGCTGATATGGTCGACTTCTCGATCTGGGACATCTTCCGGAACCTGCTACTGGCGGCGCGCTGGACGGTCGCGTTGTCGTTGATCGCCTTCATCGGCGGCGGGCTCGTCGGCCTGGCGCTGCTCGTCGCGCGCATCGCCAGGCTGCCCGGCGCCGAGCCGCTGGCGCGCGGCTACGTGCAGCTGTTCCAGGGAACGCCGCTCCTGATGCAGCTCTTCCTCGCCTACTTCGGCCTCGGCCTGTTCGGCGTCAACGTTTCGCCCTGGGTCGCGGCCTCGCTCGCATTGACGCTCTACACGAGCGCTTTTCTGACCGAGATCTGGCGCGGCTCGGTCGCCTCGGTCGTCAAGGGTCAGTGGGAGGCATCTGCGGCGCTGGCGCTCAGCCTCGGCGAGCAATTGCGCCACGTCATCGGGCCTCAGGCGCTGCGCGTCGCCATTCCGCCGACGGTGGGCTTTCTGGTCCAGGTCGTGAAGGGAACGGCGCTCGCCTCGGTGATCGGCTTCATCGAGCTGACCAAGGCCGGAACGATGATCACCAACGCGACCTTTCGCCCGTTCACCGTCTACGCCTGCTTGGCGCTGATGTACTTTGCCCTGTGCTATCCGATCTCCGCCTGGAGCAAGTCACTCGAGATCAAGCTGCATGCCTGCCGCTGACGCGTCAACACCGAAGAGCATCGTCGAGATCAAGGCGCTGAAGAAGCGCTTCGGGCGGAACGAGGTGCTGAAAGGCATCGACCTCGAGGTCCACGCCGGCGAGGTCATCGCCATCATCGGCAAGAGCGGCTCGGGCAAGAGCACGCTGCTGCGCTGCGTCAACGGCCTCGAGGTCTTCGACGAAGGCTCGCTCCGGGTCGACGGCCTGCCGCTGGTGCACGGCAACAAACCAGCGATGCGCGCGCTGCGCCAGCGCGTCGGCATGATCTTCCAGAGCTTCAATCTCTTTCCGCACCTGAGCGTCGGCCGCAACGTGATGCTCGCGCCGTCGCTGGTGAAGAAGACCGATGCCGCAGACGCTGCCGCGCAGGCGCGTCGCCTGCTCGAGCGCGTCGGCCTGGCCGAGAAGTTCGACGCCTCGCCCGATCAGCTCTCGGGCGGCCAGCAGCAGCGCGTCGCGATCGCGCGCGCACTGGCGATGGAGCCGGCCGTGCTGCTGTGCGACGAGATCACTTCGGCGCTCGACCCCGAGCTCGTTGGCGAGGTGCTGCGCGTCGTCGAGTCGCTCGCCGTCGACGGCATGACGCTGCTCATGGTCACGCACGAAATGACCTTCGCGCGCAAGGTCTCGGACCGCGTCGTCTTCATGCATGCCGGCCGGATCCACGAGATCGGCCCGCCGCAGCAGATCTTCGGCGCGCCGCAGACCACCGAGCTGCGTCAGTTCCTGTCGGCGCTCGACGGCTGAAGCTCGACGACGACGCCGTTCTCGTCCTCCCAACCTCAGTTGGGCGCCCACCCCTCGCGGTTGGCCTTGCGCGCCACGATCGCGACGCACTCCGGGCCGGTGCGAAAGCGCGCCTCTTCGCATCGGCGGTCCAGGCACGCAGCGAGAGCGAAGAAGCGCCGGTTGCCGCAGGCCTCGCGCGCCGTCGCCGGCTCGGCCGACGCGGTCGGCGCGGCGGCAAGGTGGTCGGGCATCGGCGCCCGCCCACGTGTTGTCGCCGACTCATCGGTGACCTTCGGCACCGGCCGACCAGACGGTCGCATGCGCGCGGCGCCGGCCGGCGAGACAGCGCCGGCAAGTCCGGCGCTGTCGGCGATCGTGGCATGCTCGCCGACCGCCGGCCGCGCATTGACCTCGGTGGGCAACGCCGCCGTCGACCGCGCGGCCACCGGCCGCACCGTTTGCGTTTGGCTTGAAGGCAGCGTGAACGCGCCATTGCTGGCGGGTTCGGCGACCGCGACCGGGACCGCTGTCGGCGCGGGTCGCAACGACATCGCGGTCGGCGCCGCGACCACGCTCCCTGCCCTCGCCGAGGCCGTGGTGCGGGCGTGCTCGGCGCGTGCCGCCAGGCGATGCGGCGAGAGCTGCCAGGCCACGACTGCCGCGAGGGCGACGACGGCGCCGGCCAGCGCCGACCACAGGCCTGGTCGAAAGCGTGCGCGCGAGGCCGCCTGCCGCGCCGGCGGTGCGACGCGCGGCGTCTCCAGGTAGGTCGGTGCGAAGGCAGTATCGACGCGGGTCTTGTCAGCGTCCGCGACCTGCGGTCGCGGCATCGCTTCGAGCGCGGCCGGTGACGCGCCCGGGATCGTCGTTCCGACCCGCCGCGTCGGAATCTCGGCATTCCCGTCGAGCATGGCGCGCAACTGTTCGCCGCTCTGCGGCCGCTGGTTCGGCCGGATCGCTAGCATCCACGACACCGCTTCGAGGAAACGCGGCGAGACGCCGGGAACGACGCGGCTCTCGATCGCGTCGCCGTCGTCCTGCACCGCGCGAGCCGTCGCCGGCGCCGGCGGCACGCCGAAAAGCAGGTAGTGAACGACGGCGCCGAGTGCGTAGAGATCGGTCCACGGACCCTGGCGCAGCTGCGCCATCTCGGCGTACTGCTCGATCGGCGCGTAGCTCGGCTTCAGGATCGCCGTCAGCGACTGCGTAGGGTCGCTGATGACGCGCCGGGCCGCGCCGAAGTCGAGCAGCACCGGCGGCCCCGCGCGCGGCAAGAGGATGTTGTCGGGCGCGACGTCGCGGTGGTAGACGCCCTCGCGATGCAGCACCTCGAGCGCCGACAGGATCGGCGTGATGACGCTTCTCACCCAGGCCTCGTCGGGCGGATGCGCCATGCCGCGGCGGATCTCGCGCAAGGTCGTTCCCTGCAGGAACGGCATCACCATGTACGCGGTGGCGTTGTCCTCCCAGAAGCGGTAGACCTTGACCAGCGACGGATGGTCGAAGCGCGCCAGCAGCCGCGCCTCGTTCACGAACGACCGCAGGCCGATCGCATAGGTCTCGGCGAACGAGCTCGAGCGCAAAGTGATCTGCGGCCCGACGCCACGCGCCGCGAGCGACGCCGGCATGTACTCCTTGAGCGCGACCTCGCGCTCGAGCGAATGGTCCTTGGCGAGGTAGACGATGCCGAAGCCGCCGACGCCCAGCACCCGGATGATCTCGAATTCGCCGAAACGCGTCCCGGCGGGCAACGCATCGTGGTCGACGGTCGCGGCGGCAACGGCAGGCTTGGGCTGAGTGGGTGGGCGGGTGCTCATCGTTGGGCGGCAGAGCGTGGCACCGGCCTCGCACGACGCAGGCGCTCTTCGCGCGCGATTCTCGCCCGCGGCTGGGCGCTGGATCGCAGACAGCGCCGCGCGTGGCGACTCGCCCTCTTCAAAGGCGTGCAGGAATTCCCATGTCCCTCAGCGGCCCTCGCGTGTCCGCTTCATGACGAGGACGCGGCTGCATTCGGCGCTGTCGCGAAAGAGCGCCAGCTCGCACTCGCGGTCCATGCAGACGGCACGAGCGAAGAAGCCTCGACCGCTGCAGGCTTCCTGCGCGCTCGCCGGGCCCGCTGGCGCGTGTCCCTTCGATGAGCCCGCACGTCTGGCGACGTGCTTCGCTTGCGGCTGCTCGAGCCCGCCTTGCGACGCGGGGTCACGCGCTCGCGCGCTCAAAAAAGGATCAGCCGCAGATCGCTCGACGTATGCGTTCGAGGTGACATAGCCATTGGCCGCGACTTTCACACCCGGCTTCGAGCGCGTTGCGTCGGCGGCCGCGATCGAGTCGGAGCGCTTGGCCGGAGCCTTGGCGAGCCGTTGCGCAGGCTGGACGGATCGGTGCTGCGTCGTCGCCGTGGGTCGCCCGCCCACATCGACCGACGCGAGGGTACTCGGGCGGCCGTCCACCGACGTGATCGGCAGCGGCGCGACGGGCGCCTCGGGCGCGGCGGGAAGCGCCGCCACTGCGCTCGGCGATGCGACGACATCGCCGGTCGTCGCGTCGCGCGGTTCGACCGCCGTCGGCTGAGCGGCTGGGGCGCCGGCGACGATCTCGGCGCGCGGTGGGAGCGAAACAATACCCGGGTCGCCGGTGCCCGGAGCCGCCCCCTTGACGACGGCGACAGCGACGCCGACGACGAGAAGGACGAGCAACGCCAGCACGAGTCCTGGTGCCATGCGCGCGCGCGGCGCGCTGTACGGCGGCGACGGCGGCAGCAACGGCGAGTCCGTAGGCAACGGCGCGACGCTGTCGGCTGGCTTCAGGCCTCGGCGCACGTGGGCAGGAACGGCGATCCGGCCAGCGAGGGCGGCGCGCAGCTCTTTCGCGCTTTGCGGTCGGCGGTTGGGTCGGACGGCTAGCGCCCAGGCCATCGCGTCGAGCAGCTGCGCCGACATCCCGGCCGGAGTTGGATGGGCGCCCGCTTCGGCGCTGTCCTCTTGCGCCGCCCGTTCGGTCGCTGGCGCGGGCGGCGCGCCGAGGATCAGGAAATGCATGACCGCGCCCAAGGCATACAGGTCGGTAAACGGGCCTTGATGGAGCGGCTTGACGCCGACGAACTGCTCGATCGGCGCGTAGTCGAGCCGCAGCATCGTCATGAACGACTGGCTGTGGCCGATGGCGTGACGCGCAGCGCCGAAATCGAGCAGGACCGGTGGCCCCTCTTCCGGCAGCAGGATGTTTTCGGGCGCGACATCCCGGTGGTAGACACCTTCGTGGTGAAGGAGCTCGAGCGCGTCCAGGATCGCGTCGACGACGCGACGGATCCAGGCTTCGTCGGGCGGCCCCGACATGGCCCGGCGCACGTCTCCCAACATGACGCCCTGCAGGTACGGCATCACCATGTAGGCGGTGGCGTTGTCTTCCCAGCAGCGGTGCACTTTCACCAGCGAAGGGTGGTCGAAGCGCGCGAGCAGCCGCGCCTCGTTGAGGAACGCGTCGAGACCGGACGCGTAGGTTTGCGCGAACGAAGGCGAAAGGATCGCGACCTCGGGGCCGACGCCACGCACCGCCAACGAGGCCGGCATGTACTCCTTCAACGCGACGTTGCGTTGCAGGGCATGGTCGAGCGCAAGGTAGACGATGCCGAAGCCGCCGACTCCGAGCACGCGAAGGATCTCGAACTCGCCCAGCCGGGTACCGGCGGCGAGCGCATGACGCTTCGTCGGCGCCGGTATCGAAGCCGGATCGTCGAAACGCGTAGAAACGCCGCTCATCGAGTACGCACGAGAGTGCGAGGGCGAGCTTATCGCAGCTCGCTCCGATCCGGTCAATCCGTCGCGGCGCGCTGCGACCGAAAACGACGCCCGTAGAATTGCCGCCCACCCTGGCAACGCCGGGTCCTTCGCACATCAGCTTCCTGCCCGAGACGATGGCCACCATCCTTCAGAACGTACCCGCCGGACAAAAGGTCGGCATCGCCTTCTCGGGCGGTCTCGACACCAGCGCGGCGTTGCACTGGATGCGCAACAAGGGCGCGGTGCCCTATGCCTACACCGCCCATCTCGGCCAGCCCGACGAGCCCGACTACGACGACATCCCGCGACGCGCCCTGCAATACGGCGCCGAACAGGCGCGCCTGATCGACTGCCGCGCCCAGCTCGCGGCCGAGGGCCTGGCGGCGCTGCAGTGCGGCGCCTTCCACATCTCCACCGCCGGCGTCACGTACTTCAATACCACGCCGCTTGGTCGCGCCGTCACCGGGACGATGCTGGTCTCGGCGATGAAGGAAGACGGCGTCGACATCTGGGGTGACGGCAGCACCTACAAGGGCAACGACATCGAGCGCTTCTACCGCTACGGGCTGCTCGTCAATCCGCAGCTTCGCATCTACAAGCCGTGGCTCGACCAGGCGTTCATCGACGAGCTCGGCGGCCGCGCCGAGATGTCGGCGTTCATGGCCCAGGCCGGCTTCGCCTACAAAATGTCTGCCGAGAAGGCGTACTCGACCGATTCGAACATGCTCGGCGCCACGCACGAGGCCAAGGACCTCGAGCAACTGGCGAGCGGCATCACGATCGTCCAGCCAATCATGGGAGTCGCGTACTGGAAAGACGAGGTCGCGGTCAAGCGCGAGTCGGTCACGGTCCGCTTCGAAGAGGGCCGGCCGGTGGCGCTGAACGGCGTCGCGCAGCGCAACCTGGTCGAGTTGTTGCTCGAGGCCAACCGCATCGGCGGCCGTCACGGCCTGGGCATGAGCGACCAGATCGAGAACCGGATCATCGAGGCGAAGAGCCGCGGCATCTATGAGGCACCCGGCCTGGCGCTGCTGTTCATCGCCTACGAGCGGCTCATCACCGGCATCCACAACGAGGACACGATCGAGCAGTACCGTGACCACGGCCGCCGGCTTGGCCGGCTGCTCTACCAGGGCCGCTGGTTCGACCCGCAGGCGATCATGCTGCGCGAGACCGCCGAGCGCTGGGTGGCGCGTGCGATCACCGGCGAAGTGACGATCGAGCTGCGTCGCGGCAACGACTACTCGATCATGAACACCGAGTCGCCCAACCTCAGCTACAAGCCCGAGCGGCTGACGATGGAAAAGGGCGAGTCGAGCTTCTCGCCGCAGGACCGGATCGGCCAGTTGACGATGCGCAACCTCGACATCGCCGACACGCGCGAGAAGCTGCTCGTCTACGCCAAGTCCGGGCTGCTTGCGGTCGGGCCGGGGTCGTCGCTGCCGCGGCTCAAGGGCGAGAGCGACTGACGCCTGGAGCGAGCTCTCTGAGCAGGAGCGCCGCTCAAACGACGACCGGCTCGGGCTCAAGGCGGATGCCGAACCGCCCGTAGACGCTTTCCTGGATCGCCCGCGCCAGCGTCATCACCTCCGAGCCGATCGCCGCGCCGCGGTTGACGAGCACGAGCGCCTGGCGCTCGTAGACGCCGGCCTGGCCGACCGACTTTCCCTTCCAACCGCAGGCGTCGATCATCCAGCCAGCGGCGAGCTTGACGCTGCCGTCGGGCATCGGGTAGTGGACGATCTCCGGGTCGCGGCCGATGATGTCGCGGCACTGCTCGGGCGTGACCACCGGGTTCTTGAAGAAGCTTCCGGCGTTGCCGATCTCGGCCGGGTCGGGCAGCTTGGCACGCCGGATCGCGCACACCCAGTCGAAGATCCGCCGCGCGTCGGGCTCGGCGATGCCGGTCTCGGCGATCTTCTTCTGCAGCTCGAGGTAGCCGAGCACCGGCCGCCACGGCCGCGGCAGGCGAAAGCGCACCCGCGTGATCACGCTGCGGCCGGCGAGCGAATGCTTGAAGACGCTGTCGCGATAGCCGAAGGCGCAGATCTCGGGGCCGAGCGTGACGCTGCGGCCGGTGACGAGATCGACCGCATCGAGCGACTCGAAGCGCTCGGCGAGTTCGACGCCGTAGGCGCCGATGTTCTGCACCGGGCCGGCGCCGACGGTGCCGGGGATGAGGGCGAGGTTCTCGAGTCCGGGCAAGCCCTGGCGCAACGTGAACTCGACGAACTCGTGCCAGTTCTCGCCCGCGCCCGCCTCGACGATCCAGGCATCGTTGCGCTCCTCGAGCAGCCGCATGCCGCGCACCTCGACCTTGAGCACGACCTGCGGCATGTCGCGCGTCAGGATGATGTTGCTGCCGCCGCCGAGGATGAACTTGGGTGCGCGGCCGAGCTTCTTGTCGTCGACGACGCGGCGCACGTCGGCGTCGCTGGTGATGCGCACGAGCGTCTTCGCCACCGCCGGCAGGCCGAAGGTGTTGTAGGGTTTGAGGCTCACCCCCGCGTCGATTTGCATGGGAGAATTTTCGCCGATAAGCGAGCGCGCAGGTGCACCGTTCGGTGCCGCGCAGGAGACGACAATGCCCAGCTTCGACACCGTGCTCGACCCGGACCTGGTCGAGGTGAAAAATGCCGTCGACCAGACCGCCAAGGAAATCGGCACCCGGTTCGACTTCAAGGGCTCTTCGTCACGAGTTGAGCTGAAAGACAAGGAAGTCACGCTCTTCGCCGACAACGAGTTCCAGCTCGGCCAGGTCTTCGATATCCTGATCGCCAAGCTGACCAAGCGCAACGTCGACGCGCGCTTTCTCGACCGCGGCGCCAAGGTCGAGAAGATCGGCGGCGACAAGGTCAAGCAGTTGATCGTTGTCAAGAGCGGCATCGGCGCCGAAACCGCGAAGAAGCTGCAGAACACGATGAAGCAGAGCAAGCTCAAGGTGCAGGCCTCGATCCAGGGCGACACGGTGCGCGTCAGCGGCGCCAAGCGCGACGACCTGCAGGCGGCGATGGCGCTTGATCCGGAAGGAAGTCGCCGACCAGCCGCTTTCGTTCAACAACTTCCGTGACTGAACTGAAGGCGCTCGTCGTCGTCATCGCCGCGCTCTGCGCCGGCACGGCCGCGGCGCAGAGCGTCTCGATGGGCGGCAGCCTCGGCAACAACGCCCTGCTTCGTGATCGACGGCAAGCCGCGCAACGTCGCCGTCGGCGCGACCGTCGAAGGCGTTCGCCTGGTGAGCGTCACGAGCAACGAGGCGGTGGTCGAGGTCAAGGGCAAGCGCGTGTCGCTGCGCCTCGGCGACGCCCAGGTCAACCTCGGCGGCAAGGACGAGCGAGGGCGGCGGCAGGCAGATCGTCCTCAGCGCCGAGAGCGGTGGCCACTTCTTCAGCAGCGGCGCGATCAACGGCAAGACGGTTCGCTTCCTGGTCGACACCGGCGCGACCAACGTCTCGATGAGCCAGGAAGACGCCGACCGGATCGGCCTCGACTACAAGAACGGACCGCGCGGCATGACGCGCACCGCCAACGGCGTGATCCCGGTCTACGGCACCAACCTGACCTCGGTTCGCGTCGGCGACGTCGTCGTCTACAACGTCGACGCGACGATCGTTCCCGGGCAGATGTCGCACGTCCTGCTCGGCAACAGCTTTCTCACGCGCTTCCAGATGCGGCGTGACAACGACAAGCTGACCCTCGAGCTGCGCTAGCGCGCGGCCCGGCCCGGCCTGTCGCCTCGCCGACAGGTGAAATCGAACGATCGTGCTAAAAAGCGGTTCGCCCGCGCTTTCCGGAGACGTCATGGACCTCGCCTTCACGCCTGAAGAACAAGCCTTCCGCGAGAAGATCCGCGCCTGGGTGCGCGCCAATCTGCCGAAGGAGATCAGCGACAAGGTCCGCAACTCGATTCATCTGACGCGCGACGAGCTGCAGCGCTGGGCCAAGATCCTGGGCAAACAGGGCTGGCACGGCTGGGGCTGGCCGAAGGAGTTCGGCGGCCCGGGCTGGAACGCGATCCAGAAGCACCTGTTCGAGGAAGAGACGGCGCTCGCCGGAGCGCCGCGCGTGATCCCGTTCGGGCCGGTGATGGTCGCGCCGGTGATCATGGCGTTCGGCACGGCCGAGCAGCAGAAGCGCTTCCTGCCCGGCATCGCCAGCGGCGAGGTCTGGTGGAGCCAGGGCTACAGCGAGCCGGGCTCGGGGTCGGACCTGGCGTCGCTCAAGACCAAGGCCGAGCGGCGCGGCGACAAGTACATCGTCAACGGCCAGAAGACCTGGACCACGCTCGGCCAATACGGCGACTGGATCTTCTGCCTCGTGCGCACCAGCAACGAAGGCAAGCCGCAGACCGGCATCAGCTTTCTCCTGATCGACATGAAGAGCCCGGGCATCACGGTGCGGCCGATCATCACGATGGACGGCGAGCGCGAGGTCAACGAGGTCTGGTTCGACAACGTCGAGGTTCCCGCCGACCAGCTGATCGGCGAGGAGAACAAGGGCTGGACTTACGCCAAGCACCTGCTCGCGCACGAGCGCACCAACATCGCCGACGTCAACCGCGCCAAGCGCGAGCTCGAGCGGCTGAAGCGCGTCGCCGCCGCCGAATGCGTCTACGACGAGGGGCGCTTCCGCGACCAGATCGCGCTCCTCGAGGTCGACGTCGTCGCCCTCGAGATGATGGTGCTGCGGGTGCTCTCGGCCGAGAAGAGCGGCAAGGCCGCGCTCGACGTCGCCGGCCTCCTGAAGATCCGCGGCAGCGAGATCCAGCAGCGCTACACGGAGCTGATGATGCTCGCTGCCGGCCCGGCCGCGGTACCGCTCGACCGCGAGGCGATGGCCGCAGGCTGGCAGGCCGACCAGCCCGGCGGCGCGTTCGTCGCGCCGCTCGCGGCGACCTACTTCAACATGCGCAAGACGACGATCTACGGCGGCTCGAACGAGGTGCAGACGAAACATCGTCGCCCAAACCGTGCTCGGGAGCTGACCATGGACTTCGACTTCACCGACGACCAGGAGATGCTGCGCGACACGGTGCGCCGCTGGGTCGAGCGCGGCTACGACTTCGAGCGGCGGCGCGGAATCGTCAAGGCCGGCGGGTTCTCGCGCGAGGCCTGGCAGGAAATCGCCGACCTCGGCATCTGCGGCCTGCAGGTTCCCGAGGCGCAGGGCGGGCTCGGCCTCGGGTCCGGTCGATGCGATGGTCGTGCTCGAGGAGCTCGGCCGCGGCCTCGTCCTCGAGCCCTACGCTGCGGTCGCGCTGGTCGCGACGAGCCTGCTCAAGGCCGGCCACGAGGCCGCCGCCGCGCCGCGCCTGCAGCACATCGCCGAAGGCAAGGAGATCGTCGTCCTCGCCCACGAGGAGCGGCGCTCGCGCTACCGCCTCGCGCACGTCGAGACGACCGCGCACGGCAGCGGCCACGCCTGGCGGCTGAGCGGACGCAAGATCGCGGTTCCCGCCGGCGGCGCGGCGAACGCGTTCATCGTCCCGGCGCGCGTCAGCGGCGCCGTCGACGACGCCGCCGGGATCGGCCTCTTCCTCGTCTCGCCGGGCCAGCCCGGCGTCGAGGTGCGCGCGTATTCGACCCAGGACGGCGCGAGCGGCGCCGATCTCGTCATGAAGGAGGCCGCGGCGATCGAGCTCGTCGCTCCCGGCGCCGCCTTCGAGGCGCTCGAGCGCGCGGCCGACATCGGCATCGCCGCGCTCTCGGCCGAGGCCGTCGGCGCGATGGACAAGCTGGTCGCGATCACGGTCGAGTACATGAACACGCGGAAGCAGTTCGGCGTCACGCTCGCGACCTTCCAGGCGCTGCGCCACCGCATCGCCGACGTCAAGATGCAGCTCGAGCTGGCGCGCTCGATGAGCTACTACGCGACGCTCAAGCTCGGCGAGGAGCCGGCGGCGCGACGACGCGCGCTGGCGCAGGCCAAGGTCCAGCTCGGCACGTCGATGCGCTTCGTCGGCCAGCAGTGCATCCAGCTGCACGGCGGCATCGGCGTCACCGACGAATACGCGGCGAGCCACTACTTCAAGCGGCTGACGGTGATCGAGCTGAGCTTCGGCGACACGCTGTTCCAGCTCGGCGAGGTGTCGCGCCGGATGCAGACGACCGCGGGCGTGTTCGCCTGAAGGATGCCGTTTGGACTGACCGCGGTGGCCGGCCTCGAGGTCGGCCACTTCACTGACCCCCGCCGGCCGACCGGCTGCACGGTCGTCATCGCCCGCGAAGGCGCCGTTGCCGGCGTCGACGTGCGCGGTGCCTCGCCCGGGACGCGCGAGACCGAGCTGCTCGATCCGGTCAACGCGATCGACAAGGTCCACGCGATCGTCCTCGCCGGCGGCAGCGCGTTCGGCCTCGATGCCGCCGGCGGCGTCATGCGTTGGCTCGAGGAGCGCGGCATCGGCGCCGTGATCGGCGCGGCGACCCAGGGCGTCACCCAGCCGTTCATCGTGCCGATCGTCCCGGCAGCGATCCTGTTCGACCTTTGGGTCGGCGATCCGCGCATCCGCCCTGATGCCGCCGCGGGCTATGCCGCGTGCGACGCCGCGTCGCGCGATTCCCCCGCCGAAGGCAACGTCGGCGCCGGCGCCGGGGCGTCGGTTGGCAAGCTGTTCGGCATCGGCCGGGCGATGCGCGGCGGCGTCGGCACCGCATCGATCGATGTCAGCGGGATCACGGTCGCCGCGCTCGTCGCCGTCAACGCGGTCGGCGATGTCGTCGACCCGCGCTCCGGCCGGATCGTCGCCGGCGCGCGTAGCGCAGACGGCAAGCGGCTCGTCGGCGCGATGCGTGCGCTCAAGCGCGGCGAGTTGCCGGCCAAGCTCGATCCACGCAGCGCCGTCGGCGCGGCGACGACACTCGCGGTCGTCGCCACCGATGCCGTCCTCACCAAGGCCGAGGCGACCAAGGTTGCGCAGATGGCGCACGACGGCCTGGCGCGCAGCATCAATCCGGTCCACACGATGGGCGACGGCGACGTCGTGTTCGCGCTCGCCACCGGCGCGAGCGGCCAGGGCGCGGCGACGACGCTGATCGGCGCGCTCGCCGCCGACGTCCTCGCCGACGCAGTGCTGCGCGCGGTCCGCGCCGCCGAGGGGATCGGCGGCAACGGCCTGCCGGACCTGCCGTCCGCGGCCGATCTCGCCCGGACGGGCCACAAGAAAGAAGAACCCGGAGACAACACATGAACGATCCCATCACGCGGCGCCGCCTGCTGCTCGCCGCGGCCGCTGCCGGCACCGCTTCCCTCGCCGCCTGCGCGAACCGACCGAGCGCCGCCGAGATGCCGCCGATCGTCTTCGTCCCGGGCAACGGCGACACCGCGGCCCTTTGGATGACGACGATCTGGCGCTTCGAGTCGAACGGATGGCCGCGCGATCGGCTGTACGCGATCGACATGCCCTACCCGCTCGCGCGCGATGACGACGCGAAGGAGCAACCCGGCCGCAGTTCGACCGCGCAGCACATGGCCTACCTCGCGGCCGAGGTGCGGAAGGTTCTGGCCGCAACCGGCGCGAGCAAGGTGGCGCTGGTCGGCAACTCGCGCGGCGGCTATCCGATCCGCAACTTCATCGCCAACGGCGGCGGCTCGGCCCTCGTTTCATACGCGGTTCTGGGCGGTGTTCCCAATCACGGCGTCTGGGCCAACGCCGCCTTCCTGCCCGGAAGCGAATTCAACGGCGCGGGCCCGTTCCTGGTCGGCCTCAACACGCCGCGTGCCGATGGCACCGAAGTCGCGCCGGGAGTCGCCTGGATGACGATCCGTTCCGACAACAACGACAAGTTCGCGCAACCGGACGGGGTCTGGATCGGCGCGCGGGGAACGCCGACGAACATCACCTTCGACGGCCCGGCGCTGAAGGGTGCGGAGAACGTCGTCATCGCCGGCATTGATCACCGCGAGACCTCGTTCAGCGCGAAGGCGTTCGCCGAGACCTATCGCTTCATCGCCGGCAGACCGCCGACGACGCTAGCGATCGTGCCGGAAGCGCGGGTCGTGCTCGACGGCACGGTCAGCGGACTCGGTCTCGACAATCGACAGGGCAACTTCGCGACCAACCTGGCGCTCGCCGGCGTGACGGTCGAGGTCTACGCGCTCGACGCCGCGACCGGCGAGCGCAAGGGTGCTGCCGTGCACCGCAAGACGATCGGCAGCGATGGCCGCTGGGGCCCGTTCGTCACCGACGCCACCACGCGCCACGAGTTCGTCATCGCCGCCGCGGGCTATGCGACGACGCACATCTACCGCTCGCCCTTTCCGCGCTCGTCGTCGGTCGTGAGCCTGCATCCCGAACGCCTGGCCGACGCCGATCGCGACGCCAAGGCGCTCGTCGTACTGAGCCGGCCGCGCGGCTATTTCGGCGTGCCGCGCGACCGTATCGCCCTCGACGGCACGAGCCCGCCGTCGGGCATCCCGAGCGGCGTCGCCGGCGTATCGACGGCGCGCGTCAAGATCGGCGATGCGGGCGAACGCGCAATCGCCGGCGAATTCAACGACGAGCGAATCGTCGGCCGCACTTGGCCGCTGGCCGAAAACCACGTCGTCATCCTCGAGCTGACCTACTGACGGCGGCGCGCCAACCGTGAGGCCGGCCGACCTCCTTTTCACCCAAGGCTTCGGCACGCGCCGCGAGTGCGCGGCGCTGGTCGCGGGTGGCTGGCTCGAGGTCGAGGGCATCGGCGTCGTCGACGATCTCTCGCACGAGCTCGATGTCGGCTCCGAGCTCTGGTTCCGCGTTCGCGGCGGCGAGCGCTGGCCCTACCGCGGGCGCGCCCTGATCGTGCTCAACAAACCGGCCGGCTACGAGTGCTCGCTCAAGCCGCGCCACCACGCCAGCGTCTACTCGCTGCTGCCGGCGCCGCTGCGCCAGCGCGGCGTGCAGGCGATCGGTCGGCTCGACGAAGACACGACCGGCGTCCTCCTCTTCACCGACGACGGCCAGCTGGTCCATCGCCTGACCTCGCCCAAGCGCCATGTCGCCAAGGTCTACGAGGTGCGGTGCAAGCACCCGGTCGATGCGAGCCAGCTCGAGCGCCTACGCGTCGGCGTGCTGCTGCACGACGACGAGGCGACCGTCCGCGCCACGGCGTGCGAGGCGAGCGGCGAGCGCGAGCTTCGGCTGACGCTGACCGAAGGCAAGTACCACCAGGTCAAGCGAATGGTCGCCGCGGTCGGCAATCGGGTCGAGGCGCTCGAGCGGAGCGCGTTCGGGCCGCTTCGCATCGACGGCCTCGCCGCAGGCGCCTGGCGCTGGGCCGACGCTGCGGCTGATTTCCCGCCGGCCCGCTGAGCCTACATCGTTCCCGGCTCGACCTTGACCACGTCCGACGACGCCAGCAACGCGTCGTACGACGTGTCGGTGAAGGGACGCGACATCTCGAACACGTTGAGCGGATCCTGCGGCGGCCGCTTGACCATCTTGGCCGGGGGAACACCGGTGGCCGGCCGCGCCAGTGCCGCGGTCGGCACCGCCTCGTGCAGCTTGACCAACTCGCGCGCCTTGTTCAGCTCGCGCTCCTTGGCCGCCAGCTCGGCGAACAGGGGCGAGTTGCTGGCATTGAATTCCTTCTTCGCTTCGTGCACTGCGGCATGCACGGCGAGCTCGACGGTCCGCTTGTTGATCCGGTTGAGGATGCAGAACACGGCCAGGGCGGTGGAGATGCAGCAGAAGATGGTGAAAAGCATGATCGGTCCCTGGCCTAAGGTAACGCAAGTCCCGAGCGCCAGGTGCGCCGGGCCATGCGCCGCGTCGTGCGGTTTGCCACGGAGGCGCTGAGTTCGCTTGGGTCGGCGGCCGGAACTGCGAGGACGACGCCGGCAGCGGCTGCCGGCTATGCTCGCGCGGTGGGTCGCATCGCCATCGCCGCCGCCATGCAGCAGGAGCTCGGGGCGCTGCTCGCGGCAATGCCCGACGAGGCGCCGGTCGTGCTCGCCGGACGCGAGTTCTGGCTCGGCCATCTCGACGGCCAGGACGTCGTCGTCGTGCTCTCGCGCGTCGGCAAGGTCGCCGCCGCGATGACGGCGACGCTGCTGGTGCACGAGTTCGGCGCCGAGCGCGCGATCTTCACCGGCACTGCCGGCGGCCTGCACGAATCGGCACGCGTCGGCGACGTCGTCGTCGCCGAGCGCCCTCCTGCAGCACGACATGGACGCGTCGCCGCTGTTCCCGCGCCACGAGGTGCCGCTCTACGGCACCGATCGCTTCGCCGCCGACGCGAACCTGTCCGCGGCGCTCGCGGGCGCCGCGCGCAGCGTGCTCGCCGACGCGAGCCGCGGCGACCCGCCCTCGCAGACGACGCCTTCGGCCTCGACGGCGCGGCCTTGCGCGCCTTCGCCATCACCGCGCCCGAGGTCCGCACCGGCCTGGTCGTCAGCGGCGACCGATTCGTGGCGAGCGCGGCCGAAGGCGCGGCGCTGCGCGAGCGTCTTCCCGATGCGCTCGCGGTCGAGATGGAAGGCGCGGCGCTGGCACAGGTCTGCCACGACCTCGGCGTCCCCTTCGCCGTCGTGCGGACGATCTCCGACCGGGCCGACAACTCGGCGCACGTCGACTTCGGCCGCTTCGTCGAGTCGATCGCGAGCCGCTACAGCGTCGCCATCGTCCGGCGCTTTCTGCGCGCCTGGCGCGCGGCGCGCGCCGTCGTGATCGTCCGCGTGCCGCGCCGCGCCGCGCGCTCGGCGGCGCCGCCTGCGCCGTTGCTGCTCGTCGGCGCCGAGTGCCGCGCAAGGCCAATGGGTGCCCACGGGAGCGCTCGCGACCGTCCCGGTGATCCGCGACTGCAACGAGACCGGCGGCGACGTCGCGGTATCGCGCCTGGATCCGCCGACGGTCTACCTGTGTCCGCACGTCATGAGCCTGGTGCGCAAGAAGGATCCCGGCGCCGAGCACTTCTACTTCGTGCACGAGTTCGGCCACATCGCGCTCAACACCGGCGACGAAGCCGCGGCCGATTGCTGGGCCGCGCGCGAGCTGGCGCATGCGCGCAACGGCGGCCGCTATCTGGCCGCCGCGATCGCACACTTTCGCGCGCGTCCCGACGACTACAGCCCGCGCTACGGCACGCCGAGCGGACGCGCCGAACGGATCCAGACGCTGCGCCGAGGAGGCTGCCGATGACGCTCGCTGACGGCGACCGAAGGCGTCTCTTGCGGATTGCCGTCGCGCTGCGGCTGGCGGCCGTCGGCGCGCTCTGCGTCGCCGCTTGGATCGACTGCGCTCGCCGCCGAAGCGCGTGCGTTCGCGCGTGCGTCCGGGCGAGGCCGCCTGGCCCGACGACGCGCGCTGGCAGGCGCTCGGTCGCGAGCTCGGCGATGCCTTGATCAAGCTGCGATCACCGTTTGCCGATTGCCGGGCGCGCCCGACGGCGCGGCCTGCGCAGCGGCTGTTCGCAGCGGCGTCGAATCCGTACTTCCTCGGCGACGATCCCGGCCTCGACCCAGACCTTGGGCTGGGTCGATGCCTGGACGTCGCAAGCCGAGCGTCTACGCGGTCGCCGCGCGCCACACCGCCGACGTCGTCGCTGCGGTCAACTTCGCGCGCAGCAACAACCTGCGCCTGGTCGTCAAGGGCGGCGGCCACAGCTACCAGGGCACGTCGAACGCCGCCGACTCGCTCCTGGTCTGGACCCGGCGGATGAAGACGCATCGTCGTGCACGACGCCTTCGTCGCCAAGGGCTGCGAGGCAACGGCCGCGCCGCAGCGCGCGGTCTCGCTCGGCGCCGGCGCGCTCTGGTCGCAGGCCTACGACGCAGTGACGACGCAGGGCGGCGGCTATGTGCAGGGCGGCGGCTGCATGTCGGTCGGCGTCGCCGGGCCTGGTGCAAAGCGGCGGCTTCGGCAGCTTCTCGAAGGCCTGGGGTCTGGCCGCGGCCAACCTGCTCGAGGCCGAGGTCGTGACCGCCGACGGCGCCGTCCGCATCGCCAACGCCTGCAGCCACCCCGATCTCTTCTGGGGGCTGAAAGGCGGCGGTGGCGGCAGCCTCGGCGTCGTCACCCGGCTGACCTTGCGCGTCCATCCGCTGCCGGAGGATTTCGGCGCGGTCAACATGACGATCAACGCCGCATCGCCGGCGGCGTTTCGTCGCCTCGTCGGCGCGACGCTCGACTTCTGCGCCGCGAGCCTGCTGAACCCGCACTGGGGCGAGCAGATCCGCTTCCGGCCCGACAACGTCGTCAAGATCGCGATGGTGTTCCAGGGTCTGAGCCGCAGCCAGGCGCAGGCGGTCTGGCGCCCGTTCATGGACGCAGCTCGACGGCGAGCGCGACTGGAAGGTCGAGTTCTCGCCGCTGAAGATCGTCTCGACCTCGGCGCGAACCTTCTGGTCGCCGACGCTGGTCAAGAAGTGCTCGGCTTCATCAAGAGCGACGACCGCCCGGGCGCTCCCGAGACCAACGTCTTCTGGCCCGGCGACCAGGGACAGGCGGGCCAGTTCCTGCACGGCTACGACTCGGCGTGGCTGCCGGCCGCGCTGCTTCGGCCCGGAGCGGCGCGCCGCGCTCGCCGACACGCTGTTCGCCGCGAGCCGGCACCGCGGCGCTCTCGCTGCACGTGAACAAGGGACTCGCGGGCGCGGCGCCGGAGGTCCTGGCCGCGGCGAAGGACACGGCCATGAATCCGGCCGTGCTCGACGCCTTCGCGCTCGTGATCCTCGGCGCCGCCGAAGGGCCGGCGTATCCGGGCGTCGCCGGCCACGAGCCCGCGGTCGCGGCGGCACGCCAGGAAGCGCAGGCGATCGCGCGTGCGATGGCCGAGATCCGGAAGCTCGTTCCCGAGCCGGCCGCCTACGTCTCGGAGAGCAACTACTTCGAGCCGCGCTGGCAGCAGGCGTTCTGGGGCCAGAACTATCCGCGGCTGCTCGCGGTCAAGGACAAGTACGACCCCGCCGGCCTGTTCTTCGTCCACCACGGCGTCGGCAGCGAGCGCTGGAGCGACGACGGGTTCACGCGGCGGGCGTGAGGCGCGGGCGCGGCGCTCGCACCGCGGCACGCGCAAGCTGAACGGCCTGGGCGCCGAGGTCGAGTGGACCGACGGCGACTGAGCAGCCGCGCCTACTCGCGCGACGTCGCCAGCACCTGGACGACGTCTCGAGCTGCGGGCTCATCGGCAGGTCGAGGCTCACGCCCGAGGGCAGCTTCTTCAGGAACCAGCGCGTGTAGCGGCGCTCGATCTCGTGGTCCTCGGCGAGCTGGCGAAAGGTGTCGTTGACGAGCGCGGCGAGCGGCGCGTCGTCCTTGCGGAACATGACGCCGTAGGGGTCGTAGGAGAGGAAGTCGCCGACGACGAGGTACTCGCCCTGCGCCTTGTTCTGCGCCACCAGGCCGTAGAGCAGGACGTCGTCGGTCGCGAAGGCGTCGACCGCGCCGCTCGGCAGCAGCGCGAACGACGCGGCGTGGTCGCGGCGACCGTGAGCGCCAGGTCGAGCTTGAACTTCGCCGCCAGCTCGCGCAGCGTCTTCTCGTTGGTGGTGCCGGCCGTCACCGCCACCTTCTTGCCGGCGAGGTCGCGAAACGAGCGGACCGGCGAGCCCTTCTTCACCAGCAGCTTGGTGCCGGAGACGAAGATCGTCGGCGAGAACGCGACCAGCTTCTGGCGCTCGAGGTTGCTCGTGGTCGATCCGCATTCGAGGTCGACCTGGCCGGAGGTGACGGCGGCGATGCGCGACTCCGAGGTCACCGGCTGCCACTTGATCGCGATCGTCCGGCCGACCTCCTCGCTGATCGCGTCGACGAGCAGCTTGCACAGGTCGATCGAGTAGCCGATCGGCTCGCCGCGCGCCGACAGGTACGAGAACGGAATCGACGACTCGCGGTGGCCGATCGTGATCGTGCCGCTGGCGCGGACCTTGGCGAGCGTGCCGGTGAGCTCGCGCCGGGTCGCCCTGCGCCGCGACCGCGTCGCCGCGGCGAGAGCAGCGCGGCGAGCGGAGGCACCAGCGGCGGACGAGGTCGCCGCACATCGCGCCGTCCTCAGGCGTGCGCCGGCAGCGGCAGCGCCGCTGCCGCGTCGAGCGAGCGCGCGTTGGCCTCGGCCTCGGCCTCGGGAATCAGCTCGCCTTCCCACTTGGCGACGACCGCCGTGGCGATCGAGTTGCCGACGGCGTTGGTCGCCGAGCGGCCCATGTCGAGGAAGGTGTCGACGCCGAGGATCAGGAGCAGGCCAGCCTCGGGGATCGCGAACTGGTTCAGCGTCGCCGCGATCACCACCAGCGAGGCGCGCGGCACGCCGGCCATGCCCTTCGAGGTGAGCATCAGGATCAGCAGCATCGTGACCTGGGTGCCGATCGGCAGGTGGATGTCGTACGCCTGGGCGATGAAGAGCACGGCGAAGGTGCAATACATCATCGAGCCGTCGAGGTTGAACGAGTAGCCCATCGGCATGACGAAGCTCGAGATCTTGCGCTTGACGCCGAAGCGGTCGAGCGCGTCGAGGATCTTCGGGTACGCGGCCTCCGAGCTCGCGGTCGCGAACGAGAGCAGGAACGCCTCCTTGATCAGGACCAGCAGCTTGAAGACGCGCGGGCCGAGGAAGACGAAGCCGGCGGCGACCAGGAGCGCCCAGAGCAGGATCAGGCCGATGTAGAAGTCGCCCATGAAGACCGCGAACTTGAGCAGGATCTCGAGGCCGTTGGTGGCGACGGTCGCGGCCATCGCCGCCATCACCGCGATCGGCGCGAGCTTCATCACGTAGCCGGTGATCTTGAGCATCGCGTGGGAGAGCTCGTCGATCGCCATGATCAGCGTCTTCGCCTTGTCGCCGAGCGAGGCCAGGGCGACGCCGAAGAACATCGAGAAGACGACGATCTGCAGGATCTCGTTGTTGGCCATCGCCTCGGCGAACGACTTCGGCACCATGTGGCCGACGAAGTCCTTGAGCGTGAACTTGGCGGTCGCGAGGTTGGCCGAGGCGCCGATGTCCGGCAGCGGCAGGCCGAGGTTCTTGCCCGGCTCGAGCAGGTTGGCCATGATCAGGCCGAGGATCAGCGAGACCAGCGAGGCGGTGACGAACCAGCCGAGCGCCTTGCCGAAGACGCGGCCGACCGAGTTCGCGTCGCCCATGTGGGCGATGCCGACGACCAGCGTCGAGAACACGAGCGGGCCGATCAGCATCTTGATCAGGCGCAGGAACACGTCCGACATGATCGAGATGTAGCCGGCGATCTGGCTCGCCGTCTTCTTGTCGGGAAAGCTGGTGAAGATCATGTAGCCGAGGATGATCCCGACCACCATGGCGATCAGGATCCACGCGGCTGGCGGCAGTTTCCTCTTCATGCAGCGCTCTCCCAGTTTCGTCCGTGTATTGAATGCACGAGCTGCGCCCGGCCAAAGAGCGCAAACCCTGACGGCACTCGACGCGGACGCGCCGCGCCGGCCGGCGCTCCTTGAGGCAGCCGGGCCCTGCTCAAGTGCGCGCCAACGGGTGCGCTCCAGCCACCCGCACACCGCCGGGGACTCGCCATGACAATCAGCGCCTACCTCAAGCTCGACGGCATCCAGGGCGAGTGCAAGACCGCCGGACACGAAGGCGAGATCGAGCTGCGCGACTGGCGCTGGGGCAGCGACCAGCTCCTCAACATCGGCTCGCAGAGCACCGGCGCGGGCGCCGGCAAGATCAGGTTTCGCCCGCTCGTGATCGTCAAGGCCGTCGACACCACCTCGCCGACCCTGTTGCCGAGGCAAGCGGCCGGGCGTTCCTGACCGGGCACCTGAGCGTCCTCTGGTCGGTCGGCACCAATCCCGGCGCCTTCGACTACCTCAAGCTCGACCTGAAGGTCGTGGCGATCAAGAGCATCGCCCTGTCGCCGGCCGACGTGCCGGTCGAAGAGGTCGAAATCGAATTCGGCTCGGTCAAGATGACGCTCATCCCCGAAGGCGCCGACGGCCAGCCGCACGACCCGGTCAGCGGCGGCTGGGACGCGATCAGGAACGTCTCCTGGAGCTAGCCGGCGGCGGCCGCGCCGGCCGCCGCGATAATCCCGCGCCATGCGCGTCTTCCGCAGCCTGCGGCACCCGGGCCTCGCCGCCCAATGCGCGCTCACGATCGGCAACTTCGACGGCGTCCATCGCGGCCACCAGGCGATGCTGGCGCTGCTCGTCTCCGAGGCCGCGCATCGCGGCCTGCCGGCGACGGTCCTGACCTTCGAGCCGAATCCGCGCGACTACTTCGCCGCGCTCGCGGGCAAGCCCGACGCCGCGCCGGCGCGGATCGCGACCCTGCGCGACAAGCTCGTGCGAGCTCGAGCGTTGCGGCGTCGACCAGGCCGTGGTGATGCGCTTCGACGCCGCCTTCGCGGCGCAGACGCCCGAGGCGTTCGTCGCCGACGTGCTCGTCGCCGGCCTGGGCACGCGCTACGTCCTCGTCGGCGACGACTTCCGCTACGGCGCGCGTCGCGCCGGCGACTACGCGATGCTCGACGCCGCCGGCGCGCGCCACGGCTTCGACGTCGCCCGCATGATGAGCTACGAGGTGCACGGCCAGCGCGTCTCGAGCTCGGCGGTGCGCGCCGCGCTCGCCGCGGGCGACATGACCGACGCCGCTGCGCTCCTCGGCCGGCCGTACAGCATCAGCGGCCGCGTCGTCCGCGGCGCCCGCCTCGGCCGCTCGCTCGGCGAAACGAGCGCCGGCCGCGGCGACGGCTTTCGCACGCTCAACGTCCGCTTCGGCCACCCGAAGCCGGCGGCCATGGGGATCTTCGTCGTCCGCGTCCACGGCCTCGCCGCGCACGCCGCTCGCCGGCGTCGCGAGCCTGGGCAAGCGGCCGACCGTCGACGACAGCGGCCGGGTCCTGCTCGAGGTCCACTGCCTCGAGTGGCCCGCCGCGCTCGGCGCCGAGGGGGGCTACGGTAAACTCGTGCGCGTGGAACTGCTGCACAAACTGCGTGACGAAGCACGCTACGACTCGCTCGCCGAACTCGCCGCCGCGATCGGCCGGGACGCGGCCGATGCGCGCGCCTTCCTCGCCGCCCAGGCGGCGGCGCACGCTGCGACCGGTCGGCAAACCACGCGCGACCGAATTTGATCCGCGCGCCCGTCGCGGCTCGCTGCGACATCGTCGCGACCGATCCTCACTCGATCGTCGCCCGTCACCTTCTCCTTGGCGCCGCCTGACGGCGCTCGCTGCCCGAAAGATCCACCATGGCTGACGCGCCCGTGTCGACCGACTACCGCAAGACGCTGAACCTGCCCGGACACGCCGTTCCCGATGCGCGGCGACCTGCCCAAGCGCGAGCCCGGCTGGGTCCAGCAGTGGGCCGACCAGGGCGTCTACCAGCGCCTGCGCGAGGCGCGCCACGGCCGGCCGCGCTTCGTCCTGCACGACGGGCCGCCCTACGCCAACGGCCAGCTGCACGTCGGCCATGCGGCGAACAAGATCCTGAAGGACATGATCGTCAAGGCGCGCCAGCTCGCCGGCTTCGACTCGCGCTACACGCCGGGTTGGGACTGCCACGGCCTGCCGATCGAGAACGCGATCGAGAAGACCTTCGGCCGCGGCCTGACGCGCGCCGAGGTGCAGGCCAAGAGCCGCGCCTACGCGACCGAGCAGATCGCCCAGCAGATGACCGACTTCCGCCGCGTCGGCGTGCTCGGCGACTGGGAGCATCCCTACCGGACGATGGACTTCGCCAACGAGGCCGGCGAGATCCGCGTCTTCAAGCGGATGATCGAGCGCGGCTACGTCTACCGCGGCCTGAAGCCGGTGTACTGGTGCTTCGACTGCGGCTCGTCGCTGGCCGAGTTCGAGATCGAGTACGCCGACCGCAAGTCGACAGCGATCGACGTCGCCTTCCTCGCCGCCGACCCGGCCGCGCTCGCCGCCGCCTTCGGCCTGGCCGCGATCGCCAAGGACGCGTTCGCCGTCATCTGGACGACGACGCCGTGGACGATCCCCGCGAACCAGGCGCTCAACCTCAACCCCAAGCTCGAGTACTCGCTGGTCGACACCGAGCGCGGCCTGCTGCTGCTGGCCAGCGCGCTGGTCGCCAAGTGCCTGGCGCGCTATGGCCTCGAGGGCCAGGTGGTCGCGACCACGCTCGGCGAGCGGCTCGAGGGACTGCAGTTCCGCCACCCGCTCGCCGCGGTCGATCCCGGCTACGACCGGCTCGCGCCGGTCTACCTCGCCGACTACGCCACCGCCGAAGACGGCACCGGCATCGTCCACTCGGCGCCGGCCTACGGCGTCGACGACTTCAACTCGTGCCGCGCCCACGGCCTGGCGGTCGACGACATCCTCAACCCGGTCCAGGGCAACGGCGTCTACGAGGACGCGCTGCCGCTGTTCGGCGGGCAGAACATCTGGAAGGCGACGCCGGCGATCGTCGATGCCCTGCGCAGCGCCGGCCGGCTGCTCGCCAGCGCGACGCTCGTGCACAGCTATCCGCACTGCTGGCGCCACAAGACCGCGGTCGTCTATCGCGCCGCGGCGCAGTGGTTCGTGCGCATGGACGAGGCCGACGAGTCGACGCGCGGCGTGTTCGCCACCGACCCGGCGCCGCAGACGCTGCGCGAGTGCGCGCTCGACGCGATCGACGCGACCGAGTTCTATCCCGAGAACGGTCGCGCCCGGTTGCACGACATGATCGCGCACCGCCCCGACTGGTGCATCAGCCGGCAGCGCAACTGGGGCGTGCCGCTGCCGTTCTTCCTGCACAAGGTGACCGGCGAGCTGCACCCCGACACGCTGGCGCTGATCGACCGCGCGGCGGCGATCGTCGAGCGGGGCGGCGTCGAGGCCTGGTCGGTTCTCAGCGCCGAGGACGTCCTCGGCGCGACCGGTCCGAACTCGGCCGAGCACTACGCCAAGAGCAACGACATCCTCGACGTCTGGTTCGATTCGGGATCGACCTTCTTTCACGTCCTGCGCGGCAGCCATCCGGGAACGACCAATCCCCGCGACGACGGCAAGAGCCCCGAGGCCGACCTCTACCTCGAAGGCCACGACCAGCACCGCGGCTGGTTCCATTCGTCGCTGCTGATCGCCTGCGCGATCGAAGGCCACGCGCCCTACCGCGGCCTGCTGACGCACGGCTTCACCGTCGACGGCTCGGGCCGCAAGATGAGCAAGAGCCTGGGCAACTTCGTCGCCCTGCACGAGGTCACCGCCAAGCTCGGCGCCGAGATCATCCGGCTCTGGTGCGCCTCGACCGACTACTCGGGCGACCTGGCGATCGACGACAAGATCCTCGCCCGCGTCGTCGACGCCTACCGGCGCATCCGCAACACGCTGCGCTTCCTGCTCGCCAACACGAGCGACTTCGATGCCGGCGCGCGATTCGGTCGCCGTCGCCGAGATGCTCGAGATCGACCGCTGGGCGCTCGCCCGCACGGCGGCGCTGCAGGACCAGATCGTCGGCAGCTTCGACGCGTCGCGCGGCGTCTTCGCCGGCGGCCACTACGGCGGCTACGAGTTCCATCCGGTCGACGTCGATGCTGCAGGTGTTCTGCTCCGAGGACCTCGGCGCGTTCTACCTCGACATCCTGAAGGACCGCCTCTACACGACGGCGCCCGGCTCGCACGCGCGCCGCTCGGCGCAGACCGCGCTCTGGCACATCGCCCACGCGATGCTGCGCTGGATGGCGCCCTTCCTCAGCTTCACCGCCGAGGAAGCGTGGCAGGTGTTCGGCCCGAAGGGGTCGCCCTCGATCTTCGTCGAGACCTACGTCGACGTCCGGCCCTGGCACGACGAGGCGCTGCTCGCGCGCTGGCGCGGCATCGCCGAGGTCCGCGCCGAATCGAACCGCCACATCGAGGCGCTGCGCGCCGAAGGCGCGGCTCGGCTCGTCGCTGCAGGCCGAGGTGACCGTCAAGGCCGGGCCGAAACGCCTCGCCGACGCTGGCCGCGCTCGGCGACGACCTGCGCTTCGTCCTGATCACCTCGAAGGCGATCGTCGAATCGGCGGGCGACACCGCCGACCCGAACGAGTTCTTCGTCCGCGCCGCGGTCAGCGAGGCCGCCAAGTGCGAGCGCTGCTGGCACTACCGCGACGACGTCGGCATCGACCCGGCGCATCCGACGATCTGCGGCCGCTGCGTCGCCAACCTGTTCGGCGCCGGCGAAGCGCGAACGCATCGCCTGATGGCTGGCCGACGCGGCGCCTCGCTCGTGCCCTGGCTCGGCATCGCCTTCGCGGTGATCGTCCTCGACCAGCTCACCAAGGCCTGGATCGCGAGCACCTTCCAGCTCGGCGACGCGCGCATGGTGACGCCGTTCTTCGACATCGTCCGCGCCCACAACCGCGGCGCCGCCTTCTCGTTCCTCAACGACGCGAGCGGCTGGCAGCGCTGGTTCTTCATCGGCCTGGGCGTCGCCGCCGCCGGCTTCATCGTCTGGCTGCTCAAGCGCCATGGCGGCCAGCGCGTGTTCGGCTGGGCGCTGGCGCTGATCCTCGGCGGCGCGCTCGGCAACGTCATCGACCGGCTGCTGCACGGCCACGTCATCGACTTCATCCAGGTGCACTGGAAGAGCCACTACTTCCCGTCGTTCAACATCGCCGACAGCGCCATCAGCATCGGCGCCGCGCTGCTCATCCTCGACGAGCTGCGGCGGGTTCGCCGCTCGTCCTGAGCGGCTCGGTCAGGGCGTGCGGCCAGTGCCGCGCCCACACCGGGGCGATGCGCGGATCGGCGTCGATGCGCGCGAGCAAGGCCGCGAAACCGGGCCGCGACTCGGCGAGCGCCTTGCGCGCGCCGCTCCACTTCGACACCGTCGCGGCCAGGATGTCGAGCGCGCCGAGGCGTTCGCCCGAGAGCCACGGCGCGGCCGGGAACTGGTCGGCGAAGATCTGCCACAGCTCGTGCAGGCGGGCGCGGCCGCGCGCCTGCATCGCCTGCTTGACCACGTCGTCGGGATCGGGATACCAGCGGTCGGGATAGTCGAGGATGCCGATGCCGGCATAGCAGTTGGCACCGATGTAGACGAGGCCGCGGATCTGCTGCGCGCGCTGCGCCGGATCGCTGGCGAGCAGGCCGCTCGCGGGATGGGCGAGGCCGAGGTGGATCAGGATCGCCGCGCTCTCCGTGAGGATGCTGCCGTCCTCGAGCACGAGCGTCGGGATCTGCGCGATCGGGTTGACCCGCTTCAGCTCGTCGAGGCCGGGCGACGGCTTCCACGACGCGGCGTCGACCTTGCGATAGGGCACGCCGGCGATCTCGAGCGCCGCTTCGCTCGACGCCGAGCCCGAGCCCTGGGTGCCATAGAGCGTGAGCACGGTCTGCGCCTCAGACGGTCAAGATGCTCGAGCCGATCGTCTTCCTCGCCTCGAGGTCGCGATGCGCCTGGACGGCGTCGCCGAGCGGCGTAGCGCTGGCCGATGTGGATCTTGACCTGGCCGCTGGCGACGATCGCGAACAGCTGGTCGGCCATCGCCTGCATCGCCTCGCGCGTCGCGATGTGCGTCGCCAGCGTCTGGCGCGTCACGTAGAGCGAGCCCTTCGGGCCGAGCGAGACCGGCGCGAACGGCGGCACGACGCCCGAGGCGTTGCCGAAGCTCGCCATCAGGCCGAACGGGCGCAGGCACTCGAGCGACTTGTCCCAGGTGTCCTTGCCGATCGAGTCGTAGACGATCTTGACGCCCTTGCCGCCGGTGATCTCCTTGACCTTCGCGGCGAAGTCCTCGGTGCGGTAGTTGATCGTGAAGGCGGCGCCGTTGTCGCGCGCGAGGGCGCATTTCTCCTCGCTGCCGGCGGTGCCGATCAGCCTCAGGCCGAGCGCCTTGGCCCACTGGCAGGCGATCAGGCCGACGCCGCCGGCGGCCGCGTGCCAGACGATGAAGTCGCCCGGCTCGAGCGCTTCCTGCGCGCGCACGCGCTTGAGCAGGTACTGGACCGTCAGGCCCTTCAGCATCATCGCCGCGCCGGTCTCGAACGAGATCGCGTCGGGCAGCTTGACGACCGTCTTCGCCGGCATGACGCGGGCGAGCGCATAGCTCCCCGGCGGGCCGCTGCAGTAGGCGGCGCGGTCGCCTTCCTTGACGTGCGTGACGCCGGCGCCGACCGCCTCGATCACGCCCGCGCCCTCGTTGCCCATGGTGCACGGCATCGGCATCGCGTAGACGCCGGCGCGCTGGTAGACGTCGATGTAGTTGATTCCCGAGGCGTGATGGCGGATCCGGACCTCGCCCGGGCCGGGATCGCCGAGCGGCAGGTCGACGAGCTTCATCTCCTCGGGGCCGCCGGCTTTGTCGATGCGAACCGTGTGGCTGGTGGTGGTGTGGGTCATCGCGTTGCTCGCAGCAGGTGGCAGTGCGCTATCGTGCCAGAGCCGACGATGAAACGCCTCACCCGTGCCCCCAACCTGGCCATTGCGACGCTGTGGGCCGACCTGCTTGACCAACGCCGGCATCGCCGCGACCGTTCAGCGCATGTACGCGAGCAGCATCGCCGGCGAGCTGCCGCCCGACCAGGCGCTGCCCGAGGTCTGGATCACCGAGGACGGCGAGCTCGAGCGGGCGCGCGCGCTACTCGACGACCTGCGCCATCCGGTCCATCGCCACTGGGTCTGCCGCGCCTGCCAGGAGCGCGTCGACGGCCCGTTCGAGCAATGCTGGAACTGCGGCGCCGACATGCCGGCGCCGTGAAGCGCCGGCGTCCGCGTTGGGCTCAGCCCAGGGTGGCGAGAAGCTCGTCCAGTTGCGCGAACGACTCGGGCATCCCGCCTTCCATCCCGGCGAGGGCGCCGTCGAGCGCTTCCTTCGAGGGATAGAGCTCGTGCAAGACCAGCAGCGTCTTGCCATCTTTTTCCTCGAAGGTCACCGTGGTGACGGCACCGTCGTCACTTTCCTCATTGGTCCAGACGAGGCGCGAGTGCGGTGTCACTTCGATATACCTGCCGAAGAACGCCATAGGCCTTGAGGCCTCGTGGCCGAGCTCGAAACGATACCTGCCTCCGACACGAACATCCGCCTCGCAGGAAAGCAGGGACACGCCTGTCGACTTCGGTGCCCACCACCGCTTGAGCAGCTCGGGCTTGGTCCACGCCTCGAACACGATGCGCGCCGGGCCATCGAAGGTTCGCGTCACGACCAGCTCACGCTCGGATCTTCGTTCCACCGCCGTGCGGTTCTGCAAGGGGCCAGGCTTACTCTCTCTTCTTGCGTCCATCGAACTTCTCCTTCCGCTTCAGTTCCTCGACAACCTTGTCCAGCTCGTCGAAGCGGGCGTCCCAGAGCTGGTGGTACCTCTCGATCCATGCCGCCTCTTCCTCCAGTCGGCGCAGGCCGAGCTTGCAGGTCCGCACGCGCCCGACCTTCTCGGTGGTGACGAGCCCCGCCTGCTCCAAGACGCCGACATGTTTCTTCATGCCCGTGAGGGTCATGTGGAACTTCTCGGCCAAGTCCGTTATTGAAGCGTCGGCACCCCCGAGCTGCTCGAGAACGCCGCGTCGGGTGGCGTCCGAGAGCGCGGCGAACGAGGCATCGAAGCGGGCCCGGCTATACTGAACCATTCAGTTCAGTATACACACGGATTAGCCGCATGCAAGAGGGGCCGCGCGCTGGGTCGGCCGGCCGCCCCTTACTCCCGGGACTGCGAACGACTCAGCCTAAAACGTTCCCGGGTAGGCGCCGCCATCCATCAGCAGGTTCTGGCCGGTGATGTAGCCGGCGTGGACGCTGCACAGGAACGCGCAGGTGGCGCCGAACTCGTCGATGTTGCCGAGGCGCTTGGCCGGCACGCCGCGCTTCCTCGCGTCGATGATCGACTCGGCGTCACGCCGTCGCGCTTGGCCGTGGTTGCCGCCATCGTCCGCACGCGGTCGGTGTCGAACCAGCCCGGCAGCAGGCCGTTGACCGTCACGCCGCGCTCGGCGAGCGTTGGTGCGCGCGAGGCCGGCGACGAAGCCGGTCAGGCCGCTGCGCGCGCCGTTCGAGAGGCCGAGGACGTCGATCGGCGCCTTCACCGATCCCGAGGTGATGTTGACGACCCGGCCGAAGCCGCGCTCGGCCATCTTGTCCACCGTCGCCTTGATCAGCTCGATCGGCGTCAGCATGTTCGCGTCGAGCGCCTTGATCCAGGCCTCGCGGTCCCAGTCGCGAAAATCGCCGGGCGGCGGGCCGCCGGCGTTGTTGACCAGGATGTCGACCCGCGGGCAGGCGGCGAGCGCCGCGGCGCGGCCGGCTTCGGTCGTGATGTCGCCGGCGACGGCGCGCACCTCCGCGCCGCTGCCGAGCGCGCGCAGCTCACGCGCCGTCGCCTCGAGCACGTCGCCGCCGCGCGCGGTGATGACGACGTTGACGCCCTCCCTCGCGAGCGCCGTCGCGCAGCCCTTGCCGAGTCCCTTGCTCGCAGCGCACACGAGCGCCCACTTGCCGCTGATTCCGAGGTCCATGTCATCTCTCCATTTCGCGAGCAGCCAGATGCCCGTCAACACCAACACGGTCCCGGCGACGATCCAGCCGGTGAACGGCTCGCCGAGGATGACGACGCCCATCAGGATCGTCGACAACGGCCCGATCATGCCGGTCTGCGCCGTCACCGTCGCGCCGACGCGCTCGATCGCCATCATCACCATCAGCACCGGCAGGAAGGTGCACAGCCGTCGCGTTCAGCACCGACAGCCAGATCACCTCGGGCGCCACCGCGAACGCCGCGAGCGGGCGCAGGACGAAGAACTGGGCGATGCAGAACAGGCAGGCGACGCTCGGTCGCCAGCCCGGTGAGGCGCAAGCGCGCCGAGGCGCTGCACCTCCTCGCCGCTGGCGACCAGGTAGATCGCGTAGCTGACCGCGCTGGCGAAGACCAGCGCCGTGCCGAGCGCCGTGTTCGCTCCCTGCAGCGAAACCTCGTGGCCGAACACCAGCAGCACGCCGCAGTAGCTCACCGCCAGCGCGATCATCTGGCGCGGCGAGACCCTGCGCTTGAACACGACGACGCCGAGCGCCAGCACGAGCGTCGGGTTGAGGTAGAGGATCAGCCGCTCGAGGCTGGCCGTGATGTACGCCAGGCCCGCGAAGTCGAGGAAGCTGGCGAGGTAGTAGCCGCTGAAGCCGAGCCCGGAGACGACCAGCCAGTCGCGCCGCGTCAGCGCCGGCTGGCCGCGCCCGGCCCACCACGCGAGCAGCGCGAACAGCGGCAGCGCGAACAGCATCCGGTACATGATCAGCGTCACCGCGTCGACGCCGTGGCGGTAGGCGAGCTTGACGATGATCGCCTTGCCCGAGAACGCGATCGAGCCGGCCATCGCGAGCGCGAGGCCGGGCCAGAGTGCCTTCGCGGCGGCATCGGCGGCGCGCGCCGGGGCGGCGGCTGCGCTGGGGTCTGCCGCAATGGTCTCCGGGCGCATCGCGTGCGATTCTAGGGACGATGGCCGAACGCTACCGACTGCGCCGAACGGCCCGCGCGCTCGCGCCCGCGCTCGATCGCGCCACCCGGCTCGGCGCCTGGCTGGTGCTGCCGCTGGTCCTGCTGCTGTTCGCGCAATGGCCGTTGCGCGACCTCGTCGGCGCCTGGTCGCGCCAGGCCAACGACATCGCGCAGTGGCTGTTCGCCCTCTATGTCGCGCTCGCCATTCGCGCGGCCACGCACGGTCGCGCGCATTTGGCGGCGGGCCTGTTCGTCGGGCGCTACCCGCTGCGCTGGCAGCGACGCCTCGCCCGCTGCGGCGAAGCGCTGGCCGTGTTGCCCTGGACTGCGTTCGTGCTGTTCGCCGCGGCGGCGCCGGCCTGGCATTCGCTGCGTCGCGCGCGAGGCCTTTCCGGACACCGGCAACCCGCTCTACTTCCTGATCCGCATCAGCGTCCTGTTGCTGGCCCTGCTGATGGCGCTGCAGGCACTGGTCGATCTGCGTCGCGCCTGCCGCGACGGCGACCGACGCGGCGTCTCGACGAATCGGCGCGAACGACATGAGCGGTTTCGGGCTGGCGATGTTCGCCGTCGCCATCATCCTCATGACGACGACCGGCCTGCCGGTCTATGCCGTGCTGCTCGCCGTGGCGACGGTCTTTGCCGCGCTCGGCGTCGCCGGCGGCGCGTTCGACGTCGCCTTTCTCGGCATCCTGCCGGCGCGGCTGGTCGGCCTGCTCGAGCACGACCTGCTGCAGGCGCTGCCGCTCTACGCCTTCATCGGCGCGCTGCTCAATCGCCTGCCGCTGGCCGGACTGATGCACGCCGGCGGCGAGCGGCTGTTCGCGCGCAGCCCGGCGTCGGCGCAGCTCTCGGCGCTCGGCGTCGGCGCGCTGCTCGCGCCCATGAACGGCTCGGTCGGCGCGAGCCTGCACATGCTGGCGCGCGCCGTCGCGCCGGCGCTGGCGAAGCGCGGCGTCGCCCCGGCCGAAGCGACCGCGACGCTCTGCATCGCGAGCACGCTCGGCGTCGTCATTCCGCCGTCGCTGGTGCTGCTTCTCCTCGGCGACGCGATGCTGACCGCGCACACCCAGGCGATCAACCTCAGCCATGCCGTCGGTGCGCGTCGTCAACACCCAGGACGTGCTGCGCGCGGCGATCGTTCCCGGCGCTCGCGGTGCTCGCTGTCGCGCTGACGATCGCCGCGTGGCGCGGCCGCGGCCGGACGCGGCACGCGCCGGCGCCGATGCGTCGCGGCGACGCCGCGCAGGCGCTGATCGCCGCGCTGGTCATCGCCGCGCTGCTCGGCGCGGTCGCGGTCGGCAAGCTCTATGCGGTCGAAGCCGCGGCCAGCGGCGGCGTCCTCCTGCTCGCCTGGGCCGCGCTCAGTCGCCAGCTCGATCGCACCCTGCTTCGCGCCGTCGTCGGCGACGCGATGGTCCTCACCGGGCTACTGATGGCGCTGCTCATCGGCGCGACCACCTTTTCGCTCGTCCTGCGCGGCTTCGGCACCGATGCCCTGGTCGCCCGCGGCGCTGCTCGCGCTCGCGGCCCACCCGCGCGCGCTGCTCGGCGCGGTGCTTGCCGGCATGGTCGCGTGCGCGTTCGTGCTCGACGCCTTCGAGATGATCTTCCTCGTCGTCCCGATCGTGATGCCGCCGGTGCTCACCGTGGTCACCGATGCGTCGTGGGTCGCGGCGCTCACTCTGCTCGTGCTCCAGCTCGGCTTTCTCCTGCCGCCGCTCGGCTACGCGGTGGTCATGTCGCGCAGCCGCGCTGCGCGTCGCGCCGCCGCTGCCCGCGCTGGCGCGAGCGCTGGCGCCGCAGCTGGCGGCGCAGACGCTGCTCATCGTCGCGCTGCTGGCGTGGCCTGCGCTGACGCACCTCGGCCGCGACGCGACTCCGCCGAGCGTGGCGCCGGCGGTCTCGGACGACCAGGCCGAGCGCTTGATGGACGAGCAGCTGCGCCGCAACCGCGACGACGCGGCTTCGACGGCCGGCCGCTAGAACCCTACCGATGGCGGAGTCGGTTGATCCGCCGCCCCGAGTCGTGACAGGAGGCAATTTCCTATCGGCAGAAAGGCTTTCGAGGACTAGGATTGGCTGGCTCGTCAGGCGCCGACACAGGCTCCGACGGCGCCCCGCCTCGATGCGGTGGGTTGCAGACCCAACAACGATGGAGACATATCCCATGAAAGTGATTCCGACAAGAATGCGCGGCGCGTTCTGCGTGTGCGCGGCAGCGCTGGTCGTGAGCTGCGCCCAGAGCGGGGCACCGACGACATCGATGGCAGGCACCAGTGGCGCAGACGCAGAGGTGCTGACCTACGGCATGGGTCTGGGCCAGCAGCGCTACTCGACGCTGACGCAGATCAACCGCGCCACGGTCAAGGACCTTGTGCCGGTGTGGAACCTGAGTCTCGACAACTCCGCGAACATGTCGACCCAGCCGCTGGTCAAGGACGGCACGATGTATGTCGTGACCCACACCTCCACCGTCGCCATCGACGCGGTCACGGGCCGCCAGAAGTGGAAGACGATGATCGACCTGCCGGCGGACGTGGCCAGCATGGTGTGCTGTGGCATCCAGACGCGCGGCCTTGCGTTGCGCGACGGCGTCATCTATCGCGCAACGCTCGACGCCCAACTGATGGCCATGAGCGCTGTCGACGGCAAGGTCCTCTGGCGGACCAAGGTGGCCGACTACAAACAGGGCTTCTCGATCACCGGCGCACCCCTGGTCGTCGGCGACGTGGTCATGACCGGAATGTCGGGCGGCGAGTACAACACGCGCGGCTTCATCCGCGGCTACGACACCAAGACGGGCAAGATGCTCTGGACGCGCTACACGACCGCGGCGCCGGGCGAAAAGGGCTCGGAGACCTGGAACGGCTCCGAGCAGTGGAAGAACGGCGGCGGAACGACCTGGATCACGGGCTCGTATGACGCCGATCTCGACCTCGTCTACTGGGGTACCGGCAACGGCGCGCCCTGGAATCCGCAGATGCCCGCCAAGGGCGGCGATGCTCTGTACATCTGCTCGGTGCTGGCGTTTCGGCCCAAGACCGGCGAGGTCGTCTGGCACTACCAGTTCTCGCCGGGCGACGCGTACGACTACGACAGCGTCGCCGAGATGGTGCTGGCCGACGTCACGATGGACGGCAGGTCGGTGAAGACGATCGTCAACGCGAACCGCAACGGTTTCTTCTACGTGCTCGATCGCAGCAACGGCAAACTCCTCGAGGCCAATCCGTACGCGAAGAAGATCACCTGGGCCAGCGGCGTCGACATGACGACCGGCCGACCGATCGAGACCGACCTGACCAAGCGCTTCAAGAACCAGGAGCAGATGACCGGCGAGGAAGAGGTCTGGCCCAACATCCTCGGCGCCAAGAACTGGCAGCCGATGAGCTTCGATCCGAAGCGTCAGCTCGCCTTCATCAATGGCAACAACCTCGGCAGCAAGCTGAAGAATGTGCGCCAGGAGTTGAAGCTGCCGGCAATGTTCTTCGGCGTCGACATCACCGGCTGGGTCGATCCACCGGACGGCAACCGCGGCTTCATCGCGGCGATCGACCCGCGCACCGGCAAGCACGTGTGGGACGTGCCGGTGAAGGTACCGCACTGGTCGGGCGTGATGTCGACCGCTGGCGACCTGGTGTTCACCGGCAGCCTGCTCGGCGAATTCATGGCGCTGGACTCCGACACCGGCAAGCAGCTCTGGAAGTTCCGACCGGCTCGGGCATCACCAGCCTGCCGATCACGTGGTCACGTGATGGCAAGCAGTACGTCACTGTCGTCAGTGGCGCGGCGTCGCTCTACGCGGCGGTCGGCGGCGACCCGAACCTGCCGTCGGTTCCGGCTGGTGGTTCGGTCTGGACCTTCGCCTTGCACTGAAGGCGGGCGTTCGCTGATGACTGTCAAGTCGGCGCGTCCAAGCTCCGCGAGGCTCTGCGCGTGCTGGTGGTTCGCGCTCTTGTTGGCGGGCGTGGCGACGGCAGGGCCGCCGCCACCCCCTCCCCCGGCCGCGCACCCTCCAGTACTGATCGACCCGAACGCCCCCGACCCGGCACCCGCGCCGGCGGCACAAGCCGCCGTGCCCGTCGACCCGGTGAAGGTCGAGCAGGGCAAGCGCATGTACAAGGACTTCTGCCAGAAGTGCCATGGCGTCGACATGGTTCGCCGGGCGGCGGCTTCTTCGACCTGCGCACTTTCCCGCACGGCGACAAGGCGCGCTTCGTGGAGTCGGTGACAAACGGCAAGCGCGCGATGCCCGCGTGGGGCGGCGTGCTCAAGCCCGACGACATCGACACGGTCTGGGTCTACGTGTCGAGCGCGGGCGCGCGGCGCTGACTAGAACCCC